>JAIEOV010000063.1 GCA_019750135.1 Reyranella sp. | reverse complement strand
CAGCCAGCATCTTGAATCAGACTTCCGATTCCTTGGGAATCCCCTTTCGACTCTTATTTCAAGCTCGATGCTCTAGGCCGCCAGCATGCGCTCGCGATTGCGGTCGCGCAGGATGGGCATCACCCACTTGCCGAAGCGCTCGGCCTCCTCGTCGTGCAGATAGCCCGAGAGGCAGAAGGAGTGGCAGCCGAGATCGATGAAGTCCTGCAGGGTTTCGGCGCACTGCTCGGGCGTGCCGACGATGGCGATGCCCGCGCCCGGCCGTACCTGGGTGATGCCGGTCCACAGATTGCGCTCGATGACCTCGCCCTGGGCCGCCAGCTCGCGCACCCGGCGGTTGGCCTCGGAGGTCGCGAAGCGCTCCTTCACGAACGCCTTCTGGGCCTCGCTGGCATGGCCGACCAGCTCGTGGGCGAACTCCCACGCCTCCTTCTCGGTCTGGCGGCAGACGATCTGCAGGCGCATGCCGAAGCCGATGTCGTTCTCGCGGCCGTGCCGGGCCGCCATGCCGCGGATCACGGCCATGTTGGCGCGGATGCGCTCGTAGGTGTCGCCCCAGAACAAGTGGACGTCGGAGTGCTTGGCCGAGATCTCCCAGGCCTGTTGCGAGCCGCCGCCGAGATAGAAGCGCGGATAGGGCTTCTGCAGCGGATGCGGGCGGATCTGCGCCCCCTTCAATTGATAGAACTTGCCATCGTAGGTGAGCGGGCCGCGCGCGGTCCATAGCGCCTTCAGGATCGAGACTTCCTCGTCCATGATCTCGTAGCGCTCTTCCTTGCCCCACTTGATGCCTTCGGATTCGTTCTCCGCCTCGCTCTGGCCCGCGATCAGGTTGACGCAGATGCGGCCGCCCGAGAGCTGATCGAAGGTCGCGATCATCTTGGCCAGCAGGACCGGGTTGATGTAGGACGGCCGCGCCGCCACCAGCATACGGATCGACTTGGAGCGCGCCACCATCATCGCGCTCGAGATCCAGGCCTCCCAGCACGCGGTCTGCACCGGCACCAGCATGTATTCGAAGCCCGCCGTCTCGGCCGCCGCGACGACGCGGTCGAACAGCGGCAGCGACGACGCTACCTGTGCACTCGCCAAGCCATAGGCGGTGGTGTCGCCGGCCGTCGGCAGGAACCAGCCGAATTCAAGTCGCTGCATGGCTCGATTGTCCTCCGGCTGACGCTTGGGCGCAATTGTTGCTGGTCGTCATGCGGCGGAGCAGGCACGATCCGGCGCGCGTTTCTGGGGGAGAGCAGATGTTGCAGCATGGCAAGCGTCCGACAATCGCATCGCGGCACGGCATGGTGGCGGCGGCCCATCCGCTGGCTGCTGCTGCAGGCGCACGCATCCTCGGCAACGGCGGCAACGCCTTCGACGCGGCAGCGGCGACAGCGGCGACCCTGAACGTGGTCGAGCCGTACATGTCGGGCCTGGCCGGCATGGGCATGGCGACCTGCTACATCGCCTCGGAGCGGCGCGTGCGCTCGCTCAATTTCATGAGCCTGATCCCGCGCAAGTTCCCGCTGGAGAAGCTCAACAGCCGCGAACAGATCCTGCGCGGGCCGATTCCTGTCGGCTCGCCGGGCAATCTCGCCGGCTGGTGCGAGATGGTCGGCACCTACGGCACCAAGAAACTGCCCGAGCTGTTCGCGCCGGCGATCCAGGTGGCGCGCGACGGCTTCGGCCTGATCGAGTTCAACGTCGAGGAGATCGGCGGCGTCAGCTACGAGATGCGCGGCAAGGACAAGCTCTATCCCGAGTGGTCGCGCACCTATCTCCAGGGCATCGACGGCGGCAAGCCGGCGCTCGGCGCGGTGCTGAAGCAGCCCGACCTTGCAAAGACGCTCGAGGCGCTGGCGACCGAAGGGCCCGGCCTGCTCTATGGCGGCGCGCTGGGCAAGAAGCTGATCGACCGCCTCACGGAGCTGGGCGGCACGCTCACCCTGGAAGACCTGCTCGATACCAAGGCGCGGTGGATCGACCCGCTGTCCGCGAGCTATCGCGGCCGCACCATCCATGTGCCACCGCCACCCTGCGAAGCGTTCCAGTACCTGCTGACCTTGCGTATCCTCGAAGGCTTCGACCTCGCGAAGATGACACGCAACGGGACGGAGCACATCGACACCGTGCTGCGCGCCATCCGCATCGCGGCGGGCGAGCGCATCGCCAACAGTGCGCCCTCGGCGCAGAAGCTGGCCGAGCTGCTGTCCGACGGACATGTCGAGGGATTGCGGGCGCGGGTGCGTGACGGCAAGCCGGTGGTCGGGCCGACAGAGCAGTGGACGCCGCCGGCAAGCGAAGGCCACACCACCTCGTTCTCGATCGCCGACAAGCACGGCAACATGGTGTGCGTGACGCAGAGCCTCGGCAGCGTGTTCGGCTCGGGCGTGGTGGTGCCGGGCACCGGCATCTGCCTCAACAACTTCCTCTACTGGGCCGACGTCACGCCGGGCAGCCCCAACCGCGTGAAGCAGGGCGACGCCATGCCGATCTGCGTGGCGCCCTCGATCGTCACCGAGGACGGCAAGCCGGTGCTGGCCCTGGGCACGCCGGGCAGCTACGGCATCCTGCAGACGCAGGTGCAGGCGATGGTGCAGTACGTCGATTTCGGCCTGCCCCTGCAGCAGGCGATCGAGGCACCGCGCGCGCGCCTCACAGACGGCCGCGCCGTGCTGCTCGAATCGCGCGTCGATGCGCAGGTGCGCGACGAGCTGCGCTCACGCGGCCACGACCTCAGCTCCGGCCCGGACTGGACGATGAAGGTCGGCGGCATGCAGGGCGTGGCCCTGAAGGACGGCACATTTACCGGCGGCTGCGATCCGCGGCGCGACGGCTACGTCGTGCCGGCTTGATCGGAGCGCGGACCTCCAGGTCCGCTCGCAGTCTTCCGGACCGCGCGCGTCCCGCGCGCTCACGAGGCGCGCGGGGACGCGCGGTCCGGAAGAATATGAGACTACTTATGCGGCCGCGACGGCTCGGAAATCTCCGCGATCGCCTCTCCGACTTCCTTCAAATCGGCAGCACGCGGCTCGGTGGCGATGTCGCCCAGGGATACGATCCCGACCAAGTTCTTCTCCTTGTCGAGCACGGCCAGCCGCCGCACCTGAAGCGCCTTCATGCGCGCCAGCACCTCCTCGGCGTCCTCTTCCTCGAAGGCCCAGGAGATGTCCGCGGTCATGCACTCGCGCACTTCCATCTCGACCGGCGAGCGCCCCGTGGCCACGCCGCGCACGACGATGTCACGGTCGGTCAGGGTGCCGACCAGACGACGGCCCTGACAGACCGGCAGCGAGCCGACGCCCATCGCCTCCATGGCCATCGCCGCCTGCTGCAGCGAGGCATCCGGCGCCACCGTCTCGACCTGGCGGGTCATGACTTCGCACACTTGCATGCAGGGATAATGTGCGGATGGCCACCGGGTTGCGTGCTAGTGGCGCGTCCCAAGCCTCAACCCATCGACACCACGACCCGGGTCAGCGAGCGGACATGGGGCGAGAAGTGGTGCCAGCCGCGCATGGCGAGGAACTGCTTGGTCTCGACGACGGCGGGCGATTCGAGCTCGTAGACGGCGGTATAGACTTTTGCCGTCGGCTCCCGTCTCTGCCCACGCTCCCACTCGACGGCCTTGCCCGAGGAAATATATCGGCGACCACCCCGCACGCCGGGGCAGGCCAGCACGTCGGGCACATGGACCTCGTCGTACCAGCGATTCCACTCGGCCTCGACCGCGGCGTCGACCTCGGCCGTCACGACGAGAAGGCAATTCGGCAAGCTTGTCATTTTCGGCATTCCTCTTGCACGCGGCACCTAGTAGGGATGGAATGCGCGCCAACGACAGAATTCAAGAGGGATGGAAGATGCGAAAACTTCTGAGCCTGACCGCCGTTGCATTGGTCGCCTTTGGGGGCGTCGCGACGGCCCAGGACACGCCGCGCAAGGGCGGCACGATCCGCATGACCGCGCCCTATGCAGCGAGCTTCGGCAGCCTCGATCCGCACACCACGCCGCGCGCCCAGGACGACATCGTCAACAAGGCGCTGCAGCGCACGCTCTACAACTGGGATTCCAAGGACGGCAAGCTGGTGCTGGAGCTTGCCAAGTCGGTGACGCCGTCGGAGGACGGGCTCACCTACACCTACAAGCTGCGCGACGACGCCTACTTCCATAACGGCCGCAAGATGACGGCCGACGACATCATCTGGTCCTACACGCGCATCATGGACGGCAGCAAGGGCTACCCCGCCGCCCGCTACGTGCGCATCATCAAGGGCGCGGTCGATGTCGAGAAGGGCACGACCAAGGAGATCTCGGGCCTGAAGAAGATCGACGACTTCACCCTGGAGATGACGCTGACCGACCGCGTCGACCCCGGCTACTCCTTCTTCGTCGGCTCGACGGCCATCCTGCCCAAGGAAGAGGTCGAAAAGGGCAACTTCGCCGCCAACCCCGTCGGCCTGGGGCCCTACAAGTTCAAGGAGCACATCCCGGGCTCGCGCGTCGTCGCCGAGCGTTTCGACAAGTTCTACAAGCCGGGCAAGCCCTACGCCGACAAGATCGAAGTGCTGATCATGGCCGAGGCCGCCGCCCGAGACGTCGCCTTCCGCAACAAGGAGATCGACACCTCGATCCTGGGACCGGCGCAGTACGTCGCCTATCGCGAGGATCCGCAGCTCAAGAACGGCATCCTCGAAGTGGCCGAGATGTTCACCCGCGCGGTGACCTTCAACCACAGCTACAAGCCGTTCGCCGACAAGCGCGTGCGCCAGGCGATCAACCACGCCATCGACACCGACCTGATCATCAAGCGGCTGGTCAAGGACAAGGCCTATCGCGCGGTGAGCTGGCTGCCGATCTCGGCGACCGCCTTCGACAAGAGCGTGAAGCCCTATGCCTTCGATCCCGAGAAGGCCAAGAAGCTCCTGGCCGAGGCGGGCTACCCCAACGGCTTCGAGTTCGAGCTGACGACCAGCCAGAACGAGAGCTGGGGCCTGCCGATCGTCGAGGCGATCATCCCGATGCTGGCCAAGGTCGGCATCAAGGTGAAGCCCAAGCTGGTCGAGGTCACGGTGCTGACCGACATTGCGATGAAGGGCGAGCACCAGGCCTATATCGGCTCGAACCTGACCGGGCCCGATTCGCTCACGACCATGCGCTGCTACTACTCCAAGACGCCGCGCACGGCCTGCAACTACACGGGCTACAGCAACCCGGCCTTCGACAAGCTGTTCGAAGATGCCGCGGCCAGCATCGATCCGGCCAAGCGCAACGACCTGCTGAAGCAGGCCAACAACCTGATCTACGACGAAGCGCCGATCTGGTTCTTCAACTACAACAAGGCGGTGCTGGCCTATCAGCCGTGGATCCACGGCTTGCAGGCCAACCCGACCGAGATCACGCACCAGTATCCCGAGGACATCTGGGTCGACGCCAAGTCGCCGGCCAAGTAACCAACGTTTAGACGGCAGTGCGCCACGGGAGTGGCGCACTGCCGCATGAAGCATGCTCCTCGTCCTCGTCCGCCGCCTCGGCAACGTCATCCCGACTCTGCTGGCCGTCATCGCGCTGGTCTTCCTGCTATTCAGCGTCCTGCCCGGGAGCTTCATCTCGGGCATGAACGAGGACGGCCGCTCGGTCATCGATCCCGCCGTCATGGAGCGCATGCGCAAGGAGATGGGTCTCGACGACCCGCTCTACGAGCGCTTCGCCAAGTATGTCGGCAAGCTCGCCACCGGCGACCTCGGCACCTCGTTCCGCACCCGCGAGCCGGTGACCAAGCTGATCGCCGTGCGCGTCTGGCCGTCACTGAAGCTGGTCTTCGCCGCCATGGCCTTTGCCATCGTGGTCGGCGTCACCCTGGGATTCCTGGCCGCACTCAAACCAGGCAGCGTCGTAGACACGGTGTCCATGGTCACCGCCATCTCAGGCCTGTCGCTGTCGCAGTTCTGGTTCGGCCTGATGCTGATGTACCTGTTCGCGCTGACCCTGAACTGGTTGCCAAGCTTCGGTTACGGCGACGGCGGCCTGCGCAACCTGATCCTGCCGGCCATTGCCCTGGGTGTCGGCCCCATGGCGCTGCTAGCGCGCACCACGCGAGCCGCCGTGCTCGACGTGCTGAACGCCGACTTCGTGCGCACCGCCCGCAGCAAGGGCATGAGCGAGCGACGGGTCGTCGAGTGGCACGTGCTGCGCAACGCGCTGGTGCTGGTGATCACCATCGTCGGCCTGCAGTTCGGCTCGCTGATGGGCCAGGCCGTCGTGGTCGAAAAACTGTTCGCCTGGCCGGGCGTGGGTTCGCTGATGGTCGACTCGGTCTTCCAGCGCGACATGCCGGCCGTCCAGGGCTGCATCCTGATGATCGTTCTGTTCTTCCTGCTCATCAACACGCTGGTCGATCTCGCCTATGTCGTGATCGATCCACGCATCCGTTACGGCTGAGCCATGCGGATGAAATGGGGTACCAGCACCTGGGTCGGCGGCAGCCTGGTGGCGATCGCCATCGGCGTCGCAGTGTTCGCTCCCTGGATCGCCCTCACCGATCCGGTGATGGATGCCAACCTGATGAATGCCGAGCTGCCGCCATCGTGGGAGTTCCCGTTCGGCACCGACGCGCAGGGTCGCGACATCTACTCGCGCATCTGCTACGGCGCGCGCGTGTCGCTGACTGTCGGGGTGGTCAGCCAGATCTGCAACAGCCTGATCGGCGTCACGCTCGGCCTCACCGCCGGCTTCTGGGGCGGCTGGTGGGACGACTTCGTCAGCGGCCTCACCAACCTGATGCTGGCCATTCCCTCGCTGGTCTTCGCACTGGCCATCATGGCGATCCTGGGTCCCGGCCTGATGAGCCTGGTGATCGCCCTCGGGCTGACGAGCTGGTCCTACTCCTGCCGCATCGCCCGCGCCCAGGTCCTGTCGCTCAAGAGCCAGGGCTACGTCCAGGCCGCGCGCATCCTGGGCTACGGCGATTTCCGCATCATGTTCACCCAGGTCCTGCCCAACATCCTGGGACCGCTGATCGTGATCGCGACCCTGGGCATGGGCGGCGCCATCCTAGCGGAAGCCGCCCTCTCCTTCCTGGGACTCGGCATCCGTCCGCCCTTCCCGAGTTGGGGCAGCATGCTGTCGGAGGCGCGCGACCAGATCCGCGCCGCACCCTGGTTGTCGGTCTTCCCCGGCCTCGCCATCTTCTTCACCGTGCTCGGGCTAAATCTTCTAGGTGACGGCCTGCGCGACATTCTCGATCCCCAATCGCAGACGAGGCGCGCATGACCGCTCCGCTGCTCAAGGTCGACGATCTGCACATCACGCTCCAGGGCGATGGCACCACCTACAACGCCGTCGAGAACGTCTCCTTCGAGATCGGCCGCGGCGAGGCCTTCGGGCTGGTGGGCGAATCGGGCTGCGGCAAGAGCATCACGGCGCTGGCCGTCATGGGCCTGCTGCGCCGGCCCTTGGGCGTCGGCAAGGGCCGCATCGTGCTCGACGGCGAGGAGATCCAGAACGCCTCGGCCGCCCGCCTGCGCGAGCTGCGCGGCCCCAAGATCGGCATGATCTTCCAGGAGCCGATGACGGCACTCAATCCATTGTCACCCGTCGGCCGCCAGATCGCTGAGATGTTCGTGCTGCACCAGAGCGCGTCGTGGCGCGAGGCCATGGACCGCGCCGAAGATGCACTGCGCCAGGTGCGTGTGCCCTCGCCCGAGCGGCGCATAAAAGACTTTCCTCACCAGCTCTCCGGCGGCATGCGCCAGCGCGTCATGATCGCCATCGCGCTGGCGTGCCGGCCCGACCTGCTGATCGCCGACGAGCCGACGACGGCGCTCGACGTCACGGTGCAGGCCGAGATCATCGACCTGATGGCCGAGCTCTGCGCCGCCAAGGGCACCGCCATCCTGATGATCAGCCACGACCTCGGCCTGGTCGCCAACATGTGCCGGCGTGTCGCCGTGATGTATGCCGGCCGCATCGTCGAGAGTCAGGGCGCCGAGGCGATCTTCGCCACGCCGCGCCATCCCTACACCAAGGGCCTGGTCGATTCGCTGCCGCGACTCGGCGAACGCTCCAAGCGCGGCCGCCAGCGCCTGCGCGAGATCTCGGGCGTCGTGCCCTCGATCGCGGCGTATCCCGCCGGCTGCCGCTTCAATCCGCGCTGCCCGTCGGTGACCGACATCTGCCGCTCGGCCGCGCCGGACGTCACGGCGCTGGGCGACGGCCTCGTGCGGTGCCATCACCATGAGTGACAAGACCCTCGGCAAGCTGCTCGAGCTCGACGATCTCGCCGTCCACTTCCATGTCGGCAGCGCGCTGAAGGGCGGCGTGAAGACGCTGAAGGCCGTCGATGGCGTCAGCCTCGAGGTGAAGCCCGGCGAATGCCTCGGCCTGGTGGGCGAATCGGGTTGCGGCAAGTCGACCCTCGCGCTTTCGATCATGGGCCTGCAGCCGCCGACGCGCGGCAACATCCGCCTGAACGGCCACGAGCTCTCGGCGCGCGATCGCATGGAGACGGCGCGCGCCGTCCAGATGGTGTTCCAGGATCCCTACGCCTCACTCAATCCGCGCCAGACCGTGCGCCGCACCTTGGCCGATCCGCTGCGCATCCACGGCGTCAGCAACAAGGGCGAGGTCGACGATCGGGTGATGGACATGCTGGCCAAGGTGGGGCTCAGGCCCGACCATGCCGACCGCTATCCGCATGAATTCTCCGGCGGGCAGCGCCAGAGGATCGGCATCGCCCGCGCCCTGATCCTGCAGCCCAAGCTGGTGATCTGCGATGAGCCGGTGTCGGCGCTCGACGTGTCGATCCGCGCCCAGATCATCAACCTGCTGCTCGAACTCAAGGACGAGATGGGTCTCGCCTACATTTTGATCAGTCACGATCTCGGCGTGGTCGAGCATGTCAGTGACCGCGTCGCGGTTATGTATCTCGGCCGCATCGTCGAGCAGGGCGGCTGGCAGGAGATCTTCGAGGATCCACGCCATCCCTATACACGCGCCCTGATCGCGGCGATCCCCGATCCCTTCCATCGCGCCGACGCCAAGGTCGCGCGCGCCAAGGCGCACGGCGAGATCGCGAGCGCGCTCAACCCGCCGCCCGGCTGCCATTTCAATCCGCGCTGCCCGATGAAGGCCGATCGCTGCGTCAGCGAAGCGCCGGCGCTCGAAGCCGTCGCCGAAGGCCATCGCGCGGCCTGTCATTTCAGGAATTCCGCCGCCTAGCGACGCCTGCTCGGCGGTGATCTTTCGCCGTCGCCCTTGCTTTCGGCGATGTGCGACCGATATCTCGTGGGCGGGCCGATCCTGGATCGCCCCTGGAAAACACTCTCCCTGCGTGGCCCTGTTGAGGACCTGTCCGTGAAGCCTGCCGACGTCGAACGCCTCGTCGATTGGATCGTCCGCCGCGGCCTTGAAGGCGCGCCGGAGACCGACCTGCTGATCAAGTTTTGCGAGAAGTGCAACGAAGCGGGGCTTCCCCTCGCGCGCGCGCTCCTGATCATCGACACGCTTCACCCCGTCCACGAGGGCACCGTCTTCCGCTGGCGCAACGACAAGGTCGAAGAGGACGCTGCAACCCAGTACGGCCGCACGACCGAGGGCGAGCTTGCCGCCTCCTGGCAACGCAGCCCTTTCTTTCACCTGCTGCAGACCGGCGGCGAGGAACTGCGGCGGCGCATCGCCTTCGGCGATCCGATCGACTTCCCCAGTGTCCAGGAGATGAAGGATCAAGGGTACACCGACAACATCCTCTTCGTCCGTCGCTTCGCCGAGGGCGCCACGATCGGCGAGATGGACTGCGTCTATTCTACCTGGGCGACGCGCAGTGCCGAAGGCTTCAGCGATGCCGACATCGCGGCCCTGCGCCGCCTCGCACCGGCGCTCGGCCTCGCGATCAAGAGCGCGGCGCTGGCCAGGGTCGCCGACACCCTGGTCGAGGTCTATCTCGGGCGCGATGCCGGCCAGCGTGTCCTCAAGGGGCGCATCCAGCGCGGCGTCGCCGACCGCATCGAGGCGGCGCTATGGTTCTCCGACCTGCGCAGCTTCACCACCATCACCGACACGGCCAAGCCGACCGAGATCATCCCGCTGTTGAACGACTACGCCGAGGCGGTGATCACCTCCGTCCACGAGGCGGGCGGCGACGTACTGAAGCTGATCGGCGACGGCACCTTGGCGCTGTTCCGCGGCGACGACCTGGCCGATGCCTGCCGCCGCGCGCTCAAGGCGCAGGAGATCGCGCGCCACCGCGTCAGGGAACTGAACGACAAGCGGCGGGCCGAGGAGCGGCCGGTGACCTCGGTCTATGTCGGCCTGCATGTCGGCGAGGTGTTTTACGGCAACATCGGCAGTGTCGACCGGCTCGACTTCACCGTCGTCGGGCCGGCGGTCAACGAGACCAGCCGCATCGCCTCGATGTGCCGCTCGGTCGACCGGCCTATCCTGATCTCCTCGACCTTCGCCGATGCGCTGCCGGTTGCCGATCGCGCCGACCTCGTCTCGGTGGGACGCTTTGCCTTGCGCGGCGTCGGCCAGGCCAAGGAACTCTTCACCCTCGATCCCGAGACGCTATAGCGTCCAGTTGGCGCGCTCGTAGGCGATGGCGAAGCCCGCGCGCTGGATGTTGGAGAAGCTGGGATGCGGCTCGCCTGGCAAAGGCTTGCCGGTCTCGGTCGCGAACCAGCGTGCCCCTTGGGCCAGACCGTCGGCGATGCGGCGGGCCAGCAGCGCGCCCTGCCCGCCGCGGCGCCTCACCGACTGCTGCACGGCGCCGATGCCGAGCCAGGCGCGGCCGCCTGCCACGAACATCGCCGCCCCACCGACCGCCTTGCCGTTATCGCGGGCGACATAGGTGTGCCAGCCCTTGCGACCGACGATCGCCGCCAGCCATGGCGCCAGCGTCTGCGGCATGCCGAAGCCCGCCGTCACCGCACCGGCGAAGTCCATGGCCTCGGCCGGCGTGACTGCCGCGATCTCGAGGCTGGTCGATGGCTTGGGCGCCGGCGCATCGCCGCGCGAGAACTTCACCCAGACGCGCTCGAGCGGTTTCAGCCCGAGGGCCCGCGCCTTGGCTTCCAGAGCCCATGACCGCCCACCCGGAGCGATCTGCAGATAGCCGTTCTTCAGGCCGGCGCCACGGAAACGCTCGACGGCGATCGCCAGCGATCCGCCCGCGTCGCCCGCCAAGCCGCCACCCATCAGGCGATTGAACTGGTAGTGGTCGATGCGCTTGCACATCGCCAGCAACGGCCCGTCAAGCTCGGCGATCTCCAGTCCCACGGCCTCCGCGAAATCGGGAGGTGCCGCGGCGCAGTAGTCGCGCCAAGCGTCTATCTCGATCTGTTCAAGGTCGTCGGTCGAGGGCATCGTCACGCTGGTGCTTACGCCGCAAGCCTGCGAACGGATCAGTTTCCCCGGACGGCGACGCTCGTGCGGCAAGCACGAAATAGTCCCAAAGCGCAATGCGGCACGGTTGAAAGCGCCTTCCGCGAGGCGAATCGACTTGCGCCCGCTTGGCGGCACCGCCTACGATGACTTCCACAACTAAGCCGACCCAAATGAGGCGGCAGGTCCTGGGAGGGACACCCTATGGCAAAGACGAAGCGTCGTAGCGTATTGAAGCTCGCCGGTGGTGCCGCGATGGGCGGCATGGCCGGTATCCTGGCGACCGGCCGTACGCCGGCCTACGCCCAGCAGAAGACCGTCCACTGGTTGAAGTGGGTCGATTTCGTTCCCGCCACCGATCAGATGTTCCGGCGCGAACTGCTGCCGCAAGCCGAGAAAGAACTCGGCATGAAGATCAATCTCGAGACCGTCAACGGCAACGACCTGCAGCCGCGCATCACCGCCGGCATCCAGTCGGGCGCGGGTCCCGACGTCATCATGTCGTTCAACAGCTACACCCATCTCTACGCCAACAGCGTCGTCGACATGGGGCCGCTGGCCGAGGAAGTCGGCAAGCGCGAGGGCGGCATCTACAAGTACGCCCAGGCCATCTGCTCCAACGGCAAGGGCGTGTACATGGGCATGCCGTGGGCCGTGATCGGCGGCATGATCGCCTATCGCAAGTCGTGGCTCGACGAGGTCGGCGCGACCAAGTTCCCCGACACCTGGGAAAGCTATCGCGACGTCGCCAAGAAGCTGAAGGCCAAGGGCCGTCCGTTCGGACAGACGCTCGGTCACACCTTCGGCGACGCGCCGGGCTTCACCTACCCGTACCTGTGGTCGTGGGGCGGCAAGGAGGTCGAGGCCGACGGCAAGACCGTCGTGCTCAACTCCAAGGAGACGATCGAATCGGTCAAGTTCATGACCGGCCTGTGGAAGGACGGCATGGACGAAGGCGGGTTGGCCTGGGACGACACCAACAACAATCGCGCCTTCCTGTCACAGACCATCTCGGCGACCCTGAACGGCGCCTCGATCTACATCGAGACGCTGCGTAAGCCCGATCAATACAAGACCGAGAAGGGCGAGCCGATGAGCAAGGACATCCTGCACGCGCCGCTGCCCAAGGGCCCGGCCGGGCAGTTCGGCTTCCACCTGCTGCAGTCCAACATGGTCATGAAGTATTCGAAGAACCAGGACGCGGCCAAGCAGTTCCTGACCTGGCTCCACCAGGAGGCGAACTACCGCAAGTTCTTCGAATCGCAGAAGGGCTTCGCCACGCCGTGCACGGCCAAGTGGGAGGAAGACAAGCTGTGGGACGTCGATCCCGTCATGACGCCCTACAAGGTCGCCGCCAAGCTCGGCCAGGCGCCCGGCTACGCCGGACCGCCCGACGCCAAGGCGCAGGAAGGCCTGTCGAAGTACATCATCACCGACATGTACGCCAAGGCCGTGCAGGGCATGCCGGCCGAGGAATCCGTTAAGTGGGCCGAGTCCGAGCTGAAGAAGATCTATTCAGCGTAAGGTCGCCTTCAACCGCTTAGCTGAAGTGAGTGGACCATGGCAGTGACCGCAGTCTCGGGTGTCGAGAACCGTCCCATCCCGCGACTGCGGCGCCTGGAGGACGAGCGCTGGCTGGCGCTCGCCCTGCTCGCGCCGACCGCGGTCCTGCTCGGCATGTTCATCGCCTATCCGTTCTTCGAAGGCGTGTTGCTGTCGCTGACCAACACACGCGTCGGCATCGATGGGCAGTTCATCGGCCTGAAGAACTTCGCGAAGATCTGGGACGACAGCATCTTCCGGACGTCGGTGTGGAACACCTTCTGGTACACAGGCGTCACCACGGTGTTCAAGCTGGCGCTCGGCCTGTGGCTGGCGATGCTGCTCAACCGGCACTTCAAGGGCAAGGCGCTGATCCGTGCCTTCATCCTCCTGCCCTTCATCATTCCCACGGTGCTGTCGACCTTCGCCTGGAAGTGGATGTTCGACCCGACCTTCAGCGTCATCAACTGGACGCTGTTCCATCTCGGTTTCATCACCCAGCGCATCAACTGGCTGGGCGACCCCGACCTCGCCATGACCTCGATCATCGTCGTCAACATCTGGCGCGGCGTGCCGTTCTTCGCCATCAGCCTGCTGGCCGGCCTGCAGACCATCAGTCCCGAGCTCAACGAGGCCGCCGCGATCGACGGCGCCCGTCCGTGGAACCGCTTCTGGCACATCACCTGGCCGCTGCTGCTGCCGGTGACCATGGTGGTCATGCTGTTCTCGGTGATCCAGACCTTCGCCGACTTCCAGCTGGTCTACGTCATGACCGGCGGCGGTCCGGCCAATGCCACCCAGCTCTTCGCCACCTACGCCTACCAGATCGGCATCGGCACCGGGTTGCTGTCGGAGGGCGCGGCGATCTCGCTCGCCATGTTCCCCTTCCTGTTCCTGATCGTGGTCGTGCAGCTCCTGTACATCCGTCGCGTGGAGACCCGCTGATATGATTGAAGGTGCAGTCTGGCGGAAGTGGGTGTTCTACAACATCCCGCTGATCCTGTTCGTTTTCGTGCTGCTCTTCCCGTTCTACTGGATGATCATCACGACCTTCCGGCCGGACGGCGAACTCTATCGGCCGTGGAACGCCGCCAACTACAACCCGTTCTGGACCAACAACCCGACGATCGAGCACATCCTGTACCTGTTCGAGGAGACCAACTTCGGGCGCTGGATGCTGAACACCATGTTCATCGCGGTGGTCTCGACGATCATCTCGCTGTTCTGCGGCGTCCTCGCGGGCTATGCGCTGGCCCGGCTCAACTTCCCGTGGGCGGGCAGCCTCGGCACGATGATCTTCATCACTTACCTGGTGCCGCAGACGCTGCTGTTCATCCCGCTCGCCCAGATCATCCGAAATTTCGAGCTCGGCGACACGCCGTGGTCGCTGATCCTGACCTATCCAACCTTCCTGATCCCGTTCTGTACCTGGCTGATGATGGGCTACTTCAAGGCCATCCCCAAGGAGCTCGAGGAGTGCGCGCGCATCGACGGCGCCTCGCGCTGGAAGGCCATGGTCTACATCATCATTCCCTGTGCGGTGCCCGGCATCCTGTCGGCCGGCATCATCGCCTTCACCCTGTCGTGGAACGAGTTCATCTACGCTCTGGTCTTCCTGTCGTCGCCCGACCAGAAGACCGTGCCGGTCGGTGTCACCTCCGAGCTGATCCGCGGCGACGTCTTCTTCTGGGGCCCGCTGATGGCGGGCGCGCTGCTCGGGTCGATCCCGGTGGCGATCGTCTATTCGTTCTTCGTCGAACACTACGTTTCGGGCCTCACCGGCTCGGTCAAGGGATAGGGTCATGGCCGAGGTAATCGTCCGCAAGCTCAACAAGATGTTCGACACCAACCATGTGGTGAAGGACGTCGACCTGCACATCCGCGACAAGGAATTCGTGGTCTTCGTCGGTCCCTCGGGCTGCGGCAAGACCACGACCTTGCGCATGATCGCGGGCCTCGAGGCCATCACATCGGGCGACATCCTGATCGGCGACACGGTGGTCAACCAGGTGCCGCCGATGGATCGCGACATCGCCATGGTGTTCCAGAACTACGCGCTCTATCCGCACATGAGCGTCGCCAGCAACATGGCGTTCGGGCTGAAGATGCGGAAATTCGAGAAACCGGAGATCGAGAAGCGCATCAAGCGCGCCGCCGAGATCCTGGGCATCGGCGAGTTGCTGCACCGCAAGCCGCGCCAGCTGTCGGGTGGCCAGCGCCAGCGCGTCGCGCTCGGCCGCGCCATCGTGCGCGACCCCAAGGTGTTCCTGTTCGACGAGCCGCTCAGCAACCTCGACGCCAAGCTGCGCGTGCAGATGCGGGTCGAGCTCAAGAAGCTGCACGAGCGGCTGGCCGTGACGTCGATCTACGTCACCCACGATCAGGTCGAGGCGATGACGCTCGGCGACCGCGTCGTGGTGATGAAGGACGGCGTGGTCCAGCAGGTCGGCGAGCCGCTCGAGCTCTACAACGCTCCAGCCAACCGCTTCGTCGCGGGCTTCATCGGCTCGCCGGCGATGAACTTCGCCGAGGTGACGTTGAACGGCGCGAACGGCAAGCTGTGGGCCGAGGCGCCGGGCATCAAGATCGGCGTACCCGAGCCGATCGCCAACCGGGTCAACGGCCGCAGCGGCGCCAAGGCGACCATGGGGATCCGGCCCGAGGACCTGCACGTCGCCGGCGCGGCCGATCCGGCCGAGCTCTGCTTCGAAGTCGAGGTCGAGGTCGTCGAGCAGCTCGGCTCGGAGATCCTTCTGGACACGCGGGCCGGCAACAGCACCTTCGTGGCCTCGGTCGATCCGATGCTGCGCACCAAGGTGCACGAGCGGCTGAAGCTCGCCGTCAATCCCAACCGCCTGCACCTGTTCGACGCCGTGACGGAAGCGGCGATCTAGCCTCGCCTACTGTTTCGGACCGACCCAGGTTTCGATCACGTCCCACTTGGCCTTGCGCTGCTCGGCGACCGGCTTCTTGAAGTCGTGACCGTAGGTCGCGCTGTCGAACGAGCCGTAGGTCGGGTTGGGCAGCATCAGCCACTGCTTGCCCCAGTAGGCCATGTCGTCCTGGTAGGCCTTGATGCGGTCGACCTCGCTCGAGCGATAGCGGTCGTCGAAGTCGCCGAAATTGTCGCCTAGGTTCAGCAGCACGCGATAGTCCTTGGTCACGACGGCGCGGCGCGTGCTCTTGGCGCTGCCCCATTCCTTCTGCTCGCCCTGCATCAGGAAGGTGTCGACATTGCCGCCCATCGGGAAGCCGAGCTTCTGCATGTTCTCGCGCGTGTCCTTCTCGGTCGAGGCGTCGCGGTTGGTGATGTAGAACACCTTCACGCCCTTGGAATCGGCGTACTTGGTGAACTCGACGGCCCCCGGGATGGCGCGCGATACCTGGTCGGCGCAGAACTGGTTCCAGGTCTTGGTGCTGAAGGTCGCGTTGTTCTTCAGCATCCACACCTGATAGAGCGAGTTGTCGAGCACGGTCTCGTCGACGTCGAGGATGACCGCGGGCGGCAGGCTGGCGAAGTCGCCCTTCTGCTCGCCGGGTGCCGCCGTCCAGCTCTTGTCGGCCAGCGCCTGGTCGAGCCGGATCTGCGCCAGCGCGAACACGGTGAGCGCATTGGCCTTGTACTCGACCGAACGCTGGGTCCACAGCGTCGCCAACAGCAGGTCGTTGGGCGGCACTTCCTGGGCCTGCACGACGCCCTGGATGCCGCTCGTCGACAGCATGGCGAGCGCGGCCGCAGCCGCCCAAAGCTTCCTTGCGATCATGGTCCGATCTCCCTCAACAGCCTCTGTTTGGTCGCCTCGTCGGCGAACGACGCCTCGATCGCCGTCCGCGTTATGCCCCGCAGCTCGGCTTCCCCCAGTCCCGCCTTGTCGTACTCCGTGCCCAGCGTGGTGTGGAAGAAGGGCGGGTCATCCGAGCCGAGGGTGACGCGAACGCCCGCGGCGATCAACCGATGCAGCGGATGGGCGGCACGGTCGGGGTACAGGCCGAGCGCGACGTTGCTGCCCGGGCAGACCTCCAGCACGGTGCCGCGCCGCGCCAGCTCTTCCATCAGCCGCGGATCGTCGGCCGAGCGCACGCCGTGTCCGATGCGCGTCACCGGCAGGTCGTTGATGGCCGCCCACACGCTTTCCGGCCCCACCACCTCGCCGGCATGGACGGTGCAGCCGTAGCCCTTGTCTTGGGCCAGCCGATAGGCCGGCGCGAAATCGGCCGGCATGTGCTTGGCCTCGTCGCCGCCCATGCCGAAGCCGACGACATAGGGATGCGGCTCGGCCACCATGCCCCGCGCGATCGCAAGCGCCTTGTCGGGTCCATAGTGGCGGATGCATATGATGATGATACGGCCTTCGATGCCGAAGTCGCGCCGCGCCCGGTCGATCGCCTGCGCCAGGGCATCGAGCCATACCCGGTAGGCGATGCCGAGCGCGCCCGGCCGCTCGGGCGAGCAGAACATCTCGACGTACTTCGCCCCCTCGCGCGCGGCACCGGCCAGGTAGGCGTAGAGCACGTCGCCGAAGTCGCGCGGCTGGCGCATGGTCGTGCACACGCGATCGTAGGCGTCGAGGAAGCTCAGGAAGTCCTTCCAGACATAGAAGCCGTCGGCGCCCATCAGGCCGGCCGGCAGCTCCAGGCCGTTGCGCGTCGCCAGCTCGCGCGCCAGCGCCGGCGGGATGGAGCCTTCGAGATGGCAGTGCAGCTCGGCCTTGGGAATCACGCGAACCCTCGCAATGGCAGATCCGGCCTTTGCAGCCAGTTGTCGGATGCATACTCGGCACAGCCGTCGATCAGGTGCAAGGCATAGGCATGGCGCGGCCGGCCCGACCGGTTGGGCGCGCTGGCGTGCGGCAGCAGCCCGTGCAGCACCACCAGCGTGCCGCGCGCGGCCTCGAGCGCCACCGGCGGCGTCAGGGGCCACGGCGTGACATCCAGCGTGTCGGTCACCAATACCTCACTTGCGGCCTCGCCGGCGCGGTGGAAGCGCTGGCGCAGCGGCCCGCGATGGCCGCCCGGCAATGCCATCAGGCAGCCATTGTCGCGGTCGGCGTCGTCGAGGGCGATCCACAAGCCGGTCACGGTCGAGGGCCGGGTATGGAGATAGGTCGCGTCCTGGTGCCAGCCGACCTCGCCGCCGATATGCGGCTGCTTGAAGAGGTACATCGACTGCAGCAGCAGCGGCCGCTCGAAGCCCAGCGCCCGCGCCAGCTCGGCCAGGCGCGGCTGGCGCGAGATGCGATCGAAGACGGGATCGAGATCGTGCAGGGCGTGGCCGATCTTGTTCAGGGCGAGCGCCACCGGCTGGTCGGTCGCTTCCTCCTCGAAGAAGAAGCGGATGGTGCCGCCCGAGTCCCGGAAGTAGCAGTCGCGCGCGTGGCCCTGGTCGCGCGTCGAGAACACCGTGCGGACGGGTCCCGGGTCGAAGGCCGACACGAGCTCGGCCGCGCGCGCCTGCAGGGCATCGCAATCGGCTGCCGGCAGGAAGTCCTTCAGCACCAGGAAGCCGTCGCGCTCGTAGGCGGCGAGGTCGAGGGTCATCGGCCGATCCGATGCATGATCGTCGGCCGCGCCGTTGGCGCCGCGTCCTCGATGCGGATCGCCCGGCGCAGGATGGCGATCGCCTGGTCGGCATCGGCGTCGCTGGCGGCGTGCACGACGCCCAGAAGGCTGCCGGCGCGGACCTGCGTGCCGACATCGATCACGTCGGTGAGGCCGACCGAGGGATCGATGGCGTCGTCGGCATGGGCACGGCCGCCGCCCAGCGCCACCACGGCGATGCCGACCTGACGGGCGTCCATGCCGGCGACGTAGCCGGAACGCTCGGCGCTGCACGGCCGGATCACCGGCGCACGTGCAAGATAGCGCGGTGTGCGCGCCAGAAGATCGTCTGGCCCGCCCAGCGCCGAGACCATGCGGGCGAGCACCTCGGCCGCGCGCCCATCGGCCAGCGCCGCCTCGGCCTTCGCCCGGCCGGCGGCGGCATCGGAAGCCAGCCCGCCCAGCACCAGCATCTCGCCGGCCAGCGCCATCGTCACCTCGTGCAGGCGCGGATCGCGCGTGCCCTCGCCTTTCAGGTAGTCGACGGTCTCGACGATCTCGACGGCATTGCCGACGTTGCGGCCGAGCACGCGATCCATGTCGGTGATCAGCGCCGTGGTCGGCAGGCCGGCCTGGTTGGCGACGGCGACCAGGCTTTCGGCCAGCGCGCGCGCCATCGCCTCGGTGTCGCAGAAGGCGCCCGAGCCGCACTTCACGTCCATCGTCAGCCCGTCGAGCCCCTCCGCCACCTTCTTCGAAAGGATGGAGCTCGTGATCAGCGGGATGGATTCGACCGTCCCGGTCACGTCGCGCGTCGCGTAGAGCCGACGGTCGGCCGGCGCCAGATCGTCGGTCTGGCCGATGATGGCGCAGCCGACCTCGCGCACGACCTTGCGGAAGGTTTCTATGTCGGGCTGGGTCTCGTAGCCCGAGATGGCCGAGAGCTTGTCGAGGGTGCCGCCGGTATGGCCGAGGCCGCGGCCCGAGATCATCGGCACGAAGCCGCCGCAGGCGGCCACGATGGGCGCCAGCATCAGGCTCACCTTGTCGCCGACGCCGCCGCTGGAGTGCTTGTCGATCACCGGTCCCGGCAGCGCCAGGCTCTTCCATTCCAGCGTCCGGCCCGAGTTCGTCATGCCGAGGGTGAGCGCCACCTGCTCGGCCGTCGTCATGCCGCGGAAGAACACCGCCATGGCGAAGGCCGCGACCTGGCCCTCGCTCAGGCTGCCGTCATGGACGCCCTTGGCGACGAAGGCGATCTCCTCGGCCGACAGCTCATGGCCGTCGCGTTTCCTGCGGATGATCTCTTGGGGGAGCATTTGACGCTGACTGCACTGCTCAGAAGAACCGGACACCGTCCGAAAATACGCCGTGCTTTGCCACATCTTCGTTGTAGGCATCGATCCCTTCGCGATTGTCTTCGCGCCACTTCTTGCGCTTCGTCTCGAGAAGTTCTCCGACCAACGCTTTCTCCAGAGCAGCAGAAAGATCGATACCCGCTTCCCGTGCAGCAGCCAGCAGGTCAAGACGCACGCTGACATTCACGGTTCGTGTGGTGGTTGTCTCTGGTGTCCGACGGCGCATCGCGTACTTCCTTACAGACGGCAGCCCTTCTTCCTCGCCCCTTCACCGATGGCGACGCGGATCTCGCGCACCTCGGCCAGCGTCTCCTGGAGGTCCGACGTGTCGTTCCAGGTGATGAAGCCGAACCCCAGCACGGCAAAGGCGGCGATGCCGGCGACGTTGGCCGCGGCGGTGCCAGCATTGGACTTGCGGATCTCGGCCTCCACCTCGCGCTCGGCGGCCGAGTAGTTGCGGAACTCGCGCTGGATCTCCTCGCAGCTCGCCTCGTCGATGAGCTTCTGGTCTTCCGGGTCGAGGGCCGCCCAGGCGGCGTGGCCGGGAAGCATCAATGTCGCCAGCAGCGACAGGCAGCAGAGAAGGCGCATCATCCGTAGGTCTCCAGGAATACGCGCAACAGGCGCCGCACATCGCCTGACGCCGCACTCGCGACGGCGAGTGTCTGCTCGTGACCGAGGGCGCCGGGCACCAGGCCGGCAGCGTAATTGGTCATCAGCGACAGCGCCACGACCTTCAGCCCGGCATGGCGGGCCAGGATGGTCTCGGGCGCGGTCGACATGCCGACGGCATCGGCCCCCAGCACGCGGGCGGCGCGGATCTCGGCCGGGGTCTCGAAGCTCGGCCCGCTGAAGAAGATGTAGACCCCGTCATGGCAGCGGACATTGGCCGTGTGCGCCGCCGCCAGGAGCTTTTTCAGCAGCGCGGGGTCGTAGGCGTCGACCATGTCGACGAAGCGGCTGTTCTCGCCCGGACCGATGCCGAACAGGGGATTGACGCCGGCGAAGTTGATGTGGTCGCTGATCGCCATCACCGAGCCCGGCGGCATGTCGAGCCTGAGGCTGCCGGCGGCATTGGTCTGCAGCAGGGTCTCGCAGCCGAGTTCGGCCACGGCGCGGATGGCGCCGCGCATCTCGTCGGCCTTGCCGCGCTCGTAGTAGTGGGCGCGGCCCTGCAGGACGGCGACCGGCGTCGGCCCGACGTGGCCTAGCACCAGGCGGCCGACGTGGCTGCCCACGGTGGTCTGCGGGAAGCCCGGCAGCTCGGCGTAGGGAATGGTCGCGACCGGTGCCACCTCCTCGGTGAAGCCGCCGAGGCCCGAGCCCAGGATGACCGCCACCTTGGGCCTGAAGCCCGGGGCTTTTGCCGAGATCGCCTCGCTCATGGCTTCTCCAGATGCTCCGGCCCGAACGACATCGGGAAGAGCTGTCCCAGCGTCACCGTGCGGTGGAGGCCATCGGGACCGCAGAGATGGATCGGCGTGTCGTCCGCCGCGAACTCGCGCAGCTTCTGGCGGCAGCCGCCGCAGGGCGTGATCACGTGCGGGCCCGGCCCGATAACGACGCATTCCAGGATCCGCTTGTGGCCCGCCGCCACCAGGGCGGCGATGGCGCCGGCCTCGGCGCAGGTGCCCTCGGGATAGGCCGCGTTCTCGACGTTGCAGCCGCCATGGAGGGAGCCGTCCTCGGCGCGCAGGGCGGCGCCGACATGGAACTTCGAGTAGGGCGCGTAGGCATGCAGCATCATGCGGCGCGCCAGCTGAAGCAGATCGTCCATTAATGTTCCTTTTCGTAGGGCACGCCAGCAGCCCGCGGCGCGACGGCGCGGCCAATGAAGCCGGCCAGCAGGAAGACCGTGAGAAGATAGGGCAAGGCCTGGATCAATTGCACCGGAACTTCGCCGACGCCCGGCACCTTCACGCCCTGCAGGCGGATGGCGATGGCGTCAAGCAGGCCGAAGATCAGGCAGGCACCGAAGGCCGGGAACGGCCGCCACTTGCCGAAGATGATGGCGGCCAGCGCGATGAAGCCCTGGCCCGCGGTCATGTCGCGGCTGAAGCCGGCATTCTGGGCGATCGAGAGATAGGCGCCGGCCAGCCCGGCGAACAGCCCGCACAGCAGCACCGCGCGATAGCGCAGCCACGGCACCGAGATGCCGGCGGTGTCGACGGCGAGCGGCATCTCGCCGACGGCGCGCAGCCTGAGACCGAAGCGCGTGCGCTCGACGATCCACCAGGTGAGCGGCACCGACAGCAGCGCGGCATAGACCAGGATGTTGTCGCCGGCATTGGGCAGCAGCAGCGGCAGCAGACGCTGGTCCCCGACGAGCGGCGGCGTCTGGCCGCCGCGATTGAACCAGGCCGTGCCCCAGACGACGGTGAGGCCGGCCGCGATGATGTTGATGGCGACGCCGCTCACGACCTGGTTGCCGCGATGGGTGATGCAGGCAAAGCCATGCAGCAGCGCCATCACCTCGGCCGCGACGATGGCGGCGGCGACACCGGTCCAGGCCGAGCCGGTGACCGAGGAGATGGCGGCGGCGAAGAAGGCCGCCATCAGCATCTTGCCTTCCAGCCCGACATCGATGATGCCGCTCTTTTCGGAGAACAAGCCGCCCATGGCGCACAGGATGAGGGGCGTGGCGACGCGCAGGGTCGCGGCCATGATCAGGAAGACCAGGGAGAAGGGATCGTCCATCACGCCGCTCGCGACGGGAAGCGGCTGAGCAGCCACTGCAGCCACGGCCGCGGCATGTTCACCAGCGCACCGGAGAACAGGATGATCAGGCCCTGGATCACCACCACCGTCTCGCGGGTGATGGTCGGGATCTCGAAGGCGAGCTCGGCCCCGCCCTGTTGCAGGGCGCCGAACAGCAACGCGGCCAGCACGATGCCCACGGGATGGCTGCGGCCCATCAGGGCGACGGCGATGCCGGCGAAGCCGTAGCCCGCCGGGAAGTCCAGCACGATGCGCTGGTGCACGCCCATCAGCTCGTTGACGCCGACGAAACCCGCCAGCCCGCCCGAGATGCACATGGCGAGCATGGTCATGTGCCGCAGGTTCGTGCCGGCATAGACCGCGGCCTCGGGATTGTGGCCCATGGTGCGCAGCGCATAGCCCCAGGGCGTGTGCCACAGGAACACCCACACCCCGACGCAGCACAGCACCGCCAGCAGGATCGACACGTTGGCCGGCGAGGGCGCCACCGTGACGCCGATGACAGCCAGCGCGTCGTGCATCGACATCAGCTTGCCCGAGGCCGCGAAGGTGCGGCTCTGCGGCGTCATCGAGCCGGGCGCGATCAGCACGTTCACCATCAGGTAGACCATCAGCGCGGCCGCCAGGAAGTTGAACATGATGGTGGTGATGACGATGTGGCTGCCGCGCCATGCCTGCAGCCAGGCCGGCACCGCCGCCCACGCCGCGCCGAACAGGGCGGCGGCGATGATCGCCAACGGGATCATCAACGGCGCCGGCAGGTAGCGGTCGAAGGCCAGGATCGCCAGCCCGCAGCCCAGCCCGCCGATATAGGCCTGGCCCTCGCCGCCGATGTTGAACAGGCCGGCATGGAAGGCGACCGCGACGGCGAGCCCGGTGAAGATGAAGTTGGTCGTGTAGTAGAACGTGTAGCCGATCGATTCCGAGGAGCCCACCGCGCCCACCACCAGGAGGCTGAGTGCATGGAAGGGATCGACGCCGATGATGCGCACGATGATGCCGACGGTGACGAAGGCGAGCGCGATGTTGACCAGCGGCAGCACCGCGATCTCGGCCCACGCCGGCAACGGCCGCCGCGCGATCATGCCCCCGTCTCCTGAGTTAGCGCCCCCGCCATCATCAGGCCGAGCGTGCGCTCGTCGGCGCGGTTGGCCGGCACCTCGCCTGTGATGCGACCGGCGAACATCACGACGATGCGGTCGGCGAGCGACAGGATCTCGTCGAGCTCGACGGAGACCACCAGCACGGCGCAGCCCTCGTCCCGGCTCTTGACCAGCTCGCGATGGATGAACTCGATGGCGCCGATATCGACGCCGCGCGTCGGCTGGCCGACCAGCAGCACGCGCGGAGTCCTGTCCATCTCCCGCGCCAGCACGAGCTTCTGCTGGTTGCCGCCCGAGAAGCTCGAGGAGCGCAGCGCCGGTGCGCGGGGCCGCACGTCGAAGCGGTCCATCAACGTCGCGCAATGGCGGCCAACGGCCGGCTGGTCCAGCAGGTAGTTGCGGCAGAACGGCGGTTCGCCCTGGTAGCCCAGGATGGCCGTCTCCGAGGCCTGGAAGGCCGCCACCATGCCCTGGCGCAGCCGGTCCTCCGGCACATGCGCCAGCCCCAGCGCGCGCATCTCGGCCGGATCGGTCGGATGGTGGGCGTCGATCACGCGGCCGCAGACGGTGAGCTTGCCGCTGGTCGGCCGCCGGATGCCGGACAGGATCTGCAGAAGCTCGGTCTGACCGTTGCCCGAGACGCCGGCGATGCCGACGATCTCGCCGGCGCGCAGTTCCAGGTCGACATTGTCCAGAAGCCGAACGCCGCGCTGATCGACCAGCGACAGTTTCTCGGCCAACAGCCTCACCTCGCCCGCCTTGGCTTCTGCTTTGTCGAGCCGGAGCCGCACCTTGCGGCCGACCATCAGCTCGGCCAGCTCTTCGGGGCTGGTCTCGGCCGTGCGCCGGTCGGCGACGATCTGGCCCTGACGCATGACGTAGACATGGTCGGTCGCGGCCATGATCTCGCGCAGCTTGTGGGTGATCAGCACGATGGTGACGCCGCGCTCCTTCAAGGTCGCCAGGATGCGGAACAGCTGATCGGTCTCCTGCGGCGTCAGCACGGCGCTGGGTTCGTCCAGGATCAGGATGTTGGCGCCGCGGAACAGCACCTTCAGGATTTCCACGCGCTGCTGCTCGCCGACCGACAGGTCGGCGATCTTCGCGTCGGGATCGACCACGAGGCCGTACTCGCGCGCCAGCCGGGCGAGCTCGGCGCGCGCCGCCGCCACGCCGCCCGCCAGCAACGGGCCGCCCTCCGCGCCCAGCACCAGGTTCTCCAGCACGGTGAAGGTGTCGACCAGCATGAAGTGCTGATGGACCATGCCGATGCCGTGGGCGATGGCGTCGTGCGGGCTCTCCATGCGCACGGGCTTTCCGTCGATGCGGATCTCGCCGGCATCGGCACGGTAGAGCCCGTAGAGGATGCTCATCAGTGTCGACTTGCCGGCGCCGTTCTCGCCGACGATGCCGGTGATGGCACCCTTGGCGATGGCCAGCGACACGCCGCGCACGGCATGCACGCTGCCGAACGACTTCTGGATGCCCGAAAGCTCGATGGCATTGACGGCAGCCATCAGCAACCTGCAACCGGGGATAGGGGTTTGCGCATTTTCCGCAGTTTGCGCAGCCCCCCTTGGCGCAGGGCTATCGCATGTGACTCTAAAACACCGTCATCCCGACCGGAGCCGAGCGCAGCGAGGCGGAGCGGAGGGACCTGTTTTGTCCATGCGTCGACAAAAAGAGGTCCCTCGGCTGCGCCGCCCTTCGGGCGGCTTCGCTCGGGATGACGGAAATTGGCCACATGCGATAGCACTGCCCCTCGGCGGGTGTTGCGGGCTGCGTTCGCTCGCAGCGGGTCGCCTGGGCATGGAATCAAAGCCATGCCCATACTATAACCATAGTTATGTAATACTGCAAGGCCGCGAGACGGCGGTTCACTTGCAGGCGTTGTTGCTCATGTAGTCGTGGACGGTGATCTTGCCCGAGATGATGTCGGCCTTGGCCGCCTCGACCTTGGCCTTCATTTCCGGCGTCACCAGCTTCTCGTTGTCCTTGTCGAGGGCCCAATCGACGCCGCCCTCCTTCAGGCCGAGCGCCGCGATGCCGCCCTTCCAGCTCTTGTCGTTGGCCGCCTTGAAGCTGTTGTAGGCGGCGAGATCGACGCGCTTGATCATCGAGGTAAGCATGGTGCCGGGATGCAGGTGGTTCTGGTTGGAATCGACGCCGATCGCGAGCTTGCCGCGGTCCTTGGCGGCCTGCAGCACGCCGATGCCGGTCGAGCCCGCGGCCGCATAGACGACGTCGACGCCGCGATCGAACTGGCCCTTGGCGAGCTCGGCGCCGCGGCCCGGATCGTTCCACGCGGCCGGTGTGGTGCCGGTCATGTTGGCGATCAGCTCGGCCTTGGGATTGGCGTACTTGATGCCCTGCTCGAAGCCGCACTGGAAACGGCGGATCAGCGGGATGTCCATGCCGCCGACGAAGCCGACCTTGCCGGTTTTGGAGGCGAGCGCCGCCAGCACGCCGACCAGGAAGGAGCCTTCCTGCTCCTTGAAGGTGACGGACTGCACGTTGGGCAGCGGCACCACCATGTCGATGATGGTGAAGTGGACGTTGGGGAATTCCTTGGCGACCTTCTCGAGCGCCACGGCTTGCGAGAAGCCGACGGCGACGATCGGGTCCTGGCCCCTTTGGGCAAAACGCCGATGGGCCTGCTCGAACTGCGTCTCGTTGTTGGGCTCGAACTCGGCGATGGCGATGCCGGTTTCCTTGTTGAAGCGCTGCGCGCCCTGGCTCACGCCCTCGTTGAAGGATTTGTCGAACTTGCCGCCGGTCGAATAGACGATGGCGGGCTTGGCGTTGTTCTGGGCGACGGCGGGAGCAGCCAGGGCTCCGACGGCGAGCAACGCAACCAGCACTACGGTCCAGGATTTCATGACGGCTCCCTCTTTCGTTGTACGGAGTGTGGACCCGCTCGCGCGTCGGGTCTAGGCAAGGAATGCACGAAAGCCAACGGCATGGCGCTTGCTAAGCCGAGGTCCGGAGGGAACACATGGCCGAGTACGATCTCGTCATCCGCAACACCACCATCGCGACCGCCGCAGACGTGGTGAAAGGCGATATCGGCGTCTCGGGTGGCCGCGTGGTGGCGCTGGGTGAGCGGCTGGACAAGGGCAAGAAAGAGATCGACGCCACCGGGCTGATCGCCGTCCCGGGCGGCATCGACGCCCATGTCCATTTCGACCAGGACACGGCCGACGGCTCGGTGTTCTGCGACGATTTCGAGAGCGGCAGCCGGGCGGCGGCGGCCGGCGGCACGACCACCATCATCCCCTTCGCCTACCAGAGTCGCGGCCAGGGGCTGCGCGACGTGGTCGATCGCTATCACAAGCGGGCCAACGGCAAGTCGCTGATCGACTATGCCTTCCATGTGATCCTGTCCGATCCCAGCGAAAAGATCATGGGCCAGGATTTCCCGGCCCTGGTCGCCGAAGGCTACACCTCGTTCAAGGTCTACATGACCTACGACGACATCAAGCTCACCGACCGCCAGATGCTCGATGCCCTGGCGGCGGCGCGGCGCGAGCAGGCCATGCTCATGATCCACGCCGAGAATTCCGACTGCATCGAATGGCTGACCGAGCGGCTGGAGCTGAAAGGCATGACGGCGGCCAAGTTTCACGCCACGTCGCGGCCGTTCGTGGTCGAGCGCGAGGCGACGCACCGCGCCATCTCCCTGGCCGAGCTGCTGGACGTGCCGATGCTGCTGGTGCACGTCTCGGCCAAGGAGGCGATGCACGAAATCCAGCGGGCCCAGGCGCGTGGCCTGAAAGTCTATGGCGAGACCTGCCCGCAGTACCTGTTCCTGAGCGAGGAGGATTTCGAGAAGCCGGGCGACGAGGGCAGCAAATGCGTGTGCTCGCCGCCGCCGCGCGGCACCGACAACCAGGAGCACATCTGGACCGGGCTGTCGGCCAACACCTTCCAGGTGCTGTCGTCGGACCACGCCGCGTTCAAATACGACGACGTGCGCGGCAAGAAGCTGCCGGGCGCCGACAAGAGCTTCCGCAAGATCCCCAACGGCGTGCCGGGCGTCGAGACGCGCCTGCCGCTGCTGTTCTCGGAGGGCGTCAACAAGGGGCGCATCACCCTGCAGCAGTTCGTGGCGCTGGCCTCGACCAATGCAGCGAAGATCTACGGCCTGCATCCGCGCAAGGGCACGATCGCCGTCGGCTCCGACGCCGACATCGTGCTGTGGGATCCCAAGCGCCGCGTCAGCC
The DNA here is from genome assembly GCA_019750135.1 of Reyranella sp. Lineage (GTDB taxonomy): Bacteria > Pseudomonadota > Alphaproteobacteria > Reyranellales > Reyranellaceae > Reyranella. The sequence goes on along the minus strand of JAIEOV010000063.1, from coordinate 110,465 downwards.
TCACCAACTCGATCCTGCACCACAATTGCGACTACACGCCCTACGAGGGCCGCGAGCTTACGGGTTACCCGGTTATGACCCTGTCGCGCGGCGAGGTCGTGATGGAGGAAGGCCGCATGAGCGGCTCGGCCGGCCGCGGCCATTTCCAGAAGTGCGATCGCCCCGAAGCAGCACGGCCGCGCGGCAAGCCGCTGATCGATCCGTCTATTTTCAGTTAGGTTCATTGCTGGGGGCGCGGGCCTCCGGCCCGCGCTCCCATCATGAATGTCCTCTGGCCGTCATCGAACGGGTGTTGCATACCTCGGCAAGGAGAGCCGATCGATGCGCCGCATGGCAGGTAGCGTCGTTCTCGCGGCGCTGGCCGTGGTGACGACTCGCGCAGAGGCCCAGACCTACGATCCGCAGGGCCAGAGGCTGGTCGGCAGGATCCACGACGCCAATCGCGCCGCCAGGAAGCGGCAGGAGTTGTCGCTCAGCGAGGAAGTCGACAGCGCCCACGTGCGCTATGCCAGGACCAAGAAGGAGATCGAAAACGCGACGGGCATCGCCTACTCGATGGAAACGTCCTTCATGAGCCAGTGGGGAACGCCCAACGGCGGCTACGGCGCCGTGCAGGCGATGTTCACGCCGTCGGTGAACTGGGATGCCTTCTCCTCGCCCTCGATCGGCAACGGCTCGGTGCAGTTCCGTTTCCTGTCGGCGCAGTATTTGTCGGGGGCTTCGGGAACGAGCCTCGGCAGCAACATCAACCTCATCAGCCCGATCAACAACCAGCCGGATGCCAACAACCAGTTCGTGCAGCTCACCTACACGCAGGCCTTCCCGGGGGACTGGCTGGCGATCTCGGTCGGCCAGTACGCCTTCTCGAACTTCGACGGCAACGCCTATGCCAACGACCAGCAAGTGAACTTCATCGGCTTCTCGCTGACGCAGAACGGCAGCCAGAACTACAGCCAGGCCGGCATCGGCGCCTATGCGCAGGTCAATCCCACCAAGGAGATCACCTTCGCCGCGGGGTTCCAGGACGCCAACGACTTCAGCGGCAGCTATGTCCAGTTCCCGACGGTGGCCCAGGGCCAGTATGCCTGGTTCGGCTACGCCGCCTGGTCGCCGGCCCTCAGGGAGTGGGGTCAGGGCAACTATGCCCTGCTCTACTACAACCAGCCGGGCGTCTCGCTGCAGCCGCTGGCCAGCAGCGGGCTGTCCTTCAGCGCCTCCCAGCCGATCGGCGACAGGGTCGGCCTGTTCGTACGCGCCAACACGGCCTGGCAATCGAGCTTCGCCATCCAGTCGTCGATCGCCGGCGGCTTCGTCCTCAACGACCCGGTGAAGCACAGCAGGCACGACCAGATCGGCCTCGCCATGGCCTGGAACGCCACGAACATGTCGCTCTTCACGGGCACGTTCGTGCGCCCGAGCGAGACCATGGTGGAGGCCTACTGGTCGTGGTCGGTGTTCAGGGGCTTCCTGGTCACGCCGGACGTGCAGCTCTACCTGCAGCCGGCCCTGGCGCCCGGCTCCGACCTCGCGGCCGTCTTCACGATCCGCGTGACGCAGCTTTTCTGAGGAGACATGTCAGCACTACATTGGCACTGAAGGGGAAAAGCCCATGAAGTTCGGCATCCACAATCCGTCCTGGCTGTTCGGCCCCGACCCAGCGGAAATCTTCGAGGCCGTGAAGACCAAGGCCCAGTGGGCGGAGAACCATGGCTTCACCTGGTTCTCGGTGATGGATCATCTCATCCAGATCGGCAACGTCGGCGCCCCGGACGAACCGTTCATGGAGGGCTGGACGGTGCTGACCGGTCTCGCCGCGGTAACGAGCCGTATCCGCCTCGCGACCCTGGTCTCGTCGGTCCACTATCGCAATCCGGCGCTGCTCGCGAAGATGGCGGCCGGCGTCGACCAGATCAGCCGCGGGCGGCTGACCTTCGGCATCGGCGCCGGCTGGTTCGAGACGGAGTACCGGCAGTACGGCTGGGAATTTCCGCCGAAACCCGCGGTGCGCATCCGGCAGATGGAAGAAGCCGTCCGGCTGATCAAGAGCATGTGGACCGAGAAGCGGACCACCTTCCAGGGCAAGTACTTCCAGGCGCAGGACGCCATCCTGGAGCCCAAGCCCGTGCAGAAGCCCCATCCGCCCATCATGATCGGCGGCGGCGGCGAGCAGCTGACGCTGCGCGCCGTTGCCCGGCACGCGGATGCCTGCAATGTCGGCGGCACGCCCGACCAGGTCCGGCACAAGTACGAGGTGCTGCATCGCCATTGCGAGGCCGAGGGTCGGAAGTACGACGAGGTCGAGCGGACAAACATCATCAGCTTCGTCATTGCGCGCGACGAGGTGGCCCTGGCGGCCAAACGCCAAAAGCTCGCGGTGCCGGCGAACTACTACGGCGTCGCCGGCACGGTCTCTCAGATCACCGATCTGGTCGGCCGCTATCGCGATGCCGGCGTGCAGCTGCTGATCAGCAGTGCCTACAAGAACGATGCTGAGACGTTCGAGCAGCTGGCCGCTGACGTGATGCCGAAATTTGCGGATTAGAGCGTTGCCTGAATCCAGTTTCCGTCATCCCGAGCGAAGCCGCCCAAAGGGCGGCGCAGTCGAGGGACCTCTTTTGTCGATGCATCAACAAAACAGGTCCCTCCGCTGCGCCTCGCTACGCGAGGCTCCGGTCGGGATGACGGTTGTTGGAAGTGTCCTTTAGCCTTCTTCGACATGTGGGAGACTGACCATGAGCTTCTCGACCCTCTTTGCCCGTGGCGTCGCTCTGGTCGGCGGCGCCGCGCTCCAGGTGCGGCGGCTGACCGAAGGCTCGCCCGAGCCCGCATGGGGCAGTGCGCCGGCCATCCCGGCGGCGAAACCGCAAGGCAGCATCCCGACGCTGAAAATGCCGACGGCCAAGGGTTGGGAAGCGGGACACACGCCGATCGCGGCCCCTGGGCTCAAGGTCAATGCGTTTGCCGCCAACCTCGACCACCCGCGCTGGATCGAAGTGCTCCCCAATGGCGACGTGCTGGTTGCCGAGGCCATGAGCCTCGACAGGCCGCCCCGCTCGGTCTTCGACTACGCCATGATCACCACGATGCGGCGCGCCGACGCCATGGGCGTCAGCGCCAATCGCATCACACTGTTGCGCGACACGGACGGCGACGGGGTCGCCGAGACCCGCGAGCTGTTCCTCGAGAACCAGAGCCAGCCGTTCGGGATGGCGCTGGTGGACGACACTTTCTATGTCGGCAACACGGACGGCGTGGTCGCCTTTCCCTACACGGCCGGCGCCAGTCGCATCGCCGCGCCGGGCCGCAAGATCGTCACGTTCAAGCCCGCCGGCCATTGGACGCGTAGCCTGCTGCTGAGCCCCGACCGGCAAAAGCTCTATGCCGGCGTCGGATCGCTCACCAACATCGCCGAGCAGGGCATGGAGGTGGAGGAAGGCCGCGCCGCCATTTATGAAATCGACGTTGCCAGCGGGAGCAGCCGCATCTTCGCCTCCGGCCTGCGCAACGCCGTCGGGATCGCCTGGGAGCCGACGACGGGCGTGCTGTGGACCGTGGTCAACGAGCGCGACGGGCTCGGCGACGAGACGCCGCCCGACTATCTCACGTCGGTGCAGGAGGGCGGCTTCTACGGCTGGCCTTATTGCTACTGGGGGCAGACCGTCGACGACCGCGTCCCCCAGGATGCGGCCATGGTCGCCAAGGCGATCACGCCGGACTATGCCCTGGGCGGCCACACCGCCTCGCTGGGGCTGTGCTGGGTGCCGGCGGGCACCCTGCCCGGCTTTCCCGAGGGCATGGCGATCGGCCAGCACGGCTCGTGGAACCGCAGCAAGCTCAGCGGCTACAAGCTGGTCCACATCCCGTTCGCCAAGGGCAAACCCTCAGGACCGCCGCGCGACATCCTTTCAGGCTTCCTGTCGACGGATGAGAAGGAATCATACGGCAGGCCGGTCGGGGTGACGCTGGGCCACGACCGCAAGTCCCTGCTGATGGCGGACGATGTCGGCAACGTCATCTGGCGCGTGACGGCCGCGTGATGATCGATCCCAATGAGGGTCGCGTCCTCATCACCGGCGCGGCGGGCGCCATCGGCACGGCGTTGCGTGCCGGCCTGCGCAGCCAATGGCGTCATCTGCGGCTGACGGACATCCGGCCGGTGAAAGACCTCGGCAACAACGAGGAGCTGGTCGTTGCCGACGTCACCGACCGCGCTGCCGTCGAGGGCATGATGCGCGACGTGAAAGCCGTTGTGCATCTCGCCGGCATAGTCGGCACCTACACGCTGGAAGATCTTTTCCGTGTCAACGCGCGCGGCCTGTTCGACGTCTTCGAGGCCGCCCGGCTGGCCGGCGTCGAGCGTATCGTCTTCGCCAGCAGCAATCATGCCTTCGGCTTCTATCCGATCACCGAGAAGGTCTCGCCTGCCCTGCCGCCGCGGCCCGACACGACCTACGGCGTGTTCAAGGTGTGGGGCGAGACGATGCTGCAGCACTACTACGATCGCTACGGCATCCGCTCGGTGTCGCTGCGCATCGGCACCTTCCGCCCCGAGCCGATCGACCAGCGCTCGCTCGCGACCTGGCTCAGTCCCGCCGACGTGGCGCACCTGGTCGATGTGTCGCTGCACCATCCCGATCCCGGCTGCATGGTGGTCAACGGCTATTCCAACAACACGAGGCTGAAGACCGTCGATCCCAACTGGGCGACGCTCGGCTACAAGCCGAAGGACAATGCCGAGGACCATCGCGAGGCGCTGCGCGCCAAGGGCGTGGATGTCGACGCGCCCGACCGCGGCGAATGGGAATGGCCCGAGCACGGCGGCTCGTTCCCGCGCACGCCGGATCAGCCGGTTCGTTAGTCTCGTCGCCCGATCAGTTGTAGGACTCAGTTAGACACAACCACAGTGGCGGCCGCTTCAAAAATGCTTTAGGCTTCGTAGCAAAATTGGGGGCAACGACTTGTCATCCAGGCAAGATCAAGACGATCCAATCTATTCAACCTACATTCGGCCCTTGGCTTTAGCCGGGGCGGCGATAGCAGGGGTCGCGGCAATTGGCGTGTTTGCCTGGGCGCTCTATGTCGTCGTCTTTCGACTCCCCGGCTGGCAAAGAATCCTGGAAAACCATTTCTCTGCAATCATAGGCTTGCCAAGCGCGGCAGCCGTCGCCTTTGCGATTGTCGTCTTTCTGCGTCAGACGGAAGGCCCGATGGAGTTCGAAGGACTCGGCTTCAAGATCAAGGGGGCGGCCGGCCAAGTCTTCATGTGGATATGCTGCTTTCTTGCCATCGCGGGCGCGATCAAGCTGTTATGGTAACCACGACATCTGTTTAGCCAAACCGCCGGATCGAATACGGCTCCACCGGCAGGCTCGTCGACCGCCCGGCCAGCATCTCCGCCGTCAGGCGCGAGAGCACCGGCGCCAGCGTATAGCCGTTCGAGCTGACGCAGTTGTAGAAACCCGGCAGGCCCGGCACCTCGCCCAGGATGGGTGCGCGGTCGATGTTGACGTTCATGCCGGCCCAGATGCGGATGGCGTGGAGGTCGGCCAGCGCCGGCACGGCGCGGCTGGCGATCCAGAGATTGCCCTCGACGCTGGGGCGCAGCGCCCGCGACAGGCGGTTCTGCTCGTCGAGCCCCGCCGTCCAGCCGCCGCCGATCATGAAGGCGCCCGAGCCCATCTGCTTCAGGGTGAGATGGCGATGGGCGTAGGCAACCAGCCGCGACAGCGTCGGCGCCGTGGGCTCGGTGACGACCATCTGCAGCGGCGCGCCGCGCACGGGGATTTCGACGCCGGCCAGCCGGGCGACCTCGGCCGCCCACGGCCCCGCCGTGTTGACCACGCGCCTGGCGCGGATCTCGCCGCGGCTGGTGGTGACCTTCCAGCGCCCGCCGTCGCGCTCGATCGCCAGAACGTTGCTGCCGCGCCGGAAGCGCGCGCCCAGCGCCTTGGCCGTGGCGACCACGGCGTAGGTGCCCTTCAGCGGATTGATCTTGCCCTCGCCCGGGCACCACTCGGCGGCGATGGCGGCGTCGCCGATGCAGGGCTCGAGCGCGCGCAGCTCGTTGGCACCGATCAGCTCGGCCTCGATACCGCGGCTCTTCTCGAGCGCGATCTTGCCCTTGAGGAACTCGATGTCGCGTTCGTTCTCGGCCAGCATCAGGCCGCCGCAGACCTTCATCTCGAGGTCCTGGCCGGTGTCGCGCTGGATGTCGGCCCACAGCGCCACCGAGGCAGGACCCAACGGCAGCGTGTCGGCCGATCGATTGTTGGGCGGCGCGCCGAGCGCGAAGTCGAAGGCGAGCAGCTGCACGTGCAGCGATCCGGCATTGGCCCCCGAGGCCTGCAGGTTTACGTCGTCGCGCTCGACCACCATCGCCTCGATGCCCTCGTGCGCCAGCCAGTAGGCCAGGCACGAGCCCGCGACGCCGCCGCCGATCACCAGCGTGTCGACGGTCTCGGGCGGCAAGGGCTCGGTCTCGCGCGGTCGCGCCATGTCCGGCGGCACGAAATCCGTGTGGCCTGTCCATTCCGGCTGCTCGACTGTGAGCGCGCGGATCGGCACCGGCTTGGCCGGCGGCCGCGGCGCGAAGAGGCCGAATTCGCCCACGTCCGCAGTGGTCATGCGCGCAACGACCGAGGCGCAGTAGCGGCCCTGGCAGCGGCCCATGCCGACGCGGCAGGCGCGCTTCAACGATGCGGGCGAATCGTGGCCGGCCGCAATCAGCCGGCGCAGCTCGCCCGCCGTCACCTCCTCGCAGCGGCAGACGACAGCGCTGTCATCGATCGCGTCGGGATCGATCGCTGCCGCCTCGAACATCTGCCAGAGGGCGGCCTGGAAGCGCGCCGCACGGCGTTGCGTCCGCCTTGCCTCTCGCGGCTCGGCGATCTTGAGGCCGAGGTCGCCGGCGATGGCGGCGGCGGCCAACGCCCCCTGCGCCATCGCGGCGTGCGCGCCGCCGAAGCGCGCGCCGTCGCCGATGGCGAAGACCTCGGCGAGGCTGGTGCGGCCGTTGGCGTCGATCAGCGTCTCCATCGAGCCGTTGCCGCGCGGCACGAAGCGATGGGCGCAACCCAGCGAGCGGGCCAGCTCCGACGACGAGGCGAAGCCGTAGTTCAGCGCCACGATGTCGGCCTCGAAGCGTAGCTCGCCGGCCTCGATGCCGCGGATGCGATCGTCGCCGACAAGTCGCGTGGCGCGGCGACCCCAGTGCAGCTTGCCGCCGAGACGGGCGGCGAGCGACAGGCCATCGATCATCAGGAAGGGATCGGCCAACGCGGCGCTCGCCAGCGCCCGCCAGCGCGCCAGCCCGGGCCGCGGCGCCGCCTCGAGCACGGCCACGACGTCGGCGCCGCCGTCCAGAAGCTCGGCGGCGGTCTGCAGGCAGAGCGGGCCGTTGCCCGCGATCACGATGCGCTGGCCCGGCGCCACGCGATAGGAGCGCGCCAACGTCTGCAGGCCGCCGACGGTCATCACGCCGGGCAAGGTCCAGCCCGGGATCGTCGGCGACTGCTCGTAGGCGCCGGTCGCCAGCACCAGTCGTTTGGGCCGGTAGAGCATCGATTGGCCGGCGACGAGGGCGGCGACCTCGTGGGGCGAGAAGGCGGCCCACACTGTCGCTTCGTTGACGATCCGGGCGCCGGCCTGCGACGTCGATTGCGCCAGCACGGCACCGTCACGGAACTGGCTGTCGAGGGTGGACATCTCGGCCTGGTGCGATGGCGCCAGCGGCTTGAAGAACTGGCCGCCGGGATGGAGGCGCTCGTCGAGCACGACCACGTCGGCGCCGGCCAGCGCCAGGCTGCGCGCCGCCGACAGGCCCGCCGGCCCCGCGCCCACGACCAGCACATCGCAGGCGATCTCCTCGGCCGGCCGCGCCGGCTCGCCTGCCGACGCCGTGCCGGTCGGCGAGGAGCGCACGTCCATGCCGGCCGAAACCTTGGTCAGGCAGGCGCGCTGGCTCGGCCGGCCGTCGACCGTCACCAGGCAGTCGAAGCACACGCCCATGCCGCAGAACGGTCCGCGCAGCGCGCCCGAGCGAGCTTCCCGCACGGCGACGATGCCAGCTGCCGCCAGCGACGCGGCGATGGTCTCGCCTTCCAGCGCCTCGATCTCGCGGCCGTCGAAGCGAAAGCCGACCGGTGAGCCGGTCGGCCGCATGTCGGGGTGCTTCAGGCGCATCACAAAACGTCTACAATGGATGGCAGAGGTACGACATGAAGAAGTTTCGCGGGACCTACACCGTCCTGATCACGCCGTTCACTGCTGACGGCAAGAAGGTCGACGAGGCTGCCCTCAGGCGCTTGGTCAATTTCCAGATCTCGGAAGGCATCCACGGCCTGATCCCGCTCGGTAGCACCGGCGAGTTCCTGAGCGTGACGCCCGACGAGCGCCGCCAGATCGTCGAGATCGTGGTCAAAGAAACGGCCGGCCGCGTGCCGGTGCTGATCGGCACGGGCGCGGAATGGACCGACGAGGTGGTGCGAACCAGCCGCGAGGCCGAATCGATGGGCGCCGACGGCGTCATGATCATCCCGCCCTTCTACAGCGTGCCGACCGACGACGAGCTCTATACCCACTACAAGAAGGTGTCGGACGCGATCGGCATCCCGATCATGGTCTACAACAACCCGGCGACGGCCAATGTCGACATGATGCCGGAGCTGATCGCGCGCATCGCCCAGATACCCAACTGCCAGTACGTCAAGGAATCGACCCTCGATCCGACGCGCGTGCGCGATATCATCCGGCTGGCCGGCGACAAGATGACGGTATTCGCGGGCGTGCTGGGCTACGAATCGTTCTGGCTGGGCGCCGAGGGCTGGGTCGCCGTCTGCTCCAACGTGATCCCGCGCTGGTCGGCCGAGCTGTTCGAGCTGGTGGCCGACAAGCGCGACATGGATGCAGCGCTCGCGCTCTACAACAAGATGACGCCGCTGCTGTGGTGGGTCGGCGGTCCGCGCTATGTCTCAGGCACCAAGGCCTGCTTCGAGTTGATGGGAATGCCCATGGGCCCGCCGCGCGCGCCGCGCCTGCCGCTGCCCGAGGCGCAGCGTCCGGCGCTGCGAGAGGTGCTGCGAAAGATGGATCCGATTTACGGGCTGCGTAAGCTTTTCTGACGCGCCGCGCCTTCGCACTCAATGATCGTCCCGCGCCAGCTGCTTGTCGGCGGCGGCGCCGTAGGCCTTGCCGTAATACGCCTCGATGCGGCGCTGCACGAAGTCCCAGCAGGTCGTCATCACCAGGTAAATGATGGCCACGACCATAAACACTTCCAGCACCTGGAACTTTTGCTGCATCAGGATCTGGCCGCGCCGCAGCACCTCCTCCATGGAGATCACCGAGGCGATCGACGTGGTCTTCAGGAGGCCGTTCACCGAGTTGCCGAGCGGCGGGATGATGACGCGCAAGGCTTGCGGCAGCACGACCAGGCGGAAGATCTGGAACGGTTTCAGCCCGATCGCCCGCGCGGCCTCGGTCTGGCCCTTGGCCACCGACAGGATGCCGCCGCGCAGGATCTCAGAGAGGTATGCGGCCTCGTTCAGGGCGAGGCCGAGGATTGCCGATTCGAGCACGGAGAAGCGCACAAGGCCGAGCTGCGGCAGGCCGGTGTAGATGATGATGAGTTGCACCAGGAGCGGGGTGCCGCGGAAGATCCAGACGTAGGCCTGGGCGCCGCGCGACAGAGCCTTGTGCTTGGAGAGCCGCATCACCGCCAGCAGCAGGCCGAGCAGGCCGCCCAGGATCAGCGTGCTGATGGTGAGCCCGATGGTCCACAACGCGCCTTCGAGCAGGTAGAGATTGGTGAAGTAGCTCCAGAAGCCTTCCCAATTCCAGACGGTCATTTGCGCAGTCCTGCGGGAGTAAACACCTCAGATTCCTCTCCCCCCGCTAGGGCAGGGCTATCGCATATGACTGCAAAACCCCGTCATCCCGACCGGAGCCGAGCGTAGCGAGGCGGAGCGGAGGGACCCCTTTTGTTGATGCATCGACAAAACAGGTCCCTCGACTACGCCACCCTTCGGGCGGCTCCGCTCGGGATGACGGGGTTTTGCAGCCATATGCGATAGCCCTACCCGCTAGGGGCAGAGGAGTCTGAGGATTGAGCGAACGTGGAACGCTCGCGGCGGTCTACGCCGGCCCCGGGCCTTTTATCGAGAACGTCGGCTCATCGATCTTGAGCACGCCATACTGGTCCAAGAGCTTGTCGTAGGTGCCGTCCTTCTTGAGGTCGTTCAGCGCACCGACGATCGCTTCGGCGGCGGTCTTGTTGGCCAGGGCGAAGCAGGCGGTCTGCGGGAAGACGCCGCTGATGGCGCGCGTGAAGTCGCCGCGGTTCTGCATGAACATCGCCGTGGCGTCGATGCTGGTGGCGGCGTCGGACTGGCCGGCACGCAGCGCCTGGAAGGCCTCGGCGAAATTGTTGAAGGTCATGACGGTGATCGGCTTCAGGCCCTTGTCGGCCGCCATCTTCGCCACTTCGCGCGTGCGCCGCTCCTCGATGCCGCCCAGCTCGACGGAAATGCGCTTGCCAGCGAGGTCGTCGACCGTCTTCAGCCCCAGCGGATTGCCCTTGGCGGCAAGGAAGGAGATGGCGGCCTGCTCATAGGGGATCATGTACATCAGCTTGGACCGTTCCTCGGTCCAGAAGATGCCGGTGTTGATCATGTCCCAGCGCTTGGCGGCGAGGCCCGGGATCATGGTGGCGAACTCGGTGCGGATGTATTCCGGCGCCAGCCCGAGCTTCTTGCAGCATTCGTTGGCGAGCTCGACCCGCATGCCCTTGAGCTCGCCCTTGTCGTCGACGAACTGCAGCGGCGGCAGGGTCGGATTGATCGACATCACCAGCGTGCCGGCCTTGATGATGTTTGGCGGCGCGAGCTTTGCCTGGGCGCGAAGCGCCTCCGGCGCCACGGCCAGGGCCGATGCCGCGACACCCGCCTGCAACAGCCCGCGACGACGAATCTTCATCTCTGTCATTGGATCCCCCAGTGGTCCCCGACCCGGATGCAATTTTGACGCCGAAGGCCGGGGTTGTCCCGGGCCGAATCAGGCGGCGCCGCACCAACCGTCGATTACCGCGGCCGCCACTTTCACCGCTCGGAGGTAGTCCTCGACGTCGACCCATTCGTCGGTGAGGCCGTTCTGCGTGAGGTCGCCGCCCAGCGGGCCCAGCCCGACGGTGGGAATGCCACCCTGCAGGATCGGATTGCGGATGTCGCTCGACGTGTGGAGCGGATTGACGTGCGGCACCTCGCCGGTGACTGCGCGGATGGCGTCGGCCACGGTGCGATAGAGCGGCGAATCGACCGGAGTCTCGGCACCGGTGACGCCCGACACGAACTCGACGCGCGGGCGATGATCGCGCAGCCAGGCATCGTCCGCCGCCGCCTCCTGAAGCGCGGCCTCGATCGCCGTCCTGACCTGCTCGAGCGTTTCCGGCGGCGGAAAACTCATCGATCCGGCCAGCACGGCCGTCGGCGCGATCCGCGCGTAGACGCCGTCGCTGCCTGCCGCCATGTGCGAGACCAGGAGATTGGTCGAGCGACCGATCGCCTCGTGCAGCGCCGGATGGCGGATGGACGCGGCGCGCCGCGTGTCGAGCGCCTGCAGGGCGCGATGGATCAGCATCAGCTTGTCGAGCGGATTGACCGCGGTGTGGGCGAACGCCGTGTGGCTGATCTCGTTGGTGTCGGGCACGCGGCCTTCGACGGTGATGCGGAACTCCAGCAGCCCCGAGGCGAAGGCCTTGATCTCGCGCATGCCGACACCCGATTCGGCGGGATGGAGATAGACGGCGGCGTCTGCGGTGAGGCCGCCATGCAGCAACGCCGACACGCCGCGCGCATGACGCTTGCTGGGCGTGCTCGCCAGGATGACATCGCCGGCCGGCAATCGGCCGGATTCCAGCGCGGCCTGCAATCCCTGCACCAGGATGGCCACGCCGGACAGGTCGTCGGCCACGCCCCAGCCGTGCAGGCGGCCGTTGTCGATCACACCGGCAAAGGGATCGCGCTTCCAGCGCTCGGTCCCGGCGACGGGCTCGCCGTCGGGGTGGGCGAAGAAGATGACGCTGCGCCCGTGGCCGCGGCCCTTGAACGTGGCGACCACGCTCTCGCGCTCGCCCGCGTCGATCGCCCGGTCGCCCGCGAACTCCGCCACCATCGGCACGTCCCCCGGCCGGTAGCGCACGGTCTCGACCGCGCAGCCGAGTCCGCGCGCGGCGTCGGCCACGAGACGCTGCACCGCCGCTTCGCCGTCCCTCTGGGCGCGGATCAGGCTCTGCAGGAAACCGACCGGATCAGCCATTCAGATCATCACCCTCGCCTGTCGACGTTTCAGGATACGCATCAGGCTGAAGGTCGTGTAGTCGACCGGATCGCCGTCGGGCGGCACGTCGCGGCCGCCCAGCTTGAGCACGGCCGTTCCCGGCGCGGCATGGATCTCGAGCTCGTGGGCGGTCTCGCGGATGGAAGGGTCGGCCACCAGCTCGGCCTCCGTGGCGTCGAGCCCCAGGCCGGCCAGCGCGACGCCGACCGAGGTGTTGAGATTGTTGGGCATCCGCCGCGCCACCTCGCGCACGCTGCCCTTGAAGAAGACCTGGCGGCCGCGGACCGACGTCAGGTCGGCGAGCTCCGCCGCCGGCGTGAGCTGCCACATCGCGGGAGACTTGAGCTGGCGATAGACGACGCGGCGCAATCCGTCCTCGCGCGCGCTCGCCAGGAGATCGAGCGTGCCGATGGCGCCGGGGGCGAGTTCCAGCCGTCCCGGTCCGGCCCTGGCCGCGGCCATCAGCCGACATTCGACATCGGAGTCGGCCAGCGCGGTGAGTGACAGCGGCACCAGATCGACGCCGGCGGCCAGGATCATGGGACCATACTCGGCAAGCGCCGGGGCCGAGGCACATTCGACGACAATCGCGGGCTGGTGCGCGAGGAAGCTATCGAGGCGTTCGCCACGCTTCAGGATCGCGACCGCTCCCGGCAGTCGCGCCGCCAACCGTTGTCCGATCCGTCCGTACCCGACGATGCCGTAGGGAATCACGCCCACTTTCTCATGTGGGCGCGACGAATCCGTAACGCAGGTTGGAAGGATCGCGGCCGCGCCGCTCGTAGTCGGTCTTCAGCGCGGCGAAGCGGTCCTCGCGCCAGGCTGCTTTCTTGACCTCGTAGCGGTACATCTTGGCCGAGTTCTCGCCGAAGATCGCGCGCTTCACAGGGCCGTCGGCCGGGCCGAGCTCGGCGAAGCCGAACTTCTTGCGCATGTCCTCGGGGATCTCCAGCCGCCGCAGGCCCTCGATCTGCCATTGCGGCGCGCCGGTCCACACCGCGTCGGTACCCCACACGATGTGGTCGACGCCCATGCCCTTGACCAGCTGACCCATCAGGGCGGCGCACAAACGCGGCTCTGTCACCGTGGTCTGGGCGAAGATCTGGCCGAGATCGGCGTAGACGTTGCTCACGCCGTACTTGCCGGGGATCTCGGCGAGATCGGTCGTCCATTCGATGCGGCCGGTCTTCTCGAACTGGGCGTAGCCCTCGGCCGACGCGCCAGGTGCGCCGGTCCAGCGGAAGGCCGAGTGGTAGATCACGAAGCGGATATTCGGCCAGTCCTTGGCCGCCTTGCCGACGTCGTCGACCGTGGCGTAGGGCGTGAGATGCGGCCAGCGCTTTTCGACCGACGGCGGATAGAGGCCCTTGTGGACGCAGACGATGTCGTAGCCCGCCTTCACGATCTTCTCGTAGAAGGGATAGACCAGCTTCTCGTCGTCCATGCGCCAGGGATGGCGCGCCAGGTCCTTGTTGGTGTTGTCGCCGACCGTGTAGCCCTTCCATGAATCGGGCTTGAGGGTGGCGATGCACTTGTCGACCTCGTCCATCCAGCCGTCGTAGCCCGGCGTGAAGATGGCGTGCGACAGCAGCCGCTTGGAGCCGGCCGCGGCGTTCACCTTGGCCCGCGCGTCGGCCTTCATCTCGTTGGTCAGGAACCAGTCGCGCGGATCTTCCGAGGCCGAGCCGCTGATCAGCGCGACCTTGGTGTCGCTGTCGAGGAAGACCTCCTTGAACCAGTTGGGGTACTTCAGGTCGTCGATCGTCTGCGGCTTGTCGACGAGGTCGGGATTCCAACCGGCCTTGCCGACCGCCTCGCGGCCGCGGACGAACCCTTCGAGCCGCGTGTCGTCACGCAGGAAGTGCGTGTGCACGTCCATGATGAACTGGTCCCTCAGCCCGTCGGCGCGCGCCTGGGCGAGATCGACGCTTTTCGCCTCGGCCGGCGAGGCGCCGTAGAGCGGGCCGTAGATCTCGTTCATGGCGACGAAGGCCGTCGTCATGCCGGCGGCAGTCTGGAAGAAGCGCCGGCGCGACAGGCCGTTCTTCTTGCCGTACTCGTCGGCCAGCGCGTTCATGCGCGCCTCGACCTTCTTCTGCCGCTCGGTCTGCGGCACCGGCATGAATTCGTCGCTCGACACGACCTGCGTCGGCACCGGCGTGGGGTTGTCGATCAGTCGGGCCGGGGAAACGCTCGCACGTTCTTCATCGCTCAGCATGCCCATGGCCATCCTCCGAGGAGCTAAGGGCGGAAGCGAGGCTGCATCAGCCTCCTCCCCCGTCTCACGGCCGTCTCACGGGGGAGGGTAGGGAGGGGGCGAGCGCCCGTCCAGATGCCTTCCCGTCATCCCGAGCGAAGCCGAGGGATCTTCTCTTGTCGACCCATCGACAAAACAGGTCCCTCCGCTACGCCTCGCTGCGCTCGGCTCCGGTCGGGATGACGGTTAGCGGAAACGCGGCATCACCTTGGTCCAGAAGGTCTCGATGGATTTCATCAGGATCGGGTGTGGAACCAGGGCGTTGTAGGTGTAGCAGAACACCCAATCGACGGGCTGGCGTTTTTGCTGGGTCTCCATGGCCCGCAGCACGGTGTCGACCGTGCCGACATAGGCGTAGCCCAGCTCGATCACCTCGTCGGACGTCGGGCTCTTGCCGGTCTGGGGGTCCATCATGCCGCGGCGGAAGCCGAACGGCTCGAACCAGGCGCGGCCCGAGAACTGGCCGGAATCCCGCCACAGCGCCTTCGCCTCCTCGTCGGTGTCGCAGATGATGACATCGCGCAGCACGCCCACGCCCTGCCCCTTGGGCTTGCCCGAGACCTCCGAATAGACGCTGTAGAGCTTCTCCTCGTAGACCGGCAGCATGGGCGGCAGGATCGGCGTGATGCCCTCCTGGGCGCAGAAGCGCACGGTGTTCTCCGAACTGGCGAAAGGCTGGAACAGCGGCGGATGCGGCTTCTGCAACGGCTTCGGCACCACGCCGACCGCTTTCAGGATGCCGTTCTCGACGCCCTTGCCCCACTTCTCGGTGGTGTCGAGCGTCCACGGCGTCGGGCCGGCCGGCACCTTCCAGAACTTGCCGTCGAAGGTCAGCATCTCCTCGGTCCAGCACTTCTTGACGATGCGGAAGTTCTCCTCGAAGGCCAGGCGATTGGCGTTGTCGATCTCGTCGTGCTGGTTGGGCAAGGCGCCGTGGATGCCATGCGTCTGCTGCGCCATGACGTCGACCCAGCGCCGTTGATAGCCGCGGGCGAACCCTGCGTTGGCGCGGCCGCCGGTCATGTGGTCGAGCATGGCGATGTCTTCGGCGACGCGGATCGGGTTCGACGCCGGCAGCACGATGCCGAGCTGGCCTACCCTGATGCGTTTGGTCTGCATCGCGAAGTAGAGATCGAGCAGCACCGGGTTGTTGGAAAGCTCGAAGCCCTCGATGTGGAAGTGGTGCTCGGTGAAGCTCACCGAATCGTAGCCGAGATCGTCGCCGAGCCTGATCTGCTCGGTCAGCTCCTTCAGCATGCGCTGATAGAAGTGCGGGTTCATGCCGGCCATGCCGGCCTCGATCTCGGCGCGGCTGCCGATGCTCGGCAGATAGAAAAGCGAAGCCTTCATCTATTTTCCTTTCGGGGTCGCGGCGACGCCCGGCGCATGGTTGAGGATGGAGCGCGTGAGCCCGCCATCGACCACCAGCGACTGGGCGGTGATGTAGCTGGCGGCGGGGCTCAGCAGGAAGGCGATGACATCGGCGATGTCGCCCGGCGCGGCGATCTTGCCCAGCGGCACGATCGCAGCGCGCGCCTTGGCGAGCTCGGGCTGGCTATAGATCGCCTCGGTCATCGAGGTATGCACGAAGCCCGGACAGACGGCATTGGCGCGGATGCCGTCAGGCGCCCATTCCATGGCCATCATCTCGGTCAGCATGATCAGCGCCGCCTTGGCCGGGCTGTAGGCGCCGGTCGGCAGTTGCGGCATGACGCCGGACATCGACGACACGTTGACGATGGCGCCCTTGGATTTGCGCAGATGTGGATGGGCCGCCTTGGCCAGAAGCCAGTTGGCCCGCAGGTTGATGTTGAACAGGCGATCCCACGCCTCGACCTCGAGGTCGACCAGCCTGGCGGGCGCGGTGATGCCGGCATTGCCGACGATGGCGTCGATCCCGCCCATCGCCTTGGCGGCCGCCGCGATCACCTTCGCCGGCTCCTTGGGCTTCGCCATGTCGGCGCGCAGCGTCTTCACCTTGCAGCCCGAGGTGCGCAGCTCGACGGCCAGAGCCTCCAGCTCGTCGAGATAGGCGACGTCGCACAAGGTCAGCGCCTGGGCGCCGTCGGATACGAGCTTCACCGCCGTGGCGCGGCCGATGCCTCGGCTGGCGCCGGTGATCACGACCCGCATGTTCCCTCCCGTCTTATGGGACGGAGGGTGGCACGGTTCCCGGCTTGGGGTCGATGGGCAGGAGCTTGTGCAGGCCGACGAGATTTTCGTAGAGCGACGCGGCCTGCAGCAGCGCCGCCTCGCCGCGCGGCTTGCCGACGAGTTGCAGGCCGATCGGCCGGCCGAACTGGTCGAAACCGCAGGGCACGGCGATGGCGGGGCTGCCGGTCACGGTGATGGCCGAGTTCAAGGTCGAGCCACCCATGTAGTTTTCGAGCTTCTTGCCGTTGATGGTGGCGGGCGCACGCAGGTTGACGTCGAAGGCGCCCGTCGGCGCGGAGGGTGTCACCAGCAGGTCGTAGGTCTGGAAGAACTCGGCCATGCGCCTGTACAGCGCGGCGCGCTCGCGCTCGGCCCAGGCGAGCCGGCTGGTGGTCTGCTTAAGGCCGAGCTCGGTGTTCCAGATGATGTCCGGCTTGAACTTGTCGCGATGCTGCTCGATCTGCAGCTCGCGATCGACGACGAACTGCTGGCTGCGCAGCACCATGAAGATCTCGTCGGCCGCGCTGAAGTCCGGCGACACCTCTTCGACGATGCAGCCCAGCTCCTCGAAGCGCCGCACCATCTTCGACGTGATGTCCCGGACCTCGCGGTCGAGCTCGCAGATGCCCCCGAGGTCGGCCGTCCAGGCGATGCGTTTTGGCGGGCTGGGATTGGCCACCGCCGCGCTGAACGACACGGCAGGGGCGTCGAATGTCATGGCGTCGTGCGGGCAGAAGCCGGCCATGGTGTCGAGGAACAGCGCGAGGTCGGGCACGTTGCGCGCCATCGGCCCCTGCACCGACTGCGGCGACCAGAGATTGTTCGACGTGCCGCGGGTCACGCGGCCGGGCGACGGACGCAGGCCGACGACCGAGCAGTAGGTGCCGGGCCGACGCAGCGAGCCGCCATGGTCGGAGCCGTGCGCCAGCCAGACCTCGCCGGTCGCCAGCGACACTGCGCCGCCGCCGGTCGAGCCGCCGCAGGTCAGCGACGTGTTCCAGGGATTGCGCGTGCGGCCGAAGACTTCGTTGAAGGTGCTGCCGCCGGCGCCGAACTCCGGCGTGTTGGACTTGGCGACGACCACCCCGCCCTTGCGCTCGATGCGCTCGACCAGGGGGTTGGACTTGGTCGGCACATGATCGGCGAAGATCGGCGAGCCGTAGGTGGTGCGCACGCCCGCCACGTCGGTCAGGTCCTTGATCGAGACCGGAAGGCCGGCGAGCCATCCTGCTTCGCCGGAGGCTTCGCAGGACGGGGCCTGCATGATGCGCTTGGCGTGGTCGCGGGCGCGGTCGAGGCACAAGGTGGGGAGCGCGTTCACGGCGGGCTCGATCTCGGCGATGCGCTTGGCCGAGGCGTCGATCAGGTCGAGGGGCGTGATCTCGCGCGCCTTCAGCCGCTTCACGGCCTCGACTGCCGTCATGCTGGTCAGTTCACTGCTCATCGCACCCCTCTCCACCCGAAATCGCCATACTCACCTTTGCCGGACATTGGCCAAATTGGCTATCCTGAAGGCGCGCCTAAGTCGCAACCGGGGGAGAAACAAATGGCATATCGGCATAAGTGGGCCGCGATTCCTGTCGCCATGCTTGCGGCGCTTCTCGGCTCTGTTCCTGTGTCTGCCGAGAGCGTGACGGTCACGCCACCGGAAAAGGTCGGCATGTCGAAGGAAAGGCTCGACCGGATCACCACGGTGTTCAAGGCCGAGATCGACAAGGGCGAATTCCCCGGCGCGGTGATCGGCGTCGTGCGCAAGGGCCAGCTCGTCTACTTCGAATCCCTCGGCTACCGCGACCCGGTGGCCAAGGACGCGATGCCGGCCAATGCCATCTTCGCCATCGCCTCGATGACCAAGCCGATGGTATCGATCGCCATCATGATGCTGCGCGACGAAGGGAAGCTGCTGCTGTCGGATCCCGTCGGCAAGTTCATCCCGGCGCTCGCCGACATGAAGGTGGGCGTGGTGAAGGGCGACACGCTCGAGACCGTCGCCGCGATCCGACAGCCCACGGTGCAGGACCTGCTGCGCCACACGTCGGGCTTCACCTATGGCGGCCGCGGCGACACGCCGGTGCACAAGCTCTGGCCGGCCTCGTCGGGCACCTCGGGCATGACGCTGACGCCGCAGGACTTCGCGGCCACGCTGGCCAAGGCGCCGCTGCTCTATCAGCCCGGCACCGTGTGGGACTACAGCCTGTCGGTCGACGCGCTCGGCCTGATCGTCGAGGCCGTCAGCGGCAAGCCGCTCGCGACGTTCCTGCAGGAGCGCCTGTGGACGCCATTGGGAATGGTCGATACCGGCTTCAGCGTTCCCGAAGCCAAGAAGGCGCGCCACGCCCAGGCCTTCGCCAACGACCCGCGCAACGGCAAGCCGCAATTCGTCCTGCAGGCCGACGGCAAGCCGCTCAAGTTCGACTGCGGCGGCGGCTGCGCCATGTCGACGGCGCCGGACTATCTGCGCTTCGCCCAGATGCTGGCGAACGGCGGCACCCTGGACGGCAAGCGCATCATCGCGGACCGGACGCTGAAGATGATGACGACCGACCAGCTCGGCGCCGACGTCCGTGCGCGCACGACGAGCCCGGTCCTGCCGAAAGGCTACAGCTTCGGCCTCGGCTTTGCGGTGCGCACCCAGCCCGGCATCGCGGCGTTCGCCGGCAGCGAGGGCGACTACTACTGGGGCGGCGCCTACGGCACCTACTTCTGGGTCGATCCGAAGGAGCAGCTGACGGCCGTCCTGATGGCCGCGGTCCCCGGCGAGATCCGCGCCCAGAATGCCCCCACGCTGCGCAACCTCGTCATGCAGGCGATCGAGGAGTGAACGCTTCAGATCGGCGTGATCGAGCGGAACTTGGGCGGGTGATCGTGCGGGCGGCGCGGCTGCGCTGAGTCGAGGATCTCGGCCAGCCGGCGCCGCGTGTCGCGCGGGTCGATGATGTCGTCGATGCCGAACCCTTCGGCAGCGCGCAGGGCGCCGATCCGGGTGCGCGTCTCATCGATCATCTGCTGGCGGCGGGTGGCCGGGTCGGACGCGGCCTCGTATTCCTTGCGGAAGGCGACGTCGATCGCGCCCTCGATCGACATGGCGCAGATCTCGGCCGACGGCCAGGCGAGGCAGGCATCGGCCGAGAAGCTGCGGCCGCCGCACATGGCGAAGTAGCCGAGGCCATAGCCCTTGCGCAGCACGACCGAGACGCGCGGCACGGAGGCGTGGCCCCATTCGAACACCAGCTTGGCGCTGCGGCGGCCGAGGCTCGTGCGTTCCGCGCTCGAGCCGATGGAGAAGCCGGGCACGTCGACGAACGAGACGATCGGCAGGCCGAAGGCATCGCACAGGGCGATGAAATGGGCACCCTTGTCGCAGGCGTCGCTGTTGATCATGCCGCCCAGCCGCAGCGGCTGGTTGGCGATGAAGCCGACCGGCCGGCCGCCGAGCCGCGCCAGGGCCGTGATCATGTTGCCGGCGAAGGTCGGCTTCAGCTCGAAGTAGCTGCCGAGGTCGGCGAGTTCGCGCAGCACCTTGCGCACGTCATAGGCCTTGCGTGTCGAGACCGGCACCAGGTCGAGGATCGAATCGGGCAGCCGCGCCAACGGCCGCGGCTCGTCGATGACCTGCTGCGGCGCCCGCGCGTTGCCGGGTAGGAAGGCGAGGAAGCGGCGCGCCGCGGCAAAGGCCTCGCCCTCGCTGTCGACGCCGAGATCGGCGATGCCCTGGCGGTCGACCTGCACCTCGGCGCCGCCCAGCTCCATGGCGTCGACCTCCTCGCCGGTCGCAGCCTTGACCAATGCCGGGCCGGCGATGCCCATGGTCGAGAGGCCGCGCACCATGACCACGAGGTCGGCCATGCCGGCGTAGTTAGTGGGGCCGGCGAAGCCTGCCCCCAGCATCAGCGCCACCATGGGCACCCAGCCCGAGGCGCGCGCGAAGTTGTGGAACGTGGCGTTGGCGTTGGCGAAGTGACGCGCGTCCTGGCCGTCCTGGATGCGATGGCCGCCGCCGTCGAGGATCATGACCAAAGGCAGGCCGCGCGTGATGGCGACCTGAAGTGCGCGCTGGACCTTGGCGCTTCCGAGCCGGCCGATGCTGCCGCCGTGCACCGAGAAATCCTGGGAGAACACCACGACCGGCCGGCCGTCCACCAGGCCGGTGCCCGTGACCACGCCGTCGGCCGGCGACGCCGTGCGCACGGGGAACTTGTCGGCGCCGATGCCGTCGTCCTCGGCCGTCACCAGCCCGCCGACCTCGCTGAACGAGCCGGGGTCCACCAGGCGCGCGATGCGCTCGCGGGCGCTGAGGCGGCCGCGCTTGGCGAGCTTGTCCATCGCAGGCTGACGCGCGGCGTCGCTAAGGGTGGTGCGCACGGACTCCACGCGATCGATCAGGTCGCGCATGGTGGGAGGATTGGTGGTCGACATGGTCTCTCCTAGCCGGCGGCTTTGGCCAGCCGCTCGCGGCGCACGCGAATGCCGGCGGCTTCGCGGTCCCAGGTGTCGGTCGTGACACCGTCGGCGCGCAGCAGGTTCTTCTGCACCTTCTGGGTCGGCGTTTTGGGCAGCTCCGGCAGCACGCGCACATAGCGCGGCACCATGAAGTGCGGCATGCGCGGCACCAGGAAGCCCAGAAGCTCGACCGGATCGACCGCGTGGCCCTCGACGGGCGCCACGACCGCCAGCACCTCGTCCTCGCCGTGCTCCGAGGGCACCGCGACGGCGGCGGCCTCGCGCACCGCGGGATGGGCCATCAGCTCGGCCTCGACCTCGAAGGACGAGATGTTCTCGCCGCGACGGCGGATCGCGTCCTTCAGCCGGTCGACGAAGAAGAAGTTGCCGTCCTCGTCGCGCCGGAAGGCGTCGCCGGTGTGGAACCAGCCGTTGCGCCAGGCCCGCGCCGTCGC
Source organism: Reyranella sp. (assembly GCA_019750135.1). Lineage (GTDB taxonomy): Bacteria > Pseudomonadota > Alphaproteobacteria > Reyranellales > Reyranellaceae > Reyranella. The sequence continues at coordinate 88,829 of JAIEOV010000063.1, read as the reverse complement.
CTCGGGATTGTTGTGGTAGCCGTGGTTCATGGTCCACGGCGTGTCGGCGCGCAGGATCAGCTCGCCGATCGTGCCCGGCGCCACCTCGCAATCGTTGTCGTCGACGATGCGCGCCTCGATGCCTTCGCGCGGCCGGCCGCAGGTCCCGCGCACCGCGGGATTGCGCTCCGACACCAGCGGCCAGGACGTCTCGGTCATGTTGAAGGTGGTGTAGACGTCGACGCCGAACCGATCGGCGAAGGCCTGGGCGTCGTCGCTGAGCGGCACCAGAACGACCTTCTTCAGCGTGTGCTGGCGATCGCCGGGACCGGGCGGCAGCTTCAGCAGGAACGGCACCATGGCACCGAGCAGCGTCAGGCAGGTCGTGCCGGTGGCGCGTACCGTGTCCCAGAAGCTGTTGGTGTTGAAGGACTCGACCAGCGCGATCGAGCCGCCCTTCACCAGCATGCGATAGATCGCGCCGGTGCCGCCGGCATGGAACAGCGGCAGGTTCACCATGTTGCGATCGTCGGCCGTTGCGGCATAGAAGGCGTTGGCTGCCGACGCCGCGTGGAGATAGGAGCAGAGCACGCCCTTCGACGGACCGGTCGTGCCTGACGTGTAGATCACCGACTGGGTGTCCCACGGCATGACCTCGCGTTCGGTCGGTGCCGGCGCCTGGCCGGCCGCGCGCAGCGACTCCGGACCGGTGACGGCGACCCGGCGCTCGAGCTTGCCGCAGTCGATCGTGTCGAGGCGCGGCAGCAGGTCGGGATGGCCGACGATCAGCCGGGCGCCCGAGCTCCTCACGGCATGTTCGAGGATCTGGCCGCGGTAGGCGAGGTTCAGCGGCACGTAGATCGCGCCGAGGTAGTTGATGGCGAACCAGATGCGGAGCGCGTCCGGACCGTTGGGCAGCCAGGTCAGCACGGTCTCGCCCTGGCGCACGCCTTCGCCCTGCAGCGCCGCCGCCGTCTCGCGGACGTGGCGATGCAGCTCGGCGAAGGTCCAGGTGGCGCCGGTGTCGGCGAACTGCACGAACACCTTGTCCGGCGTCTCGCTGGCGCGGCGGTCGAGCAAAGGCCGCAGCACGCAGTCCTCGGCCAGCAGGATGCGCGGATCGCGCCAGGCGGTGGTCATCGCAAACTCTCCAGGCGCGACAGCAGGATGGTCTTGGAACGGGCAAAGTCGGCCGACGAGCGGTCGAGCAGGTACTGGATGACGAGGCCGCGCATGGCGGAAAGAAGGAACCGCGCCTCGCCCTCGCAATCGACGCGCTTGCCGATCTCGCCGGCCCGTCGCGCCTCTCGCAGGTTGGCCGCCAGGCCCTCGCGCCAGCGCCCGGTGACGGCGGCGACGTGCGGCTGCAGCTCGGGCATCACGAACAGCGATTCGGTATAGACCGAGTAGAGCGCGGCCGTGGAGATGGCGTCGCGATCGACGCTGGCGAGATGCGCCTCCATGCGCAACCGCACCGCCTTCATGCCGCTGGCGCCTTGCAGCACGCGGCCGATATGCGCCTGGAACCAGCCATCCATCGAGTCGAGCAGCGCCGTGATCAGCCCGAGCTTGCTGCCGAAGCGCTCGACCGGCAGGCCGCGGCTGTAACCGGCGGCGACACCGACGTCGGCGAGGCTGGTGCCCGAGACGCCGCGCTCGGCAAACAGCCGCGCCGCGGCACGCAGCATGCGCCGGTCGGATTCCTTGCGGCGCGTCGCCTGGGTGCGGCGCGCGGGCGCAATGGCAGTTTCGTCGGTCGATAGGCTCATGCGGGCTTCCTCGAAACTTGCTTGCTACCTAGCAAGTTTCTGGTTGTAATCAAAGCCACAAGAGCGAGAGGAAACGATGACGGGATATTCGAAGCTGCCGCGCCGGCGCCTCATGGGCGCGGCTGCGGCAGCCGGCGTGCTGGCACCGACCGTGGCACGCGCGCAGACTGCGCCGCCGGTTGGTGATTGGCCGAACAAGCCGGTGCGCTTCGTCTGCGGCTATGCGGCGGGCGGCCTCACCGACCTGTTCGCGCGGCTCGCCGCCGAGCACCTCACCACCAAGTACGGCAAGACCTTCGTCGTCGAGAACAAGACCGGCGCGGGGTCGATCATCGCCGCCGACATGGTCGCGAAGGCAGCCCCCGACGGCTACACGATCCTGTTCACCAACTCGACGGCGATGTTCCAGAATCAGGTGATCTTCAAGAACGTGCCATACGACACCGCCAAGGATTTCATTCCAGTGTCGATGCTGTCGGCCGGCAAAGTGCCGCTCTGCATCCACAAGTCGGTGCCGGGCGGCAGCGATCTCGCCGCCTTGATCGCCTACGCCAGGAAGAACAAGACCAGCTTCGGCACGACCGGCATCGGTTCGCTGGCCCACGTCTTCTGCATGAAGCTGAACGACACGTTCGGCATCAACATGGAGCCCGTGCATTATCGCGGCGAGGCGCCGATGTGGGCCGACCTGTCGGCCGGCGTGACGCAGGCCGCCTGCTCGACGCTGCAGGGCGCCACGTCGGCGATCCAGGCCGGCAACGCGCGGCCAGTCGCCGTGCCGACCAAGATGCGGTCGCGCCGCCTGCCCGAGGTCGCGACCTTCTTCGAGCAGGGCGCCACCCATCCCTACTTCCTGCTGGAAAGCATGGTGTGCTGCGTGGCGCCGACCGGCACGCCCGCGCCGGTCGTCGAGGCCTTGTCGGACGGCATGGTCGAGATGAACGCCCTGCCGCGCATGAGCGAATTCGTCGACAAGTTCGGCCTCGACAACGGCGCCCAGGGCCGCGCCGACTTCGCCGCCTTCATCCGCGACATGGGTCCGCTGCTGACCCAGGCCGTCAAGGACCTCAACATCGAGCCGCAGTGAGCGCCATGAGCACGATATCAATCAAGTCGGAGATCGCGGGCACGGTGTGGAAGCTCGAAGCCAAGCCTGGCGACACCGTGGAAACCGACGACATCCTGATCATCCTGGAATCGATGAAGATGGAGATTCCGGTGCTGGCGCCGCGCAAGGGCTCGGTCGCCGAGTTTCGCGTCAGCGAAGGCGAGCCGGTGACCGAAGGTCAGGTGCTGGCGCTGTTCACGGCAGGCTGACGGCCCGCCGGCGCGGCGTGAAGTAGAGCGCACCCAGCAGCATCAGGTTCAGCACGTTGAAGGCCAGCGCCGCCTGGAAGGCCGCACGGTAGGACAGCGTCGCATCGAAGACGGCGCCGCCCATCCAGCCGCCGACCGCCATGCCGGCCATGGCGAACAGCATGATCACGCCCAGCCGCCAGCCGGCGATGGTCGGGCCGTAGAGCTGGCGCAGGATCAGCGCATAGCCTTGCACGATGGCGATGTAGGGAATGCCCAGCACGATCGACAGGGTGTAGATGCCCGTCAGGTTGTCGACGAAGACGAAGCCGACCAGCGAGGCGATTTGGATCATCGAGCAGAGGATGCTGACGCGCAGCGGGCCGATATAGTCGCTGAGCCGGCCCATGGCGAAGACCGAGGCGATCGCCGTGGCCAGGATCAGCGACACCGCCTCGGCGCCGCGGGCTGCGCTGAAGCCCAGATCGCCGCAGAACGCCACCATGTGCACGAAGGGCATCGCCATGGCGACGCAGCAGCAGAAGCCGGCGGCCGACAGCAGGCCCATCAAGGTCAGCGACGGCATGGGCAGGATCGACAGGTCCTCGGGCGGGCGCTTGCCGCCGTGATGGCGGACGACCGGCGCCGGACGCACGTAGAAGGCGCAGGCGAACAACAGCGTGCCGGCGATGACGCCGTAGATCATCAGCGTCTGGCGCCAGCCGACGTCGGGCAGCAGCCAGCGATAGACCTGCGGCCAGACGAAGCCCGAGATGGCGGGCCCGGCCGAGATGATGGAGACGGCGGTGCTGCGGCGGCGCTCGAACCAGCCCTGGATGTTGTTCATCGCCGGCGTGAAGGTCGCGGCATTGCCCAGAAAGCCCAGCGGCAGGGCGTAGCCGGCATAGAGCGCCAGCTCGCCGCCGCTGCTCGCGACGAAGCCGCCGACCACGATCGAGACGCCGGCGATCAGCAGCGGCACGCGCGGCGACGTGCGATCCGCCAGCCAGCCCATCATCACGCCGCCCACGCCCATGCAGAAGAAGCCCAGCAGGTAGGCGAGCGACGGCACGCTGCGGCGGTCGCCGAACTCGGCCGCGATCTCCTTCAGCGCGACCACCGGCAGGTAGATCGAGCCGCCACCCAGGCAGATGCAGAAGGCGGAGACCAGGGCGAGTCGCCAAGCGTAGCCACTGTCGACTCCGGGACGCGACACGACAGCGACCATGTTTACTCGGTGGCCAAGGTCGCTGTTGCCGCCGCCTCGGCGTCGAGCGCCTGGTCGTCGTCCATGGTCATGGCGACCTTGCGCAGCTTGCCGGTGAAGGGGAACGGCGCCGCGTAGTGCGACACCGGGCTGTTGCGGTCACGGCCGATATCGAGGCCCGACCAGGAGATGAAGGCGACGAAGCCGACCGTGGTCTCGAAGCGGCCGGCGGGCTCGCCGTCGATCAGCAGGGTGGCGATGTTGGTATGGTTGCGGTAGCGCATGGTCATGCCGAGCCGCCGGTTGCCAGCCAGCACCGGCCGGTCGGAGACGATCAGGTGATGCAGGCCGCCGACATTCATGTCGTAGCAGAGCCGGTTGTCCTTGATGTAGAGCGCGTAGCCGCAGGTCATGTCGCCGTGGGAAATCAGCACGCCCTCGGTCGCCGGTCCGTCGATGCGGGCGTCGGCCTCGATCGTGTAGCTGCGGTTGCGCACGTCGGGCGCCACGTCGGTCGGCAGATGGCCCATGCCGGCATGGAACACGAAGCGCTTGCGCGGCCCGTGGAAGCGCTTGGCGTTGTCGCCGAAGCGGGCGGCAAACCGGTCGTCAAGCGGCAGCACCTTGCAGGCCTCGGCCTGGCGCCACCATTCGTCGATCATGGCCTTCAGGCGTTCGGGCTCGCGCTCGGCGAGGTCGTCGACCTCGTTGAAGTCGCGGTCGAGATGGTAGAGCTCCCACGTGTCGTGCTCGAAGGCATTCCCCGGCGGATGGAAGCACACGGCCTTGTAGCCGTCCTGCACCAGGCCGCGATGGCCGAACATCTCGAAGTACTGCGGCTTCTTCTTCGAAGGCGCCTTGGCCTTCGCGAAACTCTTGGCAAAGCTCGTGCCTTCGATCGGCATCTGCTTCACGCCGTTGATCACCTTGGGCGGCTTGATGCCGACGACCTCGAGCAGGGTCGGCGCAAGGTCGCTGGCGTGACAGAACTGGTGGCGCAATTCGCCTCGTGCCGCGATGCCCTTGCCCCAGGCCATGACCAGCGGATCGCGGATGCCGCCGCCGTGGGTGTTCTGCTTGTAGCGCCGCAGGGGCGTGTTGGCCGCCATTGCCCAGCCCAGCGGGAAGTTGGAATGGGTGTCGGGGCCACCGATGTCGTCGATGCGGGCGATCTTTTCTTCGATCGGCTCGCGCTTCAGGTTGTAGGGGCCCATGGCGTTGACCATGCCGAACGGCCCGCCCTCCTGGCTGGCGCCGTTGTCGGACATGACGATGACCAGCGTGTCGTCGAGCTGGCCCGCCGTCTCGAGGAACGCCATCAGGCGCGCCAGATGCTGGTCGGCGTGGTCGAGCATGGCGGCGTAGGCCGCCTGCAAGCGCGTGAACAGACGCTGCTCGCCCTCGGGCACGTCGGCCCAGGCGCGCACCAAGTCGTTGCGCGGCGGCATCCGTGTTCCCTTGGGCACGATGCCCAGCTCGATCTGGCGGGCGAGGCGCTGCTCGCGCTCGACGTCCCAGCCGTGGGCGAACACGGCGTCGTACTTCTTGATCAGGTCGAACGGCGCCTGGTGCGGTGCGTGGCAGGCGCCCAGCGCCACCCAGGTCAGCCACGGTGTCTTTTCGTTGTCGGCGACGTGGTCGGCGAGATAGCGGATGGCCTGGTCGACCAGGTCCGACGTCAAGTGATAGCCCGAGGCGAAATTCCCGGGCGGATCGCAGGGCGTGTTGTCGCGCACCAGCTCGGGCGCGTACTGGTCGGTCTCGGCATCCATGAAGCCGTAGTAGCGGTCGAAGCCGCGGCCGAGCGGCCAGCCGTCGAACGGACCGGTGGCGCCGGTCTCGGTGAGCGGCGTGACGTGCCACTTGCCCAGCATGTAGTTGCGATAGCCGTGCGGACGCAGCATCTCCGCCAAGGTGCCGGCCTCGCGCGCGATCTTGCCGCGATAACCGGGATAGCCCGAATCGAAGTTGGCGAGGCAGCCGACGCCGACCGAATGGTGGTTGCGGCCGGTCAGCAGCGCGGCGCGCGTGGTCGAGCACATCGCCGTGGTGTGGAAGCCGGTGTAGCGCAGGCCGCGGCCGGCGATGGCGTCGATGGTCGGCGTGGCGATGGGCGAGCCGTAGCAGCCGAAGTCGGAGAAGCCGACATCGTCGAACAGGACGACCAGGATGTTGGGCGCGCCTTGCTTGTTGATGCCAAGGGGCCGTACGGGCGTTTCCGGCCAATGGGGAGTGGACTCCCTGACCGTCTTGCCGATTGTCGCCGTCATGCGTTTCCCCGTGGTTTCACCCCTTGTCCGACACCCCGGCCGCGCAATCAACTTGTGAGGCCTCATGGCTCAGGCTAGGGAAAGTTATGGCTCAGTTCACCTCGGACGGGCTTACGCTCGCCTACGACGAATTCGGACCCAGCAATGCCGCCAAGGCGATGGTGCTGGTCCACGGCTTCTCGTCCAACCGCTATGAAAACTGGAAGCGCATGGGTTGGTATGACGCCATCGCCGGCAAGGGTATTCGCGGTTTCGCCCTCGATTGCCGCGGCCATGGCGAAAGCGCCAAGCCACACGAGCCCGAGAAGTACGCCCGCGAGGCGATGTCGCGCGATGTATTTGCATTGATGGACCATGCCGGCGTGGAGCGTGCGCACCTGCTGGGCTTCTCCATGGGCGCGCATATCGCACTGACCGCTGCAATGACCGAAGGCGCGCGCATCGATCACCTCGTCGTGGCCGGAGTCGGCGGACGCATCTTCGAGCCGCCGCGCGATCCCGACGGCATGGCCAAGGCGATGGAGACGTCGACGCCGGACGAGATCGGCGATCCGATGCTGAAAAGTTTTAGGCACTTCGCCGACGAGCAGAAGGAGGACCGGCTGGCGCTGGCTGCCTGCTCGCGCGGGCCGCGCGAGCCGATGACGCGCGATGCATTGATGGCGATCCGGCGCCCGGCGCTGGTGATTGCCGGTGCGCGCGACCAGCTCGCCGGTCCGCCGCAGGGCCTGGCCGATGCCATCATGGGCGCAAAGGCCGTGACCATCCCGGGCTGCGACCACTTCTCGATGATCGCGCACGGCCTGTTCAAGGCCTCGGTGTTCGACTTCTTCGACGGGTGGCTGGAGTAGCGGCCATGGCAAGGGTGACCTTCAAGCGCATCCGCGAACGCGCCGCCAAGCGCAAGGGCGGCGAGAAGGTGCTTCTGAGCCTGATGCCCAAGAAGCCCAACAACAAGGCTTTGGCCAAGCTCGGAGACGATCGCGTGCTGTCCGAGATGGCCGAGCGAGTCTTCTCGGCCGGCTTCGTGTGGAGCGTCATCGACAACAAGTGGCCGGGCTTCGAGGAAGCGTTCCTGGAGTTCAATCCCAAGCGGCTGCTGTTCCAGCCGGCCGAATTCTGGGAGAAGCTCGCCTCGGACAAGCGCATCGTGCGCAATCCGCAGAAGATCAGGTCAGTGCGCGACAACGCCAAGTTCGTGACCGAGATCTCGGCCGAGCACGGCAGCTTCGGCAAGTTTCTGGCCAACTGGCCGGCCGACGATCAGGCTGGATTGCTCGAGCTGCTGGGCAAGCGCGGCTCGCGCCTGGGCGGCTTCAGCGGCCAGTACCTGTTGCGCTTCCTGGGCTGGGACGCCTGGGTGCTGTCGGGCCACGTGCTGATGTGCCTGCGCGATGCCGGCGTGCCGATCAGCACCACCGGGACGTCGAAGAAAGATCTGCGCGCCGCGCAGGCGCAGCTCAATGCGTGGCGCGAGGAAAGCGGATTGCCGATGGCCTGGGTGTCGCGCACCTGTGCGCTCAGTATCGGCGAGAACCATGACGTGGCGAGATTGAAAGAGATCATGCAGCTATGACCGACATCCTGCTGATCAATCCCAACACCACGGCCTCGATCACCGACCTCGTCCTCGAGACCGCCAAGCGTTTCGCCACCAGGGGCACGAACCTGCGCGCGGTCACCGGCGCCTTCGGGCCGCGCTACATTGCGAGCCGCGTGGGCTATGCCATCGCCGGCCACGCCGCGGTCGATGCCTTCGCCAACGACCGCGGCCGCAAGGATGCGGTCGTGCTCGCCTGCTTCGGCGATCCCGGCCTCGCCGCACTTAAGGAGATCGCCACGGTGCCGGTGGTCGGCATGGCCGACGCCTCGATCCTGCAGGCCTGCGCCATGGGCAACCGCTTCTCCATCGTCACCGGCGGCGAACGCTGGCAGTCGATGCTGGAAGAGTTCGTCGCGAGCCATGGCCTCTCGTCGCGGCTCGCCTCGATCCGCACCGTCGCGCCGACCGGCGCCGACATCGCGCGCAACCCGAAAGCCGCGATGGCACTGCTGGCCAAAGGCTGCACCGCATGCGTGCGCGAGGATGGCGCAAACGTGGTGATCCTGGGCGGCGCGGGACTAGCCGGTCTTGCAGCCAAGCTGAAGGACGCGGTCGACGCGCCGTTGCTCGACGGCGTCGCGTGCGCGATCTCCATGGCCGAGGCGCTCGCCAAACAACGACTCGCGAAAGCAAAGACCGGCGCTCTCGCCCTGCCCGCGCCCGTCGACAGCATCGGTCTCTCGTCCGCGTTGGCAAAGCTGATCGGACAGTAAAGGTCCCTCGCTGCGCTCGGGTTGACAGCGGATGTGACCGCAATGCAGCCTGTCATCCGAGCGCAGCGAGGGACCTTTCAATTCCCGCCCGCAACTGACATGGTCCCTCCCATGCGATTGGTCAGTTTTCGCCATGCGGACGCAGCCAAGATCGGCGCGGTCGTCGACGGCGGCATCGTCGATCTCTCGGGACGGACCTCGTCGCGCTGGGCGAGCCTGCGCGATGCCATCGCGGCCAAGGCGCTGCCGGCGCTCGCCGCCGCGGCGAAGGGCGCGAAGGCCGATCTCTCGTTCGACGAGGTCGAGCTCAGCCCGGCCATTCCCAACCCCGACAAGATCCTGTGCATCGGCTTGAACTACGCGAGCCATGTCGGCGAGGTCGGTCGCGCGCTTCCCACGGTGCCCAGCGTCTTCTCCCGCCTGCACAACACCCTGGTGGCGCACGGCGGCAGCATCGTGCGGCCGCGCGCCTCGATCGATTTCGACTTCGAGGGCGAACTCGCCGTGATCATCGGCGAGCGCTGCCGGCACGTGACGCGAGCCAGCGCGCTTTCGGTGGTCGCGGGTTACACGTGCTTCCTCGACGGCAGCGTGCGCGACTTCCAGAAGCATTCGGTGACGGCCGGCAAGAACTTCCCGGCGACCGGTCCGCTCGGACCCTGGATCGTCACGTCGGACGTCATCGCCGATCCGCAGCGGCTCGAGCTGACGACGCGCCTGAACGGCGGCGTGGTGCAGCACGACACGACCGATCACATGATCTTCGACGTCGCCACCATCATCGAATATCTCTCGACCGTGACCTGCCTCGAGCCAGGCGACGTCATCGCCACCGGCACACCCGACGGCGTCGGGCTCGGCCGCAAGCCGCCGCTCTGGATGAAGGCCGGCGACAAGGTCGAAGTCGAGATCTCTGGTATCGGAACGTTGGGCGTAAATGTCGTCGACGAGTGAGCAAGTGCGGGCGCCGGCGGAGGCCGAAGCCTCCCTGAGCCGCGACGCCAAGGTGATCGGCCTGATCTCGGCGGCACATTTCACCAGCCACGTCCATCTGATGCTGCTGCCGCCGATCTTCGGCCCGGTGCGCGAGGCGTTCGGCGTCTCCTACATCGAGATCGGCATCGCGCTGACCGCCTACAACGTCATCTCGGCGGCCCTGCAGACGCCGGCCGGCTTCCTGGTCGACCGCATCGGCCCGCGCCTCATGCTGACCGGCGGCCTGCTGCTGGGCGCCACGGCGCTGCTGGTGGCGGCCCTGATGCCACACTACTGGATCTTCGTGGTGGCCTACGCCTTCCTGGGTCTCGCCAACACCGTCTACCATCCGGCCGACTATTCCATCCTGTCGGCCACCATTGACGAGAAGCGCATCGGCAAGGCCTTCTCGATCCACAATTTCGCGGGCTTTTTCGGCTCGGGCGTGACGCCGGCCATGGTCCTGACCATCGCGGCGGTATGGGGCTGGCAGGGCGCCTTCCTGGCCGCGGCGGCACTCGCGATCTGCTCGGCGACCCTGCTGATCGTCGCCGGCGGCATCCTGCCCAAGAGCGTGCGGCTGCCCAAGAACGCCCGCCCGGGCGCCAAGGTCGGGCTGGAGCTGCTGCTGAGCGGCCCGGTGCTGCGCAACCTCCTGTTCTTCGTCTGCATCGCCATGGCCAATGGCGGCATCCAGACCTTCTCGGTCGTGGCCCTGGGTTCCCTGCACGACACGCCCGCTTCGGTCGCCAACATCGGCCTGTCGGGCTTCCTGCTGTTCAGCGCCGCCGGCGTGCTTGTGGGCGGCATCATCGCCGACCGCACGCCGCACCATGAATGGGTGGCGGCCCTGGGCTTCTCCTTCACCTCGGCCATGGCGATCCTTCTGGGCTGGGTCGACATGCCGTCGGCCATCCTGATCTTCGTCATGTCCCTGGGCGGCCTCCTGAACGGCATCATCCAGCCTTCGCGCGACATGATGGTGCGGGCGGTGACGCCCGTCGGCTCGTTCGGCAAGGTCTTCGGCTTCGTGTCGACCGGCTTCAACCTCGGCGGCATGGTGGCGCCCCTGCTCTATGGCTGGCTGATGGACCGCGGCCAGCCGCAGATGATCTTCGCCATCGTCACCGGTTTCATCCTCCTGGCGCTGCTGACCGCCGTCACGCGCCGCAAACCACAGGCTGCCGCATCATGGACGCGCTGACCCCGACCGATACCCAGGACAAGAAGGCGGCGCTGGCCCGCCGCTACGGCGCCGCCATCCCGCCGGCCGGGCCGTGGAACGAGACCATCGCCACCCTGCTCGACCATCGCTCGGTGCGCGGTTTCCTGCCCGACCCGGTTCCGCCGGGAACCCTGGAAACCCTGATCGCCGCCGCCCAGTCGGCCGCCACCAGCTCCAACATGCAGCTGTGGTCGGCCATCGCGATCACCGATCCGGCCAAGCGCAAGGTCCTGGCCGAGATCGCCGGCAACCAGAAGCACATCGAGGAGTGCCCGCTCTACATCGCCTTCATCGCCGACATGTCGCGCAACGAGCGCATGTCGCAGGCCGAGCAGGTGACCTTCGAGAACCTGCCCTATCTGGAAACCTTCATGGTGGCCTGCATCGATGCCGCCCTGGCCGCCCAGAATGCCGTGGTCGCCGCCGAATCCCTGGGCCTGCGCACCGTCTATATCGGCGCCATGCGCAACGACCCGGCCCAGGTGCATGAGCTGCTGGGCCTGCCTGAAAAGGCCTTCGTCGTCTTCGGCCTCTGCGTCGGCTATGCCGACCCGGCCGCCAAGAATGAGGTGAAGCCGCGCCTGCCGCAGTCGACCGTGTTGCATCACGAACGCTACGACGTGGCTCCCGAGGCCCGCGACCGCCCCGCCTATGACGCGGAAATGGCTCAATTCTCGGCCCGCAACGAGATGCAGGCCACGACCTGGACCGCACGCATGCTGAACCGCATGGGCCCGATCAAGGCCATGAATGGCCGCGAGCGCATCCGCACAACCCTGGCGAAGCTGGGTTTCGAGATCCGCTGACTCTTGTGGCCAAACGATGGCTGCGACTTTGTCGCGGCGGCCGCAACGCTTCTTCCGACTGTCCGTTTTCCTTCCGCGCGGCCACCGAGGCCGCTTACAGAAGGAAGCACGCATGACCCATTCGCTGTTCTTCAAAGTGACCCGGCCGGTCGCGATCGCGACAGTGGCCGGTGCGGCGCTGTTCGCGATGCCGGCTATGGCCCAGACCAAGGAACAGGCCACCAAGCCGCCGGCCGCCGAGGCCGCGACTTCGAACAAGCCCGAGACCGTCGAGCAGCGTATCACCACGCTGAAGGCGGCGCTCAAGATCACGCCCGACCAGGAGAAGAAGTGGGACGGCGTGGCCCAGGCGATGCGCGACAACGCCAGCCGCATGGAGAAGCTGGTGGCGGAGAAGCGCAAGATTCCGCCCGAGAAGACTACGGCGGTTGACGACCTGAAGACCTATCAGGAGTTCACCGAGGCCCGCCTGGACGGCCTGAAGCACCTGACCTCGGCCTTCAAGTCGCTCTACGATTCGATGACGCCGGAGCAGAAGAAGAACGCCGACACGGTGTTCGAGAAGTACACGCCGCCGCGTCCGGCCAACCAGGGCTAACCGAGAGGAGGCAACCATGACGATGCGAAACACCATCGCCCTCGCCGCCGGTCTCGTGGTCGCCGGCATTGGGCTGGCCGCGCCCGCCAGCGCCGCTTGGTGGGGCAACGGCAACTACTATTACGACAACCGCTGGAACAACTACAACGACCGCTACTACGGCTACTACTACAGGGCGCCGCCGGTCGTTTACTCGACGCCGTACAACTACGGCTACTATCCGCCGCCGGTGTACTACAGCCCGAGTCCTACTCCGGGTTTCTCGATCCAGATCCGGCCGTAGCGGCTGACATATGAAGAACGGCGGGCAGCGATGCCCGCCGTTTCTCGCTGTCTTCACGCCGCCAGCCGCAGCGCCGACAGCGCCCGCTTCAGCACCGGCGAGCAATTCTCGGGCTTCCACAACGCCGAGACCTCGGCGACCGGCGCTTCACCCTTGATGCGCATGAAGGTCACGCCGGGAAATCCCGAGGCGGCCAGGGTGCTGGGGATCACCGACACGCCGGCACCGACGGACACCAGGCTCAGGATGGTGAGCAGGTTGCGCGGCTGGTGCGGCGGGATTGTGGGGCTGACGCCCGCGGCGCGGCACGCCGCGATGATGCTGTCGTAGAAGATCGGCGACATGTGGCGCAGCGGTAGCACGAAATCGTCCGAGGCGAAGTCCGACAGCGCGGCGCGCTTGCGGCCCGCCAGCCGATGGCCGTCGGGCACCGCCATCACCATCGGATCGCGCACGATCACCCGCGCCGTCAGGCCGGGATGCTGGGCCGGCGTGTGCAGGAAGGCGATGTCGATCTTGTCCTCGTGCAGCGCCTCGATCTGCTCGGACGAGTTCATCTCCTGCCACATCACGGTGACGCCCGGCACGCCGCGCGACATCGTGGCGTAGAGCTTGTGCGTGTCGGTGAAGACCGACGAGGTGATGAAGCCGGCGCGCAGATAGCCGCTGCGCCCCTTGTCGGCGCGCTGCACGACGTGCCTCAGCCCATCGGCCTGGCTCACCAGGCGGCGCGCCTCGTCGAGCAGGGCGCTGCCGGCATCGGTGATGCGCACCGAGCGCTTGGTGCGGTGAAACAGCGTCACGCTGAGCTCCGCCTCAAGCGCCTTGATGTGCTGGGTGAGCGGCGGCTGCGACAGGTTCAGTCGCTTGGCGGCGCGGCCGAAATGCAGCTCCTCGGCGACGGCGAGGAAACAGCGCAGGGAGCGGAGGTTCACGTCTGATTTCCTCAGGCTATTAGTCTTATATAAAAAATATAATTCCAAAATGACAGCCTCCGACGAATCTTTCCCCTCGGAGGAAACAGCAAGAATGATCACGAGACGGTTGGCGCTCGGCGCCGCCCTGGCCGCCCTGCCGATGGCACGGCTCGCCGCGCAGGATTATCCGAACAGGCCCATCAAGCTCGTCATCCCGTTCACGCCGGGCGGCGTGACCGACAATATCGGTCGCGTCTTTACCGAGCGCATGGGACGCGAGCTGGGGCAGCAGTTCATCATCGACAACCGCGCCGGGGCCAACGGCCGCATCGGCACGGACGCCGTCGCCAAGGCGGCCCCGGACGGCTACACGCTGCTGCTGGGCGGGATCGGTGCGCTCACCATCCATCCCAACATGATGAAGGTGCCGTACGATCCGATCGCCGACTTCATCCCGATCAGCCTGATCGCCACCAACGACGTCGTCATCGTCGTCAATCCGAGCCTGCCGCCGAAGACCCCGGCGGAGCTCTTCGCCTACTGCAAAGCGAACTCCGGCAAGCTGCAGTATGGCTCGTCGGGAATAGGCGCCCCGACCCATCTCGCCGCCGAGCTGTTCAAGGAGCGCGTCGGGTTCGACATGACCCATGTGCCCTACAAGGGCGACAGCGCCGCCATCATGGACGTGGTCGCCGGAACGGTGGCCCTGAGCTTCTCGACCGTATCGGCCACCATCTCGCTGATCCGGGCGGGCAAGCTCCGGGCGATCGCCATGACCGGCCTGGTGCGCTCGCAGTCCCTGCCCGACGTGCCGACGCTCGACGAGGCCGGCCTCAAGGGCTTCAACGCCGACACCTGGGTCGGCCTGTTCGCGCCCGCGCGTACGCCGCAACCGATCATCACGCGCCTCTACGACGCGACCAAGGTGACGCTGGCCGACCCCGAGGTCCGCGCCAAGCTGATCGCCGGCGGCAACAACATCGTCGGCAACGATACCGAGCAGTTCCGTGCCTTTCTCGCCGCCGAGACCAAGAAATGGGGCGACGTGATCCGCGCCGGCAACATCAAGCCGGACGAATGACCGCCGCCGCGGCGCGACCGCTGGAGGGCGTGCGCGTTCTCGACCTCAGCCGGGTGCTGGCCGGTCCGACGGCGGCCCAGACGCTGGCCGACCTCGGCGCCGAGGTCATCAAGATCGAACGGCCCGCGGTCGGCGACGACACGCGCCTGATGGGGCCGCACTTCCAGGGCGACACCGACCTGGTCGACCGCTCGGCCTATTTCTGGGCGGTCAATCGCGGCAAGGACTCGGTGGCGATCGACCTCGCCAACGCCGACGGTGCCGATCTCGTGCGCGGCCTTGCGGCGCGCGCCGATGTCCTCATCGAGAACTTCAAGGTCGGCACGCTCGCCCGCTATGGCCTGGGCGCCGCCGACCTGGCGGCGATCAACCCGCGGCTGGTCTATTGCTCGATCACCGGGTTCGGCCAGACCGGTCCCTACCGCCATCGCGCCGGATACGATTCGATCATCCAGGCCATGGGCGGCCTGATGAGCATCACCGGCGAGCCCGACGGCGGCCCACAGCGCGCCGGCGTGCCGATGATCGACATCATGACCGGCCTCTACGCTTCGACCGCGATCCTCGCGGCACTGCGCCACCGCGACCGCACCGGCCAGGGCCAGCACATCGACCTCGCCCTGCTCGACGTCATGGTCTCCTCGCTGTCCTATTTCGGTGTCGGCCACCTCGCCTCTGGTCAGGTGCCGCAGCGCACGGGCACGCGCAATCCGGTGACCCATCCCAGCGGCATCTACGACTGCAGCGACGGTCAGATCATGATCATTGCCGGCAACGACGACCAATTCCGCCGGCTGTGCGGCGCACTCGGCCTGCCGGCGCTGGCCATGGACCCGCGCTTCACGACGTCACCTGATCGCGTCGCCAACGCCCACGCCCTCGACGAGATCGTCCGCCCCATCCTGGCCTCGCGTCCTCAGCAGGAGTGCCTGGCCGCCTTCGAAAAGGCCGGGCTGCCCGCCGGGCCGATCAACGATCTCGGGCGCGTCTTTGCCGACAGCCATGTCCGCGAACGCGGTGCCGTGGTCTCCTTCGATCATCCGGCGATCGGCGCCGTCGACTGTCTCGCCTCGCCGATGCGCCTGTCGGCGACGCCGGTGCAGTACGACCGGCGGCCAGCGATGCTGGGTGAGCACACGCGACGGACGCTGCGCGACCTGCTCGGCCTGTCGGACCAGGACCTCGATGCATTGCAGGCCAAGGGAGCGATCGGATGAGCGAGCCTGTCGTCTACGAGATGGCGGGACAGATCGCGATCATCACCCTGAACCGGCCGGAGAAGCGCAATGTCGTCAACACGGCGATGCGCGACGGCGTGCTGGCCGCCTGGCAGCGCTTCGAGGCCGACCCGGCGGCGCGGGTGGCGATCCTCACGGCCGCGGGCGACAAGGCGTTCTGCGCCGGCCGCGACCTTTCGGAGGCGGCGAGCGGCCATGGCCACGGCTTCATTCCCATCCTGCGCGACGAGGTTTCCGTCTCCAAGCCGGTGATCGCCGCGGTCAACGGCGCGGCGCTGGGCGGCGGCTGCTTCCTCGCGATCTCTTGCGATCTCTGCGTGGCGGCCGAGCATGCCAGCTTCGCGCTGACGGAGGCGCGGGTCGGACGCGCGCCGATCTATGCTTTCTGGCTGAACGACGTCATCCCGCAGAAGGTGGCGCTCGAGATGTCGATGACCGGCAATCCGATCGGTGCGCGCCGGGCCTACGAGCTCGGCCTCGTCAACCACGTCGTGTCGGCCGCCGGGCTGATGGAGAAGGCGATGGCGCTGGCATCCGACCTTTGCGCCGCCGCACCGCTCAGTGTCGCGGCGACCAAAGCCATGCTCTACGAGACGGCGGGGCTCGACACGGTGTCGGCCCTGGAACTGGCGCTCAAGCGCTTCAAGCCGGTGTTCGAGAGCGAAGATGCGATGGAAGGCATGCGGGCCTTCCGCGAGAAGCGCCCTCCGCAATGGAAGGGCCGATAGGAGGAAGACATGCCTTTGCTGAGCGAGATCCGTGGCCACGTGGCCATCTTGACCCTGAGCCGTCCCGATGCGCGCAACGCCTGGGACGAGGACTTCAACGAAGGCCTCGAGGCCAAGCTCGCCGAGCTGGAGAAGAACCACGAGGTGCGCTGCGTCATCCTCACCGGCGACGAGAAAGGCCGCGCCTTCTCGGCCGGCGCCAACCTCGCCGACACCGAGACGCATACCGTCGCCTCGCCGGCCGCTTTCATCACCGGCATCCCTCATTGGCGCAAGTTCGTCGCCAACCTCCTGACCGACTTCCCCAAGCCGGTGATCGCCGCGGTCAACGGCTACGCCATCGGCATCGGCTGCATCGCCACCTACTGCTGCGACCTGATCGTGGCGTCCGATCGCGCCGAATGGCGCCTGCCGCAGGTGCGGCTGGGCATCATGCCGGCCTACGGCGGCGCGGTGCGCCTGTCGCGTTGGGTCGGCAAGGGCAATGCCATGCGCGCCGCCCTGGGCTATTCGATCGATGCCAACGAGGCCTATCGCATCGGTCTCGCCCAATGGCTGGTGCCGCACGCCGAGCTGATGGAGCGCGCGCTCAAGATCGCGGAAGACATCGCCGCCCTGCCGCCGCTCGCGGCGCGGCTCGCCAAGGAATCGCTGACCAAGGGCCTCGACATCCCGAACATCCAGGATGCGTCCGAGGTCGACGTTTACCGCTTCATGGCGCTGAGCCAGACCGAGGACTCCAAGGATGCGCACAACGCCTGGCGGGAGAAGCGCACCGCCACGGTGCGCGGCGTCTGACATGAGCGCCTTCTCGGGCATTCGCGTCCTTGACCTCAGCCGTGTGCTGGCCGGACCGTCCTGCGGCCAGCTCCTGGGCGACTTCGGCGCCGACGTCATCAAGGTCGAGGATGTCGGCGGCGACGAGAACCGCAAGTGGGAGCCGGTGGTCGACGGCGAGAGCGCCAACTATCTCAGCGTCAATCGCGGCAAGCGCGGCATGACTCTCAATCTGAAGAGCGCCGCCGGCCAGGAGATCCTGGCCGGCCTGGTGCGCCGGAGCGATGTGGTGATCGACAGCTTCCTGCCGGCCGTCGCCAAGCGGCTGGGCGTCGATGACCTGAAGCTGCGCGCCCTTAACCCCAGCCTGATCCACGTGACGATCAGCGGCTATGGCCATGACGGCCCCCTCGCCGCCAAGCCGGGCTACGACCTGATGCTGCAGGCCTTCAGCGGCATGATGGCGATGACCGGCGAACGCGACGGCGGGCCGATCCGCGCCGGCGCCTCGTTCATCGACATGGCCACGGGCATGCTCGCCTTCTCCGGCGTCTCGGCCGCGCTCTACGCGCGGCTGGCCGGCAAGGCCGAGGGCCAGCACATTCGCGTCTCTCTGCTGGAAACTGCAATCGCCCTGCTGGGCTATCACATCCCTGCCTATACGCTCGCCGGCAAGCTGCCGCCGCGCGACGGATCGGGCGTGTGGCATATCGTGCCCTACCAGGCGTTCCGCACGCGCGACGGCTACGTGTTGGCCGGCGCCACCAACGATGCCGCCTGGCAGCGACTCTGCACCGCCATCGGCGCCACCGAGCTCGGCAACAACCCGGCCTACGCCACCTCGGCTCTGCGCATCGAGAACCGCGAGCCGGTGATCGACGGCCTGGCGAAGATCTTTGCGACACGCGAAACGGCAGCGTGGGTCGGCCTGCTCGACGCCGCAAATGTGCCGTGTTCGCCGGTGAATGACATCGCCGAGACGCTGGCCCATCCGCAGGTGGCGGCGATGCAGATGGTGCTGGACGTGGAACGCAAGACAGGCGGGACATTGCGACTGGCGGGCGTGCCGCTGAACCTGTCGGCAACACCGGCCGAGCCGGGCGGCGCGCCGCCGCGGCTGGGCGAGCACACCGACGACATCCTGAAGGAAGAGCTGGGCCTCAGCGACGCGCGGATCGCGGCCTTGCGCAAGGAAGGAGCGATATGAGCGGCAAGATCGACCTCGAGCGGCAGGACAACGGCGTCGCCACGCTGTGGATCGACAATCCGGCGCATCGCAATGCGCTGAACAACAGCCTGATCGAGGCCCTGACCGGCCACTACAGGACGCTCGCCGCCGATCCGGCGTGCCGCGTGATCGTGGTGCGCGGCCGCGGCGGCATCTTCTGCGCCGGCCGCGAGCTGCGCGACCTGCGTGCCCTGCAGGACGCCGACAACGCCACCATCGTCGCGACCTACGAGAAGCTGCGCGCGTTGAACGAAGCCGTGTGGTTCTGCCCGCGCCCGACCGTAGCGGTGATCGAGAAGTACGCCTTCGGCGCCGGCGCCACGCTGTCGAGCTGGTGCGATATCGCGCTCGCCGAGGATACCGCGCTGTTCGCCTATCCCGAGGTGCATCACGGCTTTCCGCCGTCGCCCGCGCTGATGGCGCTGCTTCTCGCGGTCGGCCGCAAGAAGGCCATGGAGCTGGTGCTGACCGGCCGGCGCATCGACGCCGTCGAAGCCGATCGCATCGGCCTGATCACGCGGGCCGTGCCCCAGGCCGCGCTCGACGAGGATCTGGCGACGCTGACCGCGGGCCTGCTGCGCAGCGGCCCCGACGCCGTGAAGCGCACCAAGGAATTCGTCTGGCACAGCGACGAGGCGGGACACCGCGCCGCCATGGCCAGCGCCGTCGACAGTATCAGCCTGGGGCTCGCCAGCCCGCAGGCACGCGAAGGCATCGCCGCCTTCTTCGCCAAGGAACAACCGGGCTGGGCAAGCCCTTCGAGGAGGAAATCGTGAACAGACGCAAACTGCTGATCGGCGCCGGTGCGCTGGCGGGCGCCGGCCTGGCGGCCCCCGCGGTCTTCGCGCAGGACACTTACCCGTCCAAGCCCATCAAGCTGGTGATCCCCTTCCCGCCCGGCGGCCCGACCGACGTGCTGGGCCGGCGTTACGGCGAAAAGCTGTCGAGCCTGCTGGGCCAGAGCGTCGTGATCGACAACAAGGCCGGCGCCGGCGGCATCATCGGCACCGACATGGTCGCGAAGTCGAAGCCCGACGGCTACACGCTGCTGCTGGGCTCGTCGTCGACGCAGGTCACCAGCCCGCTGCTGATGCCCAACGCGCCCTATCATCCGGTGAAGGACTTCACGCTGTTCATCATCGGCTTCGTGCCGATGGTGATCGCCTGCAATCCGGAGCTGCCGGTCAAGACCCTGCCGGAGCTGGTGAAGCTCCTGAAGGACAACCCGGACAAGTATCGCTACAGCTCGTCCGGCATGGGCAGCATCAACCATCTGGGCGGCGAGCTGTTCAAGATGAAGGCCGGCAACCTCGTGTCGATGCACGTTCCCTACAAGGGCAACAGCCCGGCCCTTCAGGCCGCGCTGTCCGGCGAGGTCGACTGGCTGCTCGATACGTTCGGCACGTCCTTCAGCCACTACAAGTCGGGCAAGCTGCGCTATCTCGCGATCTGCGCGGAGAAGCGCTCGCAACTCGCGCCGGAAGTGCCGACGGTCGCCGATTGCAGCCTGCCCGACGTCTTGGTCTCGACCGTCAATCCGGTCGGCCTGCCCGTCGGCACGCCGCCGGAGATCGTGAAGACGATCGCCGACGCCACCCGCAAGATCATGGCCGACGAGAAGCTGCAGGCCGACCTGCGCGCCATGTCGATCGAGCCGGTGGCCGATGCCGACGCGGCGAAATCGGCCGCCTACTTCACGGGCGAGATGGAGCGTTGGGAGCCGATCATCAAGGCGACCGGCGCCAAGATGGAGTAGAAGGGACGGCGCCGCTCGGAGGGAACCATGAACAGGCGGAAATTGCTGGCTGGCGTGGCTTCCCTCGGTGGGACGATGGCCGCGGCTGTCCACGCCCAGGACAAGTATCCGTCGCGGCCGATCCGGCTGGTGATCCCGTTCCCGCCGGGCGGCCCGACCGACCTGATGGGCCGGCTCTACGGCGAACGGCTCGCCGTCCTGCTTGGCCAGCCTGTCGTGATCGACAACAAGGCGGGCGCCGGCGGCGTCGTGGGCGCCGATCTCGTCGCCAAGTCGAAACCCGACGGTTACACGCTGCTGCTGGGCTCGTCGTCGACGCAGGTCACCGGACCGCTGCTGATGCCGCAGCCGCCTTACGACCCGGTGCGGGACTTCACGCTGTTCATCATCGGCTTCGTGCCCATGGTGATCTCCTGCAATCCCGCGCTGCCGGCGAAGACACTGCCGGAATTCGTCGCGCTCCTGAAGGCGCACCCGGACAAGTATCGTTGCGGCTCCTCCGGCATGGGGAGCATCGGCCACCTGGGCAGCGAGCTGTTCAAGCTCAAGGCCGGCAACCTCGTCTCGCTGCACGTGCCCTACAAGGGCAACAACGCCGCCGTGCAGGCCGCGATGTCGGGCGAGGTCGACTGGCTGCTCGACACCATCGGCACGACGTTCGGCCACTACAAGGCAGGCAAGACCCGCTATCTCGCGGTCTGCGCCGAGAAGCGGACCTCCGTCGTGCCCGACCTGCCGACGACCGCGGAATGCGGCCTGCCCGACGTGCTCGTGTCGACCGTGAACCCGGTCGGGCTACCGGCGGGCGCGCCGCCTGAGGTCGTGAATATTCTGGCCGGCGCCACCCGCACGATCATGGCCGACGAGAAGCTGCAGGCTGATCTGCGGGCGTTGGCGGTGGAGCCGGTGGCCGATGCCGACCCGGTGCGGTCCGCTGCCTACTTCGCCGCCGAACGCGAGCGCTGGGCACCGATCGTCAAGGCGAGCGGTGCGAAGATGGAGTGAGCTCCTTCTTGTAGAACACCGACCACTTGGAATCGGGATAGTCGAGCACCGCGCCGCAGCGCGTGAATCCGGCGCGCTCGTAGACCGTCCATGCCGCCGGATGCCGGTCGCCGGTTTCCAGCACCAGGCGCTTGAAGCCTTCCTGTCGCGCCAGGGCCTCGACACGCTCGACAATCATCGCGCCGATCTTGCGGCCGCGATGAGACGGCCGCGTATACATGCGCTTGACCTCGCCGATGCCGTCGGCGTGGCGCTTCAAGGCGCCGCAAGCGACCGCCTGGCCGTCCTCGCGAGCGATGAACACCGTCGTGTCGGGCTCGGCCATCTGCTCGGCGGTCGTGTGGAACACGAACTCCGGCGGCGTCAGCCCGAGCAGCGTCTCGTTCAGTTCCTTGATGAGCGCACGCACGTCGTCCTGCAGCGGGTTTTCGACGGCAATGGCGATGCGGCTCAACTGTTGCTCCTTGCTTTCTGCTGCGGGTGTTCCAGCCAGTCGTGTTCCAGGGTGCGCATGCGCGCAGTGACCGAGAACAGGAAGGCGGTCGACCAGCCGAACAGCAGCAGGCCGTTGGCACCCTCGATGGCGCTCACCAGGCGCCATCGCTTGTCGAGCACGACGTCGCCATAGCCGATGGTCGTAAAGCTGGTGGTGGAGAAATAGAGCGCCGATTCGAAGTCGGGCAGCGCGCCTTGGATGAAGAAGACAACGGCATAGAGCCAGATCTCGACGGTATGGATGCCGACCAGCCCCAACACGACCAACACGATCACCGCACCCTGGCCGATCGCGCTTTCGTGCGCCCGGAAGCGATGCCCACGGGCACGCAGCCACCACATCAGCATCAGCAGTCCGACGAAATGCACGACAACCGTGAGCCCCACCATGAAGGCGGCGAGGGCGAGGTTGCCGATCATCCGTGCGGCACCAGCACCTGCCGCACCGTCGCCACGTCCTGCAGGCGATCGAAGCCGACATTGACTTCGTCGAAGCCGATGCGCTGGCTCATCATGCGGTCGACCGGCAGCTTGCCCTGCTGGTAGAGCGAGATGAACCGCGGAATGT
This sequence comes from Reyranella sp., assembly GCA_019750135.1. Taxonomy (GTDB): domain Bacteria; phylum Pseudomonadota; class Alphaproteobacteria; order Reyranellales; family Reyranellaceae; genus Reyranella. Next base: position 66,312 of record JAIEOV010000063.1, on the reverse strand, counting down.
CGCGCACCGGCACGCAGCTTCCCATGTAGCTGCCCTTGATGGTCTTCTCCTCGCTCACCAGCACGCTCTGCTTGAAGGAGAAGTCGGCCGCGATCGGCGACAGGCCGGCCGTCACCGTCGTGCCGCCCCAGCGCGTCACCAGGTAGGCCGTCTCCATGGCCTTGATGGTGCCGGCGAGGTCGAAGGCGTAGTCGACGCCGCCGTTCGTGAGATCGCGCACCTGCTTCACGTGGTCTGCGTCCTTGGCGTTGACCGTATGGGTGGCGCCGAGCTGGCGCGCCAGACCGAGCTTCTCGTCGGAGAGGTCGATGGCGACGATCTGGCTGGCACCGCCCAGCACCGCGCCCATCAGGCCGCTCAGGCCGACGCCGCCCAGGCCGACGACGGCCACCGTGCTGCCGGGCCGGATCTGCGCGGTGTTGACCACGGCGCCCACGCCGGTGACGACGGCGCAGCCGAACAGGGCGGCGATGTCGAGCGGCAGGCTGGGATCGATCACCACGATCGAGCCGCGATCGACCACGGCATATTCGGCGTAGCAGGAGACGCCGGACTGGTGGTTCACCGGCTTGCCGTCGAGGTGCAGGCGATGATTGCCCGACAGGAGCTGGCCGGCCGAGCGCGGCGTCACGGAGCGCTCGCAGATATAGGGGCGACCCTCGAGGCAGCGCCGGCAGCGGCCGCAGCTCACGTTGAAGGTGAAGCAGACGTGATCGCCGACCTTGACGTCGTTTACGCCCGCGCCCAGCTCGACGATCTCCCCCGCGCCCTCATGGCCCAGCACGATCGGCACCGGCCGCGGCCGGTCGCCATTCACCAGCGACAGGTCGGAATGGCAGAGCCCGCCGCCGCCCACCTTGACCAGCACCTCGCCCTCGCCCGGCGGATCGAGATCGAGCTCGGCGATCTGGATCGGCTTGGACTTGGCGAAGGGACGCGGCGCGCCGCACACCGTGAGAACGGCAGCTTTCATCTTCATCAGGCGATTCCTCCGTCGACCCGGACCAACGATCCGGTGGTAAAGCTCGATTTGCTCGAAGCAAGGTAGAGCGCGGCCGTCACGATCTCCTCAGGCGAACCGCTGCGCTTGAGGGCAGCCGTCGAGTTGAGCTTGTGCTCATCGCTCCAGGCCTTGGAGACGTCGGTCAGGAAGCGGCCGGGCGAGATAGTGTTGACCCGCACCTTGGGGCCGTACTCGAAAGCGAAGGCCTCGGTAATTGCATTGAGCGCCGCCTTGGCGCCGGCATAGGGCGCGATCTGCGGCCGTGGCCTGAGCGCCCCGGCGCTCGAAATATTGATGATCGAGCCGCCCTCGCCGGCCGCCATGCGGCTGCCGACCAGGGACATCAGGCGGAACGGGCCCTTGAAGTTCAACGACACGATGCGGTCGAAGAGCTGCTCGGGCGTGTCCAGCGACGAGGGGGCCAGTGGCGAGGAACCGGCATTGTTCACCAGAATGTCGACCTTGCCGAAGGCGGCATAGGCCGCATCGGCCAGGCCCTCGAGCTCCTGCCAGTTCGCGACGTTGCAGGCATGGGTCGCGGCCCGCCGGCCCATCGCCCGCACCTCGGCGGCGACCTTGTCGCAGGCGTCGAGCTTGCGGCTGGTGACGAAGACGTCGGCGCCATGGGCCGCGAAGGCCTTCACCATCTGGTAGCCCAGGCCGCGGCTGCCGCCGGTCACCAGGGCAACCTTGCCCGTAAGGTCGAAGTAGTTGGTCATGCCCTAACTTCTGATGTTTGACGCTGGCATGTCACTTGCTAAGTGTACCTGTAGAGCGGAATTGGCTGGTCGGCATGAGCATACACGTCGCGCTGCATCATCGGACGACCTACACCTACGACAGGCTCGTGGCGCTCGGGCCGCAGGTCGTGCGTCTGCGTCCTGCGCCGCACTCCCGCACCGCGATCCTGTCCTACTCGCTCAGAGTCGAGCCCAAGCAGCACTTCATCAACTGGCAGCAGGATCCGCAAGGCAATCATCTGGCCCGCCTGGTCTTCCCCGAGAAGACCGACCGCTTCGAGGTGGTGGTCGACCTGGTCGCCGACATGACGGTGATCAATCCGTTCGACTTCTTCCTCGAGCCCGACGCCGAACACTGGCCGTTCGCCTACGATCCCTCGCTTGCCGCCGAGATCGCGCCGTTCCGCAAGGTCGAGCCGGCAGGGCCGTTGCTCGCGGCCTGGCTCGCCAAGGTCGATCGTTCCAAGCAGCGCACCGTCGACTTCATCGTCGGCCTGAACGCACGCCTGCAGAAGGAAATCGGCTACATCGTGCGCATGGAGCCGGGTGTACAGAGCTGCGAGGAGACGCTCGGCCTCGCCAAGGGCTCGTGCCGCGACACCGGCTGGCTGCTGGTCACCATCATGCGCCATCTCGGCTTCGCCGCGCGCTTCGCCTCGGGCTACCTGATCCAGCTCATGCCCGACGAGAAGCCGCTCGAAGGACCGGAAGGCCCGACGCACGACTTCACCGACCTCCACGCCTGGTGCGAGATCTACCTGCCGGGCGCCGGCTGGATCGGGCTCGACCCAACCTCCGGCCTGCTGACCGGCGAGGGCCACATCCCGCTCGCCTGCACGCCCGAGCCGTCGAGCGCGGCACCGATCGAAGGCGCCGTCGACGAGAGCGAGGTCACCTTCTCCTACGACATGAAGGTGACGCGCGTGCGCGAGACGCCACGCACCACGAAACCCTACGACGACGAACAGTGGGCCGGCCTTCTGGCCGTCGGCGAAGCCGTCGAGAACGACATCGGCAAGCACGACCTGCGACTGACCATGGGTGGCGAGCCGACCTTCGTGTCGATCGACGACATGGACGGGGCGGAATGGAACACCCTGGCGCTGGGGCCGGAGAAACGGCGCAAGGCGGGCGTGCTGTTCCGCAAGCTCGCCGACCGCTTCGCCTCGGGCCCGCTGCTGCATTTCGGCCAGGGCAAGTGGTATCCCGGCGAACAGCTGCCGCGCTGGGCGCTGACCTGCCATTGGCGCAAGGACGGCGAGGCGATCTGGCGCGACCAGCATCTCTATGCGCTGGAGGACAAGCCGACCGGCGCGACGCCGGAGATGGCGCATCGCTTTGCCCTCGCCTTCGCCCAGCGCCTGCAGCTCGATCCCGGCTATCTGTTCGGCGCCTTCGAGGACACCTGGTACTACCTGTGGCGCGAACGGCGACTGCCCAGCAACGTCACGGTCGATGAAGCCAAGATGAAGGACCCGCTGGAGCGAGAGCGGCTCGCTCGCGTGTTCGAGACCGGCCTGGAAACCGCCGTCGGCACCGTCCTGCCCATCCAGCGGGAACACAATGGCCGTGGCCGCTGGCGCAGCGGGCCGTGGTTCCTGCGTTCGGAGAAGTGCTACCTGATCCCGGGCGATTCGCCGCTCGGCTACCGCCTGCCGCTCGATTCGCTGCCGTGGGCCGCGCCGGCAGACCAGGACTTCATGGCCGACCCCGATCCGATGGTGGCGCATCCCGACCTGCCGCCGCTCGATGCCTTTCGCCGCGCGCCGGTGCTGCGCCGCCAGGAGAGAGGTCTGCGCGAAGACGCCGACGGCGACGGCGAGGCGCGCCGCGAGGCCTGGCGCCGGGCATTGGCGCCCGATCTCGGCCCGCGTCCCGGCGTCGGCCAGTCGGCCGGCAACATCGTGCGCACCGCCATTTCCTTCGAACCGCGCGACGGCCATCTCTTCGTCTTCATGCCGCCGACCGAGCGCACCGAGGACTATCTCGATCTCGTCACCGCGGTTGAGGACACCGCCGAAGAGCTCGGCCAGCCGGTATTCATCGAAGGTTATGCGCCGCCCGGCTCCGATCCGCGCCTGAACCACTTCAGCGTCACGCCCGATCCCGGCGTCATCGAGGTCAATATCCATCCGTCGACGACCTGGCGAGAGCTCGTAGACAAGACGGAGATCGTCTACGAGGAGGCACGCACCACGCGGCTCGGCGCCCAGAAATTCATGATCGACGGCCGCCACACCGGCACCGGCGGCGGCAACCATGTGACCCTGGGTGGACCGTCGGCGGCGGACTCGCCGTTGCTGCGCCGGCCCGACCTGTTGAAGAGCCTTTTGGGCTACTGGCTCAACCATCCCTCGCTGTCCTATCTGTTCTCCGGCCTGTTCATCGGCCCGACCAGCCAGCATCCGCGCATCGACGAGGCGCGCAACGACGCCCTGCACGAGCTCGAGATCGCCTTCCGCCAGATCAAGTCCGGCCAGGAGACGCCGCCCTGGCTGGTCGACCGCATCTTCCGCAACCTCCTGGTCGATGCAACGGGCAACGCCCATCGCACCGAGTTCTGCATCGACAAGCTGTTCACGCCAGACACCGCCTCGGGCCGGCGCGGCCTCCTGGAGATGCGCGCCTTCGAGATGCCGCCGCACTGGCGCATGAGCGTGGCGCAGCAGGCTTTGCTGCGCGGCCTGGTCGCCAAGTTCTGGGATCGCCCCTACGAGCGCACGCTGACGCGCTGGGGCACGCGGCTGCACGACGATTTCATGCTGCCGCACTTCGTCTGGCAGGACTTTTCCGATGTGCTGGCCGATCTTTCGGAAGCGGGCTACCGCTTCTCGTCCGACTGGTTCGCGCCGCACTTCGAGTTCCGCTTTCCCAAGATCGGCGACATCGCGCAGCGCGGCATCGAGCTCGAGCTGCGCCACGCCCTCGAACCCTGGCATGTACTGGGCGAGGAGCCGGGTGGCGGCGGCACCGTGCGCTATGTCGATTCCTCAGTTGAACGTTTGCAGGTCAAGGCGGTCGGCCTTAACGAGCAGCGCCATGTCATCTCCTGCAACGGCTGGCGTTTGCCGCTGCGCGCTACCGGTACGGTCGGCGAGTACGTCGCCGGCGTGCGCTATCGCGCCTGGCAGCCCGCCAATGCCCTGCACCCCACCATCGGTATCCACGCGCCGCTGGTGTTCGACATCCACGATTCCTGGAACGGCCGGTCGCTCGGCGGCTGCAGCTATCACGTGGCCCATCCCGGTGGCCGCAACTACGACCGCATGCCGGTCAACGCCAACGAGGCCGAGGCCCGCCGCCGCGCCCGTTTCTTCCCGATCGGCCATTCGCCCGGCGACATGGCCGAGCCGCGGCCGATCGACAATCCGGAGCATCCGCTGACGCTGGATTTGAGACGGGCGTAAGACCCCCACCTCTCTTTTCCTTCCCCCGTATGACCCGTCTTACGGGGGAGGAGATCATGAGACGCCGTGAGCCCCGGTAGACCCCGTCTCCGCCGCATGCGAGTTTAGTCCCTCCTGTCACTTCTCCCGCGGGCCCATGGAGTCTTTGCGCGGCCTCTCATCCTCGCCGGCAAGCGCATATGACGAGCTGGTCACCGGCCAGAAGTCGATCCGCTATCACTGGCAAGGCATCTTAAGCATCATTCGCGCGCTGCCCGGGGGACTGGGCGAGCGTGTCGAGAGCGCGCGCCGCCAGCTCGAGGAATCCGGCGCCACGGTCAACCTGCTCGACGACCGCGGCGCGCCGCGCTGGACGTTCGACCCGCTGCCCTTCGTCATCACGCCCGACGAATGGTCCCAGATCGAAAGCGGCGTCATCCAGCGCGCCCAACTGCTCGACGCCGCGCTGGCCGATCTCTACGGCCCGCAGACCGTTTTGAACGACCGCCTGCTGCCGCCGATGCTGGTCCATGCCAACCGGCACTTCCAGCGGCCCTGCCGCGTCACCGACGGCAAGGCGCCGACGCGATATCTCTCCCATTACGCCGTCGACCTGGTGCGGCTGAGCAGCGGCCGCTGGCACGTGCTGGCCGACCACACCGAAGTGCCGTCGGGCATCGGCTATGCCATCGAGATGCGGCGCGTGCTGGCGCGAAGCCTGCCCGAGGCCTTCCGCTCCATCCCGGTGCGACACCTGCGGCCATTCGTCGACCACTGGCACGACGCGCTGCTCGCCATGGCGCCGACCGGCGTGGCGCAGCCCAACATGGCCGTGCTGACGCCGGGCTCGCTGTCGGCGACCTATTTCGAGCATGTCTATCTCTCGCGCATGCTGGGCGTGCCCCTGGTCGAAGGCGGCGACCTGGTGACGCGCGACGGCGAGGTCTCGATCAAGACCCTGGCCGGCCTGCGGCCGGTGCACGTCCTGCTGCGCCGGCTCGACAGCGCGTTCGCCGACCCGCTCGAGTTGCGCGCTGATTCCGCCCTCGGCATCACCGGCCTGGTCGAGACCACGCGCGAGGGCACGATCTCGCTCGCCAATGCACTGGGCTCTGGCTTGGTTGAAACGCCGGCCATGATGCCGTTCCTCGAGCGGCTGAGCGAGAAGCTGCTCGGCCAGCCATTGCAACTGCCGTCGGTCGACGTCTGGTGGCTGGGCGAGCCCGCGGCGCTCACCTTTGCGTTGGCCAACCTCGACCTGATGATCGTGCGGCCGTGCCTGGAGGCCGACCGCGAGCCGATCGTCGTCGGCATGCTGGACCCAGCCGAGCGCAAGGCGCTGGAAGAGCGCATCCGCGCCCAGCCGGGCCACTTCGTGGCGCAGTATCCGGTGATGCCCTCGCTCAGCCCGAAGTGGGACGGCAGCAACCTCGCCCCGGCCGCCATGGTGCTGCGCGTGTTCGTGAGCGCCGAGGGGGCCTCCTACCGCGTGCTGCCGGGCGGCCTGGCGCGCGAGCCGTTGGGCGACACCTGCCTGCGCTCGCTCGGCCGCCTGAATGGCACGCTGAAGGACGTCTGGGTGCTGGCCGAGGACGCGGCCGACGTGCAGCTGCCGTCGTCTCGGCGCTTCCATCAGCTATCGGTCGAGCGCGGCGGGGCGGACCTGCAGAGCCGCGTCGCCGACAACCTCTTCTGGCTCGGCCGCTACATCGAGCGCCTCGACTGCGATGCCCGCCTGCTGCGCACCACGGCGACCAAGGTGGCGACGGGCGCAGTCAGTCCGCGCGACGCCCTCGAGCTGCGCCTGCTCGGCCGCCTGCTGAGCGAGGCCAACCTGATGGACCAGTCGTCCGCCCTCTCGGCGCCGGAGAACGCTGCCTTCCAGCAGGGCCTCGCCGCCGTGGCTGCAGACAATCGCGGCCTGATCACCGTGCTCGATGCGATCCAGCGGCTCACCAGCTCCATGCGCGAGCGCTTTTCGGTCGACATGATCACGGCGGCCGGGCCGGTGATGGCCGAGGTCCGCCAGCGCCTGCTGGCGACGCGCGGCCAGCTCGATCCGCTGCTCGCAGCCCTCGACGAGATCGTGCAGTTCGTCGCCATCCTGTCGGGGCTTGCCCAGGAGAACATGACGCGCGGCACGGGCTGGCGTTTCCTCGACCTCGGGCGCCGCATCGAACGCGCGCAGTTCGTCGTGACGGGCGCACTCGGACCGTTCGCCCAGTCGCCGATCGACTGGGAAGCGGCGATGTGGGTGGCGCTGGAACTCTGCGACAGCACCATCACCTATCGCACGCGCTATCTCGGACAGCTCCAGCCGGCGCCGGTGCTCGACCTGGTGATGCTCGACGACAGCAACCCGCGCTCGCTCGCCTTCCAGCTGCGCGCCATCGAAGGCCATCTCGACTATCTCGCGCGAGTCTCGGGCACGCGCGTGCCGGCACTGCCGTCGACGCTCGACCATGACCTCACCTCTGCCGTGAAGCAGTTCGCCGGCGACGAGCAGGTGTGGCGCCACGAGGGGCTGGCTCTCGCCCTGCTGCGCGACCTCGCCGACGAAACCGACCGCCGGCTCGACGGCCTGTCCGAGGCGATCACGAGAGCTTATTTCTCGCACGTGCCGGCGGCGCAGGCCGTCGGCTCGTCGACGGCCTAGGAGGAGCGGCATGAAGTACCTGCTCTCCCACCGCACGTCCTACACCTACGCCAGCATCGTCGATTCGGCGCAGCACATCGCCCATCTGCGCGCCCGCGCCTTTCCCGGCCAGACGGTCAGCGCGATCAACATCGAGACCAGCCCCATCCCGGCGCTGGCGGTGCAGCACATCGACCATTTCGGCAACAACATCGACATCTATCGCCTCGACAAGCCGCACAGCCGCTTCGACATTGAGGTGCGCGCGACCGTCGACGTGCGCTTCCCCGATCCGCCGCCGCCGGCCTCGACGCCGGCCTGGGAAGACGCGCGCGCGTCCCTCAACGGCAACGGCTTTCCCGTCTCGGTCGAGGCGAGCGAATTCGTCCACGAATCGCCGCTGGTGCCGGCCGTCGAGGCGCTGAAGGCCTATGGCGCCCAATCGTTGCAGCCCGGCCGGCCGATCCTCGACGCGGCGCGCGAGCTCACCTCGCGCATCAAGAAGGACTTCGAATACCATCCCGGCGCCACCGACATCAGCACGCCGTTGGCCGAGGTCTTCGCCGGCAAGGCGGGTGTCTGCCAGGACTTCGCCCACGTCGAGATCGCCGCCCTGCGCGCGCACGGCCTCGCCGCCGCCTACGTCTCGGGCTACATCCGCACCGTCCACTCCAAGGAAGAGATGGTCCTACGCGGCGCCGACGCCAGCCACGCCTGGGTCGCCGTGTGGTGCGGCGAGGAAGCGGGCTGGGTCCATCTCGACCCGACCAACGACCTGGTGGCGAAAGAGGACCATGTCGCCGTCGCCTGGGGCCGCGACTTCTCCGACGTCAGCCCGTTGCGCGGCGTCATCCTGGGCGGCGATTCGCACTCCTACGGCGTCGCCGTGACGTTGATTCCGTCCGGCTGACATCCTTCAGGCGAAACCGGTCGATGGCGCGGCGGCCATCGGCTCTCTACGCTCGCTCCCATTCGGGAGGACGCAATGCTGCCCAGACCGACACGGCAAGCCACCCAGGCAGCGAAGGACATCGAGGCGTTCGGCTTCTGCATCGTGCCCGATGTGCTGCCGGCGTCGCGTCTCGAACGCGTGCGGGAAGCCCTCTATCGCGCGGCGAGCGAGGACAGGGCGCGCGGCCGCGAGCAGAAGTTCCGGCTCGACTATGCGCACGACGAGACCAATCAACGCGTCTGGAACGTGCTCAGCCGCGACCCGGTCTTCGCCGACCTGGTCGAGGACCCGCTGGCGCTCGGGCTGGTGAAATCGACCATCGGCTGGCCGGCGCTTCTGGGCAACATCTCGGCCAACATCACCGGGCCGGGCGGCGGCGAGATGGTCCTGCATGCCGACCAGATCTTCGTGCCCGAGCCGTGGCCGGCCAACCCGCAGGGCGTCAACGTGGCCTGGTGCATCGACGACTTCACCGAAGCGAACGGCGCCACGCGCATCGTGCCGGGCAGCCATCGCCTCAACCGCAAGCCCACGCCCGACGAGGCGGCCAAGGACAGCGTGGCGCTCGAAGCGCCGGCCGGCTCGATCATCGTCATGGAGAGCCGCGTCTGGCACAAGACGGGCAACAACCGGACCGAGGCCCAGCGCCGCGCCGGCATCTTTGCCTGGTACACGCGGCCGATCTATCGCCAGCAGGAGAACTGGTTCCTGTCGCTCAATCCCGCCGTCCGGCAATTCGCGTCCGACGAGATGCTGGTGCTGCTGGGCTACCGGACGGAAGGGCTCGGGCTGGTCAACGGCAAGTCGCCGGCGTGAAGGGGGAGGCCGCAATGACCCGCGAAGACATGAAGCGCCAACTGCTCGACGAGGGATGCTGCGTCGTCCCGGGCGTACTCACAGCGGCAGAGACCGAGCGCGTCCGCGAGCGCCTGTGGGCTGCAGCGCAGGAGAGCGACCGCTTAGGCGTGCCGACGCGGCAGATCGGCCTCGATCCCAACGAGCACAATGTCCGCGTTTTCTATCTCCTGGAGCGCGATGCGATCTTCCGCGAGCTGATCCAGCATCCGACGGCGATCGAGTTCGTCAGCACCCTGCTGACCTCGGACTTCCTGATCTCCAACTTCACGGCGAACATCGCGCTACCGGGCAGCCAGTCGATGGAGCTGCATTCCGACCAGGGCATCGTCGTGCCCGAGCCGTGGTTCCAGCCCTGGAGCATCAACATCATCTGGTGCCTGAACGACGTCGACGAGGAGAACGGCGCGACGCGCTACCTGCCGGGCAGCCACAAGATCCAGCGGGCGGCGGACCTGCCGCCGGACGCACGCGCCCGAATGGTGCCCTTCAAGGCGTCAGCTGGATCGTTCGTCGTCATGGACGGCCGGCTGTGGCACACCTCGGGCGCCAACGTCTCGAAGGACCGCGAGCGGGCGCTGCTGTTCGGCTACTACTCGCGCTCGTTCATCCGCCAGCAGCAGAATTGGAACGCGAGCCTGTCGCCCGAGACGGTGGACGCGCTGTCGCCGCAGCTGCGCGCCTGGCTGGGCATGGAGGCGCGTGCCAACGTCAAGCTGGCGCAGCGGCTGCGCATCCACCCCGTCGCCACACACACCAAGCTGACGTCGTAGGCGATCAGCCGTCGAGGAAGCGGCGGGGATTGTCCTGGAAGATCAGCCGGCGCAGCGCGGCGTCGGTATCGGCGAGCTGCTTGTGCGGATCGGGCAGGCCCATGGAGAACGGCCAGTCCGAGCCGAACAGGATGTGATCCTGCCCGTGCATCGCGGCGGCGAGCTTCAGCGCATCGGCATCGTGGGCGATGCAGTCGACGCAGAAGCGCTTGAAGGCAAGGCGCGGCTTCTCGGCGCCCGTGTCGGCGCCCGGCCGGCCCGTGACCTGCCCGCGCTCGAGGCGGCCGGCGACCGCGCCAGAGGCGCCGCCGGCATGGGCGAGGCAGACCGTCATGTCGGGATGCCGTTCGAGGATGCCCGACATCGCGAGGTGAGCCGCGGCCAGCGCCGTCTCGACGGGGCTGCCCAAAAGGTTGTGCAGATAGAACGGCTCGTAGCGCGGATCGCAGCCCTTGCAGGGATGCAGGAACAGGAACGCCCGCGCGGCATTGAGCGCCGTCCAGAGCGGCGCGAAGGCAGCGTCCGACAGGATCACCTTATGGTCCTGCGAGCCCGCCGGCATGGCAAAGCGCGGCCGGCTGGTCCTGGCCCGGCTCGCCACGATCTCTGCAGCCAGCGCCGGCTGCGTCACCGGCAGGTGATAGAGCGGCGACAGGCGCTCGGGGAACCTGGCGGCGAGCGCATCGAGGCCGTCATTGGCGTAGAGCACCCACGTCTTCGTCGCTTGCGCGTCGAGCCCAAGGCGATAGAGCGGCGGCGGGATCGAGATCCAGGCGCGCTCCACCCGATGCTCGTCCATCCAGGCGATCAGCGCCTCGGGCCGATAGACCGACTTGGCGGCAAGGGTGTAGCCGTCGATGGTCATCGTGCCGTCAGTGTCGTTCCAGCTCACGCCGGCGATGCCGCCGATGCGGTCCTTCAGTACCGGCGCCAGATGGGCATGGATGTCGAGCGCGATGCGCTCCTCACCTGCCGGACTCACGACGCAGCAGCCCGCGGCGTGGTGGCGAGGATCGGGTCGGTCTGCACGAACTCGAGCCGCGCTTCCCGGACCTGCTCGGCGGCGCCGAATACCTCGCCGTAGAGACGCAGCCAGTTGCCGCTGGTGATCTTCTCGACCTCTGCCGCGTTGAAGCCGACTTCCTTCAGCCCGCCCGGCAGCAGGCCGAGGTGATGGACCTCCTGGAACCAAGCCGGCGGCGGCGCCTTGCCGGGCCGCGCCGCCGACGCCGCGCCGTAGTCGATACCGCGCGTCCAGCGGCCCATGCGCATCCAGTCGTAGTCCGGCTTGGTGAAGTTGTGGCTGCGGTCGGTGCCGATGCCGACATGGTCGATGCCCATGATGTCGACGCTCTTGGCGACCATCTCGCACCAGTTCCTGAGCGAGCTGCAGTAGTGGTCGCCGGTGATGTTGCGGTAGGTGGCGCAGCCCAGCACGCCGCCCTTCTCGGCCAGCACCTTCAGGACGTCGTCGGTCTTGTTGCGCTTGTGCGGGAACAGGCTGTCCGGGTTGGCATGCGTCACCGCGACCGGCTTCTCGGAATGGATGATCGCATCCTTGGTCGTGCGATTGCCGACGTGGCTGAGGTCGACCAGGATGCCGGTGCGGTTCATCTCGCGCACGATTTCTTTGCCGGTGCGCGACAAACCGGAATCTTCATCCTCGTAGCAGCTGCCGCCGAGCTCATTCTGGTTGTTGTAGGTGAGCTGGATGGCGCGCACGCCGAGCTCGGCGAACAGCTCGACGAAGCGGATGCGGCCCTCCAGCAGGTTGGAATTCTGGAAACCCAGGATGATGGCGGTGCGACCGGAAGCGGCGATCGCCTCGATCTCCTTCACGGTCGTCGCGATCGCCACCAGGTCTTTGTTGGCGTTCACCAGGTCGCGCCAGCGGGCGATGGAATCGAGCGATTCGACCGTGCCCTCCCAGAAGCCGCAGGTCACCGTCACCGCGCCCACATCGGCCTTGCGCAGCTCGCTGAAGGTGTCCCGGGTGAAGTGGCCGCACTGCAGACCGTCGATCAACATGGCATGCTCCTTATTCAGGCGGATTGCCGCAAAACGAGAGTGGCGGGGATCACCCGGCGCTTGCCGGGTCTGGCGCCGCTTTCGCGGGCCTTGAAGAATTCGCCGACGGCGCGGGCGATGGCGCCGGCATCGAGCGCCACGGTGGTCATGGCCGGGCGCGCAAAACCCACCCAGGCCAGGCCGCCGAAGCCCACGATCGCCATGTCGCCGGGAATGGCCAAGCCGCGATCGGCGGCGGCGGCCATGCAGCCCAGCGCCAGCTCGTCGCTCGCCGCGATGACGGCGCGGAAGCTGAGCCCCTTGGCGAGCGCCTCGGCCGTCGCCTGGTGGCCGGCGTCGGCGCGATAGCCCTGCGAGATGTCCCAGACCAGCACCGGATCGACCTTCAGCCCGCGCTCCTTCAGCGCCTGGTAGTAGCCGTCATAGCGCGCCCGACCGATCGCCGAGGTGGCGATGCGGCCGACGAAGGCGACCGGCGTACGGCCGGTATCCAACAAGTGCGCGGTCGCTGCCGCCGCACCGCCGACGTCGTCATGGATGATGGACGGGAAGCCGTGGTCGCTGAGGTCCTGGCTGACCGACAGGATCTCTATGCCGTTCTTGGCCACCGACTTCATGACCGGCGCCAGCTCTTCCATGTCCATGACGTGCGGCGAGGACAGCAGAACGCCGCGCAGGCCGAGCGATGGCGCGCGCTCGAGGAAGTGGCGCAACCGGTCCTGGCGATGGCCGAGGTTGAACAGCACGAGGTCGAGCCCCAGCGTCTCGAGCTCGCCCTGCACGTGCTTGGCAAGCGTGGCGTAGATGCCCTGCTCGATGTCGCCGGTCACCAGCGCCACCGACCGGCCACGGCCGGCACGAAGGCTGCGCGCCACCTCGTTGGGCCGGTAGCCAAGCTGCTCGATCGCCTCGAGCACGCGCGCGCGGGTCTCGGCCGAGACCGGCACGCGGCCCGCCAGCACGCGCGACACGGTGGCTGGCGAGACCTTGGCGCGGCTGGCGACGGCGACGACGCTCACCATCAGCGCCCCCTTCCCTCGCTCTGCCTTTCGCCCTGCCGCGCCTCGCACAGGTCTAAGAGCACCGCCTGCGAGGCGTTGTGGCCCGAGATGCCGGAGATGTAGTTGCCGGGCCAGGTGCCGTTGCCGCTGAGATAGAGGCCGCGGGTCGGCGTGCGGTAGGCATGCAGCCCGGGCATCGGCCGCATCCAGAACATGTGGAACGGCAGGGTGTCGCCGTGAGTGATGTTGGCCTCGACCAGGCCGAACTCGCTCTCGAACTGCGTCGGGTCGATGATGCGGTAGTCGCTGATCAGGCCGGGCAGGTTCGGCATGTACTCGGCGAGCTTGGCGATGGTGCGCTTGGCGAAGACGTCGCGCTGCTCGGCCCACGTGCCCTCGCGCAGGCGATACGGCGCGTTGCCGACGTTGAGGCTGAGCACGTGCTTGCCCGATGGCGCCAGCACCGGCGAGGTCATCGACGGGCAGAGCCCCCAGATCACCGGCTGGTGCGACAGCCGACCCTGCAGCATGTCGGTGTGCGCGGTCTCGATGTAGTCGAGGCTGGGGGCGATGCGGAACTGCGCCGAGGTCAGCAAAGCCGCTTCCTCGTCGGACTGGGCGGCCGCGTAGCGCGGCATGCCGTCGAGCGCCAGCACGACCTTGAAGGCGCGGCCGCGCATCGGCTTGCGCTTCATCTTGGGCTGAAGTTCTCCCCACGACGAGGTGTCGTCGACCAGCGATGTCACGGTGATCACCGGACTCAGCGCCGAGACCACGATGGGCGCGGTGTACTCCTCGCCGCTCTTCGTCACGACACCGCGCACCGCGCCATCTGAACTGCGGATGGTGGTCACGGGCTTGCCGACTAAAACCTCGCCGCCGTGCGCGCGCAGGCTCGCCGACAGGGCGTCGGTGATCGCGCCCATGCCACCGACCGGCAGGCCGGTCGAGCCGCGCAGCGGGATCAACCGAGGATCGCCCATGCTGCCGCTCTTCACCGAGGCGAGCGACAGCGGCCGCATCATCAGGTTGAACGGCGAGCCCGGCGTCGAGGGCGCGACCTGGCCGCCGACCACGGCCAGCGGCGCGATCAGCGCCTGCGTCTCAGGCGCCAGCTCGAACTCGTCCATCAGGTCGCGGATGTTGCCGAACAGGATGCGGCTGAACGCCTCCTGGTCCTCCAGGCGGGTCAGATTGCGCACCAAGTGCTGCAGCGAGGGCGGCGGCTCGAAGATCGAGATGCCCAGCCGGTCGGCGAAGGCCTGCAGGTAGGCGAAGAAGGCGTCGTAGCGGGCGGCCTCGCCCCGCGCATAGGTCTCGAGCTGGGCGTGGTTGCGCTTGGGATCGCGCCAGCCGACATAGATCCGCTCGCCGTCGAGCGGCTGCACCAAGGTCGGATCGGGCCGTACCCACTTGAGCCCGTAACGCTCGAGCTCGAGGTCCTCGACGATCTTCGGCTCGAGCGAGCCTGGAGAGTTGGCGATGGTCGTGAAGTAGCCCGGCATGAATTCCAAGGTCGCCGCCGGACCGCCGAGCCGCGGATTGGCTTCGAGCACCAGCGTCTTGAGACCGGCGCGGCCGAGATAGGCCGCCGCGACCAAGCCGTTGTGGCCGCCGCCGACGACGATGGCGTCGTAGCGGTCACTCATTTCGGCACGGACTCATTCGTGTAGTAGGTGGCGAGCGGCTTGTCGCCGAACAGCTCGCCCGCATCCTTGAGCGTGGCCAGGAGCTTGGTCCACTCCTCGTCCGATTGCCGGCCCCAGTTGGGATCGGTCGGCGGCGTGGAGAGCTCCAATACGCCCTTGTTGTAGTCGATGCAGCGCTCGACCGTGCCGGCGAGATGCACCTTGGCCTGCATCAGCTCGCAGGCCGCCTTGAAGTCGCGCGCCGCCTCGGCGAAGCCGCGCTTGGTGGCGGCCAGGAACTTGGCGACCGTGGCCGGGTTCTTCGCCAGGTAATTGCCGTTGGCGGCAAAGCCGAAGCCGATCAGCGGCACACCGTAGTTGCTGAGCAGCATGGTCTCGGGCTGCTGGTTGGTGGCGCGGACATAGGCGTCGAAGGCCGGGGCATCGCCGCTCACCGCGTCGATCGTGCCGCCGAACAGGGCCGCCGTCTTGGCGTTGGCGTCGAGCGCCACGATGTTGAGGTCGGTGAGCTTCATCTTGTTGGCGGCGGTGAACACCTTGAGGCTGAGCCCGTCGGAGCCGCCCGGCGTGCTGCCGATCTTGATGCCCTTGAGCGACTGCGGCCCGTCGAGCTTGACCTTGCCTTTGATGCCGATGAAGGCGGCGGCGGTCTTGTGCTGGTAGATACCGACCATCTTGATGGCGCCGCCCTTGCTGATCATCTGGGCGGCGTTGGTGGTGTTGAGATGGGCGATATCGAAGCCGCTCTGACTCAGCATCAGCGCCGTGGTCGCTGAGCCGCGGCCCTGCTCCAGCGTGACGTCGAGGCCGGCCTCCTTGTAGTAGCCCTTCTCCTGCGCCACCAGGAACGACGCATGATAGGGCAGCCATGCCCAGTCGAGCAGGACCTTTACCGGCGTCAGCGTCTGGGCCGCGGCCGGCAATGACATCAGGCCGACGAGGCAGGATGCCAGGGTCAGGGTGCGTCGGATCACGGGTTCCTCCTCAGGTCGTTGCGTCGCGCAGCATCAGGGTTTCGCGTTGGCTCGGATGCCAGGGCAGCACCAGGCGCTCGACCCATTCGGCGGCGCGCCACAGCAGCACGCCGAAGATCGAGAAGACCGTGACCGCGGCGAAGGCCAGCGAGGTGTCGGTGTCGCCGACAGCGCGGATCAGCAGGTGGCCGAGCCCGGCATTGGAGGCGACGAACTCGCCGATCACCGCGCCGACCGGCGCCAGGGAGACGGCAAGCTTGATGCCGGCGCAGATGCTGGGCAGCGCGTTGGGGAACTGGATCTTGTGTAGGACCTGCAGGCGGCTCGCCCCCATGGCGCGCACCATCAGGAGCTGCTCGGGATCGGCCGACTTCAGCCCTGTCACGGTGTTCACGATCACGGGGAAGAAGGTGAAGGCCACGACGAAGAACATCTCGCTTTGCAGGCCGAAGCCGAACCACACGAGGAACAGCGGCGCGATCACCACCTTGGGAATGGCGTGTGCCACCACCAGCCAGGGCGTCAGGAGGCGATCGACCAGGCGCGAGCCTGCGATGGCCGCGCCAGCCACGAGGCCCAGCGCCACCGACATGATCAACCCCAGCCCCGCCGCCATCACCGTGATGGCGAGCTGGCTCAAGAGATATGGCCACTTGGCGACGATCGTCTCGATGACGTCGGTCGGCGCCGGCAGCAGGAACACCGGGACATCGAATCCCTTGACCAGGCCCTCCCACAGGGCGAGGCCAATGAAACCGCTGAGCAGCGGCCACATCATGCCGGCGAGGAAATTCTTGGCCTTCATCCGACCAGCACCCCCGCCTTCTCGAAGTGTTCGCGGACACGCCGGCCGATGGCGGTGAATTCCGGCGTCTCGCGCACCGCGAGCCGCCGCGGCCGCTCGAACGGCACGCGGATGTCGTCGAGGATTGCGCCCGGCCGGCCCGACATCACCAGCACGCGGTCGGCGCAGAAGATCGCCTCGGCGATGCTGTGCGTGATCAGGAGCGTCGTCACGTGCTGCGTGGTCTGCAGCCGCTGCAGCAGCACGTTCATCTGGTCGCGCGTCAGCGCATCCAGCGCGCTGAACGGCTCATCGAGGAACAGCAACGCCGGTTTGGTCAGCAGGGCGCGGGCGATCGCCACGCGCTGGCGCATGCCGCCCGAGAGCTGCCAGGGATAAGCGCTGGCGAAGCCCGCGACGTCGAGTTCCCTCAGCAGTTCCCCGGCCCGCGCCTCGAGGCCGGCGAGCCGCTTGATCTCGGCGGGCAGCATCACGTTGCCCATCACGCTGCGCCATTCGAGGAGAAGATCGCGCTGGAAGACGATGCCGATGTCGGGCACCGGCCCGTCGACCGGCGTGCTGCCGATGCTGATGGTGCCGCGCGTCGGCGTATCGAGGCCAGCGATCAGGCGCATCAGCGTGCTCTTCCCACAGCCGCTCGGCCCCACGATGCTGACCGCCTCGCCGGCACGCAGCTCGACAGAGAGGGGTGCGATAGCCTGCACCCCTCCCGTCCCACCACCATACGTCTTCTCGACCCGTTCGAGACGGATCGGCCCTCCCCCCATCTGGCGAAACCCCTTCCAAACCCCTTATGAAATCGTTGTCATGACAGACCACAAGAGTCAAGGCACCTCGAATGCAAAACCGGCTCAGCTGCCGTTTGATCTGCCTCAAGGCGAGCGGTGGCGATGTGAACGATCGTTCACCAACCAGGAGGCAAAAGTCATGACAATGCTCCAGGATCTCCCCCAGACGGTTCATCGCTTCGTCGAGAGGCAGCGCAAGCGCCGGCAGTTGCGGCGCGAACTGGCGCAACTCGACGCCATGGGTTCGCTCGATGCCGTGATGGCCGATTGCGGCCTCGTACGCTCGCAGGTCACGCGTCTGATCGACGGATGCGGCGATTCGCGCGAGCTGCTGGATCGCATGCTCGGGCGGCTTGGCATCGATGCCGACCGCCTGGCCGTCGAGAGCCTGCGCGACATGACGTGGGCCTGCACGACCTGCCCGGACAAGGGCAAGTGCCGCCAATGGCTGTCCGGCACCGAGGAGGTGGAATTCCGCTCCTTCTGCCCGAATGCCGAGCAGCTCGACGACGCCTTGTCGAAGCTGCGTCCTTCCCGCGTCTGACGATCAGCCGTCGAGGAAGTCCCTCATCCACTTGGTATGTTCGGCATCGCGCGTCACGCGCTTCATCAGCTCGGCGTCGGCGATACCGGTAAGCTTGCCAGGTGGCGTGCCGTCGCGCAGCGCGCGTAGTGTATCGTGGATCGCCTTGACTGCGGCGGCGAACGGCTGATGGCCCTGCAGGGCGATGCGGACGCGGCGGGCGCTGAGGTAGGCAAGGTCGGTGAGATCGCCCGACACGCCGCCCAGGATCAGCGGTAGCCGGGTGGCGGCCGAGATCGCGTCGAGCTCGGCGCGCGTACGCACGCCGACGAAGAACAGGGCATCGACTCCCACCTCCTCGTAGGCCTTGCCGCGCGCGATGGCGTCGTCGAGGCCGGTGATCTGGACGGCGCTGGTGCGGCCGGCGATGCACAGCGCCGGATCCTGCCGGCCGTGCAGGGCGGCCTTCATCTTGCCGACGCCCTCGGCGATCGTGGTGAGTCGCGGCTTGGTGGTGCCGAACGGCGTCGGCAAGTCGGTGTCCTCGAGGCTCAATCCACTGACGCCTGCCGTCTCGAGCTCCTCGACCGTGCGCTTGGCGCTCAGAGCATTGCCGTAGCCGTGGTCGGCGTCGACCATCAGCGGCAGGTTGCCGGCGCGGTTGATGCGATAGGCCTGGCCCACGAATTCACTGAGAGTGAGGACGATCAAGTCGGGCGCGCCCAGCACCGTGAGCGAGGCCGTCGAGCCCGCGAACATGCCGACCTCGAAGCCAAGGTCCTCGGCGATACGGGCGGAGACGGGGTCGAACACCGAGCCGGGATGCACGCAGCGGTCGCCGGCGAGGATCGCGCGGAAGCGTCGGCGGCGGTCAGTCCAGTTCATGACGATCTCCCCTTGTTGCGGTGCCGAAGCTAGCAAAGGCATCGCAGCAATGCAGGATCGCGTTTCGACGGGCAAACGAGAGCAGCCCGAGGCCGTGACTCCGCTCGAACCCGAGGCGTAGCGTCTGCCCTCAGGGACGGCATGACAGTGCGCTGCATCCGATCCCCCAAAATATAGAAGCGCACAGGAAACGCCCTTGGGGAAATGCCATGTTCGATGTTCTCGACCGGCAGACCACTCTGACCGGCAATCAAAAGAAGATCCTGGCCGCCGCCATCATCGGCGACGCCCTCGAGTTCTTCGACTTCTTCCTGATCGCTTTCGTCTTCGCCTTCCTGATCGGCCCGTGGAAGCTCACCTTCGGCCAGACCGCCATGGTGTTCCTGAGCTCGGGCATCGGCGCCATCCTCGGCGCCTACATCTGGGGCTGGATCGCCGACCGCATCGGCCGGCGCAAGGTGTTCATCGGCACGGTGCTGAACTTCTCGATCGCCACCGGCCTGCTCTACTTCACGCCGGACAATGGCTGGGTCTACCTGACGATCATGCGCTTCTTCGTCGGCTTCGGCGTCGGCGGGCTCTATTGCGTCGACCTGCCGCTGGTGCAGGAGTTCATGCCCTCGTCCAAGCGCGGCTGGATCGGCGGCCTGGTGACCTGCGTCATCCCGATCGGCGTCGGCCTCGGCGCGGTGCTGGGCGCTTTCCTGGGCGCCGACCAGTGGCGGCTGCTGTTCGCCATCGGCGTGCTGCCCGCCCTGGTCGTCCTGCTGGTGCGGCTGTGGGTCCCCGAATCGCCGCATTGGCTGGCCCGCCAGGGACGACTCGAGGAGGCGCGCAAGTCGCTGGCCTGGGCGCTGCAGGTCGATCCCAACACCCTGCCGCTGCCGCGACCCGAGGAAACCAAGGTGGTGAAGACCAACTGGTTCGACCTCTTCAAGCACCCCCGCAGCCTGCTGGTCTCGTGGCTCGGCAATGCCGGTGCCCAGACCGGCGCCTACGGCATCGCGCTGTGGGCTCCGTCGTTGTTCGTCCTGCTCCTGCACGTGACGCCGCAGGAAGCCTCGAAGATGATGATCCTGCTCACCGTCACCGGCTTCATCGGCCGGCTCAGCTTCTCGTACCTGTCGGAAGCGATCGGCCGGCGCAACAGCGGCGGCCTGCTGGGCCTGGGCGCCGGCGTCCTGATCATCGTCGCCGGCTACAACTACAACGCCACGCTGTTCGGGCTATCGGCGTTCTGGCTGATCCTGGCGGCGGCCATGTTCTTCGTCGATGGCGGGTTCGCCATCGTCGGTCCCTACGCGGCGGAGATCTGGCCCTCGCATCTCAAGACGTCGGGCATGGGCTCAGCCTACGGCTTCGGCGGCATCGGCAAGATCCTGGGCCCGGTCGGGCTCGCCCTGATCGTCGGCTCGAGCAACTACCTGAAACCCGACGTACCGTTGACCGAGATTCCGACGGCTTTCGTCTATCTCGGCTGCTGGTTCCTGATGGCCGGGGTGGTCTATTATTTCTTCGGGCTGGAGACCAAGGGCAAGTCGCTCGAGCAGATCGATCGCGAACTGGCCGCCGCCCACTGAGCTGGAGAACGATGTTTTGGACACGTTGATCCCGTCTTCCGCGGAACTCGCCGGCGACCCGGCGCTGGTTTCGCGCGCCCAGGCGCTGCGGCCCCTCGTCGAGGCGGCCTCCGATGAGATCGAGGACGGGCGCCGGCTGCCGCCGGCGCTGCTCGACAAGCTGCACGAGGCGCGACTGTTCCGCCTGCTGTTGCCGCGCACGTTCGATGGCTTCGAGACCGATCCCATCACCTTCTTCCATGTGATCGAGACCATCGCCCAGGGCGACGCCAGCACGGCCTGGTGCCTGAGCCAGGCCGGCGGCTGCGCCATGTCGGCCGCCTATCTCGACCCGACGGTGGCCCGCAAGATGTTCGGCGACGACCCTCGCGCCGTGCTGGCCTGGGGCCCTGGCCCCAAGGTCAGGGCCATCGAATGCGAGGGCGGCTACAGGGTGACCGGCGTGTGGGCCTTCGCCTCGGGCTGCCGGCACGCCACCTGGCTCGGCGCCGCCTGCCCGATCTGGCAGGCCGATGGCTCGCCCCGGCTCGGACCGACCGGCCGCCAGCTCGAGCGCACCATGCTGGTGCGGGCGAGCGAAGTCGAGTGGACCGACATCTGGAACGTGGTGGGCCTGCGCGGCACGGCGAGCGACCAGTTCGCCCTGACCGACCATTTCGTGCCGGCCGAGCATTCGATCACGCGCGAGGTGATCACACGGGAGGGAGAGGGCGAGTGCCGCGAGGTTGGCCCGCTCTATCGCATGTCGGCGATGACCTGCTACGAGGTTGGCTTCGCCGGCGTGGCACTGGGCATCGCCCGCGCCAGTCTCGACAGCTTCGTCGACGTCGCCCGCAACAAGATCCCGCGCGGCAAGAAGAGCCCATTGCGCGACAACGCGGTGGTGCAAACCAACCTCGCCCTGGCCGAAGTCGGCATCCTCTCGGCCCGCGCCTTCCTGCTGCAGTCGATCGCCGACATCTGGAAGGAGATCTCGGCCGGCGCCACGCTCACCGTCGACCATCGCATCGCCATCCGCATGGCTTCGACCAACGCCATCCATCGCGCGCGCGAGGCCGTCGACTTCGCCTACAACGCGGCGGGCGCCACGGCGATCTTCGAGAACCATCCGCTGGAGCGCCGCTTTCGCGACATCCATACCGTGACCCAGCAGTTGCAGGGCCGGCTGTCGCATTTCGAGACCGTAGGCGCCTGGATGATGGGCGCCGACGCCGACCTCACCTTCGTTTGATCATACCTGGAGACGGACCATGCCGCTTGGCGTGCTGCAGCACTACACCATCGAGCCTTCCAACCTGGAAGCGACCAAGGACTTCTATTGCGACGTGCTGGGGCTGGAGAACGGCGATCGCCCGCCGCTCGGCTTCCCGGGCTACTGGCTCTACTCCGGCGGCGTCGCCACCGTGCACCTGCTGGGACCGCGCACGCCGCGCGAGGGCATCGTCGTGCGCGGCACCGAGAAGACGTTCGACGACACCGGCCGCTTCGACCACATCGCCTTCGCCGCCAGTGACCTGCCGGGCGTGCGCAAGCGCCTGCAGTCGAAGAACGTCAAGTTCCGCGAGCAGGTCGTGCCGCGCACCGGCGCCGCCCAGATCTTCCTCTACGATCCCGACGGCGTCGGTGTTGAGCTGAACTTCCCGCCGGAAGAGGCCAAGAAAGAGGCTCGCGCCTAGTGCTGGTTTCATTCGATATCGAGAAGGTCGAGCCGCTCGCCGATGGCGCGCCGTTCGGCGACGTCGGCGCCTATGAGCGCGTGATCGCCAAGGCCAAGGGCGAGGTCGACCCTGAGCACCCGGGCAACAAGGACATCGCCCTGATCGACAAGGCGCCCCTCAACGCCGACGGCAAGGTCGAGTACACGACCGACATCTTCATCCTGCGGCCCAAGGACCCCGCCAAGGGCAACGGCCGCATCCTCTACGAGGTGAACAATCGCGGCCGCAAGATGCTGTTCGGCAACATCGCCGACGGCCCGCAGGGCGTGAACGATCCCAAAACCCTGGCCGACGTCGGCAACGGCTTTCCCCTGCGCCAGGGCTACACCATCGTGTGGTCGGGCTGGGACCCCGACGCACCGCGCGCCAACATGGGCCTGGGACTGACGGCGCCGGTCGCGACGAATAAGGGCGAAGCCATCGTCGAGATGGTGCGCGAGGAGTTCGTCTCGGGCACGCGCGTGGGCAACCTCGACGTGTTCAAGCTGTCCTACGAGGCCGCCGCCGTGGACCAGATCTGGGCGCGGCTCAGCGTCCGCGAGCGTGCCGATGACCCACGTCGCGAGATTCCGCGCGACCAGTGGTCCTTCGTCGATGCCCGTTCGATCAAGCTCGCCGACGGCGCCAAGCCCAAGCCGGGCTGGCTGTATGAATTCCATTACGAGGCCACCAATCCCAAGGTGCAGGGCCTTGGCTTCGCGGCGACCCGCGACGTCGTGAGCTGGCTGCGCCACGATCCGGCGGCGATCGCCGCCACCGGCGGCAAGATCAGCCATGCCCTGGCCATCGGCTTCTCGCAGGCCGGGCGTTATCTGCGCCACCACGTTTCGGCCGGCTTCAATCGCGACGAGGAGGGCCGCAAGGTCTTCGACGGCATCCATGCGCACATCGCCGGCATCGGCCGCATCTTCTTCGACACGCCGTTCGGCCAGCCGGCGCGCACCGGCACGCAGCACGAGGACCACGGCTTCCCGGAAAACGCGTTCCCTTTTTCGACGGCGGAGCTCTCCGATCCCCTGACCGAGCAGGAAGGCTCGCTGTTCCGCGGTGACGGCAGCGATCCCAAGCTGATCGAGACCAACACCTCGACCGAGTACTGGCAGAAGGGCGCGTCGCTGCTGCACACCGATCCGCTCGGCGAGCAGGACCTGACGCTGCCGGAGAACAGCCGCGTCTACATGATCGCCGGCACCCAGCATGGCGGTCGCGCCGGCGCCACCACCGATCCCGGCCCCAACGTCAATCCGCGCAACCCGCACAATCCCATGCCGGCCGTCCGCGCCCTGCTGATGGCGCTCGACGACTGGGTCGTGACGGGCAAGGAGCCGCCCCCGAGCCGCGTGCCGACCTTGGCCGCCGGTACCCTGGTCGAGCCTGACAAGACCGGCTTCCCGGCCATACCGGGTGCGGCCGTCGCCAAGGTTACCAACCGGGTCCAGCCGCCCGTCGACTGGGTGAGCCCGGTGACCCTCGAGGATGCCTATCGCACGCTTGTCTGCAAGGTCGACAGCGACGGCAACGAAGCGGCGGGCATCCGACTGCCCGATATCGCCGTGCCGCTGGCGACCTATTCGGGCTGGAACGAGTACAAGGCGCCGTACCCGGCCGGAGAATTGGCCGATCGCGACGGCAGCTGCCTGCCCTTCGCGGCCGACAAGGCGGCGCGCGAGGCGTCGGGCGATCCGCGGCCTTCGGTGGCCGAACGCTATGCCGGCGGGGCGGACTACCTCGCCAAGGTACAGACGGTGGTCACGGCCCTCGCCCAGGAGCGTTTGCTGCTGGCCGAGGATGCCGAGCGCTATCTGGAGCGCGCACGCAACGAGCCGCGCGTCGCACCGTAGGGGAAGAAGACATGGCCCAGCTCGATCGCGACGGCGTGAAGATCCATTACGAGGTCCATGGCCCCACGAAAAGCAAAGAGGGGCCGACGATCCTGCTGAGCCACGGCTACAGCTCGACGGCGCGCATGTGGGACGGCCAGATCGCAGCCCTGAAGGACCGCTACCAGGTCGTCGTCTGGGACATGCGTGGCCACGGCGAATCGGACTATCCGGCCGACCAGAGCCTCTATTCCGAGGCGCTGACCGTGGGCGACATGAAGGCGCTGCTCGACGAGGTCGGGGCCAAGACGGCGATCATCGCCGGCCTTTCCCTGGGCGGCTACATGTCGCTCGCCTTCACCGCCAGCCATCCCGAGCGCGTGCGTGCGCTGATGCTGTTCGACACCGGGCCGGGCTTCAAGAAGGACGAGGCGCGCGCCAAGTGGAACGAGACGGCGCATCAGCGCGCCGCCAACCTCGAGGCCAAGGGCCTGGCCGCCCTCAATTCCAGCGACGAGGTCAAGCTGACGCGCCATCGCGACGCCAGCGGGCTGGCCCGCGCCGCTCGCGGCATGCTGGCGCAGGACAACGACCGGGTGATCCAGTCGCTCGACAAGGTCGCCGTGCCGACCCTGGTGCTGGTCGGCGCCAACGATACCAACTTTCTGGCCGCCACCGACTACATGGCGGCCAAGATCAAGCAGGCGATCAAGGTCGTGGTCGCCGACGCGGGCCATGCGTCCAACCTGCATCAGCCTGTACTTTTCAATCGGGCGGTCGAGGCCTTCCTCGCCCGCCTGCCGGCAGCTTGAGGAGGAAATAAATGGGTAAGCGAATTGCGGTCGTCGGCGTCGGCGCATTGGGTGGTTATGTCGGCGGCTGGCTCGCCCATACGGGCGAGGACGTGACCCTGATCGACTTCTGGCCGGAGAACATCGAGACCATCCGCAAGAACGGGCTGGAGCTCGACGGCGTCACGCCGGAGGAGAAGGTCACGGTCAAGAACGCCAAGACCATGCATCTCACCGAGATGCAGGATCTGTCGCGCCAGAAGCCGATCGACATCGCCTTCGTGTCGATGAAGTCCTACGACACCGAATGGGCGACGGCGCTGATCAAGCAGTACCTGGCGCCCGACGGCTACATCGTGTCGCTGCAGAACTGCCTGAACGAGGAGCGCATCGCGGGCGTGGTCGGCTGGGGCAAGACGGTGGGCATGGTGGCCTCGCTGATCTCGGTCGACATGTTCGAGCCGGCTCGTATTCGCCGCACCGTCGCCAAGGGCGGCGACAAGCACACGGTGTTCCGCGTCGGCGAGGTCCACGGCCGCATCACCAGCCGCGTCGAGGAGCTCCGCGACATGGTGGGCCGCATCGACAGCGCCAAGACCACGACCAACCTGTGGGGCGAGCGCTGGGCCAAGCTCTGCCAGAACGGCATGAAGAACGGCGTGTCGGCCGCCACCGGGCTGACCGGCAGCGATTGCGATCGCAACGACGCCATCCGCCGCTTCTCGATCAAGCTCGGCGGCGAGGCCGTGCGCGTCGGCCAGGCGCTGGGCTATCACATCGAGAAGATCGGCAAGTTCGAGCCCGAGACGTTGGCCAAGGCGTCGGAGGGCGACAAGACCGCACTCGACGAGGTCGAGGCGATCCTGCGGCCGGGCTCGAACACGAACCCCAATCCGCGCGCCGACATCCAGCGCCCGTCGATGGCCCAGGACATCCGCAAGGGCCGCCGCACCGAGATCGAGTTCATGAACGGCTACGTCGCCGAGCGCGGCAACTACATCGGCGTCCCCGCGCCGACCCACGCCAAGCTGACCGAGATCGTGAAGAAGGTCGAACGCCAGGAAGTCAAGGCGGCGCCGGCGCTGCTCGGCGGCTGATCGTCTTGCCGGAGCGCGGACCTCCAGGTCCGCTCATATTCTTCCGTACCGCGCGCATCCTGCGCGCTCATGAATCTTGAGCGAGCTGGAAGCTCGCGGTCCGGAAGAGCATGAGGCGGACCTGGAGGTCCGCGCTCCGCTGATCAGTTCAAATACAGGTCGTACGCGTCAGAAGCGTCCCAGGCGTCGCCCCAGTCGAGCTGCGCCATCTCGGCCGTCGGATTGTAGGGATCGTTGGCGTCCTGATTGTACATCTGGTTGACGCGGCTATCGACCATCTGCGCCCGGCCCTTCTTGAGGAAGGTGTTGTAGGCCGTCTGGCCGCCGATATAGAGGCAGCCGCAGACATTCTGGTCGGGATAGACCCAGACCTGCTTGCCCTTGAAGGTGGTCTGCGAGATGCGGTGCGGCGGCATCTTCTTGAAGGCGGCGACCTTGGCCGGCGTGTTGAGCGTCAGCTTCTTGAAGCCCGAGTCGGCCAGCAGGTTCTCCTTGCTTTCCGGCTGGTAGCCCAGCGGATTGGTCACGTCCGGCTTGCAGGCCGTCACGGCGACCGAGAGCCCGACAATGGCCAGAAACGACATCAAAGGCTTCACCGCAGTCCCCCTGGTTTAGGCGGCGGCCTTGAGGCCCGCCTTGGCATCCTCTTTGATCATATCTGCCCCCTTCTCCGCCACCATGATCGTGGGGGCATTGGTGTTGCCGGAGGGCACGGTCGGCATGATCGAGGCGTCGATCACCCGCAGGCCGGCGATGCCGTGGACCCTGAGCCGGTCGTCGACCACCGCCATGGGATCGCTGCCCATCTTGCAGGTGCCGCAGACATGGTAGGTCGTCTGGCCGTTGCCGCGGGCGAAGTCGAGCCATTCGTCGTAGGTGTTCACGTCCTTGCCCGGCTTGTTCTCGAAGGCGATGTACTTCTCCATCGACGGGTGCGAGACGATCTTGCGGGCGATCTGCATGCCCGCGACCGTGGCGTCGCGGTCGATCTGGGCCGTCAGGAAGTTCGGCCGGATCGCCGGCGCCGTCCCGGGGGTCGCCGACTTGATGTGGATCGAGCCGCGCGAATCGGGCCGGCACTGGCCGATCACCACGGTCATGCCCGGCTCCCTCTCGAGCAGCCGCTTCTGGGCGGTGTCGTAGCTGGCATGGGCCATGTGGAACTGCATGTCGGGTGAATCGAGGCCGGGCCGCGTGCGCACGAAGCCGTAGACGACGCCGGCCGTCAGCGCCAAGGCACCGCGACCGGTCGTGTAGTACTTGATGACCTCCTTCACCAGGCTCAGCCCGCGCGTCTGCTCGTTCAGCGTGATCGGCAGCTTCACCCGCCAGTTCATGCGCGGCGCGAAGTGGTCGCCGTAATTCTCGCCGACGCCCTTCAGCTCGTGCTTCACCTCGATGCCATGGCGGCGCAGCAGCTCGGGCTGGCCGATGCCGGAATGCTCGAGCACACCCGGCGACTGCACGGCACCGCACGAGACGATGACCTCGCGCCCGGCCCGCGCCTCGCGCGCCTGGCCGTGCACGGTGTAGGCGACGCCGACCGCGCGCTTGCCCTCGAGGATGATCCTGCTCACCAGCGCGTCGGTCTCGATCGTGAGGTTGGACCGGCTGCGCGCGGGATCGAGGAAGGCGCGCGCCGTCGACTGGCGCTTGCCGTTCTTCATCGTCACTTGGTAGTAGCCGAAGCCCTCCTGGTCGCCGTTGTTGTAGTCCTTGTTCTTCGGAAAGCCGCTCGCGGCGGCGGCATCGATGAAGGCATCGCAAAGCTCGTGCGTGTCGCACATGTTGGCGACATTCAGCGGGCCGCCCTTGCCGCGGCTGTCGTCGCCGCCGGGCTCGAAGTTCTCCGACTTCTTGAAGTAGGGCAGGACCTGCGAATAGGACCAGCCGCGATTGCCGAGCTGCCCCCAGGTGTCGTAGTCGAGCGGCTGGCCGCGCACGTAGAGCATGCCGTTGATCGAGCTCGAGCCGCCGAGCGTCCTGCCGCGCGGACAGGGAATGCGCCGGTTGGCCATCCCCTCCTCGGCCTCCATCTCGAAGTTCCAGTTGAAGGTGTCGTGGTTGAGCAGCTTGGTGAAGCCCGCGGGAATGTCGATCCACATCGACTTGTCGGCCGGCCCCGCCTCCAGCAGCAGGACCTTGACGCTGGGATCCTCGGTCAACCGGTTGGCCAGCACGCAGCCCGCCGAGCCGCCGCCCACGATCACATAATCAAAAGCCGCCATGACGCTTCCTGCCTTCGTTAATGGAAGAGTCATATCATCTTCGGAGCGCGGACCTCCAGGTCCGCTCATGATCATGATGCGGACCTGGAGGTCCGCGCTCCGCCTACCGCAAGTGACAGGAAACCTTGTGGCCCGGCGCGATTTCGCGAAGCGGTGGGGATTCGACCCTGCAGCGCTCGACGGCGTAAGGGCAGCGGGTGTGGAAGTGGCAGCCCGGCGGCGGCCGCACGGGGCTCGGCACGTCGCCCTGAAGCACCATCTTCTTGCGGCGGATGGCGGGGTCAGGCACCGGAACGGCCGACAGCAGGGCCTCGGTGTAGGGATGCTGCGGGCGCGTGAAGATCGAGCGCGTGTCGGCGTGCTCGACGATGCGGCCGAGATACATCACGGCGATCTGGTGGCTGATGTGCTCGACCACCGCGAGATTGTGCGAGATGAAGAGATAGGAGAGCTGGCGCTCGCGCTGCAGGTCCTGCAGCAGGTTGATGACCTGTGCCTGGATCGACACGTCGAGCGCCGACACGGGCTCGTCGCCCACGATCAGCTTGGGTCCGAGCGCCAGGGCGCGGGCGATGCCGATGCGCTGGCGCTGGCCACCCGAGAACTGGTGGGGGTAGTTGCTCATCTGCGCCGGCCGCAGGCCGACGCGGGCGAACAGGGCCGAGACCTGGTCCTCGCGCTCCTTGCGCTTGGCGACGCCATGGACCAGCAGCGGCTCGCCCACGATCTCGCCCGCCGTCATGCGCGGGTTCAGCGACGAGAACGGATCCTGGAAGATGATCTGCATCTCGGCCCGGTAGGGTCGCATCTCCGACTTCGACAGGCCGGTGATCTCGGTGCCGCCGACCTTCACCGAACCCGAGGTCGGCTCGATCAGGCGCAGCACGGCGCGGCCGGCGGTGGTCTTGCCACAGCCGCTCTCGCCCACCAGCCCCAAGGTCTCGCCGACGCCGATCGAGAAGCTGACGCCGTCGACGGCATAGACATGACCGACGGTGCGGCGCAGCAGGCCCTTCTTCACCGGGAAGTGCTTCTTGAGGTTCGAGACCTCGAGGACGGGCATGTTGGCGCTAGGCATCGGAGTGCCAGCAGGCCGCCCAGTGGCCTGTCCTCTTCTGCTCGTAGGTCGGCCGCTCGCGACGACAGAGATCGTCGGCCTTGTTGCAGCGCGGGGCAAAGGCGCAGCCTTCGGGCAGGTCGAACAGGGGTGGCACGATGCCCGGGATCTCCTGCAGGCGCTGGGCGTTGCGCACCGCCTCGCCGCGCATCAGGTCGAGCCGCGGGATCGAGGCCAGCAGGCCCACCGTGTACGGGTGCAGGGGCCGGGCGAACAATTCGCCGACCTCGGCCTCCTCGACCTTGCGGCCGGCATACATGACGATGACCCGCCGCGCCGTCTCGGCGACCACGCCGAGATCGTGGGTGATCAGGATCACCGCGGCGCCGAACTCGCGCTGCAGCTCGACGATCAGTTCCAGGATCTGCGCCTGGATGGTGACGTCGAGCGCGGTCGTCGGCTCGTCGGCGATCAGCACCTTGGGATTGCAGGCGAGCGCCATGGCGATCATGGCGCGCTGGCGCATGCCGCCCGACAGCTGGTGCGGATACTCCTTGGCGCGCTGGGCAGGCTCGGGGATGCGCACCAGTTCGAGCATCTCCACGGCGCGCCTGAGCGCTGCCTTGCGGTCCATGTCGCGGTGCAGGATCAGCGCCTCGGCGATCTGCTTGCCGATGGTCATCACCGGGTTGAGCGACGTCATCGGCTCCTGGAAGATCATGGAGATATCGTTGCCGCGGACGCGGCGCATCTCCTCCTCGCTGATCTTCAGGAGATCGCGGTCGCCCAGCCGGATCGAGCCCGAGACGATGCGGCCCGGCGGATCGGGGATCAGGCGCATCAGCGACAGCGCCGTCATGCTCTTGCCGCAGCCCGATTCGCCCACGATGGCCAGCGTCTCGCCGGACGCGACCTGGAAGTCGACGCCGTCGACCGCCTTGACGATGCCTTGCCGCGTATAGAACCAGGTGCCGAGATTCTCGACCTCGAGAAGTGAACTCATGAACGCTGTCCCTCAGGATCTCTGACGGGGATCGAGGATGTCGCGCAGGGCGTCGCCCAGGAGGTTGGTGCCGAACACGGTCATGCTGATGGCGACGCCGGGGAAGATCACCAGCCAGGGCGCGGTGCGCACGTACTCGGCGGCGGATTCGGAGAGCATGCGGCCCCACGAGGGATAGGGTTCGGGGATGCCGAGGCCGAGGAACGACAGCGAGGCCTCGACCAGGATCGCCGAGCCGAGCTGGGCCGTCGCCAGCACGATCAACGGGGCCAGGGTGTTGGGCAGCACGTGACGCACGGCGATGCGTATCTCGCCCATGCCGACGGCGCGGGCCGCCTCGACGAAGGGCTGCTCGCGCAACGACAGGGTACTCGAGCGCACGACGCGGGCGACAGTTGGCACCAGCGGAATGGCGATGGCGATGATGGTGTTTTCCAGCGACGGCCCCAGGGCCGCCGCCATGACCAGCGCCATGACCAGCAGCGGCAACGACTGCATGACGTCCAACAGGCGCTGCGTCAGGAGATCGAAGGCGCCGCCGAGATAGCCGCTCATCAGGCCGATCGACACGCCGAGCACGCCGCCCAGCAGCATGGCCCCCGCCCCGACCGCCAGCGAAATGCGCGCACCGTGGACGATACGGCTGAACATGTCGCGCCCCATGAAGTCGGCGCCCAGCCAGTATTTGCTGCTGGGAGGCGCCAGCGAGGCCTTGGCGTCGGTCGCGGTCGGGTCGAACGGCGCGATGAAGTTCGCGAAGACGGCGGTGAGCACGAAGATCAGCACGATCACCGCGCCGACCGCGCCCAGCGGATAGCGCCGCGCCAGGAAGGCGAGCTGGCCGCCCAGGCCGGTGATGTTGGCGCCGGCGCGGGCGAGTTCGGCATCATGATCGATGGTCGTCATCGTTCAGTCCGCAAATTTGATGCGTGGGTCGAGGACCATGTAGGCCATGTCGACGAGGAAATTGACCGTGACCACCACGAAGGCGATCAGCATGACCAGGTTCTGCACGATCGGGTAGTCGCGCCATCGGATGGCCTCGACGAGAAAGCGCGCGACGCCCGGGATGTTGAACACCGTTTCGGTGACGATCAGGCCGCCCACCAGGAAGGCCGCCTCGATGCCGATGATGGTGACCACGGGCAGGAGGGCGTTGCGCAGCGCGTGGTTGTAGTTCACCGACGTATTCGAGGCGCCCTTCGAGCGCGCCGTGCGGATGTAGTCCTGGCGCATGACCTCGAGCATCGACGATCGCGTGAGGCGCATGATCAACGCCGAACTTCGGAAGCCGACCACGGCCGCGGGGATGGCCAGCAGGCCGACCTCCTGGAAGAATCCGCGCGGCTCGTTGGTGTAAATGGGGATCGTGCCGAACCAGTGCACGGCCGCCATCAGCACCAGCAGGCCGAGCCAGAAGGACGGCAACGACAGGCCGCTGAGACTGAGGACGCGCAGCGAATAGTCGAGCGCCGTATTCTGCCGGACCGCGCTGATCACGCCGAACGGCACGCCCAGGATCACCGAGAAGAACAGCGCCATCAGCGTCAGCTTGGCGCTGATCGGGATGCGCGGCGCGATTTCCTCGATGGCCGGCCGCTCCGAGACATAGGCGAAGCCGAGGTCGCCGCGGGAGAGCCCGCCGATCCACTGGAAGTATTGCTCGATGATCGGCTTGTCGAGGCCGAGCTCCTTGGCGATCTTGGCCTTTTCCTTGGGGTCGGCGATGCCCGCCGCATCGACCAGGATGTCGGAGATGTCGCCCGGGACCAAGCGCAGCATGACGAAGATCAGGATGGACATCCCGAACAGGGTGAGCGCCATCAGCAGGAAGCGCCGGACGAGGTAGGAGCCCATCAGCGTCTCCCAAACCCTTCCTCCCCGCGCATAGCGCGGGGAGGTGTCCGTGAAGCGGACGGAGGGGTCATGAACAACAGCAACGACGCCCATGACCCCTCCGTCGCCGTAGGACGGCGACACCTCCCCAGCTGCGCCGGGGAGGCAAGAGGAAGTCGTGGGCGGCGGCGCACGATGGTCCCTACCGATCCAGCCAGACGTCTTCGAAGCGCCAGCCGTTGTAGATGCTGTTGACCTGCAGCAGCACGCCCTTGACCTGCGGCGACCAGCAGGTGTTGGCGACGTTGTAGCCGATGATCGGCCGGGCCGAGTCGTCGGCCAGCTTCTTCTCGATCTCCCACACGATCTTCTTGCGCTTCTCGACGTCGGCTTCGGCCGACTGCTGGTCGATCAGCTTGTCGATCTCGGGGTTCTTGTAGCCGGTATAGTTGCGGTCGGAGGTCGAGTAGTAGTTTTCGTAGAAATTGACGTCGGGATCGTCGATGCCGACGCCGGTCAGGTTCATGCCGACCTGGTAATCCTTGCGCTGGATCTTGTTGTACCAGACGGTGGTGTCGATCGGATCGAGCTCGGCTTCGATATAGATCTTCTTCAGCTGGTCGATCAGGATCACCGCCGGGTCGCGGTAGATCGCGATGTTGCGGGTCGCCACCTTGATCTTGAGCGGCTTGTCGGGCCCGTAGCCGGCCTTCTCCATGATCTTACGCGCTTCCTCGCGGCTCTTCTCGAGGTCGGTCGCGTGGCCGAGCAGGGTCGGCAGCATCTCCTTGGGCATGCCCCAGAAGCCGGCCGGCGGCGGCAGCATCACCGCGCCGTCGAGGTCGTTGCCCTGGCTCAGGATGTCGTGGAACGACTTGATGTCGAGCGCCAGGGTCATGGCGCGGCGGATGTCGGCATTGTCGAACGGCGGCTTGTCGCGGTTGACCAGCAGGTTGGAGCTGACGTTGGTCGGCCGCGCCTCGCAGACCGCGTCGGGCTTCTGGGCCTTGATGTCCTTCAGCAACGGGAAGGTGACGTCCGAATCGAACGTCATGTCGTAGGTCCCCGCCGTGAAGCCCAGAAGACGAGTGCTGCGGTTGGGCACGATCGTCCAATCGATGCCATCCAGATAGGGCCGGCCCTTCTTCCAGTAGTCCGGGTTCTTGACCAGCTTGATCGATTCGTTGCGCTTGAACTCGACGACCTTGAACGGACCGGTGCCGATCGGCTTTGAGCGCATGTCGCGGCCCGGCACGTGGCAGGAATAGACCGGCGAATAGCCGCCCGCGAGCATGGTGAGGAACGAGCTCTGCGGCCGGCCGAGATTGAAGGTGACCTCGCTAGGACCGTTGGTCGTCACTTCCTTGAGGTTGTTGTACCAGACCTTGCGCGGGTTCTTGCGGACGATGTCGAGCTTCTCGTCGCCCTTGCCGATCAGCGCATCCCAGGTGCATTTCACGTCGGCGCTGCTGAACGGCTTGCCGTCATGCCACTTCACGCCCTCGCGCAGCTTGAAGGTCAGCTTGGTCTTGTCGGCGTTCCACGCCCAGCTTTCGGCCAGGTCCGGGACGATCTTGTCCGGGCTGTTCACCTTCTCCTTGGGATCGAAGAACACGAGGTTGTTGAACACCGCCATGAAGGGCTGGTTCACCGAGATGGTCGATTCCTCGTGAATCGACGCGCTCGGCGGATTGTCGCGATGAGAGATCTTGAGGGTGCCGCCCGACTTCTGGGCAAAAGCCGGTGCCGCCGCCAACACGAACGCAGCAAGAGTCCCGGCCGCTAACGCCACGCTTGAACGCATCAATTTTCCTCCCAAGGACGTGCGCCATTAGATCGGCGCGCTTCTTTCCCCGTGGCGGGAGGCTAACACAACCTCTGCAACGGCCAAGCGCTAATGGGACGCAGCGGCGGCGGGACCCTTCAATTCGATCTGATTTCCTTCCGGATCATGGAAATAGACCGAGGGGCCGTTGCCTTCCGCGCCATAGCGCTCGACGGTTTCGCCGACCGATATGCCGAACGGCGCCAGGCGCGTGACGATGGCGTCACGATCGAACGGTTCGATGCGGAAGCAGAGGTGATCCATGTTGGCCGCGTCTTGCGGCCGCTCTGCAGCGATCAAGTCGAGCAGCGAGGCACCGGCGCGCATCTGCACGAGGCTGATGCGGTCGAGCTTGCGCTCGACATTGAAGCCGAGCGCCTGTTCGTAGAAGCGGACCATGCCGGGCAGGTCGCGGCAGCGCAGCACGACATGGTCGATTCGTTCGACATGGAAGGTCATGGCGACTATCCTATCGCAAAGGTGTCCAAGGGGGAAACATGGCCTTTGCAGTCAACGCCGCCAAGGCGCGGCTCAAGAAGAATCAGCTTGCCGTCGGCATCGGGGTGAGACTGGTTCGCAACGTCGACATCATCAAGGTGATGAAGGCGGCCGGCTTCGACTGGCTGTTCCTGGACCTCGAGCACGGCGTCATGTCCATCGAGAACGCCTGCGAGATCGCGACGGCGGCGCAGGATTCGGGCATCGCGCCGATCGTGCGCGTGCCCTACGGCGAGCTCGCCATGGCGACCCGCATCCTCGACGGCGGGGCGCTGGGCATTGTCATCCCCCATGTCGACACCGCCGAGGAGGCGCGCGAGATTGCCGACAAGCTGCGCTATGCGCCGATCGGCCATCGCTCGGTGGGCGGCGGCCAGGCGCAGTTCGACTATGCGCCCATGAAGATGGCCGACATGACCAAGCGCGCCAACGACAACACGCTGATCACGGTGATGATCGAGACGCCCAAGGCGGTGCGCAACGCCGAGGCGATCGCGGCGGTGCCCGGCATCGACGCCCTGCTGGTGGGCTCGAGCGACCTCTCGATCGAGATGGGCGTGCCCGGCGAGAACGGCCATCCCAAGATCCAGGAGGCCGTCGACACGGTCATCGCCGCCTGCAAGAAGCACAAGAAGTTCCCCGGCATGGGCGGCGCCTACAGCGAGGAGCTGCTGCAGCTCTATATTGGCAAGGGCATGAAGATGCTGCTGGCCGGCAACGACCTGCCGATGCTGGTCAACGCCGCGCGCACTCATCAGGCCAAGGTGCGGTCGATGGCCGGCGCGAGGCCGAAGAAGAAGTAACGGGAGCGCGGGCCTCCGGCCCGCTCATTGCTGAGCGCCACGGAGTGGCGCGCTCCCGGCAATGATTCATGACGTTAACGCTTCCCTTCGATCTCGATCTCGATCAGGTGCGGCTTGCCGGACTTGAAGGCGGCCGCCACCGCCTTCTGGATGTCCTCGGCCCTGGTGACGTGCGTGCCGGCGACGCCCATGCCCTTGGCGAGATCGACGAAGCCCATCACCGGGCCGCTGAGATCCATGTGCATGTAGGGCCTGTTGGACTTAACGTCGAAGCGCGCGCGATAGGCGTCGATGTTGTGCTTCAGCACGCGGTATTCGCGGTTGGCCAGGATCACGAACACGATCGGCAGGTCGTGATGCGCCGCGGTCCACAGCGCCTGGATGGAGTACATCGACGAGCCGTCGCCGGAGATGCAGAGGATCGGCCGTTGGGGCTCGGCCACCGCGACGCCGAGCGCGCCGGCCATGCCCTGGCCGATGCCCCCGCCGCGGCCGCTGTAGTAGTCGCCCGCACCGGAGAAGGTGAAGGTCTTGAACAGGTCGAGGTTGGCGGTGATGGTCTCGTCGACCACCACGACATCGGCCGGCGACGCAGCCTTCAGCTCGGCCATGACGCGCGCCATGGAAGTCGGCGTGCGCGACCAGGCCTTCTCGACGCGCGCCTTCTGCGCCGCGTCCTCGGCCTGCTTCTGCGCCCTGAACACATCCTGGCGCGCGCGGGCCGCCGCGCCGTTGATGCCGGTGGTCGTCTGCCACAGCGCCTCGAGCGAGGCGTCGACGTCGGCGATCACGCCCGCATCGACCGCAAAGTTGTAGGCCATGCGCGGCGCAGCGGCCTCGATCTGCAGCACCTTGCAGCCCGGCGGAAACGGCGAGCCGGGCCCGTACCAGACCTCCTCGAAGAACGGCCCGCCGACCAGCAGCACCAGGTCGTTGTCGGCGAACTGCTTGGCCACGCCGGGCGCATCGAAGGCGAGCGTGCCGCGATAGGCCGGATGATCCGTCGGGAAGCTGTTGCGACCGCGCAGGCCCTCGAACCAGACCGAGGCACCGATGCGCTCAACCAGCTTCTCCAGGGTCTTGCCCGCCCCGGCGCGCGCCACATCGTCGCCCGCCACGATCGTCGGATTCCTGGCGGCGATGATCAGCCGCGCCATCGCCTCGATGCCCGCCGGATCGGGCCGGCTGGCGGTGAAGACCTGCGCCGGCTTGCCCGCCGGCACATTGGTCTCCTGCTCCATGACATTGATGGGCAGCGCCACGAACACCGGGCCGGCCGGCGCGTCGTTGGCGATCTTGAAGGCGCGCTGCAGGATCGGGCCCAGCTCGTCGGCGCTTTCGACCTGTACGCTCCACTTGGTGACGGGCGCCGCCATCGCCGCGAGGTCGTGGCCCAGCACGGGATCGCGCAAGCGGATGCGGGTGTCCTGCTGGCCCGCCGTCACCACCATGGGCGAGTTGTTCTTCAGCGCGCTGTAGATCATGCCGATGGCGTTGCCGAGGCCAGGCGCCACATGCAGGTTCACGAAAGCGGTCTTGCCGCTCGCCTGGGCGTAGAAGTTGGCAGCACCTGCCGCCACGCCCTCATGCAGGTGCACGATGTATTTCAGCTGCGGGTAGTCGTGCAGCGAATCGAGCAATGGGCTCTCGGTCGTGCCGGGATTGCCGAAGATGCGATCGACTCCGTGGGCCAGCAACGTCTCGAAGAACACCTGACGACCGCGCATTGCTCCGTCCTTTCAATATGCTTGCTTGGTATGGGAAAGCGGTGGACGTTGTCGAGCGATATCGGGAGTGAGCGCCAGGAGAGCGTTGCCATGCAGGCGGATTATGTCGTGGTGGGTGCCGGTTCGGCCGGTTGCGTGGTCGCGTCTCGACTGTCGGAAACGGGCGCATCGGTGATCCTGCTGGAGGCCGGGCCCAGCGACTGGCATCCCATGATCCATATCCCGGCCGGCATGCGCTCGCTGATCAGGAACCCGCTGGTCAACTGGAACTACACGACCGAGCCCGAGAAGGGCACCGGCGAGCGCCGCATGGAATGGCCGCGCGGGCGCACGCTCGGCGGCTCGAGCTCGATCAACGGCATGCTTTATGTGCGCGGCGCACCGGCCGACTTCGACGGCTGGGCGCAGATGGGCTGCCGCGGCTGGAGCTATGACGACGTCCTGCCCTACTTCAAGAAGTCCGAGCACTATGTGCAGGGCGGCGACAGCGAGGTGCGGGGCCAGGGTGGGCCGCTCAAGGTCGAGGACTACCGCACCATCCTGCCGCTCACCCATCGCTTCGTCGAAGCCGCCCAGCAGGCGGGCTTCCCGTTCAATCCCGATCTCAACGGCACGCAGCGCGACGGCGTCGGTTATTCGCAGATGACACGGCGCGGCCGCTTCCGCGGCTCGACGGCGCAGACCTTTCTGCGCGAAGCCAAGGGCCGGCCGAACCTGCGCGTCGAGACCGAGGCGCAGGGCGGCAAGCTGATGTTCGAAGGCAAGCGTTGCGTCGGCGTCACCTTCCAGCGCGGCGGCAACATCACCGAGGTGCGCGCCAACCGCGAGGTGATCGTGTCGGGCGGCACCATCAACTCGCCGCACATCCTGCAGATCTCGGGCATCGGCCCCGCCGCGCACCTGCAGTCGCTCGGCATCCCGGTGGTGCATGACCTGCCTGGCGTCGGCGCCAACCTGATCGACCACTATGTAATCCGCGTCGTCCATCGCGTGCACGGCACGGAGACGGTGAACGAGATCGCGCGCTTCCCGCGCGTGCTGCCCGAGATCCTTCGCTTTGCCTTCACCGGCAAGGGTGCGCTCACCTTCGGCGTCACCACGGCGCAGGTGTTCTGCGACAGCCGCGAGGGGCTGGCCTCGCCCGACCTGCAGCTCCTGTTCACGCCGGGCAGCACGCATCCCCTGAAGTTCGGCCAGCTCGACGAGCAGCCGGGCATGAGCTGCGTGGTCTGCGTGGTGAAGCCCGACAGCCGCGGCACTATCATGGCCGCCTCGGCCGATCCGTTCGCGCGGCCCGCGATCAAGCCCAACTATCTCACCACGCACACCGACGAGCTGGCGCTGCTGGGCGGCACGCGCCATGTGCGCAAGATCTTCGCCGCGCCGGCGATCGCGCAGCACAGCAAGGGCGAGATCCAGCCCGGGCCCGACATCAAGAGCGACGCCGACCTGCTGGCCTATGCCCGGCGTTCCGGCAACACGCTCTATCACCCGGTCGGCACCTGCAGGATGGGCGAGGATCCGCGGGCAGTTGTCGATTCGCGGCTGCGCGTGCGCGGCATCCAGGGCCTGCGCGTGATCGACGCCTCGGTGATGCCGACGCTCACCACCGGCAACACTAACGCGCCCACCATCATGATCGGTGAAAAGGGTGCCGAGATGATCGCGGCAGACGCACGCTGATCTTGCCGGACCGCGGGCCTCCAGGCCCGCTCATGCGGAGCGCGGACCTCCAGGTCCGCATCATGAGCATGAGCGGACCTGGAGGTCCGCGCTCCGGCAAGACTAAAACACCTTCGGCCGCAGCCCGGCATGGAACCAGGTGATCATCGAGTAGATGTCGTAGACCGGCAGGCCGATGGCTTCCTGCAGTGCCGCCGCGTAGGGCGGCATGTTGGTGCATTCGAGCACGATGGCGCCGATGTCAGGATGGCGCGCCACAAGCCCCTTGCCGGCCTCGACCACGTCCTGGCGCGCGAGATCGACGTCGAGGTCCTGCTTTTCGCCCTTGATCAGCACACGAAAGAATTCGCGGCCGTTCTCGGTGCCGGCGATCGGCGCATCGAGCGGCACGCCGGCGCCTTCGAGGTGTGCCGGCGTCAGGCTTTGCGCACTCACGGAAACGATGCCTACGCGCTTGCCCGGCGGCAAGGTCGCCTGCACCCACGGCACCTGCATCAGTGACGACGTCGCCACCGGCACGCCGACGGCGGCCGCGATCTCGCGCTGGAAGATCGACAGGAAGCCGCAGTTGGTAGTAATCGCCTCGGCGCCGAGATCGACCAGGTCGGTCGCCGCGGCGACGAAGTCCTGCAACAGGCCCGTCGCGCCGTTCAGCACGACCTTCTCCGGACTGGCGCCGCGCACGACGCGGAACAGCACGGGGAACGGCCAGGTCGAACCGTTGCCCATGTCGCCCGCAATGCGCGGGAAGCGCGCTTCCAGCATCAGGATGCCGAGCGGCGCGCCGTAGATCGATTTGCCCCCTTTGGCGATGTTCATGTCAGTCCACCTTCGCGCCGACAGCCTTCACGACCTCGGCCCACTTGGCGCGGTCGCGCTTCACCGTCGCGGTGAACTGCTCGATGGTCTCGTAGCGCGGCGTGTTGCCGAGCTCGGCCAGCTTCTTCTGCGTCTCGGGATCGTCCAGCGCCACCTTGATAGCGGCATTGAACTTCTTGGCGATCGCGGGATCCATACTCTTGGGCCCGAAGATCGCGAACCAAGTGTAGCTCTCGTAACCCGGTACACCCGCCTCGTCGATGGTCGGGATGTCGGGAATGGCCGCGACGCGCTTCTTGGTGGTGACGCCAAGCAGCCGCACCTTGCCCGCCTTGTAGTGCTGCATGATCGTCTGCACCTGATTGAAGATGCAGCACACATCGCCCTTCAGGACGGCCTGGATGGCATCGGGCCCACCCTTGTAGGGCACGTGCACCATGTCGAGACCGGCCATGTGGTTGAATTCGGCGAAGGCGAGATGCGTGCCCGTGCCATTGCCGGTCGAGGCAAAGTTGTACTTGCCCGGAGCCGCCTTCACCTTGGCAATGAAATCCTTGATCGAGGTCGCATCGATCACGGCGGGATTGATCGTCAGCACGTTGGAGACGTCGACCAGGGTAGAGATCGGCGTGAAATCGGCCTCGACGTCGAAGCTGAGCTTGGGATAGAGCGCAGGATTGACGCCGTGCGTCGCGGCCGTGCCCAGCAGGAAGGTGTATCCGTCGGCTGGTGCGCGTGCCACGACCTCCGATGCGACGTTGCCGCCGGCGCCGGGCTTGTAGTCGATGACCAGCCGTTGATTGAGCGACTTCTCCAACGATGGCTGCAGCATGCGAGCGATCACGTCGACGCCCGAGCCGGCTGGAAAGCCCATCAGGATGGTGATCGGTTTGCTCGGCCAATCGCCCTGGCTCTGGGCCTGCGCCGAGACGGAAGCCGCAGAGAGAAAGAGCGCGGCAAACGAGCCCACAAGGGCCTTCAACATGATGGTCTCCTGAAGAGCGGGTGATTTGGCTGCTATGCTGGGCCAACGACGGGAGAAAGACCATGGGCTACATGACCGACGAGCGCCGGATGATCCAGGAAACGGCGCGCGCCTTCGCCATGAAGGAGGTGCTGCCGGTCGCCAACAGGCTCGACCCCGAGAAGGGCGACATCCCAACCGAGCTGATCCAGAAGCTGGCCGACATGGGCTATTTCGGCATCGTCATCCCCGAGCAGTATGGCGGCCTGGGGCTGGGCGTCTTCGAGTACTGCCTGATCACCGAGGAGCTGGCGCGCGCCTGGATGAGCGTCGCCTCCATCATCGCCCGTGGCAACGGGCTGTCGGCCGGCCGCGGCATGACCGATGCGCAACGCGCGGTTTTCCTGCCGAGGGCCGCGCGTGGTGAATTTTTGGGCGCGGCGGCCATGTCGGAACCAAACGTCGGCTCGGACCTGGGCGCGATCTCCTGCCGTGCCCGACGAGACGGCGACGGCTGGGTGATCAACGGCAACAAATACTGGTGCACCTTCGCCGACGGCGCCGACTACATCATGCTGGTGGCGCGCACGTCGGATCCGCCCGATCCCAAGCGCAAGCATGTCGGCCTGTCTTCGTTCCTGATCGAGAAGCCGCGCGGCACGCTGCCGCCGGGCGTGAAGGGCGCCCCCATTCCCAAGATCGGCTATTTCGGCTGGAAGACCTGGGAGCTCGCCTTCGACGACTGCCGCTTGCCGGGCTCGGCCCTGATCGGCGAGGAAGGCCGCGCCTTCTACTACATCTCGGCCGGCCTGGAGCGCGCCCGCGCCCACACCGCCGCGCGTTCGATCGGCCTCGCCCGCGGCGCCCTGGAGGACGCCACCGCCTATGCCCAGGAGCGCCGGCAGTTCGGCCAGGCGATCGGCGATTTCCAGAACACGCGCTTCCGGCTCGCGCGCATGGCGACCGACATCGAGGCGGCGCGCCAGCTCATGTACTTCGTATGCGACGAGATCGACCAGAAGCGGCGCTGCGACAAGGAGGCGGCGATGGTGAAGCTCTTCGCCTCCGAGATGGCCGAGCGCGTGACCTCCGAGGCGCTACAGGTGTTCGGCGGCGCGGGCTACACAACCTTGCACGCCGTCGAGCGTTACTGGCGCGATGCCCGCCTGACCAAGATCTTCGAGGGCACGTCGGAGATCCAGCAGCGCATCATCTCCGACCACCTGCTGGGCAAACAGAAGGCGGCGTGACATGGGATTAGAGGAGCCGGCGGGCCACATCATCCGGGGCATCCTGATGGTCGGCGCCACGGGCGTCATCCAGGTCCTGGCGCAATTGGCGCTCACCCGCACGATGATCATCCTGCCGTCGCCGCCGGAGTCGCGCGATCCGACGTTCTACATGCTCATCCACAGCGTCAGCGCCGTCATGATCCTGCTGGTCGGCCATATCCTGCAGGTGATCCTGTGGGCGATGCTCTATTTCTACGATTGGGAGGCTTTCAAGAGCTTCGGCACGGCGGTGTACTTCTCGTTGGCGAGCTTCACCACGCTCGGCGCTTCCGACCTCGCCCTGCCGCCGCATCATCGCATGCTCGGCGCCTTCGAATCGGCGGCCGGCATGATGATGTTCGGATGGTCGACCGCCCTGCTGGTCGCCGTCGTCGTCCACAACGACCGCCGAGCCCGGCCTTGATTTGGGACACACAGTCAATGCATTAGGGACGCATGGACAAAGCGGTGCCCGGTACTGGGCGTAACCTGCAACGGATGTTCTTGCGCCTCGCGTGTCTTGCAGCCTCCGTGCTCGTCTGCGGCTGTGCCAGCACGCAGCTCAACTACAACACCGCCGATCTCGCTTCCTCGCTCAATTCGCTGACCAAGCGGCAGATCTTTTTCAACCTTGCCCAGGCGCTGGCGGATCCGGAGTTCGTGCCCTCGCAGGCGACGATCTCCATCGGCACGGCGACGACCCTCAACGCCGTCACACCGTCCGTCAGCCTGCCGCTGGGCGTGCCGACCATGACAATCGCCCGTGACGGCACCGGCCGCTTCGCCGGCAGCCAGTTCTCCACGCAGGTCACGTCACCCGTGCCGACCCTCGGCGTCTCGATGACGGACGGCTGGAACCAGAGCTGGACGATGGTTCCGCTCAACACGGCGCCCCAGCTTCGCCGCCTGCGGGCGCTCTATCAGTACGCGACCGGGACGATGCCGCGCCCCGACAAGAGCCGCGACCTTACCCTCGAGGAGGCCGAGAGGCAGTTCCTGTGCGAGTACCCGGCGCAGGCCTTCAACGTGTCGCCGACCAGCGAAAACGTCGTTGTCAGGATCGACGGCTGCCTGAACAACAACACCAGGCAATCGCAGTCGCGCCTGGTCCATATCGACCCGACCTTCACCCAGGGGCCGAGTTGCGTCATCTGCATCGATGACCTCAACGCCAAGCAACTGCGGCCGCACATCAACCCAAACCTGAAGTACCATTTCATACGGACGGAAAAGACCAGTGACATGGTGAGCATCGGCTCGCATGGAACGACGAACTTCTATGCTTGTGGCTCGCCCGGGGGTGACTGCCCGCGCGCAGAGCAGCAGGAGCCCTTCGATGGCCGCAAGGCCTTCAGCGATTTCATCCTGTTCGTCTATGAAGCGGCGTCGACACCATCGGCGGCCGGAAGCGGTCGCCAGACCGGTGGCTCCTTCGTCTATTCGGTGCGGTGACGTCCTTCCGCGGTGAGTTGCTTGCTCATATGGGTCACGGTGCCAACCGCAAGCACTTCCTCGCGGTCGACCTGGTAGCCGAGGCGGTGGTAGAGCGCGATATTCTCGGCGAAACGCTGGTTGGTGTAGAGCCGGATGGTGCCGAGACGGAGCTCGCGCGCCAGCGTCTCGGCATGAGCCATCAGCCTGCGGCCAAGCCCGCGCCCCTGGAAGGATGGCGACACCGCGACATTCTCGACTAGCAGATGATCGGGCTCGCGGATCGTCTCGATCAGGGCGGCGAGCGTACCGTCGATGTACAGCAGGTCGAAGCGATGGCGGGCGACCGCCGCATCGTAATCCGCCGTCATCGGCTTGGGCTCGCGGCCGATCAGCGGCACCCACTTGGCATAGGCCTGCCGGGTGAGGCCGCGGATTGCAGCGGCGTCCGTTGCTTTGGCTTGGCGTAACTCTACTCTGTCCGTCATGATCCCGGACACTAGCATGAACACCGACATCGACACCTTCATCAGCACCGCGCCTGCCCTGCGCTACGCCTTCGTCATCAAGGCTCGCGTGGCACCCATCCAGGATCTCGGCCGGACGGCGCGCGGCCATCGCCGCATCATCGATATCCTGGGCGGTGAGGTGCACGGCCCACGGCTGAACGGCGAGATCCTGCCGGGTGGCGCCGACTGGCAGATCGTACGGCCCGACGGCACCATCGAGGTCGTGGCGCGCTACACCATCAGGAGCGGTACGGGTGCGCTGGTCTATGTCCAGAACGAGGGCCTGCGCGTCGCCAGCCCGGAGATCCTCGCGCGCATGTCGAAGGGCGAACTGGTGCCGGTCGGCAGCTACCATTTCCGCACCGCGCCGCGCTTCGAGACCGCCGAACCGTCGCTGAAGTGGCTCGAACGCGCAACCTTCGTCGGCGTGGCCGCGCGCACGCCCGACCGCGTCGCCATCGGCTTCCACGAGGTGCTTTAGTCTTCAGGCGTTGCGTTCGGCGACGCGCATCAACCAGTCGTCGACCAGGGCGCCCAGCAGTTCGTGGCTCTCGAACGGCCAGCCATGATCGGCCCGGTCGACCACCGCGAAAGTCGCGCGCGGATAACTTTCCAGGATGGTCCAGGCATCACGGTAGCCCACGACCGTGTCCTGGCGGGCGGCGACGATCAGGGTCGGCTCCGCGAAGCCCTTTTCCATTTCGGCCAGATCGAATGACACGGCATATCGTTTCGGCTCGGCGCGAATGGCGAGCATGCGCGGCGCCGTGCCGTCGATGGCGGGCTGGACCAGGCCGCGAAGCCTGTGGCCGAGGGTCCCGACGTAGTCGGGCGTTTGAACCAGCACATCGCCCAGCAGCGTGCGCTGATCCTTGTCCATCGTCGCCATGAGCGCGTCATCCTGCACCAGCGGCCGGAACGGCGGCAGCGTA
Source organism: Reyranella sp. (assembly GCA_019750135.1). Taxonomy (GTDB): domain Bacteria; phylum Pseudomonadota; class Alphaproteobacteria; order Reyranellales; family Reyranellaceae; genus Reyranella. The sequence continues at coordinate 21,723 of JAIEOV010000063.1, read as the reverse complement.
CGGCGGGCAGTGTCCGGTATGATGGCCGGCACGCGCAGCAGCAGGCCTGCGATCCGCGACCGCCGGTGCACCGCGACGGCGCGAGCCAGATACCCACCCGCCGAGGTGCCGGCGAGCAGGAACCGCCCGGTCGGGAGCACCTGATCGACGAAGGCCAGCAGGCTCTCCAGCACGTCGTCCTGGTTGCTCAGTCTGTCCTTCGCCACCGAGCGGCCCATGCCCGGCAGGTCAGGATAGATCCGGCGCCAGCCAGGACGCGTCGCGAAGATCTTCTCGTACGTGTCGGCCTCGACCAGACGATCCATGGTCCACCCGTGGAGGAACAGGATCGGCCGGCCTTCGCCATGCTCCTCGTAGTCGATCGTGGCCTTCTCGGTTTCGAACTGCATGCTGTCTCCCGGCCGCTCCGGGGACAGCACCTACAGCGTCCGCAGGAACTGCACCAGATCCTGTTTCTCCGGGTCGGTGAGCTTGGTGCCCAGCACCAGGTTGAAGAACTCGACCGTGTCGTCGAGCGTCAGCAGGCGGCCGTCATGCAGGTAGGGCGGCGAGTCCTTGATGCCGCGCAGAGGGAAGGTCTTTATCGGGCCGTCGGTGGTGGCGAAGCGGCCGTTGACCATCTGCGGCTTGAAGAAGCGCTCTACCTGGAGATTGTGCATCAGATTGTCGGTGTAGAACGGCGGCACGTGGCAGACCGAGCACTGGCCCTTGCCGAAGAACACCTCCTGGCCGCGCAGCTCCGCCGGCGTGGCCTTCGCGGGATCGAGCTTGCCCAAGAGGTCGAGCTTGGGCGCCGGCGGGAAGTCGAGCAGTTCCTGGAACTCGGCCATGAAATGCACCTGGCTGCCGCGCTCCAGCACGTTCACGCCCTTCTTGGCGGCGATCACGTGATCGCCGTCGAAATAGGCGCCGCGCTGCTCGAACTCGGTGAAGTCCTCGACCGTCTTCAGCGCCCGCTGCGAGCCGAACAGGCGCTGGATGTTGACGCCGCGCAGCGGCGGCGTGTCGATGCGACGGCGCATCTCCTGCGGGCGCACGTCGCCCGACAGATGGGTGGCGGCGTTGGTATGGCCGTTGGCATGGCAGTCGAGGCAGGCGACACCGCGGCTGAACTTCTCGCTGCGGCGATCCTCGGTCTGGTTGAACTGCTGTTGCGGGAAGGGCGTCACCAGCAGGCGCAGGCCTTCGAGCTGCTTGGGATTGAGGACGCCGTTGAACAGCTCGAAGTAGTTGGCGATGGTGACCAGCTTGCCCTGCGAGACGTCGCCGAGGTCGGGCCGCGTCGTCAGGAACATCGGCGCCGGGAACTCCGGCAGCAGGTGGTCGGGCAGGTCGAACTCGAGATCGAACCGCGTCAGGTCGCGGTCCTCCTGCTTCTTGATCTCCTCGATGGCGAACTTGGGGAACAGCATGCCGCCTTCGGGATGGTTGGGATGCGGCAAGGGCAGGAAGCCTTTCGGGAACAGCCCGCGATCGCGGATGTCGTTACTGGTGAGACCGGCGAGCTGCGCCCAGCTCGTGCCGGCCGGCAGCTTGATACGCACCCCGTCCTGGATCGGCTTGCCGCGGGTCATGGTCACGCCGGCGGCGGCGCGGTTAGCGAGGTCGTAACGCTCCGCCAGCAGGTCGGCCTGGCGCTTCTGGATCGCGGGCTGCGCCGCCTTCATCCGCTGCAGGACGGCGGAGAACGGCTCCTTGAGATCGACCGGCAGGTAGCTGGTGGCGGCCCTTGGCGGTGGCGGCTGCTGCTGGGCGTTGGCGATGGTGAAGCTCACGGCCGCTATGGCAGCGGCGAGGGCGATCGGGGTCGCGGCGCGGGTCGACAAGGGCATGGAAATTCCCCCTGAGCAGGCGGTATCCAAGCCGAACGTTGCAAAAGCCGAAGACGTTGCCCGCCGGCAACGCAAGTCAGCGTCCCGCCAGGGTCCTGCGGAAATAGGACCAGAAGCCCGGGCCCGCGCCCTCGGCCCGGCTGGCCGCCGACATCTTTCGGTAAATATCGCGCAGGCCGCGCTGGGTGGGACGGGCATGCAGCTCGGCGCCCTCCTCGCCCGGCTCCAGCACCAGCTCGCGGGTATGGAAGGCCTCCAGCCCGGGGCGATGGCCGATGCTGACCACCGCCGTCTCGGGCAGGTCGTCGGCCAGGAGCTTCATGACATTGGCCTGTCCCGGCTCATCCAGGGCCGAGGTCGCCTCGTCCATGAACACCCAGTGCGGCTTCTGGATCAGGACCCGGGCAAAAGCGACGCGCTGCTGCTCGCCGCCCGACAGGATATGGTCCCAGCGCTCCTCGTCGTCGAGCCGGCCGCGCAGATGGTCGAGGCCGACCTTGTGCAGAGCCTCACGCAAATCCTCGTCGTCGATGCCGTCGGGCTTCTCCGGATAGAGTAGCGCCTCGCGCAGGGTGCCGAGCGGGAAGTACGGCTTCTGCGGCATGAAGGCGATGCGCCCCTTGGGCAGTTCGACCGAGCCGCGGCCCCACGGCCAGACGCCGGCAATGGCGCGCATGATGGTGCTCTTGCCGCTGCCCGACTGGCCGCGGATCAGCACGCGCTCGCCGGGCATCACCTCGACCTCGGCTTCGGCCACCAGCGCCTCGCCGTCCGGCCGCGACAGGCCGACCTCGCGCAGCACCAGGCGATCGGTGGCGCCGGGCACGACCTCGATGTGCTCGCCGTGCGGCGCCTCGATCGTGTCCTCGAGATCGTGCAGCGCATGGTGAAGGTGCACCACGCGGTCGACCGAGGCGCGCCAGTCGGCGAATTTCGGGAAGTTGTCTATCAGCCACGACAGCGCCCACTGCACGTTGGAGAAGGCCTGTGCCGTCTGCATCAGGCCGCCGAGCTGCAGGTCGCCGCCGAGATAGCGCGGCAGCGCCACGATCAGCGGCACGACCGGCGCCAGGTAGGCCAGCGAGCTGGTGAGCAGCGCCAGGCTGCCCTGCCCGCGCGTCTGGGAGTGCCAGGCGTTGCGCAGATCGCCCATCGCGACCTGCAGGCGCGCCCGCTCGTCGGGCTCGCCGCGCATCAGGGCGATGCCCTCGGCGTTCTCGCGCGCCCGGATCAGCACCGAGCGCATGTCGGCCTCGCGGCCCTGGCGGACGTTGCCGGCCTCGATCAGGCCGCGGCCCAGGGCATAGGTCAGGATCGAGCCGAACAGGGCGTAGAGCACTGCCGCCCACACCATGTAGCCCGGCAGGGAGAACTCCACGTTGCCGATCTTGATCGGCAATTCACCCGACAGCACCCACAGCACGCTGAGGAAGGTGATGAGCTGCAGGATGCATTGCAGGATGCTTTGCGCAAACTCGACGGCGAGCTCGGTCGAGACGCGGATATCCTCGGCGATGCGGCCGTCGGGATTGTCGCATTCGTCGGCCAGCAGCCCGAGCTGGTACTGCCGGCCGGCATGCAGCCAACGCCGCGCCGTGGTCTGGGTCAGCCAGCCGCGCCAGTAGATCTGCAGGCGCCGGCGGATGTGCAGGTGGATGGCGACGGCCACGCCAGCCGACACCACGATCGCCGCCAGGATGTAAAGCTGCGAGACCAGCATCGAGGTATCGCGCTTCTCCAAGGCGTTGAAGAAGTCGCGATTCCAAAGGTTGAGCCACAGGGCGATGCCGACATTGATGCAGCCGAACACCAGCATGCCGGCGGTCAGCGCCCAGGCGACGACCCTATGCCCGGGCGCGGTCCAGTAGCCGCAGGCGATGGCGGCGAAGGAGCGCAGCGAGCTGTGCGGGGTTTCCAATCAGTCGCGGAAGCCCGGGTCGATCCGGTCGAGCTTCCGCAGCAGCGCCGGCCAGTCCATCACGCCGAACGGGCGGCGGACATGCGGCTGGAAATTCATGTAGGTCTCGTGGACGACGTCATCCGGCACCTTGATGAGCGGGGTGTTGCACGACATGGCCGCGATCTGCGTCTTGCAGCTGAGCTCCAGGCGATGCATGGCGTTGAACGCCTCGGGAATGGTGGCGCCGGTCGTCAGCAGACCGTGATTGCGCAGGATCAGGGCGTTGTTGTCGCCGAGATCCTTGGCCAGTGCCTCGCGCGCCGCGGTATCGATCACGACGCCGTCGAAGTCGTGGTAGCTGATCTTGGCGAAGCGCATGGAGGTCTGGGTGTTGGGCAGCAGGCCGCACTCCATGGTCGACACCGCCATGCCCGCCCAGGTGTGGGTATGGATGATGCAGTTCACGTCGGGCTTGGCCATGTGGATGGCGCTATGGATCACGAAGCCCGCCCGGTTGACGCCGTACTTGAGGTCGCCGAAATCCGGCTGGGCGAGGACGTTGCCCTCGTGGTCGATCTTGATCAGGCTCGAGGCGGTGATCTCCTCGTAGAGCAAGCCGTAGGCATTGATCAGGAAGGCGTCTGGCTCGCCCGGCACGCGCATCGAGATGTGGTTGGCGATCAGGTCCGACATCCCGTAGAGGTCGATCAGTCGGTAGGCGGCGGCGCAGTCCACGCGCGCCTGCCACTCCTCAGGGGAGACCTTCGAGCGAAGGTTGGCGACGTTCGGCTTCTTGAGGGCGTGCACGGTCATGGAAACGCTCCGGGGCGATGGCGGTTGCGGAACGGTACCGCCCGCGCCGCCGACCGTCCATCGGTCGCTCAACTGAGACCACGCAGTGCGAGATAGGCGCCGAGCGCCAGGAGCCCCACGAAGAAGCACAGCCGGAAGGCCTGCGGCCGCAGCCGGGCGCGCACCGCTTGGCCGAGCCGCATGCCCGCCAGGGAAACCGCCATGGCTAGCAGCGACGGCATGATGAGATCCGGCGCGAAGGCGTCGGCGCCGGCCAATGCCGCCGCCAGCGCCAGGGTCGACACGGTGAAGGAGAGGCCCAGCGCCTGGACCAGCTCGTCCTTGTGTAGGCCGATGGCCTGCAGGTAGGGGACCGCCGGAATGACGAACACGCCGGTGGCCGCCGTGATGCCGCCTGTCAGCGCGCCCGTGACCGGTCCCAGGACGGGCTCGGCGGCGCGCGGCACGACCAGCCGCAACGCGGCGAGGCCCGAGAGGGCGTAAGCCATCAGCGACAGGCCGAGCGCCAGCCCGCCATGCCCGCCGCCGATGCCGGCCAGCAGGGCCGCGCCCAGCCAGGTCCCGAGGCAGACGCCGAGGTTCAGCGGCCACAGCCGGCGCAGCAGGCGGCCGAGATGCGGCCCATCCACCATCTGCCAGACGTTGGTGACCAGGGACGGCAGGATGAGCAGCGCCGCCGCCTCGGCCGGCGGCAGGACGATCGCCAGCAGGCCCATGGCGATGGTGGGCAGGCCGAGCCCGATGATGCCCTTGGTGAAGCCGGCCAGGACGAACACCAGGCAGACCAGGATCAGGGACGACAGTGCCATAGCCCACGATCGGCCCCTGGCGGCACAGCCACAATGCGGAGAATATGGATTCTGCCTTCGTTGTTGACGTAGGCTCGGCCATGCGTTTCGACCTCACCGACCTTCGACTGTTCCGCCACGTCGCCGAGACCGGCAGCATCACGCAAGGGGCCGAGCGCTCGCACCTCGCCCTGGCCTCGGCGAGCGCGCGCATCCGCGGCATGGAGGAGATGCTCGCCGTGCCGCTGCTGCAGCGCGGACGGCGCGGCGTGCGGCTGACCGATGCCGGCCGCAACCTGCTCGACCATGCCCGCATCGTGCTGCAGCAGATCGACACCATGCGCGGCGAGCTTTCGGCCTATTCGCGCGGGCTGAAGGGCAGCGTGCGGGTGCTGGCCAACACCGCGGCCCTGTCGGAGCACCTGCCGAAGCTGCTGGCGGATTTCTTGGCGGCCAATCCCACGATCGACCTCGATCTCGAGGATCGCGAGAGCCCGGCGATCGCCGCCGCCATCGCCGCGGGCGACGCCGACATCGGCATCGCCTCGCAGGCCGCCCTCGTCGGTGGCCTGGAAAGCCATCCGTTCCGGCCCGACCGGCTGGTGCTGATCACGCCGGCCGGCCATGGGCTGGCCCGGCGGCGGCAGACGGGCTTCGCCGAGCTGCTCAAGCTCGATTTCGTCGGCCTGCCGCGCGGCACGGCGCTCGACGGGCACCTGGCGATGCAGGCCGCCCGGCTTGGCCGCATGCGGAAGCTGCGCGTCCGGGTGAGCAGCCTCGACGCCGTCTGCGCCATGGTGGCCGCGGGCGTCGGCGTCGCGATCGTGCCGGAAGCCGCCGCGCGCCGGCAGCGCCGCGTCCTGCCGCTCGGCATCGTCCGGATCAGTGAGCCGTGGGCCAACCGCGAGCTCATGCTCTGCGTCCGCGATGCGCGGCGCTTGTCGCGGCCGGCGAATCGGCTGTTCGATGCGCTTATGACTAGCGCTTCTTCACCGGCTTCACGTCCGCCGCGATCGGATAGGCGGTCGTCGACTTGATGCGTTCCATCGAGAAGCGCGAGGTCACGTTCTTGAGCGGCATGGTGTCTATGAGCTTCTTGTAGAAGGCGTCATAGGCCTGCATGTCGGGCACGGCCACGCGCAGCATGTAGTCGATATCGCCGGCCATGCGATGGAATTCCATGACCTCGGGCATCGCCGTCACCAGCTGGGCGAACTTGCCGATCCACGCCGAGGAGTGATCGCCCGTCTCGATCGAGACGAACACCGTCAGCCCCATGCCGATCGACTCGGGCGAGATCAGCGCCACGCGGCGCAGGATGATGCCGGCCTTCTCCAGGCGCTGGATGCGCTTCCAGCACGGGCTTTGCGACAGGCCGACGCGATGCGCGATCTGCGCCAGTGAGAGGCTGGCATCCTCCTGCAGGAGGGCCACGATCTTCCTGTCGATCGCATCCATGGATCAGTCACCCGTGAGGACAGCGGCGACGCGCCAAGGCGGCGCTAGCGCAGCACTGTCGGTCGTTGCTTGGGAAATCTCAACTGTGCGGTTCTAGACCGGCTGCGATTCCAGGCGCACCGGGGCACCCAACCGAGCGCTCAGGCTCTCCGCCAGGGCCTCGACGTCGCCGCCGAGCGGCCCGGCATAGGTCGTGAGCCGGCGGTCGGCGTCGTTGAACCAGGACAGCCGCCAGGCGCCGTTTTGACAAACCAGGGAGCCTACGACGCGACCATGGGCGGACACGGTCCACAGCGCGGGCTCGCCCGTAGCGGCGAGGAACAGGCGCGTGGCGCGGGCAACGAACTGGTTGGCAAGGCTCAACATGCTCCGACTGTAGGTGCTGGTCGATCCCGGGAGCAATGAAACGGGCGGTCGAATAGTGGCGGTCGCACAGCAGTTCCGTCTGCCGTACAGGCACCGAAAAGAAAATCCTTCCAGAAGACCTATCTGATCAGCCCGGCCTCACGAAAATAACGCTCGACACCTGGATGCAGCGCATCCTGCCGGGGCAGCGCCTTGAGCGTGTTCTGCGCCGTGCTCTCGCCGATCTGGCCGCCGAACATGCTGCCGAGGCGCTCGGCCCTGTGCAGCGCCGCCGCCAGGTCATAACCGACCGCCTCGTCGAGATTTGGCCGCGCCAGCACATAGCTCCACGATCCAACGGTCAGCAACGCGTCGGATTGGCCGGGATAGCGCCCGGCCGGAATGGAGATCCGGCGCATGAACGGGTACTTGTCGACGATGCGGGTGATCTGCTCGTCGTCCGGCGTGATGAAACGCGCGCCGCGCGCATCGCTGGCGATCTTGACGAACCCAGGCCAGCGATTTCCGGCGCCCCACAATGCCGACGCCCGGCCTTCGAGGATCATCTCCGGTCCCTCGACGAGGGAGTCCGTGTAGATTGCCTCGAAGTCCTTGTCGGGATCGAGACCCAACCCCTCCATCACAAAGCGTCCCTGCAGCGCCAGTCCCGATCCACGCCCATTCCATATGACGGGACGACCCATGAGATCCTTGATGGTGCGATAGCGGCTGTCGGCGCGCACCACGAACATGCCGGCGTTCGAATAGGCAGTGGTGATCACCTTGAGCCTGGTTGGCGGCCCGTCCTTGGGATTGAACAGTTCCTGGGCCATCTCGCCGAACACCAGGCCGATGTCGATCGTGCCCGCTTCGAGCAGCGGGACGTTCTCGACGCTGCCGCGCGTCGGCACCGGCCTCACGCCGATCTTCGGATTTGCCAATTTGACGGCATCGACGAAGGCACTGGCATAGAGGACGAAGCCACCGCCCTCGCTACCGGTGCCGAGCTTCAAGCCGGTCGATTGCGCAGCCACTTCGCCCGTCGAGGCGCCAGTCAGCGCGAAACCGGCCAATACCGAACGCCTCGACAAACGACGGTTCAAGGCCTCACCCCCGGCGATTCGAATACCATGCCTTTGGCGCGGTCCATGAGATAGAGCTCGAGGGCGACGTATTCGGCGGCGTCAGAGGGATAGGCTTCGGCACGAATCCCGATCAGGCAGTTGCGCAGGCGACGCTTCAGCGATCCCAGCGCCTGCCATTCCAGGCGGTAGAGGGGATAGCCGGTGGGATGCGCCTCCGGAATGGTGACACCGGCGAGCTTCTTGCCGGCATTGTCGTCATGGCAAATGGCGCAGGAGAGATTGAGCTGGCCCTGGCGGCGTCGGTAGATCGCCGCTCCCAGCTCGCGGAACGGCGCCAGCCGGGGATCGTCGGACGGGGCGATCGTCATGCCGCGTGATTGGTTGGCGACGAGGGCCATCAGCGCCAGCAGGTCCTGGCTCTCCGGCGCCAGCGGTTCGGCCTGTTGATGGGCAGTGCGGCAGAGCCTGATGCGGCCTTCGAGGTCGATCGGCTTGTCGCCGTCCTTGGGCATTGCGGGATAGCGCGCCGCAACGCCCTTCATGTCGGCCAGCGCATGACAATCGGCGCACGACTTGTTGGCGGCGCCGGCGGGCTTGGACCAGAGCTGCCGTCCGAGCTGGACGAACAGCATGCCGGGATTGGCGGTGTCGTCGTCCTGCATCTTCTGCAACGCCGCGCCCATGTCCTGGTAGCCCGAGCGGCGCTTGTCAGCGTCCGCCTGAGCGCCAACTTGAGCCACGGCCAAGGACACGACAAAGACAACCGGCAGCAGGCCGAGCGCCAGGCGCCGTCCCAGCAGATCAGGCAACGTCAATGGCGACGGACTCTTCGGCGGCGAAACCTTCATCGCCGGTCCAGTGGAAGGTGATCTTGCCGCTCTCGCTCGCCACGGCGAAAAAGGACACGAACGGGTTGGCCGAGATCGCCGGCGAGAAATCCATGCGGAAGATCTCGCTGCCGTTCCAGCTCGCCGTGAAACGCTCGATGATGTTGCGCGGGATGATGCGGCCGTTGGTGCCGGGCCGGAAGCCCGTCTCCATCGTATGCATGATCAGCGCCTTGAGCTCGATGACCTCGCCCTTCTTGGCGGTCTTGGGCGCATTGATGAGGACGTTGGTCATGTCAGGTCCTCCAGGCAGGCGGCGAGCGTGACGATCACGTCGGCGCTGGCGCTGAAGAACTCGCCCTTGCTGGTCTCGGCGATGGCCACGATCTTCTGCGAATCGCCGAGCTTGATGCGCGTGGCGATCATCGCCTTGCCGTTCTTCGGCGAGAGCCTGGCATCGAAGACATGCGGCTGCGGGTTCTTCTCGTTGAAGACGTGGATCGCCTTGACGTGGTCGGCCTCGCTCATCGGGCTTTCGACCGACACGGTGAGCGGCACGGCATTGCCGTTCTCGATCAGCGGGGGCAGGTCGAGCGTCACGCGGCCTTCGCGGATCGTCTTGTCGCCAACGACCTCCTTGATGGCGGCCGCCATCGCATCCGGCGTGGCGCGGGCCGATGCAAGCGGCAATACGCTCATCAGAGCGGCGCCAGCGATGAACGCGCGTCTCGTCGACATGGTTACTCCTTCAGGGTCGCGAGATAGGCCACGACATCCTCGATCTGCTCGGCCGTCAAGATGGTCTTGCCTTCGAAGGACCTGGCGACACGCTGCAGGCCTGTCGTCCGATAATAGGGTGGCATGATCGTGTCGGGATTGAGACGCGTGCCGTCGACGATGCGCAGCCGCAGCTGGGCCACCGACAACCGGCCGCCCGCCCCCGCGAGGCTGGGCGCCAAGGTACCCTGGAAGCGCTCCTCGGGGATGGGCCCGCTGTGGCAAAGCAGGCAAAGACCGACGCTGCGGTTGGCGACGATGGCGCGGCCGCGCGCGGCATCGCCCGGCTTGTCGGCGAGCGGCTTGGGAATGGCGTCACCCACGACGGTATAACGCGCCTCCTGTGCCCGGGCTGCGGGCAGCAGAGCCATGGCAGCTGCGGCAAGCAGACCCGCACGCCGCATGATCAGCCGAAAACCTCGGTCGTGATGGTCTTGAACCAGCTCGAGGCATAGAGCGCCTCCTGGCCGCGGTAGCCGCCCACGACATCCAGCGGGCTCGTCCCGCCGGCGCCGGGGATGTCGGTCAGTACGCCATTGTCGGGGCGATAGACGCCGGCAACCGAGATGCCGTAGTCGGCCGCCACCAGGCTGTAGCAGGTGTTGATCAGGATCGGATCGACCGGCTTGCGCCCGGCCAGCAGTTCGACGATGGCCGCCGCGCAGACCTTGGCCTGGGCATTGGCGGCGAAGGCCGACTTGGGCATGCCGCCCATGATGGCCGAATCGCCGATGACGTGGATGCCGGGCCGCAGGGTCGATTCGAAGGCGACCGGCTCGACCGGGCACCAGCCGGTGCGATCGGCGACGCCCGCCTGCTGGGCGATGGTGCCGGCCTTCTGCGGCGGGATGACGTTGCCGACGGCGGCCTTGTGGCGCGCGAAGTCGGTGACGAAGGTGAGCGTCGAGGGATCGACCGAGGTCACCTTGCCGCCCTGGCTGAGCGGCACCCATTCGATCATCCCCGGATAGAGCTGCGGCCAAGCCTGCTGGAACAGCCGCTGCTTGGAGAACGTGTCCTTGGAATCGAGGATCAGGAGCTTGGACTTGGGCTTCCAGATACTCAGCCAATAGGCGATCAGGCTGGCCCGTTCGTACGGGCCCGGGGGGCAGCGGAAGGGATTGGCCGGCGAGGAGATGACGACCAGGCCGCCATCGTCCATCGCCTGCAATTGCTGGCGCAGCAGCACGGTCTGTGCGCCGGCCTTCCAGGCATGCGGCATCTTCTCGGCCGCTGCTTCGTCATAACCCGGCAGCGCGCCCCAGTTGATGTCGATGCCGGGCGACATCACCAACCGGTCGTAGGACAGCGCGTTGCCGTCGGCCAGCGTCACCGTCTTCGCCGCGGCGTCGACGGCTGTCGCAGACGTCTGGGCCACCGTCACGCCGGCCTTCTTCACGCCGTCGTAGCCGAATTGCTGCTGAGAGATTTCCCGAAGGTCCGCCAGCACGCTGTTCGAGAACGGGCAGGCCGTGAAGGTGGCGTTGGGCTCGACCAGGGTGACCGTGAGCTTGGGCTCGAGGGCCTTCAGCGTACGCGCCGCCGTGGCACCGCCGAAGCCGCCGCCCACCACGACGACACGGCCGCTCGCCTGCGCCGAGGCGATCGACGGCGTTGCCAGGCTAGCCGCGGCGGCGGTCAGTTTCAGGAAGGTGCGCCGTGTCGCCATGGCCCTACTCCGGCTGAGCGGCGAACCACGCCGCGATGGCGTCGGTCTGTTGATCGTCGAAGCCCTTGGCGATGCGGCCCATGACGGTCGAGGGCCAGGCGCCGCTGCGATATTCGCGCATGAACTGGACGATGTCGGAGGCCTTGCGGCCGGCGATGCGGGGGATGACGGAATCGGGGATCCGCGCCGACGAATGACAGCCCGTGCACGAGCTGGCGCCGGGCGGAGCCATGTCAGCGGCCCGGACCGGGCCCCCTGTCATGACACTGGTCAGCAACAACGCGCTGACCAGCGCCGGCAGCAGCAGGCGATGCTTCATGAAGCCTTCTTCAGGTCGACATGCATCAGCGGCAGGTTGCGCACGCGCTTGCCCGTCGCCTTGGCGATGCCGTTCAGCACCGCCGGTGCCGCCACCGCGATGGTGGGCTCGCCGACGCCGCCCCAGAAGTCATATGTCGGGACCAGCACGGTCTCGACCTTGGGCATCTCGTCGATGCGCATGACGTTATAGCTGTCGAAGTTGGTCTGCTCGACGGCGCCGTCCTTGACGGTGATCTCGCCGTAGAGCATCGCCGACAGGCCGTAGACGAACGAGCCGGCGACCTGGCGCTCGATCTGCGCCGGATTGACCACGTGGCCCGGATTGGTGGCCGCGGTGATCTTGTGGATCTTGAGCGCCCCGTCGTCGCTCACCGACACTTCGGCAACGCCGGCGACGTAGCTGCCGTAGCCCATGACCTGGGAGATACCATGGAAATGGCCGGCCGGCAGCGGCTTGCCGTAGCCCGCCTTGTCGGCCGCGGCCTGCAGGACGGCCGCCCACTTGGGCTTCAGGAGCTTCAGGCGGAAGGCCAGCGGGTCCTGCCCGGCGGCCTCTGCCAGCTCGTCCATGAAACATTCCATGTAGACGGCATTCTGATTGACGTTCACGCCACGCCAGAAGCCCGCCGTGATGTGCGGATTGCGCATGGCGTGGTCAATCAGGAGGTTGGGCACGTTGTAGCCGTAGGCCGCCTCGACGCCCGAGGCCATGACGCCCTGGAAGGTCGCGGGGTCCATGCCGTTCACGAGGTTCTGCGGCAGCAGCGAAGCCAGGATGGACTGGCCCGAAATGCGCATCTGCAGGCTGACCAGGTTGCCCTGGGCGTCGAGGCCGCCGGTGAGCTTGCACATCGTGGTCGGGTGATACTGGCAGTGCGTCATGTCCTCTTCACGCGACCAGATCAGCTTGACCGGCGTGCCCGGCATCTCCTTGGCGACCAGCACGGCCTGGCGCACGTAGTCGGCGCGGCCACGCCGGCCGAAGCCGCCGCCCAGCAGCATCTTGAAGACCTCGCACTGCGCCACCGGCAGGCCGCAGGCCTCGGACGCGGCGGCGAGCGCCGCCTCGCCGTTCTGCGTGCCGCACCATACCTCGCACTTGTCGGCCGTGACCCGCGCCGTGGCGTTCATCGGCTCCATGGTGACGTGGTGCTGGTAGGGGAAGCTGTAGGTCGCCGTGACCTTCTTGGCGGCACCGTCGATCGCCGCCTTGGCATCGCCGACCTTGTTGCCGACGAACGCCTCGTTGGACTCGAGGCCTTCCTTCAGCATGGCCGTTATGGTCTCGGTCTGGACTTCGCCCAACTTGCCGATGTCCCACTCGGCCGGCAGCGCGGCGAGCGCGGTGCGGGCGTTCCAATAGGTGTCGGCGACCACGACGACGGCGTTGCCGTCGATCGCCACCACCTTCTTCACACCCGGCATCTTCTCGACCTTGGCGGCATCGAAGCTCTTCAGCTTGCCGCCGATCACCGGACAGGCGCGGACGGACGCGACCAGCATGCCGGGCATGGTGAAGTCGATACCGTAGAGCTGCTTGCCCGTGACCTTGTCGACCGTATCGAGCCGATTCACCGGCTTGCCGGCGATCTTCCAATCCTTGGGGTCCTTGAGCTTGACCTCCTTGGGCGGCTCGAGGTTCGCGGCCGCCGCGGCGACGGCGCCGTAGGTCGTCTTCTTGCCCGAGCTGTGGGTGATGACGCCCTTGTCGACCTTGAGCTCGCCCACCGGCACCTTCCACTCGGCGGCGGCCGCCGCGAGCAGCATCTCGCGCGCCATGGCGCCGCCTTCACGGACGTACTGGTGGCTCTCGCGGATGCCGCGACTGCCGCCGGTCGAGAAGTTCTTCCAGACGCGGTTGCGCTTCAGATTCTCGCCGGGCGTCGGATGTTCCCAGGTGACCTTGCTCCAGTCGCACTCGAGCTCCTCGGCGACGAGCTGGCAGAGGCCGGTGAGCGTGCCCTGGCCCATCTCGGAGCGGGCGATGCGGACAATCACCTTGTCGTCGGGCTGGATCACCACCCAGGCGTTGAGTTCCTTGACGGGCGCCTGCGCCGAAGCCTGGAATGGAAAGGAGAAGCCGAGCGAGAAGCCACCGGCGACCACAGCGCCGCTGGCCAGGAAATTGCGCCGGTTCAAGTCGTTGGGGCCGACTCGGGTCTGAATCGTCATGATCGGATCCCCCTTAGGCCTTGGCGGCTGCGTGGATTGCTTCACGCACCTGCACGTAGGTGCCGCAGCGACAGATGTTGGTCATGGCCGCGTCGATGTCGGCATCGGTCGGATTGGGCTTGGCCGCGAGCAGCGCCGTCGCCGCCATCACCATGCCGCTCTGGCAGTAGCCGCACTGCGGGACGTCGATCGCCACCCAGGCCGCCTGGATCTTGTTCAGCGTACCGTTGGCCGCCAGGCCCTCGATGGTCACGACCTTCTTGCTGCCGACCGAGTTCACCGGCACCTGGCAGGAGCGCGTGGCGACGCCGTCGATCTGGACCGTGCAGGCGCCGCACTGGGCTATGCCGCAGCCGTACTTGGTCCCGGTAAGACCGAGCTGCTCGCGCAGCACCCACAGAAGCGGCGTGCGCGGATCGGCATTGTGGTTCAGGGCCTTGCCATTGACGTTGATGACAGCCATCCCGGTCTCCCGTCGTTTGGGGTATGGCCGGAGCCTAGCCGAGCGCCGTTGCAGCGGCCAGTGACCGGGCAGGCTTCACGGATGTGTGATGATACTTCGTCAGCCGCCGAGGCTTGCCTGGAAGACGCGCCGGTAGTTGCCGCCCAATAGCTTCGCCGTTTCCTCGGAAGAGAATTTGGCGCGCAAAGCAGCAGCCAGCTGCGGCAGGTCGGCATAGTTCGTCATCACGCTGCCGTCAGGCACGCCGAGCATGTCGGTGCCCAGGCCGACATGGTTGATGCCGACGACATCGACCATGCGCGCGAAGCCGTCGGCATAGGCCACGATGTTGGGGAAGAAGGCCAGGACCGGCCAGACGCCGATAACGCCGCCGGTCGCGGCGATGGCACGCGCATGGTCGGGCAGGATGCGACGCGTCCATGCCGCCGGCCGCTCGGTCAGTGAGGTGTGCGACAGAACGAGCGGCTTGGTCGTGACCGACGCCGCCTTCTTGACCAGCTCGTAGGTGCCGTGCGCCACGTCGACCACGATGCCAAGCTGATTGCAGCGGCGGATCACCTCGACGCCGAACGGGGTCAGGCCGCCATGTACGCTGGGCTCGGTCTGGATGTCGCCAAGCTCGTTCGGCCGGTAGTGCGTGAGCTGCAGATGGCGCAGCGCCCAGCGCTGGTAGGCCTCGTCGAGGCGCTCGATCCGGCCTTCGAGGAAGTCGGCGCCTTCTGATGAGACGATGATCGACGGCCGGCTGGCGCGCGCGCCGTTGAGATCCGCCGCCGTCCTGAGCAGCGGCAACTGCTGCTGGCCCGCCAGCGCATGGATCTTCTCGAACGACCGCCGGGTATAGTCGTAGAGCTCGTCCGGCCGAGGATCGCGGCCGGGCCGCTGGCGGCCGCCCAGCTTCTGGATGACGGGCGAGTCGGACACGACGGCAAGGCAGATCGCCGATACGCCGCCCTGGCGCATCGGCTCGGCCACCGGCGAGAAGCTGCCGCGACCATAGGCCATCTGAACAATGTTGCCGGCGTGGCTGTGGGCGTCGACCGCCGTGCCGTCGACCTGCGCCATCGCCGGCACCGCCGGCAGGCAAAAAAGGGGACTCGCCGCCATCAGCGCGCGCCGCGTAACGCCCTGCTTCACTTCGGCGCCGTGGAGCTGATAGCGCCAACCGTCGGCATCGGACGAGACCCGCCAGGTGCCGGTGAGGCGCAGCTGCCCATTGCCGAGCTTCAGCGGTCGGTCGGCAAGGACCTCGACCACGGCCAGCGGGTTGGCCGGCACGCACCCTGCACAGCAACCGGGCTCGGCCATCATCAGAAAATAGTCGGCCGTTCCCGGCAATACCGAGAACGCAAAGCCGGCCAGCTCGACCGACTTGCCATCGGCACGATCAGCGCGGCGCGTTCCGAGATCGCGCCAGTGAAGCCTCATGGTCTTGGAACCTCCCCCTTGGGAAGGTGAGGCGTCAGCCTTACAGCACTCTTACAACTTGGGCGGCGGATAATAGGGACGATCGCCCAGCGCCAGCACGCGTTTCCAGAAGTCGGGGCCGGACGCCTTGCCGACCTCGTCGAGATCGGCGGCCTGGCGCCACATGCTCCAGGACTCGGGATGAAGCGCACTCGCCGTGTTCATCTGCCGATCGCCCTCGACCGGATTGCCGTGCGTGCGCAACCACACGCCCAGACGGAAGCGGGCATGCGCCTCGGCGATCTCGCGCGTCATCTTGGGCAGGCCGGCGCGGGCGGCATCGGCCGGCAAGGCATGCTTGCCCGTCGTCACCCAATCGCGCACTGCATCGAGATAGGCCTGGCGCGCAGCAAGCCGCTCCGCCTGGTCCTCGGGCGACATGGTGCGCGTCTTGAGATCCATCCGCCGGAAATGGTCGGTCGAGCCCGCAGTCTCCGGCGGCCGCACGATGCGGCCCTGCTCGTCGATCCACACCGCCTGCGGCACGTTGACGAGATTGTAGAGATCGCTCAGGCGATGGTTTGCATCGATGAGCTGCCAGTACGAGGACTCGCTGCTCTTCCGGGCCTGGTCGATCCACGGCCGGGCATGCTCGGCGCCGCGGCTCTCCTCGGCCACGGCCACGACCATGAAACCCTTGTCCTTCAGCTCATCGTAGAGGGCCTGCCACACGGGCAAGTCGAAACGGCAGCCTCACCAACTGGCCCAGGTGGCAAGGAAGACTTTCTTGCCCCTGAGCTGGGACAGGGTGTGCGGCTTACCGTCGACGTCCGGCAGGGTGAAGTCGGGCGCGACGAGGCCTTCGAGGGCGCCGTTGCGCTCGTCGGCAGGCGCGCCCAACGCCCAGACTTCGCCGTCCTCGGCGGCGACCACCGGGCCGCCGAGCTTGGTCCAGAACGCCGCCACGTCGACGTCCTTGCCCTTCACCGCTGCCGCCGGCAGCGGCACGCAGAGGTCGTCGCGACACATGCCTTCCGGCTTCAAGATCCAGCCGGTGACCTTTGCCGCATCGGACGCGCTCATCCAGAGCCCGTCACGCGCAGCGACCGAGTATTCGGCAGTCGGTGTCAGAATGGTCGTCATGGCTGATCTCCCGTCGACGACGGTCGACTATTTGGGAACGGAAATCGTCACTTCCTTCGAGGTGATGAACTCCAGCAGGACCGGCACGCCCTTCTTGGTCTGCTCGATGCCGCGCTTGATCGCCGGAATGATGTCCTCCGGCTTGGTGACACGCTCGCCGTAGCCGCCGAAGGCGCGGGCCATGGCGGCGTAGTCGCCGGAGATGTCGGTCGAGCGGTACTTCTCGGTCGACACCTTCATGATGTGCAGCTCGATCGCCATCGAGAAGTTGTTCAGCAGGATCGACATGATGGGGATGCGCTCGCGCACCGCCGTCTCGAAGTCCATGCCGGTGAAGCCGATGGCGGCGTCGCCCCACACGTTGATGCAGAGCTTGTCCGGCATGGCGAGCTTGGCGCCCATGGCGAGGCCGAGGCCGTAGCCGAGCTGCGTGGTCTTGCCCCAGCCGATATAGGTGTGCGGCGCGGTGTTCTTCCAGAACGGCGAGAGCTGGTCGCGCGGACTGCCGGCATCGTGGGTGATGATGGTGTTGGCCATGTCGACCGTGTGCTGCAGGTCCCACAGCACGCGGTAGGGATTGAGCGGCGCATCGTTGCTCGTGAGCTTGGGCATCCACTCCTTCAGCCACTCGTCGGCGACCGCCTTGATCTCGGCGGCGACCGGCCCCGCATCCTTCTTGGTCGCGCCCGCCGCCTTGCAGGCCGCGATCAGCGCTGCCAGCGTCAGCTTGGCGTCGCCGACCAGGCCGTACTTCGCCGGGACGTCCTTGTTGATGTGCGCCGGATCGAGCGTGGCGTGGATGATGGTCTTGCCCTTCGGCATCGAGATGCCGAAGTTGGTCTCGGTGAACGAGCAGCCGATGCCCAGGATCACGTCCGACTGGTCGAGGAACTGACGCACTGCCTTCGGATAGGCGCGGCCGCCCGAGCCCAGCGCCAGCGGATGGGTCTCGTCGAAAGAGCTCTTGCCCTCGAGGCTGGTGCAGACCGGGATGGCCAGCAGCTCGGCCAGTTCCTTCAGCTCGGCATAGGCCTCGGCCCAGTGCACGCCCTGGCCGGCATAGATCACCGGGCGTTTGGCGGCCATCAGTACCTTGGCGGCTTCGGCCACCTGTCCGGATTCAGGTCCGTACTTGGTGACGACGACGGGCTCGTAGTCCAGCGGATCGGGCGCGTCCTCAGCATAGGCGTCGTTCGGAAGCTCGATGATCACCGGCGCGCCGCGGCCGTTGCGCAGCATGTTGAATGCCCGGCGCATGATGTTGACGATTTCCTTGCCGTTGGTGATCGGCTCGGCGTGCTTGGCGACGTGCGCCATGGCCAGGGTCGAGTTGAAGTTGGGCGGCACGTGTGCGATGCGCCGCGGATAGCCCTGGGGGATGACCAGCAGGGGCACCGATTCGCCGAACGCCTGGGCGACGCCGCCATAGGCGTTCTCCGAGCCCGGGCCGCTCTGCATGCAGAACACGCCCATCTTGCGGCCCTTGGTCAGGCGCGACATGGCATCGGCCATGTGCAGGCCGATACGCTCCTGGCGAACGATGATGGGACGGATGTCGACCGCGGCGCAGGCCTCGATCAGATGATTGACCGGGTAGGCGAAGAGGTATTCGACGCCTTCCTTCTTGAGAATGTCGGCGATCGCTGGCCCGGTCTTCATCGGCGTTTCCCCTCAGGCTATTTGTTCAGCTCCTTCATAGCACTGTCGAGGCCGCCGAGGGTGAGCGGAAACATGCGATTCGAGGATAGCTGCTGCAACAGCTGGATCGAGGGCGTGTAGCTCCAATGTCGCTCGGGCACCGGGTTCAGCCACACCATGCTGCGGTAGGTGTCGGCCATGCGCTGGATCCAGACTTGGCCCGCTTCCTCGTTCCAATGCTCCACCGAGCCGCCGGGATAGGCGATCTCGTAGGGGCTCATCGAGGCGTCGCCGACGAAGATGATCTTGTAGTCGGGCGGGAAAGTATGGAGCAGCTGCTGCGTCTGATAGGTGTCGATGTGGCGGCGTCGATTATCCTTCCACAGCTTCTCGTAGAGGCAGTTGTGGAAGTAGAAGAATTCGAGGTGCTTGAACTCCGAGCGTGCCGCCGAGAACAGCTCCTCGCAGACGCGGATGTGGGCATCCATCGAGCCGCCGATGTCGAACAGCAGCAGCAGCTTCACCTTGTTGCGCCGCTCGGGGACCATCTTGATGTCGAGGTAGCCCGCGTTGCGCGCCGTCGAGCGGATGGTGTCGGGCATGTCGAGCTCGATCTCGGCACCCTCGCGCGCGAACTTGCGCAGCCGCCGCAATGCGATCTTGATGTTGCGCGTGCCGATCTCGACGGTGTCGTCGAGGTTCTTGTACTCGCGCTTGTCCCAAACCTTGACGGCGCGGCCCTCGCGGTTCTTGTCCTGGCCAATGCGCACGCCTTCGGGATTGAAGCCGTAAGCGCCGAATGGCGAGGTGCCGGCCGTGCCGATCCACTTGCTGCCGCCCTGGTGGCGCTTCTGCTGCTCCTCGAGACGCTTCTTCAGCGTCTCCATGAGCTTCTCCCAGCCGCCCATGGCCTCGATCTGGGCCTTCTCCTCGTCGGTCAGCAGCTTCTCGGCGAGCTTGCGCAGCCACTCCTCGGGAATCTCGGCGGTGGCGCCCTCGCCCGCCGGCGCCTCGAGGCCCTTGAAGACGTGGCCGAACACCTTGTCGAACTTGTCGAGGTTACGCTCGTCCTTCACCAGGATGGAGCGCGACAGATAGTAGAAGTCGTCGACGCTGTAATCGGCGACGTGCTTGTCCATCGCCTCCATCAGCGCCAGATACTCCTTGATGGAGACCGGCACCTTGGCCTGACGCAGCTCGAGGAAGAAGTTGGTGAACATGATCTTCTCCGCGCTCCGACGAATCCTACTGACGCTGCTCCCGGCGCGCCATGAAGGCCAGGCGCTCGAACAGATGAACGTCCTGCTCGTTCTTGAGCAGCGCGCCGTGCAGCGGCGGGATCAGCTGCTTGGAATCCTTGGAGCGCAGAGCCTCCGGCGGCATCTCCTCGACCATCAGCAGCTTCAGCCAGTCGAGCAGCTCCGACGTCGAAGGCTTCTTCTTCAGGCCTGGTACTTCGCGGATGTCGTAGAAGATGTTCAGCGCCTCGCGCAGCAGGTTGCGCTGCAGGTCGGGGAAATGGACGTCCACGATCTGGGTCATGATCTCGCGATCGGGGAAGCGGATGTAGTGGAAGAAGCAGCGACGCAGGAAGGCGTCGGGCAGCTCCTTCTCGTTGTTGGAGGTGATCATCACGATCGGCCGCTGCTCGGCCTTGATGGTCTCCTGCGTCTCGTAGACGTAGAACTGCATGCGATCGAGCTCGAGCAGCAGGTCGTTGGGGAACTCGATGTCGGCCTTGTCGATCTCGTCGATCAGCAGCACCGGGCGCTTCTCGGCGGTGAAGGCCTCCCACATCTTGCCGCGCTTGATGTAGTTGCTGATGTCCTTCACGCGCTCGTCGCCGAGCTGGCTGTCGCGCAAGCGGGACACGGCGTCGTACTCGTAGAGGCCCTGCTGCGCCTTGGTGGTCGACTTGATGTGCCACTCGATGATCGGCGCGCCGATCGCCTTGGCAACCTCATGCGCCAACACGGTCTTGCCGGTGCCGGGCTCGCCCTTGATCAGCAACGGCCGCTGCAGCGCGATCGAGGCATTCACGGCCACGCGCAGGTCGTCGCTGGCGACGTAGGAATCGGTACCGGTAAATTTCATGGTGCAAAATCCAGGTTTCACGTGTGCTCAGAAGATCACCCTAGGGGCGGCCTACCCCCCAAGCAAGACCGCCACAGCAGGTCAGCGGACGCAGAAATAGACGATCGCCGCGGACGCAATGAGGAGCGAGATCGCGAGGCGGCCAGAGCCGAAGCTCAGCGGCGGCGCGGGCTGCCCCGCCTCGGCGACATGCTCCAGCGGCTTGCGGCCGGTGAACATGGCGCCGATCAGGTTCTGCCGCTTGAGCACGAGGTAGGCGAGCGCCGCCAGGATGTGCAGCGCCGCCAAGCAGATGATGACGTTCACCCAGAATTCGTGGAAGGACGTCAGGCGATCGACCCACTTGTCGGGGATGCTGTTGGCGAGCGGACCGTTCACGGTCCCCATATCGGTGTCTGCCGAGAACAGGCCGGCGACCGCCTGCGCCAGTACCGCGAAGATCAGCACTACCACCATCATGCCGCCCACCGGATTGTGGCCGACGTCATACGTCTTGCGGCCGGTGATGAAGCTCTTGAGATAGTAGAACCACGCGCCCGGCCCCTTCACGAAATGCGAGAAGCGCGCCGTCGTGCTGCCGACGAAGCCCCAGGCGATGCGGAACAGCAGCAAGGTGAGGATGGCGTAGCCGGACCAGAAGTGGAGCTTCATCCAGTCGCCGCCGGCACGGCCGGAGAAGTACGACGTCACCAACAGGATGACGAGCACCCAATGGAACAAGCGGACCGGCAGGTCCCAGATGCGCACCCTCTTGCTCACGTCGGCCATCCAATGTTCTCCCGCGAATACCAGCACACGCAGTCGTGATAAGACTTTGTCCCGGGTCCTGTTCGCTTTCAGGCAAAGCTCTGCAACAAATACCTCGCCGTCGAGCAAAACATGCCGTCGGTCGCGAAGATTTCATAGGGGATGGATCTAGAGCGGCGAGCGCTTAATCGGAAGCGTATCCGGCGTGTTTGAGGTAGTTCCAACACTCCTGCTCGGTGTAGAT
>JAIEOV010000006.1 GCA_019750135.1 Reyranella sp. | reverse complement strand
GGCGATCGTGTCGGCCAGGCCGTCGCTCTGCAGCTCCTCGGCATTGCCGCACTCGCCGCAGATCAGGAAGAAGCCGCGATGGGACTCGCCGGGATGGCTGCAGCCGACGAAGGCGTTCATGCGCTCGATGCGATGGATCAGCCCGTTGTCGATCAGGAAGTCGAGCGCGCGATAGACCGTCGGTGGGGCTGAGCCCAGCTCCTCGTTGCGCAATTCGTCGAGCAGGGCATAGGCGCCGACCGGCTTGTGGCTCGACCAGACGAGCTCCAGCACGCGGCGGCGCAAGGGCGTGAAGCGCAGGTCCTTGTCGGCACATAGCTTCTCGGCCGCCGCCACGGCGTCCTCGATGCAATGCTTGTGGTCGTGGCCGTTCGCCGAGGCTTTGGCGGTCTTCTTCACGCGGTTCCCGATTTGCCAAGCAGGTGTGGGACGATTATACGCCCCGTTCCGTTCGCAGGCCAAGGCTCGCTCCCCAATGCCCACCACCGCCAACGTTGTTCCGACGACATATCCACCGGCCGCCATCGACAAGGCGATCGCCGCCATCCAGTTCGACGCCCAGGGCCTGGTCCCGGCCATCGCCCAGCAGCACGATTCCGGCGAGATCCTGATGATGGCCTGGATGGATCGCGACGCCGTCGCCGAGACAATGCGCACTGGCCGTGTCTGCTACTGGTCACGCTCACGCAAGGCGCCGTGGCGCAAGGGCGACACGTCGGGCCACATCCAGACCCTGGTCGATCTCAGGATCGACTGCGACGGAGACACGCTGCTGGTGCTGGTCGACCAGACAGGCGTCGCCTGCCATACGGGGCGCCATAACTGCTTCTTCCGCGCCATCCGCGACGGCGCACTCGAGACAATCGCCCCCGTCATGATCGACATGGACAAGATCGGGAAGGATCAAGGTTGAACAAGAACAACAGCGTACTTGTGCGGCGCTCCCTCCTCCTCGCCGCTCTCGCCCTGCCCGCCGGTGCCTGCACGACCTCGGGCCTGTTCGGACAAAACCAAAGCCAGCCCCGCTACACGCTCTCGCCGCGCGGCGACCGGCTGGTGCTGTGGATCCAGAAGAGCGGCAAGGACAACATGCTGGCGCCTGAGGCGCTGGCGCTGATGGGCATCACCAACGAGGGTCGCGACATTCCGGTGCGCCAGATCGCGCAGCAGGACGGCAACGACCGCTTCGTCGTCAGCCTCACCAACATCCGCAAGATCCACGACCTGGTCTTCATGCGCCGCCAGGGCGACGTGCTGCTGTTGCATCTCAGCGATACCAAGTTCACACGCCTTGCAAGCGTGCGCTATCCGCGCGAGGGCAAGCCGTCGCTGATCACCGACACGACCTTCGCCGAGAACGATTTCCAGCAGCAGATCGCTTTTTGGTTCAGGGCCATGCCGGGACGGTAGTATTGTGACGGTGATATGACAGTCACCGTCGCCCCCTCCGTTACCCCTCGTCGGACGCTGACAGTTTGCGGTGGGGCGCATGCGCTGCATGACGGCTTCACCGATCTTCTCAACGTCCTCTATCCCCTGCTGCAGGCCCAGTTCGGCCTGAGCTACGCCGCGGTCGGCGCGCTGAAGACCGTCTATTCCGGCGGCATGGCGGTCGGCCAGATCCCGTCGGGCAAGCTCGCGGTCCGCTTCGGCGGCGTACGCGTGCTGGCGCTCGGCACGGTGCTGGTGGCGGTGGGATACGGCCTCGCGGGCCTGACCGGCTCGCTGTACGGCGTCGTTGCCGGCCTGCTGCTGGCCGGGCTGGGCGGCAGCACCCAGCATCCGATCGGCTCGAGCCTCGTGTCGGCGGCCTTCACCGGCCTGCGCTCGCGCACGGCGCTCGGCACCTACAATTTCACCGGCGACGTCGGCAAGGTGCTGCTGCCGGCCTTCTTCGCCCTGATCGTCGCCTCGATCGGTTGGCAGCAGGGGCTGATCGTCATCGCCGCGATCGCCGTGCTGGGCGCCGGCGTCATCCTCGGCTCGCTGAAGCCGGTGCCGCTGCACGACAAAGGCGACACGGCCAAGGCGGCGGCCAACGGACAGGACCGGCCGTGGGCCTACTGGCTGCTGTTCGCCATCCATATCGCCGACGACCTGGTGCGCACCGGCTTCCTGATCTTTCTGCCTTTCCTGTTGCGCAACAAAGGCGCCGACATCCCGACGATCGGCCTCGGCCTGTCGCTGATGTTCGCCGGCGGCGCGGCGGGCAAGCTGGTGATGGGCTGGGTCGGCGAGAAGCTCGGCGTCGTGCCCTCGGTGATCCTGACCGAGGTGGCGACGACCGTGTTGATCCTGCTGCTGTTGCCGCTGTCGTTGCCGCTCGCGCTGGTGCTGCTGCCGACGGTCGGCCTGATGCTGAACGGCACGTCGTCGGTGCTCTACGGCACGGTGCCGGAGTTCGTGAGCCCCGAGAAGCGCACGCAGGCGTTTGCGATCTTTTATACCGGCGGCTCCGTTGCCGGCGCGACCGGACCGCTGATCTCGGGCTTCGTCGGCGATGCCGTCGGCCTGCCGATCGCGCTCAGCATCGTGGCCTGCATCGCACTCACGACGGTGCCGATGGTGTGGGCGCTGAGGCCGGCGTTCCGATCAGCCTAGCAACGACGAAGCGGCACCACGGTGGCGTCGGCCGGCAGCGCGTCGCTCGGCTGCTTGCCGAGGTCGACGGCGATGCGCGCACGCTCTTGTGCCGCCAGCAGACTCTCCTCGAGCGACACGAGCTCTTCCAGGCGCGCCACGGGAAAGCTGGTGTCTTGCGCATCGAACCGAAGCAGCGCGATCAGATCGCGCTGCTTGCGAATCTCTGCACGACATTCGCTGATCATCAAGCCGAGCGTGGCGTCGAGCGTGGTCGTGTCCAGATGATCGCGCAATTGTCCAAGGTATTGGACGAGGCGAGGCCGAGGCATCTGCATGTCGTTCTCCCCAGGTTCAATGGTGAGCAAAGCCGCATGCACGGAGGCATTTGCCGAATGTGGCTGAGGCGGATATGAGATCCAAGCGAATACTGCGACGTGATGTGGACATCGACAGGATGTCACCTCTCGCGGAAAGAATCGTGTCGATAGCGACCGATGGGCGACAGAAGATAGTCCATGAGCGATCGCTCGCCGGTCCTGATCTCGACCGACACTGTCATGCCCGGCGTCAGCTCGACCGGACCATCTTCGGTGTTCATCGCACTGCGGTCGAGCGAGATGCGCGCCACGTACTCGAGCTCCGGTCCCTTCTCCGCTTTCCCCTCGCGCGCCGGTGCGCCGTCGCGCGACACGGCATCGCTCGAGAGCCCCAGCACCTGTCCGCCGGCCAAGCCGTAGCGCGTGAAGTTGAAAGCGTCGATCTTGACCTGGGCCTCCTGCCCCTTGCGCAGGAAGCCGACATCGCGGTTGGGCACGATGGCCTCGATCTCGAGCCGGCTGTTCGCGGGAACGATCGCGAGCAGAGGCTGCGCCGGCGTGACCACGCCGCCCACGGTATGGATCGCGAGCTGATGGACTGTACCTTCCACCGGCGCCACCAGTTTCTGCTGACGCGCCTTCTGCCCGGCTTTCACGACTTCCTGATGGAGGCCCGCGGCCTTCTGCTCGGCCCGCGTCAGCTCGTCGAACAGGCCACGACCATATTCAGCGACCGTCCGAACGCGCGTTTCACGGATCGCCGCGATGGCCGATTCGCCTTCGGTGATGCGGCTGCGCAGCACCAGCACCTCCTGCTGATGATTGGTGAGCTCCTGCAGATCGGCGAGGTACTGCAGCCGCGAGCCGATTTCCCGGTCGGCGAGGTGTTTGCGCACCTGGACGCGGTGGTCGAGCAGCGGGATTGCAGCCTCGAGCTTGTCGATCATGGCGGAAAGCGTCGCCTTCTCGGCTTCCTTCTGCCCCTGCTGGCGGTCGATCGCGGCAAGCTTGGCCTGCTGTTCCGCCACCTGGCTCTCGAGCAGCCCGCGCTGCATCTCGACCTGGGCCGCCGTCGCCTCTCGTGGTGGCCGAAAGGCCTCGAGGGGCGCATCGGGTGAGAGGGCGCCACGCAGGCGGGCGACATCGAGCTGCGCGGCCAGCAGGTCGCCGCTCAGCCGGCCGAGCTCGGCCGCGTTCACGGTCGGGTCGAGGTCGATCAGGGCTTCGCCCTGCCGCACGCGCTGGCCGTCGCGCACGTGGATGGCGCGCACGACGCCGGCCTCGAGCGGTTGCACGACCTTGGTGCGGCCGGAGGGGATGATCTTGCCGGGCGCCACGGCCACGATGTCGATGCTGCCCAACGACGCCCATAGAGCCGCCGCGGCGAGGATCCCCACGATCGAGAGCGCGATCGCCCGCCCGACCGGCGAAGGCGGCGTCTCGATGACCTCGAGCGCGGCCGGCAGGAAGGCAAGCTCCTCGCGGCTACGGCCGCGCGCCAATGGCTCAGTGCGCGACATGGAGACCTGCCTGCAGGCGGTGAAGGGAGGCGTAGCGACCCCGCGCACTGATCAACTCTTCATGCGTGCCCTCCTCGACCAGTCGGCCCTCGTCGATCGTCAGCACGCGGTCGGCGATCCGCAGCGTCGACAGTCGATGGGCGATGATGAAGACGGTGCGGCCGCGGGCGATCTCGCGCATGTTGTCCTGGATGATCCGCTCGCTTTCGTAGTCGAGCGCACTGGTGGCTTCGTCGAAGATCAGGATGCGCGGATCGCCGACCAGCGCCCGGGCGATGGCGATACGCTGGCGCTGTCCCCCGGACAGGCTGGCGCCGCGCTCGCCGACCAGTGTGTCGTAGCCATCGGGCAGGCGCAGGACGAAATCGTGCGCGCCGGCCAACCGGGCCGCCTCGGCGACGCGCTCGATCGGCATCGCCGGGTCGCTGAGCGCGATATTGTCCCGGACCGAGCCGTTGAACAGCACGTTCTCCTGCAGGACCACACCAGTCTGGCGCCGCAGCCATGCCGCGTCGACCGTGGCGATGTCGATACCGTCGATCAGCACGCGCCCGCTCTCGGGCACGTAGAGCCGTTGGATCAGCTTGGCGAGCGTGCTCTTGCCGGATCCGGACGTGCCGACGATGCCCACCACCTGCCCGGCCGCCAGGTTGAAGCTGACGTCCCGCAGCGCACGCGGCCCGTCAGGCCGGTAGCGGAAGTTGACCCGCTCGAAGACGACGTTGCCGCGGACCGCCGGCAAGGCGGCGCGGCCTGCGGCATGGACGGGCTCGGCGGGCGTATTGAGGATGTCGCCGAGGCGCTCCACCGACAGCCGTGCCTGGTGGAAGTCCTGCCATATCTGGGCAAGCCGCAGCACCGGCGCGCTGACGCGCGCGGCGATCATGCTGAAGGCGATCAGCTCGCCGACGGTAAGCCGGCCCTCGATCACCAGCCCGGCGCCGAAGAACAGGATGCCGGCGGTGACCAGTTTGGCGATCAGCTGCACCGCCTGACTGGCCGTGTTGCCGAGACTGACGACGCGGAACGACGCGGCGACGTAGCCCGCGAGCTGGTCCTCCCAACGCCGTTGCATCTGCGGTTCGACCGCCATTGCCTTGATCGTCTCCACCCCGGTCAGGCTCTCGACCAGGAAGGCCTGATTCTCCGCCCCGCGCCGGAACTTCTCGTCCAGCCGCCGCCGGAACAGCGGCGCCGCGCCGAGCGAGATGCCGACATAGAGCGGAAAGGCTCCGATCACGATCCAGCTCAGCAGCGGCGAATAGAAGAACAGGACCGCCACGAACACGAAGGTGAAGAAGAGGTCGATGACCAGCGTCAGTGCCGAACTGGTGAGGAACATGCGGATGTTCTCGAGCTCGCGCACGCGCGCCACCGAATCGCCGACGCGCCGGCTCTGGAAATACGAGATCGGCAGCGCCATCAGGTGGCGGAACAGCCGTGCGCCCAGCTCGACGTCGATACGGTTGGTCGTATGGGCGAATACGTAAGTGCGCAGGACGCCCAGCACCGTCTCGGCCACCGCCAGGCCGACGATGCCGATCGTCATGACCTCCAGGGTCGTGAAGCTGCGATGCGCCAGGACCTTGTCGATCACGACCTGCAGGAAGAGCGGCGACAGGAGTGCGAAGATCTGCAGGGCGAAGGACGCCAGCAATACCTCGCCCAGCAGCCGGCGATACTTGTGCATCGCGCTCAGGAACCAGCCGAGATCGAATCGGCGCGCCAGGTCTCCCAGTGCCGCGCGCTTGGTGATGAGCAGCAGTCGGCCGTCCCATTGGCTCTCGAAGGCCGCGCGGTCGATCAGTTCCGGCCGCTCGGCGCCAGGCGCCAGGATCAGGACCTTTTCGCCGGTCACCTTGCCGACCAGCATGAAGCCGCCGTCGCGTCGTGCACAGATGCCCGGCAGCGGTGCACGCGCCAGCCTCTCCCATCGCGTGGCGTGGCAGCGCGCCTTGACGCCGAACTGACGCGCTGCGCGCAGCAGTTCGATCACATCGGCGTTGCGGCCGCAGAGTCCCATCTGGTGGCTGAGTTGGTCCGGTTCCGCTGGGATGCCCTGGAGGCGCAAGAGCGTGCTCAGGGCCAACACGCCCGAATCGGTGGTCGTCATATGCAAAACAGTCCCTTGTTTCAGCGCGAGCGCCGGCGACGGCCCGGCCTGCATGGCCTGCCGCCGCCCCATCGCGGGTGTTGGGGAGACGCAGCTACACGACTTTGATGTCCTGCGCGGTCAGCGCCTGACCGGGCTTGAGTTGGGCCACCGCGACCGCTGCACCGGAGCCGTTGCCGTCGGCGTCGTAGGACAGGATGCCGGTCGCCTGGTTGTAGATGACGTGCTGCTCGGAGGTTACCGCGCCCATTGCCTGGACGAAGGCGGCCGCCGACAGCGCACCGGGCGACAGCGCACTGAACGCGGACCGCGAGAGCGCGATCTTGTCGGTGCCGGAGGTGAAATCGGTGAGCCGGTCGACATTGGCGGTGGCATTCGGCGGCGCCGTGAAGGCGAAGGTGTCCGCTCCCGCTCCCCCGGTCAGGACGTCATTGCCCGGCCCACCCGCGATGACGTCATTGCCGGCGCCGCCCGTCAGGGTATCGGCACCGCTGCTGCCGAGAAGGCCATGCGAGGTCGTCCTCGTCTGCTGTCCTCCGGAGATCGAGAGGATGCCGTAGGTGTGCGACGCGTTGGCCGACGCCGGGCCGCTGTAGCTCCAGGCGCCGTTGGTGTTGGTCGTGAGGCCGGCCAGCCACGTGTTGCCGTCGTAGAGCCAGATCTCGGCGCCCGGGCTGCTGGTTCCACTGACCGTCACTCCGCCGCTCGTCGTCGCGATTCCCGTTATGGCAACGGTACCCGGTATCGCGACCTCCGGAACGGGATCGGGCGTGGACACGGGATCGGCGGGAGAGACCACTGCCGGCGGTGCGCCGGCGCCGAGTTGGAAGCCCACGGTTCCCTTGCGCTCGGTGCCGGACGGATCGATGCCGATCACGCCGAAGCTGTGCGTGCTGCCGGGTCCCGGTGCGCCGCGATAGGTCCACTGCCCGTTGCTGCCGGTCGCGGCATAGCCCAGCCATGTCATGCCGTCGTAGATCGAGATCTTGTCGCCGGCCCCGGCAGTGCCGCTCAACGTGAGCTGACCGTTGGTGATCACGGCGCTGGCGATCACCGGCGCCAGGGGGTTGACGTTGCCGGGAGGCGTCGCGACCACACCGCCCGTCGTGTCGATCTTGAGCGTTCCGGCCGGATTGTAGTTGGCCGCTCCGGCAAGGTTGGCGGCATTGCCCGCTGCGTCCCTGATGGTGCCGCCATTGAGATTGACGGAGGAGACGCCGAGGTCGGCCGTGTTCTGGCCCGCCGCGACCGTGTGGCTGAAGGTGAGCGTGGCGCTGCCGGAGCCGCCGACGTAGCTCGCGGAGCCGCCGGTGCTCAGCGCCAGCTGCGGCGTGCCGCTCACCGTCACGGCCTCGTTCATCGCCATGCTGAAAGTGACGACCGCGCCGGCGGCCAGAGTCCCGTTGCCGTTCGTGATCGATCCGCCGGAAGTCGCGATGGAGACGATCTGGGGCGACGTGACGTCCGCCGGCGTGGTGGGCGCACTGGGAGGCTCGATGACGGAAGGCGCAGCGATGGGCGGCGCGCTCTCCAGCGCGCTGCCTCCCGTCACCGAGATCCCACCACCAGCCCGCACCTTGCCGCCGCCGGCGATCGACAACGTCCCGATGCCGCCGAAGCTCGCCAACACGGTCGGATCACCACCGCCACCGTAATACTCGTTGGTGTTTCCGATCAGGGTGACCTTGTCGGCCGACAGCGACCCGCCGATGGCTACCCGTTGCGCGTCATAGGTCGAGAAGGTGTTGGCAATGAAGGTGGAGGCGCCGCCGACCAGTGCGCCCGCGCCCTGGTTGTTCTCGAAGCCCGACTGCTCGACGCGCGTGATGCCGTCGGTGGCCACGATGCCGGCGCCGCGGTTCTCGACGAAGTAGGCGCCCTGGACGCTCACGTCGCGCGCGCCGTTTGCCAGGATGAGACCACCGACGCCATTCTTGCGGAAGCCGCCGCCGATCCAGCTGAGCCCGTCTGCCGTGCCGCCGCCGGCGCTGTTGACGAAGCGCGCACCGCCCTGCTCGTTGCCGTGCATCCAGGAATCGAACACGGTGCCCGACACATTGCCGATGACGTCCAGTCCGACGCCGCCGACATTCTCGATATTGGCGTTGCTGAGGTTGAGGTTGATCGAGCGGTCCTGGCCATCGGCCACGATCCGGATACCCGCCCCTTCCTGGCCGTTGCCCAACAGCGTGAAGTTCGACAGCGTGAGCGAGCTCACATTGACGCCCGCGCCGACGCGGATTTCGATGACCGGGCGCCCGCCAGTCACCTGCGACATGATCTTGGCGCCGCCGAGGTCGATGCCGATCGAGCCGCCGCTGGATCCGGTGATGTTGACGACGATCGGCGTGTTCACCGCGAAACTGGCGCCCGAGAGGTGGGCGAGCGTGCCGCCGCTGAGAGCGTTGCGCAGCGCCGCTTCGAGCGAGCCCGTGCCGGTGCTGTTGGCCACCGCGGCCGGCGCCGTGACGGCCGCAATGGTCGGCAGCGTGACGCCGCCGCCCGAGCCGACCTCGGCGGCATTTCCGCCGCTCATGCCACTCACCGATACCGCGGGGCCGGTCAGAACCCTGCCGGTGCTGCCGTAAGTGTAGAGAGCGCCGAGCCCCTGCACGTTGGCGAGCGTCGTCGGATTGGCGCCGCCGCCGGTGTAGACGCTGGTATTTCCCACCATCGTCACCTGGGTCGTCATGTAGCCGTCGATGCCTGTGGTCTGCACGCCCGAGCTGGTGAAGGTATTGTTGGTGAAGTTGCCGAAGTTCTGGAACCAGAGGCCCTCGCCGCGATTGTCCCTGAACTGGCTGTCGCTGACCGAAGTGATGCCCCACTCGGCGCTGATGCCACGGCCGTTGTTGTTGGCGATGGTGAGGCCATCGACCATCAGGTCGCGCGCGCCGTTGGCGAGCATGATGCCGGCGCCGCCGTTGTTCTCGGCGCCACCGCCGTACCAGCGCAAGGCGCTCACCTGGGCGCCGGCGCTGGTGTGGCCGAAGTAGGCGCCGCCGGCCCGGTTGCCGTTCATCCAGGAATTCGAGATCAGCCCCTCGAACACGTTGCCTTGGAGGTCGAGGCCGTAGCCGCCGACATTCTTCACGGTCACGTTCTCGATGCTGAAGTTGTAGATCCAGCTGTTGTCGCTGTTGGAGACGATCTTGATGCCGTCGCCTTCCCTGCCGTTGCCCTCGATGGTGAAGTTGGAAAGCGTCAGATAACGCAGGTCGACGCCAGGGCCGGCGTTGATCTGGATGACCGGCTGGCCGTTGGTGATCTGCGACACGATCCTGGCGCCGCCCAGATCGATGCCGATGGGTCCCGTAACGGTGCTGGTAACATTGATGATGATGGGCGAACTGACCGTGTAGGTCTGGCCGCTCATCTCGGCCACATAGCCACCCGTCAACGCGGCTTTCATGGCCGACGCAAGGTCCGTCGTCGTGATCTGCAACGCTCTCTCCCCCCGCCAGTTGTCATGCTCTGGTTACAACCGCGGCAACGGGCGGTGCTGTTCACTTCTGGACATTCGGTACGATTACGTGCGGTGCAAATGGCCACAGAAATGTCTCTGGCCTTTCCAAAAAGGGCTTACAGGTAATGCAGCCCGTGTGGCGCGCGCCCGCGCTGCCGCTTGATGTGCTGAGGCAAGCCGGCACCGCCACTCACTGTCCGCGCGACATGATCATTTTCGCGCAAGCCACGGCAGCCGACTCTGTCTATTACCTGGAAGAAGGGCTGGTGAAGATCGACGTGGCGTCACCGCAAGGCAAGCGCGCGGTGATCGGCCTGTTGGGCGCCGACAGTTTCTTCGGCGAAGACGCTCTCGCGGGTCAACCGTTGCGTCACGCCACGGCCTCCACGCTCATCGCCAGCAGATTGTTACGCGTTCCAAAAGCAGCGATCGAGGGTCTTCTGCACGATCCGGTATTCGCTCAGCAACTCATCGTCCATCTCGCGCAGCGGTCGTCCCGCGCCGAGGAGAACCTGATCGACCTGCTGTTCAACTCGACGGAAAAGCGCCTGGCGCGCGCCCTGCTGCTGCTGGCGAACCTCGACAGCGAAGCGCAGCCGGTGCTCTCGCTCGTCAACCAGCAGACCCTGGCCGAGATCGTCGGGACGACCAGGCCGCGCATCAATCACTTCATCGGCAAGTTCAGGAAGCGCGGCTTCGTCAGCACGCAGGGGCAGCTGCGCGTCCACAGCAGCCTGGCTCAGGTGATGCTCGAGGACTGACGACCTGCCGTCGTCATCCGTTCCACACCGGTCCCATCGGCTTCAGCTTGATGCCCTTGCGCAGGTGCTTGTAGGGCATCTCCATCGGATCGGTGATGTGCGCACCCGGCGACTGCACCACCAGGATGGTCTCGGCGATGGGCTGGAAGTCGGCGCGGAAATGGACCGTCGACTTCAAGCCGAGGATCGGCACGCTCGACGGCTCGACGCCGACATGGCGGAACATCTCCTGGTCAGCGGCCTGGATGCGCTTGCTCGCAAGCACGGCCGACACGCCGGTCGCCTCGTCGGTGACCAGCGCCATCGGACCGATCTGGAACCGGGCGCCGCCGTAGAACGGACCGGTGCCGATGAACTTGCCGTCGCCCACCTTCACCACGCGCCAGTCGGCGACGAGCGGCTTCTCGCCGGCATAGCCCACGACCGCGCCGATGCCGCGATGCATGATCTTGCCCTCGCCCGTGGCGACGGCATCCTTCGCCGCTTCCTCGTCGACGATCATGCCGATCACCGCGCCCTTGGCCTTGTGCCGCATCAGGGCGGCCAGCAGCCCGACCGTGTCCGAGGTGCCGCCAGCGCCGGGATTGTCCTGCACGTCGGCCAGCACGATCGGCTTCTTCGCGTTCTTCGAAAGCTCGATGGCACGCAACGCCGCGGCGTCGGGGTCCAGAAGCTCGCCGTCGAAGGCCCGCTCCTGCGCCTTCACGGTCTGGGCGAGCTTGTCGGCTGCCGCTTCGACCGCTTCCTTGTCGTGGCCGTAGACCACCAGCGCCGGGCCGCACTGGGCGATGTCGGCGGGCGGGAAGCCCGGCGTGTGGGTGACGCTGACGATGCCCTGGTTGTGGCTCTTCTCGCCGGCCTCGAGCTCGCCCACCAGGTCGAAGATGGCCTTGGCCGGCTCGATGAAGGTGCACTGCCAGACCAGCGGGATCAGGAAATCGAGCTGGCGGTAGGCGCGGTAGACGGGCCGCTTCTCCTTGAGCAGGCGGTCCAGAAGCTCGGCGGCGCGCTTGCCGGTCACGGCCATGTCGATGTGCGGATAGGTGCGATAGCCGACCAGGGCGGTGGCGAGGCTCGCCATCTCGGGCGTGAGGTTGGCGTGGTAGTCGAGGCTCGCCACGATCGGCATGGCGCCGCCGACGATGGTGCGGATGCGCTTCAACAGCTCACCCTCGCCGTCCTCGGTGTTCTCCGCCACCATGGCGCCGTGCAGGTCGAGGTAGATGGCGTCGAACGGGCCGAGCTTCTTGATGTCCTCGTCGAACAGCGCCCACATCTTCTCGTAGGCATCCGCGGTGACATAGGAGGCCGGTGCCGCCGCCGCCCAGGCGAGCGGCACGACCTCATGGCCGAGCTCGGCCAGCCGCTTCACGGCGCCGGCGATCGGGATGTTGTAGCCCTCGACGCCCGGGATCATCTCCGGGCCGCGCAGCAGCGGCGGCCAAGCGTCGGCGCGCACGAATTCTTCCCAGGTCGCCTGCTGCGGCGCGAAGGTGTTGGTCTCGTGCTGGAATCCGCCCACAGCAATGCGCGCCATGTACTCTTTCTCCCCTCAGCGGACCTGGAGGTCCGCGCTCCAACTACTTCTTCGTCGCGTCCTCGACCGCCTTCAGAATGACCGGCCAGTATTCCTTGCCGTGGCCGAGCTCGATGGCGCGTTCCATCAGTTCGCGGACGACGTCGGCGCCCAGCGCCGGCACGCCGCGCTCCTCGGCCATCTGGATGGCGTAGGACAGGTCCTTCAGCGCGTACTCCACCGAAAAGGCGCGTTCGGGGAAGACGCCCGGCAGCATCGCCTTCATGCCGTGGTTGCGCAGCGCGAAAGAATCGGCCGAGCCCTTGGTCAGGGTCTCGAACAATACCTTGCCGTCGACGCCGTGGGCGCGCGCGATGGAGAGCGCCTCGGCGAGCGCCACGCCGGTCTGGAACAGGATCATGTTGTTCAGGATCTTGACCGCCTGGCCGCTGCCGGCGTCGCCGCAATAGGTCACCTCGCTCGCCATGCAGCGCAGCAAGGGCTCGATACGGTCGAAGCATTCCCTGGTGCCGCCGACCATGATCGACAGTGTGCCGTCGATCGCGGCCTGGCGGGTGCGCGCTACCGGCGCGTCTGCGAAGGCCGAGGCGCAGCCTTCGAATTCGGCATAGAGCCGCCGCGCCAGGCTGGTCGGCGAGGTGCTGAGATCGATCACCGTCCAGCCGAGCTTGGCCTTGGAGACCAGGCCGCCCTCGCCCAGGCAGACCTGCTCGACCTCCTTGCCGCCCGGCAGGGAGAGCATGATGGTCCGGCATTCGACCGTGATCTCGTCGATCGACGCGGTCTTCACGCCGTCGGCGGCCAGGCGCTTCAGGGGCGCCTCGTCGCGGTCGGCGGCCAGCACTTCCCGGCCGCTCTTGCGGGCGAGGTTTCTGCACATCGGCTCGCCCATGGTGCCGACGCCTATAAATCCAATCTTGTCCGTCATGTCAGTCCACGATGAAGAGTTTGGCGCCGTGTTCGGTCTTCGAACGGTGGGCGAGGTCGCCGTCGGCGACTTGATAGCTCTGGCCCTTGGTCAGGACCACGGTGCGGCCGTCGGCCAGTTCGGTGTGCAATTCGCCATCCAGCACCAGCAGCACATGGCCCTTCTGGCACCAGTGGTCGGCGAGATAGCCCGGGGTGTATTCCACCATGCGTACCCGGATGTTGTTGAAGGTGCGCGTGCGCCAGTAGGCCTTGCCGGTCTCGCCGGCATGCTCGGTGCGCTCCACGCCTTCCCAGTCGGTCGTGCCGAACGGTATGTCGAACATCAGCATGGCGGGGCTTTTAGCATAGTTTGCGCCTGCCGGTAGGCGGCTTGCCGCAGCTCCTGCGCCAGGCCGGGATCGCCGACGCCACGCGCCGCCGCGAGCCCGCCGATGCACAAGGCGGCCAGCGCCATGGCGCGCTCGCGCGCGGCCGGTCCGGGCAGGTCGGCCTGGAAGAAAGCGAGCAGCTTCTGCAGCACGTCCTGGTAGGCCGCCTTGTCGCCGTCGCCGCTGCGCGCGGCGTCAGAGGGCAAGGCGATCAGCGGGCAGCAGCTTTCGCGATCGTCGAAATGGTCGAGCGAGAAATAGGCGTCGACGATTCGCTCTGCGCGCCGCTTGTGCGCATTGCGGCGCGGCCGCCGCCACGGCTTGGGCGCCTCCTCGCACAGGAACCAGCGCACCGCCTCGGCGTAGAGCTCGTCCTTGTCCTTGAAATGCCGGTAGAAACCGCCGTGCGTCAGGCCGGCGCTCTCCATGATCTCGCCGATCGACACGGCGTCGAAGCCCTTGCTGTTGAACAGGCGGCGTGCGCTCTCGAGGATGCGCTGGCGCGTCTGCAGCTTGTGCGTCGCCGTGTACGGCATGGCGTCCTCCATAAGATGATGTTGAACATCTTTTACGGAACACGACCCTTCGGCAACCCGACCGGAGGATCCTGCATGCTCGACGTCCTGGGAACCATCGCCACCGTTGCGCTGACCATCTTCATCATCAGCACCCTGCTCGCTTTCCTCGACGTCTCGCGCGAGAGCAAGATCATCATGGCGCTCCTGCTCGCCCTGTGGGTCGGCATCGCCACGGCTGCCAGCGCGGCGGGCTGGGCCGCGAACGCTCGGCCCTTTCCCGTCATGGGGCTCTTCGTGGCGACGCCGCTCACCGCCGCCGTCATCGCCACAGCGTGGCCGAGGGCGCGCGCCGCGATGCTCGGCCTGCCATTGCCGCTCCTGGTCGGCATGAATGTCGGGCGCGTCTTCGCGGTGCTGTTCCTGCTGGTGGCGGCCGAGGGTCGGATGTCCGGCCCATTCCCTCAGTCGGCCGGCTGGGGCGACATCATCAGCGGCGTCGTGGCGCTGCCGTTGATCTGGCTCGCCCGCGCGCCGGCACGGAACAAGGTCGTGCTGCATCTGTGGAACGCCTTCGGCATGCTCGACCTGGTGGCCGCGATCGTGCTCGGCGTGATGTCGGCGCCAGGCTCGCTGCTGCAGGTCTTCCCCGATCCGGGCTCCGAGGCGATGACTCAGCTACCGCTGTCGTTCGTGCCCACGGTGCTGGTGCCGATGTGGATGGTCGTGCACGCGATCATCTGGGCGAAGCTGCGGCGGGCGTAGCTAACCCCACTTCTCCAGCGCCTGCCTGAGGCTCTCCGGTCCGCGATACAGCATCGCCCGCCAGCCGCAGGCGCGCGCGCCGTCGACGTTGGCGGCAACGTCGTCGACGAACAGGATCGACTGCGCCACCGTCACGCCCATGCGCGCCTGGGCGTTGGTGAAGAACACGCGCTCGGGCTTGCAGACGCCGAGCGCCGCCGAATAGATGATCTCGTCGAAGTGCGGCCCCAGGCCCGCCTCATCGCGCAGGTAGGCGATGCGGTGGTGCTCCTGGTTGGAGGCGGTGAAGCAGCGGCCACCGGCGCGCTGGCGCCAGGCGTCGGCCATGGCCAGGACCTCGCGATCGATCACGGCGTCCCTGGCGAACCAGTAGGCGATGAACTCCTCCAGCCGGTCGGCCATGCCCTTGGTCTCCAGCCATTCATGCAGCGCGACATGCAGATCGATGCGGCCACGCAGGACTTCCATGAAATCCCGGCGGAAGAAATCGCGCGCCATCTCTTCGTGGTCGAACCCCCAGTCGTCCTTCAGGCTGGCGTACCAGGGCGACGGCGAGCCCGGTTGGGCGAGCGAGACGACGCCGTCGATATCGAGGACGAGGACGGGGCTGGAACTCATGGGCCAGCATGCTACAGCAGCCGGCCATTGCCGAGGATAGCCCGTTGCAGCTCCTTGTCCCCTCCCTGGCGCAGATCGATGCCTATGTCGACGCGCTGAAGCGCGACTGGTCGCCGGACAACATCCGGCTGGGGGCAGCCGCGGCGGAGCATCTCGCCAAGATCGATGCGGACGCGGCGGGCTTCGTCGCCTCGCTCGACGACCGCGACGCCAAGGCCGGGCCGATCACCCTACCCGACGGCTCACAGGTCCCGCGCCTGCCCGGCTATAGCCGCTGGATCTGGGACGACGGCTTCTGCGGCTCGATCGGCTTTCGCTGGCAGCCCGGCACGGAGGCGCTGCCTCCGCACTGCCTGGGCCATATCGGCTATGCCGTCGTCCCGTGGAAGCGCGGCCACGGCTACGCCACGCGAGCGCTGGCCCGGCTGCTGCCGGAGGCGCGCAAGGAGGGGCTCAAGCACGTCGAGCTCACCACCGACGTGACCAACCTGCCGTCGCAGAAGGTCATCACCAACAACGGCGGCGTGTTCGTGAGACGCTTCCACAAGGAGCCGGCCTACGGCGACGTCGAGGCGTTTCTGTTTCGCATCGACCTCTAGATCAGGCTACGGGCTCGCCGCCGGCGCGCACGACCGCCTCGACCATCGCCGACAGTGCCGCCAGGCCGCGCGCCTTGAGTGCCCTGGACGAGTCCCGCTCGCCGAGCTGGCCTTCCAGGACCAGGGTGATGAAGCCATGCACGGAGGCCCAGGCGAAGTCGACCATGCGCTCCTTCACCTCGCCGGAGGCCTGCGGGATGACCGCTTCGACGGCCTCGCGGTGCAGGTGGTAGGCCGACTTGGCGGCCTCGGCGAGCTCGGGCGTCTCGAAGCGGTTGGCCTCGCGGCTGAACATGAGCTGGAACAGGACCGGATTGGCGGCGGCAAAGGCCATGTAGCCGACACCCTGGCCGACCAGCCGTGCCGCCGCATCGGTGCCCGACCGGCGCGCCTCGGCCGACATCGCCGCGGCGAGCTCGTGATAGCCGCGCGTCGCGATCTCGGCCAGCAGGTCGTCGATCGAGGCGAAGTGATGGGCCGGAGCGGCATGGGAGACCGCGGCGCGGCGGGCGCATTCGCGTAGCGTGAAGCCGCGCACGCCCTTTTCCTCAAGGAGCTTGCGGCCTGCCGCGACCAATGCCTCGCGCAGTTCGCCATGGTGATAGGGTTTTGCCGTCTTTGCCCGCGCCATGGGCCATCCGCACACGCACCATGCTGGGTGTCAAGCGATCTAGCCAAGACTTGTCATTGTAAAGATTGCAGTGTAATTTATCTTGTCATCGACAAGATTGGAGTTTGCCATGTCGCACGAGACGCCTTCGCCGCCCAATCGCCGCCGCATCCTGGGCTCGACCACGCTGGGAACGGCCGCCGGCCTCATCGCCGGCCTGACCGCCGGCGTCGCCCTCGCCCTGCCCGCCAAGTCGCCCCCCATTCCGCCGCAGCCCGGCCGCCGGCGCTTCGCCGGCAAGGTGGTCGCCATCACCGGCGCCACGTCGGGCATCGGCCGGGCAGCCGCCCTCGCCTTCGCGGCCGAAGGCGGCAAGGTCGCCTTCTTGGCCGCCGGACGGCACTCGGCCAGGACGTCGAGCGCGAGATCAAGGCGGCTGGCGGCGAGGCGCTCTACGTGAAGGCCGACGTCCTGGCCGAGGACGAGGTCCGCGCCTTCATCGATGCCACGGTCGGCGCCTACGGCCGGCTCGACGTCGCCTTCAACAACGCCGGCATCACCGTCGAGAAGCCGCTGCACGAGTACAGCGCCGAGGAATGGGACCGCGTCAACAACACCAACCTGCGCGGCGTCTTCCTCGCCATGAAGTACGAGATTCCGCACATGCTGAAAGCGGGCGGCGGCACCATCGTGGTCACCGCGTCGTCCAATGCCATCTCCACCCAGGCCAAGCGCTCGGCCTATACCGCGAGCAAGCGGGCCCTGGTGGGCCTGGTCCAGGGCGCGGCGCTCGACTACGCCCAGCAGGGCATCCGCGTGAACACCCTGATCCCGGGCACGACCGACACGCCGTTCCTGCGCCGGGCCGCCGGCATGGAGAACGTCCCGGACGCGGTGTGGCGGGTCGGCCTGAACCAGTGGGTGAAGAACAACGTGCCCGGGATCGGTCGCCTCGCCAGCGCGGAGGAAGTCGCCGCCCTGGCCCTCACCCTCGCTTCCGACGAGCATCCCTTCATGACCGGGGCGCAGATCGTGATCGATGGCGGCAAGACGGCAAAAGCCGGCTGACTTCGGCAAAAGCCTGTGGCTTGGTCCTCCGGAAGCAAACGGAGGATTGCATGACGTTCGAAAGCTGGGCCGCCTTCACTGCCGCGTCGGCGGTGCTCCTGATCATCCCGGGGCCGACCGTGCTGCTGGTCGTCTCCTACGCCCTGGGCCAGGGCTGGCGCACCGTGCTGCCCATGACGGTGGGCGTGGCGCTGGGCGATTTCACCGCCATGACGCTCTCCATGCTGGGACTGGGCGCCCTGCTCGCCGCCTCGGCCACGCTGTTCACCGTCCTGAAGTGGGTCGGCGCCGCGTACCTCGTCTATCTGGGCATCAAGCTGTGGCGCGCCGGCGGCACGCTCGAGGCGGCGCCCCGCACCGATGCGGTCTCGGCCGCGAAGATGCTGGGCCATGCCTGGCTGGTGACGGCGCTCAATCCCAAGAGCATCACCTTCTTCGTCGCCTTCCTGCCGGCCTTCCTCGATCCGCGGGCCGACTTCGTCACCCAGATGATGGCGTTCGAGGCGACGTTCCTGCTGCTGGCCTTCGCCAATGCCTTCGGCTACGCGCTGGTCGCGACCCGCGCCCGCGGCTTCGTCGCCAATCCGCGCGCCATCGGCATGGTCAACAAAGTGGGCGGTGGCCTGCTGATCGGCGCCGGCGCCGCCACCGTCACCTTCGCGGGCTCGCGAAGCTGAATGGAGATCGTCGACTTCGCAGCGCTCGCGCCAGCCCGGCATGCCGACGCCGCCAGGATCCTGCGCGGCGCGCTGGCGCATGTGCCGTCGGCCTACAACGGCCACGGCGAGGCAGAGGCCGAGGTGGCCTTGCGCTGCGGAGATGACGACTGGCTGGGCTACGCCGCCCTGGAGGGCGGTGGGCTGGTCGGCTGGATCGGCGCGATCCGCACCTATAGCCACGGCTGGGAGATCCATCCCCTGGTCGTGGCGCCGGACCAGCACTATCGCTGCATCGGCTCGGCGCTGATGGCGGCCCTCGAAGCGCGCGCCCGAAGCGAGGGCGTGCTGACGCTGTTCCTCGGCAGCGACGACGACTACGGCGGCACAACCCTGTTCGGTCGCGACCTCGGGCCGGATGTGGTCGGCAACATCGCAACGATCCAGATGACCGGGCGCAGGCATCCCCTCACCTTCTACCGCCGCCACGGCTACGAGGTCGTCGGCCTCCTGCCCGACGTGAACGGCGCTGGCCGGCCGGACATCATGCTGGCCAAGCGACTCACGACCAGCCGATCTTCTGCCTGAGGAACGTGTAGCCCAGTGCCGAGAAGGCGGCGCGTTCCTTGTTGTCCTTGCCGTAGCCGTGGCCGCCGGCGGCGGGCTCGTAGAACCAGACCTGCTCGTAGCCCATGGCGCGCAGCTTGGCCGCCATCTTGCGGGCGTGGCCGGGGTGCACGCGATCGTCACGCCGCGTCGTGGCGATCAGGATCGGCGGATAGGCTTGGCCGGGCACCGCCTGGTGATAGGCCGAGTATGTCTTCAGCCATTCCCATTCCGCCGGCTTGTCGGGATCGCCGTACTCGGCGATCCAGCTCGCGCCGGCCAGAAGCTTGGAATAGCGGCGCATGTCGATCAGCGGGATGGTGCAGAACAGGGCGCCGAAGCGTTCGGGATAACGCGTCAGCATGTTGGTGATCAGGATGCCGCCGTTCGATCCGCCCTCGGCGGCGATGCGCCCGGGCCGCGTCACGCCGCGTCGCACCAGGTCGGCAGCGACGGCGGCGAAATCGTCGTGCGTCAGCCGCTTGCCCGCGCCGCGGCCGGCCTCGTGCCAGGGCGTGCCGAACTCGCCGCCGCCCCTGATGTTGGCGATGACGCTGGTGCCGCCGCGCTCCAGCCACATCTTGCCGATGCTCGCGTTGTAATAAGGCCGGCTCGGCAGCCGGAAGCCACCGTAGCCAGTGAGATGGACCGGCGCCTCGCCGGTCTCGCCGGCCGGCCCGGTCTGCGTGTACGGGATGCGCTCGCCGTCGATCGAGATCGCCTCGTGGCGCGTCACCACCAGGCCTTCCGGCGAGAAGGCCGGCGAGGACCGCTTGAGCAGGACCGGGCCCTTGCCTTCGGCAAGCAGCATCAACGAATGCGGCGTCAGGGGATCCTGCACGGTCGCGACCAGGTCGCCGTTGCTCTCCGACGGCTCGACGTCCAGCGGCGAGATGTCGACCACGCCGATCGCCGGCAGGCCGGTCAGGCCCTGGCGCGTCCAGCCGGTATCGGACGGCGTGAGGACCTCGAACACCGGCTGCAGGTTGTCGAGGATCGACAGCACCAACCGCCCCATGTTCCAGAAGAAACCGTCCAGCACCCGCCGCGCGGCCGGTTCGAACAGGACGACGAACTCCCGGCTGCCCGCCATGAACGCGTCGAGCCTGATGCCGAGCAAGCTGTCGGCGGGCCAGGTCCTGCCCGCCACAGTCCAGGCCTTGCGTGGCTTGATCGCCATCCAATCATAGTGGGTCTGCAGCTCGATATCGGTCGGCAGGTCGAGCTTGACGCCGTTGGCGCCCTCGCCGTTCGCCATCCAAAGGTTGATGTCGAAGAAGCCGATCTGCTCGGCGTACCACACGATCTTCGAAGCATGCTCGCGGTCGACTCCGCCGCTGGCCACCATGCTCTGCCGCGGCACCTCGAAGAGAACCGGCGCCTCGGCCACGTCGGTGCCACGCCGCCACAGCCGCACCGTGCGGGCGTAGCCGGACGTCGTGACGTCGCCGCCCCAGGCGCTGCTCAGCAGCAGCGTGTCGGGGTCGAGCCAGCTCACGCCGCCCTTGGCCTCCGACAGCGCGAAGCCGTCCGCCACGAAGGTCCGGCTCGCCAAATCGAATTCGCGCAGCACCACGGCATCGCTGCCGCCGCGCGACAGGCGCAGGATGGCGCGATCGTGCGTGCCGGGCCGCGTCGCCGCACCGCCCCAGATCCAGTCCTCGCCCTCGGCCGCGGCCAGGGCGTCGACGTCGAGCAGGACATCCCAGGCCGGCTGATCGAGGCGATAGCTCTCGAGCGTGGTGCGACGCCACAGGCCGCGCGGGTTCTTGGCATCGAGCCAGAAGTTGTAGACCCACGATCCGCGCCGCCCGATCAAGGGGATCTTGTCGGGCCGGTCGAGTATCGCCGCCAAGGTATCTCGGTCGGCGGCGAACTGAGCGCCGCCGAAGGTTTTCAATGTGCGGTCGTTCTCGGCCCCGATCCAGGCGAGCGCCCGTTCGCCCTCGACCTCCTCGAGCCAGAGATACGGATCGTCGTCGGGCTGGTCGACGGTCGGCCTAGTATCGAATCTGGCATCAAATGACACGCGACGAACTCCGCGGGCTTCAGGGGCGTGCAGTCTTGCTCAAGGTCTCGACGAGCTGCAAGCGCAGCCAGCGATTGGCTGGGTCATTGTCGACCCGGTCGTGCCAATAGAGGAAGAGATCGAGCGTCGGCATCCGGAGCGGCATGGCCAACACCCGCACGCCGGATGCCGCGGCGAGCAGCGACGCGTAGCGCGCGGTCATCGTCAGCACCAGGTCGCTCCCCGCCACCACCTGGATGGCCGCGAGATAGTTGCGGCAGCGCAGGCTGACATGGCGGCGCTGGCCGTGCTGGCCGAGCTCGATGTCCTCCGCTCCCGGGCCGCGGCGGCGCGACGTCACCATGACGTGCTTCTCGGCAAGATAGGTCGCGAGCGTGAAGCCCGGCCGCACCCGCGGATGGCCCTTGCGCGCCGCGACGACGAAGCGGTCGGCGCTGATGCGCTGGCGATGGATGCGTTCCGACAAGGGCAAGGCCACATCGAAGGCGGCATCGAGCGTGCCGTCGGCCAGGCCGTTCTCGACGCTGCGCCGGCGCATCTGGACCGTGCGCAGGTCGATTCCCGGCGCTTCGCGGGCCAGGCGCTTCATCAGCTTCGGCAGG
This sequence comes from Reyranella sp., assembly GCA_019750135.1. Lineage (GTDB taxonomy): Bacteria > Pseudomonadota > Alphaproteobacteria > Reyranellales > Reyranellaceae > Reyranella. The sequence continues at coordinate 115,071 of JAIEOV010000006.1, read as the reverse complement.
ATCAGCACCTCCATCGGATCGCGCATCGACACCGTGAAGACCGTCTCGCTCAGCGCCGGATCGAAGCTCTCGCCCTTCTCGATCAATGCACCCAGCGCCTGCAGCGACTGGCGCAACGGCTCGACCAGGCGCTTGGTGAGCGAGGTCGGCGCGAGGTTGCGGCCTTCGCGCACGAACAGCGGATCGTCGAACAGCTCGCGCAGCCGGGCGAGCGCGTGGCTCACCGCCGGTTGCGTCAGGTTGAGGCGCTCGGCCGCCCGGCTGACGCCGCCTTCGGCGACGATCGCCTCGAGGACGACCAGGAGGTTGAGGTCGACGCGTGACAGATTAATCATGTGCATGAGATATCATGAAATCTATTCAATTTCCTGATGAAGCGCGCAGGCCTACCAGGGGCCGCAGCATCAGGAGACAAGCCATGGAATTCGCCTATTCCGACAAGGTCGTGGCCCTGCAGGACAAGCTCAGGGATTTCATGGATCGTCACGTCTATCCCAACGAGGCGCGTCACGCCCATGAGATCGAGACCGGCGACCGCTGGCAGCCGACGGCGCTGATGGAGGACCTGAAGAAGCAGGCCCGGCTGGAAGGCCTGTGGAACCTCTTCCTGACGCACTCGCCGCGCGGCGCCGGCCTCACCAACCTCGAATACGCGCCTTTGTGCGAGATCATGGGCCGTGCGCCGATGGCGTCGGAGGTGTTCAACTGCTCCGCGCCCGACACCGGCAACATGGAGACGCTGGAGCTCTACGGCAACGAGGAGCAGAAGGAGCAGTGGCAAAAGCCATTGCTGGCCGGCGATATCCGCTCCTGCTTCGCCATGACCGAGCCCGCCGTCGCTTCCTCGGACGCCACCAACATCGAGAGCACCATCCTGCGCGACGGCGATCACTACGTGATCAACGGCCGCAAGTGGTGGACGACCGGCGCCACCCATCCGCGCTGCAAGATCGCGATCTTCATGGGCAAGACCGATCCCGCCAATCCCAGCCGCCATCGCCAGCAGTCGATGGTGCTGGTGCCGATGGACACGCCGGGCGTGAAGGTGATGCGGCCGCTGTCGGTGTTCGGCTACGACGACGCGCCGCACGGCCATGCCGAGGTGGTGTTCGACAATGTCCGCGTGCCGCGCTCCAACATCCTCCTGGGCGAAGGGCGCGGCTTCGAGATTGCACAAGGCCGCCTGGGACCGGGGCGCATCCACCATTGCATGCGCGCGATCGGCGCTGCCGAGCGGGCGCTGGAGGACATGTGCAAGCGCGTGAAGTCGCGCGTCGCCTTCGGCAAGCCGCTCGCCGAGCAGACCGTGACCCTGGAGCGCATCGCCGAGGCGCGCATCATGATCGAGCAGGCGCGGCTGCTGGTCCTCAAGGCGGCCTACATGATGGACACGGTCGGCAACAAGGTGGCGCGGGCCGAGATCGCCATGATCAAGGTCGCGGTGCCGAAGATGCTGTCGAGCGTCCTCGACATGGCGATCCAGGCGCATGGGGGCGCCGGCGTCTCGGACGACTTCGGCCTGGCCAGGGCCTATGCCTCGGCCCGATCGATGCGGATCTTCGACGGCCCCGACGAGGTCCATCGCAACCAGATCGGCCGGCTGGAGCTCGCCAAGTACAACTGACAGCACTGCAGGCAGAAGGTCACGGCTTCGCGTCAAGACATCGGCATGAATATCGGACAGGATCGCTCCTCCGCTACAAGCAGGAGCGATCATGGCCGCGACCAACACCGAGAACGACCGCCGCATCGACTATGTCGAGTTCGACGTGACCGACGTGGCGCGCGCCAAGCAGTTCTATGGCGACGTCTTCGGCTGGACGTTCAAGGACTACGGCCCGGCCTATTGCGAGTTCCGCGACGGCCGGCTGACCGGCGGCTTCGCCGGTGCGGACAAAGCGCGTGGCGCGGGCGGCCCGCTGGTCATCCTCTATGCCAACGACCTTGCGGACATCCAGCGCCGCGTCGAGTCGGCGGGCGGACGTATCGTCAAGGCGGCCTACGACTTCCCCGGCGGCCGCCGCTTCCACTTCGCCGATCCCGACGGATACGAGCTCGCGGTGTGGACGGCACGTTGATGGCTGGGGCGCGCCACGCCAGTGGCGCGCCCCAGCGAAGACTACCGCGCCGGTTCGCTGACGAAGGCTACCTTGGAGAGGCCGCCCTTCGAGGCATCGGCGAGGGTCTCGGCGACGTAGCGGTAAGGCACGTTCTGGTCGGCGCGCAGGTAGACCTCGGGCTGCGGCCGCTTGCGGCCTGCTTCGGCGAACCTCGCGATCGCGTCCTCGCGGCTGAGGCGCTCACCCTTCCAGTAGAGCAGACCGTTGGCGTCGATGGCGAACTCGATCTTCTCCGGCTTCTGGATGTCGTTGGTCGAGGTCGCCTTGGGCAGGTCGAGCTTGACCACGTTGGTGAGCAGCGGCGCCGTCACGATGAAGATCACCAGCAGCACCAGCACGACGTCGATCAACGGCACCATGTTGATCTCGGCCATGGGCTGCGAGGAGGTTTTGCGGTCGAAGCTTCCGAAAGCCATGGTTTCCTCCTCGCCTAGTAGTTCACGGCGGCGAGCGGCACGCTGCCCGGCCGGCCGCCGCGGCCGGCGGTCTGCAGGGTGCGGCCGATCAGCAGGAAGTTCAGCAGCTCGAAAGCGAAGGCATCGAGCTTGGTGGAGAGCACGCGATTGGCGCGGGTCAGCCAGTTGTAGCCCATCACCGCGGGCAGGGCGACGGCAAGGCCGATGCCGGTCATGATCAGCGCCTCGCCGACCGGTCCCGCGACCTTGTCGAGCATGCCCGAGCCCGACATGCCGATCGCCACCAGCGCGTGATAGACGCCCCACACCGTACCGAACAGGCCGACGAACGGCGCGGTGGCACCGATGGTCGCGAGCATGGTGAGGCCGTTCTCCAGCGCCGTCGTCTCCTCGTCGAGCACCTTCTTGATGGTGCGCGTCAGGAACTCCTGCTCGGAGCCCGCCTCCTCGAGCTTGGCGGCACCGAACTTGGCGTGATGCTGCTGGGCATGCATGGCATGCGCCGTGAGATGGCCGAACGGCTCGTGCACGCCATGGACGCTGAGCTCGTTCTGCACCTGCTCGAGCGACGTGGCGCTCCAGAAGAAGGTCAGGAACTTGGCACTGCGCTTCTGGCGCACGACCTGGCTGACGCCCTTGTAGACGATCAGGTACCAGGAGATCGCCGACATGATCGCGAGCACCGCCAGCAGCACCTTGGCCACGATGTCGGACTGCGCGATGAAATGGCCGAAGCCCAGGGACGATGCGTCACCCATGACGTTACTCCTACCTCAACACAAAATTGATCGGCACCAGGACCCACACCGCCTGCGTAATGCCGCCTTCGGCGTAGGGCCGGAACTGCGCGGCGCGGACGGCACTCACGGCCGATTCGTCGAGCGCGGGATGCCCCGACGACGTCTGCAACGAGACCTGTGATGGCCGCCCGGCGACATCGATCAACACCCGCACCATTACTGTCCCCTGGTCGCCGGCTTTGCGCGAGCGTGCGGGATAGATTGGGTTGGGCGGCACCAGGAAGCCGAGTTGGGAGGCCGATATGGTGCGCGGCGCCGTGGCCGCGCGCGGCGTCGCCTGCTGCGGCTGGTTGTCGACCGGCGCCTGCGGCACCGGCGCCGGCGGCTTGCGCTGCACTGGCTTCGGCTGCTCGGGCTTGGGGTCCGGCTTCTTCTCGAGCGGCGGGATGACCGGCGGCGGCGGCTCGTCAGGCGGCGGGATATCGACCTTGGCGATCGGGAACTCGGGCGGCGGCAGGTCGGGCGGCGGGGGCTCGACGATCGCCGCCAGGTCGGGCTGCTTGATCTCAACCGGCGGCGGCGGTTCGGCGTTCTCGATCTCCGGTTCGGCCGCCTGCTCGGCCGGCACCATGCGCACTTCCATGGGCGCGATGTCGCCCACGATCAGCTTCGCTGGCTCGACCTGGGTCAGCGCCCAGCCGCCACCGACATGGAAGAAGATGACCAACGCCAGCAGCGCGCGCTTGACCGTCGGCGTCAGCGGCTCCTTGGAAGCCCCCACGATCGCCTCGAGGCGGGGCATGAGAGGAAGTTCCGGTTTCACGAGGCCTTATCACCACTGCAGCGGCGACATCGCAAGAGCCGCCGTGACAATCACAGAAATGCCAAAGATCACGATCCCTGCAAGTCGTCGCCGATGGGTCTCCCACCACAGGATAATGCCGCTGATCGACAAGAAGATCATGGCGCCGGCCAGCGTGTCGATCAGCAGTATCCACGGCGCCGGCATGGTCGTGCCCTTGTGAAGGTTCGTGAGCGTGGCGATGAACCCGTTCTGGGTGGTGCGCACGCTGGCCGACCGATTGCCGACCCAGTACTCGACCTGCATCACCTTGTTGGGCCCACCGAAGGCGAAGGTCCAGCGCTCGGGCTGCATGGCCGGCCGGCCTTCACCGCTTCTCTCGCCGCCGTCCCGCTCCGCCCAGGGAACAGGCCGCGAACGCTCGACCCGTATGTTGTTCGCCGGACGATCGGCCTTGAGCACGCCCTGCAGCCACACGGCCGTGGCGTTGGCCGTCTCCGGCCGCGGATCGGGCAACGCGAGCTGCATGCTGCTTTGCTGCTGGTCGGGCAGCTCCAGCTTCATGACGCTGCGATGGTTGAGCCAGATGCCGCTGGTGCCGGCCATCAGGCCGAGCAGCGCCCCCCACAGGCCGAACCAGCCGTGGGTGCGCCTCACCCAGCGCACGAAAGAAAGCCTGCGATTAACCCGGTTGCTCGGCAGGGCTGTGGCGGCGGCTTCAGCCATCAGGTCTCGCTCCAGATCCTGACGAGGTTGTGATAGCAGCCGATCAACGATCGTCGGGCGATCTCGTCGGCGTTGGTCTGGTTGAGGCGCTGGATGGCGTCGTCCATCTGGTAGAGCACGCCGCGCTGGGTCTCGTCGCGGATCAGGCTCTGCACCCAGAAGAAGCACGAGGTGCGCACGCCCCGGGTGATCGGCGTCACCTGGTGCAGGCTCGTCGCGGGATAGACGACCATGCTGCCGGCCGGCAGCTTCACGCTGTGGCGACCGTAGGTGTCCTCGACCTCGAGCTCGCCGCCGTCATACTCGTCGGGATTGGTGAGGAACAGCGTCGCCGAGACGTCGGTGCGCAACTTGGCGCCGTTGTGCGGATGGATGCGCACGCTGCCGTCGACATGGGCGCCGAACTTCATGCCCTGGCCGTACCGGTTGAACATCGGCGGATAGATCGTGTTGGGCAGCACGGCGCTGATGAACAGCGGATTGGTCTCGAGCGCGCCGACGACGATGCGCTGGCAGGCCAGCGCCACCTCCGACGCCTCGTCGATCTGCTGGTTGAACTTGACGGGCGCGCCCTGGTAGCCCGCGGTCACGCGCCCGTCGACCCACGCTTCGTTGGCCCCGTCGAGCCGGGCACGCAGGCTGACGAGCTGCCCGGCGTCGAGAACGTTGGGAATGCAGACCAGCATGATCGACCGACCGTCCCGCTCACATGCGGTAGGTGAAGGTCAGCAGCCCGGTCAGGCCGGTGCCCGGCACGGCACGGCCGCCGTCCGACGCCATCAACGAGTCGTAGTACATCGTGTTGAAGACGTTGAAGACGTTGGCGCGCAGCTCCCAGGTCGGCGCCTTGTAGGCGGCCGTGGCGTCGAAGCGGAAATACTCCGGCACCTGCACCGTGTTCTGGTTGTTGGCGTAGCGCTGGCCGACATAGAACATGCCGCCGCCGATCTCGTACGTGTCCTTGATCGTGTAGGTCGTCCAGATGTTGCCCGAGTCCTTGGGCGTGTTGAGCGGCACGTTGCCCGTGGTGTTGCCGATGCCGTTCTGGAACTGCAGGCCCTGGATGATGCGGGCGTTGAGGTAGGCGTAGCCGCCGAAGACCTGCCATTCCGGCGTGATGCGGCCGGCGGCGCCGACGCGCGCGCCCTGCACGCGCACCGTGCCGGTCGGCGTGAAGGTGCCGTCGGCGTTCTGTGTGCGCGCATTGTACTTGGTTATCTGGAAGATCGCGCCGTTCAGCGACAGGTTGCCGTTCAGGAACTCGTACTTCGCGCCGGCCTCGAAGCCTTCGTTGTTCTCCGGCGGCAGGGTCTGCGTGCCGGTCGTCGAGGTGAGCTGCTCGAGCGAAGGATTGAACGACGTGCTGTAGGAGACGTAGTACGACTGCTCGCGCGTCGGCTCGACGATGATGCCGCCGCGCTTGCTGAGGAAGAAGTCGGTCTGGAACAGGTAGGGCGTCGTGGTGTTGCCGACGGTATTCGCCGAATTGATCGAGTTGCCGACTTGCGCTGAATAGACGTCCCAGCGCAGGCCCGCGACCAGCTTCAGCCAGGGCATTACCTCGATCGTGTCGTTGAAGTAGGCGCCCAAGCCCCAGGCCGACGAGGAGGCATAGTTGCCGGGGATTGACGGCACGTTGCCCGGCGTTCCCGCGCCGACCGTGTAACCGGCGGGCGTGCAGCCCACCGAGCCCGCCACCATCGCGATGCCGTTGCAGAAGCCGTTACGGGTGTAGGTCTTGCTCGTGTAGGACTCGTAATTGAGGTCCATGCCCATCAGCAGCAGATGGCCGAAATCCCAGGTCTTGAACTTGGCCTCGAGCTCGGACTGGTTCTCGAAGGTGATGTCGTTGATGTTGCGGTCGCGGCTGATCTGGCGAACGTAGAGCTGGTTCAGGGGCGCGCCGCTGTAAGGCGTGTTGCCCGGTCCGTTGGTCGCCTGGACGAAGCCGAAGTTGGAGCCGAGCGTGCCGACGAAGGCGCCGGACGTTTGGCGCACCGACGTGTTGACCCACAGGAACTCCGACTGGTTGCGCGCCTTGAAATTCGGGTTGAACTTGTGCTCGACCGTGGCGTTGAGCTGGATGACGTCCTGCTCGGTGTAGTCGTCGGACAGGCCGTAGTTGGTGTTCCGCGGCACGTTGATCGGGAAGCCGTTGAGCGGCGGCACGCCGTAGTTAACCTGGTCCTTGCGATGCTGTAGGATCGCGCCCAGCGTTATCTCGGTCGGCGTGCCGATGCCGAGTTTGACCGACGGCGCCAGGCCGAAGTCCAGGACGTTGGTGTTGTCGACGGTCGTGGCCTTCCCCCACTGGAACATGCCGTTGACGCGCGCCGCGTTGTTCTCGCCGAACGCGGTGTTGACGTCGGCGGTGGAGCGGATGAGGCCGTTGGTCGTCACCTGGCCGCTGAGCTCGGTCGCGTTCTTGAGCCCGGGCTTCTTGGTCACCTGGTTGATGACGCCGCCGGTCGAACCGCGGCCGAACAGCATCGAGGACGGGCCCATCAGGACCTCGATCGCCTCGAGGGCGAACGTGTCGCGATAGTACTGGCCGCGATCGCGCATGGCGTCGAGGTAGATGTCGGTGCGCGCGGAGAAGCCGTTGAGGTTGATGTTGTTGCCGATCGTGCCGCCCTCGGCCGAGCCGATTGTAACGCCCGGCACGTTGCGCACCGCCTGGTCGAGCGTCGTCGCCGCCTGCGAGTTCATCAGGGCACGATTGATGACGATCACCGTCTGCGGCACGTCCATCAGGTTTTCCGCCCCCAAGCGGAAGATCGACGAGCGCGTGGTCTGGAAATCCTCGCTGGGGCGCGAGCCGGTCACGGTGACGGGCTGCATGGTGGCCGGCGCCGTGGTCGGCGCGGCAGGATTCTGATCCGGTGGTGGAGGCGTCGGCGCCGGGCCCTGCGCGTTCTGGTCTGGTGGCTGTTGCGCCATCGCGCCGGAGGCGAACAGCAGGCCAGCCATGGCAGTCGTCGCGGTAATGCTACGCGTCACGTCAACTTCTCCCCAAAGCACTCGTCCAACGGAACTCAGCGAATGCGAGTCATTATCATGACTTTATTGGGAAGTGAGAATTATTTGCAAATAGGATTGCAAGGCAAAAAATACACACCGAGTGCAGTCTGGCTGGGGAGAATTGGCGCGCCCGGCTGGATTCGAACCAGCGACCTACCGCTTAGAAGGCGGTTGCTCTATCCCCTGAGCTACGGGCGCAGACCATTTGGGTCGCAACGACAATAGCACGGATCACGGCCCGCAATTTGACCGCGCGCTTGGGTACCGCCATAGCAGATCGTCGCGTCTTTTCAGGTAGGTTTGATGCTCGCCTCGAATTTTCGGCCCCTGCAGCCCATCCCCGGCGAAGATCCGGATGACAAGCCATTGTCGCTGCTCGCCAAGATGCGGGGCAACACCGCCTTCCCCAAGCACGTCCTGCGCTACTTCAAGGACTACCCTGCCCGCTCCTTCATCAGCGACGAATCGCGGGCGATCCTCTACTCCCTGATCCGCAGCCTGCGGCCCCAGGTCGTTGTCGAGGTCGGCACCCTGTTCGGCGGCACGACCGAGGTCCTGGCGCGGGCGCTGTGGCGCAACGGCAGCGGCGTCGTTCACACCACCGACCCGTTCGGCGCCGAGCGCTGCCCGCCGATTTTCGCGGCCTGGCCGGCCGAGCTGCAGAAGATCGTGAACTTCCATCCGCTGATGTCGATGGAGTTCTTCCTCGAGCTCGAACGGCGGGGGCTCCTGATCGACCTCTGCCTGGTCGACGGCAACCACGACTACGAGTTCGCGTTGTTCGACCTGCTGATGGCGGCCCGGCGACTGCGGCCCGGCGGGATCGTCATCCTGGACAATGTCGACCAGTCCGGCCCCTTCCATGCCGCGCGCGATTTCCTGGCCAAGAATCCCGGATGGATCGAGATGGGCGACGGCATTGCTTCCTACGATCCCTCCAAGCCCTTCGACTCGGACCGCTCCTCGGCATCGCGAACGACTTTCCTCATGCTGCGCTCGCCGCCGTTCCTGTCGATCTCGGAGGCGCCAAGATCCTGGGGACAGGCGCCGGCGACCGGTCCGTCGCTGGCCGGGTTCGCAATCGGCCTGCCGGCGCAGGTGACCAGCGGGACGCTGCACTATCTGGTGACCTTCCGAAGCTTCTCAGTGGGGTCCCACGATATCGCCGAGGGCAAGACGCGCGGCAGCGTGCGCATCGATCTGCACGGCGAACCGTCCTCGCTCGTGCATCGCTTCGAGCAGCCATCACGGCCCGAAGTCGTTGAGCCGGACAGGTACACGTTTGAGATCGATATCTCCTGGCAGGCCGATGCCGGGGCGCCGCCGCTGTCCTTGACGGACGTGCCACAGCCGCTCGCGGGGCCGAAGTGAGGGTGGAATGAGCGATCAGGCAGTGCTGGCCAAGGTCGGCCAGACGATCTGGGGTACGGCCTGGCAAGAGCCGATGGCCGCGGCCTTGAAGCTGTCGCAGGGCACGATCGCCGAGTGGCTCGCCGGCCGCGCGGCCGTGCCGCCGGACTCGTGGAAGGCGCTGCGCGAGGTCGCCCGCCTGCACTATCTCAAGCTCGCCGACCTCGATCCTGAGATCGTCCGCGCCTACGACGCCGCCGTGGCCCGGGCCTCCGCCAAGCGATAGGCGTTCAGTGCGTCCAGCGACCGATGCGGTTGTAGGCGAAGTTGTCGGCATAGGCCTTGGGCCTGACATGGCGCGCATGCGGCAGCTCGACCGTGTAGCGCCAGCCTTCCTTCTTGGCGTAGGCCGTCGCCTCCTCGAGGGTGGCGAAGTAGAGCTTCACCTGCTGCATGGTGTCGCGCGAGCTGGTCCAGCCCATCAGCGGGTCGATTTCCTTGGGCGCGGGCTCGCTCTCGAGCAGCCACTCCTTGGTGTTGCGCTGGCCTGATTGCATCGCCGTCTTGGCCGGCTTGTAGATGCGAACCTGCATGGACGTCGACTCTCCCCCAAAGGACTGGGCACTGGCAGCGGCGTGGTCGGGGCGGCCGGATTTGAACCGACGACCTTCTGCGCCCAAGGCAGACGCGCTACCAGACTGCGCTACGCCCCGCCGCAATAGCCCATAAGCGCGGGTTTTCTACCAGCGACCGGGACCGCTCGAAAGCGCAATTTCCGGGTGGTATCCTGGGCCATGTTCGACCAGACACCCGAGCAGGGCCGGCCCGGCCGTGCGCCCTCTATCAACGTACTGGGGGGCGCCCTGCAGCCCTGCTCCATCGACCCTGTCACCGGGTTCTATCGCGACGGCTGCTGCAATACCGGCCGCGAGGATCTCGGCCTGCACACGGTCTGTGTGGTGATGACGGCCGAGTTCCTGGCCTTCTCCAAGGCCCAGGGCAACGACCTCTCGACACCGATGCCGCAGTACGGCTTCGCCGGCCTGAAGCCGGGCGACCGCTGGTGCCTGTGCGCCAGCCGCTGGAAGGAAGCGCTGGAGGCCGGCGCCGCCCCCCAGGTCGTACTCGAGGCCACGCACGCCATGACCCTGCATGTCGTCTCGCTCGACGAGCTGAAGAAATACGCCGTCAGGCTTCAATGAACTGGTAGCCGGTGCGGATGCGTCCGTCGCCGCCCAGCACCAGGAAGTCGAAGCCGATCGAGATCACCTCGCCGCCCCCGGACGGCAGCATCTCCCAACGCAGCTTGATGGTGCCGTGGTGGCCGTCGACGCCGTCGCGCAGCCGAAAGACGTTGCCCTTCTCCCTCACCCACTTCTCATAGGCGTCGCTCACACGCTTCTCGATGCCGGCATGGCCGACGGCCTCGAGGGTGCGCGCCAGATGACTGGCGTCTTCCTTCCAGAGAGTGCGGATCAATTGCCGGCGCCGCTCGGCGTCGGCCTCGTTCCACACGGCGATGTAGTCCTGGACGAAGGTTTGCATGTCGGTCATGGCCAAGACTTGGGGCCATCCCCATGTCAGGTCGATGATCTGCGAGGTAATCGAGGAGTAGCCATGAAGAGCTGGCCAAAAATCGACGGTGCGCTCGCCGATTACGTCGACGGCAATTGGCTGCGCGACAGCCCGCTCAAGCGCCGGCTGCGCGAAGAGACCGCGAAGATGCCGGGAGCGGGCATGCAGATCTCGGCCCATCAAGGCCAGCAGATCGGCCTACTGGCCCGCGCCGTCGGGGCACGGCGTGCCGTCGAGGTCGGCACCTTCACCGGCTACTCCGCGCTCTGCATCGCCGAGGCCCTGCCGGACGACGGCAAGCTCTGGTGCTGCGATGTCAGCGAAGAGTGGACCCGGGTCGGCAGGCGCTACTGGAAGGAGGCCGGGCTCGAAGGCCGCATCGAGCTCACCGTTGCTCCTGCGCTGAAGACGCTCGACTGGCTGCTGGCCCAGGGCCTCGCTGGCCAGATCGACCTCGCCTTCATCGACGCCGACAAGACCAACTACGACGCCTACTACGAACGCTGCCTGAAGCTGGTGCGCCGTGGCGGGCTGGTGCTGATCGACAACGTCATCTGGGGCGGCTCGGTCGCCAACCTCGGCGACAAGGACGCCGACACCGCGGCGATCCGCGCGCTCAACGCCAAGCTCCGCAAGGACGAGCGCGTCGACCTGACGCTGTTCGCCGTGGGCGACGGCATGACGTGTACGTTGAAGCGTTGAAGGGAGCGCGGGCCTCTGGCCTGCTCATGAGCGGGCCAGAGGCCCGCGCTCCCTTAAGCGTTGCCGAAGATCGCGTGCTTGACCTTGTCGCCGGGCTTGATGCCGAGCAGGCGCGCGCTGCCGCCGTTGATTTCGAGCACGGCGCGCACCGGGAACTGGCTGGGGATGGCGTCGGTCGAGAGGGGCGTCGCGTTGGCGTGGACGTGCTTGATCGTGCCGTCGCCGGCGATGAACACCATGTCGAGCGGGATCAGCGTGTTCTTCATCCAGAAGCTGACCGGCGCATCCTGGTAGAAGTCGAACAGCATGCCGTCGTAGGGTCCGAGCTTCTCGCGGTACATCAGCCCGCGCGCGCGCTCAGCGTCGTTCAACGCCAGCTCGACGTCGAACTTGATCTCGCGGCTGGCGGTCACCACGACCAGCGACGACTTCTTGAACGTGATCTCGGAGCTCTGCGCCAGCGCGCCGCCCGCCATCAGGACGGCGGGCGCTGCAAGCAGCAGACGGCGCCCCAAGGAGAGCTGGGCGAGCCGCGTTCCGGAACGAAAGGATGCCATGGCCATGGAATAACGGTTGCCCGGCGATTTCGTCAAACTCAAGACGCTTGCGTGACAGTTCGCGCCTTTCCATAGTGCCCGGGTTCACCGGGGGGAGCCCATTCTGGGCTGAGAGGTTCGCAAGGACGACCCCGGCAACCTGATCCGGTTAGTACCGGCGTAGGGACTGGTGACGTACTTGTCGGCTGCTCCTCCCCTCCTCGTGCGCGATGCGCGCATCGCCTTCGGCGACCGCCTGGTCGCCCGCGACCTGACGCTGGAGTTTCCGGCCGGGCGCACGACCTGCCTGCTCGGCCGCTCGGGAGTCGGCAAGAGCTCACTGCTGCGCTGGCTGGCCGGCCTGCTGCCGGACGCGCCGCGTGCGCAGCCCGTCGCCTACATGGCGCAATCCGACCTGCTGCTGCCGTGGCTGTCCGTCCTCGACAATGTCCTGCTGGGCTACCGCCTGCGCGGCGACCGCGCAGCGCTCTCTGTGGCAGAGGTACGCGCCCGCACCCTGCTCGCCGACGTCGGCCTGGCCGATCGCCTCGACGACCGCCCGGCGCAACTTTCCGGCGGCATGCGCCAGCGCGCGGCGCTCGCTCGCACGCTGTGTGAGGACCGGCCGGTGGTGCTGATGGACGAGCCGTTTGCCCATCTCGACGCCGTGACTCGGCTGGAGCTGCAGGACCTCGCCGCGCGGCTGCTCGCCGGCCGCACCGCCGTTCTGGTCACGCACGATCCGCTGGAAGCGCTGCGCGTCGGCCATCAGATCCGCGTGCTGTCGGGCTCGCCGTTCATCGCCGGCCCGGCGATCGAGCCGGCCGGTGTCGTGCCGCGCGATCCGGCCGATCCCGCCCTGCTCGGCATGCACGCACGCCTCGTCGCCGAGCTGCGCGGTCTCGCGCCATGAGGCCGCTGGTCACCGCGTTCGGCTTGCTGCTCGGATGGGAAGTGTTGGTCTGGGCGAGCGGCGTGCCGTCCTACATCCTGCCGCCTCCCTCGCGCGTCCTGACGGTCCTGGTCGAACGGTCCGATCTCCTGATCGCCGAGGCCGCCTGGACCGCGACCGAGATGGTCCTCGGCCTGCTGCTCGGCCTGGTGCTGGGCGCCGCGCTGGCGATCATCTTCGCCGCCTCTGTCGGCTGGCGGCGCTGGGCGCTGCCGCTGGTGATCGTCTCGCAGGCCATCCCGGTGATCGCCATCGCGCCGCTGCTGGTGCTGTGGCTGGGCTACGGCATGGCTTCCAAGGTCGCGATGGCGGCCCTGGTGATCTTCTTCCCCGTCGTCAGCGCTCTCTACGACGGGCTGCGGCGCACCAACGAGGGCTGGCTCGACCTCGCCCGCACCATGGATGCGAGTCCCCGCGCCGTCCTGTTGCAGATCCGCCTGCCGGCCGCCCTGCCGGCCTTCGCCTCCGGCGCGCGCATCGCCGCTGCAGTGGCGCCGATCGGCGCCGTCATCGGCGAATGGGTCGGCGCCAGCGCCGGCCTCGGCTACCTCATGACCATATCCCTGGCGCGCGGGCAGACCCCGCTCGCCTTCGCCGCTCTTGTCGTGCTCTGCCTGCTCGGCCTCGCGCTCTACTACGCGACCGACTGGGCGGCGCGCGTGTTGGTACCCTGGCAATCGCAAGGAGAATGACGATGCGAATTCTGATCCGCCTGCTCGCGGCGCTCGCGCTGGTGAGTCTGGCACTGCCCGCTGCGGCGCAGGACAAGGTCCGCCTGCTGCTCGACTGGTTCGTCAATCCCGACCACGCCGCCCTGGTGATCGCCAAGCAGCGCGGCATCTTCGCCAAGCATGGCCTCGACGTGGAGCTGATCGCGCCCGCCGATCCCAACGCGCCGCCCAAGCTGGTCGCCGCCGGACAAGCCGAGTACGCCCTCTCCTACCAGCCGACGCTGCAGATGCTGGCGGCCGAAGGCCTGCCGCTGGTGCGCGTCGGCGTGCTGGTCGCCCAGCCGCTCAACTCGCTGGTGGCGCTCGAGGACGGGCCGGTGAAGTCGATCGCCGACTTCAAGGGCCGCAAGATCGGCTATTCGATCGCGGGCTTCGAGGAAGCCCTCCTGGGCGCGATCCTCGAGAAGGCCGGGCTGACGTTGAAAGACGTCACGCTGATCAACGTCAACTTCGCCCTGACCACGGCGCTGATGAGCAAGCAGGTCGACGGTGTGATCGGCGCCTTCCGCAATTTCGAGCTGAACGACCTTGCCCTGCACAAGGCGAAGGGCCGGCTATGGGAGGTCGAGAAGAACGGCGTGCCGACCTATGACGAGTTGATCCTGGTCACCAAGCGCGAGACCGTCGATGTCGCGCGCACCAAGAAGCTTTTGGCTGCCATTGCCGAGGCGACGACGTGGCTCATGGCCAATCCCGATGAGGCTTGGGGAATCTTCTCGAAGTCGGGCAAGGAGCTCGACAGCGATCTGAACAAGCTCGCCTGGAAGGACACGCTGCCCCTGCTGGCGGCCGATCCGAGCGCGCTCGATCGCGCGCGCTACGAGACGTTTGCCGACTTCCTGGTGAAGCGCGGCCTGATCAAGCAGGCGCCGCCGCTCGACAGCTATCTGCGGGACATCAAGTAATTCTTCCGGACCGCGCGCGTCCTCGCGCGCTCATGACTCATGAGCGCGCGAGGACGCGCGCGGTCCGGAAGAGGATAAATCTTTAAGCCGCCCGTATCTCGACGACCTGCAGGCCCTTCTGACCTTCGGCGATGCGGATCATCACCTTCTGGCCGGGCGCCAGCGATTCCATGCCGTGGCGGCGCAGCACTGCCGCATGCACGAAGATGTCGCCTTCGGCCGCCTCGCGCGTGACGAAGCCGTAGCCGCGCTCGTTGTTGTACCATTTGACCAAGGCGGCGATGTAATCGCCCATGGCGATGCCGTCAGGCACCGGCGGCGGCTTGGGTGCCGTCGCTACCGCCGTCGACGAATCGACGTCGAGCACCTTCATGACCTGCCAGCCCTTGGGGCCGCGCACGCCGGCGCACGTCACCGTCGCTCCGGGCTTGAGATCCTCATGCCCGGCTTGGCGCAGTGTCGTCACATGCAGGAACGCGTCGCTATTATCGGCGTCGAGGGCCAAAAACCCATAACCCTTGACGGCGTTGAACCACTTGACCTTACCACGCAGCTCAACCGTACCGACGTCCCCGCCCGTCTCTCCCTGTTGGGTCGTCATTTCAACGATCCCATGTTGTTATTCGGAAATCCTATCACTCAAACTCAGCCGTGCAACAGTTCTTGTAAGGGACTTTCTGATCCAGTTACACGACAGTGACACTGCAATCTGGGGGAGCGTTTGATGTTTCGGACCGATCTGTTCAAGGGTAAGCGTTTCCTCGTCACCGGCGGCGGCACCGGACTGGGTCGCATCATGATGGAGAAATTCGTCGAGCTGGGCGCTGACTGCGTCATCTGCGGTCGCCGCGGCGGCGTCCTCGAAGAGACGGCGAAGGAGGTCATGACCAAGTACCCTGGCCGGCGGGTCGAGACCCATGCGGTGGATATCCGCGTCGCCACAGCGGTCGAGGAGCTGCTCGACCGTATCTGGTCGACGGGGCCGCTGGACGGATTGGTCAACAATGCTGCTGGAAATTTCATCTCCCAGACCAAGGACTTGAGCCCGCGGGCCTTCGACGCCATCGCCAACATCGTCCTGCACGGCACGTTCTACACGACCAACGCCTGCGGCAAGCGCTGGATCGCCGAAAAGCGCAAGGCGAGCGTGCTCAGCATCCTGACGACCTGGGTATGGACCGGCAGCCCGTTCGTCGTGCCGTCGGCCATGTCCAAGGCCGGTGTCGCGGTGATGACCCAGAGCCTCGCCGTCGAATGGGGACGCCACGGTATCCGGCTGAACGCCATCGCGCCTGGCCCCTTCCCGACCGAAGGCGCGTGGGCCCGGCTCAATCCGATGAAGGAGGCCGACGACGACCGCTACAAGGCCCGCAATCCACTGGGCCGCGTCGGCCGGCCCAGCGAGCTCGCGAACATGGCGGCATTCCTGATGAGCGACGAGGTCGAGTACATCAACGGCGAGGTCATCGCCATCGACGGCGCCATGGGCATCATGGGCAACGGCACCTTCTCCAACATGATGGCCTACAGCGACGACGACTGGCGCCGCATCCGCGAGCAGATCCAGTCGACCAACGCCGCCGATCGCGCGAAGCGGAGTTGATGGGAGCGCGGGCCTCTGGCCCGCGTCATGAGCGGGCCGGAGGCCCGCGCTCCCATCATGAAAGAGCCGCCGTCAGCGTCCTGTGGAAGTGGACGATGGCGCTCTCGTAGTGGCCAAAGGTGAAGGCGTCGTTGGCGCGGCTGCCGAGGCCGCGCTGGATCGCCTGCACCACCGCGCGATCTTCCTGCGCGCCGGTGTTACCGACGAAGTCGGCGTCGCGCTTGGCCTCGGCCAGGGCGGCGGGATCGTCGCCGCCGCCGTTGGTCAGCGTGTAGGTGATCTGCCGCGTGCGATCGACGGCGAGCGGCTCCAGGATCACCACGTTGGTGTGGCGCGACAGCACCGTGATCAGCACGTTGGGGAACAGGTGATAGACGTAGGTCAGGAGACCTTCGACCCGTCGCTCCGCCGGCGGCACCTTGGCGAGCTTCTTGATGCGCTGGAACGGATAGGTGACGCGGCTGTGCCGGCCGAACAGGTCGATGACGTTCAGGTTGTCGAAGCCGTACGGCAGGAAGCTCTCGGGATGCGTCGACTTGATGTGATAGCCCTCGATGAAGCCTTCTAGCAGGATCTTCCAGTTGACCTCAAACTCGCGCTCGGCCGTCGCGAACAGACGCTGCTCGGGTGAGATCAGCTTGTCGAGCCCGCCCAGCGAATCGTCGCCCAGTACCGGCTCGTCCTGGGTGACGAACACCAGGCCGAAGCGCTCGCTCGCCGTCATCGGCACCAGCGGATGCGCCTCCTTGTCGAAGCCGGGAAAGCCTTCCTCGTGCGGGATATGGCGCAGGCGGCCTTCGAGATTGTAGGTCCAGCCGTGATAGCGGCAGACGAAGGCCCGCGTGCAGCCCGAATCGCTCGCCACCTGCATGCCGCGATGGCGGCAGGCATTGCGGAAGGCGCGGACCTTGCCGTCGACGCCGCGCACCACGACGGTCGGCGTGCCGGCCGCGTCGCGCGCGATGTAGGAGCCGACCTCGGGCAGAGCCGCTGCCGGGCAGAACGGCGTGGGCGAGCGTCGCAGCACGCGCTCGATCTCGGCGGCCAGCCGGTCTTTGGACTGATAGTTGGCGACCGGCTCGCGCCAGACGTCCTCGCCGATATCGGTCGTGCCGTTGGCGATATGGTCGAGCACGCGCTGCGCCACCGACCGGTCGTCCATTGCCGCTTTCATCCCAGTCATCCATTGCCGTGTTCTCGCGAGCATACGCCCGGCATCGGCCGCCACGGAAGAAACCGCGGCCTGCTGGGATGAACCGTGTTCAACTCTTCCTAGCGAGCTCGCCGCGCAGCCAGCGCTTAAAGCTGCGCAAGGCGGGGTTGCCCGTCTCCTGCGGGCGGTGCACCAACCAGTACCCGCCCGTGGCATGGCTCAGGGGAAAGAGCCGGCAGACGGCGCCGGCCTGTTCGCGCTCGACGAACAGCGGCGCCAGGCCCAGGGCAACGCCCGCCCCGCTCTCGGCGAGTTGCAAGGCGGTCTCGAAGCTGTCGACCCAGACGGCCTGCCTCGCCTTGACCGAGCCCGCGCCGGCCTGGCGCAGCCAGATCGGCCAGGCGAGCGGGAACGACACGACATGGATCATCGGCGCCCGCACGATGTCCGCCGGCTGGCGCAACTTGAGCCGCTGCGCCAGCGCCGGCGTCGCCACCGGCGTGACGTGCAGGTCCATGAGATGCTGGGCGACGAGGCCCGGCCAGTTGCCGTCGCCGGCCCGCACGCCGGCATCGAACGGCTCGTTCTCGAGATCGAGCACGCGGTTGGAATTCTCGATCGAAAGCTCGATCTCGGGATGGCTCGTTATGAAGCCGGCGATGCGCGGGATCAGCCATGCCGACACGAACGTCGACGACAGGCTGAGCCGCAGCCGGCGATTGGCCTCGGTACCGGCGAGCGGCGTGGTGGCCCGCATCAGCTCGCCGAAGGCGCGGCCGGTCGCGATCGCCAGGCGGCGGCCCGTCGGCGTCACCTCGACCACGCGATGCGCCCGGCTGAACAACGTGTCGCCCATCGCCTTCTCGAGATTGCGGATGCGATGGCTGATGGCCGATGGCGTGATGTGCAGCGCTTCGGCGGCATCCTTGAAGCTGCCCAGCCGCACCGCCGCATCGAAGGCCTGAAGCGAGAGCAACAATGCCGGTCGCAGCCGAGTCGCGGCGGGCATCGGCTCGGCCGCGCGCAGGAGCTTGGGCGGCGAGACGGCAGCGGAGCGTGCAGCCATCCCGCGATTGTGCCCGCAGCCGGACAGGCTGTCACTGCGATGGCGTGAATCGATGAAGGCGGTTCAACGATCCGTTCATCCAATTCATTTGTCGGCGGCCGCCGGAGGACGTGATCATCATCCGATGCCAGACTCCCCGACCGTCCGCTGCCAGGTAGACGGACCGATCACCGTCGTCACCATCGACCGCCCGGCGGCGCGCAACGCCGTCAACCCGCCGACGGCCAACGCGCTCGCCGATGCCTTTCGCCGCTTCGATGCCGACGCCTCGCAGCACGTCGCGATCCTGACGGGCGCCGACGGCACGTTCTGCGCCGGCTACGATCTCAAGCGCACGGCGGCGGGCCATCGCGGGCACCGCCAGGAAAATGGCGACGGCCCGATGGGTCCGACACGGCTCATGCTCGGCAAGCCGGTGATCGCCGCGGTCGAAGGCTTTGCCGTCGCGGGCGGCCTCGAGCTCGCGCTGTGGTGCGATCTCCGGGTGGCGGCGCGTGATGCGACATTCGGCGTGTACTGCCGACGCTTCGGCGTGCCGCTGATGGATCTCGGCACGATCCGGCTGCCCCGCCTGATCGGCCACAGCCGGGCGATGGACATGATCCTCACCGGCCGCAGCGTGTCAGGCGAGGAGGCCGAGCGGATCGGGCTCGCCAACCGTCTGGTCGAGCGTGGCCAGGCGCTTGCCGAAGCGCTGCGCCTGGCGCACGAACTTGCACGGCTGCCGCAGGCCGCCTTGCGCAACGACCGGCGCTCAGCCATCGAGCAATGGTCCCTCGACTGGGACGCAGCAACGCTGAACGAATTCCGGTTGGGCATCGCCACGGTCGCGACCGGAGAGACCGAGGCGGGAGCGCGGCGCTTTGCGGCCGGGATCGGCCGCCATGGAAAGCCCGTGTAACGGCCACGGTCGCCGCGTGTGTTGCACGAAAGACACACGCTGCAATGATTGATACGACAGCACCGCGAACCATGGCTGGCCCAGCCTCAATTGAGCCAAAGTGTGATGGTCATTTCGGACACTCACTTGGTTCAGCCCGGGTTCCCGAGATCTGTTGTGCGATTGGACGCGAAGACAGTTCCCCTTACCGTTCGTCACCTGCCGCGTCGGCGGCTCTTGTCGTATGGTGCGATTGGTGCCGGCGCCCTGTTGCTGCCGGCCGCCAATGTTCTGGCGCAGGCCATCGAGGGACGTCATTGGGCCGGGGCAACCGCGATCACCCGCCAACCGGAGCAGGTCGTCGCCGGCACGATCACCGAGTGGCGCAGCCTGTGGGGGCGCGTCGGCAGCCCCGCGCCCGACGTGTTCGAGCCTGGCCGCATGAATGCTGTCGGCATCTTCCTCGGCCGCCGTGCCAGCGAGGGCTACTCGGTCAATATCCTGTCGACCAGCCGCCGTCGTGACCGTATCGTCGTCGTGTTCGAGGAGCGCATGCCGGCCGAGATCATGATGGCGCAGCGCATGCCCGCCCCCTCCGCACCGCCGCGACCGATCGGAAGCCCGCCGCCCAACGGCGGCGGCGGCTTCCAGGGTGGACCCGGCTTGAACTTCGCGCCGTCCCCCAGCACCGGCTTTGCGCCGCCCTCGACGCGCCCGGTCGGACAGCCGACCTCGCCGTGGGCGATCGTCCTGATCCCGCGGTCCGACCTGCCGATCTCCGTCGAGCAGCGGCTGTTCCGTTGAATGGGAGCGCGGGCCTCCAGGTCCGCCTCATGATCATGAGCGGGCCAGCGGCCCGCGCGCCCAACGTCAATGCGAGTGCCGGGGGACGCCCTTGGTCTCGACGATCCTCTGGTAGTTGACCGCGAAGTCGAGGCAGGCGCCGCTCGCGAGCTGGCCGACGAACTTGCGCTGCAGTTCCTGCCACGGCGTCTGGCTTTCCTTGACGTGCGGCTTCCACGCCGCCTTGCGCTCGGCCAGTTCCTTCTCCGGGATCAGGATGTCGGCGCGCCGCTTGCCGATATCGACACGCACCTTGTCGCCGGTCTTGAGCAGCGCCAGCCCGCCGCCAACAGCGGCTTCCGGCGAGGCATTGAGGATCGACGGGCTGGCCGAGGTGCCGCTCTGCCGGCCGTCTCCGACGCAAGGCAGCAGCAGCACGCCGCCCTTCACCAGCCGATCCGGCGGCAGCATGTTCACCACCTCGGCCGCACCGGGATAGCCCACCGGGCCGACATTGCGGATGAACAGGATGCTGTTCTCGTCGATCGGCAGGGCCGGATCGTTGATGCGATGGTGATAGTCCTCGGGCCCTTCGAACACGATCGCCGTGCCTTCGAAGGCGTCACGATCGCCCGGGCGCTCGAGGTACTTCTTGCGGAACTCATCCGAGATCACCGAGGTCTTCATGATCGCCGAGTCGAACAGGTTGCCTTGCAGGACGGCGAACCCGGCCTGGCCCAGCATCGGCTTGTCGTAGCTCTTGATGACGTCGCCATCCGCCGGCTTCGCCTTGGCGATGTTCTCCGCCATGGTCTTGCCGGTCACGGTGAGCGCATCGCCGTGGCCCTTGTTCTTCTTGAGGAGCTCGGCCATCACCGTCGGCACGCCGCCGGCGCGATGGAAGGCCTCGCCGAGATACTTGCCGGCCGGCATGCAGTTCACCAGCAGCGGGATGTCGTAGCCGACCTTGTCCCAGTCGGCGTTCTCCAGCTTGACGCCGATATGGCGGGCGATGGCGTTTACGTGCGGCGGGCAGTTGGTCGAAGCGCCGAGCGCGCTGGCCGCCACGATCGCGTTCTCGAATGCCTTGCGCGTCAGGATGTCGGACGGCTTCAGGTCCTCCCACACCATGTCGACGATGCGCTTGCCGGTCTCGTAGGCCATCTGGCCGCGCTCGCGGTACGGCCCGGGGATGGCGGCACAGCCGGTCAGCGACAGGCCGAGAGCCTCGGCCATGCTGTTCATCGACAATGCCGTTCCCATGGTGTTGCAGTGGCCGACGCTGGGCGCGCTCGACGCCACCATCTCGAGGAACTGCTTCAGGTCGATGCGGCCCGCCGCCAGCTCCTGGCGCGCGTACCAGACGACGGTGCCCGAGCCGGCCAGACCGCCGGCATAATGGCCGTCGAGCATCGGTCCGCCCGACAGCACGATGGCCGGGATGTTGACCGTGCAGGCGCCCATGATCATGGCGGGCGTGGTCTTGTCGCAGCCCGTGGTCAGCACGACGCCGTCGAAGAAGTAGCCGTACAGGCTCTCGACCAGGCTGAGATAAGCAAGGTTACGATCGAGCGCCGCCGTCGGCCGCTTGCCCGTCTCCTGGATGGGGTGGACCGGGAACTCGATCGGGATGCCGCCGGCGTCGCGGATGCCGTCGCGCACGCGCGTGGCGAGATCCAGGTGATGGCGGTTGCAGGGCGAGAGGTCGCTGCCGGTCTGGGCGATGCCGATGATCGGCCGGTTGCTGTGCAGCTCGGCCAGCGTCAGGCCGAAGTTCAGGTAGCGCTCGAGATAAAGCGCGGCCATGGTCGGATCGCCCGGCGCATCGAACCAGTCCCGGCTGCGCAGCCGGCGCTCCTTGCCGTTGGCGCCCTTCTTGTCGACCATCCTCGTTCCTCCGATTTGTTGTCCTGAGCCTAGCGCCGCGCGCGTTCCTGCGCACGCCCGACGTTCGCGACCTCTGTCACGCTGCCTGCCGCTCCATCGCGACCTCTTCCTGCAGGCTCGCGACGTCGCGGTAGATCGAGGCCGCGGCGAGTGTGCGGCCGCCCTGCTTGTAGCGCACCAGGCAGTCCCGGCCGGCGATGCCGCCGTCGACGACGAGCTCGTCCCATTTCTCGGCGTGGCCGACATAGTTGATCGGCACGTCGTAGTGCTGGCTCCAGAAGAACGGCACGGCATCGAACTTCTGGCGCAGCCCGAGCATGTTCAGGGCGGCGACTTGGCCCTGGCGCTGGGCGACCACCCAGTGCTCGACGCGGATCGCCTGCCCGCTATGGGGATCGGGCCAGCGCGCAATGTCACCCGCGGCATAGATGTCCGGCGCGCTGGTCGCCAGGAAGGCGTCGACGGCCAGGCCGCGCTCGATCTTGAGCCCAGCCTTCTCTGCCAAATCGAGACGCGGCCGCACGCCCACGCCCATCACCACGAGGTCGGCTTCCAGCAAACCGCCGCTCTTCAGCGTGGCCTTGCTGCCGGCAATGCCCGCCACCGTGTCCTCGAGATGGAAGACGACGCCGTGCTCCTCGTGCAGGGCGCGCACGAAATCACCCATTCCCGGCCCGAGGATGCGCTCCATCGGCCGCTTCTCCGGCGCTACTACACGGACTTCTATGCCGCGATGGCGCAGCGAGGCCGCGACCTCGAGCCCGATGAAGCTCGCGCCGATCACCAGGGCGCGCTTGGCGGACTTGGCCTGCTCGATGATCGCCCGGCTGTCGGCCAGGCTGCGCAGCGTATGGATTTGCGACGGCCCCGCCCCCGGAACCGGCAGGCGCACCGGCTCCGCCCCGGTCGCCAGCAGCAGGCGGTCATAGGCGACCTTGCCGCCATCCGACAGCATGACCTCGTGCGCACGAGCATCGATGCTCGCGACATTGGCCTTGAGGCGCAGGTCGATGCCGTTCTCCGAATAGAAATCGTCGCCGCGTATCGGCACCCATTCCTCGGGCGCGTTGCCCGCGAGGTAGTCCTTGGACAGGTTCGGACGATCGACGGGAGCCGCATCGTCGTTGCTCAGCATGACGATGCTGCCCTTGTACTGCTCGCGCCGCAGCATCTCGGCGGCAGCGAAGCCGGCTGCGCCGCCGCCCACGATCACGACCTTGTCCGGCGCCTTGCCGCTCAGCTTGGGGCTGGGCTTCGGCGCTGCCGGCCGCTTCTCCTTGACGAAGACCTTGCCGTCGCGCTGCTCGACCGACCAGCAATCGATGGCGCTGATGGCCGGTGGCGCCAGCGCCTCGCCGGTGCGCAGGCTGAAGCAGGCGTGATGCCAGGGGCAGCGCACCGTGTCGCCGACCAGCAGGCCTTCGGCGAGCGGGCCGTGATAGTGGCTACAGGATGCTGCGACGGCGAACAGCTCGGCCCCCTGCCGCGCCAGCAGCACCTGCTCGTCACCGACATGGCCCACAAGCATGGCGCCGTCGGCAAGATCGGCGAAGGAAATTCCCTGACTCAGATCGGGTCCGCTGGGCTTGGCGTCCTGCTCAGCCATTGCATCCTCCCTCTACCGGAGCTGGGTGATCGGCGTTGAGTGCGAGATCGCACCATGGGAAACCTGGAGCGTCATGTCCACCTCCCCCGCTCTCGTTTCCATCGGCGAGCCGCTGATCGAATTCAATCGGCCCAAGGAAGGCGACGGCCGCACCTGGCTGCAAGGCTTCGGCGGCGATTCGCAGAACGTCGCCATCGCCGCCGTCCGCCAGGGAGCGTCGGCCGGCTACGTCACCAGCCTCGGCCAGGACTGGATGGGCGACGCGTTCCTCGAACTCTGGCAATCCGAAGGCCTCGATGCGTCGCGCGTGAGCCGGCACCCCACGGCGCCGACCGGCATCAGCTTCGTCACCCACGGCGCGGCCGGCCACAAGTTCGACTACCTGCGCAAGAACTCGGCGGCCTCGCTGATGACGCCCGAGACGGTGCCGGCGGACTACATTGCCGGCGCCCGCATCTTCCATCTGTCGGCCATCGGCCAAGCGATCAGCGAGAGCGCGCGCAATGCCTGCGATATGGCGGTGTCGACGGCACGCGCGGCCGGTGTGAAGGTTTCCTACGACACCAACCTGCGCCTGCGGCTGTGGGACCTCGACGTGGCTCGGGCGACCATCGACGCCACGGTGGCGCGCTGCGACATCCTGCTGCCGAGCCTCGACGATTCCCAGCAGCTCACCGGCCTCCAGGAGCCTGACGCGATCGCCGACTATTACCTCAAGCTCGGCGCGCCCGTGGTTGCGCTGAAGATGTCGGCCGACGGCTGCCTGGTGGCGACGCCCAAGGAGCGGTTCCGCGTGCCCGGCCATCGCGTCGACGCCGTTGACGCGACCGGCGCCGGCGATACGTTCGACGGCTCGTTCCTGGCGCGCCTGTTGGCAGGCGACGATCTCGAGGCTGCGGCGCGCTACGCCAATGTGTCGGCAGCCCTGTCGACCAAGGGTTACGGAGCGGTGACGCCTATTCCGCGGGCGGCCGCAGTCCGGGCTGAAATGGCGCGCGCAGGAAGCGCGGGGTGATTGCCCGCAGGAAGCGGCCGAACACCGTCACCTGCTGGACAGCCCAGCCGCGGCCGTTGTCCGCATCGACCACGGGATCGTCGACACCCGTCGGACGGTGCTTGCCGTCATAGATCGCCGTGCCGAACAGGATGTCCCAGACCGGGAAGACCGGCGCGAAATTGTGATCGTGGATGTGGCGCTCCTCGGGATTGGCGAGGGCGTGGTGCAGGCGGTGGAAGCGCGGTCCCACGAGCAGCCGTTCGCCGATCCGGCCGAAGCTCATGTCGACGTTGGCGTGGCTCCAGCTCTCGACCAGGCGGCCGACCACAAGGATGGTGACGTATTCGCCGGGCTGTACGCCGACCATCTGCGAGAACAGCACCAGGGCGAGCGTCGTCAGGAAGTCGTCGAGCACATGGTTGCGGTCGTCCGACCATACCGTCATGCGACGCTGGCTGTGATGCAGGCTGTGCAGGGCCCACCACCAGGGGATGGCGTGCTGGGCGCGGTGCAGCCAGTAGGCGGCGAAGTCGTAGAGCACGAAATAGACCAGGAACGAGGCCAGCACGTTGTCGCCGAGCCACGGCACCAGTCGCTCGATCCGCGGCGGCGCCAAGCCCCAGCTGCGCATCAGCAGCTCGATGTCCTGGGAGATCGGATAGGTGATGACGAAGATGGCGAGCGGGATGACGCCGAGCTTGTTCAGCACGGTGTAGACCCGGTCGACGCCGATCAGACGGTCGTCGCCGTCCTTCTCGAGCGGCCAGCGCTTCTCCAGGAAGCGCATGCCGAGCGCGATCACCGCGATCTGCAGGGCGCCCAGCATGACGAATTCGACGGCGTTGTAGGCGGGTTCGTACCAGGCCATCTGGCCGAGCCAGAAGATCACCGGCCCGACGAAGGTCTCGAACAGCCAGTTCTGAGCGCCAACCCAGAGATCGGTGAGCTCGCCCATCGGCTGGGCCGGCTATCGTGTCGTGCCGGAGCCCGTCGACACCGCGCGCAGTGGTCCGCCGGCCGGACTCACGGGCGATCCCGGTGCGGCCGGTCCCGACTTCAACATGTACACGCCGTGCGGCGACTTCCCGACGGGAATGCTGGCAACCACTTTCATCTGCTCGAGATCGACCACGGCCACGCGGCGCAGGAAACGCTGGGTCACCCAGAGCTCCTTGCCGTCGGACGTGATGTCCATGCAGTCGGGACCGCCCGGCACCTTGATGATGCCCGCGAGCTTCATGTCCTGCGTGTCGATCAGGGCGATGCTGCCCTCGACGCGGTTGCTCACGAACCAGTGGCGACCGTCGCCCTTGGGCCAGAAGTTATGCGCACCCTTGCCGGTCTGCAGGCGGCCCGTGACCTTGCCGTCCCTGGGGTCGACGACGGCGACGCCATCCTCGCCGGTCAGCGCCACCAGCACGCGGTTGTTGTCGGGCAGCATGACGACGCCGGCCGGCGTGTTGCCGACGGGAACGTTCCACTTCAGGGTCTGCGTCGCGAGGTCGAACGCGGCGAGCCGGCCGCTCTGCTGCAGCGACACGTAGACGGTCTTGGACTCAGCGTCGAACGCCATGTGGCTCGGCAGCCCGTCGATGAAGATGCGGCCGGCCAGCTTGAACCCGTCGGCGTGGAAGATGTCGACGTGATCCAGGCGGTAGGCGACCGTGACGAACCACTTGCCGTCGCGGCTGAAGCCCAGCTGGTAGGGATCGATGATGTTGGCGATGACGCGGCGGCGGTCGCCGGTGTTGGAATCGAGAGCCAGCAGCTCGTTGGTGGCGGTCGAGCCGATCAGCACTTCCTTGCCGTCGGGCGTCGGCATCAGGTGATGCGGCTCGCGCCCGACCGGCAGGCGCGCCAGCTCGGTGCGGGTGGCGCGGCTCAGGATGCTGTAGGAGGCTTCCTCGGAATTCAGGATGAGGACCGCATCGGCCTTTGCGGTGCCAACAACGGCCAACAACATGGTCGCCGCAATCGCAAAAATCTTCATGAAGACAGCCCGTCCTTGCAGTGCCTTTGAAGCATCTTTCCGCGCGTTATGCTAGGACCGTTTATAATTTGATGCTGCGGCAGCCAGCCGCTCGATCTGTGACCAATCTTTGGCATCTAGCGCTGCGGCCGGCGCGATCCACGAGCCACCGACACAGGCGACGTTGCGCAATGCCAGATAAGCTTGGGCGGTGTCGGCGCCGATACCGCCCGTCGGACAGAAGCGCAGCCCAGCCAGCGGCGCACCGACGGCCTTGAGCCAAGCCAGTCCGCCCGCGGGCTCGGCCGGGAAGAACTTCAGGACCCGGTACCCCTGCTCCGCCAAGGCCATCGCCTCCGACACCGTTTGCACACCGGGCAGGAATGGCAGACCGGCGGCCTTGGTTGCCGACACGAGGCTCGGCGTGCAGCCCGGACTGACGGCGAACTTCGCTCCCAGCCTTTGAATCTGCTCGACCTGAGCAGCTTCCAGGACCGTGCCGGCCCCGACCACGGCGTCGGGGACCTCCTTGGCAATGGCCTCCAAAGCCTCCATGGCGCTGCGCGTGCGAAGCGTTATCTCCAGGACCGGCAGGCCGCCTTTTACCAGTGCCCGTGCGAGCGGCACGGCGTCGGCCGCCCGCTCGATGGTCAGCACCGGGATGACCGGGGCCAGGGCCGTTATGGCGGCAATGTCCACCGTCAGACGCTCCAGCCGCCGTCGATCACATTGACCGTACCGGTCGTGAAAGCGGCTTCGTCGCTGGCCAGGTAGACGGCGAGGGCCGCGATCTCCTCGGCCGAGCCGAAGCGACCGGTCGGCTGGCGCTGCATGAAGAACTTGCGCGCATCCTGTCCGCCGCCCAGGGAGGCGATGCGCTCGTCGAGCGACGGCGTCTGGACGGTGCCCGGGCAGATCGCGTTGCAGCGCACACCCTTGGCGACATAGTCGACCGCCACCGACTTGGTGAGGCCGACGACCGCCGCCTTGGTCGTGCCGTAGATGCAGCGCAGCGCGGCGCCCTTCACCGACGAGGCGGCCGACGACATGTTGACGATCGAGCCGCCGCCCTTCTCCAGCATGCCTGGCAGAAAGGCCTGGATGGTCCAGAACATGCTGCGGACGTTGAGGTTGAAGGCGAAGGCCCACTGATCGTCCGTGGCCTCGAGCACCGCGCCGTGATGAACGAAGCCCGCGCAGTTGAACAGCACGTCCACCGCGCCGGTTTCCTTGGCCAGGGCAGCGATAGCGGGCTTGTCGAGGACGTCGAGCCTCTGGGTGCGGATGCCGCCGTCGACGCCTTTCAGCCCCGCGAGCTTGCCCTCGTCCACGTCGGTCGCCCAGACGGTCGCGCCCTCGCGCGCGAATGCCCGCGCCGTCGCCGCACCAATCCCTTGCCCCGCCGCCGTGACGACGCAGACCTTGCCCTTCAACCGCATGAATTTTCTCCGATAGAGCTGCCGAACGGGCCTACTTGATGAGGCCCTTCTCCTTGTAGAACTTCTCGGCCCCGGCATGCAGCGGGATGCCCAGGCCCTGCGTCGCCGTCTCGAGCTTGATCACCTTGCCCTTGGAATGGCCGGAATCGAGCAGCTTGCGCGTGCTGGGATTCCACAGCGCGGCAGTGATGCCGTAGATCAGCTGGTCGGGCTGCTTGCTCGAGGTCGCCCAGATGGCGTTGACGCTGACCGTCTTCACCCCGGCGACGCCCTTGTAGGCGCCATCGGGAATCTCATCCATGGCGAAGAAGCTGTACGCCTTGACCAGGCTTTCGGCCTCCGGCCCGTCGATCGGCACCAGGTCGATGCCGGTGGTCGCGGCCAGCTCGGCGATGGCGCCCAGCGGCCAGCCGGAGACGCTGAAGAAGGCGTCGAGGGCATTGTCCTTCAGCTTATCGGCCGCCTGCTGCGACTTGAGGTACTCGGCTTTGATGTCCTTCTCGGTCAGGCCATAGGCCGCCAGGATCAGGCGGGCATCGACCAGCGTGCCCGAGCCCGGCTCGTCCAGCGAGACGCGCTTGCCCTTGAGGTCCTTGATCGTCTTGATGCCGGCGCCCTTGCGCGCGACCAGGTGGAAGGTCTCGGGATAGAGGTTGGCGATGGCGCGCAGCACGTCGACCTTGGGCCGGCCTTCGTAGATGCCGCTGGCATTGAACGCCCAATAGGCCACGTCCGACTGGGTGAAGCCCGACTGTGCTGAGCCGCTGGCAATGGCGCTGACGTTGGCGACCGAGCCGTTGGAGGCCACGGCCGTCGCGACCAGGCCCGGCACGCCGCACGAACCGCCGTCGGCACAGGTGCGCGAGCCCGGCGGGTTGGATATGGCGTTGGCGATCAGGCCGCCGATCGGGAAATAGGTGCCGGCCGTGCCGCCGGTGGCGATGCGGAAGAAGGTGATGTCCTGGGCGAGCGTCGATGAGGCTGCCAGTGCCGTGCCCAGACCGCCGAGCAACACGCTCCTGCGATTGATCCTCATCCTTGCCTCCTCGACAGAGGATGATTTAACCGCGTCCCATGCCGCGCTGCAACGAAGACTGGTCAGTTCACGCCAACAGCTTTGCTCATGGTCGGGCCGATCTCGGCATGGATCACGAGATCGGCGTCGTCGTCCTGGTCGGTGGCGTCGCGATTGAGGATCACCAGCTTCGCGCCCTTGCGCTTGGCGATGCGCGGGAAGCCGGCCGCCGGATAGACCACCAGGGAGCTGCCCAGCACGATGAACAGGTCGCAGTTCATCGTCTCGTCCTGGGCGCGCGCCATCTGGATCTCAGGCATGGCCTGGCCGAAGGAGATCGTCGCCGTCTTCACGATGCCGTCGCATTTCTGGCACAGCGGAAGCTTGCCCGAGCCGAGGAAGGCCTTGCGGATCGGCTCCAGCTCGTGGCGGTGACCGCAATCGAGGCAGCTGGCGTAGGTCGTGTTGCCGTGCAGCTCGATGACCTTGGAATCGGGCACGCCCGAGCGCTGGTGCAGGCCGTCGACGTTCTGGGTGATGATGGCGGTCATGCGGCCCTGCTCGACCAGCTTGGCGAGGGCGCGATGCCCGGCATTGGGCTCGGCCTTGAGCATGGTCTCGTCGGTGGCGAACTTGCGGCGCCAGGATTCGCGCCGCATCTCCTCGGACGCCATGAAGTCGTCGAAGTAGATCGGCTTGTACTTGGTCCAGATGCCACCCGGCGAGCGGAAGTCGGGAATGCCGGACTCGGTCGAGATGCCTGCGCCGGTGAAGGCGACGATGCGCCGCGCCGAGCCGATCGTTTCCTTCAGAGTTTCGATGTCGTCCATGTCCCCTCCTCCTACGCTTCAGGGCGCCGGCATGCTGGGATTATGCGCCACGCAGCCGACCAGGGTGCGGCCCTCGTTCCTGACCTGCACGGAATAGGCAAACAATGAGCCTGATTGCGGATCGACGCAGCGCTGCTCGTTGATCAGGACCACGGGTTCCGGTCCGTCGGCGGACGTGTACATGATCGTGCCATCCTGCCGCTGCGGCCCGGCATGGGTCACGCGCTGTGCCGGCGGGCCGCCCAGCAGGCTGATAACCATGTCGCGCGACGTCACTTCCACGCGCCAAGCCGGATCGTTGCCCGTGCCGATCCATTCACGATGGTCGAACCGTTCGCGGCAGCCGGCCGTTTCGACCGATGCCCGGCGAAGCTCCAGCGCGGCGATGCCGGCACCCAGCCCGACCTCGCGGCTGCCGTACATCTCGACGAACATCGGGCGGCCTTCCTTGCCCGTCGTCAGCTCGCGCAGGGCGCGGGTGAGTTCCTGCGCCGGCGTGCGGTCCTCCAGGCTGAGCGGTGAGCCGTCGCACGGCAGGAGCTGCAGGCGCCCGCCCAGGTCGCGCACCAGCCCGCGCAGGCGGACGGCGCTTGCCGGCAAGGGCGGACGCGCCGCTTCGGGCAAGGCCGGTGCCTGGCCAAGCGGCAGGGTCGGCGTATCGGTCGGCGGCGGCGCGGGCGTGCCGCCGCGGGTCACCGGCGTGGGCGCCCCGCGCGTCGCCAGGGCCGGCAGGGCGTAGAAGAAGATCGGCCGGCGCTGGGCGTCGAGCAGGCAGACGAAGTGCGTCTCGAAGGGCGGGCCGTTGCGGAAGGTGAGCCTGCCGCGCAGCGTCAGCGCCGTGCTGACGGTCTGCGATCCCGCCTTGGCCTCGACCCGCTCGAGCGCCGGCGGCGGGAACTCGAGCGCGGTGATGCGGTCGATCGACGGGCTGAGCTTGCGGTACTGCGCCTCGCCGAATGCCGCACATTGCTGGGCGAGCTGCGTCTGGCCGAAGGCCGGCAGTGCGACCACGATCGAGAACAGGAACGCACAGGCGGCGCGCATGCGGCCAGCGTAGCGCCCATCGCAGGGGTCGCGCTACTACGACAGCCAGCGCTTGCGCCGCTTGTAGTGCTTGGTGTCGCGGTAGGACTTGCGGGCCCCGCCTTCGTTCAGACCGAGGTAGAATTCCTTGATATCCGAATTGTCGCGCAGCTTGTCGGCTGCGCCTTCCAGCACGATGCGGCCGTTCTCCATGACATAGCCGTGATCGGCGATGCCCAGCGCCATTGTGGCGTTCTGCTCGACCAGCAGCACCGAAAGCTTCTCCTGCTTCACCAGCCGGCCGACGATGCCGAAGATTTCCTCGACCAGCATGGGCGCCAGTCCGAGCGAGGGCTCGTCGAGCAGGACAACCTTGGGCTGGCTCATCAGCGCACGACCGATCGCCAGCATCTGCTGCTCGCCACCCGAGAGGTAGCCCGAAACCTGACCGCGCCGCTCCTTGAGCCGAGGGAAGTAGGAATAGACGAGATCGATGCCCTGCTTCACCGCGGCCGCGGTCTGCACATGGCCGCCCGCGATCAGGTTCTCCTCGGTCGTCAGGTTCTCGAACACGCGCCGGCCCTCGAACACCTGGACGAGCCCCAGCCGGGTCACATCGTGGGCGCGCATGCCGTCGATGCGCTTGTCGCCGAGCAGCACCGCCCCCTTTGTCACCTCGCCGCGTTCCGAGCGCAGCACGCCGGAGATGGCCTTGAGGGTCGTCGTCTTGCCGGCGCCGTTGGCCCCCAGCAGGGTCGTGATCTTGCCCTCGCCCACGTCGATCGACACGCCCTTCAGGACGAGGATGACGCGGTCGTAGACGACTTCGATGTTGTTGATCGCCAGCATGGCGAAATCGGGCGGCGATCGCTCGCCGCCCGTCCCTCGTCAGACGTTCACGACTTCGAGGCTTCCGCCGCGAGGTGCTTCTGGATCACCGGGCGATAGCCCTGGAACCACGCCTTGGTCCGCTCGAGCTTGCCGCCCTTGACCGTCCAGATCTCGACCCAGCCGCCGCCCTCGTGGTCGGCCGGCGTGATCTCCATCGGTGGGACGAGGCCGCCCAGCGTGAAGCCCTTGATCGACTCCATGCCCTTCTTGACCTCTTCCGAGGTCGGTGTCGCACCACCCTTGGCCTTGATGGCGTTGCGCAGCGCCTCGACATGCAGCGCCGCGATCAGCACGCCGCGATTGTAGAGCACCGTCGAGTCCATCTCCTTCGGCGGCTGCTTGCCCTGCGCCTTGTACATGGCCTCGATGTCCTTGATCACCGGGAAGTCCTTGCCGACGCCGGCGAACTGGATGGTGTTGTAGCCCTCGGCCATGCCCATGCCGCCCGCGGCGATGATGTCGGCCTCGGAGCTGCCCCACACCAGCGCCACCACCTTGCTGAGCGGGAAGCCCTTGCCCTTCAGCTCCTTGATCGAGACCGACGGCGCGCGCCCAAACAGGTGGGTGATGACGAAGTCGGGCTTGAAGCGGCCCGTGATGTCGAGGACCTGCGCTCCCATCTCGAGACCGGGCGCCGGCACCGCGAAGGTGCGCATCTCGAAGCCCTCGTCCTTGGCGAGGTCCTCGAGGATCGGCAGGGCCTCCTTGCCCGCCGGGTTGTCGTAGTAGACGTAGGCGATCTTCTTGCCCTTGAGGTTGCCGCCGAGCTTCTCCTTGGCGAAGGCGACGGCGGCACCCGCCTGCGACCAGTAGCTGGCTGCGATCGGGAAGGTGTAGGGATAGCGCTTGCCGTCGGCCGCCGAGGCGGTGCCGAAGCCGGGCGACGTGCCGAGGATCTTGTCCTCTTCGAGCTTCTTGTTCAGCGCCGCGGTCTGCGGCGTGCCGTAGAGGGCTTCGAGTAGTGCGCCCTCCTTCTTGAAGCGCTCGTGCGCCTCGATGGCCGGCGGCACCTTGTACTCGTTGTCGATCTCGATGACCTTGATCTTGTGGCCCTCGACGCCACCCTTGCTGTTCACCAGGGCGATGTAGTCCTGGTAGCCCGGGCACAGCACGGTGCCCACGTTCGCCGTCGGCCCCGTGCGGTCGCATTGCAGGCCGAAGATGACTTCCTTCTGGGCGAAGGCCTGGCCCGTGCCCAGCGCCAGGGTCGCGGTCGTTGCCGCCAATCCCAGCCAACTCTTAACGAACCTCTGCATGGGTTCCTCCCTTTGTAAGCCCCAACCTCAGTACGAGAAGGGCCAAACCCGGAAATAGCTCCGGATATTCCTCCACAGACGATTGAGCCCTTCGGGCTCGACGATGAGAAAGAAGATGATCAGCGCGCCGAATACGCCCAGCCGCAGCCCCGAGATCACGTTGGCCATTTCGGCCGCGGTGAAGAACAGAGACCCGACATTCTCCATGAGAATGCGGATGGCGATGGGCAACAAGGTGACGAAAATCGCACCGAAGATCGATCCCAGGACCGAACCCAGCCCCCCGATGATGATCATGGCGAGATAGTCGATCGAGACGATGAGCTGGAACTGCTCGTAGTTGGCGATGCCGAAATAGTAGGTGTAGAGCACGCCGCAGACGCCGGCATAGAAGGACGAGATCGCGAAGGCGAGCAACTTGTAGCGGTAGATGTTGATGCCGATGATCTCGGCGGCGATGTCCTGATCGCGCACCGCCACGAAGGCGCGGCCGATGCGGCTGCGCACCAGGTTCAGGGTCGCGATGATGGCGATCACGGCGAAGAACAGCAGGAAGAAATAGAGCCGGCCCTGGGTGTTGAAGGCGAAGCCGAACAGGCTCGGCCGGTCGACCTCGATCGAGGCCTGGGCCCCGCCCGAGATCGCCGGCACGCGGTTGATCGTCCATTCGATGATGAGCTGGCCCGCCAGCGTGGCGATCGCGAGGTAGAGCCCCTTGATGCGGAGGCTCGGCATGCCGACGACGACGCCGATCAGCGCCGCCATCAGGCCGCCCGCCGGCAGCGTCAGCCAGAACGGCAGGCCGAGCTTCACAGCCAGGTTTGCCGCGGTGTAGGCGCCGACCGACATGAAGGCGCCGTGGCCGATCGAGATCTGGCCGGTGTAACCCACCAGGATGTTGAGCCCGAGCGCGCCGACGATGGCGATGAAGATCAGGTTCAGGATCGACAGGTAGTATTCGTGCACCATCATCGGGATGATCAGCACGAAGATCACCGCCAGCGCGATCATCGTCCATTTGGCGATCGGCAGCGGGTAAAGCGCCATGTCGGCGGCGTAGGTCGTCTTGAAGACTCCGGATTCGCGATGGAACATTGTCTTACACGCGCTCGATCTGGCGGCGTCCGAACATGCCGTAGGGCCTGATCATGAGGACCAGGATCATCAGCACGTAAGGCGCGAAGTCCTTGGTGCCGCCGCCGACGTACGGATCGAGGTAGCCCGCCGCCAGGCTCTCGACGATGCCGATGATCAGGCCGCCGATCAGCGCGCCGCCGATCGAATCGAGGCCGCCCAGGATCACCACGGGGAAGACCTTCAGGCCGACCAGGGCGAGCTGGACGTCGACGCCCAGCATGGCGCCCCACACAATGCCGCCCAGCGCCGAGACGACGCCGGCCATCGCCCAGGCGAGCGCGAAGTAGCGCTCGACATTGATGCCCATGGCCTGCGCCACCTGCTGGTTGTCGGCGACGGCGCGCATGGCCACGCCCATGCGGCTCTTCTTGAAGAACCAGGAGAAGATGATGAAGAACAGCACCGCCACCACGGCGCCCAGCACTTGGATCGGCGGCAAGGTGGCCGGGCCGATGGAGATCGGCTCGTCACCGATCGGCAGCGGCAAGGCACGCGTCTCGATGCCCAGCACCAGCGGTCCCCACCCGCGCAGCACGGCGGCGACGCCGATGGTCGCCATGATGACCGCCACCACCGGACGCCCCAGCAGCGGCCGCAGCACGACCTTCTCCAGGCCGAAGCCGAAGCCGATCATGCCCAGCAGGACGACGACGATGGCGGCGATCAGCGGCGCCTGGGCGCCGAGAACGGTGACCACGATCATGCCCGCCAGCATGACGAACTCACCCTGGGCGAAGTTGATGGCGTCGGTCGCCTTGTAGACCAGCACGAACCCCAGCGCGATCAGCGAGTACATCAGGCCGATCGAGGCGCCGCTCATCAGGAGGGCGAAGAAGAATTCGAGGTCTTCAGACATTGTCATCCTCTTCCGGACCGCGCGCGTCCCGCGCGCCTCATGATCATGAGCGCGCGGGACGCGCGCGGTCCGGAAGACCATGAGCGTTGGGTCAACATCACGCCGCCTTCCGCGCGGGTTCGACCGCGCCGTTGCCATAGATGGAAATGGTCGAGTTCAGGGTCGACTTGCGGCCGTCCTCGAAGGTGATCTCCATCGTGACGTCGACCGACGAGGCGCCGCCGTAGAACGCCTCGATGACGTTGGCGTATTTCTCGGCGACGAAGCGGCGGCGGACCTTGCGGGTGCGCGTCATCTCAGCGTCGTCGGCGTCGAGCTCCTTGTTGAGCAGCAGGTAGCGCTTGACCTGCTGCACGTCGGGCAGCGTCGCATTGGCCTTGGCGATCTCCGCGCCGATCATCCCGGCGACCTCGGGCTTGCGGCTGAGATCCATGAAGCTCGTGTAGGCGAGCCCCTGCTTCTCGGCCCAGGTGCCGCAGGTCTGCATGTCGATGGCGATCATGGCGACGACGAACGCGCGCTGGTCGCCGAACGCCACCGCCTCGCGGATGAACGGGCTGAACTTCAGCTTGTTCTCGATGAATTGCGGCGCGAAGGCCGAGCCGTCGGAAAGCTTACCCACGTCCTTGGCGCGATCGATGATGACCAGGTGCCCCTGCTTGTCGAAGAAGCCGGCATCGCCCGTCTTCAGCCAGCCATCCGGCGTGACGGTGTCGCGCGTCACCTCGTCCTGCTTGAAATAGCCCTTGAAGACGTTGCAGCCCTTCAGCAGCACCTCGCCGCGATCGTCGATCTTGATTTCTATGCGCGGGATCGGCCGGCCCACGGTGTTGGGATTGGCCTCGGCGTCGGCCTGGCAGGCGATCAGCGCCGACGCCTCGGTGGCGCCATAGACCTGCTTGAGGTTGATGCCGAAGGAGCGGAAGAAGCGATAGGTGTCGGGCCCCAGCGGCGCGCCGCCGGTGTAGCACCAACGCGCCTTGCGCAGGCCGAGCTGGTCGCGCACCGGCCCGTAGACGAAGAGCTCGCCCAGCGCCAGGCCGACCCGGTCGCCGAGCGACAACGGCTTGCCGTCGCTGCGCTTCAGCTCGCAGCGCTCGGCCAGCCCGCGGAAATGCTCGAACACGCGCCGCTTCATCGGCGAGGCGTCGCTGCCCTTGATCTGCATCAGGGTCAGCATGTTCTCCCAGATGCGCGGCGGCGCCAGCATGGCGTCGGGGCCGAGCTCGCGCAGGTCGCGCTGCACCGTCTCGGGGCTCTCCGGGCAGTTAACCGTCAGCCGGGAGACCAGCGCCATGCCGAGCGTGAAGGCGGCATCGCCGACCCAGGCCATCGGCAGGTAGGACAGCCAGTTGTCGCCCTGCTTGACGTCGTTCACCTCGATGAAGGCCTCGGCGGTGGCGATCATGTTGCGATGGCTGAGCATCGCGCCCTTTGGACTGCCGGTCGTGCCCGAGGTGTACGCGATCATGGCGATGTCGTCGGCGCTGCCCTTGGCGAGCTCGGCCTCGTAGAAGCCCGGGTTGGCCTGGCCGAACTTGCGCCCCTCCTCCAGGATGCTGTCGTACGAGCGCAGCGCCGGATCGTCGTAGAAGGAAAGCCCGCGCGGATCGTCATAGATGATCCAGCGCAGCTCCGGCAGCTTGTCCTTGAGCGAGAGCGCCTTGTCGACCTGCTCCTGGTCCTCGGCGACGATGATCGAGGTCTCGGCGTGGTTCAGCACATAGACCAGCTCCGAGGCGATCGAATCCTGGTAGACCGGCACCGAGACGCCGCCCAACAGCTGAGCCGAGAGTTGGGCGCAATAAAGCTGCGGGCGGTTGTCGCCGACGACGGAGAGCTTGTCGCCGCGCTTGAAGCCGAGCGCCGCGAGGCCGAGCGCGAAGTCGCGCACCTGGTCGCGATAGCCCGTCCAGGTCAGGGTCTGCCAGACGCCGCGCGTCTTCTCGCGGATGCCCGGCCCCTTGGGATCCTGCTCGGCGTTGCGTTGCAGCAGCTTGGGCAGCGTCGATGTCGCGGCGGTGTCGACCAGACTCATGCGCGTTCGCTCCTGCTGGTGCCGAGATAGGCCTGGATGACGGCGGGATCGCGCTGGACCTCCTCGGGCGTGCCGGCAGCGATGCGCCGGCCGCGGTCGAGCACGACGACATGGTCGGAGATGTCCATGACCACGCCCATGTCGTGCTCGATCAGCACGACGGTGACGCCGCGCTCCTGGTTCACGTCCAGGATGTAGCGCGCCATGTCTTCCTTCTCGTCCTGGTTCATGCCGCCCATCGGCTCGTCGAGCAGCAACAAGCGCGGCTCGAGCGCCAACGCGCGGCCGAGCTCCACGCGCTTGCGCAGGCCATAAGCCAGCGCGGCGGTCTGCTGCTTGCGCAGGTCCTGGAGCTTCAGGAAGTCGATGATCTCCTCGCAGGCCTCGCGATGAGCGATGTCTTCCTTCTGGGCCATGCCCCAGTAGATGACCGAGGAAAGCACGCCCGCCTTCATGCGCACGTGGCGGCCCAGCATCAGGTTGTCGAGGACGGTGAGGCCGCTGAACAGCGCGATGTTCTGGAAGGTGCGGGCGATGCCCAAGGCGGCGATGTCGCTCGGCTTCTTCTGGGTGATGTCCTGGCCTTCGAGCACGACGCGGCCGGTGTCGGGCTTGTAGAAGCCCGAGATCATGTTCAGGAGAGAGGTCTTGCCTGCGCCGTTGGGCCCGATGATGGAGACGATCGCGCCGCGCGGGACTTCGAGCGATACATCGTGCACCGCGACGACACCGCCGAAACGCTTGGATACGCCCTCGACCACAAGCTGATTGTCGCCCTCTTGCGCAGCCATGCGCCGGGCAGACGACCCCACCATGAACCCTCCCTA
This sequence comes from Reyranella sp., assembly GCA_019750135.1. GTDB lineage: Bacteria > Pseudomonadota > Alphaproteobacteria > Reyranellales > Reyranellaceae > Reyranella. Next base: position 77,239 of record JAIEOV010000006.1, on the reverse strand, counting down.
ATACTCAGCCTCACCTTTGCTTATAATTGCGAACATCATGCAGGCTCCGCCCGGCGAACGCAACGGCCCCTCGCTTCGCCCGGGGTGACAGTCGTAGACTTGGGCCGCAGCCGCCCGGGAGTTCGCTATGTCACGTCACATCGTCTGTCTCACCTTCGACCACGACCATATGTCCGGCTTCATTTCACGCGGGCTGACGACGCCCACGCTGATATCGCGTGGCGAATACGACGTGGTGGTCATCCCACGCCTGGTCTCGCTGCTGGATCGCTACGACATCAAGGCGACCTTCTTCACGCCCGGCCACACGATCGACAGCACCCCGCAGGCGGTCACGCCCTATGTCGAGGCCGGACACGAGCTCGCCCATCACGGCTGGACGCATCGCCTGCCCGCCTCCCTGTCGCGCGAGGAGGAAGAGGAGGAGATCGTCCGCGGCAATGAATCGATCAAGCGAATCAGCGGCAAGTTCGCGCGCGGTTATCGCTCGCCGGCCTGGGACCTCTCCCCGCATTCGATCGAGCTGCTGCTGAAGCACGGCATCCAGTACGACAGCTCGCTGATGGGCCACGACTACGACTGCTACTACGCCCGCCAGGGTGACGTCGCGGAGCTCAAGACGCCGTTCGTTCGCGGCCGCGAGACGACGCTGGTCGAGATGCCGATCAGCTGGTCGCTCGACGACTTCCCGCACTTCGAATACATGCGCCTGCCCAACGGCTCGGTCATGCCCGGGCTGATGAACGCCACGAACGTGCTGGAGAACTTCGTCGACGACTACACCTACATGACGCGGGTGCAGCCCGACTTCGGCATCCTGACCTACACCTTCCATCCGCACGTCATCGGCCGCGGCCATCGCATGATGATGCTGGAGCGGCTGATCCAGAAATTGATGGAAGGCGGCGCGGAGTTCATGACCATGGAGGCGGCCATGGGCGAGTGGCTGGCGGGCCGGACCACACGCAAGGCTGCGGCGGAGTGAAGGGTCAGGCGGACAGGCCGTAAAAACGCGCCGCGGTGCCGCCGAACACGGCATCGTGGGTGTCGGGCGGCACGAGCGCCGCCGCCGTCTCGCGCCAGCGCTGGTAGTCGCTGGCCAGCGTGACGACCGGCCAATCGCTGCCCCACATCAGGCGATCCGGCCCGAACGTCGCCAGCAGATGATCGACGTAGGGACGCAGATCGTCGATCCGCCAGTCCGCTCGCGCTTCCGTGACCAGGCCCGACACCTTGCAGCACCACGGCGTCTCGCGCGCCAGTCGCGCCATGTGGTCCGCCCACGGCCGCAAGGCGCCGTTGGCGATGTCCGGTTTGGCGGCGTGATCGATCACGACCGCAAGATCGGGGTGGCGCTGGGCGAGTTCGCCGATGAGGGGAAGATGGCGTGGCTTGATGAGAGCGTCGAAGCGCAGGCCGTGGCGCGCCATGGCGGCGAGCGCCGGCTGCACGGCGGGCAGCAGGATCCAGCCGGTGTCGTCGATATCCTGCAGCATCGGGCGAAGGCCCTTGAGCAAGGGATCGACGGCGAACCGGGCGATGTGAGCCGGGGCATCGGGCGACGCGAGGTCGGTCCAGCCGACCACGCCGCGGACCAGGCCCGCCGAGCCATGCGCGACGTCCAGCATGAAGGCGGTTTCGGCCTCGCTGTCGGCGGCCTGCACCAGCACGGTCGCGGTGATGTCGGCCAGCAAAGGGCGAAGGTCGTCCAGCCCGTAGTCGCGGGCGATCGACATGTCGGGCGACAGCCACCCGTAATCGCCGCGCGCGATGGTCCAGACATGATGGTGGGCGTCTACCCGGATCATCGTTCCGGCGTCGGCGCGTTCCCCGGCAACAGGCCGGCGCGACGCAGATCCGACCACAGCGCACCAGGGATCGCGGCCTGCATCAGGGCCGCATTCTGCTTCACTTCGGCGGCGGTGCGCGGGCCGGGGATCACGGCGGCCACGACCGGATGCGCCGCGCAGAATTGCAGCGCCGCGGCCTTGATGTCGACGCCGTGACGTTCGCAGATCGTGCGGATGGCTTGGGCGCGGTCGACCATCTCGGGCGTCGCCGGCACGTAGTTGAAGGTGATGCCGCCTGCCAGCAGGCCCGAATTGTAGGGTCCGCCCAGCACGACCTTCACGCCCTTGGCGGCGCAAGCCGGAAACAGCCGGTCGAGCGCGGTGTGGTCGAGCAGCGTGTAGCGCCCGGCGATCAGGAAGACATCCGGCCGTTCCGTCTCGAGACAAGAGAGCGCGGGCTCGACCAGGTTGAGCCCCATGCCCCAGGCTTTGATCTCACCGCGGTCGCGCATGGCGCCCAAGACCTTGGCGGCGCCGGCCATGGCCTCGGCGAAGCGGTCCTTGTAGGCGGCGCCGTGCCAGTCCTCGGCACAGTCGTGGATGTAGACGATGTCGAACCGATTGAGGCCCGTGCGCTGATGGCTGTCCTCGAGCGATCGGACCGTGGCGGCGGCGGTGTAGTCGAAGGTGCGGCGGAACGGCAACGCCTGCACGAAGCCCTGGCTCACCTCCCGCGTCTCCGGCGCGGCGTGAAGCAGTCGGCCGACCTTGGTGGAGAGCGTGTAGGCGTCGCGCGGCCGGCTGCGCAGGACGTTGCCCAGCCGGTGCTCGGCCAACCCCGCGCCATAGTGCGGCGCCGTATCGTAATGGCGGATGCCGACGTCCCAGGCGGCAGCCAGGCAGGCAACGGCGTCCTCTTCAGGGACGACCGTGCCCAGGTTGCCCAAGGGTGCACTGCCGGCGCCGAGCGGCCCGGGAGGAGTGTAGTCGGTCATGTCCGTTCCTCCGGCGCGACGACGCCCTTGGTGAGCAGGATGTTGCCGTAGAACCGGCGCTCGCCGGTCTGCACGATGGCGTAGGCGCTTTCGGCGGCAGCATAGAAGGCGTTGCGCTCGAGGCCGACGGCCGCCTTGGCGCCGTGCCTGGCCAGCGCGGCGTTCATTTCGGCGACCACAGGCGGCACGGCATCCGGCTCGCCCACGACCTGCATGACAGCGCAGGGATCGGCGACGAAGGTGTCGATCGGGAACACCGACAGCACCGCCTGCAGGACACGCGGCGCCGAGAGCCCCGGCAAATGGATCAGACGGCGGCCGCGCGTCGCGGGATAGTTCGCGTCGACCAGCGCGATGCGGTCACCGTGGCCCATCGCCGCCAGGGCGTGCAGCAGGTCGGGGCCCAACACGGGGTCGAGACCGAGCAGCATGATTCCTCCTTAGGATGACAGACTGCCTCTCGCCACCCGGACCGCCCGGCAGATCGTGACCATCTTGCCGATGGCGTGCTCGACGAACGCCGACACGGAAGCCTCGATCTCCCGCGCGAGCCGCGGCGGCTCGGCGGCGATCGCGCGCGCCAACACCCGCGCTCGCTGATGGGCGGCCCGGCGATTGGCGAGGATGGCGCGGTCGAGCGAGCCGTCGGCCCGCGCCGGCGCCAACGCCCCTTCCAGGCGCTGCAGGAAGGCCGGCGCATGGGCGAGATGGCGATACATGCTGGCGAGGATCAGAGGCTCAGGACGATCGCCGAAATGGTTGAGCCTCAGCACGCGCTGCCAGGTCTCCGGCGAGACATCGGCCTCGGACGCGAGAAGCGGCAACTCGACGTCGGGCGCCGGCAGGCGCAGGCCCTGCTCCGGCGTGCCCTCCTCGGCCACGTCACCGCGCAGTCTCGCCACCAGCGCCCCGAGCGCGAAGAGGTTGATGGTGTTGGAATGGTCGTAGCTCGCCAGCACCGCATCGACACTGGCCGGTTCCGCGCCCGCCAGCGCGCCGAGCTTCGGCAAGGTCATATCGCGACGGAAGTCGACGACGGCACGATCGGCCATGCCCTGCACATAGAGCGGCTTCACGGCCTGCCAGGCCCACGGCAGGGCACCGTCGAGCGTCGCCAGATGCCGCCACACGAGGTTGACCACGCGCACGCCGATCGTGGCCCGGATGTCGGCGAAGACAGCGGCGGTTTCTCCGGCCGCCGCGGACTCCGCAATCGCCGGAAACGGCTCGCTCACTCGGCAGCCTGCTTCGATTCCTGTCCCAGCACGGTGAAGAACGACGCTGTCTTGGGCTGCTTGGGCAGCTCGACCAGGCCTTCGGTCAGGCGGGCGAAGCGCGCTTCCTTGCCGCGCACGATGCGGCCCTCGTTCGGGCTCGGCATGGGGTTGCGCGCGATCGGCACGGCGTCGGCCGCGGTATAGACGCAGATATAGAGCCCGCGCGCGGTGTCGGCGCCGTTGGCCGCCGAGCCGTGCAGCAGCCTGGTATGCATCAGGCAGACGCTGCCGGCCTTGCCGAGGCAGGGCACTGACTGCGCCAGCGCCTGCTTCTCCGCGTCGGCAGCAACGCCGCCGGTGAAGCGTTCGCCGTCGAACAGCGACAGCATCGGCCCCTCGTGCGAGCCCGGCACGACGGTGAGGCAGCCGTTGCTCTCGTCGATGTCGTCGAGGAACAGCAGCGCGGTCACGATGTCGGAGTTGGTGTGCGGCGTGTAGGCAAAGTCCTGGTGGTAGGCGACCTCGGTCTTGGCGCCCGGAAGCTTCAGGTTGATCTTGCAGTGGTGGAACTTGACGTCCGGCCCGATCAGGTCGGCCACCATGTCGACCGTGCGCGCATCGAGCATGACATCGCGGTAGGCGTCGGAAATGTCGGACGGATTGTTGATACGGCGCAACGCCGGCTTGGCGGCACTGTGCTCGCTGCCCATGTCGAAGCGCGGCCGGCCGTCGATCGTCGGCGGCCCGAACGGGCTGCTGTGGCCCCGGCTCTCGTCCACCCACTTGGCGATTTCGGCCTTGAGCGCGGCGAGTTGCTGGGGCGTCACGGCGTCCTCGACCATGAGATAGCCGTCGCGCCAGAAGGCGTCGATCTGGTCGCGGTTGAGAACGGTCATGGCAATCTCCCTATGGGAGCGCGGGCCTCTGGCCCGCACTCATGAGCGGGCCAGAGGCCCGCGCTCCCTTAACGTCCCTTGAACTGCGGCTTGCGCTTTTCCATGAAGGCCGTGCGGCCCTCGATGTAGTCCTCGGAGGCGAAGCACTCCTTCACCAGCCCCGTCAGGCGGCCGAAGTCGGGCTTGCCGTCGAGCCGGGCCAGTTCCTCGACCGTGCGCTTGGCGGCATGCATGGTGAGCGGTGCGTTCTCGCCGATCAGCTTGCAGTAGTTGTCGACATAGGCGTCGAGGTCGGCGTCCGGCACAACCCGGTTCAGCAGCCCCATGCCCAGCGCCTCCTCGGCGCTGAAATGGCGGGCGGTGAAGAAGATCTCCTTGGCATAGGCCGGCCCGACCAGATCCATCAGGTTCTTCAAGCCGGCGGCGCGGTAGCCGAGGCCGAGGCGGGCAGCCGGCACGCCGAACTTGGACCTGTCCGAGGCGATGCGGATGTCGCAGGTGAGCGACACCGCCAGGCCGCCGCCGATGCAATAGCCGCGGATGCGGGCGATCGTCGGCTTGGCGCATTTGACGAGGCGCGCATTGGCGATCTCGCCGATCTTGTCATAGTAGGCGACCTGTTCCGGCGTCGAACGCGCCTTCTCGAACTCCGAGATGTCGGCGCCGGACACGAAGGCCTTGTCGCCGGCGCCCGTCACCACGACGACCCGGATCGCCGGGTCCTTCTCGAAGTCGTCGAGGATGACCGGGATGGCCTCCCACATGTCGGTCGAGGTGGCGTTGTGCTTGGCCGGCTTGTTGAAGATGAGCTTGCCGACCGGCCCATGCTTTTCGGCGATCATGTTGGGTGTGGGACTAATCATGACGGAGCTCTCCCTTAGATCACGCCGCGCTGCTTGAAGCTCGCGATCTGCGCCGCGTCGTAGCCCGCTTCCTTCAGCACGGCCTCGGTATGCTCGCCCTGCTCGGGCGTGGCCGTGCGCATCTCGAAGGGCGTGCGGCTCATGTTGATCGCCTGGCCGATCAGCTCGATCGGGCCGAGCTTGGGCGAGTTCACGGGATGCGCCATCTTCAGGTGCTTGACCTGCGGATCGGCGAACATCTCGTCCATCTTGTAGATCGGCCCCGCCGGCACGCCCGCCTTGTTGAGCTTCTCGACCAGCTCGGCGCTGCCGTAGGCGCCGACCCGCTTCTCGATCTCGGCGTTGAGCAGGTCGCGATTGGCGCGCCGGGCCTTGTCCGTCGAGAACTTCTCGTCAGTCATCAGCTCCGGCGCATTGATGCTCTCGCAGAAGCGCTTGTAGATGTGCCCGCCCGACGCCGCGATGTTGATGTAGCCGTCCTTGGTCTTGAACACGCCGGTCGGGATCGAGGTCGGATGGTTGTTGCCGGCCTGGCCGGGGACGTCCTTGGCGATGGTCCAGCGCGCGGCCTGGAAGTCGCACATAGAGATCATGGCCTGCAGCAGCGAGCTCGACACCCACTGGCCCTGGCCCGAGGTCTCGCGCTCGAGCAGCGCGATCAGGATGCCGATGGCGCAATGCAGGCCGGCGCCGACGTCGGCCACGGCAATGCCGGCGCGCACGGGGCCCTGGCCTTCCATGCCGGTGACCCACATCAGCCCGCCCATGCCCTGGGCGATCTGGTCGAAGCCCGCGCGCTCGGCATAGGGGCCGTCCTGGCCGAAGCCGGAGATCGAGCCCAGGACGATGCGCGGATTCACCTTCTTCAGGCTCTCGTAGTCGATGCCCAGCCGGAACTTCACGTCGGCACGGTAGTTTTCGACCACCACGTCGGCCTTCTCGACCAGCTTCTTGAAGACGGCGAGGCCGTCCGGCTCCTTGAGGTTCAGCGTGATCGACTTCTTGTTGCGATGCAGGTTCTGGAAGTCGGGCCCATGGCGCGGCCCGCCCATGTCCATGTCGCCGGCACCCGGCGGCATCTCGACCTTGATGCAGTTGGCGCCCCAGTCGGCGAGATAGCGCACGGCGGTCGGACCGGCCCGTACCCGAGTCAGGTCGAGGACGGTGAATCGGGAAAGCGGTCCGGCGGTCATGGGCTCACTCTGCTGTTAACGTCGATTGCAACACCACCACCTCACCCTGAGGAGCACCGCGGAGCGGTGCGTCTCGAAGGGTGGGCACCAGTCGCCGTGTTGCCCACCCTTCGAGACGCGCCCTGCGGGCGCTCCTCAGGGTGAGGTGGAAGTCGTTATTCTACCCGTACCATGGCCGCGGGATCGATCTCCAGCCACACACGGCTGCCCACCTCGAAAACAGTGTTTGGACCCGTTGAAACGCGCACCGGCTTGGCCCCGCCCAGCGGGCGGGCCTGATAGTCCCAGTATTCGCCGAGGTAGGATCGCCCTGCGATTTCTGCTTCCACAGCCAGGCTGCCGCCGTTCGGCTTCTGGCTGCTGAGGCCGATCGCCTGCGGCCGCAGGGAGTAAAGAAGCGCGCCGGCTCCGCTCGCGCCCTCCAGCCGCGAGGCTGCGGCGGAGAAACCGTCGAAGCGCACGTCGCCGCCGTTCAGGGTGCCTTCGAGGAAGTTCGTCCGGCCGATGAAGCCCGCCACGAAGCGGCTTTTCGGACGGGCGTAAAGCCTGTGTGGAGCGTCGACCTGCTCAATGCGGCCGTGGTTCATCACCACGATGCGGTCCGACGTCACCATAGCCTCGGACTGGTCGTGGGTGACATAGACCGTGGTGATCTTGAACTCGTCGTGCAGGCGGCGGATCTCGAAGCGCATCTCCTCGCGCAGGTTGGCGTCGAGATTGGAGAGCGGCTCGTCGAGCAGCAGAACCTCGGGCTCGACGACGATGGCGCGGGCGAGCGCCACGCGCTGCTGCTGGCCGCCCGACAGCTCGGCGGGATAGCGGCCCTTCAGTCCGCGCATCTGCACGACGTCGAGGATGGCGTCGACCTTGCGGTCGATCTCGCCGCGGCTGAGCTTGCGCACCTGCAGGCCGAAGCCCACGTTCTCGCCGACCGTCATGTTCGGCCAGATGGCGTAGCTCTGGAAGATCATCGACATGCGCCGCTTCTCGGGCGGCACGACGTTGGAGGGCGAGGAGATCTGCTGGCCGTCCATCTCGATGGTGCCGGACGACGGCGGCACGAAGCCCGCGATCATGCGCAAGGTCGTGGTCTTGCCGCAGCCCGACGGCCCCAGCAGCGAGACGAACTCGCCCGGCGCCAGTTCCAGGGAGAAGTCGGCGACGGCCTCGACCGCGCCGTAGCGGCGGACGACGTTCTTCAGGACAAGCTTGCTCATGTCGCGTTGCGTCTCAGCATGAAGTCACGGCCCAGCGCCTTCTGGCCAATATAGAGCAGCGGCAGGGTCAACACCTGCAGGATCAGCGCCAGGGCCGCAAGGTACTCGAAGTTCCCCTCCTCGCTCATGTCGAAGATCATGACCGAGGCGACCTTGGTGTTCGGACCGTAGAGGAAGATCGCGGCCGACAATTCGCGTGTCGCCGGAATGAAGATCAGCAGCCAGGCGCCGAGAAGGCTGCGCTTGAGCAGTGGCGCCACAACCCGACGCAGCGCCGTCAGCCGGCTGCCGCCCAGCACGCGCACCGCCTCCTCCATTTCGGGATTGAGGCTGCGGATCGCGGCACTGGCGTTCACGTAGCCGATCGGCAGGAAGCGCGTGGTGAAGGCCAGGATCAGGATCAGCGCTGTGCCGTACAGCGCGAGCGGCGGCGGCGCATAGGCGGCATAGAAGCCGATCGCCAGAACCACTCCCGGGATGACGAACGGAGCAATGCAGAGGAAGCCCAAAATGCCGCCGAACGGCACGAGGCGGCGCGTGACGATGTAGGCCACGCCCAGGGTCAGGATCACGACGGCGGTGGCGCTGACGCCGGCGTAGAGGAAGCTGTTCAGCACCGACTTGGCCGCGGTGGCGTGCTCGAACAGCACGAAGTGGAAATTGCGGAACGACAGGTTGTCGAGGCCAAAGCCCCTGCCCCACGCCTTGGCGAATGCCGCCTGGAGCAGGAACAGGTAAGGCAGGAACACCGCCAGCGCGGCGATGAACATGGCGTAGCCGAACATCGCCCAGCGCCAGCCGCCGAGTCGGATCGGCCGGCGCTCACCGCCCTTGCCGGTGAGCGCCACGAAGCCCTTGCGCCGGGTCATCAGGCGCTGCAGCAGAATGAGGATGATGGTCACGCCCAGAAGCGGCATGGCGTAGGCGGCGGCGACCTCGACGCGCACCGGATTGCCGAAGAACTGGAAGAGCTGTGTGGTGACGACATTGAAGCGCGCCGGGATGGCGATCATGGCGGGCGAGCCGAACAAGGCGATCGCCTCGAGGAAGCAGATGATCAGGCCACCGAGGATCGCCGGCAGGGCCAGCGGCAACGTCACGCGCCGCATGGTGCGCCAGGCGCCGGCGCCCAGGATGTTGGCGGCATCTTCCATCTCCGATGACACGAGCTCGAGCGCCGCCGTGGTGAAGATGAAGATGTAGGGGAAGGAATAGAGCGCGATAACCAGCGCCAGGCCGGGGAAGCTGTAGATGTTGAACGGTCCCGCCTCCGCGCCCGTCACCAGCATGAAGAAGCGGTTGAGCCACCCGGCATTGGGACCGGCCAGCAGGATCCAGGCGACGGCGCCGGTGTAGGGCGGCGTGATGAAGGTCGCCAGCACCAGCATGCGTGTCAGCCCGCGGCCCGGCATGTCGGTGCGCGCCACCGCCCAGGCGAGCGGGATGGCAAAGGCGCCAGCCAATGCCGCCGACGCGGCGCCGAGTTTGAGCGAATTCAGCAGCGCATCGATATAGCGGGCACGACCATAGGCCGCGAGATAATTGGCGAAGGTGAAGCCGCCGGCCTTGGGGTCGGTGAAGCTGGTGATCACCAGGTAGACGAACGGGCTCACCACCAGGAACAGCAGGACCGCGATGATCGCGATCCAGATCAGCCACGTCGAATCGAACGAGATCGCGCGCCGTGGCGCGTCGCCGGTCGCGACGGCGGATGCTGCAATCGTCAACGGGAGCGCGGGCCTCCGGCCCGCATCATGAGCGGGCCGGACCTGCCTGCGCGAAGCCGAAGCGGCTTCGCTTCGGCGAAGGCAGGGGCCCGCGCTCCCGTCATTAATTCCCGAACGTGTCGCGCCACTGCTCGATCACCTCGGGGACGCCCTTGTCGATGTCGGCCACGGTGGGCCGGATGGTCTTGATCTCGCTGATCGGCTTGGCGCCCGGCGGCGACGGCACTTCCGGCCGCAGCGGGATGGCGAAGTGCTTGGCGTTGATCTTCGCCGCCTCCACTGAATAGAGGTACTCCATGAAGAGTTTGGCGGCGTTGGGGTGCTTAGTGCCCTTCATGATCGCCGACGGCGCGATGATCAGCACCGAGCCGTCGGTCGGATAGGACACCGCCAGCGGATTGCCGCGCGAGGCGCTGAACAGCGTCGAGCCGTCGGCACCCGCGGCGACCTGCCGCTCGCCGGCATTGAGCGCCGTCACGGTGTCGTTGATCGAGCGCCCGATCTGCGGCTTGTTCTTCTCCAGATTCTCGAAATAGCTCCAGCCGTATAGGTTCTTCATCGTCAGCACCCAGGTGCCGACATAGCCGGAAAAGCCGGGATGGCCGGTCGAGACCTTGCCCTTCCACTTGATGTCCAGAAGGTCCTGCCACTTCTTGGGCGCTTCCTCGGCCTTCACCTTGGTCGAGTTGTAGGTCAGCACGACCAGGCCGGCCGAGGTCGTGTGATAGAAGCCCGCCGGGTCGAAGTTACGGAATGTCGGGGGGATCTTGGCCTCGGTCTCCGGCATGTACTTCTCGAACCGTCCTTCGGCCGCCAGGCGGACGTAGTGACCGACGTCCGTCGAGGAGAAGACATCGCAGATCGTCTGGTTGTTCTTGATGTCCTGCAGCAGGCGTTGATAGGCGACCTGCGCCGTCGTGCGCACCACGTTCACCTTCACGCCATACATCTCGGTGAAGCCGCGGCCCAGATCCTCGGCGCCTTCCGACGTGTAGTGCGCGACGTACCAGGTGAGCTCGCCTTCCTTCTTGGCGCCCTCCTCGAGATCCTTGATATCCGCGTGCGCCACCGGCGCAAAGGCGAGCGCTGCGACGAGCACCGCGATCGGCGCCAGGCCAGCCAACCTCTTCATCAGATCCTCCCTGAACGTGACTTCATTGTTGTTATTGTTTGGTGGGCATACGATCACACGATGCAACAGGCGACAAGCGCGACACAGTGTGAACGAGCGCATGACGGAAGATAAGTCCGCTGGCTGGGGAGCCTACTACGAGAAGCTGCGCGAGCGTCCACCGCGTCGCACGTTGATCACAGCGCTCGACCGGTTCGGCCCCGATGCAGCCGGGTCACTCGCCGTCGATCTCGGCTGCGGCGACGGCCGCGACGTGATCGAGATGCTGCGCCGCGGCTGGCGCGTCGTCGCCGTCGACGGCGAACCTTCGGCCCTCAAGGCGCTCCAGAGCCGGCCGCTGCCCGAGGGACACGATCTCACGCCCATTCAGGCGCGCTTCGAGGACGTGCCGCTCCCTCTTGGCCTCACCCTGGTGAATTCCAGCTTCGCCATGCCGCTTTGCGAGCCCGAGGCCTTCCATCGTCTGTGGGAACGCATCCGCGAGGCGCTACCCAAAGGCGGCCGGTTCAGCGGCCAGTGGTACGGGCCGCGCGATACCTGGTTCGGCCGGCCGGGCATGACCTTCGTCAGCCGCGACGAGGCGACGGCCATGCTCGCCGGCTTAGAGGTCGAGATGTTCGAGGAGGAAGAGGACGAAGGTGTCACGCCACGCGGCAACGCCAAGCATTGGCACATTTTCCATATCGTTGCGCGAAAGCCGGTCCCATGAAAATCAGCCGCACCTTATTGTTGGCATTGATCAGCGTCGGCCTGCTGGCCTGCGATCGGGCAACGGAGGAAGACCGCAAGGCGCTGACGGGCTTGTGGGTTCCCGACGACGGCTCGCGCCACACGATCGAGTTCAAGCCGGACGGCGTGTTCGACTTCGTCTACGACACCGGTCCGCCGCGGACCGTCCTGCGGGTCAAGTGGTCGCTCGACACCAAGGGCAAGGTCGACATCCGCGAGGACAACGGCTCGCACTACAAGACCTGCCGCTATTCGATTGACGCCGGCAAGCTCACGATCGACGACGGTTCGGGCGCCGAGTGCCTGCGAAGCGCGACGACACCGACGACGCTCATGCCGAAGACGTTCACCAAGGGTCCCTGAGCCCGGCCTCGCACCGCCGTGCGGCAACGACGCGGGCCCCGAGCGTCGCCCCTGTAGACAACGCGGCGCCGGGTATCCGACACTTCGGCCACACAAATTCCAAGGAGGCAGCATGGTTGCCGTTCCCGTCACTGCTGAAATCGCCCGTCGCGCGGCCGTCCTGGCTTGGAACGACCTGCCCGAGGACCTGGTCGAGCGCACCAAGCAATGCCTGCTCGACTGGTTCGCCGTCACCGTACCGGGCGCACAGGAGGAGCTCACCGACATCCTGATCCGCGAGGCACTGGAAGATGGCGCCATAGGCCAGGCCTCACTGGTCGGTCGGACCGAGAAGGTCCTGCCCTCGGCCGCGACCTTGATCAACGGCGCCGCGAGCCACGCGCTTGATTACGACGACGTCAATTTCTCCATGGGCGGCCATCCGACGGTCACCGTGGTCCCAGCCCTGCTGGCGCTGGGCGAGCAGATCAAGGCGTCGGGCCGCCTGTTCATCGAGAGCTTCGTCGCGGGCTACGAAACCTCGGGCCGCGTCGGCCGGCTGGTGTCGCCGAGCCATTACCAGAAGGGCTTCCACGTCACCGGCACGGTCGGCTCCTTCTCGGCCACCGCCGCCGCCGGACGCATGCTCGGCCTGAGCGACAAGCAGCTCGCCGTCGCCTTCGGCATCGCCGCTACCCAGGCGGCCGGCTTGAAGTCGAACTTCGGCACGATGTGCAAGCCGCTGCATGCCGGCACCGCCTCCGAGCACGGCCTGCGCGCCGCCCGGCTCGCTGCGAAGGGTTTCACCGCCCGCGGCGATTCGCTGGAGTGCGACCAGGGCTTCGCCTCGTCGCAGAGCGATCATCTCAACACCGACGCCGCGCTTGGCGAGCCGCCGCAGGGCTGGCACCTGCGCAACAACCTCTTCAAGTATCATGCCGCCTGCTACCTCACCCATGCGCCGATCGAGTGTGCCAAGGAGATCAGGCTGAAGAGCAACTTCCCGCCCGAGCGCGTGAAGAAGATCCTGCTCAGGATCGACGCCGGCGCCGACAAGGTGTGTAACATCCCCAACCCGACGACCGGGCTGGAAGCCAAGTTCTCGCTGCGCCAGACCGTGGCGATGGCGTTGAACGGCGTCGACACGGCAGCGCTCGATTCGTACAGCGACGCGGTCACGCAAGAACCGCGCATGAAGGCGCTGCGCGACAAGGTGGCGATCGAGTTTAAGCCCAACTGGGAGCACTCGCTGGCGGAGATGGCGATCCAGCTCGACGACGGCACGACCATCGAGGCGAGCCACGATTCGGGCATCCCGTGGGCCGACGTCAAGAAGCAGCGCAACGCGATCGAGACCAAGTTCGAGAGCCTGGTGACGCCGGTGCTCGGCGCCGCCGGCACCCGCCGGCTGGCCGACGCCATCGAGCGCATTGACAGCATGAGCGACATCGGCGAACTGGCACGCGCTTCGGCGAAGAGCTAGTTATCTGGGAGCGCGGGCCTCCGGCCCGCTCATGATGCGGGCCGGAGGCCCGCGCTCCCGTGAGGAGAAGGAATGACAGAGGATTTCAGGACGCGGGCCCGGTTGGTCCCGAAGGGCAACCGCTATGAGGATTTCGAACCTGGCCGCGTGTTCAAGCACCATTGGGGACGTACCATCACCGAGTCGGAGACCACCCTCTTTTCGACCCTGACGCTGCACTTCAACCCGCACTACTACAACGCCGCCTACGCCCGCGCCCACGGCCATCCCGGCATTGTCGCCAACCCGATGCTGGTCTTCACCACGGTGTTCGGCCTCACTGTCGAGGATCTGAGCGAGGGCGGCGGGCCATTCCTCGGCGTCAACGAGCTCACCTTCCAGCAGCCCGTCTATCCGGGCGATTCGCTGCGGGCCGAGTCGGAGGTGCTCGACCGGCGCATCTCGGATTCCCACAAGGGATTCGGCATCGTCACCTGGCACACCAAGGGCCTCAATCAGCGCGAAGAGCTCGTCATCGACTTCAAGCGCACCAACCTCGTGCGTCTCAGGAACCCATAAGATGCCGTACATCACCGAAGAACGCCGCATGATCCAGGAACAGGCACGCGAATTCACCCTCAACGAAGTCCTGCCCGTCGCCAACAAGCTCGATCCCGAGAAGGGCGACATCCCGATGGACCTGCGCGACAAGATGGCCGAGCTCGGGTATTTCGGCATCCTGATCCCCGAGCAGTATGGCGGCCTGGGTCTGGGCTGCTTCGAGTACTGTCTCGTGACCGAGGAGCTATCGCGCGGCTGGATGAGCGTCGCCTCGCTGATCGCCCGCGGCAACCTCTTGATCGGCGCGCAGATGATGAGCGAGGAGCAGCGCGCCCGTTACCTGCCGCGCATGGCCAAGGGCGAGTTTCTGGGCGCCTTCTCCATGTCCGAGCCCAACGCCGGCTCCGATATCTCCAATATCTCCTGCCGCGCCAGGAAGGACGGCACCGGCTATCTGATCAGCGGCAACAAGTACTGGTGCACCTTCGCCGACGGCGCCGACTTCCTGATCATCATCGCCCGCACTTCCGACGCGCCGCCGGGCAAGCGCCACATGGGCCTTTCCATGTTCTTCGTCGAGAAGAAGCGCGGCACGCTGCCCAAAGGTTGCAGCGGCGCGCCGATCCCCAAGATCGGCTATTTCGGCTGGAAGACCTACGAGCTCGCGTTCGACAACTTCCGTGTCGAGGCGTCGGACATGATCGGCGAGGAAGGCCATGCCTTCTACTACGCCACCTCGGGCCTGGAGACAGCGCGCGCCCACACGGCGGCTCGCGCCATCGGTCTCGCCCAGGGCGCGCTCGACGATTCGATCCGGTATGCCGGCGAGCGCCGGCAGTTCGAGCGGCCGATCTCCGACTTCCAGGCGATCCGCTTCAAGATCGCCGAGATGGCCACCCAGATCGAGGCGGCACGCCAGCTCAACTACTTCGTCTGCGAGCAGATCGACACCGGCCAGCGCTGCGACAAGGAAGCCTCGATGGTGAAGCTGTTCGCCTCGGAGATGGCCGAGCGCGTGTGCAGCGAGGGTATCCAGATCCATGGCGGCGCGGGCTACACCACCCTGCACGCCGTCGAGCGTCACTGGCGCGATGCGCGGCTCACCAAGATCTTCGAAGGCACCTCGGAGATCCAGAAGCGCATCATCTCCGACCGGCTGCTCGGCCGCGGGAGGAACTGATGAAAGTCTCCGAACTCACGGGCAAGACCAACTACTTCGAGGACTTCACGGTCGGCGAGGTCCTGAAGCATGCCCGCGGCAAGACCGTCGAGCCGCTCGAGCAGGTGTGGATCACCAACGTCACCATGAACACCGCCGAAGGCCATTTCAACGAGCACCTGATGAAGTCGAGCCCGTGGGGCAAGCGGCTGGGCTTCGGCGGCGTCACCATCTCGATGTGCATCGGTCTCGCCGCGCAGGACACGGCCGAGAACGCGCTGATGGAGCTGGGGCTGCACAAGATCAGACTGAAGGCGCCCGTCCATCACGGCGATACGCTCTATTGCTACTCCGAGGTGCTGGAGAAGACCGATGCAGACCAGCCCGACGCCGGCATCGTGCGCTTCAAGCATTACGGCGTGAACCAGAACGACAAGCATGTCTTCGAGGGCGAGCGCTGGGTGCTGATCAAGCGGCGCAGCCACTGGGGCGACAAGTGATCATGGGAGCGCGGGCCTCTGGCCCGCTCATGAGGCGGGCCAGAGGCCCGCGCTCCCAATGACCGCCGGTGCTCTCGACGGAGTCCGCATCGTCGATCTCACGCAGATGCTGGCCGGCCCGTTCTGCACCATGCTGCTGGCCGACCAGGGCGCGGAGATCATCAAGGTCGAGCCGCTCGACGGCGACCACACGCGCATCGTCGGCCCCTACCATGCCGACGACAAGCTGAAGGCGTTCGGCGGCTACTTCGCCTCGGTCAACCGCAACAAGAAGTCGATCGCCATCGACCTCAAGCAGCCCGAGGGCCGCGAGCTGGTGATGCGGCTCTGTGAGAATGCCGACGCCGTGGTCGAGAATTATCGCGGCGGCGTCATGGACCGGCTCGGCCTGGGCTACGAAGCCCTGCACGAGCGGTTTCCCAGGCTGGTCTACGCGACCATCCGCGGCTTCGGCGACTGGCGCACCGGCAGGAGCCCCTACACCGACTGGCCGGCCTATGACGTCGTGGCCCAGGCGTTCGGTGGCGTCATGGCCATCACCGGACCCGACAAGGACACGCCGATGAAGGTCGGCCCGGGCATCGGCGACCTGATGCCGGCCACCATGTGCGCCGTCGGCATCGTCAGCGCCATCCTGCGCGCCCACAAGACGGGCAAGGGCCAGTTCGTCGATGTCGGCATGGTCGATGCCATCCTGTCGATGTGCGAGCGCATCGTGCACCAGCACTCCTTCACCGGCGGCGTTCCGGTGCCGGAGGGCAACCATCACCCCCTGCTCTGCCCGTTCGGCATGTTTCCGGCCAAGGACGGCCACGTCACCATCGCCGCCCACGCCGACACGCACTTCCCGATCCTGTGCCGCCTGGTCGGGCGGCCGGAGATGGGGACCGATCCGCGGCTCGCCACCGTGCAGGATCGCCGCGCCAACCAGGACGAGATAATCGCCGCCGTCTCGGCCTTCACCAGCCAGCGCACCAAGGCCGAGCTTCTGGCCCATCTCGGCGGCCAGGTGCCGTTCGCCCCGGTCAACGACGTGCGCGACGTCTTCGCCAACCCGCACTTCGCCGCCCGTGACATGGTGGTGTCCGTGCCCCACCCCGGCCTCGACGGCGACATGAAGGTCGCCGGCGTCGCCATCAAGATGAGCGACACGCCCGGCCGCGTGCGCCATCGCGCCCCCTTGCTGGGCGAGCACACCGATGAGTATCTGACCGGCCTTGGCCTCGGTGGCGCGGATATTGCGCGTCTCCGGGCCGAAAAGATCGTTGCCTGAGGAGACCTGACATGACCGACCGTCCGCGCCGCGCCCGCCGCGTCCAGCTTTCCACGCCCGGCTCGAGCGAGAAGATGATGCAGAAGGCGTCGGAGTCGAAGGCCGACCATGTCTTCCTCGACCTCGAGGACGCCGTCGCCCCCAGCCAGAAGCGCGACGCCCGCAAGAAGATCGTGCAGGCGCTGAAGACGCTGAACTGGAAGGGCAAGACGCGCTGCGTTCGCATCAACGACCTCACCACCGAGTACGCCTTCGAGGACATCATCGAGGTGGTCGAGGGCGCCGGCGAGCATCTCGACACCATCATGATGACCAAGGTGATGACGCCGGCCGACATCCTGTTCGCCGACAAGCTGCTGCACCAGCTCGAGAAGAAGCTGAAGCTCAAGAACCGCATCGGCCTCGAAGCCCTGATCGAGGAAGTCGAGGGCATGCAGAACGTCGACGCCATCGCCAAGTCGACGCCGCGCCTGGAATGCCTGGTGTTCGGCATGGGCGACTTCTCGGCCTCGATGGGCGTCACCAACAAGAACGTCGGCGAGACCGACGGCTATCCCGGCGACGTCTGGCACTATGCCCGCTTCCGGCTGGTGATGGCCTGCCGCGCCGCGGGCATCGACCCGGTCGACGGCCCGTTCGCCGACTTCAAGAACCCCGACGCCTACCGCGAGGAGTGCCGCCGCTCGATGATCCTGGGCTGCGTCGGCAAGTGGGCGATCCACCCGTCGCAGATCGAGCATGCGCTGGAGATCTACTCGCCGAAACCGGAAGACGTCGCGCGGGCGAGAAAGCTCGAGAAGGCCTATGCCGAGGCCGAGGCCCAGGGCCTGGGCGCCATCAACGTCGACGGCATCATGGTCGACGTCGCCTCGATCCGCATCCTGCGCAACACCATCCTGAACAAGGCCGACCTGTTCGGGATGTAGTGATCAGGCGCCGGCCGTGAACCGCGCGATCGTTCCGGTGGCCAGCATGCTGGCCATCCAGATCATGATCTCGCTCTGCGTGCTGGCGCTGGGCGTCATGATGCCGGCGGTCGCGGCCGACCTCGCGATCAACCCCAAGCTGGTCGGCGTCTTCACCGCCATCATCTATGCCGTCGCCGCCGGGCTGGCCCTGGCGGCGGCCGAGCCGATCGTGCGGCTGGGCGCCGTGCGGGTCTGCCAGTTCGCCCTGCTGATGGCGGCGGTCGGGCTCGCCTTCAATGCGCTCGCGACAGTCGTCACGACGGTGATCGCCGTGCTGTTCATCGGCATGGCCCAGGGACCTATCAATCCCGCCGCGGCACATGTGCTGGCCCAGCGCGTGCCGCGGCAGTGGTTTGGCATCGTCTTTTCCCTGAAGCAGAGTGGGACGCCGATCGGCTTTGCCCTGTCGGGCCTGCTGTTCCCTTTCCTGCTCGGCCATTTCGGCTGGCGCGGGGCCAGCCTGATCGCGGCGGCGATGGCGATCGTGGCCATCCTGGCAACCGAACTGCTGCGCTCGCGCATCGACGTCGTGGTCGCGGCCGGCCGGCCCGCGACACCGATTTGGCGCTCGGTACGCTTCGTGCTCGCCCATCCGCAGCTTCGCGTGCTGGGTTGGTCGGCATTCATCTACGTCGTGGCGCAGCACACTTTCACGTTCTATCTCGTGACCTATCTCTACGAGCATTGCGGCCTGTCGATCGCCCGCGCAGGCCTTCTGCTGGCGATCTCGCAGTTCGCCGGCACGGCGGTGCGGCTATTGAGCGGCGCCATCGGCGACCGCATGCCCCGTATGCTGGTGCTGGGCTGGACCGGCCTCGCCATGACCGCAGGCTGCATCGCCATCGGGCTGATCGGGAGCGACACACCCTTCTGGCTGATCGCCTTGGTCGTGCTCGGTTACGGCTCGGTGGTCTCGAGCTGGAATGGCACCTCGCAGGCGGAATTCGTCCACCTTGCACCGGCCGGCGAAGCGGCCGCGATGGCGGCCGTCCAAACTTCCCTCGCTTTCTCAGGTGCGGTCATTGGCCCGCCGCTGTTCGCGCTGATCGCGTCGGCGGTCACCTATCGCGCGGCATTCTGGACGGTCGCGGGATGCGTGCTGGCCGCCGCCGTCTGGCAGCTCGCGGCGGCGCGTGGAGCGGCTACGGCTCCTGCATCCCCGCGACCTTGACGATCTCGCCCCATTTCTTGGTCTCGCTGGCCTGGAAGGCCGCGAGTTCCTCCGGCGTTCCTGGGAACGGGATGCCGTAGGTGGTCTTCGTAAGAGTGAGATAGCTCTCGGATTTCATCGCCTCGCGGATCAGGGCGTTCAGCTTGTCGACAATGGGCTTGGGCGTGCCGGCCGGCAGGTAGGCCGCGGTCCAGGCCCACATCTCGAAGCCCGGCACGGTCGAGGCGACCGTCGGGAACTGCTCCAGGCCAGGGATCGGCTTGTCGCTGGTGACGGCGATGCCGCGGGTGCGGCCGTCGAGCACCGCCGGCAAGCCTGCCGTGAAGTCCGAGAAGATGATGTCGATGCGGCCGCCTAAGAGATCGCTGACCGCCTGTGGCTGGGATTTGTAGGGCACGCCCAGCAGGTCGATCTTGGCCATGACGCGGAACAGCTCGGCACCGCCACGGCTCGAGCCGTTGCCGCTGCCGAAGGAGAGCTTGCCTGGTTCCTTCTTCGCGAGGGCGATGAACTCGGCCACGGTCTTCACCGGCAGCTCGTTCTTCACCATGACGATCTGGGCGCCGAGCGTCAGGCCGCAGACCGGCGTGAAGTTCTTCACCGGATCGTAGGTCAGCGACTTGTAAACATGCGGATTGATCGCCTGCGTGGTCTGCGTCGTGATGAACACGGTGTAGCCGTCGGGAGCGGCGGCCGCGGCGGCCTGGGCGCCGATCTGGCCTTCGGCGCCGGGCTTGTTCTCGATCACCACCGCCTGCCCGGTGAGCTTGCCGATTTCATTGCCAATCACGCGCGCCACAGTGTCTGTGGCGGTGCCCGGCCCGAATGGCGAGATGATGCGGATGGGCTTGGTGGGATAGTCCTGCGCCGACGCCGTCCCCGTCGCGGCCAATGCGCCGGCCGTCGCGATAACGGCCCGCCTGCCCAGCACCTTCATCAAGCTCTCCCTTGCGTCTTCTTCTCCGGCTCGTTGGCGACATACTGCCGTTCGCCGGTGCGCGGATTGTAGAACACGTCGACCGCCTGACCAGTGTCGGGATCGATGAAGCGCTCTGCAGTTTTGCTCCAGCCCGCGCCTGGCTTTTCGCGTAGCAATGGTTTGTAAATCACGCGCTCGAGCAGCGTGCCCGCTGTGACGACTCCGCCCGAGATCAGGAGCCACAGCCCGCCGGGAAGGCTGAAGCCGGCGACAATGATCCCCGCCACCAGCATTAGCACGCCCGCGCCGAGGACGACGGAGCGCAGCACGGTCAGGCCTTCTCGATCACCGCCGCGGTGCCGTAGGCCACGATCTCGCTCATGGTCTCGCCGATCTCCGACGAATCGAAGCGCATCACCAGGATGGCGTTCGCGCCCATGGCCGTCGCGTTGGCGACCATGCGGTCGGTGGCGTGACGGCGCGCCTCCTCCAGCATCTGGGTGTATTCGTGGATCTCGCCGCCGACGATCGACCGCAGGCCGGCGACGATATTGCCGCCGATGCCCCGGCTCCGGACGACCACGCCGAACACCTGTCCCAGGGTAGTTACCACCCGGTGCCCGGCGATATTTTCGGTGGTTGCGATGATCATGAGACGCTCCGTTCAAAGTGATTTGGTAACCGGGGAGGACTAGACTACCCGGAGCTTCGGAACAGTGACACCAGGGAGACTTTCATGAAGCTCTATATGCACCCGGTATCCACGACCAGCCGTCCGGTGATGCAATTCATCGCCGACAACGACATCAAGTGCGACATGGAGGTGGTCGATATCCTGAAGGGCGCGCACTACGAGCCGGCCTACAGCAAGATCAATCCCAACCACCTGATCCCGATGCTCGAGGACGGCGACTTCCGCCTGACCGAGAGCGCGGCGATCCTGCGCTACCTTGCCGAGAAGATCGATTCGCCGACCTATCCGAAGGACATCAAGCAGCGCGCCCGCGTGAACGAAGTCATGGACTGGTTCAACTCCAACTTCTATCGCGACTGGGGCTATGGGCTGATCTATCCGCAGCTCTTCCCGCACCTCAAGCGCGAGGATGCGAAGGTCCAGGAGGCGGTCGTCGCCTACGGCAAGGAGAAGTCGAAGATCTGGCTGCAGGTCCTGAACGACCACTTCATCGGTTCGAACAAGTACCTGTGCGGGGACCAGCTTACGGTCGCGGATTACTTCGGCGCTGCCATCGTCACGGCGGGCGAGCTTGTCCATTGCGATTTCTCGGCCTATCCCAACATCAAGCGCTGGCTCGACACCTTCAAGGCCGGGCCGAACTACGCCAAGGTCTACGAGACCTTCAACGGCTTCTGCGCCTCGACCAAGGGACAGCCCTGGCAGGCCATCACCTGATGAGGAGACTCCGATGATCAAGGGCCTGCACCACAACGCCTACCGCTGCCGCGATTCGGAGGAGACCCGGAAGTTCTACGAGGACTTCCTCGGCCTGCCGCTGGTCAACGCCTTCAAGATCGAGACCACCCAGACCGGCCGCAAGACCGGCACCGGCGTGCTGCACTCCTTCTTCCAGCTCGACGACGGCTCGTGCCTCGCCTTCTTCGAGGCGCCCGACATGCCGTTCGAGTTCAAGGAGCAGCACGACTTCGACCTGCACATCGCACTCGAGGTTGAGCCCGACGCGCTCGAGCGCATGTTCGCCAAGGGCAAGGCCGACGGCCGCGAGGTGCGCGGCGTGAGCGACCACAAGTTCATCCGCTCGATCTACTTCCGAGATCCCAACGGCTACGTCATCGAGCTGACGGCCAAGGTCCCGGGCATGGAGCGCGACATGGATCCCAAGCAGAACCATGCCCGCGACATCCTGAACGACTGGCAAGTGAACAAGCGTCAACCGGCAAAGGCGGTGGCGTAAAGACATAACGACGGAGGAGACGATGAAGCGTGGCGTTGTACGGGCGTTCTGCGCCCTGATGAGTGCTGTCGCGTTTTCATCCTCCTCCTTCGCCGCCGATCCGCCGGAGTTCCAGGTCGATCCGTTCTGGCCCAAGCCGCTGCCCAACAACTGGCTGCTGGGCCAGGTGGCGAGCGTTTCGGTCGGGCCGGACGATCACGTCTGGATCCTGCAGCGGCCGCGCTCGCTCACCGACGACGAGAAGGGCGCAACCCTGAAGCCGCCGCGCAACAAGTGCTGCGCCCCCGCCCCCTCGATCATGGAGTTCGACGCCGACGGCACGTTCATCCAGGGCTGGGGCTTCCCCGAGACCAAGCCCTGGGTAACCAACGAGCACGGCATCCATGTCGACAAGGCGGGCTTCGTGTGGATCGCCGGCAATGCGGCGGACGACAGCGCGATCTTCAAGTTCACCAAGGACGGTAAACCGGTCCTGACCATCGGCCAGCTGGGGCCGACCGGCGGCAGCAACGACACGACCAAGCTCGGCCGTCCCGCCGACATCCAGGTCGATCCGGACGCCAAGGAAGTATTCGTGGCCGACGGCTATGGCAACCGCCGCGTCATCGTGTTCGATTCGGAGACCGGCGCCTTCAAGCGCTACTGGGGCGCCTACGGCAACAAGCCCAACGACGACAAGCAGGCCGCCTACGACCCGGCGGCGGCACCGTCGCAGCAGTTCGCCAACCCGGTGCACTGCGCCAAGCCGTCGAGGGACGGCATGGTCTATGTCTGCGACCGCACCAACAACCGGATCCAGGTCTTCAAGAAGGACGGCACCTTCGTGACCGAATGGTTCTACGACAAGCCCACGCTCGGCGCGGGCGCGGTGTGGGACCTGAACTTCTGGCCCGACGCCAACCAGACCTGGCTGTTCAACATCGACGGCGAGAACAACCTTTTGCGCATCCTGCAGCGCAGCGACGGCAAGGTCGTCGGCGGCTTCGGCCGCTCGGGCCGCCAGGCCGGCAACTTCCACTGGGTCCACAGCATCGCCGTCGATTCCAAGGGCAACATCTACACAGGCGAGGTCGACAACGGTAAGCGTGTGCAGAAGTTCAAGCCGGACCGCGCGCCATAGCAGTCATTTTGGGGCATCCCCGTCCTGTCGGCGGATTTCGGCATCCATCTCGGCGTCGATAGCCCTGGCGTCACGAATGAACTGGCCCCTGGTTATTTCGCCCGCGATCAGTCGCTCATAGTTGGCGTCTGCCTTGGCCTGGGAAGCCACCATAAAGGGGACAATTGCAGGAAGGCGCGCCTGGGCCACTTCCGTCGCGAATCGGCTACACGGAATTATGTACTCTCGAAGCAGGGCCCGCAGGTTTTGCGCTTCTTCTAGCGTCACCTTGTCCGTGCTGAAGGCGATGTCCGGCGAGGCTCGCGAGCCGATTTTGTGCCGCAATGCCAGAAACGCGGGGCTCGCGTTCTGCTTCGCCTGACATTCGTCCCACGCGCGACGCGAGCCATCGACAGTGCGTTGCGCAGTGGCGGGACCGGCAACAATGATGCAAATGGCGAAAAAGAGCAGGAAACGGGAAAAAATCGTTGTCATAGGCAGCCTCCTTGTTTCAGCAAGACGACTGCCCCCCTGACTTCGTTACAGCCACCCCCTAGCCTTTCGCCCCCGCTGCAGCGAGGGCCTTCGCCTTGGCATCGGCCATCGGATAGGTGCGGTGCATCATGATGCGCTGGGCATTCAGCCCGCCGCCCGCCTGCAGGGCCACGACGAATTGCCAGCCGCCATAGGCGTCGGCCGTGAGGTCGCGGATCAGGTTGTAGATGCGCATCCGGGTCTCCGGCTCCGCGCCCGGCACGCTCCGGAGGTACTTGCGCAGGTACTTGCCCGACTCCTCGTTCCGGAGGTCGGCCTCCAGCGGCACGGTGATGACCAGCCCGCCGCTGACATCGTGCAGGTGGCGCACCATGGCGTGGTAGTTCGACGCCCAGTGGAACTTGGCAACGTTGATGGCGAGCGTGTTGGGATGGATCATGCCCGACGGCGTGCGCTCGAAGTGCCGGCAGGCATAGTCCAGGCTCATGCGCATCATCTCGGCGAAGTTGATGAGCTCGGAGACGGCGTTCTGGGCGACCGGATCCCGCTCCTTGCCCTGGTGCTCGAGCACGAGCTGGGCGAGGCCGACATAGAGCTGAGACACCCGCGCGGCATCGACCACGCCGCCGGTGCGCTCCCACAGGCCGAGCGACTGGGCGAACAGGCTGGCAAGCTGGACCTCGCCCGCCAGGAACACGCGGTCCCAGGGCACGAACACGTCGTCGAACACCACGAAGCCCTCGGGGATGCTGTGGTGCGCGCTCGCCGGGTAGTCGAAGGCATTGAGCTCGGCCGGCGCGAAGCTGCGATTGATGACCTTCACGCCCTTGGTGTTGACCGGAATCGAGAACGACACCGCATAGTCGGTCTCGTCCTGGCGCATGCCCTTCGTCGGCATCACCACCAGTTCGTGGCAGAGCGAGGCGCCGGTGATGTGCAGCTTGGCGCCGCGCACCACGATGCCGTCGTTGCGCCGCTCGACGATGCGCAGATAGAGGTCCGGGTCGTCCTGCTCGTGCGCCTTGCGCTTGCGGTCGCCCTTGGCGTCGGTGATGACCTCGGCCGCGCGCAGGTCGTTGTCGCGGGCATGGCGGTACATCGCTTCGATGTTGGCCGCGTACTGCGGGTTCACCTTGGCGACGGCGTCCTTGACACTCATCAGCGCCATGTAGACGCCACTCACGAGGCCGACGATCGAGGTGTGGTTCATCAGCTCGACGCGCTTGGCCAGGTCGGCCTCGTCGCGCGGCACCTGGTAGATGCGATGGGCGCGGCCGCCCTCCTCCGTCGTGAAGGCCCGCAGCTCGCCCTGCTGCGGATCGGCATAGTCGTAGTCTCGCGATGCCACCTCGATCGGCACCCGAAAGCGCGGATGCGTGGTGATGTCGTCGATGCGCTCGCCGTCCCAGTAGGTGACGCGGCCATCGCGCAGGCTCTCGACGTAGGCCGCGGCGGTCTTGAGGCCCATGACGTCCTCCCTAGCCCAGGTTCCGGCGATACAGCGCGATCAGGCGCTCCCAGTGCCGCTCGGCAGCCGGCTTGTCGTAACACCAGCGTTGCGGGAAGGCGAAGCCGTGGTGGACGCCGGGCTGGATCTCCAACTCGCCCTTGGCGCCCGAGGCGTCGAACAGCTTCTTCAGCTCCTTGACCATGTCGGGCGGCGCCAGCTCGTCGTGTTCGGCACAGGAGATGTAGAGCTCGCCCTTGGCCTTGCCCAAGGTGAGATGCGGGCTCTCGACCGCATCGCTCACCAGCCAGGTGCCGTAGAACGAGGCCGCAGCCGCGATACGGTCGGGATAGCGCGCCGCGGCCGCCAGCGAGTACGGGCCGCTCATGCAGTAGCCATGAGTCCCGACCGGCCCTTTCTTCGATTCCTTCTGTGAATCGGCAAAGGCGATCAGGGCGGCGATGTCGTCCATGACCGGCGGGATGGTCATCTTGGTGCGCACCGCCCGCATGCGCGCCTGCTCGGCGCTGCCTTTGTCCAGGACGTCGGGGCCGTACTTGGTGTCCCTGCCGGCGCGGTAATAGAGATTGGGCAGCAACACATAGTAGCCCGACGTCGCCAGCCGGCGGCTCATGTCGTAGAGTTCCTCGCGGATGCCCGGGGCGTCCATCAGGAACAGGATCGGCGGGTACGGCCCGCCCCGTTCCGGATAGCAAACGAAGGTTTCCATGGCCCCGTCCTTGGTCGGGACATCCAGAATCTTCTCGATCATCCGCCTTGTTTCCTTCCTCGTGCTTGTTGCCCATGCCAGCACCTTGCTAGGGTTTCCTCAACAACAAAGCCCTGGGAGGGGACTTCTGATGAAGCGTGCGTTTTGTGGTGCAGTACTGGCCGCCGCGGCGATGGCGGCGGGGCCGACGTTCGGCCAGCAGCTGAGCGGCGACACGGTCAAGATCGGCGTGCTCACCGACATGTCGAGCCTCTATGCCGACATCAACGGCCCCGGCGCCGTGATCGCCACGCAGATGGCGATCGAGGATTTCGGCGGGACGATCGGCGGCAAGAAGATCGAGATCGTGCAGGCGGACGTCCAGAACAAGGCCGACGTCGCCGCCACCATCGCCGGCCGCTGGTACGACACCGAAGGCGTCGACATGATCCTGGGCGCCGGCGCGTCCTCCTCGTCGATCGCCACCTCGCGCGTGGCCGCCGACAAGAAGCGGATCTACATCGCGCCCGATCCCGCATCGTCGGACATCACCGGCAAGCTCTGCAACGCCTACACGGTGCACTGGGTCTACGACACCTTCGCGCTGGCCAACGGCACCGGCTCGGCGGTCGTCAAGGCCGGTGGCGACAGCTGGTTCTTCCTCACCGCCGACTACGCCTTCGGCTATGCCCTGCAGCGCGACGTCGCCAACGTCGTGACCAAGGCGGGCGGCAAGGTGCTGGGCGAGGTGCGGCATC
Organism: Reyranella sp.; assembly: GCA_019750135.1. Lineage (GTDB taxonomy): Bacteria > Pseudomonadota > Alphaproteobacteria > Reyranellales > Reyranellaceae > Reyranella. Next base: position 50,686 of record JAIEOV010000006.1, on the reverse strand, counting down.
CGATCAACACCAGCGACTTCTCGTCGTTCCTGCTGCAGGCCCAGTCCTCCAAGGCCAAGGTGATCGGACTCGCCAACGCCGGCGGCGACACCATCAACGCGATCAAGCAGGCCTCGGAGTTCGGCATCGTCAAGGGCGGCCAGAAGCTCGCCGGACTGCTGGTCTTCATCTCCGACGTGCATTCGCTCGGCCTCGAGCGCGCCCAGGGACTAAACCTCACCGAGGCCTTCTACTGGGATCTCAACGACAAGACGCGCGCCTTCGCCAAGCGCTTTGCCGCCAAGAACAACGGCAAGATGCCGACCAGCGTGCAGGCCGGCTTCTACTCGGGCGCGCTGCAGTACCTGCAGGCCGTGAAGGCGGCCGGCACCGACAATGCCGACGCCGTGATGGCCAAGCTCAAGGAGATCAAGTGGGACGACCCGGTCTTCGGCCAGAGCTACATCCGCGCCGACGGCCGCAAGATGCACGACATGTACCTCTTCGAGGTCAAGAAGCCGTCGGAGTCCAAGGGACCCTACGACTACTACAAGCTCATCACCAAGATGTCGGCGGAAGAGGCATTCCGCCCGATCGACCAGGGCGAATGCCCGATGATCAAAAAGTAACGAGGAGACACAGCCATGGCTGAGCAGTCGCAGATCTACGTCGGCGTCGCGGGCTACTTCGGCAAGCCCGACCACAAGGGCAAAGTAGGCATCTTCCGCCGCGCCGCCGACGGCGGCGACTGGCAGCACGTGCTGGGCGCCGTCGAGGCCTACACCGTCGTCGTGCATCCCAGCGATCCCGAGACTGTGTTCGCCGGCACCAGCGACGGCGTGTGGCGCAGCACCGATCGCGGCGCCACCTTCCGCCGCACCGGCTTCCCCGACGACAAGAAGCAGGTCTGGAGCTTCCTGGTCGACAGCCGGGATCCCAAGCGCATCTTCGCCGGCGCCTCGCCGATCGACGTCTATCGCAGCGACGATGGCGGCGCGAACTGGAAGAAGCTCGCTACGCCGAAGATCGGCACGCATTGCACGGGGCCGTTCGCGTCCCGCGTGATGCGCCTGGCGCAGAACCCCAAGAAGCCCGACGAGATCTACGCCGCGCTGGAGATCAACGGCGTGATGCGTTCGAGCGACGGCGGCGAGACCTGGGAGGATTGCAGCGCCGGGCTGATCGAGCTGTCGGAGCGGCCGCATCTCAAGAGCAAGATCGTGAGCGACACCACCGCCGAAGGCATGCTCGACGGCCATGCCGTGACGATCAACGCGGCCGACCCCGATTCGCCGATCGTGGCGCTGCGCATGGGCCTGTTCCGCACCCGCGACGGCGGCAAGAGCTGGCAGGACATGGAGGTCGGACGCTTCTCGCCCACCACCTACGGCCGCGACGTCAAGGCATCGCCGACCGAGCCCAACACGCTCTACGCGGCGCTCTCCGTCGCCGCCGCCAGCCACGACGGCGGCCTCTATCGCAGCGCCGACGGCGGCCAGAGCTGGCAGCGCTTCGACAAGGTCCAGGTGCACGGCACGATCATGTCGATCGGCCTGCATCCCAGCGATCCCAAGCAGGTCTATATCGGCGCCCGCTACGACGGCGAGGTGTTCGGAACCCAGGATGCCGGCAAGACCTGGCAGGCGATGCCGTTGCCGGGCGAGGTGCAACACATCTATTCGGTGGCCTGCGGCTGAACGAGCGACGAAAGCGAGACGAGTGGGGTCACTCCCTGGAATGGCCGTCCGGCGTCGAATTGGGCACCGATTCACTTTGGCTCGAAACCCTGTCGGCGACTGGGCACGAAGGATGCACGCGCCTTCCTCGAATGGCGGCTGAGGCATGGCCTGTCGCTGGCAAAGACAGCTGACGCTCTCGGCCTGTCGCGCCGCATGGTCGCCTATTACTCCAACGGCGAGAAACCAGTGCCCAAATCCATCCTCCTCCCCTGCAAGGGATGGGAAGTGGGCCACGCAGCATAGCGCTGGCCAAGCAGGCGCCTGAGCATCAGGCGCAAGACGATACGAGTTCGCGGAGTGTACCAATGACCGATTCCACTTCTTCCCGCCGGACGTTCATAAAAGCGGGAGCCGCACTCGCCGGCGCCACCATGGCAGCCGACACTGCCATCGCCCAGGCGCCCGCCCCCGCCATCACCGGCGGCAGCGAATCGAAGTTCCCCTCGGCCGACGCGCCGGGCTCGAACGACGGCGGCTACAACATCCTGTTCATCCTGACCGACCAGGAACAGTTCATGGGCTACACGTGGCCGGTGTCGCTGCCCGGCCGCGAACGGCTGCGCAACGCCGGCACCTTCTTCGTGAACCATCACATCGCGGCCGACATGTGCTCGGCGTCGCGGGCGGTGATCTACACGGGCCTGCACCAGCCTCTCAACGGCATCTTCGACAATGCCGGCGTTCCCTATCAGAAGAGCCTGGATCCCAAGCTGCCGACCATCGGCAAGATCCTGCGCAAACTCGGCTACTACACTGCCTACAAGGGCAAATGGCACCTGAACGGCGCCATGGCGATGGAGAACCGCGCCAACGACATCAAGGCGCTGTTCGAATCGACGATGGACAAGGACTACGGCTTCTACGACTACACCGGCTCCGGCGACTACATCGAGGGCGCGCTGGGCGGCTACCAGTACGACGCCGTCACGGCAGCGCAGGCCATGCAGTGGCTGAAAGCCAACGGCCGGCCGATGGCGGACCGCAAGCAGCCCTGGTACCTCGCGGTGAACTTCGTCAATCCGCACGACGTGATGTGGGTCAACACCGACCAGCCCGGACAGCCGGTGCAGGCCAAGGACGCCAAGCTCGCCATCGCCTTCCCGCCCGAGGATTCGCTGTACCGGCAGGAATGGAACAACCTGCCCCTGCAGAACACCTGGCAGCAGTCGCTCGACGCGCCGGGCCGAGTGGCCGCGCACCGCATCTACCATGAGGCCAACGGCTACCTGACGGGGCTGATCCCCAATGACGAATGGCGCGTGCGCCTGCGCCAGAACTACTATTTCAACGCCATCCAGGACGTCGACCAGCAGATCGTGCAGGTGCTGAACCAGCTCGATCGCCTCAGCCTCACAGACAACACCATCATCGTCTTCACCTCCGACCATGGCGAGCTTCTGGGCTCGCACGGCGGCCTCTCCGGCAAGGGCACGACGGCCTACAGCCAGCAGAACCACGTGCCGATGATCGTCGTGCATCCCGCCTTTCCGGGCGGCCAGCGCTGCCGCGAGACGACGTCGCATCTCGACTTCGTGCCCACCCTCGTCGCCATGACCGGCAAGGCGACGACGCCGGTGGCCGACGTGATGGCACGCATGAAGGGCAAGGACCTGACGCCGCTCTTGCGCCAGCCGGTCAATCCCGAGTTCAGCCGCACGCGCGGCGGCGTGCTGTTCTGCTACAGCCAGCTCATGGTCCACGACCCCGGCTTCACCAAGTATCTGTACGAGACGTTATTCAACAAGCAGGTCGCCAAGGTCGACCAGCTGCGAGCGATCGAGCTGTTCCCGATCGACTGGTCGCTCCGCGTCGCCATCCGGTCGATCACCGACGAGCGCTACCGCTTCACGCGCTACTTCCCGTTCCGCGGCTTCAACACCCCGACGACCCTGGACGACCTGCGCGCCAAGAACGACCTCGAGCTCTACGATCTGCAGGCCGATCCCGACGAGGTCGTGAACCTCGCCTACGACTTCGACGCCAACCGCGACCTGATCGCGCGAATGAACGCCAAGCTGAATGCCCTGACCGCCAGCGAGATCGGCGTCGACGACGGCAGCTTCCTGCCGTTCAAGGACTTCATCGACTGGGGCAAGGCCGCCGGCATCAATCTTTAAGGGAGCGCGGGCCTCCGGCCCGCAAGAGCGCATTCACATGCGCGTCTGAGCGGGCCAGAGGCCCGCGCTCACGTTTACTTTTCGACCGTCGCCGCGTCGGCGTTGCGGCCGCCCAGCATCTGGCCGACCGTCGTCGCCAGCGTGCGCTCGCGGCCGGTGTCGATCTTGACCGTCGCGGTCATGCCGGCGCGCAGCGGCGGCTCGCCGGCCTGCGGCGCCAGGCGCAGCTTCACCGGCAGGCGCTGCACGACCTTGACCCAGTTGCCCGAGGCGTTCTGCGGCGGCAGCACGGCGAATTCCGCGCCGGTCGCCGGGCTCAGGCTCTCGACCACCGCCTCCCAGGTCACGTCGGGATAGGTATCGAGCACCACCGTCGCCTTCTGGCCGACCCGCACGTGCGTGAGCTCGGTCTCCTTGAAGTTGGCCTCGACCCACGGCCGGCTCACCACGACCAGCACGAACAGCGGCGCCGCCGCCTTGACCTGTTCGCCCTGCTGGACGCGCATGTTCACCACGACGCCGTCGACCGGCGCCCGGATGGTGGTGCGCGACAGATCGAGCGCGGCGCGTTCGCGGGCCGCGGTCTTGTCGCGCACCAGGTGATGCTCGTCGGCCGACATCTGCGGATCGCCGTTCAGCGCCACCAGGACGCGCTGCAACTTCTCGCGCACCGAGGTGACGCGGTCGGCAGCGGCGCGCGCGTCGTTCTGCGATTCCTCGCGCTTGGAGGCCGAGGTTATGCCCTTGACCGCGAGCTCTTCCTGGCGCTGCCACTGGCGCTTGAAGTAGTCGGCGCGCGCCTCGGCATCGGCCAGCTCGGCCACGACCTCGCGCCAGGTGCCGCGCAGCGTCTCGACCTGGGTGCGCGCCGCGTCGAGCTCGGCCTCGGCGCTGTCCAGCGCCAGCTTGAAGGGCCGCGATTCGATGGTCATCAGCGGCTCGCCGGCATGGACCTCCTGGTGGTCGCGCGCCAGCACGCGCCGCACCTGGCCCGAGATCTCGGGCGCGATCTGCACGATATGCGCCTTCACATAGGCGTTGTCGGTGCTGACGAAGCGGCCGCCCGACAGCCACCAGAACGCGCCGCCCGCGATCGCCACCAACGGGATGGCGACCAGCAATACGAGCCGCAGCCCGGCCTGTCCGCGCCTCACGGCCCGCACCTCACGACACGGCGCCGGCGAGGTTCTGCAGCCGGCCTTTCACTTTGGCAGTCAGCTCGGTGTACTGCTCGCGCTCGGTTGCCGAGAGCGGCGACAAGGCGTCGTCGACCGTCGATTCGGCAATCGCCCACATCGCGGCATGAACCTTGCGCGCCTCGTCCGTCAGATGCAGCCGATTGACACGCCGGTCGCTGCGGTCCGGCCGCCGCTCGATCCAGCCATTGCGTTCCATGCGGTCGATCATGCGGCCCGCACTGGCTCGATCGATTTCGAGCATCTCCGCCAGATCGGTCTGGCTGACTCCGGGCCGGCGATAGACGCGGGTCAGGACCAGCCACTGGGCGCGGGTCAGGCCGATATCGCGCACGCGCCGGTCGAAGATCGTCCGGATCAGCCGCGCCACGTCGGACAGCATGTAGCCGATGTAGCTGTCGTCCTCCGGACCGGTATTGCGCATGGCGGCTTGGCTCATGATTGTTGCATAGGCTACAATAGACTTGGCTATGACTTCAAGCGCCAATAGCACGACGGCTGAAGCGGCAATTCCCAGCCCTGCCGCCGCCCCCACGCCCACCCCGGCCGACACCTTTTCGGTCGGCCGCCGGATATTGATCCTGGTCATGGTGGTCCTGGGCTCGACGCTTTACGCGACCACCCTGCTGATCGCCTCGACCCTGCTGCCCCAGATGCAGGGCACCATGTCGGCCACCCAGGACGAAATCGCCTGGGCGATGACCTTCAACATCCTGGCCACCGCCGTCATGACGCCGATGACGGGTTGGCTCGCGGCCCGCTTCGGCCGGCGCGAGACCATGACCTGGTCGGTGCTGCTGTTCACCGCGACGACGTTCATGTGCGGCGCCGCCAACTCGCTCGAGACGCTGATCCTGTGGCGTGTGCTGCAGGGCGCGCTCGGCGCCCCGGTGATCCCGCTGTCGCAGACCATCCTGCTCGACGCCTTCCCCAAGCGGCAGCAGGGCCTGGTGACCTCGATCTTCGGCATGGCCGTCGTCATCGGCCCGGTGATCGGACCAACCCTGGGCGGCCTGCTGTCCGAGCTCTACAGCTGGCGCTGGGCGTTCTACATGATCGTGCCGGTCGGCCTGATCTCGTTCATCGGGCTCAGGCTCACCCTGCCGGCCGACCGCCCGACGGGACGCGTCGCCCTCGACTGGACGGGCTTCCTCTCGCTCTCCCTCGCCATCGCCTGTGTGCAGCTCGTGCTGTCGCGCGGCCAGCGGCTCGACTGGTTCGAGTCGGGCGAGATCCTGATCGAGACTTTCGTCGCCATCCTGGCCTTCTGGATCTTCATCGCCCATAGCCTCACGGCCCGTCGGCCGTTCCTCAATCTCGGCCTGCTGCGCGACCGCAACTACGCGCTCGGCCTGGTGCTGGTGACGATCTACGGCATGCTGAACTTCACGCCCATGGTGCTGCTGCCGCCGCTGCTGCAGCAGCATGCCGGCTTTCCCGACATGCTGATCGGCGAGATCATCGCCGCCCGCGGCGCCGGCGCCACCATCGGCTTCTTCCTGGCGATCTTCGTCGGCCGCATGGATCCGCGCATCGGCCTTATAGGCGGCTTCGCCCTGCAGGTGATCTCGGGCCTGTGGCTGATGGCGCTCGATCTCAATGTCGACGCCGCCACCTTGATGGCCAACAGCCTGGTCCAGGGCATCGCCATCGGCGTCATCTGGGTGCCCCTCACGCTCGCCACCTTCGCCACCACCAGCTCGGCCAACCTGGCGGAGGGCACCGCCGTCTACCACCTGCTGCGCAACATCGGCTCGAGCTTCTTCATCTCGATCTGCGTCGCCGAAGTGGTGCGCGCCTCGAGCGCCAACTACAGCCGCCTGGTCGAGATGGTGAACCCGTTCAACCGCTCGCTGCTGCTGCCCTGGGTGACGGGCGCGTGGGATACCGAGACAGTCACGGGCCTCGCCAAGCTCTCGAAGGAGATCAGCCGACAGGCCGCCATGCTGGGCTACATCAACGCCTTCGGTCTCTATACGCTCGCCTCGGCGATGGCGATTCCCCTCGTGCTCCTGGTCGGCGGCCGGTCTCGCGCCCGCTGAACTAGCGTTCTTGACCCTGCGCTCGGCTTGAGACCAAGCTCACGCGATGAACGTCATGCGCTGGTTGCCCGGACTCGCCAGCCTGCGCGACTACGAAGCGGGCTGGTTGCGTCACGACGTCATGGCGGGCCTGGTGCTCATCACCATGCTGGTGCCGGTGGGCATCGCCTATGCCGTCGCTTCGGGGCTGCCCGGCGTTTACGGACTCTACGCGACCGTCATCCCGTTGCTCGCCTATGCGGTGTTCGGTCCGAGCCGCATCCTGGTGCTGGGCCCGGATTCGTCGCTGGCGCCCATCATCCTCGCCGTCGTGCTCGCCCACTCGGGCGGCGAGCCGATGCGCGCCGTGATGCTGGCCGGCGCCATGGCCGTCGTCTCCGGCCTGATCTGTATCCTGGCCGGCGTGCTGAAGCTCGGCTTCATCACCGAGCTCCTGTCCAAGCCGATCCGCTATGGCTACATGAACGGCATTGCCGTGACGGTGCTGATCAGCCAGTTGCCCAAGTTCCTGGGCTTCTCCATCGACGCCGACGGCCCTCTGGGCGGGCTCTGGGAGATCGGCTCCAAGATCGCGGTCGGCGAGATCAACTGGACGGCGTTCGCCATCGGCGCCGCGACACTCGCCGTCATCCTGCTGCTCAGGGGCAACAAGCGCCTGCCCGGCGTGCTCATCGCCGTCGTCGGCGCCACCGTGGCCACGGCCGTGCTCGATCTCGACAGCAAGGGTGTCGCCGTCCTCGGCTCGCTGCCACAGGGGCTGCCGACCCCGTCCTTTCCGTGGATAGGCCCGGCCGATCTCGGACCCGTGCTGATCGGTGGCGCTGCGGTTGCGCTGGTCTCATTCGCCGACACCAGCGTTTTGTCGCGGGCCTACGCCGCCCGCCTCGGCCGACCGGTCGATCCGAACCAGGAGATGGTCGGGCTGGGCGCGGCCAATCTCGCAGCAGGCTTCTTCCAAGGCTTCCCGATCAGCAGCAGCTCCTCGCGCACGCCGGTGGCCGAGGCCTCCGGCGCCAAGACGCAGCTCACCGGCGTCGTCGGCGCGCTCGGCGTCGCCGTGCTGCTGGTCGGCGCTCCCGATCTCCTGAAGGACCTGCCGACGCCGGCGCTTGCCGCCGTCGTCATCGCCTCGGCGATCGGCCTGATCGAGGTCGCCGATCTGCGACGCATCTGGCGCATCCAGCGCTGGGAATTCTGGCTCAGCATCCTGTGCCTGGTCGGCGTCGCCGCCCTGGGCGCGGTGCCGGGCATCGGGCTCGCGATCGTGATCGCTATCATCGAGTTCCTGTGGGATGGCTGGCGGCCGCACTCCGCCGTCCTGGGGCGGGCCGAAGGCGTCCCCGGCTACCACGACGTCACGCGCTATCCCGACGCCAAGCTCGTGCCGGGGCTCGTCGTGTTCCGCTGGGATGCACCTCTGTTCTTCGCCAATGCCGAATTCTTCGAGGACCGCGTCCTCGCCGCCGTTGCCGCATCACCGACAAGGGTTCGCCGGGTCGTGGTGGCGGCAGAGCCGGTGACCAGCGTCGACGTCACGGCAGCCGACGGCCTCGCCGAGCTCGACGATCGGCTGCGCAAGTCCGGCATCCAGCTCTGCTTCGCTGAACTGAAGGATCCCGTGAAGGACAAGCTGAGGCGATTCGGCCTCTACGACCGCTTTGGCGACGACGCCTTCTTCCCCACCGTTGAAACCGCGGTCAACGCCTATCGCCAAACAGCCGAATAGCCGTCAGGCCTTGGTGAAGGTCACAGGGACCTTGTAGGTCGTGCCGCGCGTATAGAAGCCCGTCAACGAAGCGCCGCTGAGGGTGAGCTCATACCGGCCCCCGAGCGCCGCATCGATCACCAGCACCGACCCGGAGACGACACCTTTGCTCACCCCGGCCGTGCTGTTGGGTTTGTCGCCAAAGGTCGAGACGAACGACTGGAGGTCGAACTCCATCCGCCCTTCGACCTGACCGTCCGGCTTCACCGCCGTGATGAACAGCCGGGCTGCGCTGACCCCGGGCACGTCGCCCTTCCAGCTGCCGACAAAACCTGCGGCTTGAGCGTGCCCCCACATGGGCAGCAACCCGATCAGCCCGGCAGCAATGCTTCGACGCAACGGCATATCCATCTCCTTTGGGGCCACACTCTATACCTTCCCTGCAATGCGCGTTTCCACCCTCGTGGCCGCATTCCCTTCGTCGTCCGGACGGAGTAGCATTACTGGCGGGCGTCTCTATCCGGACTTTCGAGATGCGGGGCAGAGCCAGGCGAATTTGGGCCATCCTATTGCTGCTGGGCCTCCTGCAGCCGGCAGCGGCGCTTGCCACCACCTACGAGGAAGGCGACGCCGCCTTTCACAGGAAGGACTATGACACGGCAATGCGGCACTGGCTGGTGCTCGCACACGCCGGACATGTAGGGGCGCAACTGGGCGTGGCAAGGCTCTACTATAGCGGGCTCGGCGTCCCCCTTGACTACGCGCACGCATTCCACTGGAGCAGCAAGGCAGCGGAGCAGAACGACCCGAACGCGCAATGCCTCCTCGGTGCGATGTATCGCGACGGCAAAGGCGTCGAGCGTGACGGCGCCAAGGCCAAGGCATTCTTCACCCAGGCCGCCGGCCGCGGCATCCCCGGGGCCCAGTACAATCTCGGGCTGCTGTATCTCACCGGCGACCTGGTGATTGTCGATCCTGCCGAAGCCTATTATTGGCTCGGCCTCGCGGCCACGGCCCAGGGCAAGGAGCACGCGCAAATGCGGACGACAGCCTCCTATGCACGCGATCAGGCGCGCGCGAAGCTGTCACCGCAGCAGATCGCCGAGTTGGATCTCCGCATAAACGCCTCGCAAGCGGCACAGGCTCGCTGAACGCCCTCAAGGCATCGACGTCATGTCGGATTTTTCCCAGGTCTTGTCGGGATTGAACAGCGTGATGGCGGCCGCTGCCGCCGTCGTGTCGGGTCCGAGGTCCTTTTCGTAAACGTCGCCGCTCTGGCTGACGATGAAGGTCATGACTCCCGTCTCGTCGTAGTCCACCGGCCAGGCGATGACGGCGAAGCCGCCGATCATGCGATTGTGGATCAGGTAGCTGTAAGCGCCGCCCGGCGCATCCGGACCTTGGCCGTAAAGCATGCGGAAGCGGTAGCCGTGATAGCCCTCGCCCGGCGCGTCGCCAGGCTGGGCCTTGGCGACCAGGTCGCCGAGCGGGCTTTCCGGCTCGCCGGGCTTGGTCTCCCAGTACAGTCCATCCTTCTTGCCGGGAGAGCTCAGCAGCCGCCGGGCATAGGTCGGCACGCCGAACTTCATCGGATCGAGCGAGACGAATTCGCGCTGGGCATCGACGATCGCCAGCATCGTCTGGATGACGGTGAGCTCGTTGCGGCCGATCTCGCGCGCAACGATCTCCTTGCGCCCGGCCTCGACATCGTAGCGCCAGCCCTGCGCGTCCTTCACCAGCGGCATCGGGCTGATCCAGCCGGTGGTGCCGGCCTCGATCAGCATCTTGTTGTCGCCGTCCGGGACCAGCTTGTGGTTGGCGTCCCAGGCTTCGAGGAAACGCTGGCGTATGTCTTCATCATGGCCCGTGTTGCCGGGGATCAAGTCGCCCCAGCCGATTCCCAGAATGGCCTGAATGGCAGCATCGTCGTTCTTGCGTATCGCCTCAGTAAGGGCGTTGGCGGCCTCCTCGGCCGAGGCAAAACGCTTCTGCTTGTCAGCCGCGGTTTGCGGTGCTGCCTGGGCAGGCGGCTTGGCCTGGGGTTGCACCGGCGTCTGAGCCGGCGCCGTCCCGACAGCACCATCAGCGACAGGGCGGCGAGGGCGCCGAGCTTTGCGAGCCTGATCATCGCCGACCTCCTCCACCACGTGCACCGCCGCCGCCTCCACGCGCGCCGCCTCCTCCACCGGCCCGCGCGCCACCGCCAGCTCGCGCCCCGCCGCCGCCTCGTGGATGCTGCGCCGCCCGGTTCTGCTGGGCACGCCCACGCGCCGCATCGCGATTGACCTGCTGGCCACGATTGACGCCGCTCAAGGCCGATCCACGGTTGCCGCCGCCTTGGCCGACATTGGGACGCTGGCCCCCCTGTCCAGGTCGTTGGCCGCCTTGGCCGACATTGGGGCGCTGCCCGCCCTGCCCGACATTGGGACGCTGACCACCCTGACCGACATTGGGGCGCTGCGCGCCTTGAGCTCCGCCGGGGCGTGCGGCGCCCTGCTGGCCGCGGAACTGCTGGCGCTGGTCAGCGCCGGGCCGGTTCTGGCCGAATTGCTGGCGGGTCGCTTGATCGCGATAGGCGACGCCGCGGCGATGGCCGGGATCATGCTGCCAACGATTGTTGTTGGCGTAGCGATTGCGATCGAAGTTGCGGTCGATGTTCACCGCGCGATTGGCATTGATGTTGACGTAGCCCGCGCCGCGGGCCCAGTTCCAGCCACCATAGAGCGCCCCGGCAGCCCCGGCAAAGGCGAGCCCCCACAGCAGCCCGCTCGCCAGCGCCGTGCCGTAGCCGTATCCCGCCGGTGGCGGATAGTAGGTCGGCGGATAGGCGGGTTCGGACCAGGCACCATAGGCCCAGTTCGGATTGTAAGATGGCACGTAGACGACGTCCGGATTGGTCGGCTCGATGATGATGGTGCGATCGCCACCCGAGCCCTGCGTGGTCACGGTCTGCTGCTGGCCGCTTTTGAGATTGCCGGCATCCGCCGCCTTGGCGCGTAGGCGCTGGATCGAATCGGCGACATCCTGTTCCTGGGAGATCATCGCGTCGCCGAGCTTCTGCGTCCAATCGAGGTGGTCGTTGAGCTGCATCAGCGCTGATGGGAAGGCGACCAGCGATTTCACGCTGACGTCCCATGTCTGGTTCTGCACGGCGGCAATGGCGGCCTCGCCCTTGACCTGGGGATTGGCCTTCGACCAGCGCGCCGCTTCGACGATCTCGATGGGATAGCTCGCCGCCATCAGCATCTGCGACAGCAGCGAATCGGAATAAAGCGCGATGGGCGCCAGGATCTGATCGAGTTCCTGCGGCGAGAATGTCTTGCGGTCGCTTTGCGCCCGTGTCGGTCGCGTACCCATCAACGCCATCAACAGCGCAGACATGCCCAACAACGTACGTCGTTTCATGGCCGCTTCCCCCGGATGACCATGCAAGTCTAGTGCGCGAGTGACGCCCCGCAAATAGTCCGCTTCGCCGGTATTCGGCGGCTCGTCGATTGACAAAGCGCAATGCGACGCGCCTCGGAATATGCCTCACAAAAACAATCACAGCGCGAGCGTTACCTGAACCACCTCTCGGTCGCGGCGAGTCGTCATGGCCAGGCCGCAGCGCTCGAACACCTTCAGCATCGGCACGTTCTCGGGCAGCACTTCGGCGATGAACTCCTTGAGTCCGGATGCGCGGGCAATCCCTATCAGGTGCGAGATGAGGTGCGTCGCGATGCCCAGTTTCTGGTGCGGGTCGTCGACGGCGAACGCGACTTCGGCCGTTCCCGGCCGCGCCATGACGTACCGCGCACCACCCACGATGATCCGGCGTCCACCCTCGGAAAGCACCGCCACCAACGCCACGTGGTTGGTGAAATCGACGTTGAGATAGAACTCGATCTCACGCTCGCTGAAATTCCGCTTCGGCGCAAAGAACCGGCGATACAGCGCCTCCTTGCTGAACCGTCCGACAGCGGCCAGCATCTCCGCGCGGTCGCCAGGCACCAGCGCGCGGATCTGCAGCGCGGCGCCATTGCGCAAACGTTCGGTGGCGTCGTAGGCGGCGACGTTCATGGGTCCAAGCATTGTTGCACAACTTCGGAGATTCTGAGCAGGCCAACAGGCCGGTGGACGCCCCCTGCAAAAGCGGCTAGCTCCATGGCGCTCCCCTCGGGGAAATGGGGTGGGCTTGGGGAAAGCAGTTGTTCTTCTTGCCGTGCTGCTCGCGGTCCTGGCCGGACCTGTGTGCGCGCGTGATTTGGATGTACCGCCGTCCCAGGCGGCGTTTCGCGCTGCCCTGACGAAATTCTACAAGAAGTGCGAGAAGGAGACCGAAACGGCGCGCTTCAACGCCCTGCAGCATGCCCGGGCCGAGGCGTTCACTCAGTCCCTCGGCGAGGACCTTTCGTTCGAGGGCTGGGTGCTCGAGCTCAGGGGCATCGAGCCCACCCCACGCGGCGGCTATTTCGTGCGCTTCGTCGATCCCGTGATGGCCGATTACCGAGACGTTCGCCCGACCTACTGGAACGGCGGCCCCGGGAAGATCGGCCGCGAGACGGCAATCCTGCCGAGGTCGGATCTGCACGCGATCCTCAGGGATATGAGACCGGGCCTGAAAGCCGTCGTCTCCGGGCGCTTCTTCCCCGGCGACGATGGCGGCCCGCTGTTCGAATCGTCCAAGGTCACCTTCAAGGCCAACGAGGCCGAGAAGGCCAAGTTCCGGATGCCCTACTTCTCGGTGCAGTTCACCAAGATTGAACCCAAGTGATGGACGTCCGCTCGACCAATGACGTGACCGAGGCGGTGGCGCGCCTGGAGCACGAGCCGTTGCTCAACATCGTCCTGTTGAAGCACATCGAGGCTTTCCGCGATCACGTCTCGGTGGCGCAGGTATCGGCCGGGCGGAAGGCTGCGACACTGGTCCTGCTGGACACGAGCGCGAGCGCCTACGATCGCAAGACCTATCCCGAAGCCGCGTTCGCCGCCCTCATATCGAGCCACGATCCGGAACTGACGCGTCGCCTGATCGAAGCCGTGCCGCGTCAACGCCCTGTCGTCTTCAAGCTTGCCAGCGACGCCGACCGGAATGTCGTCGCCGAGCATTTCTCGATCAGCCGGACGACGAGCTTCTTGTCCTTCACCTTCGGCGAGCGGCCGGACTTCGTCGCCGACGAGAGCGTATCCATCACGACTTCGGCGTCCGACGCGATGCTCGACCTGTTCGAATCCCAAGGGCATTCGCGACAGTGGCTATGCCCTCGCCTGTCGTCCGGCCTCGCCTTCACCTGCGTCCTGGAGCGGGATCGCGAGCCACGCTCGGTGTGCCTGGCGTTCCAGAACCATCGGCAGATCTGGGAAGTCGGCGGCGTCGTCACGCCGGCGCAGCATCGCGGCCAGGGCCTTGCCTCGCGGGTCGTGCGCACCTCGCTCTCCGAGCTGCAGCGACGCGGCCTGGTGCCGCGCTATCAGGCGAACGAACGCAACCTGCCGTCCATTCGCCTCGCCACGTCGATCGGACTGCGCCGGTTCCTGCAGCTCACCCACTTCCGCAGCTGGTGAGATCGTCAGCCCGCGATCACCTGTCGGGTATAGCGCGCGATCATGCTTTCCTCGTCCGTCGGAATGATCCAGGCGGAAACGGTGGAGCGATCCGTGCTGATACGGGTCTCGCCGCGGCGGTTGCGGTCCTCGTCGACTTCCAGGCCGAGCCATCGGCATCCGGCGGCGACCTCGGCGCGGGTCAGCGGGTCGTTCTCGCCGATGCCGGCCGAGAAGACGATGCCGTCGACCCCGCCCAACGCCGCTGCCAGCGAGCCGATCTCGCGGACGATGCGGTAGACGAAAAGCGCGATCGCCTCGGCAGCCTCGGGAGCGGACGACTGCCGCAACGCCCGCATGTCGGATGATATGCCCGACACCCCGAGCAGCCCCGACCGGCGGTAAAGCAGATCCTCGATGGCATGCGCATCCATCCCATGCCGATCCATGAGATAGAGCAGCACGCCGGGATCGAGGGCGCCGGTGCGCGTACCCATCATCAGGCCGTCGACGGCGGTGAAGCCCATGGTGCTCGCCACGCTCTTGCCGTCCTTCACGGCGCAGAGGCTCGCTCCGTTGCCCAGGTGGGCGACGATCAGGCGGGAGCGCGCCAGCTCGGGCATCGTCTCGCCGAGCCGCGTCAGGATGAAATCGTAGGACAGGCCATGGAAACCGTAGCGGCGCACGCCCTCGGCGGTAAGCTTGCGCGGCAGCCCGAATTCCTGCGCCAGCGCCGGCTGGCTGCGATGGAAGGCCGTATCGAAGCAGGCGACCTGCGGGATATGCGGCACCGCCCGGGCGATCGCCTCGATGGGCGCGAGATTGTGCGGCTGGTGCAAGGGCGCCAGGGGCACCAGCTCGGCAAGCGCCTTCAGCACGCCGGCGTCGACGCGTGTCGGCGCCGCGAACGCCGTGCCGCCATGGACGACACGATGACCGAAGGCGAGTGCGGGCCGGCCGGCCAGCAGCTTGCGCCCGAGATCGAGGATGGCGTCGGTCGCCGCGTGATGGTCCAGGGCGCCGGCTTCCCAACGCTGCTCCGCCACGACCTTGCCGTCGGCATCCGTCGCCTTGAGATGAGGCGACACGCCGATACCTTCGACTTGGCCATGGAACAGCAACGGCCCATCGTGATCGGCCTCGTAGACGGCGAACTTGATGCTCGACGAGCCGGCGTTGAGGACGGCGATGCAGCCCCGCTGTGGCATCGGACGAGCCGTCACGCCCTGATGTTCGCGCCGCCGTCGACGAACACCGTGCCGCCAGTGATGCGGCGCGCGAACGGCGTGGCGAGATAGGCGCAGGCCCAGCCCACATCCATGATGTCGACGAGCTCGCCCAGCGGCGCCTTCTCAGCCGCCTCGTTGAGCAGGAGCTCGAAGTCCTTGAGACCGGACGCCGCCCGCGTCTTGAGCGGCCCGGGCGAGATTGCATGGACACGGATACCCTTGCCGCCGAGCTCGTAGGCGAGGTAGCGGCAGGACGCCTCCAGCGCCGCCTTCACCGGCCCCATGACGTTGTAGTTCGGCACCACGCGGCTCGCTCCGTAGTAGCTCATGGCGAACATGGTGCCGCCGTCCTTCATCAGCGGCGCCGCCAGCTTGGCCATGCGGATGAAGGAATGGCACGAGACATCCATCGCCTTGGCGAAGCCTTCGGCCGAGCAGTCCAAGAGGCCGCCGCGCAGATCCTCCATCGGCGCGAAGGCGATCGAGTGTACCAGGATGTCGAGCTTGCCCCACTTCTGGCCGATCGTGTCGAACACGGCTTCGAGCTGCCCCGGCGTCGTGACGTTGAGCTCGCCGGTGATGGGCGCCTCGAGCTCGCGCGCCAGCGGCTCGACATGCGGCCGCGCCTTCTCGTTCAGCCAGGTCACGGCAAGGTCGGCGCCGGACTCGCGGAAGGCCTTGGCGCAGCCGTAGGCGATCGAATGGTCGTTGGCGATGCCGACGACCAGGGCCTTCTGGCCGCTGAGAACGGGTCGGATTTCGGTCATGTCTCCTGCTCAGGCGATGCTGCGGCCGGCGCTGGCGCGCCGCGCCGCCGCCACGAGGACGGCGACCGCGCACGAGGCGAGCCGCGTGGTGAGCGAATCGGCGCGGCTGGTAAGGATGATGGGAACCCGCGTGCCGAGCACGATGCCCGCGGCGTCGGCGCCGGCCAGAAACGACAGGCTCTTGGCCAGCATGTTGCCGGCCTCGAGATCGGGAACCACCAGGACGTTGGCCTTGCCGGCGACCGGCGACACGATCTTCTTCAGCGCAGCGGCCTGCGGGTCGATGGCATTGTCGAGCGCCAGCGGCCCGTCGAGCAGCCCGCCGGTGATCTGGCCGCGGTCGGCCATCTTGCACAGGGCCGCCGCCTCGATGGTCGAGGGCACCTTGGGATTGACTGTTTCCATGGCGCTCAGGATCGCGACCCGCACCTCGCCAACGCCCAGCGCATGGGCGAGGTCGATGGCGTTCTGCACGATGTCGATCTTGTCGGCCAGGCTCGGCGCGATGTTCACCGCCGCGTCGGTGATGATCAGCGAGTCGTCGTGCAACGGCACGTCCATGACGAAGCAGTGGCTGATGCGCCGCTCGGTGCGGATGCCCGTCTCGCGCGCCACGGCAGCGCCCATCAGCTCGTCGGTATGCAGGCTGCCCTTCATCAGGGCGTGGGCCCGCCCTGCCCGCACCAGCTCGACCGCCTTGGCCGCCGAATCGTGGCTGTGCTTGGCTTCGACGATCTCGAAGGCAGAAATATCGAGCGCTTCGCGCTCCGCCACGTCGAGAAGCCGCGCCGGCGGACCGACGAGGATCGGCTTCATGAGGCCGAGATTGGCGGCCTCCACGGCGCTCTCGAGCGAGACGCGATCGCAGGGATGCGCCACCGCAGTGGCGAGCGGCGGATGCTTGCGCGCCACCTCGATGAGGCGGTGATACTTGGCGTGCGGTTCCGGGGTCTGCCCCGCGGTATCAGGCATGGGTCGATATCCCGAACAGCTTCTCGATGCGGGCCAGGCGCCGCGCACTCTCGTCCGGCAGGTCGCCGGCCGCCGCGACGACCTGGCGGACGGCGTCGAGCGCCACCTGGCGCGCCTGCTCGTTGTCCGGCAACAGCCGTGGGACCGCCGCGACCGCCCGCTCCTCGTCCAGGCGCAGCAGCAGATACTGGTCGCGCAACGTGGTTCTCAACTCGCCGAGCGTCAGCCGCCGGTTCACCGGCTGCATCTCGCGCACAGCCATCAGCATGGCGTAGCCGCGCTCGTCGACACTTTCGCGCGGCAGCCGGATCCAGATGATGCTTCGGATCACCGCCTCCGGCAGGCCGCCGACATCGAAGCGCTTCTCCAGGTCGGCGCGCATGCGCGCGTCGCTGGCCTCGTGCTGCAGGTCGCGTTCGAGGCGGCGATGCTCCAGGTTGCCGTTGGCCAAGCCGACCATCGCCTGCATCACCGGCGAGCCGTAGACGCCGAGGAACATCGCCTCCGTCATGGCGTCGCGCGCCAGCCCATAGTTCTGCCACCAGGTCGTGATCCAGGTCGAAGCCACCTTCTCCATCGACAGCAGCGGATTGTCGGCGGCGACCGGTTTGCGGTCGGCCCGCACCGCCTCGGCCAGCCCCTTGACCGGCTGCATCATCGGGTTCTTGTCGGAGAACATGGCAAAGCGCAGGCGGCTGGGATGTATCTGCCGCATCGTCTCGGCCGACTGCTCCGTCGTCATCGCCTTGACCACCGGCTGGGCCAAGGTGCTGTAGAGGCCGTGGTTGATCTCCGACAGGCGGGCCACGGTGGCGAAGCGCCGCGTGTCCTCCTCGCTGTTGCCGCCCAGGGCGCGGATATCGTCGAGGGTGCGCACCTCCAGCCGGAACAGGTACTTGCCGTGGATCAGCTGCGGATTGGCCGCGTCCTCCGGCACCTCGGTGATCACCGCCTCGTAGAGGCCGGGCGGCATCAGGTTGATCATCTCCATGCAGGCGGCAAACTCGGCGTGCTCCTTGGTCGCCACCTTGCCCGAGACGAAGATGCCGAGATGGCCGATCGTCTGGTGCAGCGTGTAGACGATGGTCTGCCCGTTGGCGACGATCTCGTCGTCCGTCGCATAGAGGTCGGTCACCCAGCCCAGCGCCTGCTGCGGTGGTGTGATGTTGTCGCCCCACGAGCACAGCACGATGATCGGCGACTTGATGTTGCGCAGGTCCACGCGCACGCCGCCGGAGGTGTGGATCTCACCCGCGGTCAGCTTGTTGCCGACGAACAGATTGTCGGCGATCCACTGCATCTCCTTGGCATTCAGCAGGACCGGATTGCCCCACCAGGTCTCGAAGTCGAGGAAGCGATGCGCTTCGGTGTCGACGTTCGCATAGAGGTGATAGGGCTTCTCCCAGTAGGTGTTGGCCGGATTGAGCGATTCGAAGTTCGAGACCAGGTTCGCGCCGTCGAAGATGCCGTTGCCGAGGTCGCCCGACAGCGCCGTCAACCAGGTGCCGCCGAGCGAGCCGCCGAGGTAGCGCATCGGATTGCGGCCGTGCACGCCCTGCCAATAGGACAGCGGCGAGCCCGCCAGCAGGATCGGCCCGACGATCTCGGGCCGGATTGCTGCCATCATCATGATCTGCCAGCCGGCCTGGCAATTGCCGACGATGACGGGCTTGCCCTCGGCCTTGGGATGATGCGCCGCGACCTGCTCGATGAACGAGGCCTCGGCGATGCACACATCCTCGATCGTCTGGTCGGGCATCGGCTGGGGCAGGAAGCCGATGAAGTAGCACGGATGGCCTGCGGCCAGCGCCACGCCGATCTCGCTGTCCTGCTTCATGCCGCCGATGCCCGGGCCATGGCCGGCGCGCGGATCGACGACGACGAACGGCGGCTTGGTCTCGTCGATCGTGGTGCCCTCGGGCGGCACGATCTGCACCAGCACGTAGTTGACCGGCTTCGGCAAGGACCGGCCGTCGCACACCAGTTCGAACTTGAAGCTCAAGACGTGAGGCGTCGGGCTGTCGCGGCGCTCGAGGTAGGTGTTGCCGCGCTCGCGCAGCACGTCGAGCGTCAGGATCGAACGCTGCCAGACGTCGAGCCAGTATTCCTGGAAAAAGTTGAGATTTGAGGCAGCAGGCATGACAAGCACTCCCCCGCGGTTCCTCGCAGGTCCACAGTGAACCACTTGCCGGTCGCCTGTGCACGTTGCAATTGCATGATCGTCGCGGCGGCTCAGCCTCCCAGCGGCACTGCCAGCAGGACCAGCGCCGTCCCCAGCAATGCAATTGCCAAGCCGATCACCCAGCGATTGCTGCCCGAATAGTGCGCCCACCAGTAGCCCACGATGAACAGAAGGCCGACCTGCAGCGCATTGGCCACGCGCAGGGCGACGAACCCGTCCTGGATCAGCAGGAGAGGAATCAGTCCGGGTAGCGCAGTGATGCTGACCAGGACAGCAATCAGGACCGCCGCGATCCAGTCGTCCGACCGAAGACGCGCACGGCCCGTGCCGGCATGCCGGAAGAGCTGCAGAAGAGACGCATGAAGATTGGCCTTGTCTTCAGGGCGCATCGGCGGTTCGCCGACGAGGTCGAACTCGTCGCGGACGGCTTCCATGGCCTCGGCCTGGTTTGCCGCGGCCTGCACTCGCTTCACGAACTGCGCCCGCCGGTTCCGATTGAACCGCGTGCCTAGAAGATAGAAGGCGCCGTCGATCACACCCCACGCCACGTTGCATCCGAGCAGGGCCAGTGCAAGTTCCACGCCGACGATATCGGCGCGCTCGGACAGCAACCGGGCGCCGACGGTTATGGTCAGCGCCATGATCAGGCCGAACAGCACTTCCAGCAGCGTCTCCGACGGGTCGAGGTAGCGTCGGATGGAGGGAACGGTCATGGAGCCTTGTCTCCCGAGCGACGGCCACGCGACAGCGACACCGTGAAGTAGACGTTCCAGCCCTCGGGACGGTTCTGGGCGGCGAATTCCTTGTAGCCGCGAACGTTGAGGTCGGTCGCAAGCCCGCCAAGCTGGAAGGTCCATCCGGCCTGTGGTCCTACCCCCGCCACGCGCGAGCGGAAATCACCCCGCGTGGCTCCGGGGCCGGTGTCCGGGCTGAGCTGGCTGAAGAAATAGCCGGCGGCGCCGACATAGAACGAATCGCTGAACGACCACGAGGTGCCGATGTCGATGTGCGCGTCCGTCCCGCTCTGGTACTGCGTCGTCGGGTTGATGAAGTTGTAGGTGAAGCCGGCGGTGAGCGAGAACTCGAAGGGCGAGGCCGGCATGTAGGTGTAGCCCATGCCCCAGTCGATCGCCCAATGGCCGACGCCGACGCCTGCCCAGCGATTGGGATCGTAGCTGCCAACCGGGGCGCTGCCCATGATGTAGGTCATCACGTTGTGGCTGCCGGTCTGCCACTTCAGCGACGCCATGGGATAGAGATCGCTGATGCCGGCGGCGGTGTCGCTGGTGCCGGCCGAAAAGGCGTTGCCCCTGGGTCCGCTCAGCACGCCCCACACCGACGTATCGGCGCGCCCGGCCGAGAAGGTCACGCCGAGCCAGAACTGCCCGTTCAGCACCGGGTCGGCAAAGGTGTAGCTCGGCGTCAGGTAGAGGTACTGCTCGGCCGTGTCGTAGCCCAGCAGCAGCCCGCCGCCGCGCGAAAAGCTCGTGCCCGCCGTGGCGCTGGCCTTGCGGAAGTAGAAGAGCGCCTCGAGGGAGAAGCCCGGATCGCCCGGTACCGAGGCGAAGCTCGCGAACTGACCGGGCAGCCAGACGCTGGCGCCGCCTTCGTCGGCGATCGCAGCCGCAGGCGCCAGCGCCAGGCCGAAAGCGGCGGCCAGCGGCACGGCGGCAACGGCCCTCGATTGCATTCGATCCCCCCGTTTCGTTCTGTTGAGTGTATCATGGCCGCGACGGGAGAGGTCGCAATGAAGACTGTGCGAAGCGTGCTGGCCGAGGCACCACTGGTCTGGCTGCTGATCGCCGTTCCGGTGACGGTGGGCGTGCACTACGCCATGCCGCACGCCGCGCTGCTGGGCTTCATCCTCGCCTGCGTCGCCATCATTCCGCTGGCAGGCCTGCTCGGGCTCGCCACGGAAAAGCTCGCCGCCCGGGTCGGCGATGCGATCGGCGGCTTCCTCAATGCCACGCTGGGCAACGCCGCCGAGCTGATCATCGCCATTGTCGCCCTGCGCGCCGGCATGCTCGACATCGTCAAGGCGTCGATCACCGGCTCGATCATCGGCAATCTGCTGCTGGTCATGGGCGCGGCCTTCCTGTTCGGCGGGCTTCGCCATCCGATCCAGACCTTCGCCACGATCGGTGCCCGCGCCCAGGTCGGCATGATGGCGCTGGGCGCCATGGCCATCCTTGTCCCGTCGATCGTCTCCGCCGTGGACAGCGCCAAGTTCGTCGCCAAGTCGGTGAACTTCAGCATCGTCGTGTCGGTCATCCTGCTGGGGGTCTACCTGCTGAGCCTGGTGTTCTCGCTGCGCACGCACGTCCACCTGTTCAGCGGCGGCTCGGCCGACGCGACGGAAGAAGAACACGGCACACCCTGGTCGATAAACCTCGCGGTCGGCGTCATGCTCTTCGTGACCGTCCTGATCATCTGGATGAGCGAGATCCTGGTCGCCACCGTCGAGCATGCCTCCAAGGCGCTCGGCCTCACCAACATGTTCGTCGGCATCGTCGTCGTGGCCGTCGTCGGCAATGCCGCCGAGCACAGCACTGCCGTCCTCATGGCCATGCGCAACCGCATGGAAATCGCCCTCAGCGTCGCCGTCGGCAGCACGACGCAGATAGCCCTGTTCGTGGCGCCGCTGCTGGTCCTGCTGAGCCTGCTCATCGCGCCGGCGCCGCTCAGCTTCGCCTTCGCGCCGGTCGAGGTGTTCCTGGTGCTGATGGCGACCTTCGTCGCCTCGATCCTGCTGGTCGACGGCAAGTCGACCTGGTTCACCGGGGTCCAGTTGCTCGCCGTCTACCTGGTGATGGCGATCACGGTGTACGGCGTGCCGGCCTGAGACAGCTGGGAGCGCGGGCCTCTGGCCCGCTCATGCGGAGCGCGGACCTCCAGGTCCGCTCATGAGCACGATGCGGACCTGGAGGTCCGCGCTCCGAAGATCATCAGCGGGCCAGAGGCCCGCGCTCCCGGCATGATCAGCGACCAACCGCCTTCAGACGCGCTTCGCGGGCGCTGTCGAAGACGCGCTTGACCGGGCCGAGTGCCTGGACGAACTCGAGCTGCTCACCTTCGCAGCCCTTGCAGTAGATCAGCCGCCAGCCGTTCGATTTGCCTTCGGTGATGCCGTTGCTGTTCGCCTCGATCGGCGCGGCCAGCCGTTCCTGCTCCGTGGTCACGGTGACGACCCGGTTGGCCCTGACCTGCGTCATGCCGCGTCGCGCCGATTCCGCTTCGAGATCGGCAATGAACTTGTTGAAATCGACATCGTCGCGGATGTGGAAGCAGATGTGCATCATGCGCGGAAAGGCCGGGCTCATATGGTCGAGCGGCTCGGCGAAGGCGGCGCCGCTGCCGGCCGGCTGCCCGGCATCGCGATATTGCAGCAGCTCGATCACGACGTTGTCGAATTGCACGAGCGGACATCGAGGCGCTGCGCGCCGCTTTCGAGATCCGGGATGCCCATCGTGCGCGGATTGACCCGGCGCACGCGCGCCTCGATCTCCTGATCCGTCAGCAGCGTGTTGTGGATGCGCTCGCCCTGGAAGTCGCCGTCGCGCATCACCTCGGTCCCTCCCAGCACCTCGGTGTAGAACTCGAAGGCGCGATCCATGTTCTGCACCGTGAGGCCGAAATGCTGCACGCCCTGCAGCCGCGCACCCAGCGACCCCGCGTCCTTCGCCGCAGCGGCCGAGGCCGCCAATCCGCCGACCACCGCGATGCCGGCAGCTTGAAGGACGTCCCGCCGCCGAAGCTCCGGCTCGTCTCGATCATCGCTCATGTCGCGTGTCTCCCTGGATGAAGTGGACTTGACCGTCAGCGGCCCGACCTCGCCCTCCACAGGCGAATCGTGGCGATCGAAGCCTGCGTATAGCCGGCTGGCTCTGTATCGCCGCCGAAAGGAGCGCCGCTGGTCATCGTGTTCGTCGTCAGCAGCCCGCCGACGAAGGGTGCGGGCAGGCCGCTCAGCACGAGCTGACAGCGCACGGGGAACAGCCCCGTCTCGGGGAAATCGACCCTGAGGGCGAGGCATTCGCCGCTGCCGCGAAAGGTGATCGCGCCCAGCCGGACCTCGGCATAGAAGTTCTGCCGCGCCCGATCGTCGGTCGGGCCGAAGCAGGCGCGCAGCTCGGCTACACGCCCCTGCCCTGCGTCGACGACCTTGCCGTCCTCGGGCCGTGCCCGAACGCTCCAGAACGAGAAGAAGCGTTCGGCGTCCGCCGGGAATGGCTCGAAACCCGTCCGCGACGGCACGCACCAGCCGGCACTGGCCGGGTGCCGCTCGCGAATGCTGCGCAGAACGTAGATGTCCTCGAGCGCCGAGGTCTGGTCCGGCTCACTCCTGGCGGGCCCTGCGAAGGCCAGCAGCGTCGCGGCAACGCCGACGATCGCGAATGCCTTCTTGCAGGTCATCGCGGCAACCAACCGATCGTGCGTGCATGCAGGCTGTGGATGTAGAGACGATCCGCCGTCTCAGTCGCGCCGGTTGTCTCCGGGTAGGCGCCGCTGGGATCCTGCAGATCCTCGATCACGCGGCCGTCCTCGTCGAAAGCAAAGACGTGTCCGTACGGCGTACCGAGCGGCAGCCAGGAGCGCGGCAGCCGCAACAGTATCTTCCGCACGAACGGCCTCTGCGCCAGGCTGTCCGCTGCCGGGTTGCGCGGCCTGAACAGCCCGACCCAGATGCGGCCGTCGCGCCCGCGCATCACGTTGTCGGGATAGCCGGGCAGATTATCGAGCAACGGCCTTGCCTGCGGCGAGCCGCTCTGCACGTCGAGATCGCGCGCGCGGCTGTCGATCTTCCAAATCCGGTAACGGCCTGTCTCGCTCACGAACAGGGTTCGTGCGTCGCCAGACAAGGCGATGCCGTTGGCGAACGACAGGCCATGGGCCACCACGCGGGTGCTCCTGGTCGCCGGCTCGTAGGCAAGGACGCGCCCGCTTGCCGATTGCTCCAGGATGTCGAGCACGCTCGCTTCGTAGGTGCCGCCCCATTGCGCGGGAGCGAAACGCGTGGACGCATCGGTGAAATAGATCGTGCCGTCCGGCGCCACGACGACGGCGTTGGCATAACGAATCGGGTCCGCCGCGCTCACGCGATCGACCAGCACGGTAACCCGCCCGTCGGCGGTGATGGCGAGCAGCCCCTTCATCGGGTCCGCGGCGATCATCCGGCCTGCGGTGTCGAAGTCGAATCCCAGGACCCGCCCGCCCGTGTTCGCGAAGACCTCCCGCTTGCCGCCATCGGGATCCATGCGCAGCAGGTCCCCGCTTTCCATCGCGGCGTACAGCTTGCCGTCCGGGCCGATCGCTATGTGCTCCGGGCCGACTTCGCTCCCGGTGTCGATGGTGCGCAGGCCGGCCAGGCGTGTGTTCGGCGCGTAGGCGCCGGTGAAGCCGGGTGGCGTCGGGGCCGGCCACGGCTTGGGATCGATCGGGACCGGCCAGAAGCAGAGATAGGCCGCCACCCCGGCAACGACGAGCGCCGCGGCACCGGTGATTTGTCGGAGCCGGCTCATTGCGCGAGGTATCCGCCGTCGATCACCAGCTCGGCGCCAGTGACGAAGCTCGCTTCGTCCGAGGCGAGGAAAAGGCAGCCGTAGGCGACCTCGATCGGCTTGCCGCCCCGCTTCATCGGCGTCGCCGCGATGACGGCCTCGTTGAGGTCGGACGCCTGCGCATCGGTGAGCGGCGTATGGATGAAGCCTGGATGGACCGAATTGACGCGAATGCCGTCGGCGACGTACGTCATCGCCGCGTTCTTCGACATGTTGCGCACCGCCCCCTTGGCCGCATGGTAGGAATGCGCACCGGCGACGGCGGCGCTGCCCCAGATCGACGAGATGTTGACGATCGAGCCCGACTTCTGCCGCCGCATGACACGGACCGCCTCGCGCATACCGAGGAAGACGCCGGTCTGGTCGACCGCGATCATCTTCATCCAGGCGCTCATCCCGAGCTCGTGCAGCGGCTCGTAGGCGATGATCCCGGCATTGTTGATCAGCACGTCGAGCCGCCCATGCGTCCGAACAATCGCGTCGACGACGCTTGCCCAGTCAGGCTCGCTGGTGACATCGAGCTGCACGGCCTCGATGCCGGCGGAATAGGCTCGCACGGGCGTGGCGATGTCGCTGGCGAAGACGGTCGCACCTTCCTTGACGAAGAGCTCCACGACGGCGCGGCCAATGCCGTTCGCCGCTCCGGTCACCAGCGCCACTTTCTCATGAAGTCTCATGAGACAGACATGCGGCCGACGCCGGGCATCTGGCGAGTTAATTGTAGTTAACTGCAAAACCCCGTCATCCCGAGCGGAGCCGCCCGAAGGGCGGCGCAGTCGAGGGACCTGTTTTGTCGATGCATCAACAAACAGGTCCCTCTGCTCCGCCCGGCTACGCTCGGCTCCGGTCGGGATGACGGGATTTTACAGCTCAAGCCAAGTTGCGAAGCCACGCCTGCGCGGCGGCGACTTCGGTGTTCGGACCGGTTTCCGTGAACTTGGCGCAGGTGCGGCTCAGGACAGCAAAGGCTTCATCGCGGCGGTCTTCCGCTGCGAGACTGCGCGCCATGTCGCGTGCCGCCCGCAGCTCGAAGTTCAACGCGCCGAGCGCCTCGGCCTCCGCGATCGCGTCCGCAAAATGAGCCTGCGCCGCCGCGCCATCGCCCTTGGCCAGCTGGATCAGCCCCCGGATGCGAAGGATCTCGGGCGCGCACCAGCGCTCCGATACTGCGCCAGCCGCTTGGCCGCGTCATCGATCCGCGCCTGGGCCTCGCCGATCGAGCCGTTGCCCAAAAGCGCTTCGGCGAGCATGCAGAGATACATGGGCGCGCGGGTGACGAATCCCGTCTCTAGCACGTCGTCGAGGCTCTCGCTCATTTCCGCGATCGCGTCCCCGTCTCCCCGGGCATGGCGCAGCGCCGCATCGAAGAAACGCGTGATCCGGCGCCACACCGCGGTGTGCCGGATCGCGAGGTTCTCCTTCAGGGCACCGACACCTGCCTCGGCGCGATCGAGGTCTCCTGTCCAGAGGGCCAGCGGCACGCCGGCGAATACCAGGGCGTTGGAGTGCGAGACGGAATGATTGGCGGCAAGTGCAGAGTCGACCGCCTGCGTGGCCGCCGCGAGGGCCGATTCGGTGCGCCCGCGCAGCCAGCGTGTGAAGGCCAGCGAGCTTCGGATGATGCAATACTGGTCGATCGAGAAGCGGGTGACGCGGGCGCGCTTCTCGACGCGGTTGAAGCGCCGCGCGAGCTGTTCCAGCAGCTCGTCGCCCTCGCGCAGCTCGCCCATGTAGGCGCGTGCCAGCGCCATCAGCCGTTGGCCGTCGGGAAGCACGGACCAGTCTTCCGCACGCTCGGCGATGGCCTCGAATTCGAGCAGGTGGCCGATCGCCGCGCGGGATCTGCCTGTGAAGGTTTCGTAGATGGCCAGGCCCCAAAGCGCGCGCAGCTGGTACTCGGTGTCGCCGGCGTCGCGGGCAAGAAGCAGGCATTCGATCCATGGCGCCTCGGTGGCGGGCAGCTGTGACCCGGACCAGGTCAGTGTCCAGCAATGCCGGTACGCCAGCTTGACCTTGAGCCCGGCGCTGCATGACGGAAGCGTGTCGGCGACGCGCAGCGCTTCCCTGACCCACAGCCCGCACTCCTCCACGAAACTCAGGGCCTCCCATAGCGGGATCGAGGCCGCGGCGAGCCGGATGCCGATCATGCCGTCGCCGTTCGCCCCGAACGCCCACGCGATCGCGCGGCGCAGGTCGTCGACGCGCGGCCCGTAGTGGGCGATCCAATCGTCGGCCACGCGCCAGCGCCATTCCTCCTCGGCGCGCTCCAGAACCGTCAGGATGTGGTTGGCGTGCGAGACGTGCGCCTGGTCCCGTTCGCCGTTGGCGTCGAGACGCGTGAGCGCATAGCTGCGGCTGCTCTCGAAGAGCCGATATCGGCGCGAACCGCGGGACAGGTCCGCCAGCGCGAAGGACTTGGCGATCAGGCTTTCAAGTCCGGCGACGATGTCCGCAGCATCGAGGCTCGGCCCCATGATCTCGATGACGTCATCGAGTGCGAAGTCCCGGGCGAAGATCGCGGCGAACCGCAGGATGCGCGCCTCGGCGTCCGACAGCAGCCGGTAGCTCCAGTCGAGCGTGGCCAGAAGGGTGCGCTGGCGCGCCGGGACAGCGAGGTCGTCCCTGCTCAGCACGTCGAAACGGTCCTCCAGCCGGCGCAGCAGCTCGGCCGGAAGAAGCGTATCGAGCCGCGTCGCCGCGAGCTCGATCGCCAGCGGGATGCCATCGAGCCGCCGGCAGATCAGCGACACCACAGCAGCGTTGTCGCCATCCAGGGAAAATCCGGCCCGCTCGTGGGCCCGGGCGACAAACAAGGCGACGGCGGGATGACGCAGCGCCTCGGCGGCCGAGATCCGCGTCGTGACGTCAGGGCAGGCCAGTGGGGACAGCCGATGGACATGCTCCTGGCGCGCCCGCAGCGGCTCGCGGCTGGTAGCGAGCATGGCAGCCGGACCGAGGTCCGACGCGAGATACTCGGCGGTGGCGGCCACGGCAGCCGACAGGTGTTCGCAGTTGTCGAGAATCAGCAGTCTCGGCGTCGCCCGCAGGTGGTCGCCGATTCCACCGAGCAGGTCATTGAGATCGATGCGCACGCCCAGTGCGGCGGCAATCACGTGCACCACGAGCTGGGGGTCGTCGATAGAGGCGAGGTCGACGAAGCATGGTGCCGCGTCATGCCGGCCGGAAAGCCGTTCCGCCGTCGCCAGCGCAACCGTCGTCTTGCCCACGCCGCCGGCGCCGACGATCGTGACCAGGGGGTGCCGGGAAATGGCCTGGCCGATCGCTGCGATCTCGTCCTCGCGGCCGATGATCTGTTGGGCGGCGCCGATTGCCTCCGGCCCCGCTCCCGGCCCGCGTCGCATAGACGCCCGAGCGCGACCTTCGACCGTCACCGGGAGGGTGAAGCAGTAGCCGCGTCCGGGGATGTTCAGGATGCAGCGTTGATCGCTGGAAGCCGTGCCCAACGCCTTGCGCAGCGCCGTGACATGGACCTTGAGGTTGCTCTCGTGCACGAAGGTGTTCGGCCACACATAGGCTTCGAGCTCGGCCTTGGAGACCAGTTCTCCGGCGCGCTGAACCAGCAGGGTGAGGATGTCGAACGCCCGGCTGCCGATCCGGACAGGCTCGCCGGCGCGCAAAAGGACCTGCCGGTCGGGCAGAAGGGAGAATTCACCGAACGCGTAGGACCGTTCGGCCGGTCGTCGCGACGCCGAAACCCGCTCGCGTCCTCGATCCGCTGAGGGTTTGCGACGGGCGCGCGACTCTTCCCTGGCGGGCATCTGTTTCCGCAACGCTGATGGAACGCTCGGCAGCGCGCCCGATCATGCCATCGCGCGCGCCTCACAATTGTGCGGTGAACACCGATGAGGCGCAACCGTCCTCAGGACTGGCAGCGGAACCGCAGATGCAGATTCACGTCGGCGATCAGCGTGTCGTCGAACGTCTGGTAAGGTCTGCCCTTGCATGTCCGGTCCATCACCTGGCGGGCGACCGTCCAGGTCCGCTGGTGCTCGAACTCCGGATCGGGATTGATCACCGCGCTGCCGCGCACCACGACGATGCGATGCTCGTCCGCGACATCGGTCGAGGCGACGCGGACCTCGAACTTGCGGCCCTCCAACGTCACCATCTCGACACGCGACCGATCCAGCGTCGCCTTCTCGTGGCAAGCGATCAGCGACGAGGCCGCCGCGATCAGCCCGGCGACAGTCAATGCTCGCGACATCTATCGAACCAATCCGCCGACGCGCGGAGGCATGACCTGCATGTGGCTATGGACGTCGCTGACACCACGCACCTTGGCCGATACTGCGAAGAAGGCACGATGATCCTCCTCGTTATGGGCACTGCCCCAGAGATGGACGACGCCGTGACGCGCGACGACGTCGAAGCCGCCGCCGAGCGGCAGGCCGAGCCGGCGGACCGCGGCCACGACGTCGTGCCGCAACTGTTCGTCGTCGACCTCAAGAGTCCCGGTCGCTGCGCCGCCTGTCGCGGTTGTCGAGTCGGGGCGTGACAGCAGGGCCTTCACCAGCGCGACGCGGTTCACCATGCCGGCCACGACGCCGTCCCGAATGACGGGAACGTTGTGTACCCGGTGCTTCACCATCAGGTCGGCGATCTCTTTCAGCCGGGTGTCCTCTGTTACCGAGATCGCTGGCCTGGTCATCAGGCTCGCCACCGGTCCGGCCAGCGCCCGGCGATAGACCTCAGGCAGGGCGCCGTGCGCTTCGAGATGTGCCTGCAGGTCGAACGCGCCGTCACCCTCGAGGATGTGCTCTATGACGTCGTGCTCGCTCAGAATGCCGACCACGCCGTTCCGGGCATCGACGACCGGCAGCGCGCTCGCCCCGGCATTGATCAAGAGCTTGACCGCGTCGAGCAGTGAGACGTTTTCCCTCACCGTCACCACGTCGCTCGACATCACATCGCGAGCCCGCATGGCCGTTCCCCTTGCGCTTTGCCGCAAGCTTGGCGGCAGCGCTGGGGAGCATCAAGAGGTCATCGTCGGATTGAGGCAGCCCTCCTACGCCAAGGCTTCGGAGGGCATTCTGCTTCGCGCGGACCTGTGGCAGGACTTGTTCTGCGTAGCGCGCAGCGCGAAGCAGAATGGCGTCCCCTACGGGATTCGAACCCGTGTCGCCGCCGTGAAAGGGCGGTGTCCTAGGCCTCTAGACGAAGGGGACGAAAGGGCCGAAGAGCGGCAGCATGTAGCGGCTCGGGCCGGGCAAATCAAGCCAGCACTGACCCCGCCGCCGGGGCGGCATCGTCGATCTGCAGCCGCACACTGTCGCGGCCGCCGTAGCGGTCGATGCGCAGCGCGCCTGCGACATGCAGGACCGGCCGGGCCGGGTCGAGCAAGGCGGGGCCGAGCGCGGTCTGGCTGGCACGAAAGGCGATGGCGTCGATGCGGCCGCGCTCGGCGCCGACCAGGGAGCAGCGAACATGGCCCTCGCCCACCGGCGCGGCATGGTTGACGCGCACCGAGGTCACGGCGAAGCGCGGCAGGGCGTTGCCGGCGCCGAACGGCCCTGCCCGCTCGATCATGTCGACCAGCTCCTGGGTCGCCGCTCCCGGCGCCAGGGCGGCGTCGATGCCGAGCTCGCGCATGGCTGGCGCCGCGCCGAGTTGCGGCGCCAGACGTTCGTCGAGGAACTTCGCGAGATCGGGCAACGACGCCCTGGCCACGGTGAGGCCGGCGGCCATGGCGTGCCCGCCGCCATTCACGAGCAGGCCCTCCTGGCGCGCCGCGATCACCGCCGCGCCGAGATCGACGCCCTTCACCGAGCGGCCCGATCCCTTGCCCAGCGCGCCGTCCATGCCGATGACGAAGGCCGGCCGGCCGTAGCGTTCGACCAGGCGGCTCGCGACGATGCCGATCACGCCGATGTGCCAGCCTTCGCTTTCGACCACGATGGCCGACGGCAGTCCCTGGCGGTCAGGGCCGTAGAGACCTTCGATGCGCGCGATCGCCTGATCGAGCACCTCGCGCTCAATGGCGCGGCGCTCGGCGTTGAACTCGTCCAGCCTCATCGCCAGCGCGCCGACTTCCTGCGGATCCTCGCTGGTCAGCAGCCGCGCGCCGAGATCGGCCTGGCCGACGCGGCCGCCGGCGTTGACGCGCGGGCCCAGCATGAAGCCGAGATGGTAGGCGCCCGGCGGCTCGTGCAGGCGCGCGATGTCGGCCAGAGCGGCGAGGCCGATGTTGGTCCGGTCGGCCATCACGCGCAGCCCCTGGCGCACCAGCGCGCGGTTGACGCCGGTCAGCGGTACGACATCGGCCACCGTGCCAAGGGCGACGAGGTCGAGCCATCGGCGCAGGTCGGGCTCGCTGCGGCCGTTGGCGTACCAGCCCGCCTCGCGCAGCGCGCGGTTGACGCCGACCGCCAGCAGGAACGCCACGCCGACCGCCGCCATCTGCTTGTGCGGGCTGTCGTCGTCCAGGCGATTGGGATCGACCACGGCCACCGCGTCGGGCAGCGCGATCTCGGCCATGTGATGGTCGATGACGATCACGTCGAGGCCGGCGCGCCTGGCCTCGGCCAACGGCTCGAAGGCGGTGATGCCGCAATCGACGGTGATGACGACGGCGGCCCCCTGTTCCTTGATGCCGAGCAAGGCCGGCGTGTTGGGCCCGTAGCCTTCCTTGCGCCGGTCGGGAATGTAGACCGCGACATTGCCGCCGACGGCGCGGAAGAAGCGTGCCAGCAAGGCCGACGAGGTGGCGCCATCGACGTCGTAGTCGCCGAACACCACGATCTTCTCGCCCTCGCGCACCGCGCGCACGACGCGCGCGACGGCGGCGTCCATGTCCTTGAGATGCGAGGGATCGGGCAGGAATTTGCGCAGCGTCGGCTCGAGGAAGTCCGGCACGCCGTCGAGATCGACCTCGCGCGCGGCCAGCAGACGGCAGATCGCATCGGGCAGACCATGGCGCTGCGCCATGGCGAGCGCCATGCGCTCATCAGCCAGCCGCGCCGCCCATCGCCGGCCGGTCAGCGAGCGCTCGATGCCGAGGAAGGCTGCACGCGCTGCGCGGAACTCCGAGGACATGCGCGGACCTTACCCTAGTTGGCTGTGGACAGCGGGGCTGCGACTTGCACGCGCCATGAGAAACGCGAGGGTCTTCAAATTGCAGCGAGCACCCCTTCCACCGTCGTAGACGATCGGCATCGCCCGGATAATATGCCGACGACAACGTGTGACGACGTGACCCCAAGCTGATGCCCCTGTACTGGACGATCGATTCCAAAGCACAACTGTTCACAGCAGTAGCTGAGGGTAACGTCACATTGAACGACGCCGTCGACCTCCTGGAGGCGATGGCCGGCGCCAAGGCGATGACCTATCGCAAGCTGTTCGACGGCCGTGCCGCTACCCCGAGCATGACCTCCGACGAGATGCTGTCGCTGTGCGCCCGAATCCGCGGCTACCACGACCACGGCATGATGGGCGCTCTGGCGCTGGTCGCCACGCCCGAGCAGACCATGGTCTTCGCCCGCCTGCTCGGGGCACTGGCCTCGGCCAAGCGGCCGATCAGAGTGTTCACCAGCCCGCGGCAGGCGCGCAACTGGATCGCAGACCAGGCCACGGAACGTGCGGTGACCTGAAGCGTTCATGCCTTGCGGAACGGGCACTTCCGGCACCTGACCGCGGCAGGACAGGCATGCGTGGGATCCTCGCACCGCTCAGCCCCAACGAAGAGATCACGCTTCGCCGCGTGGCGCTGGGTTTCGGCCGACGCGCCCACCTGCCGGACCAGCATGTGCGGCGACTGGAACAACTTGCCCTTGTCGAGGAAGCCGACGGCGCGCTCCGCCTCACCGAGCTCGGCCTGCAGCGCTATGCCAGCCTGGAACGACCCGTCAAATGGGACGGCGACACCGCAGCCGAGGAGGTCAGTCGCCTGCTGACCGATCGGACGAAGCCGGACGGGCGCTAGCGGCTCTGCACAAGGATCATGACGGTTTGCCGGGTCGATGATTTGCCTGCACTGCTGGCACGGCACCCGACCCCGGAGATATTGCGTCCAAAGACCGCTTTTGGCACGCAATAACTAACACCGTAGTTGACAAATTAGAGCACTTGAGTTATCCTAAGCTCGTGCCCGCCTCCCGCGGGCTCTGCTCTATGCCTCGTTCATCCGATACCAGCGCGCCCGGCGGCGGTACTGCCGGGCCTGGTTTCCGTCATTCCATGACGCTGCGGGAAGGGCGGTTCGGTCGGGGTGAGTGAAAACGGCCAGCGAAACTAGCGAAACTCAAGAAGGTTGAAGATTCAATGGCTTCGCCGATGTTCGGGGGGCTAGCGAAATCCAGCGAAATTCACGCCCACCAGCGGGTGACTGCTACGGCGTATCGAGCGCCGTGCGGACCATCTTGGCCAGCTCGTGCTTGCGAAACGGCTTGTTCAGCAGCAGGACGCCGGGCTCGAGACGCCCCTGCGTCGACAGGATGTTCTCGCTGTAGCCCGACATGAACACCAGCCTGGTGGCGGGCCAGCGGCGGCGCACTTCATCGGCCAGGGCCTTGCCGTTCATCGGTCCCGGAACGATCACATCGGTCAACAACAGGTCGAACGGCTGCGGCGCGGCCTCGAAGGCGGCCAGGCCGGCGGCGCCGTCGCCCGCCCCCGTTACCTCGTAGCCCAGGCTCTCCAACTGCTCCATCACGCCGGTGCGCACCCGTGCATCGTCCTCGACCACGAGGATGCGTTCGCTGCCGCGCTCCATGTCGGCGGCCGGCGACGCCGCGGTGGACGCGGCCTCGCTGCTGCGCGGCAGATAGAGGCGCACGGTCGTGCCGCGCCCGACCTCGCTCTCGATGCGGACATGGCCCCTCGACTGCTGCAGGAAGCCGTAGACCATGCTGAGGCCGAGGCCGGTTCCCTTGCCCGGCGCCTTGGTCGTGAAGAACGGCTCGAACGCCTTTTCGAGCACGCTGGACGGCATGCCCTTGCCGGTGTCGCTGACCGAGACCACGACGAAGTCGCCCGCCCCGATCCCGTCCCTTTCGGCGCCGACCGGCCGCGACAGGTTGGCGGTGGAAACGCGCAGGCGGCCGCCGTCGGGCATGGCGTCGCGCGCGTTGATGGCGAGGTTGACCAGCGACGCCTCGAGCTGGGCGCGGTCGATATCGGCGTCCCACAGGCCGCCGCCCAGCACGGTCTCCACTTCGATCATCTCGCCCAGCGTGCGGCGCAGCAGGCCGACCGTGCCGTGCACCAGCTCGTTGATGTCGGTGGCGACCGGCTGAAGGGCCTGGCGCCGCGAGAAGGCAAGCAGCTGGCCGGTAAGATCGCGCGCGCGCTGCGTGGCGTTGCCGATGCGGCGGATGCGGTTGCGCGTGGCGCGATCGAGATCGGTCTCCTCGTCGAGCGCATCCAGATTGGCCATGATGACCATCAGGAGGTTGTTGAAATCGTGCGCCACGCCGCCGGTGAGCTGGCCGATCGCATCCATCTTCACCGCCTGCCGCAGGCTGGCCGCGGTGGCGTCGTACTCCGTCATGTCGCGGCCGATGAAGTAGTGGCGACGGTCCGAGCTCGACCAGGTCGAGACCCAGGCCAGCGGGACGACGCGGCCGTCCTTGTGATGGAAGCGGGCGCGGAAACGCCGCACCGACTCGCCGCGGCGGGCAAGCCGCATCTCCTCGCGGTTGGCTTCGAGATCCTCGGCAACCAGGAAGTCCTGGGCGCCTCGACCCACCATCTCGTCAGGCCGGTAGCCCAGCACGCGTTCGCAGCTCGGGCTGACCTGGAGGAACCGGCCGTAGCCGTCGGACACCAGCATCAGGTCCTCCGACGTCTCGAAGATGCGCTGGCTCTCGCGTTCCAGGCGCTTGCGGTCGGTGACGTCATTCAGCAATGCCAGCCGGGCCGCGCGGCCGTCGAACTCGATGTCGTGAAGATAGACTTCGACGTCGACGATCTTGCCGTCCTTGTGGCGATGGCGCCATTCGCCGGCAAAGAGCTGCGCGGCAGTCACGTCATGGAGATACTGGCGCAGACGGTCGATCTCGTCCGGCGGTCGCAGGTCGTAGAGGTTGAGGTGGAGGAATTCCTCGCGCGAGTAGCCATAGGCGGCGACGGCGGCGTCGTTGACTTCGAGGATGTCGCGGTTGTCGAGCGAATAGACCCACATTGGCAGTGGCGAATGCCGGAAGAGATAGCGAAACCGCGCCTCGCTCTCCTCGAGACGGGCCTCGCGATCGCGCACCTCGGTCACGTCGGAGTACGTCATCACGCCGCCGCCGCCGGGCAAGGGATTGTAGCCCACCGATACCGTGCGCCCGTCGGCGCGCTTGCGCTCGATCACGGTGTTCTTGTTCACGCGGGCGAGCTCGAGGCGCAGGGCGACCGCCGCCTCCGGATCGGCCGTGCCGTATTCGCCGCGTTGCGCGAGGCGGCGCACCGCCTCCTCGTAGGACATGCCGCGCACGTCGCCGTCGATCTGCAGCCATTCGGCGAGACGGCGATTGTACGAGACGATCCTGTGCTGGGCGTCGAACAGCACGACACCCTGCTCGATGTTCTCCAGGATCGATTCGAGACTGGCCGCGGTTTGCGAGGCCTCCCGTTCGTGCCGGCGCAGCTCGGTCAGGTCGTTGCCGACGCCGATATAGCCCTCGAAGGTGCCGTCCTCGGCGAACTTCGGCGTGCCGCTGATCATCACCGGCCGCGAGGCACCGGCGGCGTCGACGACCGTGGTCTCGAAGTTGCGAAAGGACCGGTGGTTCTCCAGGTCGTCGATATGTGCCTGCCACGCCGCCGTGTTGTCGTAGTCGGTGCGCGGCACCTCGTTGCGGCGCTTGCCAATGATCGAGGATACCGGAAGGCCAAGCAGCTCCTGCAGGCGGTCCGACACGAAGGTGAACCGCAGGTCCGCACCCATCTCCCACCACCAGTCGGACGCGATGCCGGCCAGGAGCGAAAACCTGTCTGCCGCCATGAATTACCCCAAGGCGACTCCGTACGGCACGCAGTCGCTTTTCGTCACGCGCAATATAGTCCAAAGTGGATGGATACGGCCTCCGTTGCCGGGGACCGGCCGGCACCCCACCTATGCAGCACATGGCCCTGGCCACCTCCCATACGACCTTCGGCGACCTCGCCCGGGACGAGCTTGCCATCGAGGTCTCCTGCCCCAATTGCGGGCACCGCCGGACAATCGACGGGAATGCGCCCGGGCTGCGCAACCGGCGGATCGCCGGGGCCCGTTTCCGCTGCGATCAGTGCGGGTCGGTGGGCCTGCCCAGCATCGGCAAGCAACGCCGCTGGACTGGCCGGCTTGCGGAGCATGCGCGCAAGTTGCGATAACGTGCTATTGCGGCGCGTCATGCGCACGACCACCCCGCTCCTCTGCCTGCTCGGGCTGCTCGCCTGGGCTTCCCCGTCATCGAGTCAGACCACCCGGGACTGGATCACCGACTTCCCCCGCGAGGCGATGCCGATCAAGACCTGGCCGAACGGCAAGAAGGTCGCGGTCTGCTTCGTGTTCTATGTCGAAGTATGGGGCCGCGGCCACGGGCCGGTGTTCCGGCCGGACACGGTCGGCACCAATCCCGACGTGCTGAACGAGTCGTTCCGTCAGTACGCCATCCATTGGGGCGTGCCGCGCGTCGGCCGGCTGTTCAAGGAACAGGACGTCCCGCTCACGATCGCCCTCAACGCCCAGTTCCCCGGGCAGCATCCGGAGACGTGGAAGACCTTCCGGGCGTCGGTGCCCAGGGCGCCGATCCTGGGCCATGGCATGAACAACTCGACCGAGGAGTTGCCGCTCGACAAGGGCCTGGAGGCACAGAAGGCCTACATCAAGCGCGTGCTCGACCTGATCGAGAAGGATACCGGCGTCCGCCCGCGCGGCTGGTCGAGCCCCAGCGTCAAGCCCAACGTCGACACCTTCGCCGCGACCGTCGCCGAGGGCATTCGCTATTCGCTCGACGGCATGGACTCCGACGTGCTGTCGCGGCTGATGACGTCGGCCGGCCCCCTGGTCCTGATCCCCTACCCGACGCAAACCGTCGACATGGGTCAATATCTCGGCCGCCAGAAGGAGCCGGTCGATTTCGAGCGGCAGTGGATCGACTACGTCAGCGAGCTCGCCCGCGAAGCCGACGGCGATGCCGACCGGCCGGCGACCGTGGTGGCGATCGGCGTGCATCCCTTCGTCATGGGCACGCCGTCGGGCACTGCCGCCTTCCGCCGCGTCCTCGATGCCCTGAAGGAGCAGCCGCTGGTCTGGCTGACCGACACCGACGCGGTGATGGCCGCCGTCGGCGTGAAGCAACCCTGAACGCCAAGGAACAACGACAAGCCGACTTGTTCGCCGACGAGCCGGCGATGCCGGAGGGATTCGACTATCTCCAGGAAGTCATCTCGGCCGACGAGGAACGCCGCTTCGCCGAATGGTTCGCCGAGCTTCCCCTGGCTCCCTTCGAGTTCCACGGCTTCCAAGGACGCCGGCGAGTCGTGTCGTTCGGCTGGCGCTACGACTATGCGGGCCGGCAGCTCCGACCGTCGGCGAACATGCCCGAGATTCTCCTGCCGTTGCGTCAGCGTGCGGCAAAGGTGGCCGGGCTCGCCGCCGGAAGCCTGCAGCAGGTCCTGGTCACCGAATACGCGCCGGGCGCGCCGATCGGGTGGCATCGCGACAAGCCGATGTTCCAGGAGATCGTCGCGATCTCCTTCCTGGCTCCCTGCCTTCTGCGCTTCCGCCGGCGCCTGGGCGACGCCTGGGAACGCCGCTCGCTCGAAGTGATGCCGCGATCGGCCTACGTCCTGCGCGGCGCGGCCCGCAACGACTGGGAGCACAGCATCCCGCCGCTCAGTGCACTGCGCTATTCGGTGACGTTCCGTAGCCTGCGCGCCGCATGACCAGCTCGACGACGCGATCGGCCGCCTGCTCCGCCGTGAGCTCGGTCGTGCGCAACACCAGGTCGGGCTCCTCCGGCGCCTCGTAGGGCTGATCGCGCCCGGTGAGATTCACGACCTTGCCGCGGTCGGCTTTCTCGTACAGCCCCTTGGGGTCGCGACGCCGGCAGACTTCCAACGGTGTGTCGACAAAAACCTCGACGAAGCGCCCTTCGGGCAGGAGCGCGGCGGCGCGCAGGCGATCGGCGCGGAACGGCGAGACGAGCGCCACCAGCGTGATCAGGCCGGCGTCGGCCATCAGCTTGGCGACCTCGGCCACGCGGCGGACATTCTCCGAACGGCCGGCGGCGTCGAAGCCGAGATCGGCATTCAGCCCCTGCCGCAGGTTGTCGCCGTCGAGCAGCATGGTCTGCCGGCCGAGCGCCGCCAGCTTGCTCTCGACGATATTGGCGATGGTGGATTTGCCCGAGCCCGGCAGGCCGGTCAGCCACACGACCAGGGGCGATTGCGCCTTGGCTTCGGCACGCAGCGCCGGAGTCACGGTCTCGGCATGCCGGTGGACGTTGCGCCCGCCGTCGAGGCCTTCGACCACCATGCCGGCGGCCGCCGTGCGCAAGGTCGAACGGTCGATCAGGATGAAGGCGCCGGTCTGGCGGTTCTCGGCATAGGCGTCGAAGGCCACGGCCTGGCCCGCCTCGATCTCGACGCGGCCGATGGCGTTCAGGACCAGGGATGCCGCCGGCGTGCGCGTCAGCGATTCGACATCGAGCGTGTCGGCGATGCGGCCGAGCGTGGCAGGCACGGTCGCCGTGCCGATCTTGAGGAGATAGCGCTTGCCCGGCGTTGCCGCCGCCTCGTCCATCCAGACCAGGTCGGCGGCGAAGCGGCGCGCCACCGCCGGCCGCTGCTTGGGATCGGCCAGGACGTCACCACGGATGACGTCGACCTCGTCGGCCAAGGTCAAGGTCACCGACCGGCCGGCCGTGACCGACGGCAGGTCGCCGTCGAAGCTCACGATGCGCGCCACGCTGCTGGTGCGACCGGAGCCCGAGACGACGATCGGATCGCCGACGGCGACGCGCCCCGACGCCACGGTGCCCGAGAAGCCGCGGAACTCGCCATCGGGGCGATTGACCCATTGCACCGGAAATCGCAGTGCCGCCTCGGCAGCGTCGAGATCGGTCTCGACCGTCTCGAGATGGGCCAGCAACGCCGGCCCGGCATACCAGGGCGTGCGCGCGCTGCGCACGGCGACATTGTCGCCCAGGCGCGCCGACAAGGGGATCGCCACGACCGAATGGAACGCAAGTGGTGTCGCAAAGGCCGTGAAGGCCGCCTCGATCTCGCGAAAGCGCGCCTCGGAGAATTCGACCAAGTCGATCTTGTTCACCGCCAGCACGACATGGCGGATGCCCAGCAGCGAGACGATGGCGGCATGCCGGCGCGTCTGCTCGACCAGGCCCTTGCGCGCATCGACCAGCAGGATGGCGAGCTCGGCATTGGAGGCGCCGGTTGCCATGTTGCGGGTGTATTGCTGATGGCCCGGCGTATCGGCGACGACGAAGGCGCGCCTGGCGGTCGAGAAGAAGCGATAGGCGACGTCGATGGTGATGCCCTGCTCGCGTTCGGCCTCCAGCCCGTCGAGCAACAGGGCGAAGTCGAACTCGTCCTCGGTCGTGCCGAAGCGCCGCGAATCGTCGCGCAACGAGGCGATCTGGTCGTCATGCAGGCCCGCCGCGTCGGTGATCAATCGTCCGATCAGGGTCGATTTGCCATCGTCGACGGAGCCGCAGGTGAGGAAGCGCAACTCGCTGCGGATCGCCAGCGGCAGCGCGTCGTTGGCCGGAGGTGCCAGAGTATCGGGCATCAGAAGTATCCCTCCCTCTTCTTGCGTTCCATGGAGGCCTGCAGGGCGCCGTCGACCAGGCGCCCCTGGCGTTCCGACGAGCGCGCGTCCAAAAGCTCGGCGATCACGCCGTCGACGTCGGTCGCCGCGGAGGCGATGGCGCCGGTCAGCGGCCAGCAGCCCAGGGTGCGGAAGCGCACGCGGCGCTTCACCGTCGTCTCGCCGTCGAGGAAGCGCATGCGCTCGTCATCGACGGCGATGAGGTTGCCGTCGCGCTCCACCACCCAGCGCTCGGCGGCGAGATAGAGCGGCACGATCGGGATCGATTCGGCCTGGATGTAGGTCCAGACGTCGAGCTCGGTCCAGTTCGACAGCGGAAAGACGCGCATCGTGTCGCCGTCGGCGAGCCGGGTGTTGAACAGCCGCCACAGCTCGGGCCGCTGGTTGCGCGGGTCCCAGACATGGCCGGCGGCGCGGTGCGAGAAGATGCGTTCCTTGGCCCGCGCCTTCTCCTCGTCGCGACGGCCGCCGCCGAAGGCGGCGTCGAAGCCGTGGATGTCGAGTGCCTCCTTGAGCGCCTCGGTCAGCATCAGCCGCGAGTATTCGCCGGTCTCGGTCTCGAAGGGATTGACGCCGTCTCGGGCGGCCTGCTCGTTGGCATGCACCAGAAGCTCGAGCCCGTACTGCGCGGCCATGCGATCGCGATGCTCGATCAGGGCGCGGAAATCCCAGCCCGAGGCGATGTGCAGGAACGGGAACGGCGGCGGCGCCGGGAAGAAGGCCTTGCGCGCCAGGTGCAGCATGACGCTGGAATCCTTGCCCACCGAATAGAGCATCACCGGCTGTCGGAACTCGGCCACGACCTCGCGCAGGATGTGGATCGCCTCGTCCTCCAACCGCCGCAGATGCGGCGATAGGATCGGCGTGGAAATCGGCTGTTTCTTGTTGGCCGCGCGGGCGGCGGCGACTGGCGGGCTCATGGGTTGCTCTGCTTTTCCGTCGTGGTGGGTAGATGGATGCCGCATTCGGTCTTGGCGAACCCGCGCCAGCGGCCGGCGCGAGGGTCCTCTCCTGGTGACACGATCGACGTGCAGGGGGCGCAGCCGATCGAGAGATAGCCTTGCGCCAGCAGCGGATGCGGCGGCAGGCGATGCCTGGCGACATAGGTCGCGATGTCGTTCACGCTCCAGCTGGCCAGCGGGTTGACCTTGACGTGCGTGTCGTCGGCTTCGAACACCGGCAGGTCGAAGCGCGTCGAGGCCTGGAAGCGTTTGCGGCCGCTGATCCAGGCGTCGTAGCCGGCCAGCGCCCGCTGCAGCGGCGCGGTCTTGCGGAAGGCGCAGCAGCCGTCGGGATCCCACGTCGCGCGGCTGAGGTCGGCATCGAGACGCGCCACCTCCTGCGCCGTCGGACCGACGCTGCGCACGCCGCTGAGACCGAGATGGGCCGCCAATCGATCGCGATACGCCAGCGTCTCGGGAAAATGCCGGCCGGTATCGACGAACAGGACGGGCGTGGTCGGATCGATGGCGGCGACGAGATGCAGCAGCACCGCCGATTCCGCGCCGAACGAGGAGACGACGGCAATGCGGCCGGGAAAGACCTCGCGCAAGGCCGTCGACAGGATCCGCTCGGGCGGTGCGTAGCCGAGACGCCGCTGCAGGTCGAGGACGAGGTCCGTCGGGATGGGCATCGCCTGCTCCTAGCGTGACGTGAACAGACGCACGGTCGCCAGCACGACCGGCAGCACGTCACCGCGCCGGACGGTTCGGCCATCCGCCAGCTCGATCTCGACCGTCGGCAGGTCATCGCTGAGCGACAGCTCGGCGCGGCGCGACGTGCCCGAGCGACGGACGCCGATCACGCGCGCCGGGATGGCGTCGGCCCCCGGCCGCGCGATGACGAGATCGCGCGGCCGGACGAAGACCTCAGCGGGTCCCGCGACATTCTCCTCGGGCGTGCGCACCTGGTGTGGGCCGATGCGGATCCACGAGCCCGCGGCATCGACCGGCAAACGCACAGCCTCGCCGACAAAGCCTGCGACGAAGGCCGTGGCCGGCCGGTCCAGGACGTCGTCGGGCGTGCCGACCTGTTCGACGGCGCCGCGGTTGAAGATGGCGACGCGGTCGGCGAGCTCGAGCGCCTCCTCCTGGTCGTGGGTCACGAACAAGGTGGTGTGCCCGGTGCGATCGTGGACCTCGCGCAACCAGCGACGCAGGTCGCGACGCACCTTGGCGTCGAGCGCGCCGAACGGCTCGTCGAGCAGCAGCACGCGCGGCTCGACGGCGAGCGCGCGGGCCAGCGCCACGCGCTGGCGCTGGCCGCCCGAGAGCTGGGCCGGATGGCGTTTGTCGAGGCCGCGCAACTGCACAAGGTCCAGAAGCTCGGCGACGCGCTGGCGGATCTCCTTGTCGCTCGGCCGCGTGCGGCGCGGGCGCACCCTGAGGCCGTAGGCAATGTTCTCCGCTACGGTCAGATGGCGGAACAGCGCGTAGTGCTGGAACACGAAGCCGACGCGCCGGTCGCGCACGGCAAGCCTGGTTGCGTCCTCCTCGCCGAACAGGATGCGGCCGGCGGTCGGCGCTTCGAGGCCCGCGATCAGGCGCAGGAACGTCGTCTTGCCTGAGCCCGAGGGGCCGAGCATCGCCAGGAGCTCGCCGGGCTGCACTTCGAGGTCGACGCGCTCGATCGCGACCGTGCCGTCGAAGGACTTCGCCAGTCCCTCGGCGCGGATGGCGAGGGCCGACTTGTCAGTGCCGGTGGACGCGGGCGAGGCTGTCGCCGTATCGCCATTCGAGGACTGACTTTGCGCCCAGGGTGACGAGGGCGAGTCCCGCCAGAAGCGAGGCGACGGCGAAAGCAGCGACGAAGTTGTACTCATTATAGAGGATCTCCACGTGGAGCGGCATGGTGTTGGTCAATCCGCGGATGTGCCCGGACACGACCGAGACCGCGCCGAATTCGCCCATGGCGCGTGCGTTGCAGAGCAGCACGCCGTAGAGCAGCGCCCAACGCACGTTGGGCA
This sequence comes from Reyranella sp., assembly GCA_019750135.1. Lineage (GTDB taxonomy): Bacteria > Pseudomonadota > Alphaproteobacteria > Reyranellales > Reyranellaceae > Reyranella. The sequence goes on along the minus strand of JAIEOV010000006.1, from coordinate 7,936 downwards.
AAGTGACGGTGAGGAAGGTGCGCCAGCCGGAGGCGCCCAGCGTCAGCGCCGCCTCCTCTTCCGCCGTGCCCTGCTCCTGCATCAGCGGGATCAGCTCGCGGGCGATGAAGGGGAAGGTGACGAAGATCGTCGCCAGCACGATGCCCGGCACGGCGAAGATGATCTTGAACTGCCAGTCGTCCATCAGCGGGCCCAAAAGGCCCTTGGCGCCGAACAGCAGGACGTAGACCAGGCCGGAGACGACCGGCGATACCGAGAACGGCAGGTCGATCAGCGTGACCAGCAGGCTCTTGCCCGGGAACTCGAACTTGGCCACCGCCCAGGCGGCGGCCACGCCGAACACCAGGTTGAGCGGCACGGCGATGGCCGCGACCAGCAAGGTGAGGCCGATCGCGGCCTGGGTGTCGGGCTCCGCGAAGGCGGCGAAGAAAGTGTCGACACCGCGCCGCAGCGCCTCCGAGAACACCGCGAGCAGCGGCAGCACCAGGAACAGCGCCAGGAAACCGACCGCAAGCACGATCAGGGCCCAGCGAACGGCCCTGCCCTCGCTGAGCGCGCTGCTACGCATGGCCGAACCGCCGCCGGCTGAAGGCTTGCAGGCCGTTGATGGCGAGCAGCGTCAGGAAGGAAATCGCCAGCATCACCGTGGCGATGGCGGCCGCACCCGCGTAGTCGAACTCCTCTAGCTTGGTCACGATGAGCAGCGGCGCGATCTCTGAGACGAACGGCATGTTGCCGGCGATGAAGATCACCGAGCCGTACTCGCCGACGGCGCGCGCGAAGGCGAGCGCCACGCCCGTCAGCAGCGCCGGCGTGAGGCCGGGCAGCACGACGCGAAACACGGTCTGCCGGCGCGTCGCGCCGAGCGTCGCCGAGGCCTCCTCCACTTCGCGGTCGAAGTCCTGCAGCACCGGCTGGACCGTGCGCACGACGAACGGCAGGCCGATGAAGATCAGTGCGACCAGGATGCCGAGCGGCGTGAAGGCGATCTTGATGCCCCACGGCGCGAACAGGCTGCCGATCCAGCCGTTCTCGGCATAGAGGGCGGCGAGCGCGATGCCAGCGACGGCCGTCGGCAGAGCGAACGGCAGGTCGACCGCCGCATCGAGCAGGCGCTTGCCCGGGAACTCGTAGCGCACCAGCACCCAGGCCACGATCACGCCGAACACGGCGTTGACCAGGGCGGCGGCGGCCGAGATGAAGAAGCTCACCTCGAGCGCCGCCAGCACGCGCGGCGTGGTGGCGACGCGCCAGATGCCGTCGAGCCCGAGCTCGCCCGCCCGCGCCACCAGAACGGCGAGCGGGATCAGCACGATCAGCGACAAATAGCTGACAGCGAAGCCCAGGGTCAGCCCGAAGCCCGGCAAGGCGCTGGGCTTGCGGACCGGGGGCAGCCAGCCGCTGAGGGCGGCGTCGCTCATCGCATCGCCTTGGCGCCGGGCTTATAAATCTGGTCGAACTGGCCGCCGTCGGCGAAGTGCTCGGTCTGCGCCTTGGTCCAGCCGCCGAACACCTGGTCGATGGTCACCAGCTTGATCTTGGGGAAGCGCGCCAGGTCGGCGGGATCGGCCGCGTCGGGCTTGAACGGGCGATAGAAGTTGGCGGCGATGATCTTCTGCGCCGCCGGCGAATAGAGGAAGTCGAGATAGGCCTGCGCCACCTTGCGCGTGCCGCGCTTGTCGACGACGACGTCGACCAGGGCGACCGGAGGCTCGGCCAGGATGGAGAATGACGGCACCACGATCTCGAACTTGTCGGCGCCGAACTCCTGCAGGATCAGGAAGGCCTCGTTCTCCCACGAGATGGCGACGTCGCCCACGGCGCGTTGCGCAAAGGTCGTGGTCGAACCACGCGCGCCCGAATCGAGCACCGGTACGTTGCGATAGATCGCCTCGACGAACTTGCGCGCCGCCGCCTGGTCACCCTTCGTCCGATCCAGCTCGTAGGCCCAGGCCGCGAGATAGTTCCAGCGCGCGCCACCCGAGGTCTTCGGGTTCGGCGTCACCACCGACACGCCTTGCCGCGCGAGGTCGGGCCAGTCCTTGATCGCCTTGGGATTCCCCTTGCGCACGACGAACACGATGGTCGAGGTGTAGGGCGATGAATTGTTGGGCAGCCGCGTTTGCCAGTCCGCCGGCAGGCGCTTGGACTCGCGAGCAATGGCGTCGATGTCGCCAGCCAGCGCCAGGGTGACGATATCGGCCTCAAGCCCGTCGATCACCGAGCGCGCCTGCTTGCCCGAGCCGCCATGGCTCGCCCGCACCGTCACCTTCTGGCCGGTGCCCGCCTGCCATTGCTTGGCGAAGGCCTCGTTGATCGCCTTGTAGAGCTCGCGCGTGGGATCGTAGGAGACGTTGGTGAGGACGACGTCCTGCGGCGCCTGCGCGCGCGCCGAGGCGAAGGCCGACAGGATGGGGACCGCCGAGGCGGCGGCGAGAAGACGACGACGTTTGGTCAGGATGCGTTCGGACATGGCTCCGCTCCTCCGGGCCTGCACTCCTCGCGGAGGGGCCGGCGCTTGCTCTGAAAATTCGACGACTAGATGATTCGGCTCAGCGGCAAACGCCGCGTCGACAGAGCATGCTCGGAACAGAGGGTCGGGACATCGCTGTCTCCATGACTTTCGATGCTTCTCAAATGCCCGCGTTCACGCACTTCGACAATGGTTGCGATTGCCAAAGTTGCGAGGGGGCGAAGAAAGAAGCGCCGCGCAGCCGATGCGGCGGGAAAAGGATTTCTTCCCGCCCCGACTACGGTTGCCAGGCAGCGAAGCCGGCGATCAGGCCCAGCTCGGCAGGCCCGTCTTGATCGTGAAGTTGTGGTGCGCCGACACCCAGCGCACCGTGCCGGTCTTTGAGCGCATGACGATCGAATGCGTCTCCGCCCCGTTGCCGAAGCGGCGCACGCCCTTCAGCATCGAGCCCGAGGTGACGCCGGTGGCGGCGAACATCACGTCGCCCTTGGCCATGTCGAGCATCGAGTACTTGCGATTGAGGTCGGTGATGCCCCACTTGCGGGCGCGGGCCTTCTCGTCGTCGTTGCGGAACAGGAGACGGCCCTGGATCTGGCCGCCGATGGCGCGCAATGCCGCCGCCGCCAGCACGCCTTCCGGCGCGCCGCCCGAGCCCATGTAGATGTCGATGCCCGAATCGCCGGTCGAGGTCGCGATCACGCCCGACACGTCGCCGTCGCCGATCAGCATGATGCGCGCACCGGCCTCGCGCACCTTGCCGATCAGCTCGGCGTGGCGCGGGCGATCGAGGATGCAGACCACGAGGTCGGCGACCTCGACCTTCTTGGCCTTGGCCAGGTCCTTCAGGTTCTCGGCCGGCGTCTTGTCGAGATCGACGATGCCCTCGGGCAGGCCGCCGCCGACGGCGATCTTGTCCATGTAGACGTCGGGCGCGTTGAGGAAGCCGCCGTGCTCGGCCATGGCGATGACGGCCAGCGCATTGGGCAGGCCCTTGGCGGTGATGGTCGTGCCCTCGAGCGGATCGAGCGCGATGTCGATCTTGGGCGCGCCGGCCTGGGCCAGCCCGACCTTCTCGCCGATATAGAGCATCGGCGCCTCATCGCGCTCGCCCTCGCCGATCACGACGGTGCCGTCGATGGCGAGCGAGTTCAGCGAGGTGCGCATGGCGTCGACGGCGGCCTGGTCGGCCTTCTTCTCGTCGCCGCGGCCCATCAGCTTGGACGCGGCGAGCGCCGCCGCTTCGGTGACGCGCACCACCTCGAGCGCAAGGTTGCGATCCAGTTTCACGTCGTTGGCCATCGTCTCCTCCGTCGGCGTCTCTCTAGCGCCGTCTACTGAAATGCTTCGATCCTGATGACGCAGGGCTCTTCGGCGACCGCGCCCAACCTCGTGATGCGGGCGAGCGCCCGCTGCATCGCCGCCTCTTCCGTCCCGTGCGTGGTCAGCACGACCGGCACCGCACCGTCCGAACGGCCGCGCTGCAGCATGGCCTCGAGCGAGATGCGCTCCTTGGCGAGCGCGCCCGACACTGCCGCGATCACGCCCGGCTTGTCCTGCACCATCAGGCGCATGTAGTAGGCGCCCTGATGGCGGTCCATCGGCGAGACCTTCTTGTCGGCAAGCCGCTCGGCCGGCACGACGAAGGCCGGCATCTCGCGGCCCCGCGCCACGTCGACCAGGTCGGCGACGACGGCCGAGGCGGTCGGCCCCTGTCCCGCGCCGCGCCCCTGGAACATCGTGGTGCCGACGAAGTCGCCCTCGACCACGACAGCGTTGAACACGCCCTCGATGTGCGCGATCGGCGCCGCCAGCGGCACCATGCAGGGATGCACGCGCTGTTCGATGCCGTACCGTGTCTCGCGCGCCAGCCCCAGGAGCTTGATGCGAAAGCCCAGCTCCTCGGCGAACTGGATGTCCATTGCGCTGACGCGCCGGATGCCCTCGACATGCACGCCGGCGAAGTTGACCTTGGCGCCGAACGCGGCGCCCGTGAGCACCGCGAGCTTGTGCGCGGCGTCGATGCCGTCGACGTCGAAGCTGGGATCGGCCTCGGCGTAGCCGGCCGCCTGCGCCTCGGCGAGCACGGCGCCGAAGTCGCGGCCGGTCTCGCGCATCGTCGTCAGGATGTAGTTGCAGGTGCCGTTGAGGATGCCGTAGAGGCGTCGCACGCGATTGCCGACCAAGCCCTCGCGCAACGCCTTGATGATGGGAATGCCACCCGCGACCGCCGCCTCGAACGACAGGATGCGGCTCCGCTTCTCGGCCAAGGTCGCAAGCTCGGTGCCGTGCATGGCGAGCAGCGCCTTGTTGGCGGTGACGACATGCTTGCCCGAACGCAGCGCCGTCTGCACCAGACGACGTGCGACGCCGCCGGAACCGCCGATCAGTTCGACGACGACGTCGATGTCGGGCGCGGTGGCGAGCGCCAGCGGATCGCGCTCCCAGCGCACGCCGGAAACGTCGATGTCACGCTTCTTCGCCTTGCTGCGCGCGCTGACGGCGACGACGCGGAGCGAGCGCCCGCCGCGCAGCGACAGGAGCCGGCCGTGCTCGGCCAGGAGCTTCACAACGCCCGCGCCAACGGTGCCGAGGCCGGCGATGCCGATTCTGAGTGGAGCTTTCATGGGGTCGCCTGATACGACAGGTTGCGCTCAGGCGCGAGCCTTCAATGGCGTGATGTTGTCACCCACGCCGCGCAGGTAGAGGTCGATGGCGCGGCCGGGGTCGGCCATCACTTGGCGGATGTTGCGGATGGCCTGGCGGATCCGGTGCTTGTTCTCGACGAGCGCAATGCGGACATGGGCATCGCCATGCTCGCCGAAGCCGATGCCCGGCGACACCGCGACATTGGCCTGGGTCAGCAGCAGCTTGGAGAAGGCGAGCGAGCCCAGCTCGGCGAACTCCTTGGGGATCGGCGCCCAGGCGAACATGCTGGCCGACGGCGCCGGCAGATTCCAGCCGGCGGCCGTCAGTCCTTCGATCAGCACGTCGCGGCGCTCCTTGTAGGTGTTGCGCGCCTCGACGATGCAGTCCTGCGGGCCGTTCAACGCCGCCGTCGCCGCGACCTGGATCGGCGTGAAGGCGCCGTAGTCGAGGTACGACTTGATGCGGGTCAACGCCTGGATCAGCGTCTTGTTGCCGGCAGCGAAGCCCATGCGCCAGCCGGCCATCGAGTAGGTCTTGCTCATCGAGGTGAACTCGACGGCGATGTCGCGCGCGCCGGGCACCTGCAGCACCGACGGCGGCGGCACGTCGTCGAAATAGATCTCGGCATAGGCGAGGTCGCTCAGGATCCAGATGCCCTGGCGTTTGCAGAAGTCGACGATCGCCGCATAGAAGTCGAGATCGACGACCTGCGCCGTCGGGTTCGACGGATAGTTCAGCACCAGCGCGATCGGCTTCGGGACGGTGTGACGGACGGCGCGCTCGAGCGCCGGCAGGAATTCCTCCAGCGACGTGCTGCCCGGCACCGGGATGTGGCGCACCGAGCCGCCGGCGATGATGAAGCCGTAGGGATGGATCGGATAGCTGGGGTTGGGCACCAGCACGATGTCGCCCGGCGAGGTGATGGCCTGCGCCAGATTGGCCAGCCCTTCCTTCGAGCCCAGGGTGACGATGATCTCGCTCTCGGGGTCGAGCTCGACGCCGAAGCGACGCGCGTAGTACGCCGCCTGCGCCTTGCGCAGGCCGGGGATGCCGCGCGAGGCGGAGTAGCCGTGGGCGCGCGGATTGCCGGCGGCCTCGGCGAGCTTGGCGACGATGTGCGGAGCGGTCGGCAGGTCGGGATTGCCCATGCCGAGGTCGATGACGTCCTGGCCGGCGCCGCGGGCGCGCGCCTTCATGGCGTTCACTTCCGCGAACACGTAGGGCGGCAGGCGCTTCAGCCGGTGGAATTCCGAATCGTCCATCGTTTTATCCTTGGTCGCTAGAAATCGATGAAGATCTCGACGCGACGGTTGGCGGCGATGCCGCGGGCGGAGGTGGTTTCGAAGGCGGGCACGGCGTCCGAGGCGGCCTCGGCGACGATGCGGCTGGCCGGCACGCCGAGCCGCACCAGTTGGGTGGCGACGGCGAGCGCGCGCTGGCGCGAGATTTCGTAGTTAGCGCGCGCCGCCTGATCCGACGACGAGCCGGAAGCGTCCTGCTGGGCGTGGCCGACGATGCGCACCGTGGCGCGATTGGTCCGCTGCATCTCCGCCACCCGCTGAAGGATGACGAAGTCGTTGCCGGTGAGGCTGGCCGATCCCGAGCCGAACTGGATCACGGCAACCTGGGCGTTGCCGCCGGACGGTGTCCGGGCCGACGGCGCGTCGGGCTGCTGCGAGACAGGGGCCGCTGGCGCGGCCATCGCCGCCATCTGGGCAGCGGCCAGATCGGCCGAAGAGCCAGCCGACGGAGTCGCTGGCCGAGCCGCGGGCACAGGCGTCGGGGGCACGACGGCCGCTCCAGGCGGCGTCCAGCCAGGCGGCGGCACGAACGCCTTGTTCGGATCGGCAGACCGTGGCGGCGCCGCTTCGGGCGGCGGCGGTGCAGCCATCGCCGATATCTGGGCGGTGGCTAGATTAGCGGAAGAGGCCGCCGGCGGAGCCGTCGGTTGAGCGGCGGGCGCAGGCGTCGGAGGCACCGCGGCGGCTCCAGGCGGAGCCCAGCCGGGCGGCGGCACGAACGCCTTGTTCGGATCGGCAGACCGCGATGCCGCGGCCGGCGGTGCAGGCGGCACAGCAGGCGCCGGCTCGGCGGCGGCGACCGCAGGCGCGCTTTGACCCGGAGGCGTCCAGCCGGGCGGCGGCACGAACGCCTTGTTGGGATCGGTCCTGCGCGTTGTCACAGCCGGAGGAGGAATCGGAGCCGGTGGCGGTGCCGGAGCCGCGATCGGTGCAGGCGTCGGTGCTGGAGCGGGTGCCGGCGTGGCGACGGGCGGCGGAGGTGCGGCAGCCGCGATCTCGACCTGCGCTGGCGGCGCCCAGTCCGCCGGCGGCACGAACGCCTTGTTGGGATCGGCGGTGCGGCCCCGCGCGGCCGGAACTGGCGCCGCGGCGGCCAAGCTGACGACGGGTTCGGGCTGCCCTGGCGGAGTCCACCCCGGCGGCGGAACGAATGCCTTGCCGGCATCCGCGGGCCGCGCCGATGCGGGCGCGGCGACAGGTTCAGCGTGGCCCGGCGGCGTCCAGCCCGGGGGCGGAACAAAAGCCTTGTTCGGATCGGCGGATCGAGTGGGTACTGCGGCGATGGCCGGCGCGGGTACGTGCGCCGCGATCGGCTCGGGAGCGGGCGGCGGCACAGGCTGCACCGGCGCAGCGGCCGCCATCGCGACGACGGGCGCCGACTGGCTTGGTGGCGTCCATCCCGGCGGCGGAACGAAGGCCTTGCTCGGATCGGCAGGACGCGCGGTCGCCGTGACCGGCGGCGGTGCCGGTGCCGCTGCTGGCGCGGGCGGCGTCGCGGCCACCGGTGCGGGCGGCG
>JAIEOV010000030.1 GCA_019750135.1 Reyranella sp. | reverse complement strand
CCTCACCCGTTCGGCGGTTCGCCCGCCTTGATCCAGGCCTGATAGAGCTTCTTGGTGTCGTCGTTGGGCGGATAGGTGCCGGTGATCGGGATGCCCTGCGAGACACGGATGGCGACGAACTTCTCCAACCGCTCCTGCTCGAAGGAATCACGCGCCACTTCGTCGGCGAGGTGACGCGGCACGCAGATGGCGCCGTCCTCGTCGGCGACGATGATGTCACCGGGATAGACCGGCACGCCGCGGATGCCGACCGGCGCCTGCACCTCGACGGGATGGAGATGGTTCATGCTGGGCGGCGCCGCGGCGGCCGAGCAGTACACCGGGAAATCGTCGATCTTGGAGATCACCGGCGTGTCGCGCATGGCGCCGTCGCTCAGCACGCCGGCCACGCCGCGCACCTTCAACCGCAGCGCCAGGATGTCGCCGATCGTGCCCGAGCGCGTGTTGCCTTCAGTGCCGATCACCAGCACGCAGCCGGCCGGTGTCTCCTCGATCGCCTTGCGCTGAGCCGACGGCGGATCCTGGGGCGTCGGCGGCTTGTCGAGATCCTCGCGGCCGGGAATGTAGCGCAGCGTATAGGCCGGCCCGACCAGCCGTACCGCCTTGGGATTGACCGGCCGCACGCCGCTGATCGAGGTGTTGCGAAAGCCACGCTTCAGCATCTGCATCGAGACGGTGGCCGTGCTGGCATACATGAAGTTCTTGATGGTCTCGGCCGACAGCGGCTCGTTGCTCATAATGCTTCCCCCAACATGACTGTCATCCCGAGGGCGAAGCCCGAGGGACCTGTCCGGATCAGTAAAGGTCCATCGCTACGCTCGGGATTACAACGTTACCTTCATCAACGCAGGTGCGTCACAACAACGAACCTTGATTGCCGCTGCCGCCGTCTCGGCGGCGGGGCGCCGCCGGACGCGGCGCCGTTGCCGCGCCGTCGGTCACGCGGGCCCCGATCCTGCCGTCGGCGAACTCGATGCTGACCGTATCGCCCGCACGCGTGTCGGCGGCCGTCAGCACCGGATGGCCGTCCTGGTCGCGCACCAGCGCGAAGCCGCGCTGCAGGACCGAGTGGAAGGAATAGCTCTCCAGAAGCTTGCCGAGCTGCTCGACCTGGCGATGGCCGCGGTCCAGCGCTTCCGTCGTGCAGCGCCGCAGCCTGTCCGCGTACTGCTCGATGCGATCGGCGCCGCGCTCCATCTTCTGGCGCGTATCGCTGACGTAGCGCCTCATTGCGCCCTCGAGCACGCGCGCCTCGGCGCTGAGCGCCTGCTGCTTGGCGACCAACACGGCCACCGGGCTCACCAGCCGGGCCGCGGCCAGGGCATGCGCACGGCGGTCGACCAGGCCGCGCGTCGCCAACGCTAGCCGTTCGCCGCTGACGTCGAGACGCTGCTGGCGCTCCTCGATCAGGCGTAGCGGATCGCCGAGGCCGCGCGCCAGGCCGGTGACGGCCAGCGTCGCCTCGCGCAGCACGCGGTTCATGCAGGCGATGGTGCGCTTGCCGAAATCGAGCGTCTGCGCCAGGAGGTCGGCGCGCACCGGCACGGCCATCTCGGCCGCCGCGGTCGGCGTCGGCGCGCGCCGGTCGGAGGCGAAGTCGATCAGCGTCGTGTCGGTCTCATGCCCCACCGCCGAGATCAGCGGGATGGTCGACGCGGCCGCGGCGCGCACCACGATCTCCTCGTTGAAGGCCCACAGGTCCTCCAGGCTGCCGCCGCCGCGCGCCACGATCAGCACGTCGGGCCGCGGCACGGGTCCGTCCTCGGGCAGTCGGTTGAAGCCGGCGATGGCCTTGGCCACCTCGCCCGCGGCCTTCTCGCCCTGCACCGCCACCGGCCAGACCAAGACGCGGCGCGGGAAGCGGTCGGAAATCCGATGCAGGATGTCGCGGATCACCGCGCCGGACGGCGACGTCACGACGCCCACGACCTCGGGCAGGAACGGCAACGGCCGCTTGCGAGCGGCGTCGAACAGCCCTTCGGCGGCGAGCTTCTTGCGCCGGTCCTCCAAGAGCTTCAGCAGCGCACCTTCGCCGGCGAGCTCCAGGCGGTCGACGATGATCTGATAGCGCGACGAGCCGGCGTAGGTCGTGAGCCGGCCGGTGGCGATCACCTCCAGCCCCTCCTCGATGCGGATGCCGAGCCGCGGGATCGTGCCCTTCCAGGCGACGCCGTCGATCACGGCGTTCTCGTCCTTCAGCCGGAAATAGCAATGGCCCGAACGCGGGAACGACGGCTGGCTGATCTCGCCGCGCACGCGCACGCGCGGAAACGCCGCCTCGATCTCGCGCTTCAGGGCGAAGGAGAGCTCGGAAACGGTGAATTCCGGGACGTTGCTGGTGACCTGCTCAGGTGCCGTCGATTCCATGAGAAGACGTTACACCCGAAGGCCGTGGATACGGATCATTCCTTGAGGACTTCCCAGTTCTCACCGTCAGGCCCGTCGAGATCTCCTACCGATTTGATCGATCCCTTCATGGCGCCGTAGAGCGTTCTCGGCTTCTGAACGATGGGCACAATCTTGGCCACGGGGTGTCCATTGCGCCTGACGACTACTTCACATCGCGAGGACGCGACCTCGTCCAAGACGTGGAAAAACTTCGCTTTGCACGCCAAGGCATCCATGGTTCTTGTCCGTGTCATGGCCACGTTCATATGAGCAAAATAGGTCGTGATTTCAAGGGATTAGAGGAATGCGGATTCTGGTCGTCGGCGGCGGTGGCCGCGAACATTCGCTCTGTTGGGCCATCTCCGCCTCGCCGCTGTGTACAAAGCTCTACTGCGCCCCCGGAAATGCCGGCATCGCGCAGGTAGCCGAATGCATTGACGTCGCCGCCGAGGACATTGCCGGCCAGGTGGCGCTGGCCCAGCGGGAAAAGATCGATTTCGTCGTGGTCGGGCCCGAGGTGCCGCTGGCGATGGGCCTGGCCGACCGGCTGGCCGAGGCCGGCCTGAAGGTGTTCGGGCCGTCGCAGAAGGCCGCCCAGCTCGAGAGCTCCAAAGGCTTCACCAAGGAACTGTGCAAACGCCACAACATCCCGACCGGCGCCTACGAGCGCTTCACCGACGCCGACAAGGCCGTGGCCTACATCAAGGCGCAGGGCGCGCCGATCGTGGTCAAGGCCGACGGGCTCGCCGCTGGCAAGGGCGTCGTCGTGGCCGAGACGGTCGAGCAGGCGATCGAGGCGGCGCGCGACATGCTGTCGGGCAACCGCTTCGGCGCGGCCGGCGCTTCGGTGGTGATCGAGGAATTTCTGGTCGGCGAGGAGATGAGCTTCTTTGCGCTGAGCGACGGCGAGCATGTCCTGCCGCTGATCGGCGCCCAGGACCACAAGCGCGCCTTCGACCACGACAAGGGCCCCAACACCGGCGGCATGGGCGCCTATTCGCCGGCGCCGATCTTCGACGCAGCAATGCAGAAGCGCGTCATGGACGAGATCATCCTGCCCACCGCGCGCGCCATGGCCGCCGACGGCATGCCGTTCAAGGGCGTTTTCTATGCCGGGCTGATGATCACGGCGCAGGGCCCGAAGATATTCGAGTACAACTGCCGCTTCGGCGATCCCGAGTGCCAGGTGCTGATGATGCGGCTGAAGTCCGACATCCTGCCGGCCCTGATCGCCTGCGCCGATGGCGGGCTGAAACACTTCGACCTGCGCTGGTCGACTGAATCGGCGCTCACCGTGGTCATGGCGGCCAAGGGCTATCCCGATGCCTACCAGAAAGGCACCGAGATCCGCGGGCTCGACGCGGCGTCAAAGGTAGAGGGCGTGCAGATTTTCCATGCCGGCACAAAGTTCGGAACGATGGGGCCGGACGGCAAGCGCGTGCTGGCCAATGGCGGCCGCGTGCTGAACGTCACCGCCATGGCGCCGACCGTCGAGGAGGCCCGCAACCGTGCCTACCGCGCCGTCGACCTCATCGACTGGCCGGAAGGCTTCTGCCGTCGGGATATCGCATGGCGGGTCGTCGGTTCGCAGTCGTGACAGGCCGCTCCGTAAGGGTCTAGTTTCGGCCCATGCCCGATTCACCAGACCTCTCGCAGCGCCTGCTGGCGCAGCTTCGCTTCCCCTGCGGCGATGTGCCGGACCCCGGCACCATCAAGAACGTCGCGCCCGGCATCTACTGGCTGCGCATGCCGCTGCCCTTCCAGCTCAACCACATCAACCTGTGGCTGGTCGAGGAGGAGGACGGCTGGACCATCGTCGACACCGGCATCAACACACCCGAGACGCGCGAACTGTGGGAGAAGATCTTCGCCGGCGGCCTCGGCGGCAGGCCGGTGAAGCGCGTGATCGCCACCCATCTTCATCCCGACCATGTCGGCCTGGCCGGCTGGCTCTGCCAGCGCTGGGACGCGAAGCTCTGGATGACGCTGGGCGAGTACATGAGCGCCATCGCCGCGCGCAACGACTTCATCGAGAACGAGGATCTGCGCGCTGCCCATCTGGCGCGCAATGGTGTGCCGGCCGCCAGCATCCCGCTGTTCCATCGCCACAAGGGCGGCTACGCCAAGGGCGTGGGGCCGCTGCCGCCGACCTTCCAGCGCCTGATCCATGCCCATCCCATCACCTTGGGCGGCCATCGCTGGGACGTCATTGTCGGCCGCGGGCACGCGCCGGAGCACGCGTCGCTGTGGTGCCCGGAGCTCAACGTGCTGATCGCGGGCGACCAGGTGCTGCCGAAGATCAGCACCAATGTCGGCGTGTGGCCCAACGAGCCCGAGGCCGATTCGCTCACCTGGTTCCTCGATGGCTTCTCGCGCTTCCGCCGGCTGCCCGCCAACGCGCTGGTGTTGCCGAGCCACGGCTTCCCCTTCGTCGGCCTGCACACCAGGCTCGACCAGCTGGTCGCCCATCACGATGCGCGCCTGAACGACATGACCGCGGCCATCGCCCATCGCGGCGCCGACGGCGCCACCGGCTGGGACATGGTGCCGGTGCTCTTCCCACGCCATCTCGACAACAACCAAGTCGTCTTCGCCTTCGGCGAGACCCTGGCGCATCTGCATTGCCTCGAGACGCGCGCCCGCGTGAAGCGCGTCGTCGTCGACGGCGTGTACCGCTTCGTCGCCCTGGTCGATCCTCATGCCCAGCCGCCAGCCGACGATTCGGACACCGACGTCATGGATGTGGGCACGGCTTAATCGGGATCGCGCGCCCAGCGATAGCGGACGTCGGGCGTCTTCTCCTCGTTGTCGTAGCCGTCGGTGAAGCGGATCGCCTTGAAGCCGTGCCGTTCATAGAACCGGCGTGCAAGGGTGTTGGCCTGGAAGCACCACAGCTCCAGCGCGGCCGCGCCCGACTGCTTGGCGACCTCGATCAAGAGGCTGCCGGCGCCGGCGCCGATATGGTCGGGATGGGCGTAGAGCATGCGGACCTCCTCGCCTTCCTGGGCCATGAACGCGACGATGCCCGTTTCTCCTTCGGCAACCGTGACGGCGCACTCCTTCAGGATCACGTTCTCGATGAACCAGCGATCCTCTTCCTCGGTGTGCAGCATGGGCAGGAAGCTCAGCAGGCGGAAGGACGGCGACAGGACGTCGGCGATCGCCGCCGCGTCTTCGGCCCTTGCCGGGCGGGTTGAGAATTTCGCCATCGCGTCATATTGAACCCGCCTCAGATGCGCGTCGACCTCTTCGACTTCGACCTCCCGGACGAACTCATCGCCCAGCGGCCCATCCAGCCACGCGATGCCGCGCGCCTGCTCGACGTCGCGCCGGACGGGCTGCACGACCGCACCGTGCGCGACCTGCCGTCCCTGCTGCGCCGGAGCGACCTGCTGGTCTTCAACGACACCAAGGTGATCCCGGCCCGGCTCAGGGGCGTCCGCGGCGGCACGGCCGGCCGGCAGGACGTCGCCGTCGAGGCGCTGCTGATCCGCGATCTCGGCGCGGGCCGCTGGCTCTCTTTCGCCCGGCCAACCAAGCGGCTGCGGCCGGGTGACGGCATCGCCTTCACGGACTTTGGCGCCACGGTGGAGACCAAGAACGACGATGGCTCGCTGGTCCTCGCCTTCGACACGACGGGCCCGCGCTTTCTCGCTGCCCTCGAGCACAGCGGCGCGGTGCCCCTGCCGCCCTACATCCGCGGCGGCGTGGCCGACGCGCAGGACCGCGCCGACTACCAGACCATGTTCGCCCGCTACGACGGCTCGGTCGCGGCGCCGACGGCGGGCCTGCACTTCACGCCGAGCCTGATGGCCGCTCTTGCTGACGCTGGCATCGCGACGGCGAGTGTCACGCTGCATGTCGGCGCCGGCACCTTCCAGCCCGTGCGCGTGGACGACACCGACGCCCACACCATGCACGCGGAATGGGGCGAGGTGCCGGCCGCCACCTCCCGTGCCATCGAGGAGACGCGCGCCCGCGGCGGTCGAGTCGTCTCGATCGGCACGACCGCGATGCGCCTTCTTGAGACGGTGGCGCGCGACCATGACGGCGCCGTCGTAGCCTGGACCGGCGAGACCGACATCTTCATCGTGCCGGGCTTTCGCTTCCGTGTCGTCGACCTGCTGCTGACCAACTTCCATCTGCCGCGCTCGACGCTTTTCATGCTGGTCTCGGCCTTCGCCGGCCTGGAGCAGATGAAGGCGGCCTATGCGCATGCCGTACGCGAGCGATACCGCTTCTATTCCTACGGCGATTGTTGTTTGTTGCGGCGATGAGTCTTTCCTTCGAATTGTTGGGCACCGACGGCGCGGCGCGGCGCGGCCGCATCGGCACGGCGCACGGCACCGTCGAGACGCCGGCCTTCATGCCGCTCGGCACCGGCGGCACCGTGAAGGCGATGATGCCGCAGTCGGTCGCCGAGACCGGCGCGGAGATCCTGCTCGGCAACACCTTCCACCTGATGCTGCGGCCGGGAGCGGAGCGCGTGGCGGCGCAGGGCGGCCTGCACAAGTTCATGAACTGGCCGCGGCCCATCCTGACCGACTCGGGCGGCTTCCAGGTGATGTCGCTGAAGGACCTGCGTAAGCTCGATCCCGACGGCGTCACCTTTCGTTCGCCGTTCGACGGCTCGCAGCACCGATTGACGCCCGAGCGCTCGATCGAGATCCAGCACCTGCTCGACACCAACATCACCATGTCGTTCGACGAGTGCACGAGCTGGCCGGTCGAACAGGACGCCGCTGCCTTCTCCATGCGCCTGTCGATGAAATGGGCCGAGCGCGGCCGGCGCGCCTTCGTCGACCGGCCGGGCTACGGCCTGTTCGGCATCGTGCAGGGCAGCGTCTATCCCGATCTGCGGGCCGAGAGCGTCAAGGCCCTGATCGACATCGGCTTCGACGGCTATGCCGTGGGCGGACTGGCCGTCGGCGAGGGCCAGCAAACGATGTTCGGTGTCCTTGATGTGACAACGCCGATGTTGCCCACCGATCGGCCACGCTACCTGATGGGCGTCGGGCGTCCGGCTGATATCGTCGGGGCCGTGAAACGCGGCATCGACATGTTCGACTGCGTGCTGCCGACGCGCGGCGGCCGCACGGCACAGGCTTTTACGCGACGCGGCGAGCTCAATATGCGCAACGCCCGCCATCGCGACGATCCTCGGCCGATCGACGAGCACTGCGCCTGCCCCGCCTGCCGGCATCACAGCCGCGCCTATCTGCATCACCTGATCCGCGTCGAGGAGATCCTTGGGGCGATGCTTTTGACGTGGCACAATCTGCAATATTACCAGGACATCATGCGCGGCCTCCGGGGCGCCATCGAAAGCGGCTCGCTCGATAGCTGGGCCGCCGCCTTCGAGGAAGAACAGGGCCTCGAAGACATACCGCCATTGTGACGGAGCGTACGTAATGCCGAACGAGGCGCTGATCGTGGTCGACGTGCAGAACGATTTCTGCGAGGGCGGCGCTCTCGCCGTCCCGGGCGCCCGCGCCATCGTGCCGCTGGTCAACCGCCTGATCGGCCGCCACGACCATGTCGTGCTGACGCAGGACTGGCATCCGCCGGGCCATGCCTCGTTCGCCAGTGCCTGGCAGGATGCCGAACCCTTCAGCACGATGCAGTTCCCTTACGGCCAGCAGACGCTGTGGCCGGACCATTGCGTGCAGGGTACGCCGGGCGCCGAGTTCCATGGCGAGCTAGAGATCACCAAGGCGCAGATGATCGTGCGCAAGGGTTTTCACACGGGCATCGATTCATACTCGGCCTTCCGCGAGAACGACCGCATGACGCGAACTGGCCTCGACGGCTACCTGAAGGCGCGCGGCTTCACGCGGCTGATCTTCTGCGGCCTGGCGCTCGACTTCTGCGTCGCCTGGTCGGCGATCGACGCCCGCCAGGCTGGCTTCGACGTCGCCGTGGTCCAGGAGGCCACCGCCGCCATCGACCTCGACGGCAGCAAGAAGCGCATGCTGACCGAGATGCGCCAAGCCGGGATCAATCTGAACGCGACGGCTTAGTCTTCCTCTTCCGGCCCCTACTGCTTCACCAGCTCCACTCGCCGGTTCTTAGCCTGGCCGTCTTCGCTGTCGTTGGGCGCGAGCGGGCTCAGCGGGCCGACGCCCTTGGCGACCATGCGGTCGGCGGCGATGCCGTGCTTGGCGGCCAGCGCCTTGGCCACGGCCTCGGCGCGGCGTTGCGACAGGTCGGTGTTGTAGGCCAAAGCGCCCTTGTTGTCGGTGTGGCCGACGATGAAGACTTTCAGCCCGGGCGTGGACTTCAGCAGGGTCGCCATCTCGGCGAGCTGCTTGTCCGATTCGGGCTTGATGTCTGCCTTGTCGAAATCGAAGTAGATGCCGTAGATCGCGACGCGACCGTCCTTGCCCAGTGCGCCGCCGATCTGAGCGGCCGAGACGAAGGCCAGGTTCTGCTGCATGGCCTTGGTCTCGAGCACTTCGACGATGGCCAGCACGCGGCCCTTCAGTGCCGCCGAGATGTCGCCCATCGATCCGCCCGTCTGGGTCGCGACATAGATCGAGACGTAGAGGTCGCCGCCGCTTTCCCGCTTCCACTCGCCTACCCACAGCCGCTGGTCGGCCGACGGATCGACATAGTCCAGGACATTGGCAGTGAGATCACGACGCTCGCGATTGTACGCCGCGCCCTCCGGCTTCAGCGCCCGCGCCACGGCATGGAGCTTGTGGAACTCCTCGCCACACTCCGCCTTGCTGCACTGGAACAGGGTCTTGGCGCCCTTGGCTTCGAGCTCGCCGGTGTAGTTGCGCAGCACTTCGAGCGTGGAGCGCCCCTCGGGGATGACATAGACCGTACGCGTGAGCCGTCCCTCGACGACCTGCGTCTTCTCGTAGCGCAGCTTCTTGTCGGGCTCGCTATAGTAGGTCGCACCGATCGCTTTGCCGAGCGGCAGGGTGAGCTCGTCGAAGTCCTTGCGCGTCTGCGCCAGGATGAACGAGCCGGCATAGCGCGGCACGATCTGGTCGCCCGAGCCCGGCGCGTTCGCGCCGAGTTCCTTGGCGAAGCGCGGCTCGACCTGGGCGTATCCCGTCGAGGAGCCGGTGATTGCGAGAAGGGCGACGACGGCGGCGAGAAGCGCCCGCCGCATCAGACGCGCTCGATGGCGAGTGCGATGCCCTGACCGACGCCGATGCACATCGTGCAGATCGCCCGCTTGCCACCGGTGACCTCGAGCTGGTTCAGCGCCGTGATCATCAGCCGACCGCCCGAGGCGCCCAGCGGATGGCCGAGCGCGATGGCCCCGCCGTTGGGGTTCACGTTCTCGGCATCGTCCGACAGGCCGAGCTGGCGCAGCACGGCCAGCGACTGGGCGGCGAAGGCCTCGTTGAGCTCGATCACGTCGAAGTCGCGGATGGTCATGCCGAGCTTGGCCAGCAGCTTCTGCGTCGCCGGCACCGGGCCGATGCCCATGACGCGCGGCGGCACGCCGGCCGACACCGCGGCCAGGATGCGCGCCCGCGGCGTCAGGCCGTTGGCCTTGGCCGCCGCCTCCGACGCCACGATCATGGCGCAGGCGCCGTCGTTGATGCCTGACGAGTTGCCGGCCGTCACCGAGCCGCCGTCGCGGAACGCCGCCGGCAGCTTGGACAGGGTCTCCATCGTGGTGTCGCCGCGCGGATGCTCGTCCTTGTCGACGATGATCTCGGTCTTACCCTTCTTGACGCAGACCTTGATGATCTCCTTGTCGAAGAAGCCGCGATCCTGCGCCGCCTTGCAGCGGCGCTGGCTGCGATAGGCGAAGGCGTCCTGGTCGGTGCGGCTGATCTGGTGCTCGCCGGCGACGTTCTCGGCGGTCTGGCCCATCGGGTCGATGCCGTAGGCGGCCTTCATGCGTGGATTGATGAAGCGCCAGCCCAGCACCGTGTCCTCGAGCTTCATGCTGCGGTCGAACGGGCCCTCGGGCTTGCCCATGACGTAGGGCGAACGCGTCATGCCCTCGACGCCGCCCGCGATCATCATGTCGGCCTCGCCGAGCTTCACGGCGCGCGCCGCGTGGCCCGCCGCCTCCAGGCCCGAGCCGCACAGCCGGTTGACCGTAGCGCCCGCCACCTCGACCGGCAGGCCAGCCAGCAGGCCTGCCATGCGCGCAACGTTGCGATTGTCCTCGCCCGCCTGGTTGACGCAGCCATAGATCACGTCGTCGACCGAACCCCAGTCGACATTGGTGTTGCGTTGCATCAGCGCCTTGATGGGATGGGCCGCGAGATCGTCGACGCGCATGGCGGCGAGGCCGCCGTTGTAGCGGCCGACGGGGGTGCGAATGGCGTCGCAGATGAAGGCTTCGGTCATCCTGGGTACTCCCACACTTTGTCCTGCCCGGTTAGCACTGCGCCCCGAGGCTCGCCAGTGCCTTGCCGAGGGCCAGATGCCGGGTAGTACCCGCAGGGCGGAACCGGCCTAGCGCGCCGCCTTCCGCGTTGGTCGGCGGACGGCCCTCACCTTGCCGCTGGTGCCGCCACCACAGAAGAAGCGGTCGCCGCCGTCGGATTCGAGGCCCGACACGCCGGTGCCGGCCGGCATCTCCAGGCTCTCCAGGACCTCGCCCGTCTTGGGATCGATCCGCCGCACGTCGCTCTCCTCGCCTTCCCAGGTGCCGTGCCAGAGTTCGCCGTCGACCCAGGTGACGCCGGTGACGACGCGGTTGGATTCGATGGTGCGCAGGATCTTGCCGGTCTCGGGATCGATCTGATGGATCTTGCGGCCGCGATGCTGGCCCACCCACAAGGTGCCCTCGGCCCAGGCGAGGCCCGAATCGCCGCCGTTGCCCGGCGCCGGGATGGTCGCCAGCACCTTGCCGGTCTCGGGATCGATCTTGTGGATGCGATCCTCGGCGATCTGGAACAGGTGGCGGCCGTCGAAGGCCGTGCCCGCATGCGAGGCGACGTCGATCGAACGCTCGACGTTGCCGTTCGCGGGGTCGAAGGCCTTCAACGCCTCGCCGCTGGCAAGCCAGACATGGCGACCATCGAAGGTGACGCCGTTCACGCGGTCGACGCCGGGGAACGGGCCGTATTCACGGAGGATTTCAGCGGGGGATCGTTTCATGTCGTTTCTCCTGCACCATCCTCATCTAATCGCTCGGCAGCGGACCGGGGAGTAACAAGGTTGTCGTGAAACCCGGGATTGGCTGGCTGAGCCACCGGCGTGCCCGCCCGAGGCCGAACGATTGCACCTTGCCGGCCTCGGCCAGCGCATCGAGGGCGCGCTGCACGGTCCGTTGGCTGGCCCCCAGCGCCAGCGCCAAGGCCGAGCTCGACCACGATTCGCCGTCGGCCAGGAAGGCCAGCACTTCCGCGTGCTCCTCCTCGACGGGCCGCGCCAGCACCACGATCTCGCGATTGTCCCGCGGCACCAGCGCAAAGCCCTGGCTGGTCGCGCTCACGTCGGCGAGCTTGCGAAGCGCCGTGCGCAGCCGGCCAATCTCCACCCGCAGCCGCGCGCGATGCGATTCGTCGGCATGCTTGCCGCGGAAGGCCCGGGCGATGAGCGTGGCCCGCGGCACGTCGGCCGGCCACGCCTCGGCCAACGCGCGGGCGAGCGCGAACAGGACCGGACGCCGGGCCAGCGACACCACCGTGCCAGCATCGCGCACGGCATGCCGGCATGCATCGACCACCAGTGCCTTCGAATCGAGCAGCGCCTCGACATCCTCGAGTCGCAGCAGCCTCTGGTCGCCCTGCGTCACCAGCCGCGCCGCCGGCGCGTCCAGCACCTGCGATGCGCTTTCGACTTCGGCGATCAGCGCCGGAATGCCGGCGTCGTGCGCCGCACGCGCCGCTCGGGTAAGCGCCGCCCGCGCCGTCTTCGTGTCCAGGCGCCGCAGCGCGATCCCGGCCACGACCAGCTCGTGACTGGCCTTCAATGCCGGCGGCAAGGGCGTGGAGTCGACCCCGGCAAGCATCTGCTCGGCCTCGTCGAGACGGCCGATCAGGAGCAGGCGCCGCAGCTCGAGCGTGCGGGCGTGGGCGGCATTGACGGGATCGCCATGCGCCTCGAGCGTCGACCGCGCCGCATCGAGCGTCTTCGGCGGCCAGCCGAGGTCGCGCGAGACCAGGGCGATCTCGGCCTCGGCGACGACGCAGCGCGCCCGGGCCACGGCTTCCCTCGGGCCGAAGGCGCGGGCGGCGCGCCGCAACAGGACCTTGGCCCGGTCGAAATCGCCGAGCTGCGCCATGGCGATGCCGCGCAGCGCAAGAGCCGGCGGATCGTCGCGCAGGGCGACGCGCTTCAGGGCGCCTAGAAGATCGCCCGTTGCCAGGGCGCGCGCAGCGGCCGTGATCAGGGAGTCCATTCGACTCCAAGTCTATCACGCAGGGCCGGACGACAACCTTACCGACGAAACTGGGCGTATTGGGCGTAGCCGCCGTAGGGACGTTCGAAACGCACGACCTCGCCGCACTGATGGGCGAGCGACGACAGCTCGGCCTGCAGCGCATCGCGCGGGATGACGTGGAAATGGCGCAGCCATCGCCGCAGGCCGGCGCGGAACAGCACGGGCAACCGCTCCTGGCCGCCGAAATCGACGATGTGCAGCTCGCCTTCCGGCGCCAGCCAGGTCGTCGCCTGCGCCAATGCCGAGGTCCAGCCCGGGATCATCGACAGGCTGTAGGAAAAGAAGACGCGCGAGAACGAGGGCACGCCGAACAGCCAGGCCGGATCGAAGGCGGTGGCGTCGGCGCGCGCCAGCACGATGCGGTCGCCGACCTCGGTGCGCGCCACGACCTGGCGCGCGGTGTTGAGCATCTCGCCCGAGATGTCGATGCCGTAGAACCGCGCCTGCGGCCAGCGGCGCGCGGCGGCGATCAGGTTGCGCGCCGTGCCGCAGCCGATCTCGAGCACGCGGCCGTCAGCGGCCGGCGCCAGCCGGTCTATGAGCTCGTCGCGGCCCAGCAGGTAGTATTTGCGCGTGAGGTCATAGACGTGGCGCTGCCGCCGATAGATGCGGTCCATCAGCGCCGCTTCGCCAGTTACGCCGCCGACCACGTCAGCCCTCGAAGACATAGAGATGGAAGCCGCCGTAGATCGCCGAGCGGTCGCGGTCGGTGAGCGCGCGCGACAGCGCCTCCTCGTAGCGCCAGCGGCCCAGCAGATCGGGATCGAGCCGGCCCGGCAGCAGCGACGGCTCGGCGGCGGTCCGGAAGATCACGCGCGCGCCCGGCTTGGCCGTGCGCGTGATCTGACGCCACAGCGCATCGAGCTGCGCGTCGGTCATCCAGTCTTGGGCATCGAGCAGGATGTAGCGATCACGCGACGCATCAGGGCAGCCCGCGAGATATTCCGTGATCGACCGGTTCATCACCTCGACGCGATTGGCGCGGCTGCGCACGGCATGGAAGTTCTCGCGCCTGAGATAAGGCGGCAGCGGACCGTTCGCCTCACCGGCGTAGGAGCGGCCGAAGGCCTGCCAGGCGAAGTAGTTGTCGTCGAGGCTGAAGCCGCAGGCCAGCCGCTCGACTCGCGAGCGCAGCACCTGGAGCATGTCGCTGCCACTGGCCAGCGCCTCGTATTGCGCCGGCGGGATGCCGAGGCCGTAGAGCGACAGGCGATTGGCCGTCGCCCAGCGCACCGCCGGCTTGTCGAACAAGGGCGCCAGCATGGTCTCGAAGAAGCGCCGCTGCTCCTCGATAGAGCGGGCGGTCAAAAGCTGGCGCAGGTCGACGCCGTAGAGACGTGCCGCGACGTGGCTGACGCCGATGAAGCGGCCGAGCACGCCATGGCGATAGGCGTTGCGCGCGAAGATCGAGATCCGCCGACGGCCGCCCTGATGCAGGCTGCGGCCCTGCCAGTAGAGGCGGCTCTCGACGTCCAGATAGGGCGCGATCAGTCGGTCGTAGGCGTCGATGTTGGCCGGATCGTCGGCCGCGCCGAAGAACTGGTAGAACGCCTGCCACGTCGGCAAGCGACGCGCGGCCGTGAGCTTCAGGCGATTGAGCGCCACGTGCGCCAGGCTGAGATCGACGGCGGTGATCTTGGCCGGATCGGCGGTCAGGTAGGAGAGCACGTTGCAGCCGCCCGAGGCGATGGCCACGACATGGCAATTGGGGCCGAGCGCCAGCGCCTCGAGATCGATCTCCGGGTCTTCCCAGATCTGCGTGTAGACCAGGCCGCGGAACAGCCGCTCGAACACGCGTTCGAGAAGGCCTTCCCGGGACAGTGCTCGATGGCGGCGTACCGCTTGCTCCAGGCGGACTCGGCTCTCGCCTCGCGGATCAGCCACTCAAGCACTCCGGAAAAAGCTCAATCCGCTACATATAGCCCAGGATCCGTTCCAATTTGATGACGGTCATCGATATGTTGATCCGCAGGCTTCGTGCCGTTGATCGTCTTCGGACGCCGACGCCGGTTGCCGGCGATCAGATCGCGATAGATGTCGAGATATTCCTCGGCCATGCGACGCGCGGTGAAACGCTCCTCGAAGCGGGCGCGGATGCGCGGGCGCGACAGCTGCGCGAGCTGATTGCGGATGGCGTCGACGGCAGCGGCCTCGCTGTCGACGATCAACCCAGTCACGCCATGCTCGATGACCTCGGGCACCGAGCCGCTGGGAAAAGCGACGACCGGCGTGCCGCAGGCCATCGCCTCGATCATCACCAGGCCGAACGGCTCGGGCCAGTCGATGGGCATGAGCAGCGCCATCGCATTGCCCAGGAATGCGGACTTCTGCGAGTCGTCGATCTCGCCGATGTACTCGATGCCCGGCAGGTCGAGCATCGGCCGGATGTCGCGCTCGAAGTAGTCGCGATCGACGCGATCGACCTTGGCGGCGATCTTGAGCGGCAGCCCGGCCTCGACGGCGATGCGGATCGCGCGATCGACCGACTTCTCCGGCGCGATGCGCCCGAGGAAAGCGAGGTATGCAGGTTCTGCGGTGCCTGGCGTCAGCAGGTCTGCAGGCAGGCCATGGTAAATTGTCTTCATCCAACGCGCCTGCGGCACCGGCTTGCGCTGCATGTCGGAGATCGAGATCACCGGCACGGAGCCAAACGCGTTGAACACCGTTTGATGCTCGGGCAGGTCGAGGCGGCCATGCATGGTGGTGATGAACGGCGTGGCCTGCCGCGAGAACACCGAGAAGGGCAGATAATCGAGATGGAAATGCAGGACGTCGAAACGGCTGGCGAGCCGGCGCACGCGCTCCAGCATGGCGATGTGCAGCGCCATCGGGTCGCGCACCGTGTCGTCGAGACGCAGCGCACGCGGCCACATCGCTTCGAGCTTGGCCGTGGTGCGCGAGTTGCCGCTGGCGAACAAGGTGACGTCATGACCGAGCGCCACGAGCTCTTCGGTGAGCCAGGAAACGACGCGCTCGGTGCCTCCGTACAGCTCCGGTGGGATCGCCTCGGTCAACGGTGCAATTTGCGCAATTCGCATGAAAGCCGCCTCCTTGTGAACGCTGTGGCCGGACACGACAAACCCCGGCTTGGACCGGGGTTCGACGAGTGAGCGTAGCCGGTGTTGACCGCGAAATGTGGTCCGCGGGCGGCAACCCTTTTTTTGTCACAGCGCGTCCTGCGAATCTTCGCTAACGACGAGGGCCCCCAAAACATCGTGACGAGCGGAATGGATCGACTCAGCTCCTACGCCAAACGACCCATTGCTTTCCTGCTGCGCTACGTGCGCCGGCGGCCGCTGTCGCATGCCGCGATCCTCGCGGCGGTGATCGGCGCCGTCGCCTGCTCGGTCAGCTCGCAGTACGGCGTGAAGTTCCTGGTCGACGTGCTGTCGGGCAACGCGCCCGACGGTTCGATCTGGCTCGCCTTCGCCTTGCTGGTGTCCTTGATCGCCGCCGACAACCTGTTGTGGCGGGCGGCCGGCTGGATCACCAGCCATGCCTTCGTCGGCGTCACCGGCGATCTGCGCAGCGAGCTCTTCCGCCACCTCACGGGCCACGCGCCGAACTATTTCTCGCAGCGACTGGCCGGCACGCTGACGGGCCGCATCACCGCGACGTCGAATGCCGCATTCGCAATGGAGAATCTTTTCATCTGGAACGTGCTGCCGCCCTGCCTGGCAACACTGTGCGCCATCGGCTTTCTCGCCGTCGTCAGCGTGCCCTTGGCGGCCGCCCTCACCGCGATCGCCGCCGTCGTCATGCTGCTGCTGTTCAAACTGGCGGCACGCGGCACGCCGCTCCATCACGGCTTCGCCAATCGTGCGGCCAAGGTCGAAGGCGAGCTGGCCGACGTCATTGGCAACATGCCGCTGGTGCGCACCTTCGGCGCCCTCCATCGCGAGCACAGCCGGTTCGACCGCACGGTGGGGCGGGAGATGACCGCGAGGCGCCGCAGCATCCAATACCTCGAGCGGGTGCGCCTCCTGCATGCGGCGCTGACCATCGTGCTGACCGTGGCGGTGCTCGCCTGGGCAATCGTGTTGTGGCAGCGCGGACAGGCGAGCGCAGGAGATGTCGTGCTGGTCTGCACACTGGGCTTCACGATCCTGCATGCCACGCGTGACCTCGCCGTGGCGCTGGTCGACGTGACGCAGCACATGGCGCGCCTGGCCGAGGCCATCGGCACCCTGCTGCAGGAACATGAGTTGCGGGAGCATCCGCTGGCGGTGCCGCTGGCGTGGCCGCACGAGCGCATGCCCCAAGCGGCGTTCGACAATGTCACCTTCAGCTACCCCGGCGGCCGTCGGGTGTTCGAGAACTTCTCGCTCGACATCGCCGCCGGCCGTCGCACCGGCCTGGTCGGCCCATCGGGCAGCGGCAAGTCGACCGCGCTCGCTCTGCTGCAGCGCTTCCACGACCTCGAGCGCGGGCGCATCATGATCGACGGCCAGGACATCGCCCAGATCACGCAGGACAGCCTGCGGCGCGCCATCTCCTTCGTGCCGCAGGACATCTCGCTGCTGCATCGCTCGATCCTGGAGAACATCCGCTACGGCCGGCCCGAGGCCTCCGACGACGAGGTCAAGGCGGCAGCCGAAGCGGCGCGCTGCGATTTCATCGAGGCGCTGCCCAGCGGTTATTCGACCATCGTCGGCGACCGCGGCACGCGCCTGTCGGGCGGCCAGCGCCAGCGCATCGCCATCGCCCGCGCGCTGCTCAAGGATTCGCCGATCGTCCTGCTCGACGAGGCGACGTCGTCGCTCGACATCGAGGCCGAGGAGATGATCCGTCAGGCGCTCGACCGGCTGATGCAGGGCCGCACCGTGATCGCCATCGCCCACCGCCTGTCGACCTTGCGCGGCTTCGACCGCATCGTCTTCCTCGATCGCGGCAGCGTCCTGCAGGACGGCCCGCCCGACGAGCTGATGCGCCGCCGGGGCCCCTATCGCGCCATGGTCGAGAGCGAGGTGGCGCGCCTGCGCCAAGCGGCCTGAAATCGCCGGCTTGAAAGGCTACTTGACGGGATGACCGGTTAGGTGGACCGTGCGGCCATGGCCGCGCAAGCCTTCGCCCTTTTCGACAGCCCGATCGGCACCTGCGGGATCGCCTGGAATGCCACGGGCATTGCCGGCTTCCACCTGCCGCTGCCGTCCGCGGACGGCACCCGCACGCGCCTGCAGCAGCGCTGGTCGGGCGCCGTCGAAAGCCCGCCGCCGGCCGGCGTGCAGCGCGTCATCGATCGTGTGCTGGCGCTGCTGAACGGCGAGGCGATCGATCTCACCGACATACCGGTCGATCTCGCCGATGCGCCGGAATTCCATCGCAAGGTCTACGAGGTCGCGCGCACGATTCCGCCAGGCCGGACCATGACCTACGGCGAGATCGCCAAGCGCCTGGGCGCGCCGCATGAATCGCGCGAGGTCGGCCAGGCGCTCGGCCGCAATCCCGTCGCCATCATCGTGCCCTGCCACCGCGTGCTGGGCGCCAACGGCAAGATGGGCGGTTTCTCGGCCTCGGGCGGCGTCGCCACCAAGCGGCGCATCCTGGAGATCGAAGGCGCGGCCGCGCTCTCGGCCGGCCCCCTGTTCGACCGGCGATGACGGGCTTCGGCTTCGATCCCAAGAGCGCCGTCGCCCATCTGCGCAAGGCCGACCCGGCGCTGGCCGAGGTGATCGGTTCGGTCGGACCGTTCGGCATGCAGTTGAAAGCTTCGCGCAGCCTGTTCGGCGCGCTGGCCGAGGCGATCGTCTATCAGCAGCTCTCCAACAAGGCCGCGGCCACGATCTACGGCCGCATCGAAGCGCTCTATCCGCGCGCCAAGGCGGGTTTCACGCCGTTGCACATCCGGCGCACAGCGGATGAGCAGTTGCGCGGCGTCGGCCTGTCGCGCGCCAAGGTGCTGGCGCTGCGCGACCTCGCCGAGAAGGTTGCGACGCGCCGCCTGCCGACGCTCGACGAGGCGCTTCTGCTCGACGATGCCGCGCTGATCGAGCGGCTCGTCGACGTGCGCGGCATCGGCCGCTGGAGTGCGGAGATGTTCCTGATGTTCCGGCTCGGCCGACCCGACGTGCTGCCGGTCGACGACTACAGCCTGCGCAAGGCCTATGCGGCAGCGTTTCGCAAGCGGAAGCTGCCGACCCCCGAGGCACTGGCCAAGGCCGGCGAGAAATGGCGGCCCTTCCGTACCGTGGCGAGCTGGTATCTGTGGCAGACATTGAACAAGTGAAGCTGCGTTCATGCGTGCCACTGGAGTGACACGTTCGCCGTGACATAATCAGCGCATGGCCCTACCGTTTTCAAACACCGTCCCCCGTACGCTCGAACGTCTGCGCAATGCCTTCGTCGAAACCGCCCGCGGCGCCCGCGAAGTCGCCGGCCGGCCGCTCCGGCCCGATCTTCCCGACGACGATATCCCGCGGCTGAAGAGCCGCATCGACGCCTGCCTCGAAGGCAAGGGCGGCGAGACGGCGCGGCGCGGACGCGCGGCGGAGCTGGGACAGGCCTATCTGTCGCTGTCGCCGGCCGGCCGCAAGAAGTTCCTGCTGACGCTAGCCAAGGATTATGGTCTGCCGCGCGAATCGGCGTTGGCGACTGTCGAGAAATGGCGGGGGTCCAAGGACCCCGCGCGCGCGCTCGTGCGCGCGCTGGAACCGCCGGCAGTGCGCCTGCTGCGCGAGTTCGTCGGCGTGCCGCAGGGCGTGAAGTTCGTGGTCGACCTGCGCGCCGAGCTCATGGCCCTGGGCAAGAGCGACGCCGCCGCACGGGCGCTGAGCGAGGACCTGCGGCCCCTGCTCAGCGCCTGGTTCGATGTCGGCTTCCTCGACCTGGTGCGCATCGACTGGAAAGCGTCGGCGGCGCTGCTCGAGAAGCTGGTCGACTACGAGGCCGTGCACGCCATCCGGTCGTGGCGCGATCTCAAGAACCGGCTGGATTCGGACCGCCGCTGTTTCGCCTTCTTCCATCCACGCATGCCCGACGAGCCGTTGATCTTCGTCGAGGTCGCGCTGGTCGACGGCATGGCGGGCAACGTGCAGCGCCTGCTCGACGCGCGCGCCGAGACGCACGATCCCAGGCACGCCAACACGGCGATCTTCTACTCGATCTCCAACTGCCAGCAGGGCCTGGCCGGTATCAGCTTCGGCAACTTCCTGATCAAGCGCGTGGCCGAGCAGCTCGCCCGCGACATGCCCAACATCAAGGATTTCGCCACCTTGTCGCCGATCCCCGGCCTGCGCCAGCATGTCGACGGCCGCCTCAAGAACGAGGGCGACGGCGCGCTGACCTCGGGCGAGATCGCCTCGCTGGTGCCTGTGACCAACCAAGCCGCCGGCGCCGCCGCCGTGCGCCAGCTGCTCGACCGGCCGACCTGGTGGGAGGTGCCAGCGATCGACAAGGCGCTGCGCCCCATTCTGTCGCGGCTCGCCGCACGCTATCTCACGACGACCGACGAGAGGGGCCGCGCGCTCGACCGCGTGGCGCATTTCCATCTCGGCAACGGCGCCGTGGTCGAGCGGCTGAACTGGCTCGCCGACACCAGCGCCAACGGACTGAAGCAGTCCTACGCCATGATGGTGAACTACCGCTACAAGCTGGCCGACGTCGACGCCAACCATGAGGCCTACGCCACCGGCAAGATCGTCGCCAGCCGCGAGGTGCGGGCGCTGGCCAAGGGATAGTCGTTCTAGAGAGGATCACCCTCGCGTCGTGCCTTGGCGATGCGTTCGGTGGCGCCCTCCTCGTTCATGGCGCCGATGCCTTGCGCGGCCTTCGTCCGCACCCACCAGCCGCACAGCAGCATGAAGGCGCCGATGCCCGACAGCACGAGCGCGAACGAGCTCGGGCCCGGTTCAAGATAGGCCACGGCGGGATTGCCGGGATCGTAGGCGACCTTGGCCTGCGAGCCGATGGGATGGCGCTCGCGCATCTTGGCGGCGCCGGCGGAGTTCTGCATGCCAAAGTCGTACGGCTCGACGCCGCCCGCCACGTAGTCGCGGTCGCCGACGCGATACCGGTAGATCACATGAAAGCTGTTCCAGCCATCGTCGTACGAGCGGCCGTCCATGCCGCGGCTGGTGCTGGTCTGGCGCAGCAGCTCGGCGCTGGTGATGGTGGCATCGGCGCGCGGCCACTTCAGCGTCATGGCGCCGCGCGCGACGCCGTAGAGGCCGACGGCCAGGATCGCCGCGGCCAGCACCATCAGGTTGCGGCCGAACGCCATGCCGCCGCGATTGGGCGTGGCGTTCTTCTTTCGGCCGCGCGCCACGAGCGGCCTACTTGTTCAGGTACTCGAGCTTGAGGCCCGGCCGCGGCCATTCGAAGCTCACCAGCTTGCCGGTGAGCGACAGCGTGGCGAAGGCCGTGCGCAGATCCTTGCCGCCGAAGCAGACGTTGGTGACCATCGGATCGGGCAGCTTGTACTGCGTCACCGACTTGCCGTCGGGCGAGATGTCGGACACCGCACCGGTGATCAAGGTGGCGACGCAGATATGGCCCGCCGAATCGACGGCGAGCGAATCGAACATCTGGTAGCCACCGAGGCCCGTGACCACGCGGCCCTTCTCGCCGCGGAACGGCCCGTTGGCCGACTTGATCTCGCCGGGCGACGACAGCTCGAACGACCAGCAGCGCGCGGTCGGCGTCTCGACGACATAGAGCGTCTTGCCGTCGGGCGAGAGGCCGCAGCCGTTGGGCCGCTCCAGCGGAAAGATCTTCTCCTCGATCTTCGAGCCGTCGGCCTTGGCGTAGTAGACGGCGCCGCGGTCGGTGTGGCGCTCGTGCGTCTTGCCAAGGTCAGTGAACCAGAAGCCGCCGGCGTCATCAAACACCAGGTCGTTGGGACCGTTCAACTTGCGGCCGTCGCAAGAATCGTAAAGCGTCTCGAACTTGCCGGTCTCCGGATCGACCACCTGGATCGAGCCGCCCTTGTAGTCGGCGGGCGCCGTGCCGGGAAACGTGCGGCCGTCCGGCAGCGTGATCCAGTTGAAGCCGCCGTTGTTGGTCACGTAGATCTTGCCCTTGGGCCCCATTGCCGCGCCGTTGGGACCGCCACCCAGATTGGCGATCACGTGCTGCTTGCCGTCGGGCATGACGCGGGTCAGCGTCTGGCGGCCGATCTCGACCAGGATCACCGAGCCATCGGGCATGGCGATCGGCCCTTCCGGAAATTTAAGACCCGAGGTGATCTCCTTGTGCGGCGTCGTCATGCTTCCCCCTCACCTACTTGCCCTTGAAAGCGGGCTTGCGCTTGTCGAGGAAGGCCATGACGCCCTCCTTGAAATCCTCGCTGCGGCCGAGCTCGCGCTGGAAGTCGCGCTCGAGGTCGAGTTGCTGGCTGAGCGGATTGCCCGAGGCGCGGTTCATCGCCTCCTTGATGCGGGCCAGCGACAGGGTCGGCCCGTCGGCCAGGCCGCGCGCCACCTCGGTCGCCGTCTTCATCAGCTCGGCGTCCTCGACGACGTCCCAGATCAGGCCCCATTCCTTGGCCTGCTCGGCGCTGATCTTGGGCGCCAGCATGGCCAGCGCGCGCGCCCGCTGCTCGCCGACCAGGCGCGGCAGGAACCACGTGCTGCCGCCGTCGGGCAGCAGGCCGATGCGGGCGAAAGCCTGCAGGAAGCTGGCCGACTTCCCGGCGATCGCGATGTCGGCCGCGAGCGCGAAGCTCATGCCGACGCCGGCCGCCGGGCCGTTCACCGCCGCCACGATCGGCTTGGGCACCGAGCGCATCAGGCGGATCACGGGATTGAAGAACTTCTCGAGCGCCGAGCCCGAATCGCCGCCTTCCTTGCCGCGATCGGGATCGCTCAGGTCGGCACCGGCGCAGAAGCCGCGGCCCGCGCCGGTCAGCAGCACGGCGCGCACCGAGCCGTCGGCGGCCAGCCTCTCCCAGCATTCCTTCAGCTCGGCGATCATCTTGCGCGACACGGCATTGAGCTTGTCGGGCGCGTTCAACGTCAGCGTGGCGAGGCCCTTGTCGTGGGCGACAGTGATGGTGGTGTAGCTCATGCGTATCAACGTCCTGCGAACTGAGCCGGCCGCTTGGCCAGGAAGGCCGTCACGCCCTCCTTGAAGTCGGCGCTGCGGCCGAGCTCGCGCTGGCTGTCGCGCTCGAGGTCGAGCTGCTCGTCCAGAGTGTTGGTGGCGGCCAAGTTGATCGCCTTCTTGATCGCAGCATAGGACAGCGTCGGCCCGCTGGCGAGCTGGCGCGCGAGCTTGGTCGCTTCGGCCATCAGCGCCGCGTCATCGACGGTCTGCCAGATCATGCCCATGCGCTCGGCCTCCTCGGCCGGCACCGACTTGCCCAGCATGGCAAGCCCGCGCGCCCGCGCGTCGCCCACGGTGCGCGGGAGGAAGTACGTGCCGCCGAGGTCGGGCATCAGCGAGATGCGCACGAAGGCCTGGTCGAAGCGCGCCGAGCGCGCCGCCAGGACGATGTCGCAGGCCAGGGCGAAGTTGGCGCCGCCGCCCGCCGCCACGCCGTTGATGGCGCCGACGATCGGCTTGGGCAGCTCGCGCATGGCGCGGATCATGGGATTGAAGATGCGGTCCATGTTGGCGCCGAGATCGGGCGCCACGTTGGCCGTCGAATCGACCGTGCCGCCGCCCGACAGATCGGCGCCGGCGCAGAAGCCGCGGCCGAGCCCGGTCAGCAGCACGCAGCGGATGTCGGCATCGTCGCGGGCGCGCGCCAGCTCGTGGTTCATCGCCTCGATCAGCGCATTGCTCATGGCGTTGAGCCGCTGCGGGCGGTTGAGCATCAGGGTCAGGACGCCGCCTTCGAGAGCGGCAATGACGGGGGTTCGTTCCATGGTCCGGCAGCCTTACACGCCGGCCCCCCTCGTCGCCAGCCGCGCCATCCGGTCGCGTCGCATCGCGGCACGTGCTGGCCTATCCCCTCGGCGATGGCCACGATCCTGATCCTGGTCGGCACCGAATCGGGCAACGCCCAGATGGTGGCCGATGCGCTGAAGCCCGTGCTCGATGCGGCGGGCCATGCCGTCGACGTCACCGACAAGGCGGCAACGACCGCCGATCTCATGGCGCACGACGTCCTGCTGGTGATCTGCGCGACCCACGGCTCGGGCGACATCCCGACCAACATCCTGCCGCTGGCCGAGGCCCTGGAGCGCGAGCGGCCCGACCTGTCGGGCCATCGCTACGGCGTCATCGCGCTCGGCGACATGACCTACCAGGACACGTTCTGCGGCGGCGGCAAGAAGGTCGACAAGGTGCTCGCGCTTTGCGGCGCGCGGAAGCTCGGCGACCGTCTGGAAGTCGATGCCTCGAGCCAGCCCCTGCCCGACGAGGAAGCGCTGGGCTGGGTCGAAGGCTGGAAGGTCCTCGTCTAGCAAGCCCGTCAATCCGGCAGGGTGAAGATCTCGACCGGCGCCGGCACGCCGCGCAGCCGGTGCTTGCCGAGCGACTTCATCGGCACCTGGCAGGCTTCGTTGAATTCGGCCGAGGCGCAGACCTTCACGCCCAGCGCCTTGGTCATGCCTTCCAACCGCGAGGCGCGATTGACGGCGGGACCGATGACGGTGAAGTCGAGCCGGTCCTCGGTGCCGACATTGCCGAAGGTCACGTCGCCGACATGCAGGCCGATGCCGAACCGGACCGGCTCGTGGCCAACCGTGGCCCGCGCCTCGTTCGCCGCCTCGATATCGGCGATCAGCTGCCGCGCGGCGCCCACCGCCTGGCCCGTCACCATGGGCAGGAACAGCGCATCCTCGGCCGGGAAGTAGGCCATCACGCCGTCGCCGATGAACTTCAGGATCTCCCCGCCATGGGTCTTGAGCGCATCGCCGACGAGCTGCAGGTAGTTGTTCAGGAGGTCCAGCACCTCGGCCGGCGGCAGCCGCTCGTTCATGCCGGTGAAGTCGCGCAGGTCGGAGAACCACAGCACGGCGCGGATCTCCTCGCCCTCGCCGCGGCGGATGGCGCCGTTCAGCACGCGCTGCCCGACCTCGGGGCCGAGATAGGTGTTGGCCACGGTCTCGGCGACCGAGCGCTCGATGTGCATCTCGGTGACGGCGCCCATCATGTCGACCAACCGCTCGAGGTCGGCAATATCCTCGTCGGTGAAGCCCAGGCGATTGTTCGTGGCGAAGGTGACCACGGGCAGGGCGCCCTCGCGGCGGATATGCATGGGCAACGCCACATAGTCGACGCCACCGTCGGCTTTGACCTCGTGCAACAGGATGTGATCGTGCTCGGTGAGGTTGGTCAGACGATGGCGCACCAGCCGGCCCTGCTCGCGCGCCGCCTGGATCGGACTGCCGATATAGGCCGGCGTGAACTGGATGCCCCAGGCGCGCGCGATCTCCTGCACCTTCTCGCCGCGCCGCCACATGTAGCCCATGGCCTGGAGCTGCGGATGGACGAGCTGCAGGCCGATATAGGCGCGCCATATCGGGATGCCGGTCTGCACCACGCGCATCAATAGCTGCTCGATGAAGGCGGCCGGCCGCGCGATCAGCCGCCCGTCATGCGCCAGCCATTCGGCAATCGGCGCCAGGCGATCGCCTGTGGTCACGCCCGCGTTCAGGAGCCCACCACCGCCGCCACCTCTTCCGTCGAGGTCCGGAAGACCTTGTTGGTCGTGAGGTCGGCGATCTTCTCGATGTTGTCGGCGACGTCCTCCACGGTCGGCGCGCGGCCGGTGATGCGCACGCCCGGCGCCTCGCGATACTCGATGCGCGCGAAGTTGCCGGCGCCCGCGCTCCAGATCTCGCCGGTGCGCTGGCACTGTTCGCTGCAGAGATAGGCGACCATGGGCGAGACGAAGGACGGGTCGAGCTTGGCCAGCATCTCCGGCGTCATCAGGCTCTCGGTCATGCGCGTGCCGGCGACCGGCGCCAGGGCGTTGACGAAGATGTTGTACTTCTGGCCCTCCAGCCGCAGCGCATTCATGAAGCCCACGACGGCGAGCTTGGCGCCGCCGTAGTTGGCCTGGCCGAAATTGCCGTAGATGCCGGAGTTCGACGAGGTGACGACGACGCGGCCATAGGCCTTGGCGCGCATGATCGGCCAGGCCGCGTGGGTTACGTAGGCGGTACCGAGGAAGTGGACCTTCACCACGAAGTCGAAATCCTCGACCGTCATGTTGTGGAAGGTCTTGTCGCGCAGCACGCCCGCGTTGTTGACGACGATGTCGACCGTGCCGAAGGAATCGACCGCGGTCTTGACGATGTTGGCGGCACTCTTGGGATCGGCCACGGAATCGTAGTTCGGCACCGCCTGCCCGCCGGCCGCCTTGATCTCCGCCACGACCTTGTCGGCGGCGGCATGATCGCCGCCTTTACCATCGACCGCACCGCCCGGATCGTTCACCACCACCTTGGCGCCACGGCTGGCCAGCAGCAGCGCATGCGCGCGGCCGAGCCCATTGCCGGCGCCGGTGACGATGGCGACGCGATTGTCGAAGCGGATGGTCATTCCTTGATCTCCCCGGGGTCTTTTCGTGTGGTCTTGGGCCGTGCGCCCTATGTTTGTTCGCAGTGTGTCCGTTTCAAGCGGCGCGCGAAGAGCGTCGGATTCGTATCCGGTACGGCTGCACGAGAATATCCGTCGGAATATCCCAGCCTTTGGCGAGCTTGCGAATGACGGCCAATGACATCGGCCGCTTCCGATTGAGGATCGCTGAAGCCGACGACCGCGAGCCCAAAAGTTGAGCAAGGTCGGCTTGCCGCGATCCCCGCTTGGCACCCATCAATCGCTCGATCTCGGCCAGAGCTTGGCCGTGCTCACTGCGAGTGCGGATGGGCTTCGCCGGCATACCCGTTACCCACGCTGCAGAATCATGACGGAGGCCACGGCTTCTTCCATGCCGATGACGCCGCCGCCGTTCTCGGCCAGCGCGATCTCCGCACCCTTCACCTGCCGGGCGCCGGCCTCGCCGCGCAGCTGCGTGGTGAGCTCGGCCAGCATCGACAGGCCCGTCGCCCCGACGGGATGGCCCTTCGACACCAGCCCGCCCGAGGTGTTGACCGGCAGCTTGCCGTCCGGCCCGGTCGCGCCGGAGTCGATGAACTTGCCGCCTTCGCCCTCGGGGCAGAAGCGCAGCATCTCGCACTGGTAGATCTCGCAGAAGCTGGTGGCGTCGTGCACCTCGGCGACGTCGATGTCGTCGGGCCCCAGCCCCGCCATCTTGTAGGCCTTGTCGGCGGCGACGCGGGTCAGGCCCGGCTCGTCGAGCTTGCGGTACTTGCCGCCGGAGAAGCCCACGCCCGCGATGCGCACGGCGCGCTCCCTGACACTGGCCGGCAGCTTCTCGAGGTATTCCTTCGAGCACAGCAGCGCGGCCGCGGCGCCATCGCCGATCGGCGCGCACATGGCGCGGGTCAGCGGATAGGACACCGGACGGTCCTCCAGCACGGCCTGCGGCGTCATCTGGAAGCGATACTGCGCCTTGTCGTTCAGGGCGCCGTAATTGTGGTTCTTGGCGGCGCCGACGGCGATCTGCTGCTGCGTCGTGCCGTACTTCCACATGTGCCACTTGGCCTGCATGGCGTAGGTGTCCATGAAGATGGTGCGGTCGTCGCCCGGCGCGAACCTGGAGCCGACCATGTCGCCCACCCTGGTCATCTCCTCGACCAGCCGGTCGTGCTGGCTGGTTATGTAGCCCTGGTTGAACAGGCCCGCGGTACGCTCCGGCGCATCGGGGCTGAAGAGCTTCTCGATGCCGATGCAGAAGGAGAGCTCGTGGGTGCCGGCCAGCACGTCCTTCCAGGCGCCCATGAAGGCGGTCGAGGCCGTGGCGCAGGCATTCTCGACGTTGAACATCGGCACGCGCTCAGGGAACAGCCCCTCCTCGACCAGCGGCTGGAACAGCGCCTGGGCGCGGATCGAGTTCTGGCCCCAGAAGCCCATGCCGCAATTGCCCATCCAGCCGGTTTCGATATCCGCGCCGTTCTTCATGCCGGCATCCGAAAGCGTGCCGAGATAGGCCTCGCGCGCCAGGTCGCCCCAGCCCATGCCCGGATGCTTCTTGAAGGCGGTGGTATAGGAGCCAACTACATAGACATCGCGCATGGCCGTTCCCTCGGTTGGCTTTCGCGGCATTTGAGCGTATCCAAACGGCCTACGCCAGGAGAACCCATATGGCCGCCACGGCTTCGGTCAAAGCCCCCAACGTCGACACCACCATCACCGAGCTGAAGCAGCTGTTCGGCGACCGGGTCAGCACCGCGCACGCCGTGCGCGAGCAGCATGGCAAGGACATCTCCTTCCACGAGGCCCACCTGCCCGACGCCGTGGTGTTCGTCGAATCGGCCGAGGAAGCCCAGCGGGTCGTCCAGATCTGCGCCCGGCACAAGACGCCGATCATCGCCTTCGGCACCGGCACCTCGCTGGAAGGCCATATCAGCGCGCCCAACGGCGGCATCTCGCTCGACTTGAGCCGCATGAACAAGGTGCTGCAGGTCAACGAGGCCGACCTCGACGTCGTGGTCCAGCCTGGCGTCACGCGCAAGCAGCTCAACGAGTACATCCGCGCCACCGGACTGTTCTTCCCGATCGATCCCGGGGCGGACGCCTCGATCGGCGGCATGACCTCGACGCGCGCTTCGGGCACCAACGCGGTGCGATACGGCACCATGCGCGAGAACGTGCTGGCGCTGCAGGTCATCACACCCGACGGGCGGCTGATGCGGCTCGGCCGCCGCTCGCGCAAGTCCTCGGCGGGCTACGACTTGGTGAAGCTGTTCGTCGGTTCCGAAGGCACGCTCGGCATCATCACCGAGATCACGCTCCGTCTCTACGGCATCCCCGAATCCATGGTCTCGGCGACCTGCGCCTTCGACACGCTGGAGGGCGCGGTCAACACCGTGATCCAGACCATCCAGTCGGGCATCCCGGTGGCGCGCATCGAGCTGATGGACACCGAGACCGTCGACACCGTGAACAACTACTCCAAGCTCGGCCTGCCGCTCAAAAGCACGCTGATGCTGGAGTTCCACGGCACCGAGGCCAGCACTAAGGAGCAGGCCGAGATGGTGCAGGCGCTGGCCGAGGAGAATGGCGGTGGCCACTTCGCCTGGACCAGCCAGGCCGAGGAACGCACGAAGATGTGGCAGGCTCGCCACGACGCGGCCTGGGCGGCCAAGGCCGCCAAGCCCGGCTGGGGCATGTGGGCGACCGATGTCTGCGTGCCGATTTCGCGGCTGGCCGAATGCATCCTCGAGACCCAGAAGGACATCGTGGCGAGCGGGCTTTACGCCCCGATCGTCGGCCATGTCGGCGACGGCAACTTCCATCTCACCATGATGGTGAACCCCGACGACCCGACCTACCTGCAGCGCGCCGAGGGGCTGAACGACCGCATGGTCGCGCGCGCGCTGTCGCTCGGCGGCACCTGCACAGGCGAGCACGGCGTCGGCCTCGGCAAGATCAAGTTCCTCTACGAGGAGCACGGCGAGGCCATGTCGCTGATGCGCTCGATCAAGAAGGCGCTCGACCCGGACAACATCATGAACCCGGGCAAGATCATGGGGCCGATCAACTGACGATCGGCCGGTAATTTCCGCATTTCCCGCATTTAGCGCAGCCCCCCTCCCAACTGGAGCGCGTCATACTCTTCCGGACCGCGCGCGACCCCGCGCGCTCATGATTCTGAGCGTGCGGGGTCGCGCGCGGTCCGAAAGAAACATGAGAACACGGGCTCTGGTCCATCATCATCCAATATGACAGAAGTACCGAAGAATAACCACGATTATTTTCTTGCTTGCGCGGTGAAATGGCGCATGTCGCAAGGTGCGGCGGATACCCACGTTTCCGGCACTGCTCGGAGTTACGCATGCTCGGCAAAGCTTGGGGTTGGCTGACGGGGCGCCTCGGTGGGCAACCGCAGGGGCGCTTGCGCTTTTCGGTGCATCGCCACCCGACCTACCAATCGTTCTGGCGCCCGAGCGATGCGTCCCAGCGAACGCCGCGGATGGAGATCCAGATCTACCTCGAGGCGAGCAACATGACCAACGCGCCGCGCCGGATCGCGGCCGCCGAGATCGAAGGCATGCCGGCCCACGCGACCGTCGCCATCGGCGTGCGCGACCCCGCGACCGGCAAGTTCGCCGCAGAGAACCCGCTGCCGCCGCAGCGCATCGCCGTCGTATCGGTGTTCTTCCTGATCGACGGAGAATCCCGCGCGGTCGATGAGCCGTTCCACGCCACCCTGCTCCTGACCGACGATCTCGGCGAGCGACACTCGACGAAAGTGATCATGGACTAACGCAGGCCGGCCCGACGCAGGCCTTCGACGAACTGGTCCATCAGCTCGCGCGTCTGATAGGGAACGTTGCCGCGCACCCAGTCGAGCGACAGCAGCGGCTGCTCGCGGCGCACGTCGGCCAGGAAGGCGCGCGCTTCGCCGACGCGTCCGGACCGGGCAAGGCTGGCGCAGCGCAGGCGCTGGGCGCCCTGGAAGCCCGGCCGCAGGCGCAGCGCCTCCGTCGTGAAGTGCGCCGCCAGGTCGTAGCGACCGGCGGTGTAGTGGGCGACAGCGATGGCGCCCAGGAACAGGGCCATCTCCGGATCGAGCGGGCTCAGCCGGATCGCGTCGTTGCCGTGCTCGATCGCTTCGCGATCTCGGCCGGCGAAGGCGAACCCGCGGCTGAGATGGGAATGGGCCGCGGCGGAATTGGGATTGAGGGTCACCGCCTGCCTGAAGGCCGCAATCGACTCTTCGGTGCGCCGTTCCATCATCGCCCAGTAGCCCAGCGCGATGTGCCCCAGGGATCGCAGTCATCGAGCGCGATGGCGCGGATCGCATGGTCGCGGCCGGCTAAAAGGCCCTGATCGGCGCCGATCCATCCCATGTGGGCCGCGAACACCAGGCAGAAGCCCAGCCGGCCGTGTGCCGGCGCATAGTCGGGATGGGACTCGATCGCTCGGCGTAGCGGCTCGATTGCCGCCTGATGATCGGCGCGCGACATCCGCCAGAAATGCGTCTGCGCCTGCGCCACCAGCTCCCAGGCGCCGAGGTGCTGCGGCGAGCGGGCCAGCGCGCGAATGCCCTCGGCCGCCAGCAGGCGCGGCTCGATGGCGGCGGCGACGCTGCGCGTGATGTCGTCCTGCACGGCGAAGACGTCGCCGACCTGGCGTTCGTAGCGGTCCGACCAGAGATGGCCGCCGGTCGTGGCATCGACCAGTTGGGCAGTGACGCGCAGCCGATCGCCGGCACGGCGCACGCTGCCTCCCAGGATGTAGCGTACGCCGAGCTCGCGCGAGACCTGCTTGGCGTCGGCGGCGCGATGCTTGTAGGCAAAGGTCGAGTTGCGGGCGATGACGAACAGCCAGCGGATGCGCGCCAGGCCGGTGATCAGGTCCTCGGAGATGCCGTCGGCAAAGTGCTCCTCTCGGCCGGCATCGCCGCTCATGTCGGCGAAGGGCAGAACGGCGATCGACGGGCGGTCCGGCAGCGATAGCTCGGGCGATGGCGAAGACTCGCCGCCTTCCTCGCGCACCTCGCCGACGAAGCGCAGGCCCTTGCGCGGCAGCGTCTTGATCAGGCGCTGACGGTCACCGGCATCGCCAATGGCCTTGCGCGCGGCGTTGATAC
The DNA here is from genome assembly GCA_019750135.1 of Reyranella sp. GTDB lineage: Bacteria > Pseudomonadota > Alphaproteobacteria > Reyranellales > Reyranellaceae > Reyranella. The sequence goes on along the minus strand of JAIEOV010000030.1, from coordinate 95,486 downwards.
GGTTGAACAGCGTCGATTCGGAGACGATACGCCCCTGCCAGATCGTCGCCAGAAGATCGTCCTTGCTGACGACGCGGTCACGATGACGGATGAGAAGGGCAAGCAGGTCGAAGACCTGCGGCTCGACCGCAACCTGTCCCGCGCCGCGATGCAGCTCGCGGCGATCCAAGTCGAGCGCACAGTCGTCGAAAAGGTAACGCAAAGCAGTTCCGCCTGCGGCGACGAGCCCGAAGCGACATTAGCACGGTGCTTCTTGAGGAAAAATGGAGGGAAACGTGAGACGGCGCATGAGGCCCAGACAGCCATCCTGTGCCAGGCTGAGACGATGAAGACTGCACTGGCACTCTTCCTTCGGGCTCTGGCCACCTATGCGATCGTTGCGCTGGGTTCGGCGTCATCGATGGCCCAGCAGCCGCCGGCGCTCAGCGTCAAGCCGGTGATCGAGAAGAAGCTCAAGGAGCTGCCGCCGGGGCCGCTGTTCTGGCGGATCGAAACGTTTCCGACCCTGAAGGATGCCGAGGCCGCTGCCGGACCGACGGCGCTTGCCGCCGAAGTCTCCGGCAAGGCCTGGCTGTTCACCCTCGGCACCCAAGGCGGTGCGACAGCAGGCGGGAGCAAAGTTGCCGAGATCGGTCCTGTGCCGCCCGTACCGGCGCCGGAGTATCTGCTGCGCATCAATCACGCGAGCGGCCCGCCGGGTGCGCGCACGCCGCCGCATTCCCATCCCGGCTCGGAAGCCTTCTATGTGCTGAAGGGCCGGCTCGGGCAGCGCACGCCGCACGGCGTCACGCACGCCGACGCCGGCGCCGCGATGAACGGCCATGGCGCCGACATGCCGATGGAAGTGTTCAGCGCCGGCACGGTCGATCTCGACCAGCTCGTGATGTTCGTCGTCGATGCGACGCGCCCGTTCTCATCACCGGCGCGGTTCGACTAGCGACCGCACCGCATGTCATCCCGAGCGAAGCGAGGGACCTTTAAAGCCGCAGGAAAGGTCCCTCGCTTCGCTCGGGATGACAGCGGCTATTTCTCCACGTTCAGCCCCAGCTCGCCCCGCAGGTCGTGGACCAGCCGGCGCTCGCGGAAGCGCCAGCCGTCGCGCGTTCTCATCAACACGTCCTCGTAGGTGCCAGCGACCGACGGCACCAGGCCGGCGCCCGCCGCCTGCAGGACGACCAGGTAGCTGGTGCGGGCGGTAGCCCGATCGCCGTCGAGCCGGATCAGGCTGTTCATGATGAAGTGCTTGCGCCTGGGCTCGGCCGGGATGTTGCGCGCCATCAGCGCGGCGATCTCGGCCGGGCCGCGCGCCCGCGAATAGGGCGCGATCCATTCGCCGTCGGCGGTGAACAGCGCGCCGAGCTCGGCGAACCGGAACTCGTCCATGCGGAAGCAGTACTCGCTGAAAAGCTCCCGGATGGCGTCCTTGTCCTCAAGCGGCGTCGGCATGGGCGGGCACCGAAAGACGGTAGAACGAGGCGGCATTCTTCCAGAAGAAGCGATCTCGATCGGCCCGCGAACGATCGCCAAGCATTTTATCGAGAGAGCGAACCAGCGTGTCGTAGTCGATCCGAAGGCCGGCGACGGGGAAGTTGCTCGCGAAGATGCAGCGCTCGATGCCGAAGATCGCGATCGCCTCCAGGACGACGCGCCGGTTCGACTCGTAGTCCCAGGCGGCGTCCTTCAGGCCGAACTCGGAGACCTTGACGTGAACGTTGGGCTGGCGCGCCACCGCCTCCATGCCGCGGCGCCAGGCGGCGAGGCCCTCCTCGCTGCGATCCCAGGGAAAGCCGGTATGGTTGAGCACGATCGGCACGCGCGGAAACTGCCGCGCCACCTCGGCGGCCTCGACGAGGTGCCAGTAGGGCACGCGAAGATCCCAGGACAGCCCGTACTTCTCCAGCAATGCGAAGCCGCGCAGCCATTTGTCGTCCTGCATGGTGCCGGGCGCTCCCGGCGTCATGGCATCGGGGCGAAGGGACGTCACCGGCTTCGAGCGGATGCCGCGCACCAGCGGAAACCGCGACTGGGCGGCCAGGATCTCCTCGGCATCGTCCGTGTGGAACCAGGCGTGGGCGACGATGGCGCCGGGAAATCCCCATCGGGCATTCACGTCGGTCAGCCACTCGGTTTCAGCAACCTGCTTGGTGCGATCCATCTCGGCTTCGCAATGCACCGTCGTCAACACGTTGTGAGCGCTTGAATCCCGCAGATAGTCCTTCGGCAGGTAATCGCGCCTGATCGCGTCGTACGCCCCCAGGAAGAAATGCGGTTCCGGCGCGTCGCTGAGGAAAGGGTAGCGGTTTGCCTTCAGGTCCCACAGGTGATGGTGGGCGTCGATGAGCGTGACGGCACCCGGCGCCCTGTTCCATTGGCCGCTGATCGTCTTCATTCGACCGCCATGCCCTTCTCGGCGAGCTCCTTGCGCGCGTTCTCGTTCTTGCTGAGCCGCTCGAGGCCCATGCCGCGCAGGACGTTGGGCGCCTTGGTGAACTGGATGTTGTCGTAGCCCACGATCTCGATGCGGTTGCCCCAGGGATCGCGGAAGTCGAGGAACGGGCCGGGCAGCATCTCCACACTGGCGTCCTTCAATGCCTGCCGCGCCGCCTCCTTGTCGTCGACCACCAGGCCGAAGTGGCGGCCGTCGTCAGGCGCCTGCTTGCGGCCCTTCTGCAGGGCGATGAACTGGTCACCGAGATCGATGAAGGCCATGTCGGCGCTCTTGCCGCGCAGCTCGAACGCGAACAGCCGGCCATAGAAGGCCAGCGCCTCCTCGATGTCGCCGACTTCCAGCGCCACATGGTTGAAGCCCACGACTCGCGGTTTGCTGGAACCTGCCATTGTCCGCTCCTCTACCGGTTTGCCGAAGAGGTGGGCTCGTCCCACGGCCCGCGCAAGCAAAAAGGGCCGGCAATCGCCGGCCCTTTCCGCAAAAAAGATCCCTCACTGCGTTCGGGATGACATGCCTATCGGCATGTCATTTGGCCGCCTGCACCATGATCTCGACCTTGAGCGCGGGGTTGGCGAGCTTGGCCTCGACGGTGGCGCGCGCCGGCGTGCTGCCGGGGGCGACCCAGGCGTCCCACACCTCGTTCATCTGGCTCCAGGTGCCGATGTCGGTCAACCAGATGTTGGCCGACAGGATCTTCGACTTGTCGGTGCCGGCGTCCTTCAGGAACTTGTCGATCTTGTCGAGGATCTGCTTGGTCTGGCCCTTGACGTCGGCCTTGGTGTCGTCGGCGGTCAGGCCGGCGAGATAGACCGTGTTGCCATGGACGACCGCGCTCGACATGCGGGGGCCGGCGTTGATGCGCTGGATGCTCATTGTCTCTCCTCTTCAAAAAACGGCGCCGACCTTAGAGCAGATTTCCTCGAGGTGGAACCGAGCAAAGCTTGGCCTTACAGTGAGCAAATGGAGGGGAAATGAGCCGAGAAGTCCGCGGAATGCTCATTGGCGTCTGCATCGTGATCCTGGCGGTGGCCGCGTATATCCTGAAGGAGAGGCCCCAGAATACGCCGGTGACGATCACGACGCCGAAGGAACCTTCATAGCTGGCCGGCCAGAGCCGACGATGGCCGTCTTCAAGTACTCGCTCGAACCCTGGACCGACGACCACGGAATGGTTCACCAGTTGGCTCTCGTCGGTCGCGACGCGCTCAGCGGCGCAGCCATCGTGGGGCTGCATCACGACCAGGAAAGCGATCTCTACCTCTACGGATATTGGGCGGACGGCATTTTTGGAAAGGTATTCGTGTCGGAAGTCCGGGGGTTCCGCGACCCCGAGCCAGCCTGGGAGCTATATCTCGGTTCGTTCCGTTACGAACCAGCGAGGCCAGGCCAGCCGTCAGCCGAAGAACTCGAGCCCCATATCGCCCGGATTGTCGAAGCGCTGTCGCAATGTCCCGAAGGGGACGTCAGCCGAGCCACCCCGGGAGTCGTCGTCCGTCGCATTTTGCTCAAGTGATTTGGCTGACTTCGACCAGCGCTCCCTGTTCGCGCAGGACGCGACGCACGCGCTCACCGTCCACCTTGCCCTGGTCGGCCAGCATCGCCGCCGCGACGCCCGCCGCCTGTCCCGTCGCGAAGGCCGTGCCCATGACGCGCAGGCTGGCGCCGGCCTGGCGGTCGGCATCGACGACGCGGCCGGCGGCGAACAGGTTCCCGGTGTCGCGGCTCAGCAGGCAACGTAGCGGAATTTCGTAGGCCGTCTTGTCGGGCGGATAGATGAAGCTGCTCTGCAGCGTGGTGCGATCGTGCCATTCGACGCCCCAGGCGCCGAGCGCGATGCTGTCGGGCTGCGGCCGGCCCTCGACGACGTCCTGCCAGGCCAGCCGATGCGCCGCCTCGATGTGGCGCGCCTCGCGCGTGCCGAACTCGGGCCCGGTCGAGGCCAGCCAGGCATTGGCGCAGCCCGGCAGGCTTCGGATGACGTCGAGATAGGCCCAGGCCTGCTGGCGGCCGCGCCGCTCGGCGGCGCTCTGGCTCAGCGCATCGCGCGGGTCGTAATCCTCGGAGGCGAGATAGCAGACCATGTCGCCCGAGATCGGCAGGCGCGTCAGCACGCTGCGGTCCTTGCTGAACGGTCCGCGGCCGGCCGCCTTTGCCGCCTGCACGGCGGCCGTGAGCTGGTCGGCCGTGACCACGACGTCGCGCGGGATGCCGCCGAAGCGCGTCGCCAGCGTGCCGAGGTTCACGGCGCCATCGTTGCCGTAGCGCGTGGCCGCGCCGGCGAACTGGGCGAGGTCGCCCTCCCCGCTGGCATCGACGAAGGCGCGGGCGCGGATCGTATGCTCGCCGCCATGGTCGTGCCAGCGGAGATCGACGATACGGTCGTCTGCGCGCGTGGCGCCGCAGACGAAGGCGTTGAACATCACCTGCACGCCGGCTTCGGCACACAGGGAATCGAGCACCAGCTTGACGGCCTCGGGATCGAACACGACGAAGACGCCGCGATGACGCTGCGGGCCGGTGACGGCGCCCAACTTGCGCAATCCGGCCATCACCTCCTCGGCGACGCCCATCACGGCGCGCCGCGGCTCGTCGCCCAGGGTGTAGAGGCCGCAATAAGTCAGGACATTGCGCAACGTCGCGGCGCCGCCGAGGCACGGCCCCTTCTCGAGCAGGATCGTACGCGCGCCACAGCGAGCAGCGGCGATGGCGGCCGCCGTCCCGGCGCTGCCGCCGCCGACAACGGCGACGTCGTATGGCTCACCCGTCAGGGCTTTTGTCTTCCGGACCGCGCGCGTCCTCGCGCGCTCATGATCATGAGCGCGCGAGGACGCGCGCGGTCCAGAAGAGCATGAACGCTTCTCGGCATCAGACCGCCGCCACCACCATGATCTCGATCTTCATCTTCGGGTCGTTCAGCTTGGCCTCCACGGTCGCGCGGGCGGGCGTGTGGCCGGGCACGACCCAGGCGTCCCATACGGCGTTCATGGCGGCGAAATCGCTGATGTCGCTGAGCCAGATCACGGCCGACAGGATCTTCGACTTGTCGCTGCCGCCCTTCTTCAGCAGCGCGTCGATCTCGCCCAGTGCCTGCGTCACCTGGCCAGTGATGTCGGCCGAGGTGTCCTCGGGGATCATGCCCGAGAGATACATGCGGTCGCCGAAGACGCTGGCCTCGCACATGCGCGGGCCAGGATCGATGCGAACAACGGTGGTCATGCGGTGGGTCTCCGGTCTATGGCGATGATGTGGATGGGTGTATGGCCGACGATGGCCTGCAAGCCAAGATCGCGGCAGCGCGCCTTGAGGTCACCCGGCAGCGGAGCGGACCGTTCGGCAGCCGCCAGAGCCTCCGCGCTCAGCAGGATGCCGGCATCGAACTGGCGCGTCATGCTCTCCAGGCGGCTCGCGACGTTGACGGTGTCGCCCAAGGTCGTGAACTCCAGCCGGTCGGCGATGCCGACATTGCCCTGGATGACCGGCCCGTAGTGGATGCCGATACCGACAGTGGTCGCGATCCTGCCGACGGCGATGAGCTGGTCACGCCATTGGTCGATCGTGTCGACGATCTCGACGGCGCACAGCAAGGCATCCCGGGCCTCGTCGGGCGTCTTCTCCGGCGCGCCGAACACCGCCATCAGCCCGTCGCCCAGGAACTTGTCGACCGAGCCGTTGTGGCGGAAGACGATCGGCACGATGCGGCGGTGGAAGGCACGGATGATGGCGATGACCTCCTCCGGCATGATCGACTCCATGCGCCGCGTCGAGCCGATGACATCGACGAACATCACGGCGGCATGCTGGGCACGGCCGGCCTCGAGACCGCGCACGTCCGCCGCCGCCAGATGCTCGACGACGCTGGGCGAGAAGTAGCGGCCGAGGTTGGCCCGCTCGGTCTCGGCCATGACCGCCCGCTCGACATGGCGACGGGCGCGCCAGATGGCGCCCGCGATCAAGCCGGTGGTGATGGCCAGCAGCACCAGCTGGTTCAGCATGAACACGATCGGACTGTCGATGCCCTGGACCTCGATCAGCTGGCGCAGCAAGTCGAGGGCGCCGTCAGAAATGAAGCCGCGGAACGAATCGACGTGCTCGGCGGAATGCAGGACGAAGGCGAAGGAGGCGAGCTGACCCACGAAGGCAGCGGCGCCGGCGAGCAGCACGATCCTGACGGAAAAGGTGAGCGCGCTCGCCGCCACATAGGCCACGAGATAGAGGAAGGCCGAGCGGCGCAGCCACGACTGCAACGCCCATTCGTACCAATTGCTCTCCGGATAATGGCTGGCCAGCACGATGATCGCCACGTCGACCAGGGCGCACACGCCCTGGACGGCGAGCATGTAGCGACTGCGGCGGGTGGCGTAGCCGATCCAGCCGACCGCGAAGAACACCGCCATCGCCGCGATCAGGACCGGCAGGCGCGCCCACGACGAGGAGAGCACGACCCAGATGAAGACGGCGCCGAGCGCAATGGCCCGCGCCTTGAAGGCGAAGGCGAAGCCCGACAGCTCCTCCTCGTGCAGGCGCTGCAGCCAGCCGGGCGGGGCGCCGCGGTCCGGGCGAATGGATTGGTCTGCCACGGGCCGGACCCTAAAGGAGGCGTGTCGAGTGTGGCAATCGCCACAGCCCCGCCCCCCAACACCCCCATAACGTGCTACCGTTATCCCGGGCGATTGGGGGAGTTCGACATGATGAAACGTGGATTCTGGAGAACGCTGGTTCTCCTGGTGGGACTGTCGCTGTTCGCGACGGTTCAGGCGCAGGCCCAGAACGGACTGCAGCGCTTCGAGAAAGACATCAAGCCGCAACTCGAGTTCAAGTCTCTCACCTACGACAAGGCCGCGCCCCTGGGCGACAAGGGCTTTACCCTGAGCAACGTCGTTGCCGTCGTGCCGGCTGAGGCGACGGGCGGCAAGGACAGCACGGTCAAGATCGAGAAGGTCACCGTCGAGGAGATCGACTTCGACCGCATGAAGGATAGCGGCAAGAAGGACGAGATCCCGCTGTTCGCCAAGCTCAAGATCGAGGGCATGACGGGCGACGACGATCTCAGCGGCATGCTCGAGAGCTTCGGCATCCCCAAGGCGCCGGTCGACCTGGCGCTGGATTACCGCCTCAACCCGGCCGACAAGGTGCTGACCATCTCGAAACTCGAGATGGGCCTGCAGGGACAAGGCACCCTGGCGCTCGGCCTGGTGCTCGACGGCGTCAGCGACAAGGCGAGCGAAGCCGCCGGCGCCAAGGACACCGCCAGCCTGCGCTCGGCGTCGCTGGTCTACACGGATGTCGGGCTGCTGTCGCAGCTCATCCCCGCCGTCGCCAAGCAGCAGGGCATGGCGGCCGACGCGATGATCGCCATGGCGGTCGCGCCGATCGGCGCCTTCGCCACCGGCAAAGGCCCGGGCACGGTCAAGGCGCTCGATGCACTGGCCTCGTTCATTGCCGATTGGAAGAAGCCCAAGGGACCGATCACCGTCTCGGTCACGCCGTCCAAGAGCGCTTCGATCAACGATCTCGACAAGATCGAGCAGCCCAACGCGCTGACCGACATCTTCGGCCTCAAGATCGACTATGCCGGCATGCGCGCCGGCGCGGCGGGCGGCGCGGCTCCGTCCGGTGGCCAGGCTGCCGCCACGGCGCCGCCGCCGGCCGACAAGACGATGACCGGCGCGGAGGCCTGGTTGACGCTGATCGGCAACACGGTGACCGGCAAGGTCGACGGCGAGGTGATCTTCGAGCACTACCGCAAGGACGGCACGCTCGCGCTGCTGGAAGGCAGCGAGATCACCAAGGGCAAGTGGTCGCTGGAGGGTGAGCGGGTCTGCTTCAAGTATCCTGACGAGGACAAGGACTGCCAGACCATCACCCGCACCGGCGACGAGGTCACCTTCAAGCGCAAGGACAAGAGCGGCTTCAAGCTCAAGGTCCTGCAGGGCAATCCGAAGAATCTGTAGACAGCCGGCGAACCGGCAAGAAATTGCGGCGCCGATCGACATCGATCGGCGCCGTTTGATTTTCAGCGTCGCGACTGCGGCGATGAATTGCACGCCGACTGTCGTGTCACACGGTGTGCGGTGCCATGATCGTGTAAGCGAAGACTCTTGCCTGCATCGACAGGAAGGCGGAAGACTGCGGCATGCCTCATCGAGGGCGTCCTTGAGCACGCGGAAGCGCGCAGTCCCGCAGCCATGATCGCACCACTCAGCCTCTCCAACCTCCTTACTTTAATCTTTGCCATCACCTGCCTGACGATGGTGCTGAACCAGCGATCCGATCGCGTTCAAAGGATATCCCGTCTCCTCGTTCCGCCGGCCCTGGCCGTCATCGTCGCCCTGATCCTGCTCAGCAGCGTGTTCGATGCCGGTTGGGTCAACGATGCCCTGTGGCTCGGTGGCGCGATCGTGGGCTTCGTCCTGGGTCGCATGCGTGGCCGCACGCTGCCGATGGAGCTTCTGCCCGCGCCTGGGTCGGTCCGCGTGCCGCAGACGGCTGACCATCTGGCGGCAGCGTTCGCGCTGGCCGCCGTCGCTGCGACGGATTTCACCTCGGCCACGCTGCGCGAGGCCTTGCTGGAGCCTCCCCTGGTCGCCACGGGCGCAGCGTTGTGCGCCGGCTTTCTCGCGGGACGCTTCCTCATGATCGCCGTCCGCGCCGATCCGGTGGCGCGGCTCAAGAACGGCGCGCGATAGAGCCGTCGGAGGCATTCCGTCCGGCGGACGAAATAGCCTTTCGCAGACGCTTCTCCGGCCCATCGACTGCTGCTTCGCGCTACAGTCGGCCGGGAGGTGATCAATGACCGATGAAGAGGCCGGCCGCGTCCGCGATTTCGTGGGCTATGGGCGCAATCCACCCGATCCCAAGTGGCCGGGCGGCGCGCATGTCGCGGTGAACTTCGTCATCAACTACGAGGAAGGCGGCGAGCGCGCCGTGCCCGATGGCGATCCCGCCAGCGAGACCGCCCTGACCGAGGGCTCGACCGCCACGTTCGCCGGCCGCGACCTCGGCGCCGAGAGCATGTTCGAGTACGGCAGCCGGGCCGGCTTCTGGCGGCTGCACCGCATCTTCACGCGGCGCAAGCTGCCCTGCACGGTGTTCGCCATCGCCCGCGCGCTGGAGCGCAATCCCGAGGCCTGCGCGGCCATGCGCGAAGCCGGCTGGGACGTGGCCGGGCACGGCTACAAGTGGGAGATGCACGCCACCATGGCGCCCGACTACGAGAAGAAGCAGATCGAGCTGGCAACCGAGAGCATCGCCCGGACCATCGGCACGCGGCCGGCCGGCTGGTACAGCCGCTATGCCCCCTCGATGCAGACGCGCAATCTGCTGCTCGATGCCGGCTACGAGTACGACAGCGACACCTACGACGACGAGCTGCCCTATTGGTTGAAGGTCGGGTCGCGCAAGCAGCTGATCGTGCCCTACTCCATCACCCACAACGACGTGCGGTTCCAGCGCCAGGGCATGACCAGCGGCGACGAGTACCTCGCCTACATCAAGAACGCCGTGCAGTGCGTGCTGGAGGAGGATCCGCCGCGCATGCTGAGCTTCGGCCTGCACAATCGCATCATCGGCCATCCCGGTCGTGCGCTGGGCCTGGCCCGCGTGCTCGACTGGCTCGCCGCCCAGCCACGGGTCTGGATCACGCGGCGCGTCGACATCGCCCGGCATTGGAAGCAGGTGCATCCTGCAATCGGAGTGCGTTAGTTGGAGAACACACCCATGACCATCCGCCGCCCGCTCGACGGCTTTCTCGTCCTCGATCTCGGTCAGATCTACAACGGACCCTATTGCGGCCTGACCCTGGGCTTCATGGGCGCGCGCGTGCTCAAGATCGAGCCGCCGGAGGGCGACGTCGTGCGCCGGCGCAAGCGCGAGGTCGAGCCGTGGCCGCTGGTCATGCTGAACTCCAACAAGGAATCGGTCGTCCTCGACCTCAAGCAGCCGCGCGGCAAGCAGATCTTCCTCGACCTGGTCGCCAAGGCGGACGTGCTGATCGAGAACTTTGCGGCGGGCGTCATGGACCGGCTGGGCCTGGGCTACGACGTGCTGAGCAAGCTCAATCCGCGGCTGGTCTATGGCGGCAGCTCGGGCTACGGGCTCGACGGGCCCTACCGCGACCTCGCCGCCATGGACGTCACGGTCCAGGCAATGACCGGCATCATGAACTCGACCGGCCAGCCCGACGGTCCGCCGACCAAGGCCGGCGCCGCGGTCTGCGACTTCCTGGCCGGCATCCATCTCTGCGCCGGCATTTTGGGCGCGCTGGTCCAACGCGAACGCACGGGCAAAGGACAGCGGGTCGAGGTCGCCATGCACGAGGCCGGCACGATCGCGCTCGCCTCGGCACTGGGCGCGGTGATGGACGGCGACACCAGCGTGCCCGAGCGCACCGGCAACCGTCATCCCGCGCTCGCCATGGCGCCCTACAACACTTATCAGTGCAGCGATGGCTACGTGGCGATCTTCACCTCGGCCGAGCGGCACTGGCAGTCGATGTGCCAGCTGCTCGGCCGGCCGGAGCTCGCCCAGCATCCCGAGTACGGCAGTACGATCGCCCGCGCCCGCAACATGGCGGAGATCGACGACATCGTCGGCGCCTGGACCTTGTCGCGCACCAAGGCCGAGGTGATGCGGCTGCTGAACGAGGCGCACGTGCCCTGCTCGCCGGTGAAGACGGCACAGGAGGTCGCACGCGATCCCCATCTCGAGGCGCGCGGCTTCTGGGTCGACATCGACCATCCGCGCCGTGGCCGGACGCGCGTGCCGATCTCGCCGATCAGGCTGCACGCCGGCGGCAAGCCCGAGATCAGGAGCCCCGCGCCGACCCTGGGGCAGCATACGGACAAGGTGCTCGCGGAGTTGTTGGGGTTCAAGGCGGCCGAGCTGGCGGAGCTGCGGGCGCAGCACGTAACGGAGCCGGTGACCGAGCGGAAGGGTTAGTCTTGCCGGACCGCGGGCCTCCAGGCCCGCTCATGCTTTTCCGGACCGCGAGCCTCCGGCTCGCTCATGATTCATGAGCGGGCCTGGAGGCCCGCGGTCCGGCAAGACTATGAGCGCTCTCTGATGTCGGAGAACTTCACCTTCGGCGACTTCTCGGCGATATAGCCCAGTTCCCAGGCGTTGCGCGCCAGGAACACCGGGGAGCCGTCGCGGTCTTCGGACATGCCGCCGCGGTTGGCGCTCATGAACGCCTCCAGGTCGGCCTTGCTCTCGGCCGAGATCCAGCGCGCCGTCTCGAACGGCGCAGGCTCGAGGTCGATCTTGACCTGGTACTCGGCCTCGACGCGGGTCTTCAGCACGTCGAGCTGCAGCTCGCCGACCACGCCCACGATATGATCGCCGCCGATGACGCGGCGGAACACCTGGGTCACGCCCTCCTCCGCGAGATCGTCGAGCGCGCGCTTCAGCTGCTTGGACTTCATCGGATCTTCCAGCCGCACGCGGCGCAGGATCTCGGGCGCAAAGTTGGGAATGCCGACGATCTTGACCGTCTCGCCCTCGGTCAGCGTGTCGCCGACGCGCAGCACGCCGTGGTTGGGCACGCCGATGATGTCGCCAGGCCATGCCTCGTCGACGATCTCGCGCTCACGGGCGAAGAACAGGATCGGCGAGTTGACCGACAGCGTCTTGCCGGTGCCCATCTGCGTCAGCTTCATGCCGCGGCGGAACCTGCCGCTGCACAGCCGCAGGAAGGCGATGCGGTCGCGATGGTTGGGGTCCATGTTGGCCTGGACCTTGAAGACGAAGCCCGCGACCTTGGGCTCGGTCGGCTCGATGGCGCGCGGCTCGGCCGGCTGCGGCCGTGGCGGCGGCGCCCAGGCGGCGAGCGCGTCCAGAAGCTCGCGCACGCCGAAATTGTTGTAGGCGCTGCCGAAGAACACCGGGGTCAGGTGACCGGCGCGATAGGATTCCATGTCGAAGGCGGGATAGCCGGCCCGCACCAGCTCGACTTCCTCGGCGAGCCGGGGGTCGTCGATCGAATAGTTCTCGATCACCTCGCCGATACGGTCGCGTTCCTTCGAATCGAACACCAGCATGCGGCTGTTGGTCAGGTCATAGGTGCCCTTGAAGGCCTGGCCCGACCCGGTCGGCCAGGTCATCGGCGCGACGTCGAGCGCCAGGGTCGAGGCGATCTCGTCCAGAAGCTCGATCGGGTCCTTGGCCTCACGGTCGAGCTTGTTGATGAAGGTGACGATCGGCACGTCGCGCAGGCGGCAGATCTCGAACAGCTTGCGGGTGCGCGCCTCGATGCCCTTGGCGGCGTCGATCACCATCACCGCCGAATCGACGGCGGTCAGCGTGCGGTAGGTGTCCTCGCTGAAGTCCTCGTGGCCCGGCGTGTCGAGCAGGTTGAAGACGGCGCCGCCGTACTCGAAATGCATCACCGAGGTGGTGACCGAGATGCCGCGCTGCTGCTCGATCTTCATCCAGTCCGAGCGCGCCCGCCTGGCCTCGCCGCGCGCCTTCACCGCCCCCGCGACATGGATGGCGCCGCCGAACAGCAGCAGCTTCTCGGTCAGGGTCGTCTTGCCGGCGTCCGGGTGGGAGATGATCGCGAACGTGCGCCGCAGGCCGGCGGGATGGCCGGCCAGGCGGGAGTCGAGTTCGGAGACGACAGCGGAATCGGGCACTTTTCGGGTTCCGGAAGGGGTGCGAGGGGGTAGCGGACGGGCCGCCCGGCGTCAACCGGGCTCAGGGAGGCGGCAGTGCGTCTAAATCTGGTGTGAGTTTCTTGGCGGAATCGCTGAAGGTTGCAAAAGACTGGCGAGATATGCACGTTTGGTTGTTCGCAACCTCATCCGCGTGGGTAATTATCTATGCGCGCATACTCGTATTTCTAACAATCTATGCGGGTATGTCGCGGCGACGCCCACATGGCGCGTACTTCAGCCCTTGAACACCGATGCGGGGAGGTTTCCCATGGCGAACACTGCAGAACTCTGGATGCTCCTGACCAACGGCAAGAACCAGCCCTTGACGCTGGTCTCGTCCAAGGTCGTGGGCAACAGCGCCACGAACACGATCGATCTTCCTAAGACTCTCCCGCACGGCACCGCCGGCGGCATCGGCACGCCGGCCTCCACGACGCCCTATCAAGTCCTCTGGACCTATACGCCGGATGGCGGCCAGACCCTGCTGAGCTTCAGCGTCTCGCTCAACGGCCCGATGGGCCTCCAGATCATCCCGTCGAAGAGCGGCCCGCATGCGGGCGACTGGACGCTGGCGGAGTCGCCTCAGCTCATCCAGCAAGGGACCTGGTTGATCAGGTTCTACTACACCTGACCGACCACGACCGGGCGCTGCAGGCTTCGCGCCGGCAGCGCCCCGTTTGTTCACGCGCGCCGGGGTGCGCCTTGTGCCGCCAGCATGTCACGGATGTGCGGCAGGTGCTCGCGGCCCCAGTAGAGGTCGCCGTCGGGAAAGACGAAGCTCGGCACGCCGAACACGCCCTTGGCCTCGGCGGCGTCCTGCACGGCCTTCAGCTCGCGCGCGCCCTCGCCTGCCGCGAAGGACGCGAAGTCCGTCGCGTCGGCGCCGGCGCGCTTCAGCACGTCGGCGAGGGCGGCCGGGTCCTCGATGTCGAGGTCGTGCTTCCAGAAGCGCTCGAACACCTCGTCGTTGTAGGCGCGCCAGGCGCCGTGACGTTTGGCGTAGAGCAGGCCGATGCCGGCCAGCGAGGAGTTCCAGATCTTGCGCGTACCGCGGATGGTGAGCCCGACGCGGTTGGCCTCGCGCCGCACGTCCATGTAGCTGTATTTGACGCGGCGCCATTGATGGGCGTTGCGGTTCTGCTCCAGGACACGGCCCTCGGCATCGACTTTGGCGCTGCCGAGATAAGCGGGGATGTCGAGGATGTAGGGCAGCCAGTCGATCGTCACGCCGGTCTCGCGCTCCAGCCGATAGGCGGGCTCCTTGGCGAGATAGGCGTACGGGCTCTTGTAGTCGATGTAGAGGGTCAGGGCGGGCATCACATGAACCGCTTCTTCGCGTCCTCGCGCAGCTTGGCCTTCTGGATCTTGCCCGACTCGGTCATCGGGAAGGCGTCGATGAACACCACGTGGCGCGGCAGCTTGAAGCTCGCGACCTTGCCGCGGCAGTGGGCCAGCACGCCCTCGACATCGATCTCCGCTTCCGGCTTGCGCTGGACGTAGGCCACCGCAACCTCGCCCAGGCGCTCGTCGGGCAGGCCGACGACGGCGACCTGCTGCACGGCGGGATGCTCCAGCAGCAGGCCTTCGGTCTCCATCGGATCGACGTTCTCGCCGCCCACCTTCAGCATGTCCTTGTAGCGGCCGAGGAAGCGCAGGCAGCCGTCGGCCAGCCACATCGCCGCGTCGCCGCTGCGGAACCAGCCGTCGTCGGTGAAGGCGGCCGCGGTCTCGGCCGGCTTGCGGTAGTACTCCTTCAGCACCGTCTGGCCGCGCACCTGCAGCTCGCCGGCGACGCCCGGTCCCAGCACCGCGCCGCTGCCGTCATCGACGATGCGCAACTCGAAGCCCGGCCCCGGCCAGCCCGACGCCTCGCTGCGATGGGCCTCGTCGTCGTCCAGAGAGGACAACGACACGCCGAGCCAGGTCTCGGTCATGCCGAAGCCCGACAGGTTCTTGAGCGGCGCCAGCGCCCTCATGCCGCGGCGCACGACCGGCGTGGCGCTCAGCATGCCGGCCGCGAAGATGCCCGTACGCAGGCTTCCAAGATCGCGCGGCTTCGCCTCCTGCGCCTCGGCGAGGCCCTTCATGTGCGCCTCGAAGCCATGGATGATGCTCGCCCGCTCCTTCTCGATCAGGTCGAGGCTCTCGTTGGGGTCGAAGCCCACGGTCACGATCTGCCGGGCGCCGGTGATCAGCGACATCCACGCCCCCTCCGACAGGCCGAAGGCATGGAACAGCGGCAGGTAGTTCAGGATCGTGTCGTCGGCCGTGATGGCCATCAGGTTGGCGCGCTCCTCGACGTTGCCGACAAGCTGGTGGGTGCGCACCACGCCCTTGGGAAAGCCGGTCGTGCCCGAAGTGTACATGATGAAGGCCGTGGCTGCCGGATCGACGGCGGCGGCGCGCTTGGCCAGGTCGGCGGCGGAAACCTCGGTTGCCGGCGCGGCAAGCGACGCCCAGTCGATGGTGCCGACCTGCGGCGCCGCGCCGACCAGGATCACGCGCCGCAGCCGCGGGAAGCGCGGATCGCTCACCTCTTCTCCGGATGCCGGCAGGTCGACGGCCTCGCGGACCAGGGCCGCGTAGTCGATCGGCCCCGAGCGATCGTGCGTGATCAGGAAGCTCGAGTCGGACTGCGCCAGCACATAGGCGAGATCGCGCGAGCGGAACCGCGTGTTGATCGGCACCAGCACCGCGCCGATCTTCTGGACGGCGAAGGAGATGAAGACCCAGTCGTCGCTGTTGTTGAGCCACAGGGCGACATGGTCGCCGTGGCCGACGCCGGCCGCGATCAACCGGCGCGCCGCCTCGTCGATGCGTGCGGCGACCTCGCGAAACGTGTAACGCGAGGCGCCGAACACCAGTCCCTCGCGGTCCGGTAGCCGGGCCGCAATGTCATCCGCAAGATCGCCGAAGCGGCGCCGTCGGTCGGCCGTCATGGCCCGAAGTTTGGCGCGCCATCGGCGACCCTGCCACCAGCAAGTTTGCGGCCGTCCGCGCAGCGAGGCCGCACCCCGGCGCTAACCGAGGTCGATGAGCTTCACGTAGCGCTTCGACGGGCCGTCGTAGCGGAACGCGTACTTGTGGCCGAGATCGAAGTTCTGCTCCGGCGCCGCATTGCCGCGCAGGACCCGGGTATCGTTGTATTCCGAGCCCGACCGTCCATCGGAGTCGAACTTCAGCACAAAATCCGGTGACCGGTTCTCGTTCGGCCGATCGTACTTGTGCGACCACCAGTGGCTGGCGCCCGCGGCAAGCTTCATGTGCTTCCAGTCAGGACCGCTCCAGCGCCAGGACAGGCCGATGTTCACCTGCGTCTCGTTGCTGATGCTGATCACGGAGAAGCGGTTGGTCGCAGAGGCCGCGGTCGGCACCACGGCAAGGGCGGCTGCGGCCACCACGGCCTGACGGCGGGTAATGAGAGATGCCATGACTTCCTCCGACGTGAAGTCGCACCCCTCCCTTTTGGCCCATGATGCTACCCACCGACGGCCTTCCCGTGGTGCAAAAGCGGCATATCCGGGACTATTGCTACCAATACGTGTACTTTCTTCATGTCCACTCCAGGGGAATGGCGCGTCGTTCGGCAAGGGCGCGCTCGATCTCCAGGCAGACCTTCAGGCTCGGCAGGGCCTCACGAGCCGAAACCAAAGGGGTGCCCGACGGCGCTTCGACCAGCAGGCGGCGCAACTGCTCCTCCAGCTCGAAGACCTCGCCCGACTTCTCGATTGCGACGGTCTCGGCGGCCTCGGCGCCGGCGCGTCGCAGCTTGAGCTCGAAGTCGGGCGTCTCGGTGCGGTCCATGGCGCCGGCCCACCAGGTACGGATCGCGCCCCGATCGCCGGCGAGCTCGAGCACGAGGGAATGCTCGAAGCCCGCCAGGCATTGCGAGAACACCGCATAGCTGCCGTCGGCAAACGTCATGGTGGCGGTGAAGGCGTCGAACATGCCGGGGCCGCGCGGCGAGGCGACGCCGCTCGCCGCCACCTCGACGGGCAGGCCGCGCTCGCGGAAGTACCACAGCAGCAGGTCGATGTAGTGGATCGGCTCCTCGAGGATCCACGAGCCGACCTCGTTGCTGGCGAAACGCCAGTCGCCGGCGCCGCCGCGAAAGGGCCTCCGGAACAAGGTGAAGTTGGCGGCGCGCATTCGGCCCAACGCCCCCTCCTCGATCAGAGAGCGCACCTTGGCCCATTGCCGGGAGGCTCGGAGTTGGAGAACGCTGTCGCAATAGAGACCCGAGCGTTCAGCGGCCGCGACCACGCGCTCGGCGTCGGCGAGCGTGGTCGCCATCGGCTTCTCCAGCAGCACGTGCTTGCCGGCGTCGAACGCCTTCACGGCCGCATCGGCATGCAGATGATTGGGGCTGACGATATCGATCAGGTCTATGGCCGGATCCGCCAGCAATGCATCGAGGCTGCGATGGACCGGGACGCCCGGCAGGTCGTGCGCCGCGTCCCGCGCCGAGGCGTCGTCGCCGGCCACCACGCCGCCAAGCGAAAGTCCCGCGACACGTCCGATCACGCTCGCATGCACGCGACCCCAGCCGCCGTACCCGACCAGCCCGATGCGCATTCCGTTTCCTCACCTACTCCTGAGCAGGCAGTATGTTAAGGTTTCGCGCAAGGGGGAAAGCAAGACGTGGCGGGCCTCAGCCTTCGCAACGTTAAAAAGTCGTTCGGCGAGGTCGCGGTCGTGCACGGCGTCGACCTGGAGATCGCCGACCGCGAGTTCGTGGTCTTCGTCGGACCTTCGGGCTGCGGCAAGAGCACCTTGCTGCGCATGATCGCCGGGCTGGAGGACATCACCTCGGGCGAGATCGCCATCGACGGCCGCGTCGTCAACGAGCTGGACCCGAAGGACCGGGACATCGCCATGGTGTTCCAGGACTACGCACTCTATCCGCACATGACGGTGTTCGAGAACATGGCGTTCTCGCTGCGCTACCGCGGCATCGACCGCCAGGAGATCCGCCGCCGCGTCGACGAGGCGGCGCGCATCCTCGACATCGAGCCCTATATCGCGCGCATGCCGCGCCAGCTCTCGGGCGGCCAGCGCCAGCGCGTCGCCATGGGCCGCGCCATCGTGCGCGATCCCAAGGTCTTCCTGTTCGACGAGCCGCTTTCCAACCTCGACGCCAAGCTGCGCGTGCAGATGCGCACCGAGATCAAGCGCCTGCGCGAGCGCGTCGCCACGACCACGATCTATGTCACGCACGACCAGGTCGAGGCGATGACCTTGGCCGACCGCATCGTGATCCTGAACCACGGCCGCATCGAGCAGATCGGCACGCCGGAGGACGTCTACGACCGGCCGGCCTCGACCTTCGTGGCGAGCTTCATCGGCGCGCCGCCGATGAACATCGTGCCGGCGACCGCGCTTCCCGCCGCCGGCCACTCATCCGACAAGCTGCTGCTGGGCGTGCGACCCGAGCATCTGGTGTGGGCTGCGGGCACTGCGCCGCTGGTCGAGGGCACGGCCAGCGTCGTCGAGCCCCTGGGCTCCGACACGCTGGTGTCGCTCGACGTCGCCGGCACCGCCCTGGTGGCGCGCCTGCCGCCGCGCGTCGTGCGACGCAAGGGCGAAGCCGTCCGGCTAACCGCCGATCCGTCCAATCTGCACTTTTTCGACAGGTCAACGGGGCTTCGCCAGACAATGTAGGAGGATGAACATGCAACGCCGGCAGCTTCTCAAATCCACTGCAGCCTTCTCCGCCGCGTCCATGCTGGGCGCGCCGGCGATCGCGCAGGCGCCCAAGAAGATCACGTTCCTGACCTGGAACCTGGTGCATCTCGAGGCGCCGCTCAAAGGATGGATGGCGGGCTTCACCAAGAGCCGGCCGGGCGTCGAGGTCGAATGGGTCGACAAGAAGGGGCCGGAGCTGCCGGCCTACTACCAGACCCAGCTCGCCGCCAACACGCCACCCGACGTCATCGACATCCAGGGCGCGCTCGGTCTCGAATACGCCGCGCAAGGCGCCTTGCTCGACCTGACGCCGCGGCTCGGCGCCGAGGCCGCGATAAAAGCGCGCTACGAGCCCGCCTATCTCTCGAACTGGGTGTTCGAGGACAAGAACTACATGGTGCCCTACTACGTCTCCAAGACGCTGCTGTTCTGGAACAAGACGCGCTTCAAGGAGGCGGGCCTCGACAAGCCGCCGGCAAGCTTCGACGAGATCCTGGCCGCCGCCGACAAGATCAAGGGCGCCGAGAAGACCGGCATGCTGACCTTGAACTTCGACTGGCTGTACTGGCCGTTGATGCAGATGAACGGCGTCGACCTGCTGTCGCCCGATCTCAAGAAGGCGACGTTCAACACGCCCAAGGCCGCGGAAGTGATGACGAAGCTGGCCGAGGCGACGAAGAGCGGTGCCATCAACCCGATCTCGTGGACGGGGCGCTGGGTCGAGCCCAACGACGCCTTCGCCGCCGGCAATGTCGGCATGCTGCACGCCCACGCGCCGGCCTACTTCTGGATCAAGGGCAAGGGCCCGTGGATCAACAGCGACACGCTGGGCGCGGCGCAGATGCCGGGCAACTGGGCGACGCCCAACAGCCACGGGCTCGGCATCTCCAAGGGCTCCAAGAACCCCGACCTCGCCTGGGATTTCGTGAAATACATGACCGACATGGAGGTGGGGAGCGCGTTCGCCAGGACCGCGAGCGTGCTGACCGGGTCCAAGGAGATCGACAAGGCGAGCCTGGCGCGTTTCCAGAAGGACGATCCGGTGGCCTTCCAGGTGCTGAGCACGCAGCTCGAGAATACCGACAAGATGTGCGGCAACTGGCGGCTGGGCAACGACAGCCGCGTCAAGGACGGCTTCTGGCCGGAGTTCCAGAGCGCCATGCTGGGCCGCAAGGACGCCAAGACCGCGCTCGGCGACGCCGAGCGGCGGGTGAGCCGCGAGCTGCGGCGGGCGTAATGTCCGGAAGACCATGAGCTGGCTTCACAGGAAACGTACACGCGAGCTGGCGTTGGTCGTCTGCTTCCTGCTGCCGTCGCTGCTGATCTTCTTCCTCTATCGCATTCTGCCGCTGGGCTGGAACGCCTGGCTGTCGGTGCATGCCTGGTCGCCGCTCAAGGCCGCGCAGTTCATCGGCCTCGAGCACTACGAGGAGATGCTTCTGGACGACGACGTGTTCTGGCAGGCGCTGGCCAACACGCTGATCTTCATCGCCTGCTCGCCGCTCGCCATCGCCGCGGCGCTGGGCATCGCCGTGCTGGTCAACAGCGACCTCAAGGGCGCCGCCGTCTACCGCACGATTGTGTTCCTGTCGTATCCGCTGATGACGGTGGCGGTCGGCATCATCTGGCGCTGGCTCTACGACGAGCGCGGCGGCTTCTTCAACTACGTGCTGCGCTCGACCGGCGTGATCGACCAGCCGATGAAGTTCCTGCAGAGCTTCGACTGGGCCCTGCCTTGCGTGATCCTGGCCGACTTCTGGCAGGTGCTGGGCTTCTACATGATCATCCTGCTGACGGGGCTGCAGAGCATCCCGCAGCATCTCTACGAGGCGGCACGCGTCGACGGCGTGCCGCCCGCCGCCCGCTTCTTCCGCATCACCCTGCCGCTTCTGCGCCCCTCGATCTTCCTCTGCATCGTGGTCGGCATCCTGAATTCCTTCACCAGCTTCGACCTGGTCTATGTCATGACCAACGGCGGGCCTGGCCACGCCACCGAGCTCCTGATCACCTACATCTACAAGGCGGGCTTCGGCCAGACGCGCTTCGACTATGCCGCGGCGCTGACCGTGGTCCAGTTCCTGCTGCTCGTCGTCCTGACGGTGATCGCCAACAAGCTCTCCGGCGGCAACGCCGGCAGCCTGGAGCGCTGACCGTGCGCCGCCGCCACTGGCACCGGCACGCCATCATGATCGTGGTGTCGATCCTGATGCTGATCCCGTTCTACTGGGTGCTGAAGACGTCGCTCACCGGTGAGAACATCTACGCCTGGCCGCCGCGCATCCTCCCGGTCGATCCGCATCTCTTCAATTACGTCGATGTCTGGTACCTGATCCCGTTCGGGCGCTACCTGCTGAACAGCACCATCGTCACGGCGATGGCGATCGCCGGCAGCCTGCTGTTCAACGTGGCGGCGGGCTATGCGCTCACCAAGCACTTTCCCGGCCGGCGCTGGATCGTCGTGCTGCTGCTGTCGTGCATGCTGATCCCCTTCCAGGCGACCATCATCCCGGCCTACCTGATCACCTCGTGGCTGGGCGTGCTCGACACCTGGCTCGGCGTCGCCCTGCCGCTGCTCTCGACCATCATCTGCATCTTCATCTTCAAGGCGAGCTTCGAGGCCGTGCCGCCCTCGCTGATCGACGCGGCGCGCGTCGACGGCTTGAGCGAATGGCGCATCGTCACCCGCATCCTGCTGCCGCTGTCGAAGTCGGCGATCGCCACCAACGTCATCCTGACCTTCATCTGGTCGTGGAACTCCTTCCTGTGGCCGCTGATCACCATCCGCAGCCCAGAGATGCAGACCCTGCCGCTCGGCCTCGCCCGCTTCCTGTCGGTGATGGAGGACACGACCGGCGCGCTCTTCGCCTTCGTCGTGCTGGTGCTGATTCCGGGTCTTGCGATCTTCCTGATGGCCCAGAAGGAATTCATCCGCGGCCTGACCTCTGGAGCGGCCAAGGGATGAGGTGGCGCGCCCTTACCCACCGCTTCGTCCTCGTGCCGCTGGCGCTGCTCGTCGTCGTCGCGGCCTGGAATGCCTACATCGCCTTCAACGACCACGGCATCATCGAAGGCGAAGTCATCGATCGCTCAGGCAAGCCGGTGGCGGGCGCCACGGTCATCTTCTTCGAGCGCAATTTCATGTACTACGAGGAGAAGCAGCGGGCGACGACGGACACCCACGGCGCCTATCGCTTCAGCGACATGAAGACCCATATCGGCCAGCTCGAGGCACGCACCGTCGACGGCCGCAAGTCGGAGCGGCGCCAGCTTCGCCTGTGGTTCCGCTCGCAGGACACCGAGGTGGCGCCGCTGGTCGTGGAGACGCCGCGCAGCTGACGCGGACCGGCGTTCCGGAGCGGCCCCACCGAAGTCACACCGCATGGAAAGGGCGCGTGCTAGCGGTTGCGGGTGTGTGGGTCTAGCGCATGACGACGCTTTCCGGAGGGCCGGCGCTCGTTGCCGCTGGCACCGTCGCGCGCCGTCGCCTGGCGTCGTGGCTGCGCGATGCTGCGTCGACGCCGACGGCGCTGCTGGCGCTGTCGGGCCTGCCCGTGCTGGCCGCGGCGTGGGCCGTGCTGTCGCCGCCGGTGATGCTCAGCAAGGCGATGACCCAGGACCTGCTGTTCAACCTTTCGGGCGCCTGGCACGTCTATTCCGGACATGTCGCGCACGTCGACTTCCACGATGCCTCGGGCCGGCTGAGCTTCCTGCTGACGGCGCTGGGCTTTCACCTGCTGGGGCCGGTTCCCTTCGCCTTCCTGGTCAACATCGCGATCATGGGCGCCATCCTCTTCGCGGCGGCCTTCCTGGCGGCGATGCGGCGCCTGCCGCTGCTGCCCGCCGCGCTCTTCGTGATGCTGACAACCTTGCTTGCCCTGATGCCGGCCAATGTCGGCGACCGGCCGGAGCAGTTCACCTTCGCGATGTCCTACAATCGCTACGGCTGGAGCGCCTACAGCATCCTGGCGCTGATCCTGTTCGTGCCGCCACGCGAGCAACGCGACCGCACCTGGATCGACATCGCCGTCGCCGGCGGACTCCTGGCGGCGATGTTCTATCTCAAGATCACCTACTTCGCCGCAGGCCTGGCCACGCTGGGCTTTGCCGTGCTGTTCCATCGCCACGTCGGCCGCTACTGGAGGGCCTGGCTGGTGGTGGGCGCGCTGCTGGTCCTGAACGCGCTCGCCCCGCACAACCAGGCTTACCTGGCCGACATCCTGGCCTGGGCGACCAGCGGCGCCGTGCGCAAGGCGGCGACCCTGCACGTCAACAACTTCGTCGCCGCGATCGGCCAGTACGGACCCTACCTCGCCGCCGTCGCCGTGGGCGCGTGGCTTTGGTGGTCGGGCCGGGAGACGTTCCGCCTGCCCCTGACGCTCGTCTTCCTGTTGGTCATGTCGCTGTTGCTGCTGTCGCAGAACTCGCAGGCCGCGGGCATGCCGTCGGCCATCATCGTGCTGTTCATCCTCTACGACCGGCTGCGCATCGCCTTCGCTTCCCTCGGCAACCGCGACGTCGCGCCGTGGCTGCTGACGCTGCTGCTGTTCCCCCTGTTTGCCGTCGGCGGCTACGCCGCCAGCATCGCGGGCTACCATGCCTATGCCCGTGACGGGCGCGGCGTGTACGTCGTCGAGCGCACCAACCTCGGCGGCCTCGCGGTGCCGGCCGGCCCGCGCGGCACTTTCCTGAGTTTCTCGAACACCTTCGACTACCCGTCGCGCGCCGGGGATGCGCCGGCGCAGCCGCTCTACCAGCTCTCCGACTACGAGTACGTCCTGGTGCTGATGGACGCCGCCGATCTGCTCCGGGACCGGCCATCCGGCGGCATCGTCGTGATGGACAGTGTCAATCCCCTGCCCTTCATGCTGGGCGTCGAGCCCGCGCGCGGCGCCAACCTGTGGTCGACATGGAGCGCGCCGAAGCGGCCGGCCCATGAGTTTCTAGGCGGCGTGCGCTACGTCCTGGTGCCGAAATTCCCGACCAGCCCGCAATGGACGGACGACATGATGCGCCTCTATGCCGGGTATCTGCAGGAGCACTTCCGGCACGTGGCGGAGACGCGGTGCTGGATCCTGTTGCAACTGAACTGAACGGCTCTCCGCCCTCTTTCCGCCCCATTTCGGCCCCGCGGGTTGCACACGGCCGGACGCGACTTGCCCCAAAGCGGTCGAAAAAAGTGCCCAAGCCTCGTCTCACACTGGCATCAAGGCCTTAGGGTGCAACGCTCACCTGTAAGATGCGTTACCACCGACAAGGTCCGAGAGTGTGTAGCAAATCGGAGCACCGTCATGGATCGCTTTGCACTGGAGTACAACCTGCGCGACGCTTGTGCGCGCGTCCTGGCTTGCCAGCAGGCCCTGGTGAGCCAGCGTGTCCAAGTTCGTGAGCTCGAGCGGTCCGGCCTCGACGCCTCGGTGGCGCGCGCCCTGCTCGACATCTACGAGGATGCCAAGGAGATGGCCCTGTTCAACCGTGACTGCGTGGCCAAGGCGCTGACCCTCGCGCAACGCGAGAGCGGCGCGACGATCGTCGCCTCGAACGACGATGCCGCCCACAAGGAGATCTTCCTCGACGACGATTTCTTCTATCGCGAAGCGGCGTAGCCTCAGCCGCTCAGCTCCTCGCGCAGCAGCTCGAGCTCGAGCCATTCGGTTTCGGCCGTATCGAGTTCGGCCTGCGCGGCGCCAAGACGCGCGGTCCTGGCCGCGAACGCCGCCGGGTCGCGGCGATAGAGATCGGGATCGGTCAACGCCGCATTCAGGGCAGCGATCTCGACGTTAAGGGCTTCGATCCTTTTCGGGAGCTCCGCGAGGGCGCGTTCGCGCTTGTAGCCCAGCCGCGCCTTGGGGGCGCTCTCGCGCGAAGGCGGCTTCTCGCGGCGCACCGCGGGCGCCGCCGCCACGACCTCGCGCGGGCCGCGCTGAACCACGTAGTCGCTGTAACCTCCGGCATACTCGATCGCCGTGCCGTCGCCTTCCATGGCGATGGTCGAGGTGACCAGTCGGTCCAGGAAGTCGCGGTCGTGGCTGACCAGCAGGACGGTGCCGTCGTACTCCGACAGTGCCTCCTGCAACAGATCGAGCGTGTCGGCGTCGAGGTCGTTGGTCGGCTCGTCGAGCACCAGCAGGTTGGACGGCGCGGCCAGCGCCTTGGCGAGCAGCAGGCGGTTGCGCTCGCCGCCCGACAGGGTGCGCACGGGCTGGCGCGCCTGCTCGTCGCGGAACAGGTACTCGCGCAGGTAGCTCATGACGTGCATCTGCCGGCCGCGCACCAGCAGGTGGTCGTTGCGGTCTGCCAAGGTCTCCCACGGCGTCTTGTCGGGATCGAGCGCGGCGCGGCGCTGGTCGATGACGACGGGCACGAGGTTGGCGCCGAGCTTCACCGAGCCGGTGTCGGGCTCGAGGTCGCCGATCAGCATGCGCAGCAGTGTCGTCTTGCCCGCGCCGTTGGGACCGATCAGGCCGATGCGATCGCGGCGGAAGATGCGGGTCGAGAAATTCTCGACGATGGCGCGCTCGCCAAAGCGCTTGGAGATGTTGCGCGCGGTGATGGCGAGCGCGCCCGACTGCTCGGCTTGGCCGACCTCGATGGTGGCGCGGCCGGTCGGGCCGATCTGCTGGCGGCGTTGCTTGCGCAGCTCGCCCAGCTGGCGCAGGCGGCCCTCGTTGCGCGTGCGGCGGGCACGGATGCTCTTGCCGGCCCATTCGGTCTCGCGCTCGATCAGGCGGTCGAGCTTATGCCGTTCGGTCGCCTCGCGCTCGAGGATGCCGCTCGACCAGCCCTCGAACTCGGCATAGCCGCTGTCGAGGCGGCGCACGATGCCGCGGTCGAGCCACAGCACGGCGCGGCTGAGGTTGGCGAGGAAGCGGCGGTCGTGGCTCACCAGCACGTAGGCGCCGCTCCAGGCGGAAAGCTTGTCCTCCAGCCATTCGATGGTCGGCAGGTCGAGGTGGTTGGTGGGCTCGTCGAGCAGCAGCACGTCGGGCTCGGCGACCAGGGCGCGAGCGATCGCGGCGCGGCGCGCTTCGCCGCCCGACAGCTCCGTGGGATTCTTGGCGCTGTCGAGCTTCACTTCGTCCAGCAGGGCCGTGACGCGGTAGTCCGAGGGGCCGAGCGCATCGGCGAGTGCGGCAGCGACATAATGGCCGACGGTCGGATGGCCGGTGAAATCCGGCTCCTGCGGCAGGGTCGCGATGGTGGCGCCGGGCTGGGCGAAGCGCGTGCCGGAATCGGCGATCGGCTCGCCCGCCAGGATCCGCAGCAGGGTCGACTTGCCCGCCCCATTGCGGCCGACCAGGCTCAGGCGCTCGCCCGGCGCGATGCCGAGCTCGACGCCGTCCAGGATGGTCTGGTCGCCCAGGTGGTAGCGGATGCCGGCAAGGGTCAGGAGGGGTGGTTCGGCCATTCTTGATTTGATCTGCAGCGCGCTAAATGGCCGAACCTGTCCACATCGGCAAGGATAACTCACAGGGGTAGAATTGCCGATGCTAAGGGCCGTGGGGGAGCCAAGGCGGATCGAACGCGCCATCAAGCGCCTGCAGGGCGCTTTGAAGGGGATTCCCTCACGCGGCGTGCGGCTCACCTGGCGCGGCGGCGAATTGCGCACCACCATCCACTGGGCGCGTGACGATGCCTATTGGTGGGCCGTCGAGCCGCGATCAGCGCGCGATGCCCTGCTGCTGGGCCACGCGCCGGATGCGCCGGCCAAGCGAGAGAGCATCACCTGCGAAATCAACCTGCCGCGCGCCGGCGCCGACCGGAAGGTCGCGGGCATCATCGCTGCCGACGACCGTGGCGCGCTCTATCTCTGCCATTCCGGCCGCACGGGCGGCTCGCGGCCAGGCCAGCGCAAGTCGGGCTTCCGCGAATTCTTGGGCGACGGCGTGTGGCGCAAGATCGGCTGGCCCGACGGCGAGGAGACCGAGGCGCTGGTCATCGCGCCGCTCGACAGCCCGCGGCTCACGCGACTGCTGGGACAGTTCGTCGATGCGGTGCGCCGCTTCAAGGCGGGCGAACCGCCGACCGCGCGCACAGGGCTCTGCGTCGAACCGGCGATCGTCGATTCGGCGATGGCGGCGTGCGACCGGCGGCTGGTCGACGTGGCGCTGCACGAGGAACTGGCCAAGCGCGGGCTGTTCGGCGGCGCCGAGGATCTCTTCTCGCTGCGTGGCGAGCGGCCGCAGCCCTTGTTCGCCCTGGTGGCCGACGGCGGGCCCGAGGAGCTCGCCATGGCGGTGGGCTCGCTGTCGCTCGCCTCGGCGCGCGGCGGACCCGACGTGCGGCCGATCCTGGTCGCGCCGGCGGCTCTGGCCGATCCCGATTCCGACGCCCTGCAGGCCCTGCCCTTCGCCTTCGTGCGCTTCCGCTGGCGCGGCGCGCGGGCGGTGTTCGATGGACTGGACGACGCTTTGGAGTAAAGAGTGCGTCGATGGTGATGGGCCTGACGACCGGTCTGTGGGTGAGCGCGCAGGTGCGCCTGTGCGACCGCGCCTTCATCCCGGCCACCGTGGTGCGGCGCGGCGACCCCGACGTCGGCACGGTGCTGCTGAAGATCAACCGCTTCGAGGCCGGCGTCACCGTCTACACCCAGGCAAGCTCGATGGATGATGGCCCGGCCTGGAGCCGCGGCACCGGCCCCAGCCCCGTGCCCGAAGCCGAGGCGGACGCCTACATCGCCCGGCAGGTGGCACGCGATCCCGACGTCTGGGTGCTCGAGATCGAGGATCGCCGGGGTCAATACCAACTCGACGGCAAAGTCGTCGGCTGAGGCTGCGGCCTCGACCTCACCAGCTCGTGCTGTAGGGCACCTGCGGATACTTCTTCTTGGCATGCTCGACGTCGACATGCCGGGTGAGCTGGGTGATGCGCAGGCCGACATAGTTCGGCTCGGCCTTGGGCCCGAAGAACAGAGGCACTTGCAGGCAGGTCTCCAGTGTCTTGTCGAAGAACAGCGTCTTGTCGGTCAGAGACGATTCGAGCTTGAACAGACTTTCGGCATCCGCCACGTCGACCTCGACCTTCCATTCGTAAAGCCTGAGGTCGATCAGATGGAACAGCAGCGCCATCCTCGCCGCGACCTCGGCCTGGGTCGCGTTCTCGGCGAACGCCGATTCGCGCAGTGACAGCATGACATCGGACGGAAAGACGAAGGGGTTGGGGTCGTATGGTGTCGTGAGGTAGCTGCGTCCAAGATAGATGCCAAGCAGGGTACGCAGACTCTGCTCGCGCGAGCCGTGCGCCAGGTCCTCGTGGGGGTCGAGGGACGAGTAGGCGTCCTTCAAATGCTTGATGGCCAGCTTCTCCATCGCCGAAAGCTCCGGGGCGGCCAAGCTCATCGCAAGGTCCAAGAGCATCTTGCTGGCCTCGAGCATCGCCCGCTCGATGCCTGTCTCGACGTCGGTCTTGTAGCGCGAGAAGAAGGCATACGATCTGTCGGCCAGCACCCGTCGCCCGAAATGCCAGGGGATCAGCAGCTCGACTTCCGGCGACTCCTGATCCTTGCGGTAGTAGACGTGAGTGACTTCGTAGGTCGAGCTGGCCGTAGCCGGACGAAGCGTCCCGCCACGGACCGGGCTCTGGCCGCGCGACGGCTTGGCATAGTCGAGGTAGCTGCCCTTGGGATTGGCATAGTCGCTGTAGTTCATTCGCCCTCCTTGCATTCCTTCAGGGGATAGCAGGGCAGGCAATTGGCCTTCTCGCGCAGAAAGGTGAGCGACGTCGGCGTCACGAACTCCCACGGCGCGCCGACGAACAGCGCTCCAGTCGACCAGGTCAGGTTCGGCGCCGTGTCGCCTTCGTATGCGCGATCGAGCGTGATCGTCCAGTCGATGGGCGGCAGCGTGGCGCCTGCCGGATTCTTGTCGATCGAGACGATGCGATAGACCTTGGCGTCGAGCACGATCTCGCGGTCGATGTCGGCATCGATCGCCAGCTGATCGAGATGCGCCGAGATGCCGGCGGCGGGATCGCCGAGATTCCAGTAGTCCGGCGTATCGTGCAGCCGAACCTGGGCGCTACCCTGCACCACGTCGGCGCGGCCGAGCCGGTCGGTATAGTAGTTGTCCTTCTGCTCCTTGAGCTCCTGCGCGAGCGACACGTAATGGGGATCGTCGGGCAGCGGCGGCTTGCCGCTGTTGCCCCAGATCT
This sequence comes from Reyranella sp., assembly GCA_019750135.1. Classification (GTDB taxonomy): domain Bacteria; phylum Pseudomonadota; class Alphaproteobacteria; order Reyranellales; family Reyranellaceae; genus Reyranella. The sequence continues at coordinate 66,557 of JAIEOV010000030.1, read as the reverse complement.
CTCCGGTCGTCAGGAAATACTCGACGTGATCGAGATAGCCGTCGCGGATCGGCAGCAGCACCCGGGCGCTACCGGCGGCGAGGAACTGCTTGAAGATCGGATCGCCCGACTCCTGCAGCAGCTTCTCCCGCCAGGTATGCTTGCGGCCCCAATAATAGCCGCGGAAGATGTAAGTCATCAGATTCCAATTGAAGGCCTGCTCGAAGAACTGGATGAACCGTCCTTCGATCTCTGCCTCGCGGATGTCCATTTGGGCATGCCCGCACGGCTTCACGCGGTATTTCATGGCGTCGAACTGATCGTAGAACTGGCAGGAGACGTAGGAGATCGCCATCCGCTTCAGTTCCGTGCGCTCGATCTCGCGTAGCAGGAACGGGTTCTGGTTGAACCTCTCCCGCCTGCGCTCGGCCTCCTCCGCGACGAACGCGGCCTTCTCGTCGAGGAACTTCTGGTGGTCGGCCACCTTCTTCTCGCGGGCCTTCTCCAGGGCCGCCAGGATGGCGGCCTGCCAAGCCAGCTTCGCCGGCGCCTTGAGCTCGCAGGTCACCGTCAGCACCCAGGTGAAGTTCGTGACGTCCCAGGTATGGACGATGATGGTTTGACTGCCTTCGACGGACGGCAGCGCACTGGAGAAGCCCTGGCTGCCGCCATGCTGATCCCAGACGCTCGCATTGCCGAGGTTGGCTGAAATCGAGACGCCGCCACCCGCGTTGTAGTTCAGCCGGATGCTGTTCACCGACATAGAGACACCGACATAGTCGTCGGGAATCGTGCAACTGAAGCTGAACGTGCGTGACCCCGACTTGGCGTCGCCCTTCGGGTCGCCGGGCTCGCCTTCCATCGTCACCTGGACCGGCTTGGTGAAGGCGGGCGGAGCCGGAGCGTCCGTCACGCCCCAGGCGGCAGCCAGGCCCGCATAGTTGTCGGGCGTGATCTGCGAGGCAGTCACGTCGATCGTCCCCGGTTTCGGCGGTGCAGCGCCGGGAAATTCGTTCTCGAGCAGTCGGATATAAAGCTCCGCCGGCTCTGGCAGGTTGATGTCGACCACGGCCTTCTTGCCGTAATTGTAGACCTGCGCCCTCGAGACCTTGTCGACATAGAGATACTGGCCGCAGACGTTCTCGCCCGTGGTGTTGATGAAGCCATGCTCGTTGACGTCCTCGGTTTCCATCAGGCGCGTCGTCCTGAGCGAGGTCTTCACCTTTTCCTCCAGCCGGGTGACGGAGCGATCGACCACGTCGCGGGCGTAGTCCCGCGCCTCTTTCTTGATGGTCTCCTTCGAATTGCTCGACGAGACGTCCGCATGCATGTGGACGTCGTACTTGGCGCCGACCTTCTCGTTGCCCCAGGAGGCATTGCCGGTGACCCCGGCATCGAGGTCCATATCGGATTTCACCGTGTCCTGGATCTCGCTCTTGAGCGACGTCTTGTCCTCGACCTGAAGATCGCGCTCGGAGAATTTCGTCGTCTCCGTGTCCGTCTCGCTGACCTGCTCAGTGCGATCCAGGCGCCGATGGCGGTTGTTCAGAGTCTCGCCGATCATCACGTTGCGGACGAAGGACAGGTCGCCGGGCTTGAAGCACTTGGTGTGGTCGCGCACGACCATCAGGTCGACGACATAGGGCGTGACGGTGGCGCAGCACGGGCTCTGGTCGACGCAGGTCACGGTCGGTTCGCAGTTGCAGGGATCCTTTGGCGCATGGTCCCTGCCCTCTCCCGCCTTCACGTCGGCAGGCTTCAGGTCGCGGCACGGATCGAGCGCGAAGAACTGATGAGGCAACAGGATGGGCTTGCCGAAGTGCGGCGCGAGGCTGCGCTCCGGCAGGTCGAGCTTCAGCGCAACCGCCCGCTCGACGAAGCTCATGACGCGCAGCACTGCCTGGATATCGACGCTGCGCCGCTCGCTCAGGCGCCTGAGACAGGCCAGCGCGAGGATGGTGTCGGCCACACCCGTCCAGGCGTCGCCCTGGATACGGCCACTCTTGTCGAAGAGAGACGTGGCGCGGTTCTCGTTCAGGATGGCGATCGCCGTAGCCTTGTCGATCCTGGCGCCATGCCACTGGAAGGACTTGAGGACGCCGCGCCAGCCGGCGGCGAGATCGTCGAGCGCCCTGACGGCCTGCGGCCCCGCCACGAAGGCCTCTGCGGCCGCCCGCAGGCCCTGCACGTCGTTGGCCAGGCATAGTTGCTGCCACTGTCCAAAACGGACCGATTGATATCGCTCCGGATGAGATTGAATTCCGATTGTCGCCGCCTGCGCGTTGGTCAACGCAACGGGATTCCGGACCGCAAAGGTCCTGAACATGTCACCCATGGTCGTGCCCTCCCCCGGGACCACTGTAACGGCTTCGTCGTGCAGCGATAGAAGATTCAACCATCGCGCGATATTATTGCAGTGAGTCGTCCTCGTGGTGGCACCCTCATGGCGACGATCATTTCCCACTCTGCAATCCAAGGTGGGCTTTGCCACAGATTGCAGCCGGCTCCGGCGTGTAGGTCTATCTTGCGCACCAATGCGGCAAAGAGGGCTTGCAGCATTGAGCATCGTTGTCGCTTGGCAGGGGCGCAAGCACTTCAACAACGGAGCGTTCAAATGGCCAAGGAAAGAGTCGCCGAGATCCAGCTCGTGCGTGACGGCGTGCAGCCGGTTCTCAAGGTCACCGTGCCGAAGGGAACCACGCTTTCGGACACGCTCAAGCTGCAGCCCCAGCTGTCGGACATCCTCGGCAAGCTCAAGGGCTGCCTGCCGTGCAATTCCGGCGTTCCGATCTGGTTCCAGGAGCGCGAGGAGATCGAGAACCTGGTGAAGGTCGACCTCGGCACCATGAAGCGCATGTAACGCGGAGGCATCCATGCTCGACCTCACACGACCCGAGATCGGGCATGCCGGGATCGGACGCCCGCGAGCCGGTCAGCCTGGCGTTGGACTGCTGTTCAACGGCGCGCTGACCGACCTCCTGGGCGTCCGGCCCGATGCCGTCGAGTTCCTGTCGATCATCCCGGAGCGGTTCTGGCAGGATTTCGGCCGTGATCGCAGCGAGCGCTTCGCGCCGCTGCCCGACGAGGTCGCCCTGCTCGACGAGCTCGCCTCGCGCCATATGCTGGTCGCGCACGGCGTCGGCCTGTCGATCGCCAGCGGCTCGACCTTCGACATCGACCATGTGCGCCAGCTCGCCGAGTGGCATCGGCGCTACCGCTTCGCCTGGATCAGCGAGCATCTCTCGGCGGTGCGCGTGCAGACCGAGGTGACGCCCGATCATCATGCCGGCCTGGCCCTGCCGCTCGCCTGGGACCGCGACCTGCTCGACATGCTCTGCGAGCGCGTCAGCCGGGTCCAGGACGTGCTGGGCACGCAGCTGCTGCTCGAGAACGGCGTGGTGCACACGCCCGTCCCCGGCTCGGACATGAGCGAGGAGGATTTCATGAATGCGCTGGTCCGGCGCACCGGCTGCGGCCTGCTGCTCGACCTGCACAACCTCCATGTCAACGCCGTCAATCTCGGCCTCGACGCCGAGCGCTTCATCAACGGGCTCGATCTCGACGCCATCGGCGAGATCCACGTCGCCGGCGGCAACAGCCTGTTCGGCGCCTATCTCGATTCGCACGCCGGCGCCTGCCCGTCCGACGTCTGGAGCCTGCTCGAGCGCACCGCGCCGCGCTGCCGCAACCTCTCGGGCGTGACCTTCGAATTCCACGAGACCTATTTCCCGGGCCTGGGCGACGCGGGCGTGCTCGGCCAACTGCAACAGATGCGCGCCGCGTTGGGGAACTGAAGGGGGAGGCCTGCCATGTCGATCGCGGAATTCCAGCGCGCCTTTGCCGACCTGATCGCCTCGCCCGAGCGCTGCGGCGCCTTGCGCCAGGGCGCCGCGGACGTGCTCGCGAGCTACGACGTGACGCCGCGCGAGCGCAAGCGGCTCGAGACCATGGTCCATCACGAGGCGATGTCGGTGAACTGCTCGCTCTATCGCGTCAACCGGCTGATCCCGGTCTACTCGGTGCTGCCGCATTCCTGCCGGTTGCTGGGCGACCGGCTGATGGACGAGCTCGACGCCTTCTGGGCGGCGTCGCGCCATGCCACGCTGCAATATCGCTGGGAGTCGTGGCGCTTCGGCCTGTGGCTGGAGGAGCGCATCGCCAGGCACCAGCTGCCGGGCGGCCCGGTCGAGGATGCGATCAGGCTCGAGATGGCGATGTTCGACGTCCAGGCCGCAGCGCGCGACGGCACGTGCGGGAGCCGGCGGCGGGTCGTGCTGTTGCGCTACGACCCGGACGAACTGCTCGATCCGACGGTTCCGGCCGAAGAGCTGCAGCCGCTGGCGAGCAGCGTCACGGTGGTGATCGATGCAACGGGCAGGCAGCTCTCGGTCCATCGCATCGGCGAAGCGCTCGATGGCAAGGTGGCTTAGACGGCGTCAAAGGTGACCTTTGCCACAGACCCCCGCCTCGACTCGGATGCCAAATGGCACAACGCGTGGCTGCTGAGGGGATGTCACCGTGCCGAAGGAAACCAACACACCGAGTCGCGCCTGGGCGCTAGCGCCGCCTTCCGGCCAGCTGCTGGGCGACCGCTTCTGCGGACCGATGGAAGACGTGAACCGCCTGGAAAGCGCGATCGTCGACGCTCACGAGTCGGGCTGCCGCCAGATCGTGCTGCTACGCTACGATCCGCACGAATTGCTCGATACGACGATCCCGATCGAGGAACTCCAGCCGGTGGCAAGCGGCGTTGCCGTCCAGGTCGAAACGACGAGCCAGGGAGTCTTGGTCCGCCGGATCGACGACTGGCCCGTCGTGGTCCACTAGATCACTGCGCCGGCAACACCGTCATCGGATCGACCGTCTTGCTGCCGCCGCGGCGGACCTCGAAGTGCAGCCGCGGGCTCGCTGCGCCGCCGGAGTTGCCGGCCTTGGCGATGGTCTGGCCCTTCTTGACGGCGTCGCCCTTCTTGACCAGCAGCGCCTCGTTGTTGCCGTAGGCGGTGATGTAGCCGCCCGGGTGCTGGACCAGCAGCAGGTTGCCGAGATGGGCGACGTCGCTGCCGGCATAGATCACGGTGCCGCCGTCCGCCGCCTTCACGGGGTCTCCGGTGGCGGCCTGGATGTCGATGCCGTCGTTCTTCTGGCCGCCCTGGGTGCCGTAGGGCACCAGGACCTTGCCGTGCAGCGGCCAGGCCATGCGCGGCGGCGGCGGTGTGGCGGCCACGGTCGTTTCAGTCTTGCTCGCCTCGGCGGCCGGGCTGAGCGGTGTCGGCTGGCCGGCGGCCGTCCTGTGCTCCGCCGGCTCGCTCTTGGAACCGGGCGGCGGCAGGTTATCGCGCTTGACCGGGCCGGGCGGCGTGGCCGCGGCGGCCTGGGTGGCGCCGCCACCGGTATTGTCGGCGACGAACTTGGCGCCGGGCAGCTCGATATACTGGCCGGCCTTCAGCGTGTAGGGCGGGCCCTTCAGCTTGTTGCGCTCGATGATGGTCTGCGACGGCACGCCGTAGCGTTGCGAGATGCTGTCGACCGTGTCCTTTTCGTTCACGACATAGACGGCAACGGCGTTGGGACCAGCGCCGGAGCCGGGATATTCCATGGTTCCGCCTTTGGGGCCGAACACATTCGAGCAGGCGCCGAGCGCGACCGAGAGCGCCGCCGTTGTACCGAGCGTGCGCATCCAGCCGGCCCATCGCGAGGGGTAGCGAGGGGCTCTTTTCATGAGCCTATTGTACTGCATCACGATTCCGGCGGGAATCGGGCTAATTCACTCCTTGAGCAATATCGCCAGGGCCTGCTGGTAGGCGACCTCGGCGCGGGCCTTGAGCTCGGGCAAGGTGCAGCTGCCGATCGGGTGCTGGACCCGGGTGAAGGGGTAGTCGGGCAGCCCCAGCACGCGCGCGATGTTCTTGGCCGTCACCTCGAAAGGTGTCGTGCAGATGACCACAGCCCGCTTGCCAAGCTGCTCGAAGGAAATGCCGTCGTGCAGACTGCACGTTGAGCAGGATCCTCAATCCCCCAGGCCGGTTATCAAGAAGTCGACCTCCGGGGCGACCTGCGTGAGGGTGTTGGCCGGTGCGGGGGCGCTGGCGTTCTTCTTGGAGGCGAGCTTCACGATGGTGCAACCGTGCCGCTGCACGAAGAGCTGGGCAACCTCGTTCAGCATCTCCTCGGCGTTGAGCTTGCCGTTTTCCAGGATGCCGATACGCGCCCCGTCGAGCTTGGCGAGCTTGGGCGCGCGTGTCCGCTTCTTCGTGGCGGTCGTCGAGGTGGGGGCGTAGAGCTGCATCGGTTCCTCCTACTTCTTCTGGCGGATCGGGGCGTGCTGCATGATCGAGCCGCGGCCGCGGCTCCATGACGGCAGGAAGCACGAATGGCCGCCGGCGTCGCCGCCGCCCAGCGTGATCAATATATCGTCGGGGTTGAGGCCGCGATGCAGGAAGCCCTGCTCGGCTAGCGCATGGGCGCTCTCGCCATGCTGTGCGTCGTACTCGCGGTCGCGGAACTTGCCGACGCCCTTCATGCCGTCGACCGAGCGCTTGGCGTGGGTGAACAGGAATTCCCGCGCCTGCCGTCGCGTCCAGCCGGCGCCGGCCACGATCTGCAGGTGCTCGGGTGCGAGGATCACCACGCTCTGGCCCAAGGTGATGCAGCCGTAGTTGGCCATGGCGTCGGCCACCGAGCCCAGGACCTGCTCGGGCGTGTTGCCGCCGTGGTTCTCGACGTTGCAGAAGCCGCCGGCGGCATAGACGGTGACGCTCGAGATGCCTGCGGCGTAGCCCTGCTCCTGGCAGAGCGGCGGCCAGGGATTGCCGCGCGTGCGCTCGGCGATGCACAGGCTGTACTTGCCCGGGTTGCCTTGCGTCGACTTGTCGGAAATGCCGGGCAGCATCTGGAAGACGTTGCGCAGGATCAGCCGCGTCGCCCGGCCGATCGTGGCGTTGGGCCGGTTGCCCGGGCCGAACAGGTTGACGTCGGCATTCATGCCGATCTCTTCGGCGATCGGGCCGCTCACCAGAACCAGCGGTGCGGAGCCGCCCGTGCTGGCGGTCGAGCCGTGGAAGTTGAACGGCTCGCGGTCCATGGCCTCGAAGGCTGCGACCAGCACCGGGAAGTACGCCGGCAGGCAGCCCGCCATGACGGCGTTGACGGCGGCAGCGTGCAGGGAGAGCTCGAGGCCGGTCGCCGGATGCTTGGCGATGACGGTCTCGGCCGGTCGATCGTCGGCCGCCAGCATGGCGTGCACGCGATCGACCTGCGGCGGCACGACCGGCAGGCCGTCGGTCCAGCCCTGGTCGTAGCAGTAGTCGATGGCGGCGAGCAGGTCGTCCGGCACCTCATGGATGCGGGCTGCTGCTACGGGCATTCGCGTGGCCTCCCCGTTGTTGCCGCGAAATCCTAAGCGCTGGGGGCGCGCCACTCCAGTGGCGCGTCATGCTCTTCCGGAGCGCGGACCTCCAGGTCCGCTCATGATCTTCCGGACCCCGCGCGTCCTCGCGCGCCTCGTGAGCGCGCGGGGACGCGCGCGGTCCGGAAGACGAAGACTATGAGCGGACCTGGAGGTCCGCGCTCCCGTCAACCCTGGCCCAGCACCGGCAGCGCGCCAGCGACCAGCGGAACGAACCGGACCGGCATCAGTGTATCGCGCTGCAGACCGCTCTCGCTCTTGACGATGCGCTCGACCACCTGCGCGGTCGGATCGCGGCCGACGGGGACGATCAGGATGCCGCCGACCGCGAGCTGGTCGATCAGCGCCTGCGGCCGCTCCTCGGCGGCGGCTGTGACGATGATGCGGTCGAACGGCGCCTGGCCGGCCCAGCCCTTGGTGCCGTCGCCGACGTCGAACACGACATTGTAGATGCCGAGATTGATCAGGAGTTTCTCGGCCTCGCGCGACAGCGGCTTGAAGCGCTCGACGCTGTAGACGCGCCGCGCCAGCTTGGCGAGCACGGCCGCCTGGTAGCCCGAGCCGGTGCCGATCTCGAGCACTTTCATGCGCGGGCCGACGTTCAGCGCCTCGGTCATGGCGGCGACCACAAGGGGCTGGCTGATGGTCTGGCCGAAGGCGATGGGCAGCGCCGTGTTCTCCCAGGCGCGCTCGGCGAAGGCTGGCGTCACGAAGCGCTCGCGGTCGACCGCGGCGATGGCCGCGAGCACCCGCTCGTCCGAAATGCCTGACTGCCGCAACTCGGCGATCAGGCGCTGCATGGCCGGGGCGTTCACGGCCTGCCCCGCTCAGTCCTTGGCGAAGTGCGCCGCGAGCTTCTGGCGCGTCGCCTCGTGGGTGAGGTCGAGATGCAGCGGCGTCACCGAGACGTAGCCCGAGCGCACCGAGGTGAGATCGCTCTCGTCGTCGTGCTCGTGCGCGCCCGGCGCATAGGCGATCCAGTAGTAGGTGCCGCCGCGCGGATCGGTGCGCTCGACGATGTGGCCGCCGAAGCCGCGCACGCCCTGGCGCGTCACCCGCACGCCCTTCACGGCCGACGGCACGACGTCGGGGAAGTTGACGTTGATCAGGACGTTGCGCGGTATCTCCATGGCCAGCACGCGGCGCGCCACGTCGGCGCCGAACTGGGTCGCGGTATCCCACTTCAACGGATGGGGATGGGTGTAGGTCTGGCTGAAGGCGATCGAGGGGATTCCGAGCAGGCAGCCTTCCATGGCGCCGGCGATGGTGCCCGAGTAGGTGACGTCGTCCGACATGTTGCCGCCGCGGTTGACGCCAGAGAGCACGATGTCGGGCTTGTGGTCGCGCAGCAGATGCTTGACGGCGAACAGCACGCAGTCGGTCGGCGTGCCTTCCAGCGCGTACTTGGTCTCGCTGACCTGGCGGGCACGTACCGGATGGGTGAGCGACAGCGAGTGGCCGGCGCCCGACTGGTTGTACTCGGGCGCCACCACCCAGACGTCCTTGGAGAGCTGGGTGGCGATGTCGATCATCGCCTCCAGGCCGGGCGCATTGATGCCGTCGTCGTTGGTGACGAGGATGCGCTTGCGCGCGATGTCCTGCGGGGTCATTTGCGTTTCGCCGCGGGTGCCGGCAGCACGGTGAGGCCGCCCATGTAGGGAAGCAGCGCCTCGGGGATCGTCACCGAGCCGTCCTCGTTCTGGTAGTTCTCCAGCACCGCGATGAGGGTACGGCCGACCGCCAGCCCCGAACCGTTCAGCGTATGCACGAAGCGCGTCCCCTTGCCCTCCTTGGGCCGGAAGCGCGCGTTCATGCGGCGGGCCTGGTACTCGCCGCAGTTCGAGCAGCTGGAAATCTCGCGGTAGGTGTTCTGGCCGGGCAGCCAGACTTCGATGTCGAAGGTCTTGCGCGAGGCCGGCCCCATGTCGCCGCCGCACAGCACGATGGTGCGGAACGGCAGGCCGAGGCGCTTCAGCACCTCTTCCGCACGGCCCGTCATGCGCTGATGCTCGGCGTCCGACTCCTCGGGCGTGGTGATGCTGACCAGCTCGACCTTCGGGAACTGGTGCTGGCGGATCATGCCGCGCGTGTCCTTGCCGGCCGCACCCGCCTCGGAGCGGAAGCACGGCGTGAAGGCGGTGAAGCGCAGCGGCAGGTCCTTCTCCTCGACGATGGTGTCGTTCACCAGGTTGGTGAGCGGCACCTCGGCCGTCGGCACCAGCCAGAAGCCGTTGTCGGTATGGAACATGTCCTCGGCGAACTTGGGCAGCTGGCCGACGCCGTAGGCGGCGTTGTCGCGCACCAGCAACGGCGGATTGACCTCGGTGTAGCCGCCCTCCTCCGAGGTGTGCAGGTCGAGCATGAACTGCGCGATGGCGCGCTCCAGGCGGGCGAGATGCTTCTTCAGGTACACGAAGCGCGCGCCGGAGATCTTCGCGGCCGACGCGAAGTCCATCTCGCCGGTGGCCTCGCCCAACGCCACATGGTCCTTGGGCTGGAACGGGAAGTTGCGCTGGCTGCCGACGCGACGGATCTCGACGTTGGCGGTCTCGTCGAGACCATCGGGCACGTCGTCGAACGGCAGGTTGGGCAGCACCTCCAGCCGATGCGTCAGCTCCTCGTCGAGGCGCTGGGCCTCGGCCTCGCCCTTCTTCAGGGTGGCCTCGAGGGCAGCGACCTCGGCCATCAGCGCGTCGACCGGCTCGCCCTTGCCCTTGGCGATGCCGATCTGGCGGCTGAGCGCCTTGCGCTGGGCCTGGGCCGACTCGCTCTCCGAGATGGCGGCGCGGCGGCGCTTGTCGATCTCCAGCAGTTCGGCCGACAGCGGCGCCAGGTTGCGCTTCTTCAGGCCAGCGTCGAACGCCGCGGGGTTTTCCCGGATGAAACGGATGTCATGCATGGTCAGCTACCGGCCGAGTCGCTCTTGTTCTCGGCTTCCTCGGCCTTCTTGTCCTCTTCGTCGCGCTTCTTCTCGATCCAGCGGCCGATCAGGATGCTGATCTCGTAGAAGGCGATCAGCGGCGTCGCGAGAGCGAGCTGGCTCACGACGTCGGGCGGCGTCAGGACGGCGGCGACGACGAAGGCGATGACAATGGCGTAGCGCCGCTTGGCGCGCAGCGACTCGGTGCTGACGATGCCGACGCGCACCATCAGGGTCAGCAGAACCGGCACCTCGAAGGCGAAGCCGAAAGCGAAGACGAGCTGCAGGACACGCTCGAGATAGTCCGACGAGCGCAGGGTCTTTTCGATGTCGGGCGGTACGTACTGCGTGAGCATGAAATTGATCACGTACGGCATGACGACGTAGTACATCGCCAGGCAGCCGAAATAGAACATGAACGGCGTGGCGATCAGGAAAGGCATGAACGCCTTCTTCTCGTGCCGGTAGAGGCCGGGCGCCACGAACAGCCAGATCTGCACCGCGATCAGCGGGAAGCCCACGATCAGCGACACCATGGCCGAGAGCTTCACCGTGACGAAGAAGAACTCGAAGATGTCGAGGACGACGACCTTGTAGCCGTCCTGCGTCGCCGGCTGGATCAGGAAGGAGAAGATCGGCTTGGCGAAGTAGAAGGTGACGAAGAACACCAGCATGAAGCCGAGCAGCGCATAGATCAGGCGCTTGCGCAGCTCGATCAGGTGATCGAGCAGCGGCATCGGCTTGTCGTCTTCGGGTCCGTCGTGAACTTGGGTCAAGGTAGGTCTTTGCGGCCTGGGTGCCGCGTTATGCCGCCCTTTGCAGGGCAATTCAAAGCGCTAATTGGCGCCGTCATGTTCTCCGCTTTCTTGCTCCTCTCCCCCTTGGGGGAGAGGTGGGGTGAGGGGGGTGCGCGCACCATGTTTGGTGCGCCCCCTCACCTGACCTCTCCCCCGAGGGGGAGAGGAGCATGACGGGTCCAAGATCGAGCTAACCTGCAGCAGCGGCCTTGGCCGGCTTCTCTTCCTGTGAGGAAGGCGACGACGACTCAGCCACTGCGGCCGGAGCCGGCTCGGGCAGCGGCTCGCTGGTGATGGGCGCCGATTCGGCAACTACCGGCGGCGGCTCGGCGGCGATCTGCGGGGCAGATTCCGGTTCGGCCAGCGGATTGTCGAAGGAGCTCTTGGCCTCATTGTAGGCCTTCTCGCCCTCGGCCATGCCTTCCTGGATGGCGCTCTTGATCTGCTTGGTGGGATCGAGCGACTGCAGATCGAGCCCCGAGGTGCCCTCGAGCTGCTTCTTCACATCGTCGAGCTCGGACTGGCGCACCATCTCGTCGACATGGCCGCGGAACTCCGCCGCCATGCCGCGCATCTGGGCCATCCATTTGCCCCAGCTGCGCAACATGCCCGGCAGCTCCTTGGGGCCGATCACGACCAGTGCGACGATCGCGATGACCAGGAGTTCGGGGCTGTCGATACCAAACATCGGCGTTCAGGCCTGCTCAGGCCCGCGCTAGACCTTGGCGGCGCTGTCCTGGTGGACCTGGCTACCCGACGGCGGAGTCGTCGTCGCCTGGGCCGAGATCGGCTTGGCGGCGTCCCCAGGCTGGCCCGCGGCTTGCGCCGGCGGCGTCTCTTCACCCTGGCCGCCCACGCCCTTCTTGAAGGCCGACAGGCCCTTGCCGAAGTCGCCCATGAGCGACGAGATCTTGCCGCGACCGCCGAACAGCAGCAGCACGACGGCCAGCACGATTAGCCAGTGCCATACGCTGAGGCTACCCATATCCAAATGCTCCCAAAACGATTGCGATCGGCGTGACGCTGATTATGGCATCCCGCCGGAAGGCCCGGCAACCTGTCGAATAAGGCTCTTTGTGGGCCTTGATGGCCCGTCAGCGCCCCGTTTCGTCGACGGCCAGCGGCTCGTCGGCCTCATCCTCGCCTGGCTCGAGCGGCAGGTCGGGCTCTTCGGGCCGGAATATGGGCGGCTGCGACCGCGGGTCCAAGAGACCTGCGGCTTTAAGCTCCTCCTGGCCCGGCAGGTCGTCGAGGCTGGGCAGGCCGAAATGCTCCAGGAAGAAGTCGCTGGTGCCCCAGGTCACCGGCTTGCCGGGCGCGCGGCGGCGGCCCATCGGCTTGATCCAGTTCTGCTCGAACAGGAGGTCGAGCGTGCCCTTGCTCAGGCCGACGCCACGCACCTGCTCGATCTCGGCGCGCGTCACCGGCTGGTGGTAGGCGATGATGGCCAGGGTCTCGACCGCAGCGCGCGAGAGCTTGCGGTTCACCGGCCGCTCGATCTTGAGCTTCTCCGACAGGTCGGGGGCGGTACGGAAGGCCCAGCCGCCGGCAACCTGCATCAGGTTGACGCCGCGGCCGGCATACATCTCGGTGAGATCGGCGATCAGGCGCTTCACGTCGGCATCGTTGGGCAGGCGGTCGGCCAGCTCCTTCTCGTCGAGCGCCTGGGTGCCGGCGAAAACCAGCGCCTCCAGGAGCCGCAGGTGCTGGGCGTGATCGGGTGAAACGACATCGGTGACGGCGCCTTCGGCCGCCTTCGCCGCAACGGCTCCGGCGGCCATGGCCGCGGCGGCAGCGACAGGCTCTGCCGTGACGGGCTGCTCATCCGCAGCCTGCTCCGCGGCCTCGGCTTCTTCCTCGTCGTCGACATCATCGTCATCGTCGTCGACGTCATCATCTTCTTCGTCGTCTTCGTCGTCTTCCTCATCGGACTCTTCGGCGTCGGCTTTCTCGTCGGCGGCGTGTACCTCGACAGCCTCTTCCTCGGCCTCTTCTTCATCGTCGACATCGTCGTCGACGTCGTCATCATCTTCGTCGTCTTCTTCGTCCTCGTCGTCGGCCTCTTCCTCATCGGCCTCTTCCTCATCGGCCTCTTCGTCGACGATTTCGTCGTCGTCAGCCTGCGACTCGGCGGCCTCGTCCTCGACCACCTCGGACTTCTCCTTGGCGGCCTCGACGGCAGCGACCTCGGCCGTGTCGGGCTCGACGATCTCGACGGTCTCGGGGTTCGGCTTCTCTTGATCTGACATGGAGAGCCCTGTCACCGTTGCTCTGTACGTTTACGCAAATAGATCGGGCCGAAGCGCTCGGTCTGGCGCAGCTCGAGCTGGCCGTCCTTGGCGAGCTGCAGGCCCGCGACGAACGTCGAAGCCATCGCCGAGCGCCGCTTGGTCGGATCGGTGAGGCCAGCCGGCAGGAACGCTTCCAGCGACTGCCAGTCGATGGCGATGCCCAGCATGCGGCCCAGCCGCTCGGCCGCTTCCTCGACCGAGAAGAACTGCATGGGCTCGATCTGATAGGTGTCGGCGTCCTTGGGCCGCACCTGGTGGCCGTAGGCCGACAGCAGGTCGTAGAGCTTCACGTCCCAGACGGCGCGGCGCACGACGACGACGCCCTCGGGCTGCCCGCGGGCGAAGATGTCCTTGCCGAGCTGCGGGCGGGCCATCAGGCGAACGCCCACCTCCTGCATGGCCTCGAGGCGACGCAGCTGCCATTGCAGGGCATCGGCCATCTCCTGGCCGGACGGCTCCTCGCCGGCCGGCGGTTCCGGCAGCAGCAGGCGCGACTTCAGGTAGGCGAGCCAGGCCGCCATGACGAGATAGTCGGCGGCGAGCTCCAGGCGGAGCCTACGGGCCTGGGCTACGTGCGCCAGATACTGGTCGACCAGGGCCACCATGGAGATGCGGCGCAGGTCGACCTTCTGGTCGCGCGCCAGGGTCAGCAACAGGTCGAGCGGGCCCTCGAAGCCCTCGAGATTGACGATCAACTCACCCTCGCCCGGCTCGATCACGTCCGGACCGGCGGCGGCGAAGTTGTCGTTGGGCGGGCTTTGAGCGTCACTCATGTGAGACCCGTTTATGCCATCGATGCCGGGCACCGCCACAGGATTTGACCCTGCCTTATCCCCATTCCCCCAACATGGTTGCAAGCTTCCGGGCGGCATCGGCGAGGCCCGCTTTGCCGGCCGGATTGCGATGGCGGGCCAGGAAGGAACGGCCGGCGGCGAACCGAGCTGCCGCCTTTTCGGTCATGGCGCCGGTCCGGGCCACGATCGCGGTCATCTCGTCCATGCGGCCGTTGCAGTGCAGGGCGATGTCGCAGCCTGCGGCCAGACAGCGCTCGGCGCGCTCGGCCAGCGAGCCGCCCAGGGCCTGCATGGACAGGTCATCGCTGAGCAGCAGGCCGTCGAAGCCGATATGGCCGCGGATGATCTCCTTCACGCCCCGTGCCGATACCGTCATGGCGGTCGAAGGATCGACGGCATCGAACAGGAGATGGCCGGTCATACCCCAGGGCAGGTCGGCCAGGAGCCTGAAGGGCAGGAAGTCGGTGCGCTCCAGCTCCTCGCGGCTGGCCGTCACGCGCGGCAACGATAGGTGGCTGTCGACGGTGGACCGGCCGTGGCCGGGCATATGCTTGATCACCGGCATGACGCCTTCGGCCAGCAGGCCCTCGGCGGCGGCGCGGCCCAGCGCCGCAACCGGCTCGGGCCGGTCGGCGAAGGCGCGATCGCCGATCGCCGCGTGGGTCCCGGGGAAGCCGATGTCGAGGACAGGCAGGCAATCGACGTCGACGCCGATCGAGGCGACGTCGGCCGCGAGCAGGCGCGCGTTGAGTCGCGTCGCCTCCAGGCCGCGCTCCGGATCGCGCGCATAGAGGTCACCCAGCAGGCGGGCCGGCGGCGCCTTGCGCCAGTGCGGCGGCCGCAGGCGCGCGACTCGGCCGCCTTCCTGGTCGATCAGCACCGGCGCATCGCCACGCGCCACCGACGAGCGCAGCTCCTCGACCAGCCGATGCGTGCGCTCGGGCGTATCGACATTGCGTGCGAACAGAATGAAGCCCAGCGGATCGGCGTCGCGAAAGAACGCCCGCTCGTCGGCCGTGAGGTCGGGGCCGGCACAACCGAAGATGACGGCTCTGGGACTCATATCATCGTCTTCCGGACCGCCGGCCTCTGGCCGGCTCATGATCATGAGCCGGCCAGAGGCCGGCGGTCCGGAAGAGCATGATCACCTTGCCGGCGGAACCAGGACGCAGTCGGCCTTGCGGGTCTTGAGCGTGCTGCAGACGCTCTGCGCCTGCTTCTCGTCGAGCGGACCGCCCTGGACGCGATACCACACGCCCTTGTCGCCGAGATCGACTCGCACCGCGGTCATGCGCAGGTTGGCCATCACGTCGCCGTGCGCGCTCTGCAGGCGGGCCCAGGTCGACTTGGCGACATCCTCGTTCTTGACCGAGGCGACCTGGACGCGCCAACCGCCGGCCGGTCCCGACATGTTGTCGATCAGGCTGGCGATCGAGGGCCCGCTTTCGGTCGGCGCGGCGGGCTTGGTCTCGGTCACCGCCGGCGCCGGGGCGGGAGCACCCGGCGTCACCGAGGCCGGCGTCGCGGCCTGCAGCGGCGTCGGAGTCTTGGCAGCGACCTCGGTATCGGGCGGCTTGGGGGCGGCCGGCGTGGGCAGGATCCCGCCCGCGGGCAGCTTGGGATTGGTCGGGCCGGGCAGCAGCTTCTCCGGCTGGGCCGGCACGGTGTTGGGCTGCAGGCGGTTGAAGACTTCCTTGTCCTGGTTCGGGACGGTGAGCCCGCCGGCATTCTCGGGCTTGACCCGCGACGGCGTCGCCGGCGCCTGCACGACCAAGGGCTCCAGCCCGCGGCCGCCCGCCTTCACATCCTGGTTGTGCGCCCACCACACGACCGAGCCGAAGCTCGCGATGGCGGCGATCGAGACCATGACGGTGAGGATCTGGCCGCGCCGTCGATTGACCCGCATGAGCAGGGAATCGCGCGGTGGCGGCGGAATGGAATCGGGTTCGTGCGCGACGGGCCTGGCCGGCGGATCGAGCCGTACTGAAGCTACCGACTCGCTCGGCCGGTAGATGGTTGGACCGTCGCCGGAGGGGGACCGGCGGATGTGCATTTTTTCCTTATCTCATCTCTTCGACGGGAGTTACGCCGAAGACCTTCAATCCTGATCCTATCACAAATCCGATTCCCTGTACCAACGCCAGTCGCGCCCGCGTCAGCTCGGCATCGCCCTCGACCACGAAACGCAGGCCGGGCTCCTCGCGGCCGCGCGTCCAATGGGCATGGAAGACAGCAGCCAGCTCATAGAGATAGAAGGCAATCCGGTGGGGCTCGTGGGCGGACGCGGCGGCCTCGACCTGGCGCGGCCACTGGGCGATCAGGCGGATCAGGGCCAGCTCGCCGGCGTCGCCCAGACGATCCAATGGAGCGCTGTCCAGTCCATCGATCGCGACGCCGGCGGCGGCTGCCTGCCGCAACACGGAGCGAGTCCGTGCATGCCCATACTGGACGTACCAGACCATGTTATCGCGTGACTGTTCTGTGGCCTTTACCACGTCGAAGTCGAACGGCGCGTCGTTCTTGCGCGTCAGCATGGTGAAACGCACGACATCTGGGCCGACTTCGTCGAGCAGGTCGCGCAATGTAACAAATGTACCGGCGCGCTTGGACATGCGGACCATCTCGCCGTTCTTCATCACGCGCACGAGCTGGCAGAGCTTGACGTCGAGCTCGCCCCGCTTCTCGGTGATGGCGCTGACCGCCGCCTTCATGCGCTTCACGTAGCCGCTGTGGTCGGCGCCCCAGACGTCGATCATGTCGGCGAAGCCGCGCCGGAACTTGTCGAAGTGGTTGGCGATGTCGTTGGCGAAGTAGGTCCAGCTGCCGTCCGATTTCTTCAGAGGCCGATCCACTTCATCGCCAAAGCTGGTGGCGCGGAACAGCACCTGCTCGCGATCTTCCCAGTCGTCGGGCTTCTGGCCCTTGGGCGGCTCGAGGCGGCCGGTATAGATCAGGCCCTGACGGGTCAGCTCCTGGAAGACGCGATCGACGCCGCCAGCATCGACCAGCGCGCGCTCCGAGGTATAGACGTCCATCTTGACGCCCATCGTCTCGAGGTCGGTCTTGATCTCGGCCATCAGCGCGTCGATCGCGAAGTCACGCATGACCGGCAGCCAGTCCGACTGCGGCTTGTCGATCCAGCGTGCGCCGTCGCGCTTGGCGATCGCGGCGCCGACTTCCTTCAGGTACTCGCCGGGATAGAGTCCTTCCGGGATGTCGCCGATGGCACCGCCCAGCGCCTCCTTGTAGCGCAGGAAAGTCGACTGCCCGAGCTTGTCGACCTGCGCACCGGCGTCGTTGATGTAGTACTCCTTGGTGACGGCATAGCCCGCCTTGGCCAGCAGGTTGGCGAGCGCATCGCCCACCACCGCGCCGCGCGCATGGGCGACGTGGAGGGGCCCGGTCGGATTGGCCGACACATACTCGACATTGACCTTGGCGCCCTGCCCCATTGCCGAATCACCGTAGCCGATTCCGGCCGTGAGGCAGTCGCGCAGCCGATCGCGCCAGAAGCCGTCCGAGATCTTGAGGTTGATGAACCCCGGTCCTGCGACCGCGCCATCGACCACGTCGGGGTTGGCCTTGAGGCGAGCCAGCAGCGGCTCGGCGATGTCGCGCGGCTTCTTCTTGGCAGCCTTGGCAAGCACCATGGCGGCGTTGGTGGCGATGTCGCCATGCGCGGCATCGCGCGGCGGCTCGGCCGTGATGGCGGAGAAATCGAGGTCCGGCGGCAATTCGCCGGCCGCCTCCATGGCACGCAGAGCGGCCTCGATTTCACCGATGAAATGGCGGTACGGGTTCATGGGGCGGGGGTATTGCCGAAATGGCAAGGTTTGTCACCTCGCGCCCCTTGCCGATCGTCCCGCTTGACGGCGACGTGACGGCGGTCAGTTGTACAAATCGAACAGCCGCCGGTGCTCGTCCAGCGCATACCGGTCGGTCATGCCGGCGATGTAGTCGGCGACGATGCGGGCGCGGGCCGGGCGTTCGGCGGCCTCGGCGCGCTCGCGCCAGGGCGGCGGCAGGCAGTTGGGCTCGGCGAACAGCAGGCCGAACAGGTCCATCACCACGCGGCGCGCCTTGGAGTGCGAGCGGTTGAGATGCCAGTGCTCGTACATGCGGCCGTAAAGGAACTTCTTCACGACGCGGTCGGTCTCGGCCATGCGCTCGGAGAAAGCCACGATCGGACGGCCGAGCGCCCGGATGTCGGCGACCGACTGGGGCGTGGCGTCGGCCAGCCGGCGCCGGGTCTCGGCCATCACGTCCTCGACCATGGCGTTGATGACGCGACGCACGGCCTCGTGGACCAGTCGGCTCTCGCCCAGTCCCGGATACTTCTTCGACACCAGCGAGAACATCTCGCCGACCAGCGGCAGATCCAGAAGGTCGGTGACGCCGAACAGGCCAGCGCGCAGGCCGTCGTCTATGTCGTGGTTGTTGTAGGCAATGTCGTCGCTCAGCGCCGCGACCTGCGCCTCCGGACCGGCATGGCCGCCGAGCTCGAGATCGTGGTCCTGGCAGTATTCGACGATGGCAGCCGGCAGATCTTCCAGCGCGCGCCCATCCTTGAGCAGCGGACCGTTATGCTTGACCGCGCCTTCCAGCGTCTCCCAGGTGAGGTTGAGTCCGTTGAACTCGGCGTAGCGCTCCTCGAGCTTGGTCAGGATGCGCAGGGTCTGCGCGTTGTGGTCGAAGCCGCCGAACGGCTTCATCGCCGCGTGCAGCGCCTCCTCGCCGGCATGGCCGAACGGCGTGTGGCCGAGATCATGGGCGAGCGCCACGGCCTCGCCGAGATCCTCGTCGAGATGCAGCGTGCGGCAGATGGTGCGGGCGATCTGCGCCACTTCCAGCGAATGCGTGAGCCGCGTCCGGTAGTGATCGCCCTCGTGATAGACGAAGACCTGCGTCTTGTGCTTCAGCCGGCGGAACGCCGTCGAATGGATGATGCGGTCGCGGTCGCGCTGGAACGGGCTGCGGGACGGATCCTCGCCCTCGGGATGCAGGCGGCCGTGGCTCTGCCACGGCAGGGTGGCGTACGGCGCCAGGGCCTCGCGTCGCCACAACTGCTCCGCCACTCGACCTCCTCAAGCGTGCGGCGCGGTTTTACGCCTTCCCGGCGGAAGCAACAACCGAGGGTTATTTCACCAGCGTTACGGGCACCTTGACGTGGGCGATCACATCCTGCGCCACCGAGCCCAGCAGCACGCCGGCAAGACCGGTATGGCCGCGCGTGCCGAGCACGACCAGGCCTGCGCCCAGCTTGCCGACGAAGTCGCTCACGATCTCGCCCTGGCGGCCGACGCCGATATGGACCTTGGCCGCAATACCGGCCTTCTTGGCGATCTCCGTGGCCGTGGCCAGGGCCTTCTGGCCTTCCTCGCGATGATGCGTGTCGATCTGCTCCTTGGACACGAAGGCCGAGATCGCGCCACCCAGGTTGGGCTGCACGTTGAGCAGATGCAGCTCGGCAGCGAGGCCGGCCTCCAGCAGGTCGCAGGCATGGCGCACGGCGCGATCGGAGGTGCCCGAGCCGTCGACGGCTACGAGAATGGCCTTCATCTTCGCCATGATCGCTACTCCTTCCGCCCTTCGGCCGCGAGATCGACCGGTTCTTCGTGCTTCTTCGCCTTGGCGCGTCGCTGCAGCCAGTAGCCCAGCGCCACCGTGAGGACCGCGCCACCGATCTCGAACCACATCTTGTGATTGGGGATTCGGGCGGCGAGCCACTCCATGTAGGCGGGATCGGTCGCCAGCACCTCGCCCGCGATGTAGCCCAGCAGGCCGCCGCCGGCGATGACGATGATCGGGAAGCGGTTCAGCAGCAGCATGATCAGGGTGGCGCCGAAGATGATCAGCGGGATGCTGATCAAGAGGCCCAGCACGATCAAAGTGACGTCGCCGTGCGCGGCGGCGGCGATGGCGATGGCGTTGTCGAGGCTCATCACCGCGTCGGCGATGATGATGGTGCGGATGGCGCCCCACAACGAGCCCGCCCCCTTGACGCCGTCACCGTGCTCGTCCTCGCCCTGCACCAGCTTGACGCCGATCCACAGCAGCAGGAGCCCGCCGATCAGCTTGAGGTAGCCGATCTTCAGCAGCTGATCGACGATCAGCACGAAGATGATACGCAGGATGATTGCGCCGGCGCTGCCGATCAGGATGGCCGGCCTCTGGTGGCGCTTTTCGAGATTGCGGCAGGCCAGCGCGATGACCAGGGCGTTGTCGCCCGAGAGCACGATATTGACCAGGATGATCTGAGCCAGGCCGCTCCAGAAGTGGGCCGTTAGTTCGAATCCCATGTCCCGCAGACTCCGTCCCTGTTATGTCCCGCAAGGCCCGGCGATTGGTCCTGCGCCCCCACTGACCGATGTCTTCATTGCGCCGGTCGAAGGTGTTAGTTCAGCGTCTTCCGGGGAGCAAGCCAAACCGGACAAGGCGGGAGACGAAATCGCATGGCGAGCAGCGCGGGCTACAACAAGATGTTCCCCGTCTCGTGGACGGAACTGCACCGCGACGCCCGGGCGCTGGCGTGGCGGCTGGCCGATCTCGGGCCGTTCAAGGGTCTGGTGGCCATCACCCGCGGGGGCCTGGTGCCGGCCGCCATCATCGCCCGTGAGCTGAACCTGCGACTGATCGACACCGTCTGCTGCTCGACCTACGACCGCATGGAACGCGGCGCCAAGGTCGAGCTCCTGAAGGGCACCTCGGCCGAGAACGACGAGGGCGAGGGCTGGCTGATCGTCGACGATTTGGTCGATACCGGGGTCACCGCGCGCGCCGTGCGGGCGCTGCTGCCCAAGGCCCATTTCGCCACCGTCTATGCCAAGCCCGCCGGCCGGCCGACGGTCGACAGCTATATTACAGAGGTGAGCCAGGACACCTGGATCCTGTTCCCCTGGGACCAGGAGGCGGTGATGGCCAAGACGATCGTCGAGATGAAGGGCAGCCAACAATGAAGAGCTGGGTCATCCCCTCGCCGAAGGGCATCGATTCGCTGACCTTGGTCGAGCGGCCGGATCCCGCGCCGGGACCGCGCCAGGTGCTGGTGAGGGTGCGGGCGACGTCGCTCAATTATCGCGACCTGATCACCGTCGAAGGCAGCTCGGCGCGGGCCGCACCGAAGCCCGACCTGGTGCCGTTGTCGGACGGCGCCGGCGAGGTCGTGGCGGTCGGGCCGGGCGTCACGCGGATCAGGGTCGGCGACCGGGTGGCCGGCTGCTTCATGCAGAAGTGGGTGGGCGGCGCGATCGACGAGGTCGCCCAGGCCTCGGCGATGGGCGGCGCCATCGACGGCATGCTGACCGACCTCGCCGTGCTGGAAGAGGACGGCGTGGTCCGCCTGCCCAGCCGTCTCAGCTTCGAGGAAGGCGCCACCTTGCCGTGCGCCGGCGTCACGGCGTGGCATGCGCTGGTCGAGATCGGCGAGATCAAGGCAGGCGACACGGTGTTGGTGCTGGGCTCGGGCGGCGTCTCCATCTTCGCGCTGCAGTTCGCGCGGATGTTCGGCGCGCGCGTGATCGCGACGTCGGGATCCCCAGCCAAGGCCGAACGGGCGAAGAAGATGGGCGCGCAAGCGGTGATTGACTATCGCGCCATGCCTGACTGGGACCAGGAGGTCATGAAGCTGACCGGCGGCCGCGGCGTCGACATCACGGTCGAGGTCGGCGGCGCGGGCACCCTGCCCCGGTCCTTCCTGGCGACGCGCGTCGCTGGCCGCATCGCGGTGATCGGCCTGCTGACGGGCGCGGGCGCGCAAGTCGACCCGATGCCGATCCTGCGACGCAACCTCCGCGTCCAGGGCCTCTATGTCGGCAACAGGCAGATGTTCGAGGCGATGAACCGCGCCATCGAGGCGGACGGTCTAAAACCTGTCATCGACAAAGTGTTTCCTTTCGCCCAGGCGAAGGACGCCTATCGGCACATGAAGAGCCAGAACCACTTCGGCAAGATCGTGATCTCACACGGGTAGGAGCCAATGCAAAACCTCTGGTCCGACAGCGACGCCAAGGCCGCGATCGCCCAGCATGCCGCCAAGGGCATCGGCGAGGACCTGGCCTTGCGCGTCTACACGACGCGCCTGCTGGGCGGCGAGCCGCGGCTGGTGCTGCATGGCGGCGGCAACACTTCTGTCAAGACCAAGGTGGCGGACATCACCGGCGCGCCGGTCGACGTGTTGTGCGTGAAGGGCAGCGGCTGGGACATGGGCACGATCGAGGCGCCCGGCCTGCCGGCGGTGCGACTCGAGCCGTTGCGCGAGTTGGTCGGGCTGCAGGCGCTGTCGGACGAGGACATGGTCAACGTCCAGCGCTGCAACCTTCTGGACAGTAAATCACCCAACCCGTCGGTCGAGACGCTGCTGCACGCCTTCCTGCCGCACAAGTTCATCGACCACACGCATTCCAACGCGGTGCTGGCGCTGACCGACCAGCCCGACGGCGAGGCGCTGGCGGCCGACGTCTACGGCAAGCGCGCGGCGCTGGTGCCTTACGTCATGCCGGGCTTTGCGCTGGCCAAGAAAACCAACGAAATCGCGCGGAAGAATCCCGACGTCGAAGGGTTGATCCTGCTGAAGCACGGCATCTTCTCGATGGGCGCCACCGCGGAAGAAGCCTATGTGCGCATGATCGACCTGGTGACGCTGGCAGAAAAGCGGCTGGCCAAGGAGACGCGCCAGATCTTCGCCGGCGTATCGCTGCCCGGGAAGATCGCGAGCGTGGCCGATGTCGCGCCGATCCTGCGCGGACTGATCTCGCTGCCCGCCAAGGACGGCGGCCGCGAGGCCGCGCAGCGCTTCGTGTTCGAGTTCCGCACCAACCCCGGCATCCTGGCCTTCGTCGGCGGCAAGGAGATTTCGCGCTACAGCCAGCAGGGTCCGGTGACGCCCGACCATGCGATCCGCACCAAGGGCGTGCCATTGGTCGTGCCGGCGCCCGAGGCCGACAAGCTCGATGCGTTCAAGGCGGGCGCCAAGGCCGCGCTCGACGCGTTCGTCACCGATTATCACGCCTACTTCCAGCGCCACAATGTGCGGCAGATGCCGAGCAAGACCGAGCTCGACCCGATGCCACGCGTCGTGCTGGTGCCAGGGCTCGGCCTGTTCGGCGTCGGCAACACCTCGAAGGACGCCAAGATCGCGGCCGACCTCGCCGAAACCACGGTGGAGGTCGTGGCCGACGCCGAGCGGCTCGGCACCTACGAGTGCATCCCCGAGCCCGACATCTTCGACATCGAGTACTGGTCGCTCGAGCAGGCCAAGCTCGGCGCGGCGGTGGAAAAGCCGCTGGCACGGCGCATCGCCGTGGTGACCGGCGGCGCCTCGGGCATCGGCGCGGCGACGGCCGCGGCCTTCGCCAAGGAAGGCGCGGAGGTCGTGGTGGTCGACCGCGACGTGAGCAAGGTCAAGGGCATGGCCATCGCCTGCGACGTGACCAATCCCGCCGAGGTGCGCGCCGCCTTCGACAAGATCGCGGCGACCTATGGCGGCGTCGACATCGTCGTCTCCAACGCCGGCGCCGCCTGGCAGGGCCGCATCGGCGACGTTTCAGACAAGACCTTGCGCGACAGCTTCGAGCTGAATTTCTGGGCGCACCAGAGCGTGGCGCAGAACGCCGTCCGCATCATGCGAGCCCAGGGGCTGGGCGGCTGCCTGCTGTTCAACACGTCCAAACAAGCGGTGAATCCCGGGCCGGACTTCGGCCCCTACGGGCTGCCCAAGGCGGCGACCTTGTTCCTCAGCCGGCAGTACGCGCTCGACCATGGCGGCGATGCCATCCGCTCCAACGCCGTCAACGCCGACCGCATCCGCTCGGGCCTGCTGACCGACCAGATGATCGCCGAGCGCTCCAAGAAGCGCGGGCTCAGCGAAGCCGACTACATGGGCGGCAACCTTTTAGGCCTGGAGGTCACCGCAGCGGACGTCGCGCAGGCCTTCGTTTCGCTGGCCAAGGCGACGAAGACAACAGGGGCGGTGGTCACGGTCGACGGCGGCAACATCGCGGCAGCGCTGCGTTGAGGAATCCGCACCTCTCGCAGCCGGTGTCGCCAGTCTAAGATCGGCCCATGCCGATCGAGATCACGTCCCTGACACCCCACATCGGCGCGCGCCTCACGGGCATCGATGCGCGCCGTCCCCTCACGCCGCCCGAGGTAGAGGCGATCGACGAGGGCATGAACCGACACGCCGTACTGGTGTTGCCCGGCCAGGACATTACCGACGAGCAGCAGCTCGCCTTCACGCGCAATTTCGGGCCGCTCGAGGAAGGCGCCAACTCGACGGTGCGCAATTCGGAGCTGCGGCTCGCCCCGGCCTTCGCCGACGTCTCGAACCTCGACAAGGAGGGGCAAAAGCTCGCGCGGGACAACAAGCGGCGCATGGCGTCGCTCGGCAACCGGCTGTGGCACTCCGATGCCTCGTTCCGCGTCGTGCCGGCCAAGTATTCGATCCTGAGCGGCCGCATCGTCACCACCGCCGGCGGCAACACGGAGTTCGCCGACATGCGCGCGGCCTACGACGACCTCGACGCGGCAACCAAGGCCGAGATTGAGGAGCTGATCTGCGAGCATTCGCTGATCTATTCGCGCGGCCAGCTCGGCTTCACCGAGTTCCTGCCCGACGAACGCGTGGCGATGCGGCCGGTGCGCCACCGGCTGGTGCGCACGCATCCCGGATCGGGCCGCAAATCGCTGTTCCTGTCGGCTCACATCGGCACCATCATCGGCTGGCCGCAGCCCGAGGCGATGGCCTTCATCCGCGACCTGATGGAGCACGCCACCCAGCCGCAGTTCGTCTACGCGCACCGCTGGACGCAGCATGATCTGGTGATCTGGGACAACCGCACAACCATGCATCGCGTGCGCCGCTTCGACGATCTCAACATCGTGCGCGACATGCGCCGCACCACCACCAGAAGCGACGGCCCGACGGCCGACCAGGAGGCTGCATGACCGTTCTGCCCAAGCGTCGCGTCGGCAAGACCAACCTCGAAGTCACGACACTGGGTCTGGGCGGCGCGCCGATGGGCGGCTTTCGCGCCACCATCTCCGACGCCGAGGCGATGGCGCTGACCGACGCCGCCTACGAAGGCGGCGTGCGCTACTTCGACACCTCGCCGTTCTACGGATACGGCCGCAGCGAGCTGCGCATGGGGGCGGCGTTGCGCAACAAGCCGCGCGAGGACTTCCTGCTGTCGACCAAGATCGGCCGCATCCTGCACGCCATGAAGCCCGGCGAGCCGAAGCCGGACGGCTTTCGCGAGAACGGGCTGCCGGGCTTCGCGCCGGTCTTCGACTACACCTATGACGGCGTCATGCGCTCGCTCGAGCACTCGCATCTCAGGCTGGGACTCGCCAAGATCGACATTGCGCTGATCCACGACGTCGACTTCTGGACCATCAAGGACCGCGCGATCCTCGACGAGCGCTTCAAGACGGTGATGGATTCGGGCTTCAAGGCGCTCGACGAGCTGCGCAAGGCCGGGATCATCGGCGCGATCGGCGTCGGCATCAACGAATCGGACACGAGCCTGCGCTTCATCAAGGCCGGCGACTTCGACTGCATGCTGCTGGCCGGCCGCTACACGCTGCTGGAACAGGGCGGGCTCGAGGAATTCCTGCCCGAGTGCGTCAAGCGCAACGTCTCGGTCATCCTGGGCGGACCGTACAACTCGGGCATCCTGACCGGCGGCGTGAAGCCCGGCGCCACGCACGATTACGCCGCTGCACCCGCGCCTCTGATCGAGAAGGCGCAGAAGATCGAGGCGGTGTGCCAGCGCCACGGCGTCGAGCTGGGCGCCGCCGCCATGCAGTTCCCGCTGTTCCACCCCGCGCTCTGTTCGGTGATCCCTGGCGCGCTCAGCAGCACCGAGGTGAAGCAGAACATCACCCGGCTGTCGGCCAAGATCCCGGTCGAGCTGTGGAGCGAGCTGAAGCGCGAAAAGCTGATCGACGCCAACGCGCCGACGCCGAACTAGGCATTTGATCGTTCCTCCCCAGCGAAGCTGGGGAGATGGCCCGCAGGGCCGGAGGGGTCATGGGCCGCAGTGTGATGCCCATGACCCCTCCGTCCGCTTCGCGGCCACCTCCTCATCGTCAAGCCGATGGGGAGGCATGACTTACGAAGCGCTGATGACGATCGCGCGGATGCGGCCGTCGACGGCGCCCCACCCGAAGCGTTGCGCCACCGCCGCCGCGGCCCGGTCGGTGGCCTCCTCGAGCCTCGCGGCATCGCGCGTCTCGATCTCGTTGCGCAGCGGCGTGCCCTGGCAGTAGGCGATGGCGACGTCGCGCGCCGACGGCGCCCGGCTGCGCGCATCGACGGCGTCGATGGAGGTATCGGCGAATCCCGCCGCCGCGAGATCCTGCCGGATGCGCTCGACATCGTGATGACCATGCGGCGTGCGCGCCATGAAGCGCGGCGGATCGGCGGGGAACATCTCCGCCAGCGTCAGCGTCACGACGTCGGCGAATTCGTTGTCGGCGATCTTGTCCCACACGTTGAACAGGAAGCGTCCGCCCGGCCTCAGGACCCGGCGGGCTTCCCGGTAACCCTGCACCTTGTCGGGAAAGAACATCGCCCCGAACTGGCAGGCGACGGCGTCGAAGCTGCGGTCGGCGAACGGTAGAGCGAGCGCGTCGGCCTGCCTCCACGCGACGGCGCCGGGCGGCTGCCGCTTCGCGGCCTGGTCGAGCATCGCCTGATTGAGGTCGGTGGCGACGATGCGCGTCGATGCCGGCAGCCGTCCGGCAAGGGCGCGCGTCAGCACGCCCGTCCCCGCCGCGGTCTCCAGCACGTCGTTCGGCGCCAGGGCGGCCACTCGCTCGGCGAGATCGACGGCATAGGGCTCGAAGATCAGCGGGACCATGAAGCGGTCGTAAATTTCGGGGATCGATCCGGCGAACACTTTGTCGGTCGTCTCAACCATCGGCGGCTCCTTCAGCGGCCCGGATGCCTGATAGTATCGCCGACCGGAGGAATGCCATGAAGATCATCGACGCCCAGATCCACATCTGGTCACAGACCGTGACGCCGCCCAGCGGCCTCCACCGCAAGGTCGAGAAGTTCACTGCTGAAGAAGCGCTGAAGGAGATGGACGAGGCCGGAGTCGACGCCGCGCTGATCCATCCGCCCTACAGCTGGGACCCGACCTCCAACCAGCTCGCCCTGGCGGCGGCCAGGAAATACCCCGCCCGCTTCGCCGTGATGGGCCAGTTCGAGCTCGACGACCCGGAGAGCCGCAAGCGCATCGTCGGCTGGCGCAACCAGCCCGGCATGATGGGCCTGCGCTGGGCCCTGCTCTATCCCGACCAGCAGAAGGCGCTGCACGAGGGCAAGCTCGACTGGGTTTGGCCCGCCGCCGAGAAAGAAGGCATCCCGGTCGCCACCATGGCCGGCCTTTTCCTGAAGCCCTTCAGGAAGATTGCCGAGGCGCATCCGCAGCTGAAACTGATCATCGACCATTGCGGCCTGCTTCGCCTGGAGAAGGATGCGGCGGCCTTCGGCAATCTCGACGAGCTCTGCTCGCTGGCCACGCTGCCGAATGTCGCAGTCAAGGCGACCGGCGCGCCCGGCTACTCGACACATCCCTACCCCTTCAAGAACCTGCACGACGGCCTGAAGCGCATCTTCGATGCCTATGGGCCCGACCGCTTCTTCTGGGGCACCGACATCACCCGCATGCCCTGCAGCTACCGCCAGTGCGTGACCATGTTCACCGAGGAGCTGCCATGGCTCAGGGGCCAGGACCTCGAGAAGGTGATGGGTCGCGGTCTCGCCAAATGGATCGGCTGGAACTACGCGTTCGACTGATGGCTATTTCCTGAGCGGCAGGATCTGTCCGCGGATCTCGCCGCCGGGATACTGCAGCGTCATGACGTTGACGTACCACTGGCCGGCCAGCACCTGCGCCGCCTGTTCCTCGGTGAGCGTGGCGCCATCCCAGATCGTGTAGTCATAGATCGGGATGTTGATGGGTACGACCTGCGGGCCGTTCTCTCCCGGCGCGGCCGGTCCCTGCAGGTAGCCCATCGTGATGGGGCCGCTCAGCTTCTGCAGGTTCAGCCGATACGCCAGCACTTTGGTCGAGGGCCGGTACACGGCCTCGAAGTAGCCGCTGCCTTCACTCGCTGTCGGCGGCACCTCGTACGCGCCGCCGAGCGTGGCACGCAGGTCGGTCTTGGGCACGCGCGGCTCGCCGAGATAGAACGAGCACGACGCCGTGAGCGACAACGCCAGGACTAGGGCCAGGGCAAGGGTCGCGCGAAAAACGGCCGTCATGAATCCCCCTTCTGTCGTCATACGCAGCAAAACCGGCCGATCTCCCCTAGCCATTGTGTCAGTTCCCATGGCGACACTCTACTTTCAGTCGGACTGACTGTCGCACGGCACACGGCGCCGGGTTTGCTTACATGAGCCGCATGACGCCCCTTAAGCCACGTATCACCGCCCAGATCGCCGGGCGGGCTTTGCATCCCCTGCTCCGTCCTTTCGCCGTCGGCTACTTCTTCACCGCCTGCGCCGCCGACCTGGTCTACACCCAGGCGAGCGTCTTCGTGCGCCACAGCGTGCCGGAGTTCGCCGACATCACCGAATGGCTGCTGATCGCCGGCCTAGTGATGGCCGTGCTGGCCGCCGTCGTGGCCCTGATCGACCTTTTAGGCGAGCGGCAGTTCCGCACCCTGCCCGATCTCCGGATGTATGCCGCCGGCGGCGCGCTGGTGGTGGCGCTCGAAGTCTACAATCTCTACCTCCGCGAATCGGTCGGCGCCGACGCCATCACGTCCACCGGCCTGGTCCTGTCGCTGGCCGCCAGCCTCGTGCTGCTGGCGACGCCCTGGCAAAACTGGGCGCGGATGTATCGCTAAGCAAGCGGAGGGGACTGGCAACGCGCGTCCGACGGGAGGATGATCCTCGGCGGAGGAACGCGCCCATGCATTACGACGTCATCTCCGCTGACGGCCACGTCGATCTGATCTGGCTGCCCCCCGACCTTTTCACCAAGAACGCCTCGGCGGCCTTCAAGGACCGCATGCCCCATGTCGTCGAGGGGCCGAAGGGACCCGAATGGGTCAGCGCCAAGGGCGCCAAGTTCGGCCTGGTGAACGGCATGGGGTCGGCCGGCCGCGAATACGTGCCGGGCGTCATCCATCGCTCCGACCGCATGGCCTCGACCGGCCTCTACGACGACGGCAAGAAAGGCATCCGTCGCCTCACCGAGCCGGAGATGCGCCTGAAGGACCAGGACCGCGACGGCGTGCAGGCCGAGATCCTGTACGGCGTGCTGGGCTCGAGCGGCCGGCTCAACGATCCGGAAGCCGCGCTCGAGATGCTGCGCATCTACAACGACTGGCTCCACGACTTCTGCAGCGCCGCACCCGACCGTCTGATCGGCCTTTCCAACATCCCGAACTACGACATGGAGGAGTCGGTCGCCGAGGCGATGCGCAACGCCAAGCGCGGCGCGCGCGGCTTCGACATAGCCAACCGGCCCGACATGACGCCGCTTTGGGACGAGCACTGGGAGCCGTTGTGGAAGTTCGGCCACGAGACCGGCATTCCGCTCCACTTCCACACGATCGGCGGCCGCTCGCCCGACTACACCAAGATGCAGCCGCACATCGTGCGCCGCGTGCAGGCCGTGCACATCACCAACTTCCAGATGCACATGAGCTACATGCTCATGTCGCTGATCTATTCGGGCGCGCCCGAGCGCTATCCCAACCTCAAGATCGTGATCGGCGAGGCGGGGCTGGGCTGGATCCCCTACGTGCTGCAGCACATGGACCTCGAATGGGAGGACCAGTTCAAGGATCTCGAGCTCAAGATGAAGCCCAGCGAGTACTGGTATCGCCAGTTCTACGCCACCTACCAGACCGACCCGATCGGCATCCGCCTGCTCGACGTTCTCGGCGAGGACAACGTGATGTGGGGCTCGGACTACCCGCATCCCGACGGCATCTGGCCCGATTCGCAGGAGTTCCTCGAGCGCGAGCTCACCGGCATCAGCGCCGACGCGCGCAAGAAGATCACGCGCGACAACGCGATGAAGCTCTATCGGCTGAGCAATTAATCGCTGGGGGCGCGCCACTCCAGTGGCGCGATCTTCTCTCTTGGACCTGCAAAGACGCGCGACTGGAGTCGCGCGCCCCCAGCAATGAACTCAAGCCTGCGCGTCCCGCTCCTCACCGTGTTCGCCATGCTGGCTTTCGCCAGCAACTCGCTGCTCTGCCGCGCAGCGATGAACGACACAACCATCGACGCGGCGAGCTTCACCGCCATCCGCCTCGCCTCGGGCGCGCTCATGCTGATCGTCCTGCTGCGCGCCCGCGGCGTGCGGCCGTCGAGCGGCGGCAGCTGGCCGATGGCCGTAATGCTGTTCGCCTACGCCGTCTTCTTCTCCTTCGCCTATCGCGACCTGACGGCCGCGACCGGCGCGCTGCTGCTGTTCGGCGCCGTGCAGCTCACCATGATGGCCTGGGGCCTGTGGCAGGGCGAACGCATCGCCGGTTGGCGGCTGCTGGGGCTCGTGATCGCCGTCGGCGGCCTGGTCGTCCTGCTGCTGCCGGGACTCGCCGCGCCGCCGCCGCATGCCGCGGCGCTGATGCTGGGCGCCGGGGCGGCCTGGGGTGTCTACTCGCTGCTCGGAAGAGGCGCCGGCGAGCCGATCGCGGCGACCGGCGGCAACTTCCTGCGCTCGGTGCCCTTTGCAGCAGCGCTGATCCTGACGGCCTATGGCCGCGAAACCGTCGACTATACCGGCCTCGCCTACGCGGTCGTGTCGGGCGCGCTGACCTCGGGCCTGGGCTACGTGCTGTGGTACGCGGCGCTGCCGGCGCTCAGCGCAACCTCCGCCGCCACAATCCAGCTCAGCGTCCCGGCCATTGCGGCCATCGGCGGGGCAATGCTACTCGCGGAGCCGATCACCGCACGGCTGCTCCTGGCCTCGGCGGCGATCCTGGGCGGCATCGCGCTCACGATACGGAAGAAGGGCCAATAGAGATCATGTTCGAAGTCGCCGAGCGCCTGCGCAACGTCAAGATATCCGCCTCCGCCGCCATGACCCGCAAGGTGCGCGAGCTGCGCGCCCAGGGCGTGAAGATCGTGGGCCTGTCCTCGGGCGAGCCCGACTTCCCGACGCCGACCCACGCCATCGAGGCGGCCTACAAGGCAGCGCTTGCCGGCGACACCAAGTATCCGCCGCAAGACGGCGTGAAGCCGCTCAAGGAGGCGATCCAGCGCAAGTTCAAGCGCGACAACAATCTCGACTATGCGCTCGACGAGATCATGGTCTCGAACGGCAGCAAGCAGATCATGTACGATGCCCTGCAGGCGAGCGTGAACCCGGGCGACGAGGTGATCATCCCGGCGCCGGGCTGGATCTCCTATGCCGACCAGGCGACGCTGGCCGGCGCCAAGCCGGTGTCGGTGTCGTGCCCGGAGAACAACCACTTCAAGCTGCGCGCCGTCGACCTCGAGGCCGCGATCACGCCCAGAACCAAGTGGGTGGTGCTGAACTTCCCCAACAACCCGACCGGCGCGGTGTGCTCGCGCGCCGAGATGCGCGAGATCTGCTACGTCCTGCTCGCCCAACCCCACGTCTTCGTCATGTCGGACGACGTCTACGAGCATCTGACCTATGACGGCTTCGGCTTCTGCACCGTGGCCGAGGTCGAGCCCAGGCTGAAGGAGCGCACGCTCACGGTGAACGGCGCGTCCAAGGCCTATGCCATGACCGGCTGGCGCGTCGGCTTCTGCGGCGGGCCCAAGCCCA
Source organism: Reyranella sp. (assembly GCA_019750135.1). GTDB lineage: Bacteria > Pseudomonadota > Alphaproteobacteria > Reyranellales > Reyranellaceae > Reyranella. Next base: position 34,603 of record JAIEOV010000030.1, on the reverse strand, counting down.
TGGTCGCCGCCATGATGAACATGCAGGGCCAGATCGGCTCGGGCATCTCGACCATCAGCCAGGCCGCCGCGACCGCCGCGCTCAACGGGCCGCAGGAGCTGCTGAAGGAGCGCGCCGCCGACTACCAGAAGCGGCGCGACGAGGTCGTCGGCATGCTGCGCGAGGCCAAGGGTCTCACCTGCCACAAGCCCGAGGGCGCGTTCTACGTGTTCCCCAACATGGCGGGCTGCATCGGCAAGACCACGCCGGGCGGCCGCAAGATCGCCAACGACACCGACTTCGTGACGGCGCTGCTCGAGGAGAAGCACGTTGCCACCGTGCAGGGTGCGGCCTACGGCATGAGCCCCTACTTCCGCATCTCCTACGCCACCGACATGGCGAGCCTGCGCGAAGGTTGTAAGCGCATCCAGGAGTTCTGCGGCGGCCTCAAGTAGCGGACGACAATCAAACGCGTCTCAGTCGCGGAGTGAGCCTAGAGCGCGAGGGCATTTGTTCGTATCAACGTCTTTTTCGTCATCCTGAGCGTAGCGAAGGATCTCATCGCCAGATCGTGCAGCGCTCATTCTGGCGAGCGGCGATGAGGTCCTTCGCTGCGCTCAGGACGACAGGAGAGCCTCGTCGTTCAAAGACGGGAGGCTCACCACGCCGCCATTGCCTGGTTCGACATTTCCTTGATGGCGGACATCTGGCTGCGCAGGCCGATCTTGCGGGAGCACAGCGGCCAGTGATGCGGCTCTTCGAGATCGAAGATCATGTATTTGGCGAGCGACGCGGCGCGATCGTAGTCGTGCGCCAGCTCGGCCGCCTCCTGGCGCGAGAGCTGCACGCCGTCCTTCCTGAGCTGATAGCTGATCACGGTCTGAACCGAGAACTGCAGGCGTCCGAGATAGGCGCCGCGGCCGCCGTGGATCGGCCGATCAGACGGACCCCAGCCGCCGCTCTCGCAATGAGCGAGCTGGCGGACGATCTCTTCCTTGCGGTCGTCGATCTCCTTCTGACGCAGATCGACGGTCGGCTCGAATCCCGACGTCTTGGGCGGGTTTCCTCCGAGCTGACATGCGGAGATGAAGAAGGCGCTGGCGACGAGGCCGGCGCAGGTGATGGTGGCTCGTAGTGCAGTCACAACCCTTGCTGCCACGATTTGTGGGACGAGGTAAACCCTGCAAGGCCAAGATTCACACAGCACGTGGAAAATGATCAAACTGCGAACGTCAGGTGAACTTCCGCATGAAGGATCGCTGAAACAATCCACAGAAATCCAAATAAATTCTTGTGACGTGGTAAGTTAGGTCGCGGTGTTGTCGTGCTGAACGAAGCCACGCACACCCTGAAATGAGAACATCACTCGCGCTGTCGCCTGCGTCATCGCGTCCATTTTTTTAACAACTTTTTCTCGGACAGCGCGAGATCACCCGACCTGACGCGCTCGTCCCGACCAATATTTCGCACGCAGAATCTTCTTGTCGACCTTGCCGACGGCAGTGAGCGGCAAGCTCTCGACGAAGTCGACCTGCTTGGGCGCGTGCGTGCTGCCCTTGCGATCCTTCACGAGCTGCATCAACGCTTCGGCAGCCGGTTGTGTACCTGTCTTGACGACAACCAGGGCGGCGACGGCCTCTCCCCACTTCTCGTGCGGCACGCCGATCACCGCGACCATCGCGACATCGGGATGGGACGACAGCACGTCCTCCACTTCGCGCGGGAAAATGTTGAAGCCGCCGGACACGATCATGTCCTTCTTGCGATCGACGATGTAGAGATAGCCGCGCTCGTCGGCGCGAGCGATGTCGCCGGTATGCAGCCAGCCGCCCTTGAAGGTCTCGGCGGTCTGCTCGGGCCGTTTCCAGTACTGCTCCATGACATGCGGTGCGCGCACGCAGATCTCGCCGGCTTCGCCCGGCGCCACTTCGTTGTTGTCGTCATCGCGCAGGGTCACGTTGCACGAGGCGACGGGAAAACCACATGAGGCGAACAGCTCGGGCCGCCGCGCGTCGTGATCGGCCCGGCTCAGCACGCTCACCGGATAGCATTCGGTCTGGCCGTAGAGCTGGCTGAACACCGGGCCGATGCGCTCCAGCCCCTCGACCAGCCGCGTCGGTGACATCGGCGAGGCGCCGTACAGGATGAGCTCCAGCGACGACAGGTCGGTCTCAGCGAGCCGCGGATGATCGAGCAGCACGTAGATCATCGTCGGCACCATCAGCGTGAAGTTGATCTTCTCGCGCTCGATGGTGCTCAGGAACCGCTCTGGCTCGAACCCCTTCAGCAGGTGCACCGTGCCGCCGCGCAGCAGCGAGGGCAGCACCTTGGTGCCCGAGACGTGGGTGATCGGCGCCGCCGCAAGATAGCGCGGCACGGCAGGAAACTCGAAGTCGGACGACGTCGCCAACACCGAGGCGGCGATCGAGCGATGGCGGCGGATCGCGCCCTTGGACTTGCCGGTCGTGCCGCCGGTGTAGTTGATGATGGCATAGTCGTCGGCATCGGTGAGATCGACCGGTGTCGCCGCACCGATCTTCTCGGCCGCCGCCATGAGATCGCGGCCGAAGTCAGCCTTGCCCATGGTGAGCACGACGGCGAGGCGATCGGCCTTCGCCGCAAGCTCGCCGCCGCGACCGGCGTGCGACTTGGGATCGACGATCAGGGCGGTCGCGCCGGCATCCTCGATGACCTCGAGATGATCGCCGAGCGCGCCCAACGGATGCAGCCAGGTCGCCACCAGGCCCAGCGCCTGCGCCGCCACGCCGGCGCACCAGGTCTCGGCGCTGTTGGCGCTGAGGAATGCCGCGGTCTGCCCCTTCTTCAGGCCGGCCGCCGCCATTGCCGCCTGCAGACGGCCGATCAGGTCGTACGCGCCGCGATAGGTGAGACTGCCGCCGTCCCACACGAAGGCCATGCGATCGGGAAAGCGCGCCAGCGCGCGCAGCGCCATGGTGGTGCCGGTGGCGGATTCGTGAAGCGGGCTCTGCATGGTCGATATTTACCACGCCCGTTACCTATCGTACGACGACAGGCGATGGACCAGACCGAGGCGCGAAAGCGCTGGGCAATGCTCGCCCTCATTTTCGCCACTCGCGCCGGCCTGGGGTTTCAGTTCCAGACGATGGGATCGGTGTCCGATCACGTCGCCGCCCGTCTCGGCCTCAGCGCCGCCGAGACCGGCACGCTGATCGGACTGTTCCTCGTCCCGGGCCTCGTCCTGTCCATTCCCGCGGGCTTCGCCGGCCGCCACGCCACCGATCGCGTGCTGGTGGCGTTTGGCCTGGCATGCCTCACCCTCGGCAGCGCCCTCGCTGCAATCGGCGACGGCTTTGCGATGCTGGCCGCCGGTCGTCTGCTGTGCGGCATCGGCTTCGTGTTCTGCTCGATTTATTACACGAAGATGGTCGCCGACTGGTTCGCCGGCCGTGAGCTTGCGACCGCGATGGCCATCCTGGTGATGAGCTGGCCCTTCGGCATTGCCATGGGCCAGGTCGGACACACATGGCTCGCGACGGCGTTGAGCTGGCGGGCCGCGTTCGTTGCGGCCTCGCTCTACTGCTTCGTCGGGGTCGTCGTCATGCTGGTCGGCTATCGCCCGCCGCGCGGCGCGACGGCCGCCCCGGCAGCGGCATCGATGCGGCTCACCTCCCGCGAATGGACGCTGACCCTGATCGCCGCCGTGGCATGGGCGACGTTCAATGCGGGCTACGTGCTCTATCTCAGCTTCGCGCCGCGCGTGCTGGTTGCGGGCGGGCTCGGCGCCTTCGAGGCGGCCTCGGTCCTCAGCCTCGCAAGCTGGGTGATGATCTTTTCCGGCGCGCTGTGCGGCTGGATCGCAGACCGCACCGGCCGTGCCGATCTCATCTTCTATTTCTGCCTGTGCTGCGCCATCGCCTCTATGGCGCTGTTGCCCCAGGTCTCGTGGGCGGTTGCCGTCAGCCTGCTGTTCGGCCTGCTCGGCGTGGCGCCGGCCGGCATCGTGATGGCGCTGACGGGCGCCGCAATGGCGCCGCAGAACCGCGCCTTCGGCATGGGCGTGTTCCTGACCGTGTTCTTCCTGGTGACGGGGCCGGCGCCGGGCCTGGGCGGCTGGCTGTTCGACCGGACGGCCGATCCTTTCGTGCCCATCCTGCTCGCCATCGCCATGTTCGGGCTGACCATGGTCGCCTATGCTGCCTTCCGCGTTACCCAGCGGCTAACGCGCTGACGTGCAACGTCGTCTCTGCTGGGGCATTGTCCTTCCAGCGAATGAGGTACGCCATGACCGATGCCGTGATCGTCGCCTGTCCCAACTGCAACACCCTGAACCGCGCGCCGCGCGAGAAGCTCGCGGCCGGCGGCGGCAAGTGCGGCAACTGCGGGGCGGCCCTGTTCGAAGGCCATCCCGTGGCGCTGAGCGCCCAGAACTTCGAGACTCACGCCGCCAAGAGCGACATTCCCCTGCTGGTCGATTTCTGGGCGCCCTGGTGCGGACCCTGCCGCGCGATGGCTCCGCAGTTCGAGAAGGCGGCCGGCCAGCTCGAGCCGCAGGTGCGCTTCGCCAAGGTCAACACCGACGAGGAACAGCAGCTCGCCGGCCGCTTCGGCATCCAGGGCATCCCGACCATGATCCTGTTCCACCGTGGCAAGGAGATCGCCCGCCAGTCCGGGCTGATGGATGCGAATAGGATCGAGCAATGGATTCAACAGACTCTGTCACCCCGAGCGTAGCGAGGGGCCTTTAGGGCAAGAGGAAAGGTCCCTCGCTACGCTCGGGATGACAGCGTTGTTGTAGTCTCGGCAGTGCACAGCTACGCCGGATGCACCTTCATCCAGTGCCGCGCGATTTCCTCGCGGGTCGCCACCCAGACCTTGGGCTTTGACGCCACGTAGTCCATGAACCGCGCCAAGGTCGCGGCGCGGCTCGGCCGGCCGACCAGGCGGCAGTGCAGGCCGATCGACATCATCTTCGGGCTTCTGGCGCCCTCGGCGTAGAGCACGTCGAAGCTGTCCTTCATCGCCTGCAACCAGCCGTCGCCCGCCGTGTAGCCCGGCGGCACGCCGAACTTCATGTCGTTCACTTCCAGCGTGTAGGGGATGATCAAGTGCGGCGTGCCCTCGACCTTCACCCAGTACGGCAGATCGTCATTGTAGGAATCGCTCGAATAGAGGAAGCCGCCATGCTTGATGACGGCTGCGAGCGTGTGCATGCCGAAGCGGCCGGTGTACCAGCCGACCGGCGCCTTGCCGGCGGTGTCCTTGATGGCCTTCACCGCCAACTTCATGTGCTCGAGCTCCTGCTCGAGCGTGAAGTCCTTGTAGTTGATCCAGCGATAGCCGTGGCTCGCCACCTCGTGGCCGGCCTCGGCCATGGCCTTGCCGGCGGCGGGGTTCAGCTCGAGCGCGCGGCCGACCGCCCATGAGGTGAATCGCATGTTGCGCTCGGAGAACAGGCGCATGATGCGCCAGAAGCCGGCGCGGCTGCCGTACTCGTACATCGATTCGGTCGACAGGTCGCGGCCGCCCACGATCGGCGTGCCGCCGGGCGTCTCGGTCAGGAAGACCTCCGAGGCGGCGTCGCCGTTCAGGATGGTGTTCTCGCCGCCCTCCTCGTAGTTCAGCACGAAGCTCACGGCGATGCGGGCGTCGCCGGGCCATTGCGGATCGGGCGGGTTGGGGCCGTAGCCGACAAGATTGCGCTCCAGGTAATTGTGCAAGGGGACCTCCCGATTGATGCCCGACTATGGGGCCGCTATAGCTCGGCCAACAAGACCGGAGAGAATGCATGAGCGGTGCCAAAGCCGTTCGCGAAGATCGCCTGTGGCAGCGCCACGCCGACATGGCCCGACTGGGCGGCACGTCCAAGGGCGGGGTCAATCGCCAGGCGCTGTCGGCCGAGGATGCGGCCGCGCGCAACCTGCTCGCCGCGTGGGCCAAGGCGCGCGGCTTCTCGATCTTCACCGACGCCATCGGCAATCTCTTCGTGCGCCGCGAGGGCAGCGACGCCAAGGCGCTGCCCGTGCTGAGCGGCTCGCACATGGACAGCCAGCCGACCGGCGGCCGCTTCGACGGCATGTACGGCGTGCTCGCCGCCTTCGAGGCGCTGGAGGCGCTCGAGGACGCCGGCGTCAGGACCAAGCGTCCGGTGGTCGCCGTCGCCTGGACCAACGAGGAAGGCTCGCGCTTCCAGCCCGGCGCCATGGGCTCGGCCGTGTTCGCGGGCCAGTACCGGCTGGACGACATGCTTTCAGCGAAGGACTGGGACGGCGTCGTGCTGAAGGACGCACTCGCCCGCACGCTCGAGGCGGCCCCTGCACCAATACGTGATGGCAAGCCGGGCTTCGCGCTCGACGGCTATGTCGAGGCGCATATCGAGCAGGGCCCGCGCCTGGAGAACGAACGCAAGACCATCGGCGTGGTCACCGGCATCCAGGGCAGCCGCCGCTACATCGTCACGACCGAAGGCGAGGAAGCGCATGCCGGCACGACGCCGCGCGCCGCCCGCAAGGATGCCTTCGCGGCGGCGACGCGCATCGCCGCGGCGATGTACGAGGCCACGACCGATGCCGACGACACGCTGCGCTTCACCATCGGTCGCGTAGAAGTGCAGCCCGGCTCGCCCAACACCGTGCCGGGCAAGGCGAGCTTCACCATCGACATGCGCCACCCGTCGAATGCGGTGCTGGAAGCGCATGAGGCGACGCTCAAGGACATCGTCGCGAAAAAAGCCGCGCCCTGCGCAGCGGCGATCGAGCGCGTCACCAACGTGCCGCCGACCGACTTCGATCCCAAGGTGATCGATCTCGTGCGCGCCAAGGCCGAGGCGCTGAAGCTCACCAACATGGACATGCCGTCGGGCGCGGGCCATGACGCCATGCACATCGCGCGGCTCTGCCCCTCAGGCATGATCTTCGTGCCCTGCGAGCGCGGCATCAGCCACAACGAGGCCGAGAACGCCACGCCCGCCGACCTCGCCGCCGGCGCGCGCGTGCTGGTCGAGGTGCTGGAAGAATTGGCGAACAGATAGTCGAAGGAAGAATCGTGTCGAAGAAACTTGAGTCCGATCTCGTCAGCATCCTCTCCGACCTGATCGCGCTGCCGAGCCCCTACCCGCCCGGCACCTCGGTCGAGATCTGCGCCTATGCCGCCAAGCGGCTGAAGAAGGCGGGTTACAAGGTCGAGATCGCGACCAAGACCAAGGGCGTCGACAACGTCGTCGCGCGGATGAAAGGCAAGGGCAAAGGCCCCGCCATCGCCTTCAACGCGCACGTCGACACTGTTGGCGTGGGCGAGCGCGCCAACTGGAAGAGCGATCCCTACAAGGCGCTGGTCAAGGGCGGGCTGGTCTATGGCCTGGGCGCCGGCAACTGCAAGGGCAGCATGGCCGTGCAGATCTGGCTCGCCGAGGAGATCGCGCGCCGCGGCGGACCGCAGAAGGGCGAACTCATCTTCACCTTCGTGGCCGACGAGGAAAACCTCGGGCCCGACGGCATGGAGTTCCTGCGCAAGAGCGGCCGCGTGCGGCCCGATGCGCTGATCCTGGGCGCGCAGACCGAGAACAACCTGATCGTGGCCGAGCGCGGCGTGATGTGGGCCAAGATCACCACCATGGGCAAGGCGGCCCATGCCGGCAATCCGGCCGGCGGCGACAACGCCATCCTGCGCATGATGCGCCTGGTGGGCGCACTGCAGGCTTACTACGACAAGGTGCTTCCCAAGCGCGTGAAGGGCGCCATGAAGTCGACGGTGAATGTCGGCATGTTCCATGGCGGCCACAACACCAACGTCGTGCCCTCGGCCTGCACCGTCGAGATCGACCGTCGTCTCCTGCCCGACGAGAAGGTGAAGGACGCCTTCAAGGAACTGAAGTCGGTGGTCGACAAGGTCGGCGAACCGAAGAACATGTACGCGGTCGAGTTCCTGACCGGCACCAACGGCTTCTTCGCGCCGGAGAACGGCCAAGCCGTCGCCGCATTCGAGGCCGTCGTGAAGCAGCAGACCGGCCGCAAGGTGAAGTTCCTCAACGCCACCGGCGTCAGCGACGGCCGCTACTACGCCGACGACGGCATTGAGATCATCAACTTCGGTCCCGGCTCGGGTGTGCAGGGCCATGCCGCCAACGAATCGGTGCCGATCGCCGAGATGGTCGAGGCGGCCGGGATCCAGCTCGAGGTCGTGCAGCGGCTGATCGGCTGAGCGATTGAATCAGTCACTGTGAATCGACAGTGAGAATCCAGTTGGAGCCAGCGCCCGCCGGGCGCTAGGGTCCGGACATCAGCCACCAATGCACGAGAGGGGAGCAGATCCATGACGACAGTTGCGCGTCTCGCCATTGCCGTTTGCCTGCTCGGCCTTTCGGTCGCGGATGCCAACGCGCATGTCCGCACGCCGGACTATGGTCGCCTCGATCGCAATCCCGGCGGCGTCCTGCCGGAGTACGACAGCCGCAGCCGCCTCGAGCTGCGAGGCGAGCCGCAGGATGTTCCTGCCGTCGCCGGCCCAGTCTGCGGCCTCTCGTCCGGTACGAGCCTGTCGCCGCCGATCTCCGAAGTGGGCCTGCAGAGCGTGCGCGCGGCAGCACCGGCCAACCAGGCGATCTTCTCCCTCCTCGAAACTTTCCCGGCCGATGCGGACATCGTTCGTGTCGCGCTGGGCGCCACGGCCGACGGCGCGCCCTGTCCCCTCTACGTCTCGATCGGCACGGAGGGCGCGGACAGGCAGACGTTCTGGCGCTTTGCGCCGGATGACGAGCCCGAGGGCTGGTTCGACGAGGACGGCCGGCGGCTCGGCGCCGCCCTGGCCCCGCCGCGGCCGGGCTCGCGCATGTCATCGCCCTTCGGACCCCGCCGCTACTACGGGCGCCCATCGGGCGGCGGCTTCCACGACGGCATCGACTACGAGGCGCGCGTCGGCCAGCCGATCCTCGCCGCCGCCGACGGCATCATCGAGCACCAGGGCAGTCACTTCGAATACGGCCTCACGGTAAAGATCCGCCACGCCGCCCAGTTCACGACGCTGTACGCCCACATGTCGCGCTTCGCCGCCGGCCACGCGGTCGGCAGCCGCGTCAGCAAGGGCGAGGTCATCGGCTATGTCGGCATGACCGGACGATCGACCGGCGCGCATCTGCATTTCTCGACCATCATCAACGGCAAGTTCTCCGATCCTGCGCCGTACCTTTCCGACAACGGCGAGCGCGCGCTGAAGGCCCGGACTCTCGTCGGCTTTCGCAAGTGGCAGGACGACGTGCGCGGCGCCGTGCAGCAGATGCGCGACCGCCAGCGTCGCAATCCCGTTCAGGACGACGACTGGACGAGCAGGCTGTAACGCCGGGACGGTCGCCGGAAAGCCGTTGAGCGAGGCCGACGAGAGGGCCAAACTCGCGCGCTGAATTGAAGGAGGACCGCCATGCCGACCTACGAAAGAGGCAAAGTCCGCATCCATTACGAAGAGATGGGTTCAGGCTATCCGCTGATGGTGATCCCGGGCGGCGGGCTCAACTCGACGATCGCCGGACTCGACACCAGCCATCCCTTCAACGCCATGAAGGAGTTCGCCAAGGACGGCTTCCGTTGCGTCGGCGCCGACCTGCGCAACGCCAATGCCGGCCAGTCCTCCGGACCGCTCGAGATCGACCGGCCGTGGGACTCCTTCACCGACGATCACATCGGCCTGATGGATCACCTCGGCATCGATAAGTTCATGGTGCTGGGCTACTGCATCGGCCAGCCGTTCATCTGGAACCTGATCAAGCGCGCGCCCAATCGCGTCGTCGCCGCCGTGCTGACGCAGCCGAGCGGCCATCGGCCCGAGCTGCCCGACCAGTTCTACCAGAACAACATGAACAACTGGGGCCCCGCCTTCGCCGCGCGGCGGCCCGACGTCACCATGGACCAGGTGAGCGCGTTCCTCGCCAGGATGTACCGCGCCAATCCCGACTTCGTGTTCACCGTCAGCCGCGATTTCGTGCGCGACTGCCAGATCCCGATCATGGTGCTGCCCGACGACATCCCGCCGCATCCCTACGCGGTGGCGATGGAGGTGGCGATGCTGGCACCCAATTCGCAGGTCAGCATGTATCCGTGGAAGGACACGCCGGAGAAGATCCCGCTGGCGGTGCGGCACATCAGGACGTTCCTGAAGGCCAACCGGCCGGCGACCGCGGCGGTGGAGCAGCGCGCGGCAGCGGACTGACCTATCGGGTCGCCTGGAAAAAAGCCGTCAGCAGCACGATGAGCTGATCCTTCAGGCACGCTTCGTATCCGGCAGGAGCGTGTCCCTCGAGCAGTGTTCGGATCGGCCCGACCATGGCGCCGAGCGCGATCGTGGCGGTCATGGTCGGATCCTCGAAGCGGGCGTCCGACGCCTCTGCCAGCATGGTTGCAACGGCCGTCACCGTGCGGGCGTACATGCGCGCGACGAACCGGGCGCCGCCGCGTTGTTCGGCAACCGCATAGAGCGCTTTCGATTCCCTGGAATCGCGCAGCTTCTCGGCCAGGAAGGCGGTGACCAGGGCCGTTGCCATCCGGGATACCGGCTCGCCCCGCTGGGCGCTGCAGGCACGCTCGACAGCACTGGTGATGCGATCCAGATGCTGTTCGAGGACGGCGGCGAGCAGCGCGTCACGGTTCGGGTAGTACTGGTAGAGGCTGCCGACCGACATGCCCGCGCGCTCGGCGATGCGCGTCGTCGTGCAGCGGCCGAGGCCTTCCCGTGTCAAAACCTGAATCGCCGCGACGTGCAGGGCGTCGATGGTCGCCGTAGAGCGGGCCTGAACCGGGGATTTCCGAGGCTTTAGGGTCGTTGCGACAGGGCTCATGGAATGCGAATTCAAAACTGAAGGATCCTTCATATGTTCTCAACGGAACATGAAACAAGGACCAAGGCAAATGACCGATACGTTCGTCCTCGGCAGCCGCACAGTGAATCGGCTGGGCTACGGCGCCATGCAACTCGCGGGACCCGGCGTGTTCGGCCCGCCCCAGGACCGCGACGCGGCGCTGGCCGTCCTGCGCGCGGCGGTCGCGTCCGGTGTGAACCATATCGACACCAGCGACTTCTATGGGCCGCATGTCACCAACCGGCTGATCCGCGAGGCGCTGCATCCCTATCCGGACGACCTCGTCATCGTCACCAAGATCGGCGCGCGGCGCGGCCAGGACGCGTCGTGGATACCGGCCTTCTCTCCCGACGAGCTTCGTCAGGCGGTGCACGACAATCTCCGCAATCTCGGCCTGGACGTGCTCGACGTGGTCAATCTGCGGGCCATCTTCGACGTGCATGGTCCCGCCGAAGGCTCCATCGAAGCGCAACTCACCGCTCTTGCCGAACTCCAGCAGCAGGGCCTGGTCCGCCATATCGGCCTCAGCAACGTGACGCCGACGCAACTGGCCGAAGGCCGCAGACTCTGCGAGATCGTCTGCGTGCAGAACCACTACAACCTGGCCTATCGCGACGACGATGCCATGGTCGATGCCCTGGCGCGCGACGGCATCGCCTACGTGCCGTATTTCCCGCTCGGCGGATTCAGCCCGCTGCAATCCTCGATCCTGTCCGATGTCGCGCGGCGCCTCGGCGTCACGCCGATGAAGGTGGCGCTCGCCTGGCTGCTTAGTCGCGCGCCCAATATCCTGCTGATCCCCGGCACGTCATCGGTCGCGCATCTGCGGGAGAATCTATCGGCCGCCGAACTCGATCTGCCGGACGAGGCGCTGGCCGCCCTCGACGGCGTCGCGGCCGGTGGGGCCATGGCGCACGCTTAGATGCGCCATGGCCCGGCTGTCGCCGGTGTCAGGCCGTCTTGGCCTTGAGCTCGTCGAGCTGCATCTTCGCACCCGCGATCATGCAGGACAGATCGGACGTCAGCATGACCATGTCGAAGCCGCGCTTCACCGCGCCGGCCGCGAACGACGCACTGGCGCAATGCATGACGCACTTGATGCCGGCCTTGTGGGCGGCCGCCAGGATCTTGTCGCAGGTCGCGATGTGAAGCGGATCCGGGTTGTCGCCACGTGGCGCCAGTCCCAGGGCGAACGACAGGTCCGCCGGCCCGATATAGACGGCGTCCAGGCCGGGCGTCGCGCAGATGGCGTCGAGGTTGGCCAGCCCTTCCTTGGTCTCGATCATGGCCATCACGACGATCTCGTTGTTGGCATTGGCGACGTAGTCGGCGCCGCCGTAGTGCACGGCGCGCACGGGTCCGTTGGAGCGCATGCCGACCGGCGGATAGCGGCACGCGGCCACCGCCATCGCGGCTTCCTCGGCGTTGTTCACCAGCGGCACGATGACGGCATAGGCGCCGAGGTCGAGCGCCTTCATGATCGCCGCGGGCTCGTTCCAGGCGACGCGCACGACGGGGACCGTGTCGGTCTGCGAGATCGCCTGCAGCATCGGCGCGACGTCTTTCATTTCAGCGGTGCCATGCTGAAGGTCGACGCACAGGGCATCGAAGCCCTGACGCGCCATGACTTCGGCGGTGAAGCCGTGAGACACGGAAAGCCAGCCCAGCGTCACGCATTTCCCGTCCCGCCACATCTGCTTGATCTTGTTCTGTCGCATGGTCGCATCTCTCGCTTGTTCTTCGATTCCAGGAACGAGAGGGATTGGGCCCGATCAGGCGGCCCTTTTCAACACCCAGGAGACCATCAGGCTTCGGACTGCGGACCTTGGGTCCACGATCGGCATCACGCGTGGACCGCTCTCTTGCCACGCTGCTTGCGGCCGCCTCGGCACGCAGCGGCCGTGCCGCTCGTCTTTGGGTTTCCTTCCCATAGGGGTTCCCGTCCAAAGCGCGCCGCCAGGAAGTCCACGAAGGTCCGGACCTTTGCCGACAGGTGACGGCCGTGAGGATAGACGGCCCGTATCGTCAACAGCGGCGGCGCATAGTCGTCCAGCACCGTCCGCAGGCGACCCGACTTCAGGGCGTCGCTGACCATGTAGGTCGGCACGGCGACAAGGCCTTGCCCTTCCAGCGCCGCCAGAAGGAGCACGGCCGCGTTGTTGGACCGCAAGTTCCCCCTGGGAGTCACCTCGAGCGCCTCGCCCTTTGACGAGACGAGCTGCCAGACGCCACGCGTGTAGGACGTTCCGGTGAACGTCAGGCAATTGTGGTTGGCGAGATCGGCGGGCGTACGGGGCGTCCCGTGCTTCTTGAAGTAGGCGGGCGCGCCACAGATGACAATTCGACACGACGCGATCTGGCGCGCCACGAGGCTGGAGTCCGGAAGCGGTTCGACGCGCACCGCCACGTCGAAGCTCTCGTCGACGAGATCGACGATGCGATCACTCAGCATCATCTCGATCGAGATCGACGGGTAGCGCGCGGTGAAGTCCGCGACCGCTGGCGCCAGATGGAGAACGCCGAACACCGGCGTCGCATTGACCCGCAAGTCGCCGCGCGGCGCCACCTGCATCCGGCCCACCGCCGACTCGGCCTCTTCGAGGTCGGACAGGAGCCGCTTGCAGCGGTCGTAGTAGGCACGGCCCACCTCGGTCAGGCCCATCCTGCGCGTCGTGCGGTTGAGCAGTCGCGCCCCAAGCCGCTCCTCGAGATGCTTGATGTGCTGGCTCACCATGCTCGTCGAGAGGCCGAGGCCCGAGGATGCCGTCGTGAAGCTGCTGGCCTCTACGACCTTCGCGAAGATGCGCATGCTCTCGAAGCGGTCCATTTCAAGGCCCCATTATTAACTTTGATTGAAAGGTATATCGCCCCAGAGGCCGATTATCAAAATTAATAAAACAGTTAGGTCTGCTCCACTTCAAGCACAGTGGAGACAGCCCAATGGCTTTCGTGAACATCGCTCGAAACGCTGCCGCCCTCTCGGTTGCAGCTCTGTCCATCGTCTACGCCGCCGCCGGCCATGCACAATCCACCGACGACATGGCCCGGTGCCGGGAGCTCCACGGCCTGTACAACAAGTACGAGGCCAACGGCCGGGGCTCTACGTCGGCGCCGAACGTCGAGGTCGCTGCTGCCTTCAACGAATGCCAGAAGGGGAACTACAAGCTGGGCATCGCGAACCTGACCAAGGCTCTCGAGCGGCAGCAAATTCCCGTTCCCGGCACCGAGGCGGCAAAGGCTCGCTGATCGTCGACAACGCTACTTGCATCCCGCCGGCCGGTTAACGCCGGCGGGATGCTTCCCAATCGATCCTGCGGGCCGCACCACGGTTAACTTGGTTCGTGCTACAAGGCCCGCATGGTCGATAGTCCAGAAAACTCAGTGTTGACGCAGCTACGCGCCATTCGCGCCGATATCTCCGACGTCCAGGGCTCGCTTGGAGAGGTCAAGCAACGCTTGGCAAATCTCGAGAGCGGCCAGGCATCGATCATCCAGCATCTCGGCAATCTGGCGTCGGCCGATGCCCAGCAGCAGCTCGCCACTGATGGTCTGACCGAGCGACTAGTCCGCATCGAGCGTCGGCTGGAGCTGCGCGACGCATGACACGCGGCGCTCGCTAGGCCGTCTTCTCCGCCTTCAATCCCAGCTTCTCGATCGTCTGCTCACGTATGACGAACTTCTGGATCTTGCCGGTGATCGTCATCGGGAACTCCGGCACGAACTCGATGTAGCGCGGGATCTTGTAGTGGGCGATCTCGCCCTTGCAGAACTCGCGGATCTCCTCGGCGGTCGCCGTCTTGCCGTCGTGCAGCTTGATCCAGGCGCAGATCTCCTCGCCGTAGCGCGGATCGGGCACGCCGATCACCTGGACGTCCTGGATCTTGGGATGCTGGTACAGGAACTCCGCGATCTCGCGCGGATAGACGTTCTCACTCCTATCAGCCAGCTAGACTTCACGACACGTTGAGCCTCCCTGCTCGCCATTCGCGCAACACCATTTTCGCGCCGAACTCCGGCTGGCTTTGTGGGCCCGCCGCAAGATCTTCAAGCGCCTGAGAGGCAAGATCGACTCGCAACGGCAGGAGATTCGTAGCTGCTCCCAGTCTCACCCACCCATTTGGATGGCTAAGCAAATTAATCAGTACCGCTTCACCTCGGTCTGCTCGCTCTCGCAGTTCCGCAAGGGCCGCAGTCATCCGATCAAATGCCGCATTCCCTTTTTATAGTCACCGCCTTCCGTACAACGACCATGCTCAATGGCTTCAGCAACAAAACGACCTATCGGCTCCGCCATGACGCTTGTCCAATCCCTCTAATATCCGAGCACGCTTGAGTTGCTCCATTCCGAAAGCGTATTGCTCTTCAAGGGACCACTCTCCTGGCCGTCCTGGATCTTGGATGGTGCTACAGGAACTGCTCGACCTCGCGCGGAGGTGCGGCATTCCCACTCTCAGCTCGGCTTCACGGCACGTTCAGTCTCCCCGCCGCCCATTCTTGCAAAACCATTGTTGCACTGAATTCGATCTCGCTCTGTGGACCGGACGCAAGATCTCCAAGAACTTGAGAGGCGAGTTCCACTCGTAACGGCAGGAGATGTGTAGCAGCGTACAATCTAACCCATCCATTCGGATGGTTGAGCAATTCTGTCAGTACTGCTTCACCTCGATCAGCACGCCCTCGCAACTCTGCGAGGGTCGCCATCATCCGGTCATAGGCGGCATTTCCCTTATTGAAGTCACCACTTTCCGCACAAGCACCATGCTCCGTGGCTTCGGCAATGTAACGATCTTTCGGATCCACCATGACTTGCTCCGCAATTCAACTAGTAACCTAGGACTCGCTTGAGTTGTTTCATTCCAAACTCGTATTGCTCTTCAAAGGACTTTTTTCTTAGCCATTCGCGCACCGTGTTGGGTTCGGAGAATGCCAATTTTGATGAGTAAAATGCATTCAGCCTTCTGTGCGCTTCGATCGGAATGGCGACGATATTCTCTACACTCTGTATGGCGCGCTGGCCAAACTGAGGCACCTGGGATTGCTCTACGATGTGATGCCATTGCATACCATTCGGAGCCCGCCCCAGATACGTCCATAGCTGTGAGCGAGAGTCGAAGGCGCGTCGGAAAAGAGCAGCGCCTCCGCCCGCCGCGGCACGAATCCCTGCACCAAGTCTCGTGCTTAGCCCAAGTGTCGCTGCACCAAGTGCTGCATCTAGGAGCGCTGCCCCTTGATACACTCCAGCACCGACGTAGTTTCCCTCTCCGAGCTGCTCGCGAGCCAGCCTTTGGTAGTAGGCACCTGGAATTGTGTCGACGCTGCTTTGCACAAGTCGTTGTCCCAGCGAAGAATCGTTGCTGCTTTGCGTCACACCGCCGGGTGAAGACGATTGATGCGTCTGTTGATGGCGCTGCAACGGCGTCTGTCCTTGTGTCCACTGCGCGTCTGCACTAGGGGCATTCGCAAGGGTGAAGCCCGCGCCTTCAACAGCCCTGGGCTCGAACATCGGTGGGAGGCTTATTGGCTGACTAATAGCGCCGGCACTCCATGGATACGGAAGTCTGGCCGGCTGGATATACGGCCAACTAACAGGCTGCGGCCAAGCTTTCGATGCTGCGCTCTGACCCACCGGTTGCGGACCGATGCTCTGCGTAGTGCCACCGACGGAGCCGATGTTCTCGGCAGATCGGTGGGGCATCTCCAAGGATGGCCACCGTTTGGCAATGGCCGGTTCAGTTGGGGGTAGAGTCGGTGGCGAGTTGACAACGACGGCACGTCCAACGAGCGGACCGGATGCCGGCAACGCCTGAGGCAACATGGCGACGAGCTTGTAGACCCACTCAGGAAACTGCGGCGAAGGAAGCTGCACTGGCTCTTCCACGTCCGGTGAAGGCGTCGGCGCAGACAAGATCGTTTCTTGCCGGTCGAGATCGTCATTAAGATTGAACCCAGGAACGGCATTACCCGGCCTGACGTTGAATCCAGGGGTGTTGTCCTCGACGTGAAACCCAGGCAAGCCCAGTGACGGAGCGGTTGGAGCTATTGCCGCTAAGCCTGATGTAGGGAGACCCATGCCGTACGGGATGTTTGGCAGCGCTGTGCCAAGATCCCCTTGCGTCACCCAATTCTGGAGCAGCCCACCAGGCCAAGCACTTTCACGCTGCGGCAAGCCGTTCTCGACGTTGAAGCCCGGTACGTCGTCATTTGGTCTGACGCGAAACCCCGGCACAAAGGGGCGCCAAAATTGATTGAACACAGGGGGCAACTCCGGTTGGCCACACAGGTTTGCTGCGCAAACAACCGAGCCGTTTGACGACAAACGCTATCCGTGATGCTCGCGGCCCGAGGAGGATCCACGATCAAAACCTGGTCGCGAAACATGGAGTTGCCACGTTTCAGGGCGCCATGTTTGGAGACTTATTCTGCCTGTGTTGTTCAACTACGCGCCTTATCAGTTCTCAATCTTTGTTTTCGTCGGTCGACCACCTTTGCGATCGCGAGGCGCACTATTCCAGATAGCCAGAACTACTTTTCGCGACAGGCCGAAGTGCTTCATAGCTACGCTAAGCAGCACATCACGGCCCGCCTTTCTACGTTCCGCTCTGAATTCCTTTTGCTTCTGTTCAATGAGCGCGAGCACTTCACGATCCGAAGGATGGCGGGCAGTCTTTGATCGCCGCGAAGTCCGCGGTGCCCGATGGTCAGGCGAAGACCAACAGCGCCTGCAATCATCAGCTCGCACCGACAGGCCCGACCAGAACGGGCGCGTACTAAAGTAGAGGCTGCTGTCGCCGAGACATACCTCGCTCTGATGGTCACGAAGGCAAATGCCACCGCCACTACGGATCGATTTTGACGATCCTTTGCCCCACTCGCGGCCGTAAAGAGCAATGCGCCGGGCCTGCCAAGCTTGAGTCAATTCATCGGGTGCTGACGCAACTGTCACCGGCGGCTCTTCTGGATTCGATAGCGACCTGAGGCCCGTCAATCGACGAACGGCGGCGATCGTTCGGAGTCTGGCGGCTCGCAATACCTTCGATTCGCGTCACGATCCAGACGAGCGCCTGTGGAACCGACCACCACGGTGATGTCGAGCCATCCTCCGTCATGGCCCCTTATCGTTTAGCGGCTTGCTCGGCATGTCAGGCGGTCTTCTCGCTCCGGAGCCCGAGCTTCTTGATCGTCTCTTCGCGCATCACGAACTTCTGGATCTTGCCGGTGATGGTCATCGGGAACTCGGGCACGAACTCGATGTAGCGCGGGATCTTGTAGTGGGCGATCTCGCCCTTGCAGAACTCGCGGATCTCCTCGGCGGTCGCCGTCTTGCCGTCGTGCAGCTTGATCCAGGCGCAGATCTCCTCGCCGTAGCGCGGATCGGGCACGCCGATCACCTGGACGTCCTGGATCTTGGGATGCCGGTACAGAAACTCCTCGATCTCGCGCGGGTAGACGTTCTCGCCGCCGCGAATGACCATGTCCTTCAGGCGACCGACGATGTTGACGTAGCCCTGCTCGTCCATGGTCGCGAGGTCGCCGGTGTGCATCCAGCCGGCCTCGTCGATCGCCTCGGCGGTCTTGTCGACGTCGTTCCAGTAGCCCTTCATCACCGAGTAGCCGCGGGTGCAGAACTCGCCGGTCTCGCCGCGCGGCACCGCCTTGCCCTCGGCATCGACGATCTTGATCTCGATGTGCGGCAGCACTTGGCCCACGGTCGAGACGCGCCGCTCGACCGGATCGTCGGTGGCGCATTGCGTCGACACGGGCGAGGTCTCGGTCATGCCATAGGCGATGGTGACCTCGCTCATGTTCATCTGGCTCTGCACCTTCTTCATCACCTCGATGGGGCACGGCGAGCCCGCCATGATGCCGGTGCGCAGGCTCTTGAGGTCGAACTTGGCGAACTCGGGATGGTCGAGCTGGGCGATGAACATGGTGGGCACGCCATAGAGCGCCGTGCAGCGCTCCTCGGAAACGGCCTGCAGGGTCGCCAGCGGATCGAACGCCTCGGCGGGATAGACCATGGTCGAGCCGTGCGTCAGGCAGCCGAGATTGCCCATCACCATGCCGAAGCAGTGATAAAGCGGCACGGGGATGCACAGCCGATCGTCGGGCGTGAGCTTCAGCCCCTCGCCCACGAAGTAGCCGTTGTTCAGGATGTTGTGATGGCTGAGCGTGGCGCCCTTCGGATGGCCCGTCGTGCCCGAGGTGAACTGGATGTTGATGGCGTCGTCGAACTGCAGCTTCGATGCCAGCTCGGCGAGCTTCATCTTTTCGGCGTTGCCGCCGGCGTTAGCGACATCGTCGAAGTTCATCATGCCCGGCGTCTTCTCCGCCCCCAGCCGCACGACGTGCCGGAGATGCGGAAGCTTGCCCGCCTTCACCAGGTCCGAGGCGATCTCGAGATAGTTCGAGGTCTTGAGCGCCGGCGCCAGGATCAGCGTCTTGCACTCGACCTTGTTCATCGCGTACTCGAGCTCGGCGCGCCGGTAGGCCGGGTTGACGTTGACCAGCACCAGCCCCGCCTTGGCGGTGGCGAACTGCGCCAGGGTCCATTCGTAGCGGTTGGGCGCCCAGATCCCGATGCGATCTCCGCGCTCCAGCCCCAGCGACATCAGCCCGGCCGCGAGATCGTCGACCCTCCGGCCGAGCTCGCCCCACGTCCAGCGCACGTTCTGGTGCCGCACCACCAGCGCCTCGCGGTCGCGATGGGTCTCGACGGTGCGGTCGAAGAAATTGCCGATCGTCTCGCCGATCAGCTTCTTGGTCGAAACGCCGTGGTCGTAGGAGATCTGGGTCATGGACGCGACCATATTGCGTCCCGTCGGCAGGCTCAATTCTCCAGAAGCCGTTCTTGCCTGGGCACAGCGGCCTATCGCACCAACCGGCGGTAGATAGGCTGGAGCAAGGCCGGCATCAGGTAGGTCGGAAATTGCACGGCCGCAATGAACAGCAGGATGTCGGCATCGACCGTAGCCGGCAGCACTGCCATCAGGAGCGCATTGTGCCGGCCTCCCGAACAGTACCCCGCGGTGAGCGCAGTCATGCGGCCGGCAAAGGGCCAGCTCGCCAGCGCCATCAAAAGGTTGCACAGCAGCATGCTGGCGGACGCCGCCGCGACAAAGGCGGCGAACCGGGCTGGATCGCCGAGCGACCGGGCCAGCACGCCGTCCATCAACGGGACGGCGAATATCATCAGCACGATCACGGAAAGACCGTCGAGCGTCGCCCGATGCTCGTCCAATCGCGGCCCGAGGTGCCGGCATATGGCGAGAGCGCCGACGGCGGCCACGACAACGATCAAACCCAGCCGCAGGCCGAGAGCAAGTGCACTGATTCGAAGATCGAGCCCCAGCAGCCATAGCGCCAGCGGCGGCATGGTGAGGGGCACCAGGAAGTTGGTCAGCAGCGTGAGCAGCAGCGCCAGTGACGAATCAAGCCGCAGGAAAGCAGCGGTGGCGGCGGCAGCTATGATTCCTGGCGCCATTGCGCTGAGGCACAAAGCCTGGACCAGGCTGGGCTCCAGGCCAAGCATGCGCCAGACCGGCCACACGACGAGTGGCACCGCGATCAAGTTGGCGAACGCCAGCACGACAGCGAGGGCGGGACGGCGGAGGAGGTCGCTGAGCCGCGACCAGTCGGCGCGCGCCAGCGCCAGCATGAGCAGCGCGGTCGCCAGCGGCCACAGCAATGGTCTTGCCGCGGCCGACAAGTCCTGGAAGGCCAAGCCGAGGGCGAGTGCGGCCGGCAGGGCCGTCGTGGCGCGCCCGCCCAGCCAGCGAACGACCTGCAGGAAAACCGCCATCTATTGCGGCCCGGCCCCCTGCCCGACCAGTTCCTCGAAGCGTTCGACGGCAACGTTCCCGCCCGAGCCGATGCACACGACGGCGCCCACGCCGCCGCGCGGCCTGCCGAGGGCGGCCGCCAGTGCGGCCGCCCCCGCGGGCTCGAGACGGTGCCCGGTTTCGCGATGATAGTGCCGCATCGCCTCGACGATCTCGGCGTCGTCGACCAGGACCATGTCGTCGACGTAACGGCGCATCAGGGCAAAGGTCGTTTCGCCCGGAATCTGCACCTTGATGGCATCGGCGATCGACCGGCTGGGCCGCGGCAGACCGATACGATTGCCGGCATTCCACGACAGGTAGGCATCGTTCTCCGCTTTCGGCTCGACGCCGATGATGCGAACGGACGGCGCCCTCTGCTTCACGGCAGCGGCGATGCCTGCGATCAGCCCGCCGCCTCCGACCGGCACGTACACTGCCGCCGGGACTCTCTGGTCGAGAATTTCCAGCCCGATCGTGCCCTGGCCGGCCACCACGGCAAGATCGTCGTAGGGTGGAATGAGGACAAGACCTTCCCTGGCCGCAATGTCTTCCGCCGCTCGTCGTCGGGCCTCTGAAGTCGAGGCTGCCATGACGACGTGAGCGCCAAGCCGACACGTCGCCATCAGCTTATGGTCCGGCACATCCGGCGACATCACGATCGTCGCCCGCGTGCTGACGGCTTGCGCCGCCAGCGCCACCGCCTGGGCATGGTTGCCGGTGGAGTAGGCGACGACGCCGCGTTGCTTCTGCTCGTCCGCAAGTTGAAGGATGCAGTTGAAAGCGCCGCGAATCTTGAACGATCCACCGGGCTGCAGGTATTCGGGCTTCACCGCGAGCTCGCCGCCCTCTAGCCCGACCAGCGCAGTCGGCACAAGGTGCGGCCGGAGGCGGCGGCGGGCTGCCTCGATCGTGCCCAGTCCAAGGGGTGGCATTGCAAGCTTAACCACCAAAGCAATCCGCCTGAATCCGGCGACCGTGCCGTATGCGTTTCCAGGCGGCGATGGAGAGGACCGCGCCGCAGCCGGCGGCATTGCCGAAAAAGACCGTCGCCATCGTCCAATCAGCCTGGTTCACGACGGCGTAGGCCAGTGCGGAAACATGCGACGCGAGGAACAGGGCCCAGGTGGCGAAGGAAAGTGCCTCCGCCCCGCTGTGATCCCTCGAGATGCGCGTGATGTGGGGCAGGTAGGCCGAAAAGCGCAGGCTGTTGAAGAGCGAGAACACGGCGAGCGTCACATCGGCGATGGTCATGCGGCGAACGTCCTTGGCATGCGCGGGAGGCGCCTTTCCTTTCGAGGAACTAGGCCGATGCCGCCGGCCAAAGAAGTACAATCGAGAGACCCCTGCGTTCTCGGAGCGAGAACGCAGGAAAGCCGATCTAGCGCGGTCGCCTGGCGGGCCGTCTCCGCCGCGTTCCGCCAAAGGTTGCGGTTTCCACAGAGAATCCCTTCAGCCGCACCGTCATTTCCGCGAGAAGGCGTTGTGCCGCGACCGGGAGCCGGCGGTCGCGATGCGTGCAGAGCGCCACCGTGGCATGGGAGAGGCCGGCTTCGCGCAGCCTGACCGCCACCATCTCTCCGGATGCGCACTCGCGCACCACGGCGAAGGCCGGCAGCACCGTGAGGCCCTTGCATGCCCGCACGTAGGCCTTCGCCATCTCGATCGAGTTGATGGTGACCGACGGCCTCATTGAAATGCCCTGCCGTGCGGCGGCCCGGTCGACAAGCTGTCGGATGCCGAACGAGCGGTCAGGCAACCCGAGGGGTTGGAGGCTAAGCTCCTTCAAGGTCAAGGCATGCCCATCGGCGAGAGGATGCCCCTTGGGGCCGACGACATAGACAGGATGCCGAGCCTCATGCACGAGAGCGACGGCGCCATCCGGCTGCGGATTGAAGGCGATGCCGATATCGGCGCGATCGTCGACAACGGCATCGACGACGTCGTGCGTTCCGGCAACGACAATGTCATAGGTGAGCCGAGGATAGGTTTGGCCGAAGTCCGCTAACAACGGCAACAGGAACTCGGCGACCATGCCTTCGACGGCATGGATCGTCACATGACCGCGGCGCAGGTCGCGCAGATCGTCGATCTCGCTGCGGATGCGTTCGATCTGTCGCAGTGTGCGCCGCGCTCCGGCCGCGACCACTTCGCCGGCCTCGGTGAGTCGCAGGCCGCGGGCGTGACGCTCGAACAGAGCGACGCCCAGGTCCTGTTCCAGATTGGCGACGTGACGGCTGAGCGCGGAGGCTGCGACGTTGAGCTCCTCCGCCGCCCGACGGATGGACTGGCACCTCGCGATCTCGAGAAAATAGCGCAGGATAGTCGTTTGGATCGGATGCAGAGCAGCCTTCATCATGAGCCAATTGTAATGGGCATCAGGCCAAAGAATTTTTCCCTTGCGCCGCAATTAATCTCGTTCAGCCCCTCCCGGGCGAGGCCGTTAGGTTCGGAACATGAAAGTTGAATTCACCACCGTCGACGTGTTCACCGACCGCAGGTTCGGCGGCAATCCATTGGCCGTCATCCCCGACGCGCGCGGCCTCACGACCGAGCAGATGCAGTCGATCGCCGCCGAGTTCAACCTCGCCGAGACGACCTTCGTGCTGCCGCCGCAGGATACGGCCCACACCGCCCAGGTCCGCATCTTCACGCCCAAGGCCGAGATGCCGTTCGCCGGCCATCCCAATGTCGGCACGGCCTTCGTGCTGGCCCGCGCCGGCGTCTGCCACGGCCGCAAGATCGAGGGCGACCGCCTGGTGTTCGAGGAGAAAGCCGGACTCGTGCCGCTCGATCTCACGCGCGAGCAGGGCACCGTCGTCGCCGCCCGGTTGGCGGCGCCCCAAAAGCTCGCGCTGGGCGATGAGCTCGCGCCGGAGCTGATTGCCGAGATCTGCGGCCTGGGCGGCAGCGATATCGGATCGGCGGTACACCGGCCGGTCATCGCCTCGTGCGGCAACAACTTCGTCTTTGCCGAGGTGACATCACGCGCGGCGCTTGCCAAGGCCACCGTCCGCACCGACCTTTTGGCCAGGCACCTGCCGATGTCGCGGGCCGTCGGCATCCATCTCTACACGCATGCGAAGGAACACGGCGTCGAGATCCAGTCGCGCATGTTCGCGCCGCTCTATGGCGTGCCCGAGGATCCCGCGACCGGCAGCGCCAACGTGGTCCTGATCGGCCTGCTGGCCCATTTCCGGCCCGAAGCCGATCTCACCCTGTCGAAGACGATCGGCCAGGGCTTCGACATGGGCCGGCCCAGCATCCTCGAGAGCGCGGCCGAGAAGAAGGCCGGCCGCGTCGTTGATACTTATATCGGCGGCCGTTGCGTGCCGATGTTGAAGGGCACGATCGACCTCGCCTGAGACTTGCCGATGGTTGCATTGGCTTCGTAAGCTCTCCCGTAATGGGGAGGATGCCATGAAGATATCGCGCCGCATCGTGACGTCTCTTGTCGCGGCTGCCTGGCTGGGGGCGGCCGCGCCGTCCTTGGCCGCACCGCCGGTCTCTCAGAAGAACGGTTACGCCATCGATGGCTTCGATGCCGTCGCCTACTTCACCACCCAGAAGCCCGTGAAAGGCCAGGCCGCCTTTTCCTCGACTTGGCGCGGCGCGACGTGGCTCTTTGCGTCCGCCGAGAACAAGGCAAAGTTCGATGCCACGCCGGAAGCCTATGCTCCGCAGTATGGCGGCCACTGTTCGCTGGCCATGACGGAGGGCAAGAAATCGTCCGGCGATCCCCAGGCGTGGCGTGTCTACAACGGCAAGCTCTATCTGAATGGAAGTCCGAACGTACGGGACACCTGGCTGTTCAAGATCGACCAGAACATCAAGAACGCCGACTGGTGGTGGCAAAAGAGCTACGCGAACCTGTAGTCATCGCGGCTGCCGGCGCAGCGCGGCGACCTGGTCGGCGATACCCGTCAGCCGGACGTTGTCGGCAATCGCTCGCACCCGAGTCTCGGCGAGAGCCAGCGCCTGGTCGAAGTCACAGCGCGCCGCCGCCAGCCACTTCATGTTGGGCAGCTGCCATTCGATATCGAGCGCGGCCGAGACGTAGGCTGGCTGGCTGCGATCGACCTTCATCGCCTGCCCCTGCAATGCCACGCCATAGGCTTGGCAGACCTGCGCCGGGTCGAGATCGAGCTGCCACAGTCCTTCGAGATCTCTGAGACGACCTTCGTTCAGCAGCCGGACAGCGTCCTGGTTGCGGCTCTTCACCAGCCGCGCCCCGGCCAGCGCCTGGGCATGGCGCGTGCTGCCCGGCGGCAGGTAGTCGAGATAGTCGCCGAGCGATGACTGAGGCCCGAGCCGCGCGAAGTAGGCTTCCTCCTCCTCGCGCGCCTGCTGGGCGCGGCGCTCGGTCTCCTGCTCGTAGCGGCGCTGCTGCTCGGCGCGCTGGGCGTCGCGCTCGGGGTTGGGCATGGTGTCGATCCAACCCAGCACCAGCGGCACGACCGTCAGCAGCACGATGGTGCCGCCGAGCCCGGCGCTGGTCGGCCCGACGGGCAGGAAGCCATGCAAGGCCGGCAGCCGACCCCACATTGCGAACAGCGCCAGCAGCGGCGGCAAGGCGATGGGCACCGTCATCAGCCACCAGCCGCGCTCCTCGGCGAGGCCCGCGGCCGCCGCGGTCGCGATGGCCGACAAGGGCAGGACGATCAGCGCCGCGACGGCCAGCCAGCCCGGCAAGCGGCCGTTGAACCACGCCAGCACGAACAGCCCGGTGAGCACGAGCCACAGCACGGCGCCGATGATCGCAGCGAAGCCCAGCGCCATGCCGCGGCCCGCCAGGTCGGTGCCGCGCGAGCCCAGGAGATTGGCGAGAAAGCCGGAATAGAGGAGGAAGGCGATGGCGAACAAGGCGATGGCGCCATACGGCACGCCGCCCGACAACGTCTGGTCTTTCATCGCCACACCCCTAACATGAATACATGCCAAGTAGTTGAGCTGGTGACGGCGTCGGCGGCGAACTTCGGCTTCCGGCGCACCATCCCGCAGATGCTGGGCATCACCCTGGGCTTCGGCTCGATGACCATGGCCATGGGCCTGGGACTCGCGGGACTGGTCCATGCCGAGCCGCGTTTACGTCTCGCGCTGAAGTACGCCGGCGCGCTCTACCTCCTCTATCTGGCCTGGCGCATCGCCCGCGCCGACGCTGCCGGCGCCTCGACGCGCGCCAGGCCGATCGGCTTCCTCGAAGCAACACTCTCCACCTGGATGAATCCCAAGGCCTGGGTCTCCGCGCTGGGCGCCGTCGCCGCCTACAGCACGGTAGGCGGCGACGTCCTGTGGCAGACGTTGGTGATCGCGGTCGTGTTGGCCGCAGCCTGCCTGGCTTCAGTGGCGATGTGGGCGGGCTTTGGTTCGGCGATCGGCCGCACTCCCGCCCACGGTCGTGTGCGCCGCATTTTCAACGAAACGATGGCGGGCCTGCTGGTGCTGTCGCTGATCCCGGTGTTTCGATGACGTCACCAGAAAAAGACCAGACCTTCTCAAGGGATCCTTCAAGCGAAACGGGCCGAAACGACCGAGCATGGAGGCCGCTGTCCCCGAAGGAGGCCGTCCCATGGTCGACGAAGCAAAGCTCCATGATTTCATCGGCAAGATGCTGGGCGATCTCGGCGGCGCCGCCAGCGTCGCCATGGTGCGCATGGGCGACAAGCTCGGCTTGTACAAGGCCCTTCAGGCGGCAGGCCCGATGACCTGCAGCGCCCTCGCCCTGCGCGCCGGGGTGCACGAAAGATATCTGCGCGAATGGCTGTCGCATCAGGCGGCCTCCGGCTACCTGGCATACGACCCGATCGCCCTGACCTTCGCGCTGCCGCCGGAACAGGCCATGGTCTTCGCTGTCGAGGACAGCCCCGTCTACATGATGGGCGGCTTCGATCTCATGGCGGCGATGCTGGAGAACCAGCCCAAGGTGCAGGCCGCTTTCACGACCGGCGGCGGCGTGGCGTGGGGCGACCATGCCGGCTGCATGTTCTGCGCCGTCGCCCGCTTCTTCCGCCCGGGCTATCACAGCAACCTGATCCCGAGCTGGCTGCCGTCGCTGGACGGCGTGGTCGCCAAGCTCGAGCGCGGCGCCAAGGTGGCCGACATCGGCTGCGGCCACGGCTGGTCGACCGTGCTGATGGCCAAGGCTTTCCCCAACTCGGAGTTCATCGGCTTCGACTTCCATGCCGGATCGATCGAGGATTCGCGCGCCCATGCCTGGGATCACGGCGTCTCGGCGAACACCCGGTTCGAGGTCGCGGCGGCCAAGGAAATCACCGAGCGGGATTTCGACCTCGTGACCAGCTTCGACTGCCTGCACGACATGGGCGATCCGGCCGGCGCGGCGGCGCACGTTCGCCGTCTCCTGAAGCCGGACGGAACCTGGATGATCGCCGAGCCCATGGCCGGCGACCGCCTCGAGGACAATCTCAATCCCGTCGGGCGCCTGTTCTACGCGGGGTCGACGATGATCTGCGTGCCGACGTCGCTCTCCCAGGAGGTCGGCGCGGCGCTCGGGGCACAAGCCGGCGAGGCCAAGCTGCGCGAGGTGATCGGCGGCGCCGGCTTCAGCAGCGTCCGGCGCGCCGCCGAAACGCCGTTCAACATGATCCTCGAAGCGCGGCCGTAAGGCTCTCGTTCACTCGAGCGGCAGCGCCGCGCCCTGCTTCACCGTGCGTAGCGCGAACGAGCTCCTGATCTGGGCGATGCCCGTGATCTTGGTGAAGTCCATGACGAAGCGTTCGTAGGCTTCGAGGTCGGGCACGACGATGCGCAGCAGGTAGTCGCTGTCGCCCGTCATCAGGTAGCACTCCATCACCTCGGGGCGCGCGGCGGCGGCGCGCTCGAAGGCCTGCAGCGCCTTCTCGTTCTGGGTCGACAGCGACACGCTCATGAAGACGTTGACCGACAGGCCGACCGACTTGGCGTCGACCTGAGCGGCGTAGCCCTTGATGACACCCGCCTCTTCCAGCGCCCTGACCCGCCGCCAGCACGGTGAGGAGGACAGCCCGACCTGCTCGGCAAGGTCGGCATTGCTCACCCGCCCGTCCTTCTGCAGATGATCGAGAATGCGCCGGTCGATGGCATCGAGGGAGATCATTGCTAAAATTTCCTACCTTTGGCGCAATTCTACCCTATACAGCCGCCCAAAGGGTCCAAACGCAAGGATTTTCCCCGTCTTCAGGCGTATGCCGTGCTCATGACCACGATTGCTCCCGTGCAACGTCTGCGGCTCCTGCGCGAGCTCGAGCGCAAGGTCCTGTGGCTGAGCGCCTGGACCATCCATAACGCCAACCACCTGCGACCCAACCGCGACGGGCTGAAGGTCGGCGGCCACCAGGCCTCGTGCGCTTCGCTCGCCACGGTGATGACCGCGCTCTATTTCTCGGTGCTGAAGCCCGAGGATCGCGTGGCGGTGAAGCCGCATGCCTCGCCGGTGTTCCACGCCATCCAGTACCTGTTCGGCCACCAGACGCAGGAGAAGCTGGAACATTTCCGCGGGCTGGGCGGCGCGCAGTCCTATCCCTCGCGCACCAAGGACGTCGACGACGTCGATTTCTCGACCGGCTCGGTCGGCCTCGGCGTCGCCATGACCCTCTTCTCCTCCCTGGTGCAGGACTATGTGCGCCTGAAGGAGCTGGGCGACGGCAAGCGGCCGACGGGCCGCATGGTGGCGCTGGTCGGCGACGCCGAGCTCGACGAAGGCAACATCTTCGAGGCGCTGCTCGAAGGCTGGAAGCACGACGTCCGGAACCTGTGGTGGGTGATCGACTACAATCGCCAGAGCCTGGACGGCGTGGTCAACGACCGGCTGTTCGGCCGCATCGGCGAGATGTTCGAGCTGGTCGGCTGGCGCATCGTCACCCTGAAGTACGGCAAGCTCCTGGAAGCGGCCTTCGCCCAGCCCGACGGCGAGCATCTCCGGCAATGGATCGACGATTGCCCCAACTCGCTCTACTCTGCGCTGGTGTTCAAGGGCGGCGCGGGCTGGCGCGAGGCGCTGACGCGCGACCTCAACCAGTATCCCGGCATCCGCCGCATCCTCGAGCAGCACGACGACGAGACGCTGCATCGGCTGATGACCAACCTCGCCGGCAACGACATGCAGGCCGTGCTCGACGCCTTCGAGAGCATCGAAGGCGACCAGCCGACATGCTTCATCGCCTACACCATCAAGGGGCAGGGCCTGCCCTTCGCCGGCCACAAGGACAACCATTCCGGCCTGATGACGCTCGACCAGATGGCTGGCTTCAAGAAAGGCATGGCCATCGCCGACGGCCAGGAGTGGGACAAGTTCGCCGGGCTGAAGGCGACGCCGGCCGAGCTGCAGCAGTTCCTGGCCGAAGCGCCGTTCAACGCCGAAGGCCGCCGCCGCACCGAGGCGCCGGTCGTGGCGATCCCCGCGGCGCTGCCCAGGCCCACCGACAAGGAATCGAGCACCCAGGCAGGCTTCGGCAAGATCCTGAACGCCATCGCCGCCGAGGACAGCGAGCTCTCGAAACGCATCGTCACGACCTCGCCCGACGTCACGGTCTCGACCAATCTCGGCGCCTGGGTGAACCGGCGCGGTCTGTGGGCCCATACCGAGGCGGAGGATGTGTTCCGCGAACTCAAGGTCGTGTCGGCCCAGCTCTGGCGCAAGACGCCGCGCGGCCAGCACATCGAGCTCGGCATCGCCGAGAACAACCTGTTCATCCAGCTCGCCGCGATGGGGCTCAGCCACCAGCTGTTCGGCGCGCGCCTGCTGCCGATCGGCACGCTCTACGACCCCTTCATCGCCCGCGGCCTCGATGCCCTGAACTACGCCTGCTACCAGGATGCGCGGTTCATGATCGTGGCCACGCCCTCGGGCGTGACGTTGTCGCCGGAAGGCGGTGCACATCAGAGCATCCACACGCCGCTGATCGGCATCGGCCAGCCCGGCCTGCTCTCCTACGAGCCCGCCTATGTCGACGAGCTCGCCGTGCTGATGCGGCATGGCCTGGACTACATGCAGCAGGACAAGGGCGGCTCGATCTATCTGCGCCTGTCGACCCGCAGCCTGGCGCAGCCGCAGCGCACGCTGACGTCCGAGCAGGAAGCCGACATCGTTGCCGGCGGCTACTGGTACGCCCCGCCCGAGCCCGGCAGCGACGTCGCCATCGTCGCCATGGGCGCCGTCACGCCCGAAGCGATCGCCGCGCATGAAAGCGTGGCGCGCGACTTCGCCGGCGCCGGCCTTCTGGTGCTGACATCGCCCGACCGGCTGCATGCCGACTGGCTGGCCGCCCAGCGCAACCGTGGCCGCACTGCAGGTATGGTCGATCGAAGTGCCTCACCCATCGAGCGCCTGCTGGCGCCGCTGTCGCGCGACGCCCGCCTGGTCACCGTGCTCGACGGCCACCCGCTGGCGCTCTCCTGGCTGGGCTCGGTGCGCGGCCAGCGCGTCGTTCCGCTGGGCATCGAGGCTTTCGGGCAGTCCGGCGACATCCCCGACCTGTATCGAGCCTACAAACTCGATGCGACGGCGATCATCGACGCCGTCGCCCGCTCAATCGCTTGACCTTCACCGCGGCGCGGCGAAGCATGGTTCATGCCGTTGCTTCGCTGCTTGTCGTCGATCGCCCTGATGTTTTCTGCCGTGGCTGCAGCGGCGCAGGACGCCCTCGTTCGCGGCCTGGATCACATTCCCCTGGCCGTGAAGGACCTGGAGCAGTCGCAAGCCGACTTCGAAGCCCTCGGCTTCGTGCTCAAGCCCGGCCGGCCGCACGCGAACGGGCTGCGCAATGTTCATGTCAAATTTCCCGACGGCACCGAGCTTGAACTCATCACTGCGTCTTCGGCATCCGATGCGCTTTCGTCCGACTATCTTGCCTGGCTGAAGGAAGGTGACGGGCCGGCCTTTCTTGGTCTTTACGCGCCGGGCCGCAAGCAGGCCGACTTTGCAACATTGACCGACCCGTCGCTCAAGCGGGTGTTCTTCTCCGGCCGGCAGCAGTCGCCGACCGACCGGCCCGAGCATTTCGCGCACCCCAACACCGCGTTCGCCTTGTCCGGCGTCTGGCTGGCCGGCGCAGATGCCGAGCGCCGCTTGCTGCCTCTTCTGGGAGCGAGGCCGGCAAAGACGCCGACCTGCCTTCCATTCGGTGCCGCCGCAGTCGCCTACTCGCTTCCGGAAGCGCAAGTGGTCTTCCTGCCCGCGACAGATCAGCTCGTACCCGGTCGATCCATCGTCGGCGCGACGGTCACGGTCAGGAACCTGCAGGCCGTTCGCCATATCCTCGCGAGCAGCGGAATAGCTTTCGAAGTGCCGCATGGTTGCGACGACCACAGCCTGTGGGTGGGCCCACGCGCGGCACACGGAATGTGGCTGGAATTCCATCAGCCGAGCACGCCCTGACAGTGGGCTGGCTGCTTGACCTGTCGCGCCCCGGACCCGTATCTCCAGGCCCATGAAGGTCGACGGCACCCCCTACCGCACCATCTGGCTCGGCGCCGACGGCACGACCGTCCAGGTGATCGACCAGACCCTGCTGCCACATCGGTTCGTCGTGCGCGACTGGCGGACCATGGAGGACGCCGAGCGTGGCATCCGCACCATGATCGTGCGCGGGGCGCCGCTGATCGGCGCGGCGGCGGCTTATGGCATGGCCCTTGCGATGGCCAGGGACGACTCCGATGCCATGCTGACCCAGGCCTACACCACCCTGATGGCGTCGCGCCCGACCGCGGTGAACCTGCGCTGGGCGCTCGACGACCTGCGCAATCTCCTGGCACCCCTGCCGCACGCCAAGCGCTCCGATGCCGCCTATCGCCGTGCGGCCGAGATCTGCGACGAGGACGCCGAGATCTGCCGGCGCATCGGCGAGAACGGCCTCGGTTTGATCCGCAAGCTCAAGCCGCGAGGCGGCGAGCGCATCAATGCGCTCACCCACTGCAATGCAGGCTGGCTCGCCACGGTCGACTGGGGCACGGCGCTGGCGCCGATCTACCAGGCGCACAATGCCGGCATCCCGATCCATGTCTGGGTCGACGAAACAAGGCCGCGCAACCAGGGCGCTAGCCTGACGGCGTGGGAATTCGCCAAGCACGGCGTGCCGCACACCGTGATCGCCGACAATGCCGGCGGCCATCTCATGCAGCGCGGCCAGGTCGACTTCTGCATCACCGGCACCGACCGCACGACGCGGCGCGGCGATGTCTGCAACAAGATCGGCACCTACCTGAAGGCGCTGGCGGCGCACGACAACGGCATCCCGTTCTATGTCGGCCTGCCCTATCCCAGCATCGACTGGACGATCGAGGACGGCGCCGCCATCCCGATCGAGGAACGGCACGCCACCGAGGTCTCGCGCATCGCCGGCCGCACGGCCTCGGGCGAGGTCGTCACGGTCGACGTGTTGCCCGAAGGCAGTCCCGCCGCCAATCCCGCTTTCGACGTCACGCCGGCGCGGCTGGTGACGGCGCTGATCACCGAACGCGGCGTCTGCCCGGCGAGCGAAGCGGGCCTCCTGTCGCTCTATCCCGAACAGTCCCGAGCGGCGTGATCACGCCCGCCGCACGCGCCGCCCATCTCGCGACCATCGGCCTCGGCTTCACGCAGATCGTGGGGTGGGGCACCACCTTTCTGATGCCCGCCGTGCTGGGCCGCCACATGGGCGAGTCGCTGGGTTTGGCGAGCGAGGTCGTGTTCGCGGGCATCACCGTGATGTTCGGCGTTGGCGCGCTGCTATCACCACAGGTCGGACGGCTGATCGACCGCACGGGTGCCCGCATCATCATGGCCTCGGGCTCGGCGCTCTACGCCGTTTCGATCGCGGCCTTGGCCTTCAGCCAGGGCCTGGTGAGCTACCTGCTGTGCTGGGCGGCGATGGGCATCGCCTCGACCTTGGCGCTCAGCACGCCGTCCAGTATCGCGCTGGCCCAGGTCGCGGGCCCCTCGGCGCGGCGCGCCATCGCGATGCTCGCCATCATCGGCGGTTTCGCCTCGACCGTGTTCTGGCCACTTTCGGGCGCGCTCGACGTCGCGTTCGGCTGGCGTGGCACGCTCCTGGTATATGCCGCAATCCACCTTCTTGCCTGCCTGCCGGTGCATCTGCTGGTGCTGCCGCAGCGTCCACCAGCGCATCATCTCGCAGCCTCAGCCAATCCTGCTGCGAGCGGTGTGCCATCCGAAGCACGCACACGCGCCTTCCTCCTGCTCTCGCTGACGCTTTCCAGCGGCGCCTTCGTATTCACCGGCGCCATGGTGCACATGATCGAGCTGATGCGCGGACTCGGCCATCCCGCCGCCGTCGCGGTGTTCCTGGCCTCGCTGATCGGGCCCTCGCAGGTCACGGTGCGCATCTTCGAGCTGCTGTTCGGTCATCGCTACTCGATCATGAACTCGGCCGTGTTCGGTTCGGCCGCGCTGGTTCTGGGGCTGGCCGTGGCGATGATCGACGGCGGCAACTTCGTCCTGGCGCTGGTCTGCATCGTCTCCTACGGCATCGCCAACGGCCTGAAGGCCGTGCAGCGCGCCACGCTGCCGCTCGCCCTGTTCGGCCGCGGCCAGTTCGGCGCCTACATGGGGAAGCTCGCCCTGCCGCAGGGCATCGTCTCGGCGTCGGCACCACCGGTCATCGCCGCCGTCCTCAGCAACGGTGGCACCGCCGCCGCCCTATGGTTGATCTTTGCCGCCGCCACGCTGTCGCTCATCACCATGATCATGCTGGCCCGGCTCGCCCGCAACGTTCGGTGACCGTCACGAGGCCGAGGCGGCTTCGGACAGGCGGAGGCAGTTGCCGGGCTCGATCCTGCTGCGCATGCTCTCCTCGCATCACGATCAGGAACCATCATGACACCAAGCCCGAACTGGCTTCGCATCTCGACCGTTCGCCACGTCGGATGGCTGGAATTCAACCGGCCGCCGGTCAATGCCTTCACGCGCGAGATGGTCGACGAGACGCACGACGCCATCGTCGCCGCGCTGGGCGATCCCGATGTGCGCGTGCTGGTGCTGGCGAGCGCCATTCCGCGCTACTTCAGCGCCGGCGCCGATCTGCACGTCTTCAAGGGCATCGGCCAGGACGGCATGCGTCGCTGGTCCGAGCGCTGCCACGAGATCGTGCGCCTGCTGCGCGGCTCACCCAAGCCGCTGCTCGCCGCCATCAACGGCACCGCGGTGGGCGGCGGGCTGGAGATGACGCTGCATTGCGACCTGCGCTTCGCCGCGACCGACGCGAGACTCGGGCAGCCCGAGATCAATATCGGCTTCATTCCGCCGATCGCCACGACACAGGCGCTCGCCCGCCTGATCGGCCGGCCGCGCGCCATCCGCTATCTCTACGAAGGCGGTCTCGTGCCGGCAGCCGAGGCACTAAAGTGGGGCCTTTTGGACGAGCTGGTCGAGCCCGCCGCCCTCGGCGCGCACGTGCAGGCCTACGCCGAGACGCTCGCCGCAAAGTCGCCGGCGGCGCTGGCCGCCGTCCGCCGAACCGTGACCCTGGGCGCCGGCATGACCTTCGAGGACGGCATGGCATTGGAGCTAGATACCGTCGTGCAGCTCGCCGGTACGCCCGACTTCGCCGAAGGTGTCGACGCCTTTCTCGCCAAGCGGCCGCCGCAATGGCGGCACTGAACCTCTAGAGGTTTGCGAGGTTCCCGAGGTTTCCGCGAGAGAGCCTGGTAGCACTTCGAGATCACACCCCCACCGATTGGGTTTTAGCGGGAGCCTCGGGTTCGGCGCGACCGGACAAGCGGCCGAACGACCGTGCGCGTGTCGGGCACGGCTTCTTGGTTCGGACCGACGATGCAAAGAGCGGGAACGCGGGGACACCGCGCAACATGCCGGGATTATATAACTCTGAGTGCCTGCAATGCTTTCAACGGGCCCCGAACCGCCAAAATCTCGGTGACGAGCTACTAGAGCATCGAGCTTGAAATAAGAATCTAAAGGGGATTCCCAAGGAATCGGAAGTCTGATTCAAGATGCTGGCTGGAGATGGAGGCCAGCATGGATGGGAAAGTC
>JAIEOV010000051.1 GCA_019750135.1 Reyranella sp. | reverse complement strand
GCGGCGGCGGCGGCGGCGGCCAGCAGGGCGCCGGTGGAGCCGGCAGCGCATCCGTTCCCCCCACCGGCGGTGGCGGCGGTGGCGCCACTGTCGCCGACACAGGCCACAACGGCGGCTCCAGCGGCGGGGCCGGCGGTGGCCAGGGTGGAAAGGGAGGAAATGTAGGACAGGCCGGAAGCGCGGGTGGCCCCCTGAGCGGCGGCGGCGGTGGCGGGAACAAATCGCCGGGTGGCGACGGCGGCTCCTCCGGTGGGGGCGGCGGTGGCAGCAGCAGCGGCAGCGGCGCTAGCGCGGGTGGTGCGGGCGGCACCGGCGCCGGCGGTGGTGGCGGCGGCAGCACCACTGGCGAGGGCGGCAAGGGAGGTGATTTCGGCGGTGGCGGCGGCGCTGGACAAGCCGCCGGCACCAGCGGCGGTCAAGGCGGCTTTGGCGGCGGCGGCGGCGGCGCCAACGGGCAGTCCGGCTCGGTGGGAGGCGCAGGCGGCTTCGGCGCCGGTGGCGGTGGCGGTGCGACCGGCGGCACGAGCGACGGCGGATTGGGTGGCACGGGCGGCAGTTCGGCGTCGGGCTTTTCCAACGGCGGCGGCGGTGCGGCTCTGGGCGGCGCCTTCTTCGTGGGTGACGGTGGCACCCTCACCGTCAGCGGCAACCTCACCGGCACCTACACCGTAACCGGCGGCACCACAGGCGGTGCCGGTGGCGCGACTGCGGGCCAGGCGCAGGGCAGCGTGATGTACCTGCGGGGCAGCGGCACGACGACCATGGACGTCGCCAGCGGTACCCGCACCTTCGCCGGCAACGACGCCATCGCCGGCAGCGGCGCCTTGGGCAAGAGCGGTGCCGGCATCTTGGCGCTCACCGGCAGCAACACCAACTTCACCGGCGGCGTCACGGTGACCGGCGGCCTGGTGAACTTCGCATCCGCCGGCAGCCTGGGCAGCGGCGCGATCTCGCTCAATGGCGGCGGCCTGCAATGGGCCACCGGCAATACCACCGACATCTCCATGCGGCTCACCCCCCTCGGCACGGGCGGCGGCACGATTGATACCAACGGCAACGAAGTCACTTTCGCCACGGGCCTCGCCGGCACGGGCGGCCTGACCAAGACCGGCGAAGGCAAGTTGACGCTGACGTCGAACAACACCCATGCCGGCGGCACGACCGTCGAAGCCGGCACGTTGGCGCTCACCTCCACAGCGTTCATCAGCGGAGCGCTGACGGTGAACGGTGGCGTTTTCGACATCAGCGCCAAGGACGACGTCGGGGTGACGAGCCTCTCGGGCACGGGCGGCACGATCAGGCTGGGCAGTGGGACGATACTGACCGTCACCAGCAACAGCAACACCACGTCCGCATCGACCATCATTGGCAACGGCGGGCTGACAAAGCAAGGCACCGGAACGCTGACGCTGACGGGCACCAGCACATACTCGGGCAGCACGGCAATCTACGGCGGCACAGTATCGATCTCGGAGAACGCCAATCTCGGCACCGGCGCGATCGTCATGTTCAACAGCACACTGCAAACGACGGGCGACATCAGGGCCGAGCGTCAGATCCTCATCGGCGGGACAAGCACCTTCGACACGGCAACGGGCACGACCTTCACGTCCGACGGCTTCGTGAACGGCAACGGCCGCCTCCTCAAGAGCGGCGGCGGCACGATGGTCCTGGGCGGGTTCGAGAACTATTACACCGGCGGCACGACGATCGAGGCCGGCACGCTGTCGATCTCGTCCGACAAGCACCTCGGCGGCGCGAGCAGTGGGATCAGCTTCGCCGGCACGGGCGGCACGCTGCGGACGACCGCCAACGTCACGACGTCCCGCACCGTCAGCCTCGCCTCGGCCGGCGGCACCTTCGAGACCGCGACCGGCACCCAACTCGTCTTGAATGGCGAGGTGTCGGGCACGAACGGCCTGACCAAGACCGGCGAGGGCACACTGGTGCTGGGCGGGAACAACACCTATGCCGGCGGCACGACCGTCAATGCCGGTACGCTGCAACTCGCCACCGGCGCAAGGCTGGCCTTTGGCGGCGCGCTGACGGTGAATGGCGCGACCTTCGATCTCAACGGCAACACCCAGACGGTGGGCACGCTGTCGGGCACTGGCGGCACCATCGCCCTCGGCAACGGCTCGCTGACCACGGAATCTTCCGCCACCTCCAGCCTCGCCGCGGCCATCACCGGCACCGGCAGCTTCGAGATGAGAGGTTCAGGCACGCTGACACTGTCGGGAGCGAACAGCTATACCGGCGGCACGACCGTCCGCGTCGGCACCCTGCGACTGGGCGACGGCGCATCGCTGGCCTCAACCGGTGCGTTGACGGTGCATAGCGGGACGTTCGACCTCAACAACAACAACCAGACGGTCGGTCAATTGTCGGGCAGCGGCGGCACCATAGCGCTCGGCAGCGGCACGCTGACCACAAACGGCGCCGCCAACGCCAATCTCGACTCGGTCATCACCGGCGGCGGCGCCTTTGTGAAGAACGGGTCAGGCAGGCTGCTGCTGGCGGGAGCGAACAGCT
This sequence comes from Reyranella sp., assembly GCA_019750135.1. Taxonomy (GTDB): domain Bacteria; phylum Pseudomonadota; class Alphaproteobacteria; order Reyranellales; family Reyranellaceae; genus Reyranella. The sequence goes on along the minus strand of JAIEOV010000051.1, from coordinate 123,101 downwards.
ACACCGGCGGCACGACCGTCAATGCCGGCACGCTGCGCCTGGGCACCGGCGGATCGCTGGCCTCGACCGGCGCCCTGACGGTGAACGGCGGAACCTTCGACCTCAACAGCCAGAGCCAGACGGTCGGCACGCTGTCGGGCACCGGCGGCGCCATTACGCTCGGCAGCGCCACGCTGACCACGGACAGCTCTGCCGACTCCAGCCTCGCCGCAGCCATCAGCGGCACCGGCGCGTTCGTCAAGAGCGGGTCGGGCACACTGACACTGTCGGGAGGGAACACCTACAGCGGCACGACGACCATCGAATCGGGCACGCTGCAGGTCGGCAACGGCACCTCGACGGGAACACTCGGCACCGGTGCCATCACGAACAACGGAACGCTTTCCTTCAACCGGTCGAACAGCCTCGCCATCTCCGGCAACATCAGTGGAAGCGGCGGCGTGCAACAGATCGGTACCGGCACGACCGTTCTCACCGGCACCAACACCTACAGCGGCGCAACGACCATCGAGTCGGGCACGCTTCAGATCGGCAACGGCGCCGGCACCGGCACGCTCGGCACCGGTGCCATCGTGAACAACGGCACGCTCGCCTTCAGGCGTTTGGGCACCCTTTCCGTGGCCACGGACATCAGCGGGACGGGCTCGGTCCGCCAGGAAAGCGGCGGCACCACGACCCTGAGCGGCAACAATACGTACAGCGGCGGCACCTTGATCACCTCCGGCGTGCTGCAGATTTCGGCCGATACCAATCTCGGCGCCACGGCCGGCGGCATCACCCTCAGCGGCGGCACGTTGAGGGCCACGGCCACCATGACGACCGCGCGCAATATAAGCCTCGCCACCTTGGGCGGTGTCGACGTGGCCGCGGGCACCGTCCTTACGGCAAGCGGGACCATCAGCGGTGCGGGCGGCTTCTCCAAGTTCGGCGCCGGCACGCTGGTTCTGACGGGAAGCAACAGCTATGCGGGTGACACGGGATTGAACGCCGGCACCGTGGCGGTGTCGGCCGACAACAACTTGGGCAATGGCGGCCGGCTCACCTTCGCCGGCGGTGCGTTGCGATACGATGCCGGCTTCGCCAGCAGCCGGGCGATCACCCTCATTAACCCTGGCAGCTTCGTCGACACCAACGGCAACGACGCCGCACTCACCGGAACCATCAGCGGTGCGAGCAGGCTCACCAAGACGGGCGCAGGCACGCTGACGCTCGGCGGCGCCAATACCTATGCCGGCGGCACCCGAATCGACGGCGGTACGGTCGCTGTCAGCAGCGACGCCAATCTCGGCGCGTCGAGCGGTGGCCTGTTGCTGGACGGCGGCACCCTGCGCACGGCAGACTCGTTCAACACCAGCCGCAATGTCGAGCTGCTGGGCGGCGGCGGCACATTCGATGTCGTGGCGGGCAAGCTTGTCCTGCAGGCCAATGTCACGGAAGGCGATGGCCCGGGCAACCTCACCAAGACCGGCGCAGGCACCCTCGTACTTGCCGGCACCGCCGACTATAGCGGCACGACCACGGTCTCGGCCGGCACGCTGCAGGGCACGACGGCGAACCTGGCAGGCAACATCACCAACAACGCTACCGTGTCCTTCAATCAAACCGCCGACGGGACCTATGCCGGCGTCATGTCGGGCAGCGGACGCCTGCTCATCGAGGGCGCCGGCACCGTGACGCTCGCCGGCGCCAACAGCTACAGCGGCACGACCACGATCGCCGCCGGAACGCTCAGCATCACCGGCGCGCTCGGCACCGGCGACGTCGTCAACAATGGCAGGCTGGCGTTCGACCGCAACACCGACGTCGCGGCGGCCAATGCCATCTCCGGTTCGGGCTCGCTCACCAAGCAGGGCAACGGAACGCTTACGCTCAGCGGTATCAACAGCTACACTGGTGGCACCACCGTCTCGGCCGGTGTCCTGCAGGGCAACACGCAAAGCCTGCAAGGCGACATCCTCAACAACGCGGCGGTGACATTCGACCAGGCCACCAACGGCACCTATGCGGGCTCGATGTCCGGCAGCGGCATGCTGACCAAGAGCGGTGCAGGCACCCTCGTCCTGACCGGCGTCAATAGCTACAGCGGCACCACGACCGTGTCGGCCGGCACGTTGCAAGGCAACAGCACCAGCATCCAGGGCAACATCCTGAACGGCGGCTCGGTGGTGTTCGACCAAAGCACGAATGGCACCTACGCAGGCGCGATATCGGGCAGCGGCAGCCTGACCAAGAGCGGCAACGGTACGCTGACGCTCGACGGCGCCAACACCTACACCGGCGGCACAACCGTGAACGCCGGCACGTTGCGGCTCAGTGTCGGCGGACCATTGGCCTCGACTGGCGCGCTCACAGTCACTGGCGGCACCTTCGATCTCAACGATCGGAACCAGACGGTCGGCGCACTCTCGGGCAGCGGCGGGGCGATTACACTCGGGAATGCCACGCTGACCGCGGGCGACGCCAACAACACGACGCTGGCGGCGGCGATCTCCGGCATCGGCTCCCTGGTGAAGCAGGGCACGGGCACGCTCACCCTGACCGGCGCCAATACCCATACCGGCGGCACGACGATCTCCGGCGGCATCCTGCAGGTCGGCAATGGCGGCACGACGGGCTCACTGGCGGGCAACCTGGTGAACAACGGCACCCTCGCCTTCAATCGCTCCGACAACGTCACCTTCGGCGGGGCGATCTCGGGCAGCGGCGCGCTCGACAAGCTTGGCGACAACACCCTCATCCTCACCGGCAACAGCACCTACAGCGGCCTCACCACCATCGCGGCCGGCATGCTGCAGCTCGGTAACGGCGCCACGAGCGGCTCGATCACAGGCAACGTGCTGAACAACGGCGTCCTGGCCTTCAACCGCTCGGACGACATCGTCTTCGGCGGCAACGTCGACGGCTCGGGCGCGATCTCCTACATGGGGCCGGGTAAGGTCACGCTCACCGGCACCATCAGCAACACCGGCGGCACGGTGCTGGGCGGCACGGTGCTGGCCGGATCGGACGCAGCGCTGGGCGCGGCGGGCTCGACGCTCACTTTCGCCGGCGGCACCTTGCAGGCGACGGACAGCTTCACCGTCGGACGCCCCCTCAACCTGATCACCGGCGGCGGCACGATCGACACGGCCGGCAACACGCTCGTGGTCACCGGCAACATCACGGGCGCCGGCGGGTTCACCAAGTCCGGCGACGGCACGCTCGTTCTCGCCGGCACCAACAGCTACTCGGGCGGCACGACCGTGTCGGGCGGCGCGCTGGAGGGCGACACGACGAGCCTGCAGGGCAACATCCTCAACAATGCGACCGTATCGTTCAATCAGGCCGCCAGCGGGACCTACGCAGGCACCATGTCGGGTACCGGCAACCTCATCGCGAGCGGCAACGGCGCCCTCACCCTCACTGCCGACAACACCTACAGCGGCGGCACGACGATTGCCACGGGCAGCAAGCTCTCTATCGGCAATGGCGGCTCGACCGGCACGATGGGCAGCGGCGCGGTGACCAACAATGGCGAATTGCACTTCAATCGGTCCGACACGCACACGGTGGTTTCCAGCATCACCGGCGTCGGCTCCGTCTTCCTCGACGACGGCAGCGGCACGACGATCCTCACCGGCAACAACAGCTACACCGGCTCGACACGAATCTGGAGCGGCAGCACGCTGCAGGTCGGCAACGGCGGCACCTCCGGCACGCTGGGCACCGGCCGCGTCCAGATCACCGACGGCACCCTGCGGTTCGACCGTTCCGACACGTTGGTCGTCGCCAGCGAGATCTCCGGCAACGGCAACGTCGTCCAGGCCGGCAGCGGCACCACGGCGCTCACCTTCGACAGCAGCTACGGCGGCGCGACGACGATCGAGGCCGGCACCCTCAAGCTCGGCAACGGCGGCACGACCGGCTCGCTCGGCAACGGCAACATCGTCAACAATGCCACGCTGGCCTTCGATCGCACCGACGCCCTGCTGACCGTCGCCGGCGAGATCTCGGGGACTGGCGGCATCGTCCAGGCCGGCTCGGGAACGACGACACTCAACGGTGCCAACACCTACAGCGGAACGACCACGATCCTTGCCGGCAAGCTCATCGTGGGCGGCACGGCGGGCAGCCTGGGAACCGGCAACGTCGTCAACGACGGCATCCTGCACTACACCCGGACGAACGCCTACACGGTCGCCAACGACATCTCGGGAACCGGCAGCTTCCGGCTGTTCGGCGGCGGAACCGGCACGCTGACCGGCAACAACACCTACACCGGCACGACCACCGTCGGAACGGGCACGCTGCGGATCGGCGACGGCGGCGCCGCCGGCACGCTGGGCACCGGCGGCATCGAGATCCTCTTCGGCAACCTCCAATTCAACCGGTCGGATGCGCTGACCGTCGCAGGTGCGATCTCCGGTACCGCCGGGACGGTGGCGCAGATCGGCACCGGCACCACGAGCCTCACCGGCAACGGCACGTTTACCGGCGTCACGACGATCTCGGCCGGCACGCTCAGCCTCGGCGATGGCGGCACGACCGGCGCGCTCGGCACCGGCAACATCACCAACAACGCCACGCTGCAATTCAACCGCTCGAATGAGCTGACCGTGGCCAACGCCATCTCCGGCACGGGTGGCGTGGTGCAGGCAGGCACCGGCACCACCTTCCTGACCGGCAACAACACCTACACCGGCACCACCACCGTCTTGGCCGGCACGCTCAGCATCGGCAATGGCGGCACGACGGGCTCGATCGGCGCCGGCAACGTGATCAACAACGCTGTCCTGCAGATCAACCGCTCCGACAACGTCACCCTCGCCAACGTCATCAGCGGCAGCGGCGGCCTGGTCCAGGCCGGACCGGGAACCACCATCCTGACCGGCGCCAACAGCTACTCGGGCGGCACGCTGGTCTCGGGCGGCACTCTGCAGGGCACGACGTCGAGCCTGCAGGGCAACGTCCTCAACAACGCCGCCGTGGTGTTCAGCCAGGCCGCCAACGGCACCTATGCCGGCAACATGTCGGGCACGGGCTCGCTCACCCTGACCGGTGGCGGCCAGTACACCCTCACCGGCAGCAACAGCTACACCGGCGGCACCTCCCTGCTGGCCGGCGCGCTGATCGGCAACTCGGCCAGCCTGCAGGGCAACATCCTGAACAACGGCGCCGTGACCTTCAGCCAGACCGGCACCGGCACCTATGCCGGCATCATGTCCGGCAGCGGCAGCATGACCCTGCAGGGCGGCGGCACGCTCACCATGACCGGCAACAACACCTACACCGGCGCCACCTCGGTCAACGCCAGCACCCTGATCGTGAACGGCAGCCTCGCCAGCACCGTGTCGGTGACCAACGGCGGCATCCTGGCCGGCAACGGCAGCACCGGCGGCTTCGTCTCCACCGGCGGCATCATCGCCCCCGGCAACTCGATCGGCACGCTGAACATCAACGGCAACTTCACCCAGAACGGCGGCACCTACGTCGTCGAGGTCAATGCCCAGGGCCAGAACGACCGGGTCAACGTCAACGGCACAGCCACCATCAACGGCGCGGCGGTCCAGGTGGTCGCCACGCCCGGCAACTACGCCACCAGCACGACCTACACAATCCTCAACGCGACCGGTGGTGTCAGCGGCACCTACACCGGCGTCACCAGCAACTACGCCTTCCTGACGCCGTCGCTCAGCTACAACACCAACAATGTGTTCCTGACCCTGGCGCTGCAGGGCAGCACGCCCTTCTCCGGCTTCGGCGGGAACACGGCGAACCAGCAGGCCGTCGGCTCAGCCCTCGATCAGTCCTATGCGAATGCCACGGGCGACTTCGCCACCGTGATCGGCGCCTTGGCCAACCTCTCGACGACACAGGCCTCGCCGACCCTGAACACGATCAGCGGACAGCCTTACGCCAACTTCGGCACGTTCAACGTCGCCAACAATGCGCTGTTCATGAACGCGCTCGGCCAGCAGATGGCGCTGGCGCGCGGCGGGGCGAGCAACGGCCAGCGCCAGGCCTTGGCCGAAGCGTGCGATATCGCGGCCTGCGACGGCGCCAGCCCGTTCAGCGTCTGGGGCAGCGTCCTGGGGGGCCTGGGCTCGGTGCAAGGCAACGGCAACAGCTCGACCTTCACCTACAACGCCGGCGGCAGCGCTGCCGGCATCGACTATCGCGTGAGCCCGAGCGTCCTGGTCGGCCTGGGCGCCGGCTTCACCAGCGGCACCCAGTGGGTCGACAGCTTCCAGGGCAAGGGCTGGGCCAACACGGTCAGCGTCGCCGCCTACGCCTCGTTCACGCAGTCGGCCTTCTACCTCGATGCGCTGGCAGGCTACGCCTACTCCAACAACCAGCTGCAGCGGCAGATCTCCGTCCCCGGCCTGCAGCCGCGCACGGCCAACGGCAGCACCGGCGCCAACCAGTTCCTCGGCCAGGCCGAGGCCGGCTACAAGCTCGGCGTCTATGCGCCGGCGCAGGCAATGGTGACGCCGTTCGCCCGCTTCCAGGCGTCGAGCATCAACCAGGCGGCGTTCAACGAATGGGGCGCGAACTCATTGAATCTGAATGTTGCGCAGCAGACGACGACCTCGATCCGCTCGGTGCTGGGCGCCGAGCTGGCGGGCGCCGTCGGCCTCGGCAACACGCGCACCCTCGATCTCGGCCTGCGTCTCGGCTGGATGCACGAATACGCCGACACCGCGCGGCCGATGACAGCCGCCTTCGCCGGCGCGCCGACCGCCAACTTCACCGTCTACGGCGCCACGCCGCAGCGCGACTCCGCCGTCATCGGCTTCCGGGCCGGCACCGAGGTCGCTGCCGGCGCCCAACTCTACCTGCGCTATGACGGCGAGGTCGGCGCCACCGCCAACAACCACACCCTCAACCTCGGGGTCCGGCTCCAGTGGTAACGTTCCTGGACAACCGCGTCGCTGTCGTGCGGCGCACGCCTCAGGGCAAGGCGGTCGTGGTCCATCTCGACCGCGACGGCAGGCCGATCGGTCGCACGACAGAGGCCTGGCCCGACGAACTGCACGGCGCCGATTGGCATCACGGCGGCATCAAGCGCCTGGTCGAGCGCCTGCCGCTGCAGGGCGCGCCGCTCAATCCCGCTCCCGACCGTCAGACCTCCACCCCACCCCGTCGCAGCTCAGTCAGAAACTCGATCACGAGGTGATAGCCGGCGACGGCGCCGGGCTCCGTCTGGTGGTGCGTGGTTGCGAGCACGACAAGGCCCTGACGCCCGGCGCGCACGCAGATGCCTTCCCGCACGAGCGCGTCGGCATGCCGGCGGACGGTCTCATAGGGCAGACGCAGCGAGCGGGAGACCGCGCCCACGCTGACCGGCTGGCGCTGGCTGTCGGCCAGCACGGTCGCGCTGTTCGCCAGCGACGTGTTGGCCACATGCTTGACGTTCGCCGTCCAGATCGCGGTGTAGACCAGGCCTTTCATCAGGTCGCCGCCCCAGAAATCGCGCATCAGGCGCATGCCCACCAGCAGCAGGCCGAGGCCGCCGACGGCGATGACGGTCTGCTCCTTCGTGAGGCGCGCCGACGATCGCGGCTGCGACGTCGTGGGGAAAGCGGCGACGCCGAGGCGCGTCAGGTCGACCAGCAGGCGCACGGCGTTGACATAGATGGTCCGCATGAACGTCGCGATCACGCGGCCTTTCAGCACGGACGCGGGCACGGCGAGCCCGCTTCTCCCGCTGATGCATTTGCCGCTGCCGACGAGCACCTGGGCATGGCGGCGAACGGTCTCATACGGCATGCCGACCTTGCGCGACAGCTCGCGCACGCCGATCGCCTTGCGATGGGGCGAGATCAGCTGGCCGTGGACGAGGGCCATGAAGATCGCCCCATCGACCATGTCCTGCTGCAGGGTCATGGAGTCGAAGGCGCGCAGATAGAACTCGGTCGAAACCCGGGCGACCGGACGCACATGGCGCTGCGCCGCGGCCGCCACCGGTTGGGCAAGAGCAAGCCGGTTCACGATCAGACCTTCACCCCGGCGCTCCGCAGCTCGGCGAGGAAGGCCATCACGATGTGGTAGGCGGCGGCCGAGGTCGGCACGTGGCGCTGATGCGTGCTGGACATGACGACCAGGCCCTTGCGGCCGACGCGCACGCACTTTCCTTCCTTGAGGAGCGCGTCGGCGTGCCGGCGAACGGTCTCGTAGGGCAGGCGCAGCGACCGGGCCATGGCGAGCGCGCTGACCGGCAGGCGCTGGCTGTCGGGCAGGATGGCGCGATCGCCGGCAGCCGGAGTGTTGGTCACGTGCTTGACGTTGGCCGTCCAGATCGCGGTGAAGACCAGCCCCTTCATGAGGTCGCCGCCCGCGAACTTGCGCAGCTCGCGGTAGCCGGTGAGCAGCAGGCCGATGCCGGCGATGCCGATCATGGTCTGTTCCTTGGTCAGTCGCCTCGACCGCAGCGGACGGTCCGCCCGGAGGCTGAACCGCGCGACCCCGATGCGGGTGAGGTCGCGCAGCACGCGCACGACATTGACGTAGGTCCGGCGCAGCATGGCCGCGGCCAGCGGGCTTCGCATGGCGGCGGGCGGCACCGCCAGGCCGCCTTTCCCTTCGATGCTCAGACCGCCCTGCACCAGCGTGCGGACATGGCGGCGCACCGTCTCGTACGGCATGCCGAGCTTGCGAGACAGCTCGCGGATGCCGACCGGGCCGCGGCCAGGCGTCTGCATCTGTCCGTGCCACAGCGTCATGAACACCAAGCTGGCCACCACGTCGTCATGCAGCTGGGACAGGACTTCGACGCCGCGCAGGAAGTACTCCACCGTGACACGCAGCACCGGATAGGTGTCGCGGGGGATCAGTGGCTCAATTTGGGTAGCCAACTGGCTCATTTTGGGCACTTACCGGCTTCTGCACCCGGTTGCAAGGGGAGTACCCAGGCGCGGGGAGTTCGCTCTAGTACGGCGGGCAAGGTGGCAGGCAAAAAATCTGGACGTCTCCGGTCGCAAAGCTGCGAAGCTTCGCGAAACGGTCACGCGCACAACGAACAGCAGAGCGAGGTCGCCTGCGACACGCGCAAGCCGGGAACGTGCGCGGCCCACTGCGCAACGGCCTTGTTGCTCGCGGTCCTCGGCGGCGAGCCGGTGGCGCCGCGGACCGGCTGCTGCCTGCTGACAGGAAAGGCGCCGGTCGAGCTTCGACCGGAACGCCGCGTGCAGGCCCGGCCGGTCAGGCGACGTCCGCGGCGCGACACGGCCGTCGTCGAGCTGCACCTGGCCGGCGACGATTAGATCTTCACTCCGCCGCGTCGCAACTCGGCGAGAAACGCCACCACGAGGCGATGGCCGGCCACCGAGCCCTCCATGGTGCCTTTGGCCACATGCGTGGGCACGAAAACGCCCTGGCGCCCGGCACGCACGGCCAAGCCTTCGCGCACGAGCCCGTCGGCGTGCCGGCGGACGGTCTCATAGGGCAGATGCAGCGACCGCGAGATCGCAAGCACGCTCACCGGCTGGCGCAGATCGTCGGGCAGCAGCGACGAGGTGGTGGCGCGCGAGGTGGTCACGTGCTTGACGTTTGCCGTCCATATCGCGGTGAAGACCAGCCCCTTCACCAGGTCGCCGCCCCAGAAATCGCGCATCAGCCTCACGCCGGCCAGCAACAGGGCGATGGCGGCGATGGCGATGATCATCTGCTCGTCGGCAAGAGGCCCCGATGGCGGTGCCCGCCGCGACGCCGAGGGAAAGGTGACGGCACCGACGCGCGTCAGATCGGCCAGCAGGCGAACGGCGTTGACGTAGATCTTGCGCAGCAGGCGTGTGGCGCGTGGGTCGCCGCGCATGGCATCGGGGACCGTGAGGCCGCCCTTCTTGACCACGCAGACGCCGGCTTGCTCGAGGTCACGAACGTGCCGGCGCACCGTCTCGTAGGGAAGATTGAGCTCGCGCGACAGCTCTCGAACGACCATCGGCTTGCGGCCGGGCGCGACCAGCTCGGCGTGCCACAGCGTCATCAGGATCGACGCACTGATCGCGTTCTCGTGCAGCTGACCGAGGAGGTCGAAGCTGCGCATGTAGAACTCGTACGACACGCGCATCACGGGATGGAAGTCGTGACGCGCCGTCGAATCGCTTTCGATATCGGTCCTGGTCTGGCTCAGGTCGCCTCCGAACCGTCAGTATCCCTCGTGCATGAGTGGAAATGCACTGTGCACACCCGGCAGGTTGGTCGGCGTGCTGGCCGAGATGTAGCTTTTGTCGAGCTGCTTCAGGCTGGTGACACCCAGAAGGCCCATCACCTCCTTCATCTCCTCTTCCAGCAGCTCGACCATGCGCTCGATGCCGGCCGCGCCCGCCGCGGCGAGGCCATAGCAATAGAGCCGGCCCATCCCGACCCAGTCGGCACCCAGGCAGATCGCCTTGACGATGTCGCTGCCGCGGCTGAACGAGCCGTCGACGGCGATCTTGGCGCGGCCCTTCACCGCGTCGATCACCTCGGGCAGCACCGCGGCCGAGCCGCGGCCGTGGTCGAGCTGGCGGCCGCCATGGTTGGAGCAGTACACGCCCCAGACGCCGTGCTGGCAGGCGATCTCGGCGTCCTCGCCGGTGCCGATGCCCTTCAGCATGAACTTCACGTCGGGGAACTTGTCCTTGACCCTCTTGAAGTTGTCCCACGAGAAGGCGGCCTGGTGATCCTGGCCGGTCGCCGCCGTGCGCCACGACTTCACGAAGCGCTTGGCGATGTCGCGCTCGCGGCGCGAATAGACCTGGGTGTCGACGGTGATGCAGAAGGCGTCGTAGCCCGCATCCATCGCCTGCTTGACGCGATCGGCCACCCAATTGTCGTCGCCGCGGACATAGAGCTGGTAGATCTTGGGGCCATTGCCGCCCTTGACGATGTCCTCGAGCTTGAGCGTCGTCACCGAGCTGATGAGCATCGCGACATTGCCCGCGCCGGCGCCCTTGGCGACGGTGATGCCGCCGCCGGGCTCGAAGGATTCCAGAGAGCCGACCGGCGCCAGCATGATGGGCAGCCGGATCTTCTTGCCTAAGATCTCGGACGAGGGATCGATCTTGCTGACGTCGCGCAGCACGCGCGGCCGGAAGGCGATCGAATCGAGCGCCATGCGGTTGCGCCGCAGCGTGGTCTCGGTCTCGGTGCCGCCGATCAGGTAATCCCAGATGTTGGCGTTGAGCTTGAGCTTCGCCGCTTTGACGATCTCATGCAGCGTTACGAATTCGTTCTCAAGGCCGCTTGCCATGGTCCTCCCCGCGAAATCCAGCTACAACTAGCGCAATAAACAAGCGGAGGAAACGATGCCGGCAGTGCGCTCTACCGCATCGCGCAAAGCGGAAGCGGAAATCGCCGTGCGGCCGATAAAGGTGCGGCCGATCAATGGCTTCATCGGCGCTGAGATCGAAGGAATCGACCTCAGCCAGCCGCTGAGCCCGGCCCAGTTCAAGATCGTCCATGACGCGCTGGTACAATACGAAGTGATCGTGATGCGCGACCAGGACATCACGGTCGACCAGCAGATGGCCTTCGGCGCCCTGTTCGGCGAACTCTCGATCCATCCCTTCTCGCCCAACCTCGCCGACAAGCCCGAGGTCATCATCCTCGACTATTCCAAGGACAACCCGCCGGCCCTGACCGACATCTGGCACGCCGACGAGACCTTCCGCGAGGCGCCGCCGCTCGGCACCATCCTGCGCGCCAAGGTCGTGCCCGAGGTCGGCGGCGACACCTTGTTCTCCAGCATGAGCGCCGCCTATCGCGGCCTCAGCGAGCGCATGAAGCAGCACATCCACGGCATGGAAGCGCTGCACGACTTCAAGCCGTGGCGGCCGCTGTTCAGCCACAACGACCGCGCCAAGCTGCGCAAGCTCGAGGACGAGTTCCCCAATCCCTGGCATCCCGTGGTGCGGGTGCATCCGGTGTCGGGCCGGCGCACCCTCTACGTGAACCAGCAGTTCTGTGTGCGCATAAAGGATCTCAAGACCGACGAAAGCGACACGCTGCTGGCCTTCCTCTACCGGCAGGCGACCATCCCCGAGTACCAGCTCAGGGTGAAGTGGCAGCCCAACACCCTGGTGATGTGGGACAACCGCTCCGTGCTGCACTATGCCGCGCACGACTATTATCCGGCGCGCCGCACCATGGAGCGCGTGACGGTGAAGGGCGACCGCCCGGTCGGCGTCGGCGGCGCCTACGCGCCCGATGCGGTCGAGGCCAATGGTACGGTGAAACCGGCGATCGCCGAGGGCACGCGGCCGGGACCCAAACGCGCCTTCGATCGTTACTGATAGAGCATCAATCGTGAAGAAAATGTGGCGCGCCTTTTTTGCGCCGCATGGCGTGTTCCTTGCACCGTCGAGGATGGCAACCTAGATTTCACCCCCACTGATTTTCCGCTGACGCCACGACAAGAAACGCAGGGTAGGCATCATGAAGCGACGTGTTTTCACGAAGGCTGTTGTCTTTGGGCTGCTGTGCGGTCCTGCCGTCGCCGCCGATCCGGTTCCCAAGCGGCAGGAGACCTCGTCTCTCGCCGATCAGGTGAAGTCGGGCGCGTTGCCGGCGGTCGATCAACGCGTGCCCAAGCAGCCCATGGTGGTGACCAAGTTCTCCGGCGCCGACGGCCCGGGCCAGCCGGGTGGCCAGATCAACATGCTGGTGGCGAGCGCACGCGATACCCGCCTGATGACGGTCTACAGCTACACGCGCCTGATCGTGTACACGCCCGAGTTCAAGCTGCAGCCCGACATCCTCGAGAGCTACGAGAACAAGGGCGACAAGGAATTCACCTTCAAGCTGCGCGAGGGCCACAAGTGGTCCGACGGCCAGCCCTTCACCACGGACGACTTCCGCTTCTTCTGGGAAGATATCGCCAACAACAAGGACCTCTCGCCGTCGGGCCCGTCGGTCGAGCTGCTGGTCGACGGCGAGCCGCCCAAGGTCGAGATCGTCGACGCGCGCACCATCAAGTACACGTGGTCGAAGCCCAACCCCTACTTCATCGAGAGCCAGGCGCGCGCCGCCCCGCTGTTCCTGTTCCGGCCGGCCCACTACCTCAAGAAGTTCCACGCCAAGTACGCCTCGGCCGACGAGATCGCCAAGGCGGCCAAGGGCGGCCAGACCGGCGGCAACTGGACACAGATCTACCGACGTCACGACGTGATGTACGCCAACGACAATCCGGACCTGCCGACGCTGAACCCGTGGGTCAACACCACGGCCTCGCCGGCGCAGCGCTACGTGTTCCAGCGCAATCCCTACTATCACCGCATCGACGGCAAGGGGCAGCAGCTGCCCTATGTCGACCGCGTGATCTTCACCCAGGCGGCGACCAACCTGGTGCCGGCCAAGGCCGGGTTGGGCGAAGCCGACCTGCAGCCGCGCTATCTCAACATGCGCGACTACACCTTCCTGCAGAAGAGCGCCAAGAGCTCAAACGTCGAGGTGCGGCTCTGGGAATCGGGCTCGGGCTCGCAGCTCGCGCTCTATCCCAACCTCAACGCCAACGACGAGGAGTGGCGCAAGCTGATGCGCGACGTGCGCTTCCGCCGCGCACTGTCGCTCGCCATCGACCGCAACGAGCTGAATGAGACGGTCTATCTCGGCCTCGCCAAGCCCTCGAACAACACGGTCATGGAGAAATCGCAGCTCTTCAAGGCGGACTACGCCAAGAAGTGGGCGCAGTACGATCCCAAGCTTGCCAACAAGCTCCTCGACGAGGTCGGCCTGAACAAGAAGGACAGCCAGGGCTTCCGCCTGATGCCTGACGGCCGGCCGGCGACCATCGTGGTCGAGCATGCCAGCGAGGAGACCGAGGACGCCGACGCGCTGCACCTGATCGCCGAGATGTGGAAGAAGGTCGGCATCAAGATGCTGACCAAGCCGCAGACTCGCGAGAACTTCCGCCTGCGCGCCTTCTCCGGCGAGGCGATCATGACCGCCTTCGCCGGCGTCGTGACCGCCATGCCGACGCCCAACACCAGCCCCAAGGAGTTCGCCCCGACCATGCAGGGCGGCCTGCAGTGGTCGCGCTGGGGCATGTTCGTCGAATCCAAGGAGCGGATGGGCGAGAAGTGCGACATGGAGGCGGCCTGCAAGCTCCTCGACTACGTCAAGGAGTGGGAGCACAGCAACAGCGAGGCCGAACGGCGCGCGGCGTGGGAGAAGATCCTGACCAGCAACGCCGACGAGGTCTTCACCATCGGCACCGTCAACGGCATCCGCCAGCCGATCGTCGTCGGCCCCAAGATAAAGAACGTGCCCAAGGAAGGCTACTACGCCTGGGATCCGGGCGGATATATCGGCCTGTACCAGCCCGACACGTTCTGGGTGTCGCAGTAAGAACGGGAGCGCGGGCCTCTGGCCCGCGCTCCCATCACCACGTATCGATGTTCGGCCGCTTCTTGTGCGGATTGCGCGGGCGCGGCGGGGCGTCCAGCAGGGCGGTCGACACCCAGCGGCGTGAATCGGCGGGATCGATCACCTCGTCGACCTCGAAGTAGGTCGCGGTGCTGAGCGCCTTGCCGCGGGCGTAGGCGGCAGCCACCATCTTGTCGAACAAGGCGCGCCGCTCGCCCGGGTCGGTCACGGCCTCGAGTTCCTTACGATAGCCGAGCTTGACCGCGCCCTCGAGCCCCATGCCGCCGAACTCGCCGGTCGGCCAGGAGATCGCGAAGGTGCCGGCATGGAACGAGCCGCCGGCCATCGCCTGGGCGCCCAGCCCATAGGCCTTGCGCAATACGATCGTGCCGAACGGCACACCGAGATTGGCGCCGATGACGAACAGGCGCGAGCAGTGGCGCACCAGTGCCGTCTTCTCGACCTCGGGGCCGACCATCATGCCCGGCGTGTCGCACAGGAACAGCACGGGCAGGTCGAAGGCATCGCACAGCTGCAGGAAGCGCGCGGCCTTGTCCGAGCCGTCCGAATCGATCGCGCCGGCAAGATGCGTCGGATTGTTGGCGACGATGCCGAACGGCTTGCCCTCGATGCGCGCCAGCGACGTCACCATCCCGGGCCCGAAGGCGCGGCGCAGTTCCAGCACGGAGCCCTCGTCGCACAAGGTCTCGACGACGTTGCGCACGTCGTAAACGCGCAGGCGGTTCTCGGGGATCGCGCGGCGCAGCAGGCGCTGGTCGGCGGCGCGCCACTCCGGCACCGCGCCCTGGAAGTACGACAGGTACTTCTTGGCCACGGCGACCGCCTCGGCTTCGTCCTCGACCGCGATGTCGACCATGCCGTTGGGCACCTGGACGCTCATCGGGCCGACTTCCTCGGGCGCGAACACGCCGAGATTGCCGCCTTCGATCATCGCCGGCCCGCCCATGCCGATCGACGAATTCTTCGTGGCGATCACCACGTCACAGCAGCCCAGGATGGCGGCATTGCCGGCGAAGCAGCGCCCGGAATTGATGCCGACCAATGGCGAGGAGCCGCTCAGCCGCCCGAAGATGTGGAAGGCCATGGTGTTGAGGCCGGCCACCGACTGCACGTCGACGTCGCCCGGCCGGCCGCCGCCGCCCTCGGTGAAGAAGACCAGCGGCAGGCGCTGCTCCTCGACGATCTCGAACAGCCGGTCCTTCTTGTGATGGTTGGTCTTGCCCTGGGTGCCGGCCAGCACCGTGTAGTCGTAGTGTGCGATTGCCACCCGGCTCTTCTCCGGCCCGAACAGCGAGCCGTTGACGCGGCCGATGCCGGTGATCAGCCCGTCGGCCGGCGTCTTCTCGATCAGGTCCTCCTGCGTGCGCCGCGTCCGTTGACTGGCGATGGCGAAGGCGCCCCATTCGACGAAGCTGCCCGGATCGACCAGGTCGTCGAGGTTCTGTCGCGCCGTGCGCTGGTTGGTCTTGCGCCGGCGGGCCACCGACTCGGGCCGCCTGTCGTCCAGCGTGAGCGCGCGGCGCTCGAAATACTCGGCAAGGTCGGGCCGGACGTAGTCGAGGTCGATCTCCTCGTCGGCGACGGCGCCCTTCACCTCGACGTCGGCCTCCTCGACGAACAGCAGTGCGTGGCCCTCGTAGATCGTCTCGCCGGCCTCGACCGCGATCCGCCGCACGTAGCCGCGCGCGGGGCTCCTGATCTCGTGCTGCATCTTCATGGCGTCCATAATCAGCAGCGGCTGCCCGGCGGCGACGGCATCGCCTTCCTCGACCGAGATGCTGACGATCGTGCCCTGCATCGGCGCCGGCACGGGCACCGTGCCCTCGGGCGCATCCGACGCAGCGTCCGGCGCCGCCTGCTGCTGCGCCGTCTTCCCGAACGACAGCACGGCCAGCGGATCGACGGCATCGACCTTGGCGCCGGCCTGGCGATTGCCGGAAGACGGCGCTGCCGCTGCCTGGAAGTAAAGGCCGGGCTGCAGCTTGGCGGCGGCGTCGATCAGCACCTTGGCCTGCTCGTCGACGAAGCGCGTATGGACCTTGTCGGCGCGGAAGTCCTTGTGGGCCAGCAGCGCGCGCAGGAACGCGATGTTGCTGGGCGCGCCTTCGAGCCGGAATGCGGCGAGCGCGCGTTCGGCTCGCGCCAACGCGTCCGCCGACTCGGCCGACGGGCTGTGCACGATCAGCTTGGCCAGCAGCGAATCGAAGTTGGGATTGGTGCGGTAGCCGGCATAGCCATAGGTATCGACGCGCACGCCCGGACCCGACGGCGGCTCGAACACGGTGAGCGTACCGCCGCCCGGCTTGGCCGAGCCGTCCGGCGTCATCGTCTCCATGTTGATGCGAAGCTGGATGGCGTGGCCGCGCGGCTTGGCGTCGGCGATGCCCGTCTTGGCCAAGGCGATGCCGCCGGCTAGCCGAAGCTGCGTCTTCACGAGGTCGACGCCCCATACCTCCTCGGTGACGGTGTGCTCCACCTGCAGGCGCGGATTGGCCTCGATGAAGAAGAACGCGTTGCCATCGACCAGGAACTCGAAGGTGCCGAGGCTGCGGTACTTCACGGCCTTGGCCATGGCGGCCGCGGCGGCCACGATCTTCTTCTGCAAGGCCGATGCGAGGTGGGGGCTCGGCGCCAGTTCGACGATCTTCTGGCTGCGCCGCTGCAGGGTGCATTCGCGCTCGCCCAGGGCGACGATGCCGCCCTTGCCGTCGCCGACGATCTGCACCTCGATGTGGCGCGCGCGGCCGACCAGCCGCTCGGCATAGAGATCGCCGTTGCCGAAGGCCGACTTGGCCTCGGCCGAGGCGCGGGCGAAGGCGTCGGTGAGCTCGCCCTCGTCCTTGACGAGGCGCATGCCGCGTCCTCCGCCACCGGCGATGGCCTTCAGCGCGATGCCCGACTTCGCATGCTTCTTGAAGAAAGCCGCAGCACCGGCGAGATCGACGATGCCGGTACCCGGCAGCACTGGCACCTTGCTCTTCTGCGCCTGGGCACGGGCGCGCGCCTTGTCGCCGAACAGTTTCAGCTGCTCGGGCGTTGGGCCGACGAAGGTGATCTTCGCATCGGCGCAGGCCTGCGCGAAATCGGCGTTCTCCGACAGGAACCCGTAGCCCGGATGCACCGCGTCGCAGCCTGCCCTCTTCGCTGCCGCGACCACCGCAGCGATGTCGAGATAGGCGGCGGCGCCCTTCCCCTTCAGCGCGATGGCATCGTCGACACGCCGGATATGCAGCGACGTCGCATCGTCCTCGGAATGGAGACCCACGGTGGCAATGCCGAGCTCGGCGGCGGCCTGGGCGATGCGGATGGCGATCTCGCCGCGATTTGCGATCAGGAGTTTCTTGGGCATGTCGATGCGTAACGGGGTAAAACCCCTCCCATGTCGAAAAGGCTGCTCATTGTGGCGCACGCGCCCTCGGAGAACACCCTTTCCCTGCGGGCGGCCGTGGAGCGCGGCGCGCTGGGCGAAACGGGTATCGATGTCAAAGTCGTAGCCCCGCTACAGGCCGGCCCCGACGACGTGCTGGCGGCCCAAGCCGTCATCCTCGGCACGACCGAGAACCTCGGCTACATGAGCGGCGCGCTGAAGGATTTCTTCGACCGCTCCTACAATCCCCTGCTCGAGAAGACGCAAGGATTGCCGGCCGCCCTCTATATCCGCGCCGGCAGCGACGGCACCGGCACACGCCGCGGCGTCGAGACCATCCTCACCGGCCTGCGCTGGCGGCTGGTCCAGGAGCCGCTGCTCTGCAAAGGCCCCTGGCAGCCCGCCTTCGTCGAACAGTGCGAGGAGCTGGGTGCCGCCATGGCGGCGGGGCTGTCGGCGGGCATCTTTTAGGAGCGCGGTCCGGAAGACCATGACGCCGATCAAGGCCCGAGCACGCCGAGCGCATCTCGAATCGGAGCCGACGAGATCTGCATCAGGCCGCTAAACGGATTGTTCAACTCCAGGATCAGGAAGATCGCGCCCGATGCGGAAACCGCGATGATCGCCAGCACCGTGGCGCTGGTCGCGTTGATCCGGGAGAACAGCGTGAAGCCGGCGAACAGCATGGTCAGCCAGAAGATCACCACCACGAGAAGAGCCGCCGGCAGGCCCGCATCCACTTCCTCGAACAACAAGACGCGCGCCTCGGTGATGGCCGACGTCGTGTCGAGGGCGCGGAACTTCAGGTTTCGTTGGACGTCGTTCTGCGGCTCCAAGGCCTCGATGGCCTGGAACACCAGGTCGCCTTCCGTACCCGGCTGGTAAGGCGCGCCCATGGGAGACTGCACCGCACGCTGCCCCCAGATCCGCCCGATCAAGGCGGGAATCGCCTGGCGCTGCAGTTCGCGGGCGCGATGCGCCTCCGGTCCGTAACGCTTGAGCTGGTTGTCCATCAGGACCAGCTTCTCGGCGATCTGCCTGACCCCTTGGCGCTGAACGTCATAGGTGTTCTTGGCGGAGGTGATCAACAGGCCCAGCACCAGGGCGGTGATGGTGGCGACCAGCCCCGAGCCCAGCCGCACGACATCCTTCGCATGCTCGTTCAGATGATGCTCGGGCAAGGTCCGGCGCAGCAGGATTCCCGCGCAGGCGCCGCCCAGCATCAGCAGGGCGGCCAGCAGCGAGATGGCGAGAGCGTTCAAGTCGGCATCTCAATGGGCCGTCCAGCCGCCATCGACGACCAGGCCGGCGCCCGTCATGAAGCCGGCATCGTCCGACGCTAGAAACACGATGCCCTTGGCGATGTCGTCGGCGACGCCGAGCCGGCCGATCGGATGAAGGCCGAGCGTGGCCTCACGTGCCTTCTCGGTGTCGTTGGTGCCCTGCTGGCGAGCGCGCATGACGAAGGTCTGCTGGCCCATGTCGGTCTCGATGAGGCCGGGATGGATCGAGTTGACGCGGATCCTGTAGCCCTTGCGGCCGAACTCCAGAGCCGTCGACTTGGTGAACAAGGTCACGCCGCCCTTGGTCAGCGAATAGAGCGGATCGAGCTGCGAGCCGACGAGGCCCGCGATGGATGCGAGGTTGACGATGGCGGCGCCGTGCGGACTCTTGGGTCCGCTCTCCTTGAGATGCGGCAGCGCCGCGCGCGTGCCCAGCACGACGCCGGTCAGGTTCACGGCGACCAGCTTGTTCCACTCATCGAGCGAGGCTTCCTCGACACCCTTGCCGTTGAAGATGCCGGCATTGTTCACCAGCACGTCGAGCTTGCCGAACTTCTTCACCGCGGCATCGATCGCGCCGGCCCAGCTCGACTCGCTGGTGACGTCGAGCGGCACGTAAAGGGCCTGGCCGCCCGCCGCCTCGATCTCCTTCGCCGTCTGCCGGCCCCGCTCTTCCAGTAGATCGCCGATGGCCACCTTGGCGCCGGCCTCGGCCATCAACCTGGCCGTGGCGCCACCGATGCCGCGCGCCGCGCCCGACAGGAACGCAACCTTGTCGTCAAGCCTGTTCATCTTTCCTCCTGACCTTCCGTCCAACGTCTGTTTGCCGCTATGCTGCCTGTCAGAAGAGCAAAAGAAAACTGGGAGGGCCACCGGGCATGCGCCAAGGTCGGCTTGTTGCGACCGGCGTCATGCTGGTCTTCTGCCTGTTCGCGATATGGCAGTCGTTGCTGCTGCCGTTGACCGATCGCCTGGGCCCTGGCCCGGGCTTCTTTCCGTTCTGGCTGGCGTTGATCGGCGCAGCGCTTGCCGTTGCGCTGCTGGTCACGACATTCCGCGAGGCGGCCGATCCTTCCGACAGTGACGTGCGGATACTGCCCCATGGTCCCGGAGCGATGCGTTGGTTCGCCATCGTTGGCCTGCTGGCCGCGGTCACCCTGGTGATGGACTACGTCGGTTTCCGGCTCGCCATGCTGGTCTTCAACGCCGTGCTGGTGATTGCGCTGGGCGATCGGCGGTGGTGGGTCATCGCGCTGTTCTCCGTGCTCGGCAGCTTCGGCGTCTACTACGTTTTCACCACGTGGCTGGACGTGCTCCTACCGGTCGGGCGGTTCGGGATCTAGTCCATGGAAGCGCTTGGCCATCTTCTGGCAGGTTTTGCCGCCGCGTTGTCGTGGCAGTATCTGCTCTACGCCCTCGTGGGCTGCACGCTGGGTACGCTGATCGGCGTGTTGCCCGGCCTGGGACCTGCCGCCGGAACGGCGATCCTCATTCCATTGACCTTCAGCCTCGATCCGACCGGCGCCATCATCATGCTGAGCGCCATCTACTACGGCGCGATGTATGGCGGCACGATCACCTCGGTGCTGATAAACGTGCCGGGCGAGGCGGCGTCGGTGATCACCTGCATCGACGGCCATCAGATGGCGCGCCAGGGCCGCGCCGGCTCCGCGCTGGGCATCGCCGCCATCGGCTCCTTCGTCGGCGGCACGCTGGCCACGGTGGCGCTGGTCGTGGTCGCCATGCCGCTCGCCTCGCTGGCGCTGAAGTTCGGGCCCGCCGAATTCTTCGCCCTCATGGTGGCAGGGCTGTGCCTCGTCGTCGGCCTGGCCGGCAAGAACATCCTGGCGGCATTGCTGATGACGGTGATCGGCCTGCTGCTCGCCATGAGCGGCCTCGATCCGGTGCGCGGCGCACCGCGCTTCACCTTCGGCATCGAGGAGCTGTTCGACGGTATCGGCTTCGTCCCTGTGGTCATGGGCCTGTTCGGCATCGCCGAACTCCTGCTCGCCGCCGAAACGCGCCAGACGCACATGATCGAGGCCGAGCTCAAGAGCTGGATGCCGACGCGCGAGGAATGCAAGCAGTGCGTCGGCACCATTTTACGCGGCACCGGCGTTGGGTTCGTGCTGGGCCTGATCCCGGGTGTCGGCTCCATCGTGCCGACATTCATGGCCTACGTGCTGGAGAAGCGCGTTTCCAGGACGCCGGAGCGCTTCGGCAAGGGTGCGATCGAGGGCGTGGCCTCGGCCGAGACCGCCAACAACGCCTATGCCAACGCCGCCATGGTGCCCCTGCTGGCGCTCGGCATCCCGAGCTCGCCCACCATCGCCGTGCTGATGGGCGCCTTCATCATCAACGGCATCACGCCGGGGCCGTTTCTCTTCACCGAGCAGCCGGCGCTGGTCTGGACGGTAATCGCGAGCTTCTTCGTCGGCAATGCGCTGCTCCTGATCCTGAACCTGCCGCTGGTCGGGCTGTGGGCCAAGCTGCTGAAAATCCCGTTCAGCTACATGTGTGCGGGCGTGCTGATCTTCTGCGTGATCGGCGCCTACGGCCTGAAGCAGAGCCTGTTCGACGTCTGGGTGATGCTGGGGTTCGGCATCATCGGCTACCTGCTGCGCAAGCTCGATTTCCCCATCGCGCCGGCCATCCTCGCCCTGATCCTGGGGCCGATGATGGAGAAGTCGCTGCGCACCACCCTGGAAATCTCCGGCGGCAGCTTTGCGATCTTCCTCGACCGGCCGGTGGCGCTCGCCCTGCTCGCGGTGCCGGTGATCGTGATCGGTTTTCTGGTGTTCAAGCCGCGCTCGCTCGCGCCGCTCAGGGAGAGCGACGTCGACTGACAAGACAAGACAAGAGGTTGGTTCAAGGGAGGAAAACATGCTCATCCGTCGTCGAACCGTGCTCGCCGCATCGGCAGCCACCGCCATGGCCGGCCCGGCCCTGGCGCAGAACTACCCGCGCCGCGCCATACAGCTCATCGTCGCCTTCCCGGCTGGCGGCAGCACCGATGTCGGCGCTCGCATCCTGGCCGCGGCGGCCGAGAAGGACTTCGGCCAGCCGGTCACGGTGGTGAACAAGGCCGGCGCCGGCGGCCAGATCGGCTTCACCGAGGCAGCGCGCGCCCGTCCGGACGGCTACACGCTTTGTTTCCTCAACCTGCCGGGCATCAACACGATCACGCTCGATCCGGAGCGCAAGGCGGCGTTCACCATCGACAGCTTCGTTCCGGTCGTGAACCAGGTGCTCGACCCCGGCCTGATCTGGGTCAAGGGCGACAGCCCCTACAAGACGCTGGCCGACCTGATCGATGCGGCGAAGAAGAACCCCGGTAAGCTCAGCGCCTGCACCACAGGCATCCTGAGCGACGACCATCTCGCCATCCTGATGATGCAGGAGGCCACGGGTGCCGAGTTCCGCATCGTCCATTTCGACGGCGGCGCACAGCAGATCACCGGCGTGCTGGGCGGCCATGTCGACGTGGCCTTCGATAATGTCGGCGGCGTCTTCAAGCGCGTGCAATCGGGCGAGTGCCGTGGGCTTTGCGTCACCGACAGCGAACGCTCGAAGTTCCTGCCCAACGTGCCGACGACCAAGGAGCTGGGCTTCCCGACCGTGATCTCCTCCTCGACGCGCGGTGTCGGCGCGCCCAAGGGCGTGCCGGCCGACATCATCAAGGTGATCGAGACCAACTTCCTGAAGGCGATCAACACGCCGGAAATGAAGGAGAAGATGGACGCCGTCGGCCTGGCGCTGAAGCCGATGGTCGGCGCGGAATACGCCAAGTACTACGCCGACGTGCAGGCACAGGCGAAGAAGTACACGGAATGGGCTCTCAAAATGAGATAAAGCAATGCTGTCATCCCGAGCGCAGCGAGGGACCTTTCCTGTTGCCTGAAAGGTCCCTCGGGCTTCGCCCTCGGGATGACACCGTCACTTTAACTTGTTGAAAGGCACGTCCTTATCCACCCGCACATCCGCCGGCATGCCGAGCACGCGCTCGGCGACGATGTTGCGCAGGATCTCGTCGGTGCCGCCGGCGATGCGGAAGCCGGCGCCGCCGATCCATTGCGCCTGGAAGCCCGCGGCGTGCGGCACCTCCTCCTTCATGATGCCGGCCGGACCCATCAGCTCCATGGCGAAGGCGCCCATGTCCTGCATCTTGGGGGCGGCCACGATCTTGATGATCGAGGATTCCGGCCCGGGCGTCTGACCCTTGGAGAGCGCCGTCAGCGTGCGGTAGCGCGTCAGCTTCAGGCCCTGCTGCTGGACGTACCAGTCGGCGATCTTGGAGCGGACCTGCTGGTTGCGGATCGCCGGACCGTCCTCGAGGTCGGTGTCGCGGGCGAGCTCCATCAGCTCGTCGACGTCGAGGCCGCCCGACGGCATGCCGACCGCCAGGCGCTCGTTCATCAGCGTCGTCAGCGCGGCCTTCCAGCCCTCGCCGACCTTGCCCAGCCGCTGGCTGTCGGGGATGCGGACGTCGGTGAAGAACACCTCGTTGAAGTTGGCGCCGCCCGACATCTGCTTGATCGGCCGCACTTCCACACCCGGCGTCTTCATCGACAGGAAGAACATGGTGAGGCCCGCGTGCTTCGGGACATTGGGATCGGTGCGGGTGATGATGATGCCGTAGTCGCTGTAATGCGCGCCCGAGGTCCAGACCTTCTGGCCGTTGATCACCCAACCATCGCCGTCGCGTTCGGCGCGCGTGCGGATGCCGGCGACGTCGGAGCCTGCGGCCGGCTCGGAGAAGAGTTGGCACCACACTTCGTCGCCATGCAGCGCGGGCTTCACGTAGCGCTGGAGATGCTCGGGCGAGGCATAGGCCATCATGGTCGGGATGCACATGCCGAGCCCGATGTCGAAGAAGCCCAGCGGCACCAGGTAGTTCGACTCTTCCTGCTGGTAGATCACCTGCAGGATGGGCGAGCCGCCGCGGCCGCCATATTCCTTGGGCCAGGTGATGCGCGCGTAGCCGGCCTTGGCCTTCTTGTCCTGCCAGGCCTTGGCCTTCTTCAGCAGCTCGGGATCGTCGTTGCGGGCGCGGAAGGCGGCCTTGTCGTCGCTCTTGCGCGTGGCGTTGGCGTCGAGCCAGGCGCGCACTTCCTTGCGGAAGGCGGCTTCTTCGGGAGTGTCGTTGAAGTCCATGGTTTCCTCCTGCCCTACGCCGCGTTCTTCTGTTCGAGACGGCTCACCAGCTTGTCCTTCCAGGCCATCGGCCCGCCCAGCGCCAGCGCCATGACCCGCGCCCGGCGATAGTGGAACTGCGTGTCGGCCTCCCAGGTGAAGCCGATGCCGCCGTGGGTCTGGATGTTCTCCTTCGAGGCGAAGTCGTAGGCGTCCGTCGCCGCGATGCGCGCCGCCGCGGCCGCGAGCGGCAGGTCGGCGCCACCGTCGGTCAGCATCATGGCGCCGTAGTAGGCATTGGAGCGCGCCAGCTCGAGCTTGACGTAGCAGTCGGCGAGCTTGTGCTTGATCGCCTGGTACGAGCCGATGGCGCGGCCGAAAGCCTGGCGCTGCAGGGCATAGTCGCGCGCCATCCACATCGCGGCTTCGGCGCCGCCGACCTGGGCGAAGGCGAAGTAGACCGCGGCGGCATCGTAAAGCCGTTCGAGTGTCCGCCAGCCCTCGCCCTCCACACCAAGCAACTCGGCGGTGGCGTCCTTGAACGTGAGTTCGGCATGCTTGCGCGCCGGGTCGATCGTCTCGACGCGCTTCTTCGTAACCGCAGCCTGGTTGAGATCGACCAGCACCAACGACACAGCGCGATCGCCCTGCCCGCCGGTATTGGCGAGCACGATGGCAAACGTCGCCACCTCGCCGTCGGCCACCGGCACTTTCTTGCCGTTCAATCGGCCGCCGCCGAAGGTCGTGCGGATGCCGCGCGGCTTGGGCGGTTGCGGGCCCTCGGCGATGGCAAGCGTGCCGATCGCCGTGCCGGCCGCCAGCTCGGACAGCCATTTCTTCTTCTGCACCTCCGAGCCCGCGAGCTTCAGCGCCTCCGTCGCCAGCACGACCGACGTGTCGAACGGCACGGGCGCTGCCGCGCGGCCAACCTCTTCGGCAATGACGCAAAGCTCGAGCGGCGACAGGCCGAGCCCGCCATACTCCTCGGGAATGCCGGTGGCCGGCACGCCGAGATCGACCAAGCCTTTCCAGACCTCGTCAGCGTGAGTCTCGTTGCCGTCCAGCACGCGACGCACGACCTTGGTCGGGCACTTGTCGGTGAGGAACTTGCGGACCTGCTCCTTGAGCAGCTTCTGGTCGTCGGAGAAATCGAAGTTCATGATGGGCGAAGCCTAGCAAGCAAGCTCGCATCGGGGAACGGCAGAAGGTTCCGACAGGCGGGTGTTTATCTATGATAGGGTTCGAGGCATGGACACAGCGAAAATTCAGGACTGGCACGCTCACATCTACTTCGACGCCATCACGACGGAGCCCGCGCGGGCCTTGCGCGAGAAGATCGAGAAGACGTTCGAGATCGAGATGGGCCGCTTCCACGAGAGGCCGGTCGGCCCGCATCCGCGCTTCAGCTACCAGGTGCACTTCAAGAACGAGCAGCTGGCGCCGTTCCTGTCGTGGCTCGCGTTGAACCGCGGCGACCTCACGATCTTCGTGCATCCCAACACCGGCCAGGACCTGGAGGACCATCGCGACCGCGCGATCTGGCTCGGCCAGCAGGTGCCGCTGGTGCTCGACATCTTCACCCGCAGGAAGGACTCGTAAATGGATTCGCTGCTGCCGCTGGCCCAGAAGGTCGGCGAGAAACTGAAGGCCCGCAAGGAAACGGTCGGCGTCTCCGAATCGTCGGCCGGCGGCCTGATCTCGGCCGTGCTGCTCGCCGTGCCGGGCGCCTCGGCCTACTTCATGGGCGGCGCCGTGGTCTACACGCGGCCGGCGGGCGAAGCCTTCCTGACCGCGTCTCCGGACAGGCGCAAAGGCATTCGCTCCTCCTCCGAACCGTGGGCGGCATTGGCCGCCGAGCTGGTGCGCGAGCGGCTGAACACGACCTGGGGGCTGGCCGAGACCGGCGCCTCCGGTCCGACCGGCAATTCCTACGGCGATCCGGCGGGCCACACCTGCGTCGCCGTCGTCGGCCCCAAGGGCAAGATCGCCCGGACCCTGCGCACCGATTCCAACGATCGTGTCGCCAACATGCGCGCCTTCGCGGCCGAAGCGCTGAAGCTGTTGGACGAGCAGTTGGAGTGACGCGCGCAAGAGTTTTCGCGGGACTTTGCGCAGTCACAATCGCTTTGGCATTAGGATCGCTGCCTTTGCGCGCGACTCCTCCTCCTCAAACAGACCTATCTTTCTGGGTATTTTTCAAGTTCAACTCCATCGACGTGGAGGAGCGCACCCTTCAAACGCTGCAACTGGCAGCCAATATGGCAGCCACCAGGAAAGGTCCATCCTCGGGATGGGACGCCAGGATCCAGCAGAGCTTGATGTAGCGAGCGGGCGAGCCAACGCCGTGGCGGTCAAGCTGACGGAGCTAGGCGTTTCAGCGACCCGCATGTTTGTGACCGTTCGAAACGACCGCGATGCAATTGCGTGTGTCAACGCGCCGGAACACTTTTCGACCTGTAACGCCCGTGTCGAGATAGCCGTGTGCGCCGGGGCGTGCTCCGACGAGACTCAGCAGCGCTTCGATTTCAATCGTCGTTGAAATTCGTCGCTGGAGAAAATCCCACTACCACGTCATGCGGACACCGGCGGTGATTGCATGCGCGCTGTCCTGGGCCGAGATATCGCCCTCGTAGCGGAGGTAGATCGACGTCGCCTCGGCAATCGCCGTGTTGGCCGACAGGCCGATGACGACGCCGTCGCGTTGCGGGGAGATGCCCCAGGTCGTGAACGGCATCGCCGGCGCGCCCGCCAGGGTCGCCGTCACCGGACGACCGACATCGGCATACTCGTGGCTCCAACCAAGACGGAGCTGCATCGCCAATCGCTCGCGCCAACCGAGATCCATCGAGCCGCCGAGTTGCGCCCCGAGCACCGAGCGTAGCGAGTTGGTCTGCTGCTGGGCGATCGACAGGTTCAGCGACTGCGCGCCCGTCTCGGTGAAGGCGTTCTGGTTCGCCGTGTAGGCCTGCAGCCTGGCGAACGGCGTCACGAAGGCGTTGGCATTCGTGCCAATGTCGAAGCGGTAGCCGGTCTCGAGCTGGCCGTACCACTGGTTGGCGCCGGTGTTGCCGTAGGCGGTGCGTTGCTGCAGGCCGGGGATGGCGATGTTCCGCCACATCTGGTTCTGTGTGTGGGCGTAGCCGATCAGGCCGTCGGCATAGAGCTTGTCCTGGGCGAAGCCGCCATAGAGGCCGACCTGGAAGGTGTTGGAGCGGCCGAGACCGTCGAAGCCGCCGACCCATTGCGTGCCGGTCGAGTAGCCCGCCGTCACGCCCATGCGGAAGGTGTCCGTCACCAGGCGATCGAGACCCGCGGCGAAGCCACCCGCGTTGTAGGTGACGGTGCCGGCGGGCTGGCCGGCGCCGACCGTGCCGAGGCCCCCCAGCGCGCCGCCCCAGGCACCCCACTTCGGCGGACTCGTCGTATCGCACGCGACGTCGCAGGCTTCGGCCAGCGCCACGCGGTTGCTCATCGGTGAACCGCCGCCGCCGGTCTGGTTGGCGAAGTTGTTCATGAAGAGCTGCATGCCCTGGACCATCGAGGTCGAGAAGCCGGCGTAGTTGTTGCCGCTGATCGCCTGCAGGGTCGCCTGCGCCTGCGCATTGCTGAACGTGTTGACCGCCATGCTGCTCAGAACGTTGGCGAAGTCGCCGCTGGCTGTATTGACGTTGGCGTCGAGCACGGCGCCGACGGTGGCTTGCGTCGGCGTCGCGGCCGCCGCGGCAAAGCCGCCGATCTGCAGCGTGAGATAGGCGTTGTTGGCGTCGTAGCTCAGGCTCGACAAGAGGAAGGGATAAAGTTCGTTGACCGACGCGAAGGTGCCGGTGAGACCGCCGGCGGCGTTGAGAATGCGGTAGGTCGTGCGCGGCCCGAAGCTCGAGCCTGGCTGGGCGTAGACGCTGACTACGCCACCCTGCAGGTTGGCCGTGCCACCAACACTAATCAGATCGCTCTGGCCCGCGCCATTGACCTCGGCGCTGTAGATGCCGCTGCTGGCGTTGGTGAAATTGCCGGTGATGGACATCGTGCCGATAGAATTGCCCGGCGCCATCGTGCCGAAATTCATGACGTTGCCGGCCTGGGTGCCGCTGCCGGCTGCAGTGCCGTAGTTGAACAGGCTTCCGTTCACGACGCCGTTGTTGGCGAACGTTCCCGTGTTCAGCACGTTGCCGGAGATCGTTCCCGTGTTGCTCGCCGCGCCGGCGTTGAGCAGGTCACCCAGCATCGTGCCGCCGACCGCCAGCAGGCCCATGTTGAGCGCTGTGCCGCCCGTGTTGTTCAACGAGCCGCCCGCGGAGATGGTGAACGAGCCGCCCGGCCCAACGCTCAATCCTCCGCTCAACGAGCCGCTGAGCTGGAACGCGCCGCCGCTGACGACGGTGCCGCCGGCAAAGCTGCCGGTGCCCGCGAAGTTCAGCGACCCGCCGGTCAGCGTGAGTCCGCCCCCGGCAACGGAAAAGGAGCCGCCGGTGTCGCTCATCGTTCCCGAGAAGGTGCCGCTGGCGTTGGTGATGACGAGGCTTTGTCCGCCGAGGAACACATTGCCCGAACCGGTCAGCGACTGGATGCTGACAGGCGCCCAGGCACGCGAGATATCGAATATGCCGTTGCTGGCGACGGTCACGCCCGACGACTGGGCGATGCTGCCCGGGCCGGAAACCAGCAGCTTGCCCGAGGACATGATCGTTGTCGGCCCGGTGTAGGTATTCGTCGCACTGAGCTGGACGTTGCCGCCACCTTGAACGACCAGGCCGCCGGGACCGGAGATGGCGCCGGCCAACCCCAAGGGCACGTTGCCGGAACCGATGATCAGGCTGCCGTTTGCGGTGGTCATCAAAGGATCGACAGTGACGAAGTACGGCGTATAGGACACCAGGCCATCGGTCAGGTCGAACATCACCGAGTTCTGCATGAAGAACGAGATGCCCATCACCGTGTTGGTGTAGGTGAACAGGCCGTTATAGGTGTTCGGCACGCCAGTGATCCCGTTGGTCAGGATTGCCGATGAGCTCGGCAGCCCCATGACGACCTGCCCCTGCTGGTTGGTGCCGATCACCGTCAGCGTATCGCCTCCTGTGCCGGCAAGGCCGGAGTTGATGCCGAGGGTCGGTGTGCCGCTGTCGAACAATGCACCGGTTGTGACCGTCGTCCCGTTCAACATGGCTTGCACGCGGGCGCCGAACTCGGTCGAGCCGGGGTTGGGTGCACCCGTGCCATACGGATTGGGAAAGTTGTTGCCCGGCAATACCGGGATTGCGCCGACCCGGGAAGGAGTCGAACCCGGTAGCCCAACGGGCAGGAACTGCCCCATGATCTGCGGCGTGAGCCCCACCGTGACGCACGGGCTGCACGAAGTGACCACCTGACTCTGGCCGCCGACGGAAACGATCTGGTTGCCGCTGGTCGGCGTGTTCTGCACCGGCTTGCCCGCGACATTGGCCGGATTGGATTGCCCGTTCGCCGACACGACATAGCCTTGGGCCGCTGCACCCGGCACCACGGTCTGGCCGAGAATGCTGCCCTGGACGTAGCCACCCGCCGACAGATTGCTCGACGCGAAATTTCCAGCGCCGAAAGTGCCGTAGAACGTGCCTTCGACCGGCGGCGTACTGGAGGTGCTGAAATAGCCGGGAAAGGTCTGCGAGCCGCCGCCCGGCAGGTTGTGTTGGTACACGGCGTTCATCTGATAGCCCGGCGAGGCCGACAATGATGCCGCTGCCGTCGCGGCGCCGGGTGCGTAGAAGCTGAGCAGCGGCATCTGGACGACGTTGCCGACGTAGCCGCCACCGTCACCGTACGTGTACCGAAGGTTCTGCGGCAGGCTCGCCGACGCTGGGACTCCCTGATTCACGACGCCGGCGGAGAAGCCGTTCCACCATTGCGGACTGTAGGCGGCATTGAACAGGGAGGAGCCCGTGTCGAACACGTAGGGCTTGGCCGCGCCGCCGTTGATCCCGACATTGATGGCGAGACGGTAGTAGTCGCTGCCGCCCTGATTGACCTGCATGTACTGCAGCGGAATGCTGACGGACTGCGCCTCGGCCACGCCGGCGGCACTCGCGACGGCAAGCACGGCGGTAAACGCCGTGCAAAACGATTTGTTCTGCAAGTTTCCCCCAACACCCACCGACAGGTGATTTCCCCAAATCCTATCGATCCGGGCCCTGTCTATACTTTCTACATCACCGGTGCAATGACCCTTGAATGCAGAAAGTCGGGGTCGAGAAGCAGAGTCAGTCGGACTTCATAAGCGCCGCAGCGGCGAGGCTCACCCAGCCGATGATGAAGGCGGCTCCTCCGATCGGGGCCACGGCGCCGAACCAGCGTGGGCCACCAAAGGCGAGCGCATACAGGGCGCCGGGAAACAGGATGCAGCCCAGAAGGAACGCGCATTGCGCGACAACGGCAAGGCCGCTGCTCAGCATCGCGCTCCGCGCCAGCGCGACCACACCCATGATCGCAAGCGCATGGATGATCTGATACTGGCTGCCCGTCTGCAGCCACTCGCGCGCCTTGCGGCCGGCCTCGGTCGAGAGATCGAGGCCGTGCGCGGCGAACGCGCCGACGGCCACGGCGATCGCGCCGCTCAGCGCAGCGACGACGATCCAGCCTTTGGCGGCGGCGCCCACGGGACCTACTGCTGTTGCCGCGTCGGCCGTCCACCGGCCGTGATGCCACCGTCGATCACCAACTCCTGGCCGGTCATGTAGTTGGCGGCCTCGGTGCACAGGAACATCACGCCGTTGGCGATGTCCTGCGCCACGCCGACTCGGGTCAGCGGCACCATCATGGTCGCGCGCTCGACCGGATCGATCGGCGCGTTGCGGCGGTTGCCCTCGGCGCCGGTCGGGATCTTCTCCCAGATCGGCGTGGCGATGATGCCGGGATGCACCGAGTTGCAGCGGATGTTGTCGTGGGCGTGCTCCAGCGCCACCGACTTCGCCAGGAGCCGCACGCCGCCCTTGGTCGCCGAGTAGGCAGCGAGGCCCGGTGCGCCGCGCAGGCCCGCGATCGACGACATCAGCACGATCGAGCCGCCGCCCTGGCGCCGCAGCGCCGGGATGGCGTGCTTGATCGACAGGAACACGCCGTCGAGGTTGATCGCCTGCTGCTTCTGCCAATCGCCGAGCGTCATGGTCTCGATCGGCGACATGATGCCGATGCCGGCATTAGCCACCATGATGTCGAGGCCGCCGAAATTCTTCTCCGCCTCGGCGATCACGCCGGGCCACGCCGCCTCGTCGCGCACGTCGTGGTGCAGGTAGCGCGCCTTGCCACCGGCCTTGGCGATGCGCTCGACGACCGCCTTGCCCAGCGCGTCGTCGATGTCGGTGATGAGGACCGACGCGCCCTCGCGTGCGAGCGTCTCCGAGCACGCCTCGCCGATACCGGAAGCGCCGCCGGTGACGATGGCGGCCTTGCCGGCGAGCTGCGCCATCAGCGGCCCTTCCAGTTGCCCGGGCGCTTCTCGGCGTAGGACTTCACGCCCTCCTTGAAGTCCTCGGTCTTGCGCGTCCAGTCCTGCTCGGTGAGCTCGCGCTCGGTCGCGACCTCGGCCGCATCGGCGAAGCCGCGCCGCATGGTCTCGCGCGTCGACATCACGGCGAGCGGCGCCGATTCGGCGATCTCGTGGGCGAGCTTCATCGCCTCCTTGCGCACGTCGGCGAGCGGCGCCAGCACGTCGGCGAGGCCCCATTCGACCGCCTGCTCGCCGCCGATGCGCCGCCCGGTCAGGAACATCAGGTTGGCGCGCTGCTGGCCGATCAGGCGCGGCAGGGTGAAAGTCAGCGAGAAGCCGGGATGGAAGCCCAGCCGCGTGAAGTTGGCGGCGAAGCGCGCCTCGGGGGCGGCGACGCGGAAGTCCGGCATCAGGGCGAGGCCGAGGCCGCCGCCGATCGCCGGCCCCTGGATGGCGCCGATGCTGGGCTTCTTCGAACGGAACAGGCGGGTCGCCTCCTTGTAGAGGTGCTTGCCGCTTTCGGCCGAGCCGGTCTGCGGCCGGTTCTGGAAATCGGCGCCGGCGCAGAACGACTTGCCCTGGGCGCACAGCACGTAGGCGCGGATCTCGTTGTCGCGGTCGAACGCCTCGAAGGCGTCGGCGATCTGGTTGATCAGCGAGTTATCGAAGAAATTGTGCGGCGGCCGCTGGATTTCGACGATGCCGACATGACCTTCGCTGCTGACGCCGATATCCTTGTAGGTGGCGCTCATACGTTTCCCCCACGGGCTAATGATGAGCCGCGATATTGCCCCGCCGCCGGGGCGCCCGTCGAGTTGGGAGGAGAGCAAGAATGTCGCAAAGCGAACGCCATGCCCTTGTTGTGGGCGGCGGCACGATGGGCGTTGGGATCATCGCCATGTTCCTGGGCGGCGGCTGGAAAGTCGATGTCGTGTCGCGCTCGGCCTCGACGCGCGATGCCCTGCCCGATGCCTGTGCGCGCGCTCTCGCCGCACTCGGCAAGCCCATCGATACGTCGGGCCTCAGGACCCATGCGACCTTGCCGGAAGCCTCGTGGCAGGCGATCGACGTCGTCGTCGAGACGGTGACCGAGGACCTAGAGCTGAAGCGCCGGCTATTCGCCGAGATGGAAGCGCTGGCCAAGCCCGACTGCGCCATCACCTCGAACTCATCGAGCTTCCCGATCAGCGAGATCGCCAAGGACCTGAAGACCCAGGGCCGCATGATGGGCCTGCACTTCTTCATGCCGGCGCATCTCATTCCCCTGGTCGAGGTCGTGCGCTCGGTCCACACCGACGTGAAGCAGGCCGAGCGCCTCGGCGAGATCATGCGCTCGCTCGGCAAGCGGCCAGTGCAGGTGAAGAAGGACGTCATCGGCTTCCTGGGCAACCGCATCCAGGGCGCCTTGATGCGCGAGGCCTTGTGGCTGATCGAGCAGGGCGTCGCCTCGCCCGAGGACATCGACGCCACCGTGCGCCTCTCCTTCGGGTTCCGCTATGCCGCGGCCGGCCCGATCGTGCAGAAGGAGCATTCGGGCTGGGACACGACCTGCGCCGTCGCCAAGATCATCTGGCCCGACCTCACCAACGCCGACGGCCCGCCGCCGGTCCTGCAGAAGAACGTCGACGAGGGCCGCATCGGCTTCAAGACCAAGCGCGGGTTCTTCGACTGGGACGACCAGTCGATCGCAAAAGAGCGTGCCCGGTACGAGCACGCTCTTCGCAAGTGTCTGGAAATCTTCCGCGAGGAAGGGATTCTTTAGGCAGCGCGGCCGCGACTGCCGCGGCCACCACCGCCACCGCCACCGAAGCGACGGCCGCGCGGCGGGCCACCGAACGGGCGGTCACCTTGCGGACGCGGCGCATAGGGCCGGTTGGCGTTCGTGCGGGCGCCATAGGGGCGCTCGCCCTGCGTCGGGCCGCTGCGCGGACGATCGTCGTGGCTGCGATCTCCCTGCGGGGCGTCGCGGTAGTCGCCGCGTGCCCACTGATGCTCGGCCGGGGCCGATGGGCGTTCGCTGCGTGAGCGCTCGCCGAACGGGCGATGGCCGCCGCGGCCCTGGCCGTTGCCGGGCTTGGCGCCGTTGCCCTTGCCATGCTTGGGACCGCGGCCGTTGCCGCGATGCTCGCGCGGGCGGTCGTCACGCTCGTCGCGCTGCGGACGCTCCTCGCTGGCGCGCGCCGGCTGGGCCGGCATGTCCTCGTTGGCCGGCGTCTGGACGACGGCGATGCGCTGGTTGGTCAGCCGCTCGATGCTCTTGAGCTGGCCGCGCTCGCTGCCGTCGCAGAACGACAGGGCGATGCCCGAGGCGCCGGCGCGCGCGGTGCGGCCGATGCGATGGACATAGCTCTCGGCGTCGGCCGGCAGCTCGTAGTTGATGACGTGGGTGACGCCGCTCACGTCGATGCCGCGCGAGGCGAGATCGGTGGCGACCAGCACGCGGGCCCGGCCGCGGCTGAAGTTGTCGAGCGCCTTCTGCCGGGCGTTCTGCGACTTGTTGCCGTGGATCGCCTCGGAGCGCACGCCGCGATCCTCGAGCGCCTCGGCGACGCGATTGGCGCCGCGCTTGGTGCGGGTGAAAACGATGACGCGCTCGAGCGTCTCGTCGTTCAGCAGGTGGCTGAGCAACGCACGCTTGGCAGCGGCGGGGACGAAGTAGACGCGCTGGTCGATCTTGTCGACGGTGCGGCCCTGCGGAGCGATCTCGACCTTCTCCGGGTTCTTCAGGATCTCGCCGGCGAGCTTGGAGATGTCCCCCGGCATGGTGGCCGAGAACAGCAGCGTCTGGCGCTGTTTGGAGACCGAGGCCACGATGCGGCGCACGTCCTTGATGAAGCCCATGTCGAACATGCGATCGGCCTCGTCGAGGACGAGGAAGGTCACGTGCGCCAGCTTGACGTTGCCGCGCTCGACCAGGTCGAGAAGCCGGCCCGGCGTGGCGACCAGGATGTCGACGCCGCGGTTCAGGGTCTCGATCTGCCGGCCGAAGCCCAGGCCACCGATCACCATGCCGAGCTTCAGCCCAAGGCCATGGCCGTAGGTGTCGAAGCTGCGGGCGATCTGGACGGCGAGCTCGCGCGTCGGCGCCAGCACCAGCGCCCGCGGATGCCGGGACTGCGGACGCTCGCGGAAGCCGGAGAGGTGCTGCAGCACGGGCAGCGCGAAGGCGGCGGTCTTGCCGGTGCCGGTCTGAGCGATGCCCAGCACGTCGCGGCCCTGCAGCAATGCCGGGATGGTGCGCGCCTGGATCGGCGTAGGCACGGTGTAACCGGCGGCATCGAGGGCACGCAGCAACGGCTCGGCGAGGCCGAGATCCGCAAACGAAACATTACTCACTGGAATCAAAGTCCTTTTGGCCGCCGGCCGTGCCTTCGGGCACGCGTATTGAGCGGCTTTTGGCCCATTCCCGCGCGCGGCTGGGATGGCTCTTTTTGGGGGATTGTCTCGGGATGAAGCGCCGTCGAATGGGAGGCGCGTCGCGCGATCGCGAGAAACCTTTGTCAGCACGCAAACCAGCGGGCTGCCGCGTATATGATTGTGCGGCGCAACGAAGTCAAGCGACGGTATTGTGGCGGGTCGCGGACCGTGGCCCGCGACCCGAAACGATCAGCTACGCACCTTCCTGCGCAACAAACGACCCGGCAGGTTGCCCGTCGGCTCGTTGTCGCGCAGCAGCACCTGGCCGTTGACGATGGTGGCGTGCATGCCGTCGCACTTCTGCTTCAGCCGCTTGGCGCCGGCCGGCAGGTCGCACACGACCTCGGGCATGCGCGGGCCGACCGTATCGGGGTCGAACACGACGATGTCGGCCGCCAAGCCCTCGCGCAGCAGGCCGCGATCGTGGAAGCCGAATTGGGTGGCGGTGTCGTTGGTGATCAGCTTCACCGCCTCCTCGACCGTGAAGGCCTGCTTCTCGCGCACCCAGTGGCTCAAGAGATGCGTCTGCAGCGAGGAGTCCATGATCTGCGAGACGTGCGCCCCTGAGTCCGAGAAGGTCACGACCGACCGCGGATGCTTCATCAGCTCCAGCGCCTCGGCCTGGTCCTCGTTGGCGATCGGCTGGATCATGAAGAACTTCATGTCGCGTTCCAGCGCCATGTCGATCATCAGATCGACAGGGTGGGTGTTCTTCTGCCGCGCCAGCTCGGCCATGGTCTTGTGCGGGCCCTTCATGCTGTCGAGCGAATAGATCATGTCCCATTCCGGCGGCCGCGCTTCCGCGCCACGCACGGTCGGGCCCTCGTAGGGCTTGGAGGCGATCTCGACCAGCTGGCGGCGCTTGTCGGCATCGAGCAGCCACTTCTTCTGCTCCGCCAACGGCAGCTTGCGCATGTCGCGCCACATGTCCCACTTGTCGAACGGCAGCTGCGTCTCGAAGGACAGCAGCACGTTCAGCGCCCGGCTATGGACCTGGGCGAACATGCGCCCGCCCTGCCGCGCCGTGCGCTCCATGATGTCGAACGTCGCGCGCCAGTGGCCCGGGACGGCGCGCCGGTTGAACAGGCCGAAGGTGATCGGCCGCCCGCTCTCGATGGCGAGCCCGGCGAGGTCCTCGTACCAGCGCCGCGCCTTCTCGGCGTCGCCGCGCGGTTCGCCCGCGACCTCGACCATGCCGGCGCCCATGGCCTTGACCAGGGTCGCGAACTCTTCCCAGGTGGCGAGCCGGCTCGCCACCGGCTTGTCGTCCGAGGTCATGTGGCTGACGCTGCGCGTGGTCGAGAAACCATGCGCGCCCGCGGCGATCGATTCGCGGGTGTGATGCACCATCGCCTTCAGATCATCCTCGGTCGCCTGGTTGGTAAAGGCGCGCTGGCCCATCACGTAGGTGCGCAGCGCACAGTGCCCCATGTAGCCCGCGTAGTTGATGCCCTTGGGCAGCGACTCCAGGACATCCAGGAACTCGGGGAAGGTCTCCCAGCGCCACTTGATGCCGGCCTTCATGGCGGCGCGGCTGATGTCCTCGGCGCGCTCGAGGTTGCGCATCACCAGGTCGGCCTCTTCCGCGCGGCAGGGCGCCAGGGTGAAGCCGCAGTTGCCCATGAGAACCGTCGTCACGCCCTGGAAGCACGAGCTGGTGCCGATTGGATCCCAGAAGATCTGCGCATCCATGTGGGTGTGGCCGTCGACGAAGCCCGGCGAGACGACACGGCCGTCGGCGTCGAGTGTCTCCTTGGCGGCGGCGCCGTTGATGCGGCCGATCTCGACGATCTTGCCGTCCTTCACGCCGATGTCTGCACGGTAACGCGGTAGTCCGGACCCATCGACGATCATGCCGTTCTTGACGACGAGGTCGAATGCCATGGCGATCCTCCGGCTATTTCCCGAAGCGTACCCTTCCGCAGAGTGGGGTCAATCGCTGGCGAGCGCATGGCTGCCGTCCTAGGATCGCAATCAACGAGGAAAGCGCGAGGAAACATGGAATTCGGCGTCCTTTTCACATCGCACCCCAACCCCCAGGAAGAGCCTTATCCCCACCGCGCGGTGCACGCGCGCACAACCGATGAAGTCATCGAGGCCGAACGGCTGGGCTTCGACACCGCCTGGATCGCCGAGCACCACTTCGCCACCAGCTACGGCATCATGCCGGACTGCTTCGCCTACATGGCCTATCTCGCGGCCAAGACCAGCCGCATCAAGATCGGCGCCGCTGTCATCACCCTGCCGCTCTACGACCCGATCCGTGTCGTCGAGAACACCTCGTTCGTCGACATCCTGTCGAACGGCCGCGTGCGACTGGGCGTGGGCTCAGGCTATCGGCCCTACGAGTTCGAGGGTCTGGGCCGCGACTTCGAGAACCGCCGCGACATCGTCGAGGAATCGATCGGCCTGATGTTCGATGCCTGGCATCGCCATCGCTGGGACCACAAGGGCAAGTACTACCAGGGCACCGTCAAGGAGCCCTACGAGATGCTGCCGCATCCCGTCCAGATGCCGCATCCGCCGCTCTACATGGCGGGAGGCACCGATCGTTCTATCGGATACAGCGGCCGCAACGGCTTCGGACTCATGCTGTCGACCCTGCCAAGTGTCGAGACGCTGGCGGCGCAGACCGCGCTCTACAAGCGCGAGCTCGCCGACGCGACGGCGGAGCGGCGCCAGAACCCGGCGGCGGGCGAGATCGACATCGCCCGCTGGGTCTACATCGCCGACACCGACGCCCAGGCGCGCGCCGAAACCGAGGAAGCGATCGTGCGCCACATCTCGCATTTCGGCGGCTCGGGCACCGGCGGCTATCTCGGCTCGGTCTCCGAGAAGGGCGCCGCCATAAAGTACGACGATCTCGCCTCGACCCTGCTGCACGGCTCGGCCGAGACGGTGACCGCCCGCTTGCGCGAGATGCAGGCCAAGACCGGCATGACCTCGCTGCTGCTGCACTATCCGCCCTATTACGGGCGCGAGAAGACGATGAAGAGCCTGAAACTGTTCGCCGAGCGCGTGATCCCGGCCTTCCGTCCGCCGGCGCGGCGGGCCGCCGCGGAGTGACGCCGCGCAACAACGCACTGGGTGCTCTCCTCACCATGCTGGCGATGCTGTGCTTCGCCGTCATGGACGCGATCAGCAAGTTCCTGGTGGCCGACTATGCCGTCGGCCAGATGATGTGGATCCGCTACATCCTGGTCTTCTTCTTCGCTTGGTTCATCGTGCGCCGGCAGGGACTGCGCAACGCGTTGAAGACCAAGCGCCTGGGGCTGCAGATCGTCCGCTCGCTGGTCGCCGTGGTCGAAGGCGGCATGTTCGTGCTCGCCTTCCGTTACCTGCCGCTCGCCGACACCCATGCCATCGCCGCCACCTCGCCGCTGATCGTGATCGCCCTCGGCGTGATCTTCCTCGGCGAGCGGGCCGGGCCGGCGCGCTGGCTGGCGGTCGTCGCGGGCTTCGTCGGCGTCATGATGATCATCCGGCCGGGACTGCGCGCGCTCGACTGGCCGGTGCTGCTGCCGCTGGTCGGCGCCGTGATGTGGGCTGGCTACCAGGTCATGACCCGCCTCGCATCGCGCACGGATTCGGCGGACACCTCGCTGATCTGGTCGGTGCTCGTGGCCCTCGTTGCCACCACCTTCGTCGGTCCGATTGACTGGCAATGGCCGACCGCCACGGCCTGGGTCCTGATGGTGATCATCGCCGCGATCGGCGCGGTCGCCCACTATGCCCTGATCAAGGCGCTCGATTACGCCGAGGCCGGTGCGGTGCAGCCCTACAGCTACACCCTGCTGGTGTGGGCGGCACTACTGGGCGCCGTCGTCTTCGGCGACGTGCCCGACGGCTGGACGATCGCAGGGGCCGCCATCGTCGTCGCCAGCGGGCTCTACACCTGGCACCACGACAGGCGCGTCGTCTAACGCGGCCAGGCCCTGAGCGCCACCAGCCCGCCGTCGATCGGCAGCAGCACGCCGGTCACCCAGCGCGATTCGTCGGAGGCGAGATAGACCGCGCCGTAGGCGATGTCCCACGCCGTGCCCTCGGTCTGCATCGGCACCATCTTCTTGCGCCGCTCGCGCGCCTCGGCGCCCAAGTGCGCGACCATCGGCGTGTGCACCGAGCCCACGATGATGCAGTTGGCGCGGATATTCTGCGTCGCATAGTCGGCCGCCACCGACTGGGTGAAGCCGTGCAGCCCAGCCTTCGCCGTCGAGTAGGCAACGGCGCCGGTGCTGCCCATCAGGCCGACCGCGCCCGCGATCGACGACACCATGATGATCGAGCCGCCGCCGCCCTTCTTCATCTCGGGGATGCAGTACTTGGTGCACAGCATGGTGGTGGTGAGGTTGGCCTCGAGCACCTTGGCCCAGTCGGCCGGGCTCACCGTCTCCGGCGTGCCGGGTGCGCCGACGCCGACATTATTGTGCAGGATGTCGAGCCGCCCGTAGGTCTTGGCCGCGAACGCCGCCATCGCCTCCGCCGCGTCGGCCTTGGCGACGTCGCCCGCGAACACCGAGGCCTCGCCGCCCTCGTCCTTGATCTGCTTGGCTAGCTTTTCGGCGCGCTCGGCGCTGCGGTTGACCAGCACCACCTTGGCGCCCTCGCGAGCGAACATGATGGCGGTCGCCATGCCGTTGCCCACGCCCTCGCCGCGCGGCGCCGCGCCGGTCACCACCGCCACCTTGCCTGCAAGCCGTCCGGCCATTTCTCTCCCCTTCGCTCGGTGCTATCTCAGGCGCGACCTTAGCCGGGAGACTCGCGCCATGGCCAGCAACACCCAGAATCACGACGGCGGCTGCACCTGCCGCAGCGTGCGCTATCGCATGACCGGCAAGCCGCTGTTCGTGCATTGCTGCCACTGCCGCTGGTGCCAGCGCGAGACCGGCGCAGCGTTCGCCCTCAATGCCATGATCGAGGCCGACCGAGTCGAATTGCTGGCGGGCAAGCCGGAAATGGTCCTGACTCCGTCGGAAAGCGGCAAGGGCCAGAAGATCTGGCGTTGCCTCAACTGCCGCGTCGCGGTGTGGAGCAACTACCCGGGCTCGGGCGACGCCGTGCGCTTCGTGCGCGTCGGCACGCTCGACGAGCCCGACGCCATGCCGCCCGACATCCACATCTTCACCATGTCCAAGCAGCCCTGGGTCGTGCTGCCCGCGGGCGCGACCGCCGTGTCGGAGTTCTACGACATCCCCAAGACATGGCCCGCCGAGAGCCTGGAGCGGTTCAAGGCGATGCGGCGAGGCTGATCGATGGCGCTGGCACCGGCCACCCGCAACAAGCTTCTATCGGTCGGCACGGCCCGCATCGCCGCCGCGCTCGTCAAGCACGGCTTGCGGCGCCAATCGCTGACGGGCCTCAAGCCCCTCTCGCCTTTTCAGGACGCCCTGGTCGGTGAGGCTGCCACCGCCGTCGATGCCTGCCCGCCCGGCGCCGTGCTCGTCATGGAGAGCAGCGTGACTTCGGCGCCGGTGGCGCTGCTCACGCGGCGCAAGGTGGCCGGTGTCGTGAGCAACAGTCCGCTGCGCAACGCCGCAGAAATCGCGCGCGCCGGATTGCCGGCATGGCAGCGGCCGTCGGGTCCGCCGCCGCAGCCACTGCCGCTCGAAGCCGGCGACATCCTGTTTGGCGATCGCGGCGCCCTGCTCGTGATCCCAGCGACGATGGCCGAGCAGATCGCCGAGGAAGTTGTCGAGGCGATGGCCTACGAAGAATTCGTCGCCGAGCAGGTGAGCGCCGGCGGCGGCGTCTATGGCCTGCACATCCCCAGCGGCGAGAATGCACGCCGCGCCTTCGCTGCCTGGCGGCGAATGAAAGGCCGTTGAAACCGCTGTAGCAGGACCGCATGCACTGCCGTCAGCGGTGCGAGAGGTTTCCGAGGTTCCCGAGGTTTCCGCGAGAGAGCGTGGTATCGCTTCGAGATCGCACCCCCTATCGGTTGGGCCTCATTGCGAATTCGGATAGTTGCGCAAGTTTCGCAACGGAATCGCTCGAGTCGGAAAACCGGCGCCCCGGGCGCGGCTGTCCGGCGGCAAGCGGCCGGACGGGCGGCGCACGGTCAGGCACGACGTATGGTCTCGGATCGACGATGCATAGAGCGGGAAGGCGGGGTCACCGCGCAACATCCCGGCATTGTATAACCAAAGTACAATTCAGTCAACAACTGAAGTCAGCAGGCGACGGGTTCTTTTGTTGCGTAGAGGGCCAGGATGGCGGGTCGAACGAGGGACCACGCCACTGCTTGCATCGCTGAGCCCATGTGCCAGCAGTGCTTGCACGCCCAATCATCCAGAGCGGCACTATTGCAGTCGGCTGAGATCGACGACCAGTGCCGCGACGTTGCGCGTGCCGAGGCCGATGACGATGATGTCGGTGTCGACGCGCATGTACTGATGGCCGGCCGGCGACGGCGACAGCTTGGCGATCAGTCCGGGCGGCGGTGCGTCGGCTTTCACGCCCTCGGGCAAAGGCTGGTCGAGGCGCCACGGCTTGGTCGGCATGGCCGCCGGCGCGCCGCAGACCTTGTCCTTCCTCACAAAAGGCGCCGGGCAGCGGCCGGCGGCGATCTCGTCGCGGTAGTAGGCGAAGGCGGCGTCGCGGTCGCGTTGCGGCACGACCATGTTCAGCGTCGGCAGCGGATTGTCCTTGGCCGCCGGCTTGGCCGGCTGTGCGGGAGCCGGAGTAGCGGGCGCGTTCTGTCGGGCGGGCGGCGTCTGCGCGGCAGCAGGCAGAGCGAACAAGGCCACGAAAGCGATCAGAGCAATACGCATGTCTAACCCTGCCAATAATGAGGAAGCTTGGTCGCCAGCCACCTGGCCAGCGCCGCATTGACCGCCACGGGCTGCTCCTGCGCCATCCAGTGGCCGGACGGCACGACCACCTCGGTGAGGTCGGCGCAATCGCGTCGCATCGGCTCGGGCAGGCGCGAAACCATGGTCTCGCAGGTCACGTCGTAGGCACCGTGCAGGAACAGCACCGGCATCGCGAGCCGGCCGCCGTTCGGCGCGCGCCTTGCGTAGGCGGCGTTGGCCTTGTGGTTCATGTACCAGGAGTCGGGGCCGAAGAAGCCGTTGCGCGTCAGCGCCGCGGTGTAGGCTTCGAGATCCTGCTCGGTGATCACGTCGGGATCGCGCGGGAAATCGGGGAAGCCGGTCGGCGGGGCCCAGCCGCCGTTCTTGCGCACCGACGCCGTGCGGCTCGGCTTGCCGGCCGACTTGGGATCGCCCTTGCGGAACAGCGCCTTCACGGTGTTGCGGATGTTGCCCTCGAAGCCCTTGCACGCCTTGTCGAAGCTCTCCTCGTAGAAGAACTGGTAGTCCCACTGCCCTGCCGGGAACTCCGCCTCGGGATAGAGCTTCCGGTCGACCAGCTCGACCACGGTCTCGAGCGTGAAGCCGCTGGCGAGGTAGGGCACGCACAGGCTCGCCACGCCCACGGTCCTGTCGGCGTGATGCGCTGCGATGTTCCAGACGACCGGGCTGCCCCAGTCGTGGCCAATCCACACCGCCTTGTCGCGACCGAGCGACGCCAGGAGCTCCATCATGTCCCCGACGATCTGCTCCTGCGCGAAGTCTTCGTGACGCGTGTAGGTACTAGAGCGGCCGTAGCCGCGCATGTCGGGCGCGATGCAGCGGAAGCCCAGCGCGGCCATCGCCGGCAATTGATGACGCCACGACAGCGAGAGCTCGGGCCAGCCGTGGCAGAAGACCAGCAGCGGCCCGTCCTGTGGGCCGCAGGCGAGATAGCCCGTCGTGTGACGGCCAGTCTTGAGCGTGTGCTCAGTCACCGGGAAAGTCATGCCGCACTCCAGTAGTCGGGCAGTTTCGTCGCCAGCCAACGGGTCAGCGCCGCGTTCACGGCGACCGGCTGCTCCTGGGCCATCCAGTGGCCCGATTTCACAACGACTTCGGTGAGATCGCTGCAATCGGTGCGCATCGGCTCGGCGAAGCGCGAGTTCACGGTCTCGCACGTCGTGTCGTAGGCGCCGTGCAGGAACAGCACCGGCATCGCGAGCTTGGGCGACGTTGCCTGCCTGGAATATTGGCCGTTCACCTTGTGGTTCATGTACCACGCGTTCGGCCCGAAGAAGCCGTGGCGCGTCAGCGCTGCCGTGTACGCCTCGAGGTCCTGCTCGGTGATGACGTCGGCATCGCGCGGCACGTCGGGACAGGCGCCGCCGCCGAACCAGCCGCCGTTCCTGCGCACCGATGCCGTCGCCGCAGGCTTGCCGACGGCATCCGGATTGCCCTTGCGGAACATCGCCTTCACGGCGTTGCGGATATTGTCCTCGAAGCTGGCCTGCGCCTTGTCGAAATTCTCTTCGTAATAGTAGTGATAGTCCCACTGGCCGACGGGATAGAGATCGGCCGGATAGACCGAGCGATCGACCAGCGGCAGGCGGTTCTCGACCGAGTTGCCGGCGGCGATGTAGGGGACGCAGAGGCTGGCCACGCCCACCGTCCTGTCGGGATGGTGCGAGGCCACGTTCCACACGACCGAGCTGCCCCAGTCGTGGCCGATCCACACCGCCTTCTCGCGGCCGAGCGCGGCCAGCAGCTCCAGCATGTCCTCGACGATCAGCTCCTGGCGAAAGTCCTCATGGCGCGTGTAGGTGCTTGAGCGGCCATAGCCGCGCATGTCGGGCGCGATGCAGCGGAAGCCCAGCGCCGCCATCGCCGGCAGCTGGTGCCGCCACGACAGCGAAAGCTCGGGCCAGCCGTGACAGAAGATCAGCACCGGGCCCTTTTCCGCTCCGCAGGCGAGATAGCCCGTGGTGTGGCGAGCGGTCTTGACGGTGTGTTCGGTGACCGGGAATGTCATGGCAGGGAGGCTTCCATGGAAATCGATACCGGCACAACCGAACTTTTGTGCGAGGTCCGCGACGGCGTGGCGCTGATCACGCTGAACCGGCCCGAGGCGCGCAACGCCATGTCGGACAAGCTCACCCCCGCCCTGCGCAGCCAGATCCGCGAGCGCGGCGAGGATCCGGACGTCGGCGCCATCCTGATCACCGGCGCCGGCACCGCCTTCTGCAGCGGCGGCGACGTCAAGGGCATGGGCGGCCGCGGTCCGCGCGGCCAGATGACCTTCGAGGAGCGGCTGAGCGACCTGCGTTGGCGCCAGGCGGCGCTGACCGGCGCGCTGGTCGCGGTGCGTAAACCCACCATAGCCGCGTTGCCGGGTGCCGCGGCCGGCGCGGGCCTCGCCATTGCGCTCGCCTGCGACATCCGCATCGCCGCCAAGTCGGCCTTCGTCAGCACCGGCTACGCCAAGGTCGGCCTGTCGGGCGACTACGGCATCGCCTGGCTGCTGACGCGCGCCGTCGGCTCGGCGCGGGCGCGCGAGCTGATGTTCACGGCGGAACGTGTCGATGCCGAGCGCTGCGAGCGCATCGGCCTGGTGAACCGTATCGTCGCCGACGACAAGCTGCGCGACGAGGCCTTCGAGTTCG
Source organism: Reyranella sp. (assembly GCA_019750135.1). Lineage (GTDB taxonomy): Bacteria > Pseudomonadota > Alphaproteobacteria > Reyranellales > Reyranellaceae > Reyranella. The sequence continues at coordinate 78,645 of JAIEOV010000051.1, read as the reverse complement.
CGAAGTCGCTGGCCAACGGCCCGCGCGTGGCGCTGCGCAACATGAAGGACAATCTCGACGACGCGATGCACATCGACTATGCGACGGCGCTGCACCGCGAGGCCGAGCGCCTGGTGCAGGCGTCGCGCACCGAGGACCACAAGGAGGCCGTGCGGGCCTTCGTGGAGAAGCGCAAGCCTGTCTTCGTCGGGAAGTAGATCTCCTGTCTCCTGCAAGCACGCCCGCCCTGCGTCGCCAGGGCCTGGTGATCGTCGCCACATTGGCGACGGCCTACGTCGCCAGCCACTTCTTCCGCGCCTCCAACGTCACGATCGGGCTCGACCTGATGCGCGACCTGGCGATCGGGCCGGAAGCACTGGGCGCGCTGACGGGCGCCTTCTTCTTCGGCTTCTCGGCCATGCAGATCCCCTGCGGCTTCCTGTTCGACCGCTTCGGTCCGCGCCGCACGGTCACCGGCATGCTGCTGCTGGCAGTCGTGGGCGCCACCATTTTCACCGTGGCCTCCGACTGGCCGCTCCTGGTGGCCGGCCGCGCCCTGATGGGCGCGGGGTTCGGCGTCATGCTGATCGGCAGCATGGTGGTGATCTCGCGCTGGTTCACGCCCGACCGGTTCTCGACGATGGCCGCAATGGTGCTGTCGATCGGCCTGATCGGAAACCTGATCGCCACGACGCCGCTGGCGTGGGGGACCGAGCAGATCGGCTGGCGCGGCGTGTTCGGCATCGTGGTGGTCTTCACCGCGCTCGCCGCCGTCGCCGTCTGGCTGATCGTGCGCGACGCGCCGCCCGATCATCCTTTCCTCCAGCGCAAGGTCGAGACGTCGGGCGAGATGCTGCGCGGCATGCTCGAAGTCCTGCGCAATCCGCAGCTGCCCTTCATCCTGACCCTGAACTTCTGCAACTACGCCTGCACCTTCACCGTGCAGGGATTGTGGGGCGGCCCCTTCCTGCGCGAAGTGCATGGGCTCACCATCATCCAGTCCGGCAACGTGCTGCTGGGGGCGGTGCTGGCCTATCAGGTCGGCATGCTGACCTTCGGGCCGCTCGACCGGGTGCTCGACACCCGCAAGTGGATCGCCTTCGGCGGCACCCTGACGATCGCCCTGATCCTCGCCATGCTCGCCCTGGCGGGGGCCGCGTCGCTGTGGGTGGCGGTTGGCGGGATCGTCGCCATGGGTTTCTTCAGCGCTTCCAGCACCATGATCATGACCCATGGCCGCGGCATCTTCCCCGACCGCCTGATCGGGCGCGGCATGGCGACCATGAACACCTGCGTGATGCTGGGCGTCGCCTGCATGCAGACGCTGTCGGGGACCATCCTCGGCGCGTTCACGCCGCTGCCGGATGGTGCGCGGTCGGAGGAGGCCTATCGCACCCTGTTCGGCTTCATGTGCGTGGTGCTGCTGGTGGCGGTGACCATCTACAGCCGCGTCCGCGATATCCGGCCGAGCGACGAGCTGCGCGCCGCCCTCAAGGCCGCCGGGAATTACTAGGGGAGTGAAAGCATGCGCGACTATCTAGCCTGGCGGCTCGCCTTTGGCGTGACGACACCGTCGACGAACACGGTGGTCCAGCCCGAGTACGACGACATGCGGCCGGCGGGCGTGACCAACCACCTCGCCCGCATGGTCATCGCCGACGATCCGGTGACCTCCGATGCCGATTTCGAGAAGCAGCTCGAGGCGATCGACAAGTCGCTCGAGGACGCGGTCGACCGGGTCATGGACGCCAAGCCCAACGCCTTCATCCTGGGCATTTCCGCACTTTCGGTGTGGGGCGGCTCGCTCGAGTGGGGCGAGGAGCTGAAGCGTCGCGTGCGCAAAGTGGCGGGCTGGGACATTCCCGTCTCGATCGCCTCCGATGCCGTCGCCGCCGGCCTCAAGGCGCACGGCATCAAGCGCAAGATCGCCATCATGGAACCCTACTACCCGTGCATCGAGCCGCGGCTCAATGCCGTGCTGGGCGCCCATGGCTACGAGGTCGTCCGCTACTGCCACATGCGCGGCAAGAGCCCGGCGTCCTATTCCGTGCTGACCGCGCAGGACATGATCAAGGCGGCGCGTTCGATCGACGGGCCGGATGTCGAGGCGATCGTCGCCTTCGGCGCCAACCTGCCCTTCGCCAAGCTGGCCGACGAAGCCGAGCGCTGGCTCGACAAGCCCGTGCTGCAGATCAATGCCACGACCTACTGGCACGCGCTGCGGACCAACGGGATCACCGACAAGGTCTACGGCTACGGCTCGCTGCTGGCGCGATTCTGACCTGGGCTTACGCCGCTCGCTCCGTCGTCGGATCGATCATCTTCGACACTTCGGTGATCTTGGTCGCCGGAAAGCCGCTGATCTCGGCATGTTTCCGGATCACCGCTTCATCCATTGCCAGATAGACGCAAAAGGTCTTGTCGGCGGCGACAAAGCTCTCGATCCACTGGATGTCCGAGCCGAGCTGGTTCAGCACTTCATTGGACTTCGCCGCGGCCTGGCGCAGCTGCTCGCGCTCGAAGGTCCCCACTTGTGGAATGTCGCGCTCGATGATGAACCTGCGCAGTGCCATGGTCGCTTTCCCTCTTCTGGAATGTCCGGAGGGGCATAGCGGAACGATCACCGCAAAGCTTCGACGGATGGTTGATTTACCCTTGAGAAATTCTTGAGACGGTGTGCTGGGGGCGCGCCACTAGCTTCAATACAGGAGATGCGGCTGTCGCTTCGTGAGGAAGGCGGCCACGCCTTGTGTCCAGGATTGCGCCACGTCGCGCGGATCGGCCTGCGCCTTGATGGCCGCGAGCGAGGACCGGGAGCCGATCATGCTGAGCGTGCGGTCGATCTGCAGGCGGTCGCCATGGAGGCGCCAGAGCGCCGACAGCAGCTCGACGCCGAGCAGCGGGCTGTCGAGGCGATCGCGATCGGTGAACACGATGCGGACGCCACCGCAGGATTGTCCGGGATAGACCCATTCGCGCGGCGTGAAGGTCGCGGCCTCGAAACGCACGCCGGCGATCCTGCGACCGTTCAGATGATCGGCCAGCGCCTTGCCGTCGATCCAGGGTGCGCCCACCAGCTCGAAGGGCGAGTCCGTGCCGCGGCCGACGCTGACATTGGCCGCTTCGATCATGCCGACGCCGGGATAAAGCACCGCCTGCTCGAGCTTGCGCAGGTTGGGTGACGGCGGCACCCAGGCAAAGCCGGTCTGGTCGAACCACATCGTTCGCTCGTAGCGGCGCATGGTGACGACATGCAGCCGGACGCCGATGTTCTTCTCGGCGTTGAACAGCCGCGCCAGCTCGCCCAGCGTCATGCCGTGGCGCACCGGCAGCGGCAGATAGGTGATGAAGGAGGTGAGATCGTCATCGAGCACGGCCCCCTGCACCGTGCTCGCGGTGATGGGATCGGGCCGGTCGAGCACATAGAAGTCGAGCTTGCTGGCGGCGGCGGCCTCCATCGCATAGGCCATGGTCGTGGAATAGGTGTAGTAGCGCGCGCCGACATCCTGCATGTCGAAGACCAGCGCATCGAGGCCGGCCAGCATGGCGGGCGTCGGCCGCCTCGTCTCACCGTAAAGGCTGTAGATGGGCAGGCCCGTCGCCTGGTCGCGGCCCGAAGCGATCTTGCCCTCGGCCGACGCGTCGAGGCCATGCTCGGGGCTGAACAGGGCGACCAGCCTGGGCCCGCTCGCCTGGTGCAGGGCATCCGCGGTGCGCCGCCCTCTCCCGTCGAGCGCCGAGCGGTTGGTGATGAGCCCGACCCGGCGTCCGGCGAGCTGGCGAAAGCCGTAGGCTTCGAGCACGTCGATCCCCGACATCACCCGGCTCTGCTCGCCGCGTGAGGCCGCACCGGCCACGGTCGAGAGGCGCCGCAGCATCTGCAGATTGTTGCCCTTGCCGTCGGGATGCAGCCGGTTGCTCAGGACGATCAGGAAAGTCTTCGTCGTCGGATCGATCCAGATCGCCGTGCCGGTGTACCCGGTATGGCCGTAGGACTGCGTCGAGAATGACGGCGCCATCCACACGGCATAGGGCGAATCGATGTCCCAGCCGAGGCCGCGCAGAGCCGAGCCGCCGGGCGGGCTCTGCGGCTGCGTCATGGCCGCGACCGAGCTCGGCTTCAACACGCCCTTGCCGCCCGCCAGCATCATCTGCGCGAGCTTCGTGAGATCATCGGCAGTGGTAAAGACGCCGGCATGGCCGGCAACGCCACCCATGCGATAGGCGATGGGGTCCTGGACCTCACCCCAGCGCAGCTCGCCGCCTTCGACGTCGGCCGGCGCGATACGGTCCTTCGGCGCGGACGGCCGGAACGAGGTGTCACGCATGCCGAGCGGCTGGAAGATGTTCTTGGCCGCATAGGTGTCGAGCGGCTGGCCCGAGACCCGCCGCACGATCTCGCCCAGCACGATGAAGTCGACGTCGCTGTAGACGAAGCGCGTACCGGCGGGCGCCAGCGGCTTCAGCGCGACGATGGCGTCGAGCGCGCCCTCGGTGCCCGACCAGCTGCGCGTCGGGATGCCGGCCGGCAGGGCGGCATAGTGCGTCATGAGCTGGCGGACGGTGATGTCGCCCTTGCCGTTGGCGGCGAAGGCCGGCCAGTAGGCGGCGGCCGGCCGGTCGAGATCGATCTGGCCGCGCTCGACCAGCTGCATGATCGCCACCGACGTCGCCATCACCTTGGTGAGCGAGGCGGCGTCGTAGATCGTGTCGAGCGTGGCCGGCTGTACGGAGGGCATCACGGAGCGGTTGCCGTAGGCCTGGCGCACGACGATGCGATCGCCCATGCCCAGCACGACGACGGCGCCGGGCACCTTTCCGTTGGCGATCTCGTCGCGCACGATGGCGCCGATGGCATCGGCTGCCTGGCTTGGAGAGGTGGGCGGCGCCGCAGAAGCGGGCGTCGCCGGCGCCGCGCAGGCGACGGCGACCTGGCAGATCAGGCCGACAAGGAAGAGCCGCAATGCCTCAGCGGGCCGCCTTGGCCTTGCTCTCGGGCGGCTCCGGCTTGATCTCATTGGTGGTGTAGACGTTGCGCGGGTTCCACAGCATCCAGCCGTCGGTGTCGGCGTCGCGCGACGCCTTGGTCTGCTTGGCAATCTCATCGGCGCCGAAGACCTTTCCGCCAAAGGCATAGTCGGTGAACGCCTGCAGCCACGGCCTGTACCGCACCGCCGTATTCGCCGTCCGCCTCTTACATTCCTGAAGCGAGAGGTGGACGATTTCGTAGGGGTTCTGGACCGGATTGCGGTAGCCGGGGATGCCGAACTGGAAGCCCGACGGATAGAGCATGGGCGAGATGATGTCGACCGCCGTGGCAAGGTCTTCGACCCTCTGGCCGATGCCGGTGTCGTTCTGGTTCCAGCAGACGTAGCCGAAGGAATCCATGGCCGTGAACACGTTGTACGGCGCCAGGCGTTTGCGCGCCTCGCGAAGAAAGCCGGTGATCGCCGCAACGCGCCCGTTCTCGTCGGACGCATCGGCGAAGGCGAGGCCGCCCGCGTCGGGGAAGCGGATGTAGTCGAACTGGATCTCGTCGAAGCCGGCCGCGGCCGCCTCCTCGGCGACGCTCAGCGTGTAGTCCCACGCTTCGCGGCGCGAGGGATCGATCCAGGCCAGGCCCTCGCGGTCTTTCCAAAGTCCGCCGCCCGCGGTCCGGACCGCCCATTGCGGGTGCGACGCGGCCAGCAGGTCGTCCTTGAACACCACGATGCGGGCGATCAGGTAGATGCCCTTGCTCTTGAGGTTGGCCGCGAGCGCCGGCAAGTCGGGAATGGTCCGCAGCTTCTGCGCCCCGATCTTGGCGGCGAGAGGCACCTTGCTGGGATAGGGGATGAGGCCGCGATCACCCTTGAGATCGATGACCAGCGCGTTGAGGCCGCTCTTTTCGATGACGTCGAGGGCCGGATCGAGCAGGAACGGCGCGCCGATGCCGTAGACGGTGAGGTAGAGCGCCTTGGGCCGCAACGGCGCGAGCTCGGTGGTTGGCGGCCCGGCGTCGCTCGCCGCGACGGTCGAGCGGCCGTAGCCGACGGCGCGGACCAGCAACGGCTGGGTGCCGGCCAAAGTAGCGGCAGGGGCGCGATAGTGACCCTTCGCGTCGGTCAGCACCGTCTTGTCGCCCGCCGTCACGATGGCGCCGGCGATCCCCGCGCCGGTCGCGCGGTCGACGATGATGCCTTCGCGCTCGGCGTCGCGCGCCGCTTCCTTGACCTGGTCCTGGGCCTCCTTGACCTGAGCCTGGGCCGTTGCTGCCGGTACAAGGAAAAGCGCAGCGGCGGCCAGCAGCGGCCGCAAGACGTTCTTCATTTTGGTGCTCCCAGAAGCGACACGAAACGGTTGCCACGGTCGAGATCGGTGACGATGAAGCGCGGAAGCGCCATGAGCTTGTCGGACCGCGTCACCGGCCGGCGCTCGATGGTGAACGCCGCGACGTAGCCGGCCGCCTCTGCCCACTGGTCGAGCTGATCGTCGCGGATGCCGAACGGCCAGGCCAAAAGATCGACCTTGCCGCCCAGGCGTTGCTCGAGCACGGCCTTGGACTTCACGAACTGGTCCTGAGTGAATTTCTGGTAGGCCGCCGGCGCCAGGCGCTTCTTCTCGACGTTGAAATTGGGATGCCAGAAGGTGTGCGACTGGATGTCGACCAGACCCGACGCCTTCATCTCGGCCAGTTGCGCCCATGTCATCGCATAGTCGGCATTGGAGATGGCCGACGGGTAGATGAACAGCGTGACGGGAATCTTCAGGCGTTGGATCAGCGGAAACATGTCCGAGTAGACGGTGCGATGGCCGTCGTCGGCGGTCAGCACCACGGCGCGCTCCGGCAGGGGAGCCGCCGATTCGTCGCCCAGCGCCGCGATCAGCGCCGCCAGGGGGATGACCTTGTAGCCGCGCTCCTGGATCAGCTTGAGCTGGGCCTGGAACACGGGCGTCGTCACGGTCATCTCATCGGACGAGACCGGACCGAGGCGATGATAGAGCAGGATGGGAACGGCGGACGGATCGGCGGCAAAGCCGGGTGACACGCAGGTGAGCGACAGCAGGCAAACAATGGCCGATAGCCATGTACCGACACGCTGCATACGCACCTATGGGCTACACATCGAGCACCTGATGACAGGCTACCACAGTTTTCGACGCCGTGCTCGCATAAAGCGCAAAGCGTCGACTAGACACGCACCGCCATCTTCCCCTTGTTGCGACCTTCGAACAGGCCGATCAGCGCCTGCGGCGCCTTGTCGAGGCCGTCGACGACATCGACGATGGCCTTGATCTTGCCCTCCTCGACCCAGCGCGCGAGCCTGGCCTCGGCTTCGGCCCGCTGGTCATAGAAATCCATGACGATGAAGCCTTCCAGGCGCAACCGCTTGGTCACGACCAGGCCGGGCACGGCCATCGGCCCCGGCGCGGGCTTCTCGACGTCGTACTGGGAGACGTTGCCGCAGCAGACGATGCGGCCGCGCAGGTTCATCAGCGACAGCGCCGCTTCCAGAACCGGGCCGCCGGTATTGTCGAAATAGACGTCGACGCCGTTGGGGCAGACCGCCCGCAGCGCGCGGAACACGCCGCCCGCCTTGTAGTCGACGGCGGCATCGAAGCCGAGCTCGCGCACCAGCCAGTCGCACTTGTCCTGGCCGCCCGCGGTGCCGACGACGCGGCAGCCGGCGAGCTTGGCGATCTGGCCGACCATGGTGCCGACCGCGCCGGCCGCGGCCGACACCAGCACCGTGTCGCCCGGCTTGGGCTGGCCGACACTGAGCAGGCCGAAATAGGCGGTGAGGCCGGTCACGCTGAGCGGCCCGATCAGCAGCTCGAGCGGCGCCTGGGTCATGCGCCTGGTCAGCCGCCGGGCCGGCAGGGCGGCATAGTCCTGCCAGCCCCAGTCGCCCTCGACGATGTCGCCGGCCTTCAGCCCGCCGGTCTTGGAGTCCACGACCTCGCCGATGGCGAAGCCGCTCATGACCTGCCCGGGCTCCAGCGCATCGCGATAGGTCTTGCCCATCATCCAGGCGCGGTTGGCGGGGTCGAGCGACAGCATGCGCGTGCGCACCAGCGCCTCGCCCTCGCGCGCCTCGGGGATCGCCGTCTCGGTCCACTGGAAGGTGTCGGGCCCGATCTTGCCCTGGGGCTGCTTGGCGTAGAGCCATTGACGGTTCATGGCGTCAGTCCTTGTAGTTGGCGGCACGCTTCTGCAGATTCGACATGATCGCCTCGAGCTGGTTGGGCGAGCCGATCAGCTTCTGCTGCTCGACCGACTCGGCCATCAGGCCGGTCGCAGCGTCGACGGAGACGGCATCGTTCAGGATGCGCTTGGCCGCGCGGACGGCGTCCGGGCTCTTGGCAACGATCTCCCTGGCCGTCTCCAGCGCCGCCGCCCGTGGGTCCTCGACCACGCGGGTGACGAAGCCGAACTGCTGGGCTTCCATGCCGCTGAAGATGCGGCCGGTATAGGTGAGCTCGCGCACGACGTCCTCGCGCGCGAGATAGCGCATCAGCTGCGTGCCGGCGAGGTCGGGCACGAGGCCCCACTTGATCTCCATCACCGAGAAGCGCGTGTCGGCGCTGGCGTAGCGCATGTCGGCGCCCAGCATGATCTGGAAGCCGCCGCCGAAGGCCACGCCATGGACCGCGGCGATCACCGGGACCGGCAGGATGCGCCACTGCCAGGCGCATTGCTGCGGCCGGTTGGCGATGCCGTGGGTGCGCTTGGTGAGGTCGCGGACGCCGGGCACGGCGTCGCCGTCCTGCTTCATGGCGGCGAAGCTGCCCATGTCGAGCCCGGCGCAGAAGGCTTTTCCTTCGCCCGACAGCACGACGCAGCGAAGGCCCTTCATCCTGGCGAGCTGGTCGCCGGCTTCAATGATGCCCTCGAACATTGCCGGATCCAGAGCGTTCATCTTGTCGGCGCGGATCAGGCGCACGTCGGCAACGCCGTCCGAAAAGTCGATCGAGACGCGGTCCTTCATTTGTCCTTCTCCGATTTCAACCAGTCGCGCAGCCGGCGGCGCACTTCCTCGGGCGGCAGGCGCTCCGGCGGTTTCAGGCTGCCGTCCCCTTGCTTGGGCCACATCAGCACGGCAATGCCGCGCTGCACGTCGGCATAGCTGCAGTCGTCGGGCAGCCGGTCGAGCAGCGCCCTCACCTCGGCCTTCACATCTACCATCGCGTCACCATGAGCCAGATGCCCTGCGCAACATAGACCGCGCCCAGCGCCAGGATCACGCGGCGTGTCCAGTAATAGAACTGCCTGTCGGACATACGGTCGAGGAAGCTGCGCGACAAGGTCGTTCCCAGCACGGCAAAGGCGGCGGCATAGGCCATGACCAGCCACTGCTCGAGGTCGCGGCCGGCCGGGCCCTCGATCAGGACGCCGAAATAAGCGACCTTGGTGAGATGCCCCAGGACCATGGCGGCGGCCTTGGTCGAGACATTGACCTGCCGGGTCATGCCGGTGCGCACATAGAAGATGTCGAGGATCGGGCCGGTGACGCCGGCCACGAGCTGGATGGCGCCGCCGATCGCGCCGGCCAGGAAGGCCTGGCCGCCGCGCTCGATGTCGGGCGCGATGCGCTGCGGCACGGCGAGCGCGATGAACGGCATCAGCCCGACCATCATCAGCACCAACGCCTTGTCGGGCACGAAGTCGAACCAGGAGAAGACCAGCAGCGACGCCGCCGAGCCGGCGCCGAACTTCAGCACCACGCTCCATTTGACGTGATGGCGCCACAGCCAGGCGCGCCAGCCGTTGGCCGCGATCTGGATGACGCCGTGGAACACCATGGCGACCGGCACCGGCAGCAGGAACAGCAGGAAGCCGATCAGCAACATGCCGCCTGCCATGCCGAAGACGCCGGAGACGAACGAGGTGACGACGGCCACGACGGCCAGCGCGGCGAGAACGGGCAGCGAGAACATTCGGGCGCGGCGTAGCGCAGGTGGCAAGGTCTGTCGAGGATCGCCTATGGTGGCCCGATGACCGATACCGACCTGCTGTTCACCCCGGCTGTCAAAGCGGCCGCCCTCATCCGCGCCAAGAAACTTTCGCCTGTCGAGTACGTCGATGCCGTGCTCAAGGCGGCCGACAAGGCCAACGCCCGGCTCAACTGCTTTCGCGTGCTGATGCACGAGGAGGCGCGGCGCGACGCCAAGGCCGCCGAGGAGGCCGTGGCCAGGGGCAAGAAGCTGGGACCGCTGCACGGGGTGCCGATCAGCATCAAGGACCTGGTCGACGTCAAAGGCGTGCCGACGCGGCACGGCTCGGCGATCTATGCCGACAATCCGCCGGCCGCGGCCGACGACATCCTGGTCCAGCGCCTGCGCGCAGCGGGCGCCATCATCTTCGCCAAGGCGTCGACGCCGGAATTCGGCGTAAAAGGCCTGACCGACGGTCCCTCCTTCGGCGTCACGCGCAATCCGTGGAACCTCGGGCGCACGCCGGGCGGCTCGAGCGGCGGCGGCGCGGCCGCCGTGGCCGCCGGCGTCGGGCCCTTGTCGCTCGCGACCGACGGCGCCGGCTCGACGCGCGGCCCGGCCTCGTGCAGCGGACTCGTCGGATTGAAGGCGACGCTGGGCGCGGTGCCCTACGACACGACGCGCGATGCCTTCGGCAACAACATCTATGCCGGCCCGCTCAGCCGCACTATCACCGACGCCGCGGTCATGCACGACGTGCTGAAGGGACCGACCGAGAAGGATCCCTGGACGATGTCGGGCGGCGTGCAGCACCCGCTCTCGCCCAAGCTCGCGGCTGAGGACCTGTCGGGTGTGCGCATCGGCTATATCGAGCTCACGGCCAACCCGCGCGTCGCGGCGGACGTGCGCAGCAATACCCGCGCCGCGCTGGCGGCCTGGGAGGCGATGGGCGCCGCCGTCGAGGAAGTGACCGACAAGATCGACTGGATCGAATACGAGGGCCGCGTGCTCTACCAGGCGAACTTCGCGGTGTTCTGCGCCCAGTACCTGCCGAAGTGGCAGAACCAGATGGACCCGGTGACCTTGGCCTTCATGGAGCGCGGCGCCAAGTTCACCCTGGCCGACTTCCGAAACGCCCAGTTCGCGCGCACCGCGCTGTTCCGCAAGATCCAGTCGCTGTTCGAGCGCTACGACTTCCTGGTGACGCCCACCAACTCGCGCACCGCGCTCGACGTCACCCATGACGCCGCCAATGACGAGGTCGTGGTCGACGGCGTGAAATGCGGCATCACCCGCCAGGGCTGGACCTCCTACCAGTACCCTTTCAACCTCACCGGCCATCCCGCGCTCGCCCTGCCCTCGGGCTTCGGCGCCGATGGGCTCCCGACCTCGGTGCAGATCGTCGGCCGCTGGGGCCACGAGACCGACGTGCTGCGGCTGGGTGCGCTGATGGAGGCGGCGCGGCCGTGGGCGCAGCGTCGGCCACTGGCTTAATCTCTGTCAAGGTTACTCGAAAACGACTCCTGGTACGGTGCCTTAGACCTTGTTGTCACTCGACGAACTGCCCCGTCGTTCACGGGCCAGTCGTTCTTCCTCTTGATAAGGATTGAGACTCGGATGCTGGCCATAGATCGTCCACGAGATATCTAGCAATTCGGTCATCGCAGTCCCGATCTTCAATGCGATCGTATGTCGATCTTGCTCAGGTACGTTCTCTCGAACAAAGTCGCCAATCGACTGAAGCATCATGCGAGAAGCAAGCATCATGCCTTCGAGTTTGGCTGCCGTCTCCTTATCCATCGATTACCCGAGTCCCAATTGGATGGTGAGGGGAACCTTATGTACGGTTGAACCTCCCTAAAATAGGCCCTTCCTTCACAGTGCGCCATGCACTGATCCCATGTGACCGGCCTCCTCCCGGGAGCGAGCAACACCACGCTTGTACAACGGTCGATGCACCGACGCCTCAGATCGTCCGTCGCGAGAGGATCTGAACCGCCAGGTGCGCTGATAGATGAGTTATTTTCACCGGCCTGGAAGCTTGGCACACTTTCCTGTGGTGCGCGTGCCCAAGGCGCTGCAGCTTCCTGCGCGACGTGAATCCATTGTGTTGCAGCTTCCTGCGGGACGCGTATCCATGGTGTTGCAGCTTCCTGCTGGCGGTGGCCGCGTTGATGCCGCTCGCCGGCTGGCCGCTCTGGGCCGTGCTGGCCGGCGGCGCGGGATTGCTGGTGTCGGCGCTCGCGGGCTTCTGCCCAGCCTGCGCGCTCGCCGGGCGGCGGCTCTCGTGAGCGGCCTCGCCCGCATCGACGGCGGCCTGGTGGCGGCGGCGAAAGCCGGCGACGCTGCCGCGCTCGACCGCCTGCTCGCCGTGTCGCAGCCCGACCTGATGCGCTTCGCCCGGCGCACCTGCGCCAATGCCGAGGATGCCGAGGACGCGGTCCAGGCCGCGCTGTGGCAGCTCCATCGCCGCATCGGCACCTTGCGCGTCATCGCCGCCTTCACCAGCTGGCCGTTCCGGATCGTCGAGCGCGAGTGCCGCCGCCTGCTCGGGCTGCAACGCCGCACCGTGCCGCTGGAGCATGCCGATCCGTCGGCACTGCGCATCGAACCCGTGCCGAGCGACCTCCGGCGCGACCTCGGCGCCATGATCGCGGCCCTGCCCGAGCCCTATCGCGAGGTGCTGATCCTGCGCGACATCGAGGAGCTGACGGCGCCCGCGGCGGCGGCGCAGCTCGGCATCTCGGTCGAGGCGGTGAAGAGCCGCCTGCACCGCGCCCGCGGCATGCTGCGCGAAAAGCTCTTGGGCTCGGGATACTGGTCGTCATGAGCTCAGGCCTCATGTTCTTCCGGACCGTGCGCGTCTCGCGCGCGGTCCGGAAGACTATGAGAAATGTCGACACATGCGTTGTTGAGCCTGCGGCTGGCCGAACGTCGTTGATCAGCCGGCGAGCGCCCCCTGCCGCATCCTTTGCAGGTTGATCTTCCTGTACTCCGGCCGTCCGGTGACCTCGGCACCAACCCACGGCGGCAGAGCAAGGTCGGCGCGCTCGTCGGGCAATTCCACCTCGGCGAGGACGACACCGTCGAGCGAACCTTCGTAGACGTCTACGTGCCACAGGACTCCGGCGTGCGGCACGAAGTACCTGGTCTTCTCGAGGGTCAGGTCCCCGCAATGCGAGGCAAGCAGTTCCCGAGCATCCGACAGCGGTATGGGGTATTCGAATTCGATGTCCCGGATGCCTTCCCTCTTCGCCTTTATCGTCAAGGTGGCGCTGTCGTCCCGTATGCGCACACGCACCTTGCGTTCGGCCGAGTGGCTGATCAGGCCGTCCTGCAGATGCTCATGCCGGATGGCATGAGCCTGCCAACTGCCGTCGGCGACCAGGAACTTTCGTTCTATTTCCAAGAACACGGGTATGGCCGTTCGAATTGGCCGACAAGATGCGACCTGCCGGGCGGCACCACATTGACCTGCATCAACTCGCATCGGACGGTTGATCGGGCCTCCGGAAGGGGCACAATTGCGGCCTTCCCTTTGCCAGGAGGCCCGCATGCGCCGCCGCCATCTGCTCGCCCTGTCCGCCGGGGCCTTCGCCGCGCCGGCATTGATCACCCAGCCGGCCCGCGCCGCCGTCGAGACGCGCGAGCACAACGGCTATCGCATCCGCACCTACAACGTGCGAGCGGGCTCGGGCTCGCGCGACGTCGCCTGCAACGCCGACGGCACGGTGTGGTTCTGCGGCCAGCGCGACGGCACCCTGAACCTGCTCGATCCGCGTGACGGCGGGCTGAAGGTCGTGGCCCTCGGCCAGGGCGCGGCGCCGCACGGTGTGATCGTCGGGCCCGATGGCGCCGCCTGGGTGACCGAAGGCGGCCAGAACGCGATCGTCCGCGTCGATCCCAAGGACCACCGCGTGCAGCTCTGGAAGCTGAATGGCGGCCCGTCCTACGCCAACCTCAACACGCTCGTGTTCGACAAGCAGGGCACGCTCTGGTTCACCGGCCAGGCCGGCGCGATCGGCCGCTTCGAGCCCCAGAGCGAAAAGATGCAGGTGTGGGACGCGCCGCGCGGCTACGGCCCCTACGGCATTGCGCTGACGCCGCAGGGCACGGTCTGGTACGTGTCGCTCGCCGGCAATTATCTCGCCGAGATCGACCGCGCCACCGGCACGCCGCGCATCGTCGAGCCGCCGACGCCACAGCAGGGCGCGCGCCGGGTATGGTCCGACAGCCAGGGCCGGCTGTGGATCAGCGAATGGAACAGCGGCAACGTGTCCATGCACGATCCGAAAGACGGCAGCTGGAAGAAGTGGAAGCTGCCGGGCGACAAGCCGCGCGCCTACTCGGTCTATGTCGACGACCGCGACGCGGTGTGGCTGACCGATTTCTCGGCCAACGCCATCGTGCGCTTCGATCCCAAGACCGAGACCTTCCTCTCCTTCCCGTCGGACAAGCCGGGCGCCAATGTGCGCCAGATGGCCGGGCGGCCGGGCGAGGCGTGGGCCGGCGAATCCGGCACCAACCGCATGGTCGTCATCGACAAGCCGCAAGCCTGATCGCATGCGCCTCGCGATCGTGGCGGCCGCGCTCCTGGCCGCAATGGGCGGCGCACGCGCCGAGACCTGCAACCGGCAGGTCTTCGAGCACTGCCGGGCCTGCCATGCGCTCACGAATGACGCCGGCCAGAAGCCGGGCCCGCAGCTCGCGGGCGTGATCGGCCGGCCGGTCGCCGGCGATCCGGCGTTCGATTATTCCCCCGTGCTGCAGGCAGCGCGAGCCAAGGGCGAGGTCTGGACCAGGGACAGGCTCGACGCCTATCTCACCGATCCCCAGGAAGTCTACGCCGGCACCTGGATGGGCAGCCCGCCAATCCGCGACGCGAAGCAGCGCGCCGACATCCTGTGTGTTCTGGGCGGGCAGTAGGCTAGGGTCCCGGCAACACCAGGGAGGAAAAATCATGCGTTCGTTCACGGCGTTGCTGGGCATGCTGGCACTGCTCATAGCCGGCCCCGCCGCCGCCCAGTCTGCGGACAAGTACCCCGACAAGCCGGTCCGCATCATGGCGCCCTATGCGCCGGGCGGGAACATCGACGTCACGGCGCGCATCATCGCCGAGAAGCTGAAGGACGTCCTGGGCGTCACCGTCATCGTCGAGAACAAGGCCGGCGCCTCGGGCATGATCGGCAGCGACGTCATCGCCCGCTCCGCCCCCGACGGCTACAACCTGCTGGTCTCCGCCAACTCGCTGGTCGCCGTGCCGGCGATCTACGGCAACGCACCCTACGACTGGCGCACCGCCTTCCAGCCGATCAGCCACATCCAGGCCGTGCCCGCGGTGCTGATCGTGCCGCCCGATTCGCCAATCAAGACGCTGGCCGACTTCATTGCGCTCGGCAAGGACGGCAAG
Organism: Reyranella sp.; assembly: GCA_019750135.1. GTDB lineage: Bacteria > Pseudomonadota > Alphaproteobacteria > Reyranellales > Reyranellaceae > Reyranella. Next base: position 63,341 of record JAIEOV010000051.1, on the reverse strand, counting down.
TTCACCGTCGCCGATTCGGGCGTCGGCACGACCAACCACATCGCCATCGAGCTCATCGGCGAAGCGACCGGCACCAAATACACGCTGGTCCACTACAAGGGCAGCGGGCAGGCCCATCTCGACCTGATCGCGGGCCAGGTGCCGGCGCAGGTCGACCAGATCAACGCCGCGATCGGCCATATCAAGGCGGGCAAGATGCGCGCCATCGCCGTGTCGTCGGACAAGCGCCTGCCGCAGCTGCCCGACGTGCCGACCATGAAGGAATCGGGCGTGAAGGGCCTCGAGGACTTCACCTTCAGCACTTACACGGGCCTGTTCGCGCCGGCCAAGCTGCCGCCCGAGATCCTGGCCAAGCTCAACGCCGCCATGGTGACGGCGCTCGCCGATCCCGTCGTGATCAAGAAATTCGCCGACCTCACGGCCGAGACGAAATCCAGCACGCCGCAGGAGCTGGCGGCCATGCTCGACAAGGAAGAGAAGCTCGTCGTACCCCTGATCAAGAAGCTCGGTATCAAAGCGGAGTAGTACTCGACATGACCTGGCTGCCCCCGGCCGTTGCCCCCATCGTCCTGCTGCTGGTCTCCAACGTCTTCATGACCTTCGCCTGGTACGGGCATCTGAAGTTCACCGATCGGCCCCTGTGGATCGTGGTGCTGGCGAGCTGGGGCATCGCCTTCATCGAATACTGCTTCGCCGTGCCGGCCAACCGCTGGGGCCACACGGTCTATTCGGCGGCCGAGCTCAAGACCATGCAGGAGGTGATCACCCTGTCGGTGTTCGCCCTGTTCTCGGTGCTCTATCTCGGCGAGCGCATCACGCTCAACCACATCGTGGGCTTCGCCCTGATCTGCAGCGGCGCCTTCTTCGTCTTCCGCGGCCCCCTTCCATCCTGACAGAGGCGTCCTGAGGAAAACTCTGTCGCCCGCCCGGGATGAGGCTGCCTTATCCTGCGTAAACCCCTCGAGGGGAGGCGATTGGCGGACCAGGCGGGCAGACAACGGATTGAAGGGGCGGCGTTCGGCGCCGTGCTGCTGGTCGCCGCCGTCCTGCGGCTGATGCGGCTGGAGGACAATGGCGTCGGCACCGCCTACTACGCCGCCGGCGTGCGCAGCATGCTGCAGGGCGTCTGGCTGTTCTTCTACAATTCGTTCGATCCGGCGGGCTTCATCTCGCTCGATAAGCCGCCGGTCGCCTTCTGGATCCAGGCGGTCTTCGCCGCAGTCCTGGGCTACAGCGGCTGGACGATCCATCTGCCGCAGGCGCTGGCCGGCATCGCCTCGGTGGCCCTGCTCTACCGCCTGGTGCGGCCGCTGGGAGCGCCTGCCGCCATCATCGCTGCCCTGCTGCTGGCGATCATGCCTATCGCCGTCGCGATCGACCGCTCGAACAACACCGATTCCTGGCTGATCTTCTTCCTGCTGCTGGCGGCCCGCACCGCGCTGCGCGGCCGCGGCCTGTCGCTGGTGGTGGCGATGGCGCTGCTGGGGCTGGCTTTCAACACCAAGATGCTGGCGGCGCTGGTCTGCGGGCCGGCCGTGCTGGCGGCATGGCTGCTCGCGGGCACGCTCACCTGGCGCCGGCGGCTCGCCTGGATGACGGCGGCCGCGGTCACGCTCGCCGTGGTATCGCTGTCCTGGGCGGTGGCATTCGATCTCACGCCCAAGGCAAAGCGGCCCTACGCCGGCAGCAGCCACGACAATTCGATGCTCGAGCTCATTGTCATGCACAACGGGCTGGAGCGCTTCGTGCGCAACAGGCCGGCGCCCCCACCGACGCCGGCGCCGGCCCAGACGGCGCGCGCCTATGATGCCGTGCCGGTGGGACCGCTGCGACTAGCGGCGCCCGCGTTGGCCATGCAGTTCGCCTGGACCTTGCCGCTCGCCGTGCTCGGTGCCGTGTTCGCCTGGCGCCGACGTCGCGCCCACATAGCGCTCTGGAGCGTGTGGGTGGTGACCTATGCCATCGTCTACAGCCTGGCCGGCGGGATTTTCCATGCCTATTACCTGTCGACCCTGGGGCCACCGCTTGCCGCGCTGGCTGGCATCGGCTGCTTCGAATTGTGGCGGCGCGGCTCGACGCATCTTGCCGTGGGGCTCGGCGCTGCCGCGCTGTGGCAGGGCTATATCGCCGGCGCGTCGCTCGGTTGGACGTCGATCTGGGTGGGCTTTCCAGCCGTGGCCCTGCTGGCCGCCCTCGCCGCGCAGTGGCGCGACAAGCGACCGCCGGCCGTCATCGGCGGCGTTGCCCTACTGATCCTACCGGCCTTGTGGTCGCTGAGCGCCGTCTTCGCGCCGGGCAACCTCACCCTGCCGTCGGCCAGCCTGCCGCGCTGGCTCAGCCTGGACGACGGCCGCGGGCCGATCCTGTCGCGCAACTGGACGGCGCTGACCGACGATCCCAAGCTGCAGGCCTTCCTGAAGGAGCATCGCGGCAATGCGCGCTTCCTGCTGGCGGCGCCCAACGCGTTGCTGGCGGCGCCGGTGATCATCCGCACGGGCCAGCCGGTGATGGCGTTCGGCGGCTTCTTCGGCAACGACCCGGTGATGAGCGTCGATGCCTTCGCCAAAGCCGTCGAGCGCGGCGAGGTGCGCTTCGTGGTACTGGCCACCAACCGGCGCACGCGCGACTTCGAACGCTGGGTGCGGGCGCACGGCACGGTGGTCGATCCGAGCCTGTGGCGCTCGCTGCCGCCCGAATCGCGGCGCGCGATCGCGCTCTACGATCTCGGGGTGAAGTAGCGTCTAATCCGCCGCCCGCGCCGCCGCTGCCGCCTGAATTGCGGCCTTGGCGCGTTCGCCGGCGCGGCGGTTGCGGCGCTTCAGCCACCACATCAGGAAGCCGGTGACGGCGAAGACCGGGATGATCACGCCCGACACGAACACCAGGAACTTGTAGCCGCCGCCCAGCCCGATGCCGTAATGCAGCGCGCGCTGCCAGGCAATGATGCGCTCGCCCGTGCTCATGGTCTGCGGATCGAAGACGTCGACCACGCTCTTGCGGAAGGGATCGATGATCACCGTGATGACGGGCGCGCCCTCGGCATGGTCGGCGCGAATCAGGCTGACGCGCGTCGCCTGGTCGGGCCGGATCGACAGGAACGCGTTCAGGAACCGCGCCTCGGGCACCTTCGAGCGCGCGAGCTCGACCGCCTCGTTCACGCCCATCGGCTGGACGCCGCGCATCGGCTCGACGCGCGCCTGGAACATCGCCGCGCGCATGTCGCGGCCCGGCCATACGGCGTTGACCGCCGAGGAGATCTGCTGCGGGAAGGCGAGATAGACGCCGGTGAAGTTCACCAGCATGAACAGCACCAGGCTCCAGATGCCGACCGCGCCGTGCAGCTCGCGATTGAGGCGCACGCCCTTGGCGGTGCGGCGCACGGTGAAGGCCGACTTCCACTGGCCCGGCCGCGGCCACCAGAGATAGAGGCCCGAGCAGCCCAGCACCAGCAACGCCACGCCGAGCCAGCCCACCAGCTCGCGGCCGAGGCCGCCGGCGATGAAGAGATGGCCATGCAGGTCGTGGAAGAAGCGCAGCCAGCCCGTCATCGCCTGCTGCGTCTCGAGCACTTGTAGCGACACGGGATCGATCAGGATCTGCAGGCTGCCGGCGAACGGACTTTGCGTGGGGACACGGCCCTGCGCCTGGCCGCCTTGCTGGTTGCCGCCACGGAACTGCGGCCGCTCACCCGCCATGCCCGGCCGAGACAGGCGCACCGCGGCGGGCTCGCCCAGGTCGGTGGGCCAACGCACGGCGATGGGGATGCGTGTCGGATCGTTCGACGCTGCGCGCGCCGCTTCGATCAGCTCGCCCGGCGTGCGCCATTCACCCAGGGTCCGGGCGGGCGGTTCGCCCTGGCCGAGCAGATGCTCGATGTCGTGGCCGTAGACGAGCACCGCGCCGGTGACGCCCATCATGACCAGCGGCAGCAGCAGGATCAGGCCGATCCAGAGATGGAGCTGCTGCAGCCAGTAACGAAAAGTGTGCCGCCCCATGTCAGCCGGCTCCCAAAGCGCGAGCGATCTGGTAGGTCGCGAGCGCGGCGACATAGGCCAGCGCCAGCATGTAGAAGAAGGTGATCCACATCCACTTCCAGCCGCCGGTCTCGCGACGGATGACGGCGAGCGTGGAAGCGCACTGCGGCGCGAAGACGTACCAGGCGAGCAGCGCGAGCGCCGTGCCGAGGCTCCAGCTCGCGACCAGGGCGCGGCCGATCTGCTCGGTGGCCTCCTCGCCGCCGGCGATCGAATAGATCGTGCCCAGCGAGCCGACCGCGACCTCACGTGCCGCCATGCCGGGAATGAGCGCGACGTTGATCTGCCAGTTGAAGCCGAGCGGCGCGGTGAGCGGCTGGATCGCCGAGCCGATCATGGCGGCCAGGCTGTAGCTGATCGCCGGTCCGGTAGCGCCGTCCGGCGGCTGCGGGAAGCTCGCCAGGAACCAGATCAGGATCATCATCGAGGCGATGGTCGTGCCGGCGCGCTTGAGGAAGGCCGTGGCCCGTCCCCACAGGCCGATGGCGAGGCTTTTAGCGCGCGGCATCTTGTAGTCGGGCAGCTCGAGCATGAACGGCTCGCCCGGCGTGTCGCGCCAGATCAGACGCTTCAGGACGAACGACACCGTCAAGGCACCGACGATGCCGAGGGCATAGAGGCCGAACATCACCAGCCCCTGCAGGCCGACGAAGCCCCAGACCTCGCGGTCGGGAATGAAGGCGCCGATGATCAGAGTGTAGACCGGGATGCGCGCCGAGCAGGTCATCAGCGGCGCCACCAGGATGGTGGTGAGCCGGTCGCGCCGGTTGTCGATCACCCGGGTCGACATGATGCCGGGAATGGCGCAGGCGAACGACGACAAGAGCGGGATGAAGGCCCGGCCATGCAGGCCCGCGCCGCCCATGATGCGGTCCATCAGGAAGGCCGCGCGCGCCATATAGCCCAGGTCTTCCAGCACGAGGATGAAGAAGAACAGGATCACGATCTGCGGCAGGAACACGATGACCGCACCGACGCCGCCGATGAGACCGTCCTTCAGGAAGCTTTTCAGCAGCTCGGGCAACGGCGCGCCTTCGACCTGGTCACCCAGCCAATGGAAGGCCGCCTCGATACCGTCCATCGCCGGCGCCGCCCAGGCGAAGACCGCCTGGAACATGACGAACAGGATGGCCAACAGGATGAGCAGCCCGACCACGGGATGCAGCAGCACCGAGTCGACGCGCGCCGTCAGCGAATCGCGCTGGCCCGGTCCGTGCACGGCGGCGGCCAGCAGGCGATCGGCCTCGCGCTGACCGACGCGCAGGGCACCGGCATCGGGCGCCTGCCAGTCGCTCTCACCGGCCTTGAGCTGCTCGTCGAGACGCTTGTCGATGCCGGCCAGCAAGGCGTCGATGCCGCCGCGGCGCACCGCCACCGATTCCACGACCGGCACGCCGAGCTCGCGCGACAGGCGCTCGATATCGATCGAGATGCCGCGCTTGCGGGCGATGTCCATCATGTTGAGCGACACCATCACCGGCCGGCCGACGCGCTTCAGCTCGAGCGCGAGCCGCAGCGCCAGCCTGAGGTTGGAGGCGTCGCCGACGCAGACGATCAGGTCGGGCGTGACGTCGCTCTTCAGGCGCCCCAGCACGACGTCGCGGGTGATCTCCTCGTCCGGCGAGCGGGCGCGCAGGGAATAGGTGCCGGGAAGGTCGACGACTTGGATCGACCGACCCGCCGGCGTCGTGAGCGGGCCGACCTTCTTCTCGACCGTGACGCCGGGATAGTTGGCGACCTTCTGGCGGCTGCCAGTCAGGGCATTGAACAACGCGGTCTTGCCGCAGTTGGGATTGCCGACGAGAGCGACGACCGTCATGGAGAGGCCGCCGTTACCAGGATCGCCATGGCCTCACGGCGGCGCAGCGCAATGGTCGTGTCGGCAACGCGCACGGCGATGGGGTCGCCGCCGAACAGGCCCTGGTGCAGCAGCTCGACGTCGGCGCCTTCGACGAAGCCCAGCTCGATCAGCCGGCGCTCCAGCTCCGGGCCGGGCAGGCCGGTGCTGGAGCCGTTCACAGAAAGCTGGTGGATGCGGCCACGAAAGCCCACGCGGGCCTCGCCCAGTGCTATGGTTGGATTGGGTTTCATTGCGAGTAAGTCGTAATAGCACCCAAACACCAGCTTCGCCAGCTACTAGGGGGGACGCATGGCAACGATCGTTCTTGCACATGGCGCGTGGTCAGCCGCCTGGGCGTGGAAGAAGATGCGGCCGTTGTTCGCGGCCGCCGGCCATGAGTTCTTCTCGCCGACCTACACCGGGTTGGGCGAGCGGGCGCATCTCGCCCATCACGAGATCGACCTCACCACCCACATCAATGACGTCGCCGCGGTGCTCGACTGCGAGGACCTGAAGGAGGTCACCCTGCTCGGCCATTCCTACGGCGGCATGGTGGCAACCGGCGTCGCCGACAAGGCGCGCCGGCGGATTGCACGCGTCGTGTATATCGACGCCTTCGCGCCGCAGGACGGCCAGAGCCTGTTCGACCTGGTGGGGCCGGCCGGCACGGAGATGATGCGCGGCAAGGCGATGGGCGAAGGGGCGGGCTGGCGCATCCCGGCCATCCCGATGCCGCCCGACACCTCGCCCGAGGACGTGACCTGGGCGATGCCGCGCCGGCGTTCGCAGCCGATCAAGACGTTCGAGCAGAAGCTCAGGCTCACCTCGCGCGATCCACCCTTGCCGCGCGCCTACATCTACGCCAAGCGCAGCGGGCCGGGTGATACGTTCCGCCAGTTCGCCGAGCGCGCGAAGAGCGATTCAAGCTGGAAGTATTACGAGATGGATGCCAGTCACAATCCGCACATCACCTGCCCGCAGGACCTGATGACCACCCTCACCAAGATCATGGCCGAGACGTGAGCACCGACCTCGCCTACAAGATCCTCGCCCAGCTCGGCCGCGCCAAACGCGGCGACGACTCTCTCGCCATCACCGGCGGCGACGATCCGGTGTTCGTGACGCCGTGGCGCGTCGCGGCCGCCGGGTCGGCGGCGCTGGGCGCAGTCGGACTCGCGGTCTCCGACCTTTGGCGCCTCAGGACCGGCAAGCCACAGGCCGTGTCCGTCGATCGTCACGCGGCGACGGCATCGCTGCGCTCCAACACCTACGTGCTGCAGAACGGCAAGAAGCCGGTGTCGTGGGATCCGCTGGCCGGCCACTACCCGACGCGCGACGGCCGCATCATGTTCCTGCACACCAACCATCCGCATCATCGCGCCGGCGCGCTCCGCATCACGGGCGCCAAGGCCGAGACGCGCGAGGCGCTGGCCGAGGCCGTCGCCGAATGGGACGGCCTCGCCATCGAGCAGGCGATCGCCGACGGCGGCTGCGTCGGCGGCCTGGTGCGCAGCCGCGAGGAATGGAACGCCCATCCGCACGGCATGGCCGTCGCCAAGCTGCCGCTGATCGACATCGTGCAGATCGGCGAGGCGGCGGCGCGGCCGTTACCGAAAGGCGACCGCCCGTTGAGCGGCGTGCGCGCGCTCGACCTGACGCGCGTGCTGGCCGGACCGACCAGCGGCCGCGTACTGGCCGAGAACGGCGCCGACGTGCTGCACATCGCGGCCCCTCACCTGCCCTACCAGACCGAGATCCTGATGGACACCGGCCACGGCAAGCGCTGCGCCTGGGTCGATCTCGCCCAGGCCGCCGGCGTCAAGACCATGACCGACCTGCTGCGCGAGGCCGATGTCTTCACCCAGGGCTACCGCCCCGGCACCGTCGCCGCGCGCGGCTTCTCGCCCGAGCACGTGGCGGCGCTGCGGCCCGGCATCGTCTGCGTCAGCATCTGCGCCTACAGCCACGCCGGCCCGTGGGCCGACCGGCGCGGCTTCGATTCGATCGTGCAGAACGTCACCGGCCTCTCGGCCACCCAAGGCTCGCTCGCCAAGCCGCGCAACCTGCCGGTCCAGGCGCTCGACTACATCGCGGGTTATCTCGGCGCGCTCGGTGCCATGGTGGGCCTCGCCCGCCGCGCCGAGCAGGGCGGCTCGTGGTTGGTGCGCGTGTCACTGGTCCAGGTCGCGCACTGGCTGGCGAGCCTCGGCACCGTCGAGCCCGGCAAGGGCGTGGCCGAGCTGCCCGAGGCCGACCTGGCGCGTTATCTCATGGAGAGCGACGGCCTGTTCGGCCACCTGCGGCATCTCAAGCCGGTGGTGCAGCTCAGCGACACGCCGCCGTTCTTCGCCAAGCCCCCCGAGCCACTCGGCACGTCGCCGGCCCGGTGGGCTTGAATTAGCTAACCTGCTTAGCTAAATTAGCCCTATGCCGACCTACACGATCCATGCCGCCAAGACGAACCTCTCGAAGCTCGTCGCCCGTGCGGAAGCCGGCGAGGAGATCGTGCTTGCGCGCGGCAAGGAGCCCGTCGCCAAGATCGTGCCTTTCGCGCCAAAGCCGAAGAGGAAGTTCGGCCGGCTGAAGGGTAAAGGTTCCATCGGGCCTGAGTTCTTCGAACCACTGCCCGAAGAAGAATTGAAACTCTGGGAATAGCCGGGCGGTGAGGCTGCTGCTCGATACCCACGCCTTTCTCTGGTGGGTTTTTGCCGATTCCAAGCTCTCGCGTCGTGCGCGAACGGCGATCGAGGATGAAGTCGAGAACCAGGTCTTCGTGAGCGCCGCGTCGGCCTGGGAAATCGCGACCAAATACCGAATCGGCAAGTTGCCGGACGCCGCCGTCGTGGCCGGCAACCTGGCACGTACAGTTGCCGAGGAAGGCTTCAACGAACTTTCAGTGTCGGTTCGTCATGCCGAGCGCGCCGGAAGCTTGGTCGGCCACCACCAAGATCCGTTTGATCGCATGTTGATAGCTCAAGCGATTCTGGATGACTTTGCGCTTGTCTCGAATGAGCGGGCGTTCGACGTCTACGGCGTCAAGCGTCTTTGGTAGCGTCACTCGGCATGGCGATCCGTGTACGCAGGTCAGCTGACGACGATGCGATCCGACACCTCAATGACACGGCATTTGGTGGCACCGCCGAATCCAGGTTGATCGAAGAGCTGCGTGCTGCGGGACTTGTTCCGTTGAATTGGTTGCCGTCGATCCGTTGGTGGATGGCCACACCTGTTCAGCGCTCTCGATGTCACCGTTGGCGGCAAGCCGGTGCGCGCACTGGCCTTGGCGCCGCTGGCCCAGCCGCTCGAGGCCGGGCCTTCGTTCATGGCGCTCGAACTGCAGCCCGGCGCATTGCGCGACGGCAGAGGCCGCGTCGTCTATCCGCCTGCCTTCGGCGTCTAGCGCATCGGCCAGTTCCACACCGGCCGTTCCTCGCCGGGCACGACGGTCTCGCCCAATTGCTTTTCCAGCACGATCCGTTTGGCGCCGGCCGCCTGCAACGCCGACACCAGCGCCTCGGCGTGCGAGACGACGATGACCTGGGAATGCCGGGATGCCTGGGCGATCAGCCGGGCCAGGGGTGGCAGCAAGTCGGGATGCAGGCTGGTCTCCGGCTCGTTCAGGATCATCAGCGGCGGCGGCCGCGGCGACAGCAGGGCGGCGATCAGCAGGAGATAGCGCAAGGTGCCGTCGGACAGCTCGGCGGCATCGAGCGGGCGCAGCAGGCCGTGCTGGCGCATCTCGATCTCGAAATAGCCGCCCTCCTGTCGCACGTCGATCGAGCCACCGGGAAAGGCGTCGGCGACCGCCGTTGCCAGTTCGTCCTCGGCGCCGACCTCCTGGATGGTGGCAATGGCGGCGGCGAGATCGGCGCCGTCGCTCGCCAGGACCGGCGTGCGCGTGCCGACCTGGCGACGCCGCGCCGGCGCCTCGCTGTCGGTGCGGAAGTGGTCGTAGAAGCGCCAGCTGCGCAGGTTCTCGCGCAGCAGCAACAGCTCGGCGGCATCGCGCGGGTCGCTGCAATGGGTCAGCATGCTGTCGTAGGCCCTGAGGTCGGTCATGATCGAGCGCCAAGCGCCTTCCTGATTGCGCAGGCTGACCGCCGGTCCCTTGCGCTGGGCGAAGGTATTGGAGCGGCCCAGCAACAGGCCGGTCCAGATGCTCTCGACCTTGATCTCGGGATCCCTGTCGAAGCGCGACGGCGGGCAAGGCAACGGCAAGCCGAGATCGATGGCGAAGCCGTAGTCGTCGGAAGAGAAGCCGAGCTTCAGGCTGACGGAGTTCTTACGCACCGTTCCCTGGACGGGCTGCGTCCCCGCCTTCATCGCGCGCGAGAACTGCTCGGGCCCCGCCCACAACACCGACGGCAAGCCGCCTTCCAGCGCCAGCGACTGGATGATCCGGCCCTGCGCCACGTCGGCCAACAGGCGCAGCGCGCGGTAGAGGCTCGACTTGCCGCTGCCGTTGGCGCCGGTGACGACCGTGAGCTGTCCGACCTCCAGCCTGACGTCGCGCAGCGAGCGATAACCGGAAATGCAGAGGCGCGAGATGATGTTCATGGGCAGGTGATCGGAGCGTAGCCCATCACCTCGCGGCCAGCGACCAACCGACGGTTGGCGCTACGCCGCCTGCAGCTTCAGCGGCGGCGCATGCAGCGCGTCGAGGAAGCGCTGGCAGTAGGCGCTGGCAGTGGTGCGGAACACCTTGGCCTTGAGCGCGGCGTGGCGCTCGACGCGTTCGGCCAGCGGCATGTTCAGCGCCGCATGCATGGCGTCGGCGATGGCGTCGGGGTCGAACGGGTTGACGATCAACGCCTCGGTGAGCTCCTGGGCGGCGCCGGCGAACTGCGACAGCACCAGGACGCCCGGATCGTCGTCGGATTGGGCAGCGACGAACTCCTTGGCCACCAGGTTCATGCCGTCGCGCAACGGCGTCACCACGCCGATGCGGCCGATGCGATAGAGGCCGGCCAGGGTCGAGCGCGGTGCCGGCCGCGTCGAGTAGCGCAACGGCGTCCAGTCGAACTCCGAGAAGCGGCCGTTGATGCGGCCGGTCAGCCGGTCGAGCTCGGCGCGCAGGCGGCGATATTCGTCGACCTCCTCGCGCGAGCGCGGGCAGATCTGCAGGAAGTGGATGCGGCGACGATGCTCGGGATGGCGCTCGAGCAGGCGGCCATAGGCCTCGAAGCGGTGGGGCAGGCCCTTGGAGTAATCCATGCGGTCGACGCCGACGGCGAGCAGGCGGCCCGACAGGCTGCCCGCGACGCGATGAACCAGCTTGTCGTTGGCGGCGCGCTCGGCTTCGTCGGCGAAGGCCTGGGCGTCGATGCCGATCGGATCGGCGAAGGCGCGCACGCGCCGGCCGTTGAGCCGCACCCATTCGCCGTCGACCGAGGCGCCCAGTAGGCGCTGCGCACAGTCGCGGAAGTCACGGGCGTGCTCCTCGGTTTGGAAGCCGACCACGTCGTAGGCGCAGAGATCGGCCACCATCTCGCGCGCCACCGGGATCGCCTCGAGCATCGACGGCGGCACGAACGGCACATGGAGGAAGAAGCCCAGCGGCCCCTTGAACCCCTGCTGGCGCAGCATGCGGCCGAGCGGCAGCAGGTGATAGTCGTGCGCCCACACCGAGTCTTCGGGCTGCAGCGTCTGACCAAGCGCCGTGGCGAACGTCTGGTTGACCGCCAGGTAGCCGAGATAATCTTCGCGGCGGTAGTGCATCAGGCCCAGCCTGAAATGCAGCAGCGGCCACAGCGCGCCGTTGGCGAAGCCGACATAGAAAGCGCGGTGCGCCTCGGCCGTCAGGTCGACCGTGGCGTAGGTGACGCCGCGGGCCTCGACCAGGGCGGGGTGCAGCGAGGGCTCCGACGACAGCCGCCCGCTCCAGCCGAACCACATCGAGCCCGGGATGAGCAGGTCGCGCAGCGCGACGGTGAGACCGCCCGCGGCAGGCGCGCGGGATTTGGGAATTGGCACTCGATTGGAGACGATCACGATGCGTGCCATAGCCCCTCCTCCCAGCTCCGCGACAGGCGCATGGCCGATAGGATCAGCCCGACCTGCGAGTAGGTTTGTGGAAAGTTGCCCCACAACTCGCCGGTCTTCGGATCGATATCCTCCGATAGTAGCCCGACATGGTTGCGGCGCGCGAGCAGGTTATTGAAGAGCTCGAGCGCCTCCGAACGGCGGCCGACGCTGGCCAGCGCGTCTATGTACCAGAAGGTGCAGAGAAGGAAGGCGTTGGACGGCTTGCCGAAATCGTCGGCCTCGCGGTAGCGCATCACGAAGCCGTTCTTCATCAGGCGCTTGGCGGCGACGTCGAGCGTGGCGTGGAAGCGCGGATCGTCGGAACCGAGGAGGCCGATCTCGGGCAGCACCAGGCACGACGCGTCGAGCATGTCGCGGTCAAGCACGCCCGAGAGCCAGCCTTCCTGGGTGGTGCCGCGCTGCAGGACTTCCTGGCGCAGCACGCCGGCCTGGGCGAGCCATTCGCGCGATTCCGAATCGACGCCGACACGCTTGGCGATCATGCCGAGCCGGTGTTGCGCGGCCCAGCACATCGCCGCGGAAAACGTGTGCACTTCCTCGCGCTCCCGGTACTCCCAAAGGCCAGCATCGGGAGTTAACGCCGCGCGGTGGGCCTCGTTCCCGACCACGCAGAGCTGGCGATAGAGCTCGAGATCGCCCTGGCGCGGCAGGCGTTCGTCCCAGAACATCTGCGCTGCGGTCAGCACCATCGAACCGTAGGTGTCGTTCTGCCGTTGTGTGACAGCAGCGTTACCGATGCGCACCGGACCGAAGCCGCGATAGCCCGGCAGCGTGTCGACCAAGCGCTCGGTCGTGTCGGTGCCCGGTGCGATCGGGAACAGCGGCGCGATGGCATGGACCTCGTCGCGCGAGCTGCCGGCTTCGACGACGTCGACGATGAAGCGCACGTAACTCTCCATGGTGCGCGTCGCCGACAGGCGGTTGAGCGCCGTCACGGTGAAGAAGGCGTCGCGCAACCAGGTGAAACGATAGTCCCAAGTACGCGGCGTGTTGGGCGCCTCCGGGACCGACGTCGTAAGCGCCGCCAAGACTGCGCCCGTATCCTCGTAGCTGCACATCTTGAGCGTGATCGCCGCACGGATCACCGCCTGCTGCCAGTCGAACGGAATGTTGAGATCGCGCACCCAGGTGTGCCAGTAGGACTCGGTCTCGGCGAGGAAGGTCTTGGTCAGCGTGTCGGGATTGTCGGTGATGCTCTCGTCGGCGCCGACGATCAGGTTGAGCGGCCGGTCGAGCGAGAACTCGGTCTCGTGCAGGATGTAGTTGATCGAGGCATCGGTCGTGAGCCGCAGCACGCCGGTGTCGCCGAAGAAGCGCGCGTGGTTGCTGCCCGAGGTGAGCTTGGCCTTGTGCGCGCCGTAGTCGAAGGTCGGCCTGAGGCGGATTGTGACGCGCGGCCGGCCGGCCACCGGCTCGAGCCGGCGCACCAGCATGGGCGGGCGGAACATGCGGCCGAAACGACGGAAGCGCGGGGCGAAGTCGACCAGGCGCACGGCGCCGCTGCCGCCCTCGATCACAGTCTCGAGGATCGCGGTGTTGTGCAGGTAGCGCTGGCGGCCGACCTCCTTGGCACCCGCGACCACGACATCCATGAAGCCGCCCTGCGGGTCGTCGCCGCCCAGCAGGGCATTGAACACCGGATCGCCGTCGAGCCGACCGATGCCGTGCCAGACATGGCGTCCCCTGCGGTCGACGAGGCTAGCAATGGCGCAGTTGCCGATGACGCCGAGCTCGAGGCTGCTCACCGCGCGGCTCCAGCCGACACGGCCGGCGGCTTGTCGCGGCCGCTCAAAAGCTCGACGCCGCGCTTCAGCCAGGCGCGCACCGCCGCCGGCTGGCCGCCGAACACTTCGGCCACGCGCAGGCCCTCGCCGCCGAACTGGCGCGCCGCTTCCATGCCGGCCTCGTCGGTGAAATCGTCGCCGACGAAGATGGGCCGGCGGCCTTGGAAGGGCTGGCGCTGCATCAGCTGCTCGACGGCATGGCCCTTGGAGGCCGCGCGCGGTCCGATCTCGACGGCTTCGCGCGCCGGCAACAGGCGGAACCAGGGATGGTCCTGCGGCACCAACGCCCGCACCAGCCGCCACACATCGTTGCCACGCTCCGGCACGAGCCGATAATGGATGGCGACGCCGTGCGGCTTGGGCTCGACCAGCACGCCGGGCCAGCGCTCGGCGGCGGCGACCAGGGCTTCGCGCCACGCCTCCGGCACGGCGAGGCCCTCGGGCATTTCCTCGACCTTGCCGTCCTGCCAGCGCAGCGATGCGCCATGTTCGCCGGCCGCAGTGGCGACGAAGGGATTGAGCAGGTCGTCGACGACGCCGATCGAGCGGCCGGTGACGATGGCGACCGCGCCATCGAGCTCGGCCCGCAAGTCTTCCAGCAGTTGCGGCAGTCCGGGTGGAACGACGACCGATTCCGGCGTCTCCGCGATCTCCAGCAGCGTGCCGTCGAGATCGAGAAAAAGCGCGTTCGTCCGGTCGAGATCCGGCGGTGTCATCCGGCTAAAACCCCCTCTGCGCTCCTGACAGCTTACCAAGGCGCGAAGAGGTTCTCGACCACAACACGCCGCGTGCGGGGCCGCCCCAAGAAAGAGGCACGGCCGCGCTTTGCGCGCGTGTGCTAACGCTCACCGCGCGCGGGAGTTCCCTAGCAGGGGGCGCGGTTATGGCGATTGTGAGGCGGCCCCCCCTAGCGAAGCGGCCCGAATGCCTGCCAGAAGGTCTTGCCCGATTCGTAGGCAGCGGCGGCCGGCGAAATCCCCGCGTCGCGCAGGCTGCGCGCGTCCATTGCAGCGAGATGACGGCGCGCCGCAACACGGTCACGCCAGACCTTGAGCGTCATCGCCAACCGGGAACGCAGCGGCAGCCGTGTCGACGCCGGCGTCACGAATGCGACGGGGTGAGCGACAAAGCGCTGGCGGGACTGGTAGCTCATCTGAACCCTCCTTGGGTCTGATGAGCCGAAGGTGAGCTTGTAGCAGCGGTCTCTCAATTACACGCGAGGTAATAGCGCGGTTCGCACAGCATCGAGGCCGTCGGTCAATGCCGCCGGGCCCGGCTGCAGGATGAGAGGCGACTTGATCTCGATGATGCGGGCGTTGGCAACGGCGGGCAACGCAGCCCAGCCTGGCCGTTCGGCGATCTGGCGCGGCACCACCTTGCGACCACACCACGAGGCCAGGATCACATCGGGCCGCGCCGCGATCACCTGCTCGGACGACACGATGCGATCGCGCGCCGCAGCAGCACCGCGCAGATGCGCGAACACATCCTCGCCGCCGGCAATCTCGATCAGCTCCGACACCCAGCCGATGCCGGAGATCATCGGATCGTTCCATTCCTCGAAGTAGACTCGCGGTCGCGGCGCGCCTTTGTTCGCGCTCGCCGTCTCCGTCACCCTCACCTCGAACGAGCGCGCCAGCGCCTCGGCCTTGTCGCCGGCGCCGACCAGCGCACCGACGGTGCGGATCATGGCGAAGATACCGGCGACGTCACGCTGATTGAAGAGATGGACGGCGACCCGACCTTGGCCAATTCGCTCACGATGTTGGCCTGCAGGTCGGAGAAGGCCAGAACGAGATCCGGCTCCAGCGCCAGGATCTTGTCGAGCCGCGCCGAGGTGAAGGCGCTGACCCGGGGTTTCGACCGCACCTCGGGCGGCCGCACGGCATAACCCGACACGCCGACGATGCGGTCCTGCTCGCCTAAAAGATAGAGCGTTTCGACCGTCTCTTCGGTCAGGCAGATCAGGCGCTGGGGCGGAAAACGACGCATGGCGCAGTCTAGCAAATGGCTGGCTTGAGAAATTGTCGGGCCGCAGCCGCCGTGAGCACGCTACTCTCAGCCATCCATCGGAGGTCTTTCATGCTGCCTAGCCAGCGCGCCCTGTTCGACATCCCGCGCGAGGTCTGTTTCTTCAACGCCGCGACCTACAGCCCGTTGCCCATTGCGGTACAGGAAGCCGGGCGTGCCGCCGTCGCGCGCAAGGGGCAGCCCTGGAAACTGCCGGCCGAGTTCCAACCGCAGCAGTATGATCGCGCGCGCAAGGCCGCGGCCGCGTTGATCGGCGCCGATTCGGTCGACGTCTCACTAATCCCGTCGGTCGGCTACGGCGTCTCCACTGCCGGCAAGATACTGACCATCCCGCGCGGCAGCCGCGTGCTGGTCCTGCAGGACGACCACACCTCGCCGGTACTGGAATGGATGAGCCGCGCCGAGGCCGGAGGCTTCAAGGTCGAGATGGTGAAACAGCCGGCCGATGGCGACTGGACCTCGGCCGTGCTCGCGGCGATCGACCGGCCGGGCGGCGAGCCGCTGGCCCTGGTCTCGATCTCCTCGGTCCATTGGTCGGACGGCGGCGCGCTCGACATGGCGCCCATCGCCACGGCGGCCAAGGGCAAGGGATCGGCCCTGCTGGTCGACGCCACGCACGATGTCGGCATCCGCCACATCGACGTGAAGACGCTCGATCCCGACTTCCTGATCTTCCCGACCTACAAGTGGGTGCTCGGCCCCTACGGCCGCGCCTTCATGTACGTCGCCAAGCGCCATCAGCACGGCGTGCCGCTGGAGCAGACCGCACCGGCGCGCAAGGCCGTGTCCGCAGAGGACACCGTTTACTTCCGCGACACGTCCTACCAGGAAGGTGCGCGCCGCTACGACATGGGCGAGCGCGACCACTTCATCTCCATGGAGATGGCGGCGATCGGCATGGAGATGATGGCGGGCTGGGGCAACGAGCCGATCCGCGCCCGCCTTGCCATGCTGACCGACAGGCTGGCCGACGGCCTCGCCAACACCGGTGTGCAGGTGCTGGATAGAAAGCTGCGCGCGCCGCACGTGCTCAGCCTCTACTTCCCCAAGGGCATGGCGACCGACCTGCCCAAGCGGCTCGCCGCCGAGAACGTCTATGCCGCACCGCGTCTCGGCCGGCTGCGCATCAGCCCGCACGTCTACAACGACGAGCAGGATGTGGAGCGCTTCGTCGAGGTCTTCCGCAAAGTGGCGATGTAGTCATCGTCAGAGGTGCCGCGTCTCCGCCGGCGCTTTGTCCCATGCATTGTTGCGGCCGTCCTGATAGTGGATCGGGTCGGCCGCCATTTCCTCCGGCGCTGCGCCGTCCAGGCACGCGATGTTGACGGCGTAGAACGTACCGCCGAGCGCTTCCATCTCACCGCGGCCGAACGGCTTGATGCCGCACTGCCGGCAGAAGAGATGATGGATGTTCCTGCTGCCGAACTGGTAGTCGGAAAGATCGTTCTCGCCTTGCAGGATCCGGAAGTCCTCCTTGCGTGTAATCGCCTTCCAGAAACGGCCTTTGGCACACACCGAACAATTGCAACGGCTCGTGCCTTCCGCCCGATCGAGCCGGCATTCGAAACGCACCGCGCCGCAATGGCATCCGCCCTGATGGAGCTTTTTCATCGCCGATCGCCTCATGGTTGATACTTAACTGATTGGTTAAGTGTTGAACCACGACAACCGCCCTGTCAAGGTGGTCGCGGGGAGCAGAGAGGGGTTTGTCTTGCGTAGCACTCGTCGAAGTCTGTTGGTCGGAGCATTTGCGTTGCCTGTGCTCGCGGCGACGCAGGAGACCGCAGCACAGAATTTTCCCAGCCGTCCGATCAAGATCATCGTGCCCTTCCCACCCGGCGGTGGCGTCGACCTGACGGCGCGGCTCCTGATGGAGCCGCTGTCGAAGGAGCTCGGCCAGACCGTCATCGTCGAGAACAAGGGCGGCGCCGGCGGCATCATCGGCGTCGAGGCGATGTCGCACGCGCCGGCCGACGGCTACACCCTGGCGCTGACCGGCGTCGGCACGCTCACGGCCGGGCCGCACCTGCGCAAGATGCCCTACGATCCGATGGCGCTGTCGCACATCACGCGCCTGGTGCGCATGCCCTTCATCGTGGCGGTGCGCAACGACCTGCCGGCCAAGACGCTGCCCGAATTCATGGAGCTCGCGAAGAAGACGGAGATCCGCTGGGCCTCGGGCGGCATCGGCACCAGCCAGCATCTCGCAGGCGAGCTCTTCACCCAGATGTCGGGCCTGAAGATGGTGCACGTACCCTATCGCGGCACGGGACCGGCGCTGAACGATCTCTCCGCCGGCATCGTCGACGCCTACTTCGGCGATCCCGCCACGCTCGGCCTGATCAAGAGCGGCAAGGCGCGCGCCATGGCCGTGACCTCGCCGACGCGGTGGTCGGTCCTGCCCGACACGCCGGCGCTTGCCGAAGCGGTGCCGGGCTATCAGGCCGAGAACTGGTACGCGGTCGCCGCACCGCCCAAGACGCCCGAACCGGTGATGACGGTACTGACCAACGCCATCCTGAAGGTGATGGCCGATCCAGTAGTGAAAGCAAAGTACGACGAGGCCGGCCTGCATCCCGCGACCATGCCGCGCACCGAGTACGTCGCCTTCCTCGAGCGCGACAGCAAGACCTGGGGCGATGTCGTCACCAAGGGCAACATCAAGATCGACGAAAGCTGACCATGACTGCCCGGCTTGCCGTCGATATCGGCGGAACGTTCACCGACGTCGTCCTCGAGCGCGGCGACCAACCCCACGCCATGAGGGCCCATGCCATCAAGGTCCTGACCACGCCCGACGCGCCGGAGCGCGGCGTGATCGAAGGCGTGCGCGCCATCCTGGCCGAGGCCAAGTGCCCGCCGTCCGAGGTCGGCCTGGTCGTGCACGGCACGACGCTCGCCACCAACGCCCTGATCGAGCGCAAGGGCGCGCGCACGGCGCTTTTGACGACGGCGGGCTTCCGCGATTCGCTGGAGATCGCCTGGGAGCACCGCTTCGAGCAGTACGACATCTACATGGAGCGGCCCGATCCGCTGGTGTCGCGCGACCTGCGCTTCGGCGTGCCCGAGCGCGTCGCCGCCGACGGCGCCGTGCTGCTGGCGCTCGACGAGCAGGCCGTGCGCCAGGTCGCGGCCGAGCTGCGCGCCCAGAAGATCGAAGCGGTGGCCGTCTGCTTCCTGCACAGCTTCACCAACGAAGCGCACGAGCGGCGCGCCGGCGCCATCCTGGCCGAGGAGCTGCCCGGCGTGGCGATCTCGCTCTCCTGCGAGGTCTGCCCCGAGATCCGCGAATACGAACGCACCTCGACCACCATCGCCAACGCCTACGTCCTGCCGCGCATGGCAGGCTATCTCGGCGAGCTCGAAGCCAACCTGCGCAAGGAAGGCATTGCGGGTCCGTTGCTGCTGATGATGTCGTCGGGCGGCATCACCACGGTCGAGACGGCGCGGCGCTTTCCGGTGCGCCTGGTCGAATCCGGACCGGCCGGCGGCGCGATCCTCGCCCTCACCGTGGCGGCGGAGAACGGCCTCGACAAGGCCGTGGCCTTCGACATGGGCGGCACGACGGCCAAGCTCACCCTGCTCGACGACCTCGAGCTGCAGCGCTCGCGCCAGTTCGAGGTGGCGCGCGCCTACCGCTTCGTGCAGGGCAGCGGCCTGCCCGTACGCATCCCCGTCATCGAGCTGGTCGAGATCGGCGCCGGCGGCGGCTCGATCGCGCGCATCGATGCGCTGGGTCGCATCCAGGTCGGGCCCGACTCGGCCGGCAGCGTGCCCGGCCCGGCGAGCTACGGCCGCGGCGGCAGCGAGCCTACGGTCACCGATGCCGACACGGCGCTGGGCCGCCTCGATCCCAAACGCTTCGCCGGCGGCGCCATCCCGCTCCATCGCGACAAAGCCGAAGCGGCGTTGGGATCGCTGGCGGGTCCGCTCAACACCAACGCCCAGGGCGCCGCGGCCGGCATCGCCGAGATCGTCGACGAGACCATGGCCAGTGCCGCCCGCGTCCATGCCGTCGAGAACGGCAAGGACACGGCCGACCGCACCCTGATCGCCTTCGGCGGCGCGGCGCCGCTGCATGCCGCGCGGCTGGCCCGCAAGCTCGGCATGAAGAAGGTCGTGGTCCCGGTCGGCGCCGGCGTCGGCTCGGCCTTCGGCTTCCTGCGCGCGCCGATCGCCTACGAGGTCGTGCGCACGCGCCATCTCCGACTCGACCTGTTCGACGCCAAGACGGTGAACGCCCTGTTCACCGCCATGCGCGAAGAGGCCGAGGCCGTCATTCGCCTGGCCGCGCCCAAGGAGAAGCTGGTCGAGACCCGCCAGGCCTTTATGCGCTATCGCGGCCAGGGCCACGAGATCGCCGTGCCACTGCCCAACCAGCCGCTCGACGTCGATGCCGCACACGAATTGCGACGGCGTTTCGAAGAGACCTATGAGACCGTGTTCGGCCGCATCATTCCCAAGCTCGAGGTCGAGGCGCTGACCTGGACGCTGTCGCTCGCCACCGACCGGCCGTTGCCCAAGCCCGCAGCCGAGGCCAAGGCGGCCGGCGCGCCCAAGGCGAACGGCAGCCGCGAAGTGCTCGATCCGGCCTCGGGCCGCCACGAGCAGGCCGCGGTCCACGAGCGCGCGTCGCTCGCGCCGGGCATGTCGCTCGACGGGCCAGCGCTCATCATCGAGGATGGCACCACGACCGTGGTGCCACAGGGGTTTGCGGCCCGCATCAACGCGCTGGGCCAGATCGTGTTGGAGGATCGCGCATGAGCACGCCTTCGGATATCCGCCTGCAGGTGATGTGGAACCGCCTGCTGAGCGTCGTCGAGGAGCAGGCCCGCGCCCTGGTGCGCACCGCCTTCTCGACCAGCGCGCGCGAAGCGGGCGACATCTCGGCCGGCGTGTTCGACCTTAAAGGCCAGATGCTGGCCCAGGCGGTCACCGGAACGCCGGGCCACGTGAATTCGATGGCCCGCAGCGTCATCCATTTCATCCGCGAGTTCCCGGTCGAGACCATGAAGCCGGGCGACGCCTATGTGACCAACGATCCGTGGAAAGGCACCGGCCATCTCTACGACATCGTCGTCACCTCGCCCGCCTTCCACGACGGCAAGCTGGTGGCGCTGTTCTCCTGCACCACCCACGTCGTCGACATCGGCGGGCTCGGCCAGTCGCCCGACGGAAGGCAAGTCTATCACGAGGGGCTGTTCCTGCCGCTGCTGCCGCTGATGCGCGAAGGCCAGATGGACGAGAGCGTGATGCGCATCGTCCGCGCCAACGTGCGCGAGCCCATCCAGGTCGAGGGCGACCTGCATGCCCTGATCGGCTGCAACCTCATCGGCGAGAAGCGCCTCTCCGACATGATGACCGAGCACGGCATCGACACTCTCGACGAGCTCGGCCGGCACATCATCGACAAGAGCCGCGCCGGCATGGTGGCCGCGATCGGCAAGCTGCCGCGCGGCACCTGGAAGGGCCATATGCGCATCGACGGCTACGACGCACCGATCGACCTGCACGCCGCCGTCACCATCAACGCCGACCATATCGCCGTCGACTATGCCGGCACGTCGGGCTCGTCGATCTACGGCATCAATTCGCCGATGTGCTACACCGAGGCCTACACCGCCTTCGGCATCAAGTGCGTGGTGGCGCCGACCATCCCCAACAATGCCGGCACGCTCGATTCGATCCTGGTGACGGCGCCCGACAACACGATCGTCAACGCGCTGTTCCCGGCGGCGGTCAACGCGCGCAGCACCATTGGCCATATGTTGCCGGACGTCTGCTACGACGCCCTGCACCAGGTGATCCCGGGCCATGTGCCGGCCGAGGGCACCAGCAACCTCTGGAACCTGAAGCTCGGCGCCGGTCACGGCATGACGGGCACGATCGGCAACAGCCGGCCCTTCATGGTGACGACGTTCCATTCCGGCGGCGCCGGCGCGCGGCCCAATCTCGACGGGTTGTCGGCCACGCCCTTCCCGTCGGGCGTGCGCAACGTGCCGGTCGAGATCACCGAGACCATCGCGCCCGTCGTCATCTGGAAGAAGGAATACCGTGCGGACTCCGGCGGCGCCGGTGAGCATCGCGGCGGCCTCGGCCAGGTGATGGAGGTCGAGCATCGCGAGGGCGCACCCTTCGGCATCTTCGCCACCTTCGAACGCGTCAAGCATCCGGCACGCGGCCGTGACGGCGGCAAGACCGGCGGCAACGGCCGGCTGTCGCTGGCCTCCGGTACCGAGCTCAAGGCCAAGGGCTTCCAGACCATCCCGGCGGGCGACCGCCTGGTGGTCGAGATGCCGGGTGGCGGCGGCTTCGGCGACCCGAAGAAACGCGATCGCAAGAAGGTCGAACGCGACGTGCGGCTGGGCCTCGTCAGCAAGGAGCAGGCGAAGGCGGCGTATGGACTGGATAAAGCCGAGCCACCCCGATCAAAATGAAGGAGACTTCACAGCATAGCGAAACGGCGACGCAAACGCTTCTCTAACCACTGCGCGCTGTTCGGCAGTACTGAGAAAACAAATCGCTCCGCTTGTTGAACGCTTGAAGCATTCAACTCCTTTGCAAACCTTGCAGAGGGAACGTCGATAATGCGCCGTATGTTCTCAGTGTGATTGGCCGCCACAAACGCAGCTTTAGGCGTCAGTGGAAGAACCCACAGCGCACCAGGATGCTCAACGCCTCGGACCCGGATTAGCGGCCTATCCGATAAGACAAGGGTACCATCATGCTCCCCAAGCGTCTTAACGTGCCAATGTGCATTGAGGACTCGGCCACCTACATTGGGATCGTCGACAAGCTTCTGAACAATGGCTAGCGCACGGTCTTCGAACGCTACACCCGCGCGGCGCCTAAAGTAGGACGAGGGTGATTCGTCCAACCCAATCTTTTTCATTTCATCGACAATCTCTGGATCCTCGTCCAAACCTTCGGCGAGCTTCTTTGCACCGTCCTGCTTGAGAAGATCCACAACTTGCGGCCTCCGAGCTTCCAGCGAGAGCAGCAGGCGAACGAACTCCACCCGCTGCTGCGGGCTAAGTTCTCGTGCACCCTTGTTCAACAAAGCGGTTACAGCTGTAGCGCCCTTTGAATCGATCTCGCCAAAAAAGACTCGCTCTATTGCATCAATCCCCAATTGATGGTGTCTGAGCGACAGCAGGTCAATCTGATAGCAAAAGCTATCAAGACCTCTAATCTTGCAGCGAACTCGACGTTGCCGCTCGTCCCAATAGTAGCCCATGAGACTGCGCTGACCGGTACCTGTCTGCACGACCCATGGATTCATTAAAAATTTTGGAACGAAATGATGCTTGATAGCAGGAAGTCCAGATTTTGGGGGCAGTGTTCCAAAATTCGAGATCGCAACCTCAGCGTCATCAAAGTGGGCAGAGATCTCTAATTTGCCACCCAGTGCCTCAACGTATCGGCGAAGATTGCTGACATGCATATCGTCACGCTTCTCTAACTTCGCCACAGCTGGCTGACGAACAGAGAGAGACGCAGCAATATCTTCCTGACTCAGGGCACGGGACTTTCGCAATTCTTCAAGAGTCATCTCCTCACGCAGAGCGGCGGCCTTTGCAGCAACTCGAGCACGGCGCTCCGGTGAAAATCCTTTAGTCAGATCAGTGAACGGCCGGCGTCCGCTCATGGGATCAATCCCTCCTTCCGGATTTCCGCGATGTACGTGTCGTATAAGTCGTCCGCTGCCGGAACCATCTTCTCGTAGAAGCGACCATCGCCTTTCTTGTCGCCGCCGATGAGTAGTATCGCGGTCCGCCTTGGGTCGAAGGCGTAAAGCACTCGGATCGGTCGACCACCACTTTGGATCCTGAGTTCCCGCATATGGGAATGGCGCGAACCGTTGATCCCTGATGAATGCGGGAATGGCAATTGCGGCCCTTTCTCCATCAGTAACGAGACGGTTGCTGTAACGTCGTCCTGCTCTGATTCAGATAATCCGCTCCACCAACCGCCGAATTCATTCGTGTACTCGACGTCCCAGCCCATCCCGCCATATATTCCATCAGTGGAATATTTTCAAGAGGTGTCTGTATTTCCGCAACATAGGCAACTCTGAATTTCTACTAACAAATTCAATGCTTTAGTATTCTCGAACTGTAACCGACGCGGGATCGCGAAGGCGCGCCGCTCGGCATCTTCACCGCTTTGGAGCGCCTGAACATCTGGCGCGGCCGCGAAAGCGGCAAGACAGGCCGCAACGGCCGGCCGTTGCCGGCGTCCGGCACTGAGTTCAAGGCCTTGGCTTCCAGATCATCCCGACGGCTGAACGCTGTCAAATTCCTTGGTGTACTCAGCGACAATATTGCTGAAGCTCCTCCGAGCAAGTGCGTCTTCCTTCATTCGCTCAAAGGCATAAGCGTCTTCTACAACTTCGCGATTCGCGCGGTAGTCAGCTTGATCCTCAGGGTCCAGTGGAACATCCACCGTTCCTAACTCGATCAGCTTGCTTGCGGATATGTGGCATTCGCAGAAGTGAGCACCTGTCTTTTTGTCCACCAGCACGAATAGTTCACCGCCACCAACGGCGCTCGACTTGGTTTCAAGCGGCTCGAACTCCTCGGCGAAGCTTTCGAACGCGGCATTGATATCTTTCTCTGTGAGCATTTGTTTTGCCACTGAAGCCCCCTAACGTGGCCCTCTCGTAAACCGGCAGTTGATCGGTAATTAATAGCACAACGACTTTCCAAGCTGTGTCAACCATCTGCCAGCAGGCAAATCGGCTTAAAAGACGCAAAGTGCCCACTCTTGGCGCGGCCCAACTCTTGAGAACGGCCATAAACCTGTCTCCCACCTTTGCAGGCTCGCGGCCAAGTTTTGAGGGTGAGACGAACTTGTAGCTGCCCTGCCAAAACAGATGTCGCGAAGGAGCCCATCGAGCCGCTAGTCTCTCCGCTCAAAGAACGAGACCCCGAGGAAACTCCATGTGGCAGCCTAACGAACGTTATCCCGACGCGTCCGTGCGCGTGCTCGATCCGGCCTTCAACAAGTACCGGCTGCCGCTGGCGTCGGTCGAACGGCTCTACACAGGCTGCCGCTGGGCCGAGGGGCCGGTCTATTTCGGCGATGGCCGCTACCTGCTGTGGAGCGACATCCCCAACAACCGCGTCCTGCGCTGGGACGAGGAATCGGGCAACGTCACGATCTTCCGCAAGCCCTCCAACAACGCCAACGGCCACACGCGCGACCGCCGCGGCCGCCTGATCGCCTGCGAGCACGATGCGCGCCGCGTCGTGCGCTTCGAGTATGACGGGGCGATCACGGTTCTGGCCGACACCTACAACGGCAAGCCGCTCAACTCGCCCAACGACGTCGTCGTGAAGTCCGACGGCTCGGTGTGGTTCACCGATCCCACGTTCGGCATCCTGGGCTACTATGAGGGCCACAAGGCCGAGAGCGAGAACAAGCCCGCCGTCTACCGCCTCGACACGGCGACGGGCAAGCTCACCATGATGGCCGACGACATTCCGGGCCCCAACGGGCTCGCCTTCTCGCCCGACGAGAAGAAGCTCTACGTCGTGGGCTCGCGCGCCGAGCCGCATCGCACGATCATGTCCTTCGACGTCACCAATGACGGCATGGCGCTCGGCAAGGGCTCGGTGCTGATCGATGCCGGACCCGGCGGCTCGCCCGACGGCTTCCGCGTCGATGTCGACGGCAACCTCTGGTGCGGCTGGGGCATGGGCTCGCCCGAGCTCGACGGCGTGCGCGTGTTCGATCCAACGGGCAAGCCGATTGGCCATATCGAGCTGCCGGAGCGCTGCGCCAACCTCTGCTTCGGCGGGCGCTATCGCAACCGGCTGTTCATGGCGGCAAGCCATTCGCTCTATGCCCTCTACGTCAACACGCAAGGCGTGGCTGGCGGCTGAAAAACGCGAATTGACACGGCAACTCATCAAGAAAAATGCGTGGCATCGATTCGAGTTACGCCTGGTGGCGCCTGACCGCCAGCGTGGCGTTGAGCACGATCGGCGGCATCGGCATGTGGTCGCTCACGGTGGCGATCCCGGCCGTGCAGACCGATTTCGGCATCACCCGCGCCGATATCTCCTTCGCCTACACCATGAACACGCTGGGCTTCTTCGCCGGCGGCGTGATCGTGGGCCGGGTCGTCGACCGGCGCGGCATCGTCGTCGCCTCGATCCTGAGCGCGATCGGCCTGTCGGCAGGCTTTGCCCTGGCGACCCTCACCTCCTCGCTCATCCTGTTCTCGGCCGCCCAGGCGCTGATCGGCTTCAGCGCCGCCGCCACCTTCGCGCCGCTGGTGGCCGACGTCTCGCACTGGTTCGAAAAGCGCCGCGGCGTCGCCGTCGCCATCGCCGCCTCGGGCAACTACTTCGCCGGCACCATCTGGCCGTCGATCATCGAACGGATCATCCACG
The DNA here is from genome assembly GCA_019750135.1 of Reyranella sp. GTDB lineage: Bacteria > Pseudomonadota > Alphaproteobacteria > Reyranellales > Reyranellaceae > Reyranella. The sequence continues at coordinate 37,207 of JAIEOV010000051.1, read as the reverse complement.
ATCACGGTTGGCGTACCATGTTCATGTCGGCCGCCGCCTTCTGCCTGGTGGCCATGATCCCGCTCGCCCTGACCCTGAAGCGCCGGCCGCCGGACCACGAGGAAACCGCGATCGCCAAGGTCGCCCGGCGCTCGCAGGCCGCGCTGGGCCTGTCGCCCAATGCCTTGCAGGCCCTGATCGCCGTCATGGGCATCGGCTGCTGCGTCGCCATGTCGATGCCTCAGGTCCACATCGTCGCGTACTGCGCCGACCTGGGATACGGCGTGGCCCGCGGCGCCGAGATGCTCTCGCTGATGCTGGGCTTCGGCATCGTGAGCCGCATCGGCACGGGCTTGCTGGCGGACAGGGTCGGCGGCGTCATGACCTTGCTGATCGGCGCCACCCTGCAGTGCATCGCCCTGGTCTTCTACCTGATCGACGACGGCCTGACCTCGCTCTACATCGCCTCGGCCCTGTTCGGCCTGTTCCAGGGCGGCATCGTGCCGTCCTACGCCATCATCGTGCGCGAGTATTTCCCGCCGAGCGAAGCGGCGACCCGGGTCAGCCTCGCCATCTCCTCGACCCTGCTCGGCATGGCGCTCGGCGGCTGGATGGGCGGCGTGCTGTTCGACATGACGGGGTCCTATCGCGCGGCCTTCCTGAATGGTATCGCCTGGAACGTGATGACCGCCCTGATCGCCTGGTGGCTGCTGATGCGCCAGACGCGACGCGCGGCGGCCGCCTAGAAGGAGAGTCCATGCGCATCGTCGCCATCCGCGACATCGTCTCGCCGATCCGCTCGAACATCGCCAACGCCTATATCGACTTCAGCCAGATGACGGCGAGCGTCGTGGCGATCGAAACCGACCTCAAGGTCGAGGGCAAGCAGGTGATCGGCTACGGCTTCAACTCCAACGGCCGCTACGCCCAGAAGGGCCTTCTGGCCGAGCGCTTCATCCCGCGCCTGAAGCAGGCCAAGCCCGAGTCGCTGCTCGACGGAGAAGGACTGATCGATCCCGCCAAGTGCTGGGCGGCCATGATGGCCAACGAGAAGCCGGGCGGCCACGGCGAGCGATCGGTCGCCGTGGGCGTGCTCGACATGGCGTTATGGGACGCCGTGGCCAAGGCCAAGCGCGTGCCGCTCTGGAAGCTGCTGGCCGACCGCTACAACGGCGGGAAATTCGACGACAAGGCGTGGGTCTATGCTGCCGGCGGCTACTACTACCCTGGCAAGGACCTCGACGGGCTGCAGGACGAGATGAAGCACTATCTCGACCTCGGCTATTCCTGCGTGAAGATGAAGGTGGGCGGCGTGCCGCTCGCGGACGACATCAAGCGCATCGAGGCGGTGCTGAAGATCGTCGGCGCCGGCGATCGGCTGGCGGTCGACGTCAACGGCAAGTTCGACCTGCCGACCGCGATTGAGTTCGGCAACGCGATCAAGGATTACGGCCTGCGCTGGTACGAGGAGCCGCTCGATCCGCTCGACTACCTGGCGCACGGCGCGCTGGCCACCCAGTACGCTCCGCCGCTCGCCACCGGCGAGAACCTGTTCTCCATGCAGGACGCCCGCAACCTGGTGCGCCACGGCGGCCTCAGGCCCGATCGCGACATCCTGCAGTACGATCCGGCGCTGTCCTACGGGCTGGTCGAGTACCTGCGCACCATCGACATGCTGAAGGCGCACGGCTGGTCGCCGCGACGCTGCGTGCCGCACGGCGGCCACCAGTTCGCGCTGAACATCGCCGTCGGCCTGCAGTGCGGCGGCAACGAATCCTACCCGCAGGTCTTCGCCCCCTTCGGCGGCTTCGCCGACGACTGCCCCGTGGTCGACGGCCGCGTGGCGATGCCCGACGCGCCGGGCATCGGCTTCGAGCGCAAGGCCGACCTCTGGTCGGTCATGAAGGCCGTGTAGCGGCCCGGCGATACGGCGATGGTCGAGGCGCTCCTGTCCATGGTTGCCCTGGCCGTCGCCACAACGTTCACGCCGGGGTCCAGCACGCTGCTGGCCGCCGCCTCGGGTGCGAGCTTTGGCGTTCGCCGCACCGTCCCCCTTGATGGCCGGCGTCGCGGCCGGCCTGGCATTCCTGATGATCGTGGCCTCCACCGGCCTGATCGTGTTGCTGCAGGCCGTGCCGTCCCTTCATCTCGTCGTGAAAGTGCTCGGCTCGGCCTACCTGATCTGGCTCTGCTGGAAGTCAGTCGCATCGCTCCAGCGGGCGATGGGCCGGGCCTGCTGAAGTCGCCCGCAGGCTTCGGCGCCGGCATGGCGGTGCTGCTGGCGAACCCCAAGGCCTGGAGCATGGCGATCGCGGCATCGGCCGCCTATGTGCAGGTCATACCCAACGCGATGATGCTGGCCCTCGTCCTCGGTGCTGTCTTCGCCGTCGCCGCAATATCGGCAACGCTGTTCTGGTGCACCGGTGGCGTCATGCTCGGCAACAGGTTGCGCAGCGCCAGGCAGTGGCGGATCGTCAATCTGATGCTCGCTGGACTTAGCCGCGCTGTCGATCATTCCGCTGTGGCTGTAGCTGCCGTCAGGCGCGCGTATTGCTGCGGCCGCCGTCGTGGGTCTGGTAGCGGTCGTCCTGAGGGATGCCCTGGCATCCGGCAACCAGCATCGTGCCAATCAACACGATGACGATTGCGATCTTCCGGACGATCATGTCGAGCGCTGCGTCAGAACCTCGGGCGCCGCGGCGCGGAAATTGTCCCAAGCGCCGCCGGTCTGATAGCGGCCGTCCTTGGGCACGTCCGAGCATCCGGCAACGGCCACGACAATCCAAATCGCGAGTGCGATCCTCAAGTCATCGACCCTGGCATCACCGGCAGCTCGGCGCGGAAATTCTCCCAGCCACCGCCGCGGCTGCCCCTCGGTGAATTGCCGGCACCGCCGGTCGTCGTGCCGGTCGAGGTACAACCCACCGTCAACGCCGCCATGAGAATCCCGGCCAGAACCAAGCGAAAGCGTGTCATGCCGTTGACATGCGCCCGCATCACTCCGGCTTCAACAGGCCCGACTTCACAAGTTCGGCAACGACGGCTTCCATCTCCTTCAGGTGCGCTGCGAAATCCGCCCGAGTGGTCGGCCGCACCTCGGCGCCGAGATCGACCAGCTTGCGCTTCACCTCGTCGTCGTTGAGCGCCGCGACCACCGCGGCGTTCAGCACGTCGAGCGCCGCCGGCGGCGTCTCGGCGCGCGCCAGCACGCCTGCGGTCGTGCTGCCGTCGAACGGCTTGATGCCGATGTCCTTCAGGCCCGGCACATCGGGCAACTGGGAGATGCGATCGGGCCCCAGGATCAAGAGCGGCCGGATCTTGCCGGTCCGGATCAGCGGCAACGAGGTCGTCAGCTGGTCGGTGTAGAGGTCGATCTGGCCCGCCATCAGGTCGGCCAGGCCGGGGCCCGACCCTCTGTAGGGGATGATGTTGAACTTCACGTTCTCGCTCGCCTGCAGCTGCAGGTCGGCGACGTGATTGATGGTGCCGTTGCCGGAATGGCCGATGCTGACCGTGCCGGGCTTCGCCTTGGCCTCGGCGAGCACGGCCTTCATGTCGGCGAAGCGGCTGTCGGTGCGGGTCACGATCAAGGTCGGCACGGTGGTGAGCAGGCTGATCGGTGCGAACAGCGGCACCATCGAGGCCTTGCCCGCCATGTAGGGCGCGATCCCCAGGACGCTGAAGCTGGCCATGACGACGGTGTAGCCGTCGGCCGGTGCCGCTGCCGCTGCATCGAGGCCGACGACTCCGCCGGCGCCGGGACGATTATCGACCACCACGGTCTGCCCCAGGCGCCGGGACATGGCCTCGGCTACGATGCGCGACGTGACGTCGTAGTTGCCCGCGGGGGCGAACGGCACGATCCAGCGGACGGGCTTGCTGGGAAAATTCTGCGCCACGGCAGGCATCCCCGTCACCGCCGCAGCGGCGCCGGCGAGGCCCGCACCCAAAAGTTCCCTGCGTCTCATTTCCACGCCCCTTCTTCCCCAATCGTCGACGAGAAGATTGCAATGTCGGCGACGCCACGCCAAATCCAATGAATCGGCAACCAACCGCGGAGAGAAATGGCGAATGCCTGAACATCAGACACCGCTGATCGCCACCATAGCCGCGGGTCTGATGCTCGCTTTCGTCTTCGGGCTGATCGCCCACCGCCTGCGCATCCAGCCGCTGGTCGGCTATCTGCTGGCAGGCGTCATGGTCGGGCCTTATACGCCGGGCTTCGAGGCCGACCCGGCCCTCGCCGCCGAGCTGGCCGAGATCGGCGTCATCCTGCTGATGTTCGGCGTCGGGCTGCATTTCTCCCTCAAGGACCTGCTGTCGGTCGCCCGCATCGCCGTGCCGGGCGCGGTCGGCCAGATTGCCGTCGCCACGCTGATGGGCGCCGGCCTCTCCTGGGCGCTGGGCTGGTCGCCCATGGCGGGCTTCGTCTTCGGCCTCGCCTTGTCAGTCGCCAGCACGGTCGTGCTGATACGCGCCCTGCAGGACAATCGCATCCTCGAGACGGCGCGCGGACGCATCGCCGTGGGCTGGCTGGTGGTCGAGGACCTCGCCATGGTGCTGGCGCTGGTGCTGCTGCCGGCGCTCGCCACCGTGACGGCCGGCGACGGCGTTCCCGCCACGCGCATTGTCTTCTATCTCCTGATCACCCTGGCCAAGGTGTCGGTGTTCGTGGCGATCATGCTGATCGTCGGCCGGCGCGTGATCCCCTGGCTGATGCATCACACCGCGCACACCGGCTCGCGCGAGCTGTTCCGGCTCGCCGTCTATGCCATTGCGCTCGGCGTCGCCTTCGGCGCGGCCAAGCTGTTCGGCGTGTCATTTGCGCTCGGCGCCTTCTTCGCCGGCATGGTGATGGGCGAGAGCTATCTCAGCCAGCAGGCCACCGAGGAGGCGATGCCACTGCGCGACGCCTTCGCCGTGCTGTTCTTCGTTTCGGTCGGGATGCTGCTGAACCCGATGGTGTTCGTCGAGGCGCCTCTCGCCCTGCTCGGCACCGTCGCCATCATCGTCATCGGCAAATCGCTTGCGGCCTATCTGATCGTGCGCGCCTTCCGCCATTCCAACTCGACCGCGCTCACCATCGCGGCGAGTCTCGCCCAAATCGGCGAGTTCTCCTTCATCCTGATCGGCCTCGGCATGGAGCTGAAGATGGTGCCGAAGGAGGCGCGCGACCTCGTGCTCGCGGGCGCCATCATCTCGATCGTTATCAATCCGCTGGCCTTCTTCGCGATGGAGCGGCTGAGGCGCGGACAGCCCGTCACCGCGCCGGTCGGCAGCACGGCGCCGGTCGAACCGGTCGGCACGCTTCAGCCGACCGGTCTCAGCGGCCACGACGTCCTGATCGGCTTTGGCCGCGTCGGCTCGCTGATCGGCAAGGCGCTCGCCCAGGAGGGCAAGATGCTGGTGATCGAGACCAGCGACGAGGGCGGCGAGAAGGCCCGCCTCGCCGGCGCCGAAGTGATCATGGGCAACGCCGCCGATCCCGCGATCCTCGCCGCCGCCAACGTCGCTGCGGCGCGCCGGCTGTTCGTCACCATCCCTGAACCGTTCGAGGCGGGCCAGGCCGTCCAGCAGGCGCGCTCCGCCAATCCGACGCTCGACATCCTGGCGCGCGCCCATTCGAACGCCGCGGTCGATCACCTGAACAAGCTCGGCGCCAACCTGGTCGTGCTGGGCGAATCCGAGATCGCCGACCGCATGCTCGAACGCGCGCAGGGGAAGAACTGATCTCCGGAGCGCGGACCTCCAGGTCCGCGCTCCGGCTAATCCGGCGGACAGAATGCGCCGGTCCTGTTCCACTCGCGCAGGGTGGCGCCGAACTCGGCCTGGGTGCCGGGCGCGGGAGTGCGCTTGCCGCCGGGGGTCCAGGCCCAGCCGACCAGCGGGTCGCCGGCCATGTGATCCAGGAGCTTCGCCCTGTCGAGCCCGCCGTTGCGTGCCGGATCCTTGATCTGCCGACAGATCTCGCCGAGCGACTTGCCGGCCCATGCCATCGAGGTCGGCGCGAGATGCCACTTCGGATTGCCGGGCACGCCCGACTCCGCATAGTTCGCCGCCCGATGGCAGGTCGTGCACGGCAGGCCTGCCGGACCATGGCCGTCGGCGCCGCGCACCACGAACGGCATGTGCGGCGTCATGCGGTCCGTCTGGGTCGGCCGCTCGCCGGCCGGATGGCAGTTGAGGCAGCGCGGATGCTGAAGCACCTTGCCGGCCTCGCGGAACAGCGCGACCGATCGAGCCTCGTCGGGCTGTTGCGCCATCGCCGTCGCAACAAGCACCAGGCTGGAAGCAGGCAGAAGCAACCGAGCGATCATTTCAGCCTCCCATCGAGACCCTAGGCCAATTCCACAGGATGAACACCCACTGACAGAGAGTTGAACGGCTATTCATACGCCGCCGTGGTCCCGCCCCATTTCGAGACCAAGTCGCAGAGACAGCTGGCGGGTCTGGGTGGTGCCGGGTCAGCGTTGGAGTATTTTGGTCATGTCCACACGCCGCAATGTCCTGAAGCTGGTGGCGGGCGTCGCCGTCGTCGGCAGCCTCGCCGGATCGCTCAAGGTGATGGCCGAGGTCCGCGCCGTCGCGCAGACCAATCCGCCGGCGACCGAGCGCATCGCCCTCAAGGGCTACGATCCCGTGGCCTACTTCACGCTGGGGACGCCGACGCCAGGCGTCGCCGAGTACGACTACGTCTACGACGGCGTGCGCTACTTCTTCGCCAATGCGCGCCATCGCGACATGTTCAAGGCCGACCCGGAGAAGTACGCGCCGCAGTTCGGCGGCAACTGCGCCAACAACATGGCCAACGGCCAGCGCCGCGAATCCGATCCGACGGTGTGGGTGATCATCGGCGAGAAGCTCTACGTCTTCGCCGGCACCGCTGGTGCCGAGCGCTTCCGCAAAGATGCGCAGACGGCGGCGCTGAAGGCGGCGGCGAACTGGAAGACGCTGAAGGACTCGCCGGGTCAGTAGTTTTCCGCTAATTCACCCCCGCCTTGCGCAGGCTTTCCTCGACGCGGCGTTGCAGGGCCGGGTCCTGGAAGCGCGAGCCGAAGCTTGCCAGGTCGAAATGCGGGTTCTTGAGCCTGGCTTGGTCGACAGCCTCCTGGGCATCGGTCGTGCGGCCGAGCTCGGCGTAGGCCGCCGCCAAGGGAAGATCGAGCAGCGGATACGACGGATAGCGCGTTCGCTGCGCCTCGAGCAGGCGCACGGCGTCGGTGTATCGACGCGCCAGCAGATAGGCGAGGCCGAGATTGAGCGCGGCCTCCGGGCCGATGCTGACATTGAGGCGCATGGCCGCCTCGGCCGTCGCGATCGAGTGGTCGATGCGGCCGGTCCACAGCAGCACGGCGGCGCGGGCGAGCATGACCTCGGCATCGCTGGGATTGAGCTGCAGCGCGCGCTCCGATTCCGCCAGCCCCAGGTCGTACTTCAGGACCGAGGTGTAGGCGCGCGCCAGCACGCTGTGGGCGAGCACGCTGTCCGGGTCGATCTCGAGCGCCTTCTGGGCCAGCCGGATCGCAGTCTCGACGTCCTGCTGGGCGAACTCCGACCAGCCGAAGGTCGCGCGCTGGAAATAGATATCGGCCAGCTCGGCATAGGCATCGGCGTAGCCCGGCGCCATCTGCGTCACCCGTTCCAGCATCTCGCGCGCCATGCGATTGGCCGTGCGCGTCGGATCGGCGCCGAGCGCGCGGGCGCGGAGCAGCATGTCGTAGGCATCGAGATTGTCGGTCGGCTTGCGCAGCGCCCGCTGCAGCGCGATCTGCTGCAGGCTCGAGGCCAAGGTGCCGGCGACGCGGTGGGCGATGCGCTCCTGCACGGCGAAGATGTCGCTCAGCTCGTCGTCGTACTGTTCCGACCAGAGCTGCGTGCTGTTCGTCGCGTCGCTGAGCTGCACCGTGACCCGCACGCGCTGGCCCATGCGGCGCACGCTGCCGCTCACGATGTAACGCGCGTTCAGCGCCCGGCCGATCTCGGCGAGCGGCAGCTCCTTGTTCCGGAACGGCAGGACGGCGTTGTAGGAGATCACCGTCAGCTCCTTGAAGCGGCCGAGCGCGCGGGTGATGTCCTCGGTGAGGCCGTCGGAGAAATAGTCCTGGGCGGCATCGCCGCTCTGGTTGGTGAACATCAGGACGGCGACGGAGAGGCCCGTCTCGGCCGGCGGCCGCGTGATCGCGGTGGCATTGTCCAACAGTCCGCGATCGACGACCCAGGCCAGCCCGCCCCCGATGGCCAGCGCCAGCGCGACGGCGGCACCGGCGATCGCCAGACGACGCACCGGAACCCTCGTGCCCGGAGGCCTGGCGCCATCGCCCGACAGGGCCGCCGTATCGAGAGACCAGACCTGGATCGGGCGATCGATGTTCTTCAGCGCGCGCGACCCCTGGGCGCGGAACGGCAGGGCGAGCTTGTCGCGCACCTGCTCGTAGACGCTGGCCGACAGCACGATCGAGCCGGGCTCAGCCAACCCCTCCAGCCGCGACGCCACATTGACCGTGTCGCCGAACACGTCGTCGTCGGAAACGATGATGTCGCCGAGATGCAGTCCGATGCGGAAGGCCTGGCGACGATCGGGCGGCGTGCCCTGGTTGCGCTCGACCATGCCGCGCTGCAGCTCGACCGCCGAGCGCACCGCCTCGATGGCGCTGCCGAACTCGACCAGCACGCCGTCGCCCACGGTCTTGACGATGCGGCCGTGGAAGCGCTCGACGACCGGCGCCACCAGCTCGGCGAGATGCGCGCGCAGGTCGCCCAGCGTGCGCTCCTCGTCGGCGCGCATCAGGCGGCTGTAGCCGTCGACGTCGGCGACCAGGATGGTCGCCAGCCGCCTGTTGGTCGTCGAGTCCGACATAGACGTCGCCGTCAGCCTCCGGCCGCGCGTTGTGCGGCGGGACGGGCGGAGAGACGCGCAACGTAGTCGTCGAACACCTTCTCGCCCTTCAATCCGGGCGCGCCGAACATCATGGCGAAGCGGATCTCCGAGCCGACATAGACATCGGCAGCGCTGAACCTGTCGCCCAGCAGGTACGGGCCCTTGGCGAGCGCCGCTTTCAGCGTCGCCACGACCTCCTCGTAGCTGCCCCAGCCGACGGCCGCTTTCCGCTCCACCGGCGGGCGGTTCATCATCTTGTCGAGCAGCGCGGGCTCCATGCAGCCGGCGCCGAAGAACAGCCAGCGATAATACGCGCCGCGCGAGGGATCGCCGACCGGCGGCGCCAGGCCGGCCGTCGGGAACGCATCGGCGAGATAGGCAATGATCGCCGCGGTCTCGGTCACGACCGTGCCGCGATGCACGATGGTCGGCAGCTTGCCCATGGGATTGATCGCCAGGAACTCTGGCGTCCTGTTCTCGCCCTTGGCGAAGTCGATCAGCACGGTCTTGTAGGGCCCGCCGGCTTCCTCGAGCATCCAGTGCGCCATCTGCGCGCGCGATTTCGGGTTGTGATAGAAGACGATCTCTTCCGTCATGGCAGCAGGATCCTTCGGGATTTGGCGCCTCAATACACCCGGAGGCACGGCCTGTCAGGCCGTCAGCGGCAAAAGGCGGCGGTCACATCGCTGTAGCGCGGCATTGCCATCAATAAGCCAGAGTTGAACCCCGCATTCTGATCTTGGAAATCTTCAAGCCATTCGGCATCGTCGTTGCACTTCTGATCGGCGTTCTTTGCCATGGGCCAACGCAGGCCCAGGCACCGACCGTTCAGCAGGTCCCGGGTACGACAGTGTCGATGACGCCGCCGGCGGGCTTCGCCCTCGCCGGCGAGTTCGCCGGCTTCAAGGACGGAAACGGTGCCGCAAGCATCCTGGTCGTGGAGTTGCCGGCGGAAGCCTATCCGCAACTTTCGGCGCTGTTCGGCGATCTCGAGATGGCCCGGACGTCGTTCGCAACCAAGGGCATCTCCGTCACGGCGCTGAAGCGCATCGACACGCCACCGGGCGCTGCCTTGTTCTTGAGCGGAACCCAGACGGTCGGCGCGCTGCATCTCAACAAATGGATGGCCCTGCTGAAGGGCGAGAAGACGCAGCAGCGCTTCATCCGCATGATCGCGTTCGTTCCGGCCGACCGCGTCGACGAAACGCGGGCGGTGGTCGAGGCGATCGCACGATCGATCGCCTCCGGGCCATAGGGATCAGCTCCAGCGTCCCTACAGGATGTGCAGGGGGTCGACGAACGTCAGCGACGACATCGCCGACCCGGTATGGCCGTCGCCATTGAGATCCTGGTGGAAGTTCGTCTCCAGCGCCTGAAGCGCCGGATCGGCCCCCGACACCACGCCCGTAGCGTTGCTCGTGAAGTTGCCGCTGCTGTCGGTGTTCCAGACCAGGTACTGGTCGTCACCGCCGTGCTTCCAGGCGACCTGGAACCCGCCGCCTGCCGTCCCCTCGGCGCCGATCGGCGTCCAATCCCCGAACTGGCCGGCAGTGACCGTGACGCCACCCACCTTCACCGATGGGCCCGTACCGCCCTCCTGCAGGAAGAACTGGTTGGCCATCTGCACGAGGTCCGTATCCCCGGCCATCTCGATCGTCGTGGTTACCGGTCCCGTGTGGGTGTCGCCGTTCAGGTCCTGCAGGAAGGTGAGCTCCGCCTGCTGGAGTGCGAGATCGGCGGCATGGAAGGTCGCCGAGCTGCCGGTGTAGTTGCCGTCGCCGTTGACGTCCCACACCGTGTACTGGTCGGCGCTGCCGAACTTCCAGGCCACCTGGTAGCCGCCGCCTGCCTTCGCTTCCACCCCGATCGGGTTCCAATCCCCGAACTGGCCGGCGGTGACGGCGGTGCCCATGAACTTCAGCGACGGGCCGTCGGCGCCCTGCTTCAGGAAGAACTGGTCGGCCATCCGCACCAGATCCGTATCCCCGGCCGTCTCGATGGCCGTGGTGGTGATGCCGGTCGTGCCGTCGCCGTTGAGGTCCTGCTGGAACGTCGTCTCCAGCGTCTGCAGCGCCATCTGGCCGGCATGCAGGACCGGGGTGGTGGTACCGGTGTAGTTGCCGTCGTTGTCGAGGTCCCACACCAGGTACTGATCGGCGCCGCCGAACTTCCAGGCCACCTTGTAGCCGCTGGCGGTCTCCTCGGCGCCGATCGCCGTCCACGCGCCGAACTGGCCGACGATAATGGCCGAGCCGAAGAACTTCAGCGTCGGGCCGGTTCCGGCCTCCTGCAGGGCGTACTGATTGGCCACCTGCACCAGGTCCGTCGTGCCCGCCGTCTCGATCGGCGTGGTCGTCGGTCCGGTCTGGCCATTGCCGTTCAGGTCCTGCTGGAGGACAGTCTCGGCCTGCTGGAGTGCGAAGTCCGAGCCCGACAGGATCGGGCTGGCGCCCGCGTAGTTGCCGTCGGCATTGACGTCCCACACCGTGTACTGGTCGGCGATGCCGAACTTCCAGACTACCTTGTAGCCGCCGCCTGACTCCTCGGCGCCGAGGATCGTCCAACCGGCGAACTGGCCGGCGACGACGTCCACACCGCCGAATTTCAGCGACGGCCCGGTGCCCGTCTCCTGCAGGAAGTACTTGTTGCCGACCTGCACGAGGTCCGTGTCGCCAGCCGTCTCGATGTTCGTGACGGTCAGGCCGGTCTGACCGTTGCCGTTCAGGTCCTGCTGGAGAACGACCTCGGCTTGCTGGATCGAGATATCGGTCCCCGGCACGACTCCCGTGGCGTTGCTCGTGAAGTTGCCGTTGTTGTCGGTGTTCCAGATCAGGAACTGATCGGCGCCGAACTTCCAGGCAACCTGGTAGCCGCTCGCCGTCTTCTCAGCGCCGACCAGCGTCCAGCCCGTGAACTGGCCGGGAGCGATGGCCACGCCGCCCTGCTTCAGCGACGGGCCGTTGCCGGCGCTGTCGCGCAGGAAGTACTGGTTGGCCACCTGCACCAGGTCCGTATCGCCGGCCGTTTCGATCGTCGTGGTCGTCGGCCCGATCTGGCTGTCGCCGTTCAGATCCTGCTGGAACGCCGTCTCGGCAATCTGCAGCGGCGCGTCGACAGCACGCAGGATCGGCGTGGTGTCGCCGGTATAGTTGCCGCTGCTGTCGGTGTTCCACACCAGGTACTGGTCGGCGCTGCCGAACTTCCAGGCCACCTTGTAGCCGGTGGCCGTCTGCTCCGCGCCGATCAGCGTCCACGCTCCGAACTGCCCGGAGACGATTGGCATGCCATTCATCTTCAGCGAGGGACCGTTGCCGCCGCCGTCGCGCAGGAAGAACTGGTTGCCGACCTGCACCAGATCGGTCACGCCCGCCGTCTCGAGCGTCGTGACCGTCAAGCCGATCTGGCCGTTGCCGTTCAGGTCCTGCTGGAGGACCGCCTCGGCCTGCTGGATCGAGATGTCGGCACCGGACACGATTCCCGTGGCATTGCCCGTGAAGTTGCCGTTGCCGTCGAGGTTCCACACCAGGAACTGATCCGCGCTGCCGAACTTCCAGGCCACCTGGTAGCCGCCGCTGGCGGTCTTCTCGGCGCCGAGGATCGTCCAGCCCGCGAACTGGCCGACCGTGACCGCCGTGCCGCCAAGCTTCAGCGACGGGCCGGTGCCGGCTTCCTGCAGGAAATACTGGTTCGCCACCTGGACCAGGTCCGTCACGCCGGCCGTCTCGAGGGCCACGCTGGTCGCACCGGTCTGGCTGTCGCCATTCAAGTCCTGCTGGAAGATCGTCTCGGCGATCTGCAGCGGTGCGTCCGCGGCATGCAGGATCGGCGTGGTGTCGCCGGTGTAGTTGCCGCTGCTGTCGGTGGTCCACACTAGGTACTGATCGGCGCTGCCGAACTTCCAGGCCACCTGATAGCCGGTGCCAGTCTGCTCGGCACCGATCAGCGTCCATGCCCCGAACTGGCCGGTGACGATGGCCGTCCCATTCATCTTCAGCGACGGGCCGTTGCCGCCGCCGTCGCGCAGGAAGTACTGGTTGCCCACCTGCACCAGGTCCGTCGAGCCGGCGGTCTCGATCGTCGTGACGGCCGGACCCGTCTGCGCGTCGCCATTCAGATCCTGCTGGAAAGTCAGCTCCGCGAACTGGATCGACATGTCGGAGCCCGGCACGAGCCCCGTGGCGTTGCCCGTGAAGTTGCCGTTGTTGTCGGTATTCCAGATCAGGAACTGGTTAGCGCCGGACTTCCAGGCGACCTGGTAGCCGCTGCCCGTCTTCTCGGCGCCGAGGATCGTATAGCCCGCGAACTGGCCGATGGTGACCGGCGCTCCGCCCAGCTTCAGCGACGGACCGTTGCCGCCGCTATCGCGCAGGAAGTACTGGTTCGCCACTTGCACCAGGTCTGTCGCCCCTGCCGTCTCGAGGATCGTGGTCGTCGCCCCGGTCTGGTTGTCGCCGTTGAGGTCCTGCTGGAAAGTCGTCTCGGCGAGCTGCAGCGGTGCGTCGGCCGCCTTCGAGATCGGCACGGCATCGCCCGTGTAGTTGCCGCTCGAGTCGGTGTTCCACACCAAATACTGGTCGGCGCTGCCGAACTTCCAGGCGACTTGGTAGCCGGTAGCCGTCTGCTCGGCGCCGATCAGCGTCCACGCGCCGAACTGTCCGGGGAACACTGCCGTGCCGGCAAACTTCAGCAACGGACCATTGCCGCCGCCGTCTCGCAGGAAGAACTGGTTGCCGACCTGCACGAGATCCGTCACGCCTGCCGTCTCGATGGTCGTGGTCGTGAGACCGGTCTGGCCGTTGCCGTTGAGATCTTGCTGGAAGGCGAGCTCGGCCTGCTGGATCGAGATGTCGCTGCCCGGGACGAGTCCCGTGGCGCTGCCCGTGAAGTTGCCAGCGCCGTCTGTGTTCCACACCAGGAACTGGTCGGCGCCGAACTTCCAGGCCACCTGGTAGCCGCCGCTGGCGGTCTTCTCGGCACCGAGGATCGTATAGCCTGCGAACTGGCCGGCGGTGACCGCCGTGCCGCCCAGCTTCAGCGACGGGCCGTTGCCGACGCCGTCGCGCAGGAAGTACTGGTTGGCCACCTGGACCAGGTCCGTGTCGCCGGCCGTCTCGATCGTTGTCGTCGTCGGACCGATCTGATGGTCGCCATTGAGGTCCTGCTGGAACGTCGTCTCGGCGATCTGTAGGGGCGCGTCGGCCGCCTTCGAGATCGGCACGGCATCGCCCGTGTAGTTGCCGCTCGAGTCGGTGTTCCACACCAGATACTGGTCGGCGCTGCCGAACTTCCAGGCCACCTGGTAGCCCTTGGCTGTCTGCTCGGCGCCGATCACCGTCCAGCCCATGAACTGGCCAGTGAGCACGGTCGAGCCCTGGAACTTCAGCGACGGGCCGTTGCCGCCGCCGTCGCGCAGGAAGTACTGGTTGCCGACCTGCACCAGGTCCGTGACGCCGTCCGTCTCGATCGTCGTGACCGCAGGCCCCATCTGGCTGTCGCCGTTCAGGTCCTGCTGGAAGGTCAGCTCCGCGAACTGGATCGACATGTCGGAGCCCGCCACGAGCCCCGTGGCGTTGCTCGTGAAGTTGCCGTTGTTGTCGGTGTTCCAGATCAGGAACTGGTCGCTGCCGAACTTCCACGCGACCTGATAGCCGCTCGCCGTCTTCTCAGCGCCGAGGATCGTATAGCCTGCGAACTGGCCGATGGTGACCGCCGATCCGCCCAGCTTCAGCGACGGGCCGTTGCCGCCGCTGTCGCGCAGCAAGTACTGGTTGGCCCCCTGGACCAGGTCCGTGTCGCCGGCCGTCTCGATGATGTCGTCGGCACCATTGATCGTAATGTCGATCTGCCGCGTCGTGCCGTCAGCCGACGTGATGGACACCAGCTCGTGCAGCGTGGTCCCCGCGCCCAACGCCTGGACCGCGGCGTTGTTGTCGTCGAGCGTGTAGGTCCATGCCCCCGCTGCATCGATCGAGAACGTTCCGTAGGTCTTGGCAACGTTGCTCTGCACCGTGAAGGTCGCAGCACTGTCGACATCCGTCGCCGTGACCGTTCCGGTCGCCGTCGCCGTGCCGGGCGTGCCGTTGGCCACGCCGCCCTTCTCGGTCACCGCGCCCGTCACCGTGCCGGCGATCACCGCCGCATCGTTGGCGCCGTTGATCGTGACGTCGATCTGCTGCGTCGTGCCGTCGGCTGTCGCCACCGTCACCAGCTCGTGCAGCGTGCCACCCGCCGGCAACGCCTGCACGGTGGCATTGTTGTCGTTAAGCGTGTAGCTCCACAGGCCCGTCGCATCGATCGAGAAGGTGCCGTAGGTCTTGGCAACCGAGCTCTGCACGACGAACGTCGCCGGGCTGTCCGGATCCGTCACGTCGAGGTTGCCCGTCGCCGTGGCGACGCCCGCGGTGCCGTTGGCGACGCCGCTCTTCTCCGTCACCGAGCCGGTCACGTCACCCGTGATCTTCGCCGCCTCACCGAACATGAAATCGGACGCATCGATCGACGCTCCCGACGTGTTCTTCAAGAGCAGCGTCGGGCCGCCAGCGCCGAAGCCCACCCGCGCGTCGGCGCCCTCCTGCGTCACCGTCACGCCCGCGAACGACGTCACCAGCGTGCCGGCGTTGATCTTGTCGACGCCATTCTCGAAGTCGAGGACCGTGTCGTTTCCGCTGCCGGCGCCCACCACGAAGACGTCGGCGCCCACGCCGCCGACCAGCATGTCGTCGCCGCCACCGGCGATAAATGTGTCGTTGCCGTCGGCGCCCTCGAGCCGGTTGACGCCCGCGTCGCCAGTCAGCGTGTCGTCGAACCGCGAGCCGCGCACGTTCTCGATGCCGATGAGCGTGTCCGTCCCGCCGTAGCCGTCACTTGCCGTGCCGGCCTTCAGGTCCACCGTCACACCGGCGGAGCTGTAGAAATACACGGCCGTGTCGGTGCCGCCGCTGCCGTCCAGCGTATCGTTGCCCGAGCCGCCGACCAGGAAGTTGTCGCCGCCGTTGCCGGTCAGGGCGTCGTCGCCGCGACCGCCGATCACGCCTTCGATGTTCGACAGCGTATCGGTGCCGATCGAGCTGCCGGTCGCCTGGCCGGTCGTCAGGTTCACCGTGACGCTGCTCGCCTGGTCGGAGTAGCTCACGACATCGAAGCCGCCCTTGCCATCGACGGTGTCGTCGCCGCCGCTCAGGCTGAACACCTCGGCATCGGCCTCGGTGTTGCCGTTGGCGTCGCTGCCGGTGATCACGTCATCGTAGGCCGAATCACGTATTCCGTAGACACCCGTGAACGTGTCCGTGCCGACGGACGCGTCGCCGCTCACCGTGCCGCTGCCATGCCCCGTGAAGGTGACCGTGATCCCCGCCTCGGCACTGCGGTAGTCGAGCTGCGTCTGCCCATTGCCCGTGATCGTGTCGTTGCCGGCGTAGCCGGTGAACCGGTTGAAATTGGCCGACGCGAACGGACCTTCGAAGAAGGTGTTCAGCGCATTGCCGCTGTTGAAGCCGGTCGCATCGTAGGTATCGTTCAACAGGCTGCCGCGGATCGCCTCGACCCCATACAGCTTGTCGATACCGAACAGCGGGTCACCGCTCACCTGGCTGTAGGCGCCGCTCGCGTCGGAGCCCGCCGCCATCACGATGGTCACGCCCATCGTCAGTGCCGAATTGCCGTCGTCGTACTTGGCCTCGTCGAAGCCGGCCGCGCCGAAGAAGGTGTCGTTGCCCCCGCCGCCGCGGAAGCCCTCGTACTCCATGTTCAGCGTCGAGGTGTTGCCGCCATGCACCACGTCATTGAAGGCGCTGCCGTTCGAGATGTCGCGGACACCGGAGATCGTGTCCGTCCCCGCCGCACCCAGCGCCACCGACGAGTTGACCGGTATGTTCAGCGATGCCCCGTGGACGACCGTGCCGGCCACGAGATCGACCGTGATCGCCGTCGAGCTGTCGCCGTAGTCCAGCGTGGTGTAGCCGTTGCCGATGATCGTGTCGGTGCCGCCGCTGCCACGAAATACGTTGTACGGCGTCGTGAAGGTCGGATCGCTCAGCCGGAAGGCGAACAGGCCGGCATCGTAGGTGTCGTTGTACTGCGTGCCGTAGAACTGGTTGACGTTCTTCACGGTGTCGGTGCCGATGCTGGCGCCGCCCACCACCGTGCCGGCGCCGTCCGCCGCCCCCGACAGCGTGATCGTCACGCCGCCGCTGTCGCCGTTGGCGTCGTTGTACTCCGCACGCGTGATGTGCACGCCGTCGCCGATGATGGTGTCGTTGCCGCCGCGGCCCTGGAACGCCTCGGCGCGCCCCCCACCGCCGCCCGTGAAGCTGTCGGCGAACGACGTCCCCTGCACCCGCTCGACGTTGATGATGGTGTCGGTGCCGACCGTGGCATCGCCCGTCACCGTGTGCGTGGCGAAGTTGACCGTGATGCCCGCCGTCGTCGCCAGCGTGCTCGACGGCTGACTGGGCCCGCTGTTCGTGTCGTAGACCGAGTAGTCGGCGGTATCGAAGTCGTTGATGCGGTCGAACCGCGCGTAGTCGTAGCTGAACCCACCGTCGATGACGTCGTTGCCGGCGCTTCCGCGGAAGAAGTCGCCCCCGTCGAAGCCCGACAGCGTGTCGCTGCCCTCGCGGCCGAACAGGTTGTTGGCCACGCTGTTGCCGGAGATCGTGTCGTCGAAGGCCGTGCCCTGGACCGCTTCGATCGAGATCAGCGTGTCGCTGCCGATCGAGCTGTCGCCCGTTGCCGTGCCGGCCACGAGGTTGACCGTCACCGCGCCGCTCGAGCCGATGTAGTTGGCCGTGTCGGTGCCGGTGCCGCCGTCCAGCGTGTCGTTGCCCGCGCCGCCGTTCAGGTTGTCGTTGCCGCCGCTGCCGTTCAGCGTGTCGTTGCCGCTGAGGCCGGTCAGGCTGTTGGCGTTGTTGTCGCCGGTGATCGTGTCGTTGAAGTTCGAGCCGGTGACATTCTCGATGCCGGCCAGCGTATCGCTGCCGCCCCAGCTGTCGGTCGCCGTCCCCGTGGACAGGTTGACCGTCGCCCCCTGGGTCGCCGCACCAGCGCTATCCAGGCCATCGTCGCCGTAGTTGACCGTGTCCGTGCCGGTGCCGCCGTTGATCGTGTCGTTACCGCTGCCGCCGAAGAACGAATCGTTGCCCGTCCCGCCGACCAGATTGTCGTTGCCGCCGCGGCCGCGCGCCGTGCCGTTCACGTTGCCGAGGGTCAGCGTATCGGCGAGGTTCGAGCCCGTGACGCTTTCGATGCCGCTCAGCGTGTCGGTGCCACCCCAGTTGTCGGTCGCCGTGTTGGTCAGCAGGTTGACCGTCACACCCTGCGTTCCCGGGCCCAACGGATCGAAGCCGCTGTCGGAGTAGTCGACGGTGTCGCTGTCCGCGCCGCCCGAGATCGTGTCGTTGCCGCTCTCGCCGCGCAGGAAGTCGTTGCCCGCGCCGCCGTCGAGGGAATCGTTGCCACCGCCGCCGAGCAGGCCGTCATTGCCGCCGTTTCCGATCAGCGTGTCGTTGCCGGCAAAGCCCGAGAGGCTGTTGCTGTTGTTGTCGCCCGTGATTGTATCGGCAAAGTTCGAGCCGTTGGCGTTTTCGATGCCGATCAGCGTGTCGGTGCCGCCCCAGTTGTCGGTCGCCGTGCCGGTCGACAGGTTGACCGTCACGCCCTGCGTCGACGGCCCCAGCGGATCGAAGCCGTTGTCCGTATAATCGACCGTGTCCGTGTCCGCGCCACCGTCGATCGTGTCGTTGCCGCTCTCGCCGCGCAGATAGTCGTTGCCTGCTTCGCCCTTCAGGGTGTCGTTGCCGCCACCGCCGAACAGGCTGTCGTTGCCGCCGCCGCCGAACAGCTGGTCGTTGCCGCCGTTGCCGTTGAAGCTGTTGACGCCGCCGTCACCCGTGATGGTGTCGGCGAGATTGGACCCGTTGACGTTCTCGATGTTCGAGAGCGTGTCGGTGTTGCCCCAGTTGTCGGTCGCCGTCCCTGTCGCCAGGTTGACCGTGACGCCCTGCGTCCCGGTGCCCGCGGGATCCCCGCCCCAATCGCTATAGTCGACGTAATCGACGTCCGCGCCGCCGTTGATGGCGTCGTTGCCGCTGTCGCCGCGCAGCCAGTCGTTGCCGGCGTCGCCGTTCACCGTGTCGTTACCGCCACCGCCGTAGATGTTGTCGTTGCCGCCGCTGCCCGACAGAGTGTCGTTGCCGGCGAAACCGAACAGGGTGTTGGCATTGCCGTCGCCGGTGATCGTATCGCCGAGGTTCGAGCCGTTGACGTTCTCGATGCCCGCCAGCGAATCGCCGTTGCCCCAGTTGTCGGTCGCCGTCCCGTTCGCCAGGTTGACGACCACGCCCTGGGTGCCCGGACCCGCCGGATCGAAGCCGTTGTCGCCGTAGTCGACGGTGTCCATGCCCGTGCCGCCGATCAACACGTCGCTGCCGCTGTCGCCGCGCAGCCAGTCGTTGCCGTCGCCGCCGTCGAGCATGTCGTTGCCGGCGCCGCCGCTCAGGCCGTCGTCACCGCCGGAGCCCGAGACCGTGTCGTTGCCGCCATTGCCCGACAGGTTGTTGTTGGCGCTGTTGCCGGTGATCGTGTCGGCCATGTTCGAGCCCAGGACACCTTCGATCCCGGTCAGCGTATCGCTGTTGCCCCAGTTATCGGTCGCCGTGCCGGTTGCGAGGTTGACGGTGACGCCCTGCGTCCCCGGGCCCGCCGGGTCGAAACCGGAATCCCCATAGTCGACGTTGTCGTTGTTGCCGTTGCCGCCATTGAGGGTGTCGTTGCCGCTCTCACCGCGCAGCCAGTCGTCGCCGTCACCGCCGTTCAGCGTATCGGCGCCCGCGCCGCCATGCAGGGAGTCGTTGCCGGTGCCGCCGTTCAACGTGTCGGCGCCGGCGAACCCCTGCAGCGTGTCGTTCTGCGCGTTGCCGCTGACCGTGTCGTTGCCGACCAGGCCGTTGGACAGGAACGCAAAGACGTCGTTGTTCGCCACCCAGCCCGCGAACTGCGACGCGGACAGCGAAGCGCCGGAAACCAGCAAACCGGGTTGGCCACCGGCTGTCGTGCCGTCGATCGAGGCGATGGTGCCGCCCGTCGGATGGTTGCTGCCGTCGTAGGTGAACCCGCTGCCGGTTACCGTCCAGAAGCTGCCGTCGGCGGCGTTCCAGCGGAACGACGTCGACGAGGTATTCGTCACGGTCGTGAAGCCGCTGAACGAGAACGCCGTCATGTTGATCGGCTGTGTGGCGTCGCGCCAGGTGACCGTCACGCTGCCTACCGGCGGCGGATCGAACAGGAAGTCCGAGGCGTCGAGCGAGCTGATCTGGGTGTTCAACACCCGGAAGCTCACGCCGCCGGGAAGAGCCACGATGGCATCCGCGCCATCCTGCGTGAAGAACACGTTGGAGGGCGACGAGGTCAGGGCGCCAACATCGAACTTGTCTGCGCCGTCCTGGAAGTCGGTGACCGTATCGCTGCCGCTGCCCGGCGCGAACACGAACACGTCGTTGCCGAAGCCGCCCACCAGCGTGTCGTTGCCCCCGCCGCCGATGATCCTGTCGTTGCCGAAGCTGCCATCGAGCCGGTTGGCGCCGGCATTGCCGGTCAGCACGTCGTTCGCGCTGGAGCCGATGACGTTCTCGATGTTGCTGAGCGTGTCGGTAAACGTCCCGACGAAGACGTCGGTGGCGACGCCGGTCGCCAGATTCACCGTGGCGCCGGAGCTGTTGTAGTAGGAGACGGTGTCGTTACCGTCGCCGCCGTCAATGCTGTCGTTGCCGGCATTGCCGATGATGGTGTCGTTGCCGCCGCCGCCCGCGATGGAATCGTCACCGCTGCCGCCTTCGATATAGTCGTCGCCCGTCCCGCCGGTGATCGTGTCGTTGCCGCCCTGGCCGTACGCCGAACCGCCCGTGTTGCCGAGGGTGATGGTGTCGCCCAGGTCCGAGCCGCCGGCGTTTTCGATGGACGTCAGCGTATCGGTGCCGCCCCACGGGTCGGTGGCCGTCCCGGTCAGCAGATTGATAACGGCGCCCTGCGTCGGCGCGCCAGCCGGATCGGGACCACCGAAGCTGTTGTAGTTGACGGTATCGTTCCCGCCGCCGCCGTTGATGGAATCGTTGCCGCTGCCCGCCCAGATGTTGTCGGCGCTGTTGCCGCCGGTGATCGAATCGTTGCCACCGCCGCCCACGAGGAAATTGACGCTGGCATTGCCGGAAATCGTGTCGTTGCCGCTCGTGATGGCCGAAACGAAGGAGCCGGAGTCGTTGGCCTGCACCCAGGTCGAGAACTGGGGCGCCGACAGCGAAAGGCCGGTGATCAGCATGCCCGGCTGCCCGAGGCCATTCGTGACGCTGATCGAGCTGATTGTTCCCGCCGTCGGATGGCCGCTGGCGTCGTACGTGAAGCCCGTTCCGGTCATCTCCCAGACGGCACCGGCGCTGGCCGCCCAATGGAACGACGTCGGCGTCGTATCTGTCACGGTCGTGAAGCCGAACAGCACAAGGCCATTCATCTGCAGCGACTGTGCCGGGTCGCGTTGGGTGACGGTTATTCCACTCGACACATCGGCGGTGCCGGTGACCGTGACATCGATGGTCTGTGACGCCGTGCCGTCGCTGGACGTCACCTGCAACGTGTCATGGACGACCTGCCCACCGGCGAGGACATCGGCCTTGGCGTGGTCGAGGGTATAGCCCCAGGCGCCGGTGCTCGCGTTGAAGGTGAAGTTGCCGTAGTTGCCGACCAGATTGGCTGGCGCAACCGCCTGGAAGGCGGCCTGGCCCGCATCCACGTCGTGAGCGGTCAGCGTGCCGAAGGTCGAGGTGGTGGTGTCTTCCACCACGTTGCCGGTGCTGGTCCCGGTGATCGACGCGACGTCGTTGGCGCCGACGATCGTGATGTCGATCTGGCGCGTCGTGCCGTCGGCGGTCGCCACCGTCACCAGTTCGTGCGCCGTCTCGCCCGCGGTCAGCGCCTGGGTCGCCCCGTTGGCGTCGTTGAGCGTGTAGGTCCACGCGCCAGCCGTATTGATCGAGAACGTGCCGTACGTCTTGGCGACCGCGTCCTGGACCACGAAGGCAGCCGAACTGTCGACATCCGTCGCAGACAGGGTCCCGGTAGCAGTGGCAACGCCGGCCGTACCGTTGTTGACGCCGCCCTTCTCTGTCACGGAGCCCGTCGCGGTACCGGTGATCACCGCCGCGTCGTTGGCGCCTGTGATCGTGATGTCGATCTGCTGCGGCGTTCCGTCCGCCGCAGTGATCGTCACCAGCTCGTGCAGCGTGACGCCCGCACCCAGCGCCTGGACCGTGGCGTTGGTGTCGTCCAGCGTGTAGGTCCACGAACCGGCGGCGTTGATCGAGAAGGTGCCGTAGGTCTTGGCCACGGCGTTTTGCGCCGTGAACGTCTCGGGGCCGTCGACGTCCGAAGAAGACAGATTCCCGGTGGCGGTGGCCGTTCCCGCCGTCCCGTTGTTGACGCCGCCCTTCTCGGTCACCGCGCCCGTCACCGTGCCGGTGATCGTCGCCGCGTCGTTGGCACCGGTGATCGTGATGTCGATCTGCTGCGTCGTGCCGTCGGCTGTCGACACCGTCACCAGCTCGTGCAGGGTGCCGCCCGCCGGCAACGCCTGCACGGTGGCATTGTTGTCGTTGAGCGTGTAGCTCCACAGGCCCGTCGCATCGATCGAGAACGTGCCGTAGGTCTTGGCGACCGAGCTCTGCACGACGAACGTCTCGGGGCTGTCGGGATCCGTCACGGCGAGGTTGCCGGTCGCCGTCGCGATACCGGCGGTGCCGTTGGCGACACCGCCCTTCTCGGTCACCGCGCCCGTCACGTCGCCCGTGATCTGCGCGGCGGTGCCGAACATGAAGTCGGACGCATCGATCGACGCGGTCGACGTGTTCTTCAAGAGCAGCGTCGGCCCACCTGCGCCGAAGCCCACCCGCGCGTCGGCACCTTCCTGCGTCACCGTCACGCCGGCAAACGACGTCACCAGCGTGCCGGCGTTGATCTTGTCGACGCCGTTCTCGAAGTCAAGGACCGTGTCGTTGCCGCTGCCGGCCGCGACCACGAAGATGTCGGCGCCCGCGCCGCCGACCAGCATGTCGTCGCCGCCACCCGCAATCAGGGTGTCCCCGCCGTCCATGCCTTCGAGCCGGTTGACGCCCGCGTCGCCCGTCAGGGTGTCGTCGAACCGCGAGCCGCGCACGTTCTCGATGTTGGAGAGCGTGTCCGTCCCGCCCTGGCCGTCGTTTGCCGTGCCTGTCGCCAGGTTCACGGACACGCCGCCGCTGCTGAAGAAATAGACCGCGGCGTCGATGCCGCCACCGCCGTCCAGCGTGTCGCTGCCAGCCTGTCCGGTCAGGAAGTTGTCGCCGCTGTTGCCGATCAGCGTGTCGTCGCCGCGGCCGCCCCCCGCGCCCTCGATGTTCAGGAGCGTGTCCGTTCCGATCGAGCTGCCGGTCGCCTGACCTGTCGCCAGGTTCACGGTCACGCTGCTCGTCTGGTCGGAGTAGCTGACGGTGTCGAAGCCGCCCTTGCCATCGACCGTGTCGTTGCCGCCGCTCAGGTTGAATACTTCGGCGTTCTCGTACGCATTGCCGTTGTCGTCGCTGCCCGTGATCGTATCGCCATAGACGGAATCACGCACGCTGTAGACGCCGCTGAAGGTGTCGGTGCCCGTAGAGATGTCGCCCGTCGCCGTGCCGCTGCCGGCGCCCGTGAAGGTCACCGTCACGCCGGCATCGGCCATCCGGTAGTCGATCTGGGTCCGGCCGTTGCCGATGATCGTGTCGTTGCCGGCGCCGCCGCCGAACCGGTTGTAGTCGCTCGACGGGAAGGGGCCCGAGAAGAAGGTTCCCGGCGCATTGCCGCTGTTGAAACCGGTCGCATTGTAGGTGTCGTTGAACAAACTGCCGCGGACCGCCTCGACCCCATAGAGCTTGTCGGTGCCGAACAGCGGGTCGCCGCTCACCTGGCCGTAGGCCCCGCTCGCATCGCTGCCCGAGGCCATCACGATGTTCACGCCGCTCGTGATGGCAGGATTGGTGTCGTCGTAGCGCGCCTCGTCGAAGCCAGCCCCGCCGATGATCGTGTCGTTGCCGGCCCCGCCGCGGAAGCCCTCATACTCGGTGTTCAACGTCGAGGTGCCGCCGCCCTGCAGCACGTCGTCGAAGTTGCTGCCGACGACCTCGCGTACACCGGAAATCGTATCGGTTCCCGCCGCGCCCAGCGCCACCGACGAGTTCACCGGTATGTTCGTCGACGCGCCGTGGACGACCGTGCCCGCCATCAGGTCAACGGTGATGCCCGTCGAGCTGTCGCCGTACTCGACCCTGGTGTAGCCGTTGCCCTGGACGACGTCGCTGCCGCCGGTGCCGCGGAACACGTTGAACGGCGTCGTTGCCTGACCGTCGGCCAGCCGCATCGTGAACTGACTGGCATTGTAGACGTCGTTGTACTGCGATCCGTAGAACTGGTTGACGTACTTGACCGTGTCGGTGCCGATGCTGTTGCCGCCGACCACCGTGCCGGTGCCGTCCGCCGCATTCGACAGAGTGATCGTCACGCCGCCGCTGTCGCCGTTGGCGTCGTTGTACTCCGCGCGCGTCTGATGAACGCCGTCGCCGGTAATCGTATCGTTGCCGGCCCGGCCCTGGAACTGTTCGAAGCGAGAACCGCCGCCGCCGGTGAACGTGTCGGCGAAATTCGTGCCGATCACACGCTCGATGTTGGTGACCGTGTCGGTGCCGACCGTGGCATCGCCGGTGATCGTGTGCGTCGCAAGATTGGCCACGATGCCGGCCGTCGTCGCCAGCGTGGTCGACGCCTGGCCCGGGTTGCTGTTCGTGTCGTACACCGAGTAGTCGACCGCATCGAAGTCGTTGATGCGGTCGGGCCGCGCGTAGTCGTAGGCGAAGCCGCCGTCGATGATGTCGTTGCCGGCGCTGCCGCGGAAGAAGTCGCCGCCGTCGCCGCCCGACAGCGTGTCATTGCCTTCGCGGCCGAACAGGTTGTTCACGGCGCTATTGCCGATCAGCGTGTCGTCGAACGCCGTGCCCTGTACCGATTCGATCGAGGTCAGCGTATCGCTGCCGATCGAGGCATCGCCTGTCGCCGTGCCGGCCACCAGGTTGACCGTCACCCCACCCGTCGAGCCGATATAGATTGCCGTGTCGGTACCCGCCCCGCCGTCGATCGCGTCGTCGCCGGCATTGCCCCCCAGCGTGTCGTTGCCCGTCCCGCCGGCCAGCGTGTCGTTGCCGTTGCCGCCCCCCAGGCTGTCGTTGCCGTCGCCGCCGTCCAGCGAATCGTTGCCGTCGCCGCCGTTCATCGAATCGTTGCCGCCGGCGCCGATCAAGGTGTCGTTGCCGTTGAAGCCGTTCAGGCTGTTGTTGTTGTTGTTGCCCGTCAGGGTGTCGCCCAGGTTCGAACCGTTGGCGTTCTCGATATTGGACAGCGTATCGGTGCCGCCCCAGTTGTCGGTCGCCGTGTTCGTCACCAGGTTGACCGTGACACCCTGGGTGGGCGTGCCGAGCGGATCGAAACCGTTGTCCAGGTAGTCGACGGTGTCGGTGTCGGCGCCGCCGTCGATCGTATCGTTGCCGCTGTCGCCACGCAGGAAGTCGTTGCCGGCCCCGCCATTCAGGGAATCCGCGCCGGCCCCGCCGAACAGGTTGTCGTTGCCGCCGTTGCCAATCAGTGTGTCGTTGCCCTGATTGCCGTTCAGGTTGTTGTTGTTGTTGTCGCCGGTCAGCGTGTCGCCAAGGTTGCCGCCGGTGGCGTTCTCGATGTTGGACAGGGTATCGGTTCCGCCCCAATTGTCCGTTGCCATGCCGGTCGACAGATTGACGATAACCCCTTGAGTACCAGGGCCCGCCGGATCGAAGCCGAAATCCGAATAGTCGGCGGTATCAGTGTCGGCGCCGCCATTGATCGAATCGTTGCCGCTGTCGCCGCGCATGAAGTCGTTGCCGGCGCCGCCATCCAGCGTGTCGTTGCCCTGACCGCCGTTCACGCTGTCGTTGCCGCCGCCGCCGCTCAGCGTGTCGTTGCCGCTCTGGCCGGACAGGTTGTTGACGTTGTTGTCGCCCGTGAACGTGTCGTCCAAGCTGGAACCATTGACGTTCTCGATGCCGATCAGCGTGTCGGTACCGCCCCAATTATCCGTCGCCGTGCCGTTTGTCAGGTTGACGACGACGCCCTGGGTTGCCGGACCCGCAGGATCGCCGAAGAACGCGGTATAGTCGGCGGTATCGACATCGGCGCCGCCGTTGATCGTGTCGTTGCCGCTGTCACCGCGCAGCCAGTCGTTGCCGGCGCCGCCATCCAGCATGTCGTTGCCGCCGCCACCGCTCAGGTTGTTGGCACCGGCGTCGCCGGTGAGCGTGTCGGCAAAGGTGGAGCCGCTTACGTTCTCGATACCGCTCAGTGTGTCGCTGTTGCCCCAATTGTCGGTTGCCGTACCCGTCGCCAGATTGACGATGACGCCATGAGTCGCCACGCCCGCAGGGTCGAATCCATCGTCGGAATAGTTGGCAAGATCGAAGTTGCCACCACCGCCGACGATCGTGTCGTTGCCGCTACCGCCGTAGATGTTGTCACTACCCGCCCCGCCGAAGATCTGGTCGTTGCCGCTGCGGGCAAAGACCCAACCGTTGGCCGTGTCGCTCATGGTGATCGTGTCGGCGAAGGTGCTGCCCTCGACCGCTTCGATGCTGATCAGCGTGTCGGTTCCGCCCATCCCGTCCGATGCGGTCCCGGTCTGGAGGTTGATCGTCGCCCCTGTCGCGCCAGGCCCCCCATCCATGTCGTTGCTGCGGTAGCTGACTTGATCCATGTCGGCGCCACCGTCGAGGGTGTCGTTGCCTGTTCCACCGACGAGATAGTCGCCTCCACTGCCGCCATGGATCGTATCGTTGCCGGCGAAGCCGTAGAGCGGATCGTTGCTCGCGTTGCCGTTGACCGTGTCGTTCCCTGACTGGATCGTAGTGAACATCGAATAGGTGTCGAAGTTCGTGATCCAGCCGATGAAGCTCTGGGCGGACACCGCCGCGCCGGTAATGTCGACGCGCGGCTGGCCGGTGCCCGACGTGACGTGAATGGAGTTGATAGTCCCCGCTGTCGGGTGGTTGCTCCCATCATAGGTGAACCCGGTCCCGGAGATGTCCCAGAAGCTGTTGTCGAAGAGGTTGACCCGGAACGATGTCGGACTCGTATTCGAGACCGACGACAAGCCAGCAGACAGCAGAGCGTACACGTTGCCAGGCAGCGACGCGTCGAGCCACGTTACCGAAGCCATGAGCCCCCCAAAGGAGTGATCTACATCCCCAAACTCCCCGCGAAAGCCAGCGGGGAGAACCCTTACCGCCTACACAGCCGGCAGGTGTGCAATTGTCAGTTGATCCCAAGCAAGTCGACTGACTCGATCACCCCTGCAGCCGCCCAGATCGCAGTCACCAAAGCTCCTGAGTTCCCATCTCAGTCACATTGACTCCCACGCTCACGACGTTAATCGAGCGCTGGCAACGCGATCATCACCCAATTGGGTGACGCCGCAGATCTTCTTGTCGTCATTGAACGTTCACGCCTGCTTTTGCCCGCGCAATTCCTGTGGATTGACGGGAAAGTGAAGGCCGCCCAAGCGCGGCCCTATGTCGGGAAGCTCTTGAGAAGGAGCCGCACCAGATCAACCTGCGATACCGTTTGCGTCTTGGAACGGGCGCTGGCGAGCTGGGTGCGCGCTGTCTCGAAGGCGATGCCGAGTTTTCTGGCGATCGCCGGCAGTGGCATTCCTTCGGCCAGCAGCGCGACCAGGCGCGCTTCCGATGCGGTAAGGCCGAAGAGACTAGCGAGTGCGCCGTGATCGACTGAGAATGCCCTGTCCGCATCCGAGATCATCAGCAGGACAGACGGCTTCTCCTCCATCCAATGCACCAGAGGCATGGCACTCACATGCGCGACATAGGGCCTGGCGGACGACAGCCGAGGTATCGATAGATGGCCACGATATCGCTGGCCATGCGCCGCTTCTTTCGCAGCGCGACCGATCATTTTCTGGAGCTGGCCATCAGCGACCGGCGCCTGAGCACGCAAACGGTCTCTCAGATAAAATCCATCGCGTTTCTGGAAAATCGTTAGCGCCGCATCGTTCGCTTTCGCGACCCTGCCGTTCGCAAACAGCTCGGCCATGCCGAACCCCAGTACGTCCGATGCAACGTCACGAGGCGGCGGCTTCGAGACGGTGATATCGCGCCAAGCGGCACCGAGCCCGTCGCGCAACGGGAAAAGCCTGAACGAGACGACCCGGCCCTTGAAGACGACCGAGTCCGCTCGATCGGCGACGATCTGCCTGGTCTCCATCGCATTGAAGAACTGCTGGCCCAGTGGCGTTGGCAGAACCGTCGGAAACAAGTCCCACAAGCCCCGCCCCACGACTTCAGCGGGAGGGCGGTTGAAATACCGCGAGGCCATCCGGTTGAATCGCCTCAACCGCCATGACTGATCGACGGAGTAAAAACCTTCATCCAACCCTTCGAGGATGGCAGAGAGCTCATCCTCGCCCGTCGATGCGAGGGTCTGATCGTGAAGGCGGCTGGCGGCGGCAATGTTGGACATTCAGCAGATCGCCAAAGTACGGGGTTGCGCCTAACGCTCTATAAACGGTGAAACAGATCGCGCCTAGCTTGCTGTGAGGTTTCGCACATTCGTGACGTTGTCTCCGAATGGTCAGAGGTAGACGCCCTTCATGCCGCCTTCCGGATAGCGCGTGCCCGCGGCCGCTCCCGGCGGCAGCGCCGAAGACAGCCGGGCAACCTCCTCAGCCGAAAGCGCGATGCCGAGCGCCGCCACGTTTTCATCGATCCGCTCCGCCCGCTTCGTGCCCGGGATCGGCACGATGTCTGCGCCTTGCGCCAGCAACCAGGCAAGCGCCACCTGGCCCGGCTTGCAGCCCTTCTCGCGCGCCACGGTCTCGATGGCCGCGGTCCTGGCGAGGTTCTGGCTGAGGTTGTTCGCGGCAAAGCGCGGGTGGCGGCCGCGGCCGTCGCCCTCGGGAATGTCGGAGGCCTGCCGCACCGTGCCGGTCAGCAGACTGCGGCCGAGCGGCGAGTAGGCGACGTAGGAGATGCCGAGCTCGCGCGTGGTCTTGAGCGTCTCCTCGGCGTGCTCGCGATAGAGCAGCGAGTATTCGCTCTGCACCGCGGCAAGAGGATGGACCTTGTGCGCCCGCCGGATGGTCTCGGGCTTGGCCTCGCTCAAGCCGAGCGCGCGCACCTTGCCTGCCTTCACCAGCTCGCCCATGGCGCCGACCGTGTCCTCGATCGGCACCGAGGGATCGACGCGGTGCTGGTAGTAGAGGTCGATGACGTCGACGCCGAGGCGCTTCAGGCTGGCGTCGCACGCCGCCTTCACATAGGCCGGGCTGCCGTCGACGCCGTTGGCGCCACCCGGCTGCTGCGTCTGGCCGAACTTGGTGGCGAGCACGACCTTCTCGCGCCGGCCGCCGGCCAGCGCCTTGCCGATCAGGGTCTCGTTGTGGCCCCAGCCGTACATGTCGGAGCTGTCGAGGAAATTCACGCCGCGGTCGATGGCGTGATGGATGACGCGGATCCCCTCGTCGTCGTTGCTCTTGCCGTAGGCGCCGGAGAGCGACATGCAGCCGAGCCCGATCGCCAGAACGGAAAGGTCGCTGCTGCCCAGTGTACGGACCTTCGATTGCGTGCTGGCGGTCATAAGAGGCTCCCTCGGTTTCCCATCCGGATCGGAATGGGCCATGATCGGCCGAAGAGGCAAAAAATCAATCCCAGCCGGCACTTGGGGGGAAATCAGGGTGACTGCGTTGCGTGCGATGGTGGTGGTTGCCGCCCTGGTGCTGGGGCTGATCGGCACTGCTTTCGCGCAGACCCCACCGACACGTCCGCAGCCTCTCCCCCAGGAGCAGTTCGACGCTCTGGTCGAAGCGGTCAAGAAGGCGGTGGCCGACGAGCTCAAGGCGCAGGGCGCGACGGCAGCCGCCAAGCCCGAGGCCGCAAGTCCCGCCGACCCAAAGGACGCGAACCACCCAGGCGTGTTCAACACCTTCCGCGACCGGCTGAAGCAGGTCGTCGCCGCCATCCCGCAGGCAAGAGACGCCGCAAGGCGCCTGTTGCAGGCGCTGGATGAAGGCTCGTCCGGCGGGCGAGGCACCGGGGGCTTCCTCATGGTCCTGGTGGCGGTAATGATTGCTGGCGTAGCGGTCGAAATGGCGCTGCGTGCGGCCATCACACCCCTGAAAATCCGCGTCGCGCCGAACGCTGCGCCCGAGAAAGGCATGCGCTCACTGGCCTATCTCGGCTTGCTGGCGCTGCTGGACGCACTTCCCCTCGTCGGTCTCGGGCTCGCAAGCACGTTCGCATCGGGCGCGCTGTTCTCGGGAACCGGGCCACAGCCGACATTCGCCCATGCAGCAATGACGACGCTGCTGATCTGGCGCGTCAATTCCTTCGTCCTGCGCCTGATCTTCCGCCCGGATCTCGGCGCCGCCCGGCTTTGCGAGCTCGACGATCGCGCCGCGCGTCATCTCTACCAGTGCCTCATCGGCATGATGCTCTTCTTCATCTTCCTTCGCTTTGTGGCGGGTCAGGTCGCAGGGTTCGCCACGTCCGACGACGCCATCGCCGCGGCGCGGCTCATCACCAGCCCGCTCGTCCTCCTGTTGCCCATCTGGTTGATGGTCATGGTGAAACCAGACGTCCAGCAATGGCTGAGAGGTCTGGGGCGCACCGCGCATTACGCCGGTTTCATCGGCCGTCACTGGCTGGGCATCACCGTTCCCCTGCTGACCGCGCTGGTCGCGACGCAGGTCTATGGCGCCGTCACCGACCATCTTCATGTGCCGACCGCGCTGTTGCTCACGCTCAACCTGCTTTTCGGCGTGCTGTTTTTCGAGACCCTCCTGCAGGCCCTGGTCCGACGGCTGCATTCGCAGCTGCCCGGCTTCACGCCGGCCCGCACCACGCCGACGCTGGCCGATGTCGTCGCACGGTGCATCCGGGCTGCCGTGCTGATCGGCGTGATCGTCCTGATCGGCGAGAGCTGGGTGGTGAACGTTCTCGGCCTGGTCGATGCCGACGGCTGGGACCGCCTGACCGGCCAATCGCGCACCGCGGGCATCACGTTGTTCACCGCCTACGTGCTGTGGGAGGTCTTCAAGTATTTCGCCGAGTCGCATCTGCTGCGGCATACGAATGACGCGTCCAATGCCACGCGCCTGCATACGCTGATCCCCTTGTTGCGGGTCACGGTCGCGATCGTGCTGACGGTGGTGGCCGTGCTGATCGCGCTGGAGAATATCGGTGTGAATGTCACGCCGTTGCTGGCCGGGGCGTCGGTGCTGGGTCTGGCGCTGTCGTTCGGCAGCCAGACCCTGGTGCGCGACATCGTCTCGGGCGTCTTCTATCTGACCGACGATGCCTTTCGCGTCGGCGAGAGCATCGATTGCGAAAAGGCCAAGGGCAAGGTCGAAGGCTTCACCCTGCGCTCGGTCCGCCTGCGCAGCCAGAACGGCCAGCTCCACACCGTTCCCTTCGGCGATCTCGGGCGCGTCACCAACCTCAGCCGCGACTGGGCCGCCGCCGACTTCACCCTGCGCTTCGCCCGCGACACCGATCTCGACAAGCTGCGCGAGGCGACCGCGAAGATCGCCGACGACATCATGGCGATCCCGGAGCTCAACCAGGCGATGCTCGAACCGCTCAAGATGGACGCCATTGCCGACGTCAGCGACAATGCGCTGGCGATCCGCTTCAAGTTCATGACGCGCCCGGGCCAATCCGCGGCGGTGCAGAACGAGGCGGTGAGCCGCATGCTGCGGACGTTCCCGGAGCGTGGGATTTCATTCGCGGCGGCGTAACCTGCCCATCCGGGGGGAGCGATCGATGCTGACCCGACGAGCGGCGTTCGCGGCGATGCTGGCAACCGCGGGAAGCGGCGCGCATGCCCAGACCGAAGGGCCGTATCCCAATCGGCCGGTGCGGTTCATCGTTCCGGCGGCGCCGGGCGGACCGACCGACGTGATGGCGCGCATGATCTCGACGGGGCTCGGCGCGAAGTTCGGCCAGCCCGCAGTGATCGTCAATCGCGCGGGCGCGGGCGGCAATATCGGCGTGGTGCAGGTCGCGAAGTCGCCGGCCGACGGCTACACGCTGCTGATCGCCTCGACCGGCTTCGTCGTCAATCCCAGCCTGTTCCGCGACCCCGGCTACGATCCGTTCAAGGACTTCCTGCCGATCACCGAGCTCGGCTCGTCGCCCAACGTCATCCTGGTCCATCCCTCCTCGCCCATCACCTCGATCAGGCAACTGGTCGACAAGGCCAAGGCGGACAAGGAGAAGCTCGACGTCATCAACCCGGGCCAGGGCTCGACGCCGCATCTGACGGCCGAGCTGCTGCAGCTCAAGGCCGGCATCCCGGTCGAGAACATCCCCTACAACGGCGCGGGACCCGCCATCCAGGCGCTGCTCGCCAGGACCACCCCGGTCGGCATCACCGCCCTGCCGCCGGCGCATCCGCACATCAAGTCGGGTGCCCTGCGCGCGCTCGCCATCACCGCCGACAACCGCTGGTTCGACCTGCCCGACGTGCCGACCATGGAGGAGCAGGGCTATCCCGGCTTCGTCTCCGAGACCTTCCAGGGCATGTACGCGCCTGCGGGAACGCCCGACGCGATCGTGCAGCGCGTGGCACGCGACACGCTGCACGTGCTGGCGGATGCGGCGACGCTGGAGAAGCTGCGCGGCGTTGGCTTCGACGTGCGGGCGCGCGGTCCGCAGGGCCTGGCGCAGCGGGTCGCGCGCGAAGTGCCGATGTGGCGCGACATCATCGTGCAGTCGCGCATCGAGCTGCAGTGAAAGGGCCGCGACGACAGCGGCAAGCGGTGAAGGGCGATCCAGTTCCCGCATTCCCCTGGACCAACGGCGGGCCAACTGTCGCCATGTACTTCCGTTCCCCGGTGCCTCTCGCCCAGACGACGTCGCTGCTCGTGCAAGGCGAGGTCCGGGATTTCGTACCGACCTCGGACCTGCGGGTCCTGCTCGTCCAGGAATGATGGACGCTCCGCCGGCGGTCGACACGCGCTCAGGGCCGCGCCGACCGCCATCGGACGACGCTATTGCGAACGGCCAGCCGGGTTTTCCTCGGTCGTGCCGGCGACGCAAGGAAGACTGACATAGCTCTGCGTGGCCTGGTCGTAGCTCGCAGGGCCGCACTTCTGGGCGGCCGGCTTGGCCGCCGACGCCGTCGTTCCGGTCGGCGCTTCCGGCGTGGCGGCGCTGTTGCAGGGAATGCCGACGTAGGTCTGCTTGGCCTGGTCGTAGGCAACCGGCCCGCACTTGGTGTCGGAAGCGCTTTGAGCGTTGCTCACGCCGAGGCTCACGGCCGAAGCGACGAGAAACGCGGAAACAAAAAACATGCGCGACATGAACGTCCTCCTACCAATTTACGAACGACGTCATGAGGCGCGCCGAGACTGACTCGTGCCTTACACTGCATTGAGCGCCGTTTACGGCTGCCATTGCAAAAACGGATGCCTCGCGAGAGCGCGACGATGCATCAGCTGAAATGCGACTTCGCATATTCAATGAACGCTGCGCATGCGATGAAGAACAATCGCGCCGAAGGAGTCTCGACGAGCACGACGCGTGACGCGCCGATGAGCGAATAGAATCAGGACGATCTGGACGCCATCGTTTTCGTCATCGTGAATTTCTGTTCGCATGCATCAGCCTGAGTGATTCCAAGACGCGAACATGTTTCATCTCGACGCTTCGATGCCGATCTGATGAAGCGCTGATCGTTCATGACGAGTGACGGACATGTGCATATCAGTCATGACGGCGTTCGCGGCAACCGTCGGATTCAGTTCCAGCGCAGCAGGCGTCGCTCCAACCGGCCGGCGATGGCGAAGATCAGCATCACCACCACGAGGATCAGCAGGATCAGGGCGAACATCAGCGCCGCGTTGTAGGTGCTCTGGGCGAACGACAGCAGGTATCCCAGCCCGTGGGTGGCCGCCACGAACTCGCCGACGCAGGCGCCGGTGAAGGCAAAGCCGACCGCGACCTTCAGGTTGCCCAACACCCAGGCCGCGACCGACGGCAGATAGACATGGCGCACCAGCGCGAGGCGCCCGCCGCCCAAGGTGACGACGCGCTCGACCAGCTTGCGGTCGACCTGGCGAATGCCGGCGAACACGGTGAAGAAGATCAGCACCGCCACCAGGATGAAGCTGAGCGCGATCTTCGACGCGATGCCGATGCCCAGCCAGATCACGAACAGCGGCGCCAGGATCACGCGCGGGATGGCATTGAGCACGCTCATCACCGGCTCCAGCAGCTCGGCAACGAGAGGGATGAGCGCGGCGGCGACGCCCAGCAGGACGCCGACCACGATGCCGAGCACCAGGCCGCCGAGCGCTGCGGAGAACGTCGCCTCGAGATGCGGCCAGATGCGTCCGTCGGCGAACAGGTCGACGAGCGCGACCCAGACCTTGCTCGGGCTGGGCGCAAACAGCGGATTGAGCAGGCCGGCGCGGCCCGCCGCCTCCCATAGCGCGAGCACCAGCCCCAGGGCGATCAGCCGGCGCAGCCAGGCATAGCGCGGGTCGAGCATGTTCACGCCGCCTCCGCGCGGTGATCGACGGCGCGCGACAGGTCGGCCCATAGCCGCTCGTAGAGCGGGGCAAAGGCTGGGTGGGTACGCGACAGCACGGGATCGCGCGGCCGCGGGATCGGCACGTGATAGTGCTGGGTGATTCTGGCGCGCGGTCCCTGCGACAGCAGGTAGACATCGTCGGAGAGGCTGAGCGCCTCTTCGAGGTCGTGGGTGACGAGGAGCGCGCTGATGCCGCCGCGCTCGACCAACGACACGACATCCTTGACCACGCGGGCGCGCACGATCGCGTCGAGGGACGCGAACGGCTCGTCCATCAGGATGAGCTTGGGCTGGCGCGCCAGCACCTGGGCGAGCGCGACGCGCTTGCGCTGGCCGCCGCTCAGATGGCGCGGAAAACGATCGCCGAACTCGGCAAGGCCCAGCCGGTCGAGCCAGGTGTCGGCCTCGACCAATGCCTTGCCGCGCTCCATGCCGTTCAGAGTCAGGCCGAGCACCACGTTCTCGCGCGCCGTCTTCCACGGCAGCAGCGCATCGTCCTGGAACAACAGGCCGATCTCGGCGCGGGTGAGCGTCGTCTCGACCTCGCCCGACAGCGGCTGCTGCAGACCGATCACGGCGCGCAGCAGGCTCGACTTGCCCGAGCCGGACGGCCCGACGAGGCTGACGAAGCTGCCCTCGCCGACGGACAGGCTCGCTCCTTCGAGGACCGGTTCGCCGCCGTAGGAGATTGTCAGATCGCGGACGTGCAGCAGCGCTCAGCCCCCGGCGATCGAGGTGTCGTGCAGCCCCGAGATATTGGCGTCGGGCTTGATCAGGCCGCCGACGACGAGGCTCTGCTGGACACGCTTGGCGGAGTCGAGATCGATGGTCACCGACCGAGGATAGAGCGATTCACGGTGCGCCAGGATGATCTCGCCGAATTCCTTGAGATCGAGCCCGGTCGTCATCTCCTTGGGGAAAGCCGCACTCAGCTGGTCGCCGCTCATCTCGCGCAGAGCCTTCAGCGCCTCGGCAAGCGCCTTGGTAAGCTCGATCATCTCGGGCTTGCGCTGCTCGATCTCCTTGCCGCGCACGGCGACGCCCATGAACTCGAACGACCCGCCGAGATGGCTCTTGGCCTCCTCGAGATCCATGGCGTTCATCAGTACGCGCCCGCCGGCCCGCTTCACCAGGGTGAGCGCCGGCTCCTGCACCAGGCCGACATCGACCTGTCCCTGGCGCAGCGCCTCCAGGAGATTGACCCCCATGGTGGCGAACTGGACCTTGCGCGCGTCGGCGCCGGCCTGCTTCAGGAGATAAAGAGTGAGCGCATGATCGGCCGTGCCCAGGGCGTTGATGCCGACCGTCTTGCCCTCGAGATCCTTGATCGTCTTGATCTTGTCGGCCGTCTTGGGCGCGGTGGCGATGGCGAACAGCGGCAGCCGCCCGGTCACGGCAAAGCGTCGGATGTCGGCGCCGACATTGGCATAGGCCTGGATGGCGACGTCGAGCGAGGTGGCGGCATAGTCGACGGCGCCGCCGACCAGCGCCTGCATCGCCGCCGTGCCGCCGCGGGTATAGACGAACTGCACGTCGAGGCCGTGCGCCTTGAAGATGCCGTTCGAGCGCGCGACCTCGTAGGGCACGCCGCACAGGAGCTGGCTGCAGTAAGCGAGCTTGATCTGCTTGCCCTGCGCGATCGCGGGCGCCGCCTGCCCTGCCGACAATACGCTGGCGATCAGCCCCGCGCCCTTGAACAGCGAGCGCCGGGATACGTCGGTGTCGGGGACCCGGGCGGTGGTTTCATCACAGCAGCCCATGAAGAGCCTCCAGCCTCGCGAAGATCCTTCCATACGCAAGGTTGCACGACCCGACAAGGCGCTCGACAAAGGCCGCCTGGACCACAACGGTACGTTTCCGGACCCCTCGGGATGGCCGGAACTCGCTTTTTGGCCTCTCGTTGAATCGTCAACCGCCGTCGCATTGAGGAAGGGCCATGACATCGAACGATCAGACCCGGGTCTTGGTCGACAACAGCGAGTTTGTCGAAGCGCTAAAGCTGATGCTGCTTCGCCGCGAGTCTGCTGCTCCTGTGGTGCGCGAGAACATCGACCACGCCATCGAGCGACTGAACGACGGAGACGCGATGGCCGACCAACTGCGCGTCTACTGGCATGAGACCACGCAGGAAGGAGATACGATCGTCCATATCACCGCCGGTCCCGCGTTGCTGGAGCTGGCGTTGCCGTCGAGCGAGGAGACTGACTGATCACAGTCGTCGAGTGATGCGATGAGATTGCCAGCTCTGCTTGCACCCAACGTTGTTGCGTCGCTCGGCCGTCTATGGGGCGCAAAAATAAAACGCCGGTTGATTCCAACGAGCACTTAAGTTATGTTGTCTTGCGCTCGCCTCCCGGCGGCTCTGCTCTATGCATCGTTCATCCGATCCACCACAGCCAAGCGGCGCACCCGTCCGGCCAACGCAGCGCTGCGCGACGGAAATCGCCGCAGGGCCGAGAAACGGCCCAAAATTCCGGGCTTTCTTGCCCTTCGAATTCGGACAGGGCGGAACGATCCGAATTCATCCGAATTCGCCGCCCCCGCCTCCTGGTGCTTGGTTATTCCCTCCGGGCAGTCCGAGCCCCAAAGCGAAAACTGGAGTGCCCCCCAAAACTGAGACAGGTAAAATCCGGACAGTTTCTCAGGAGGAGAGGAGCTGATGAGTCGGAGGGT
>JAIEOV010000058.1 GCA_019750135.1 Reyranella sp. | reverse complement strand
GTCGCCTTCTGGGACAACCGCTGCGCCATGCACCGCGCCACGTTCGACTATCATCCGCACGTGCGTCACGGGCACCGCGTGACGATCAAGGGGGACAGGCCATACTAAGCCAGTCCGAGGTGACGTCACTGTCCGCAAGGTATAACGGACGTATTTTATATATACTACCGTTATTGACAAACAGTCGGGCCTCCCCTATTCTTGCCTAGTGTGCGCACTGCCGTCGGTTTCGACGTAGCCGACCTGCAAGGGCCTACCCGCAGCACAATCTGCAAGGAGTGGCATGATGTTCAATGTCCGGCCAGACTGGGATCTGCCCGGCCTGCACAACTTCAAACCGCCCGAGGTCGATTTTCCCGGTCTGCACAACTTCAAGGCGCCTGCCGAGGAAGTGCCTGGATTTCGCATCAACGTCGATGGCCCAATACGCCAACCCGCGGTGCCCACGGCGTGGCCCGATCCTGATGTCGGAGGCAACTCGTTCGGCTTTCCCGATGGCGCTCCTGCTACAGTGCCAGCGTCTGACGGACGGCCAGAGGCGTGCCCGCTGTTTGGTCGAGTAGGCCCAAATTGCGTGTATCAATGCTCGCCTACTCGATGGGTATATTATCCAGCTCCGTATGCCGGCATGTGCCAACCATTCATAGTTCCTGGCCATGGGACTCGCCCCTGGGGAGGGGGGCAGTGACTTCCAGCGAGAGGGCTGCATGAAGAAAGTGCGGATCACCACACGCGCAGTCAGTCTTGTCGACGAATACGCAAAGTGGTTCGAAACACAACAAGGACCCGGATATGTGCCCGTGATCGTGTGGCAGGCCGGGGACACGTCAAACCCCAGCTTCGTTCCTCAGCTCACGCTCGCTTTTGGCAAGCGCGATGCCGTTGATCGTTCGCGCATCATGGAATGCGACGGACGGGACGTTGAGATCTTTCAGGATGTACCAGACGACATGTTAGGGACGGATGGGCAAAAGTTCGTCGACGTGAAAGACAGCATCCTTGTCATTGTTGATGGCAATAGTAGCGCGTCCTGACGTGACTTCGACGTACGCCCGCATCCGATAAGCGGTCGATGCACGCGTTGGTTGGTCGCACACGTCCGCGATGTGTGTCTCAAATGCCTCGGTGAACGAAGCAACTCGAGGCAGCACATGGACCCGGATATGTAGCGGTGCTCGTGTGGCAGAGAGGACATCGCTTACATCCTCATTTTGTTCCGCAGTTCGCCTTGTGCTTTGAGAAGCGTGATCTCGTTAATCCTTCACGTGTCATGGAATGCGAAGGGGAGGACGTTGCGGTCTTTCAATACGCACCTGACGACGTCTTCGGAGCAGATGGCCACAAGTTCGTTGACCTAAGAGACAACAAGTTTGTGGTCGTCGATACGAATGAAAGCGCATCCTGAGGAGCGTCGTCAGCGCGACACCCGAACAAAAAAAGGGGGCCTCTCGGCCCCCTTTCGATTCGGTCATCCGATCCAGGACTATTCCGCCGCGATCGCTTCGTTGACGAACTTCTTGGCGTCGAAGTCGTCGGCGACCTTGAGGTCGTTGGCGATCAGCTGCTCGACGTCGACCTCGGCGTAGCCCATGACGCCCATGTCGCCCAACGCCTTCTGCACCTTGGGCCCGAACAGGCCGATCTCCTTGAGGATCGGCACGATGCGGGTGAACAAGCGGCTGCGGAACTGCTGCATGGCGCCCGAGTGGTAGGCGTGCTCCAGCATCTCCTTGACCGGCAGGCCCGAACGCATCCAGACCTCGGCCTGGTTGAAGCGGTCGCGCATGAAATAGAGCGCCTCGACCGTGAATTCCTCGCGCTGCGCGCGCTCGGCGTCGGTGAGGTGCGGATAGTACTCGCGCAGCGCCATGCGGCCGAAGGTGACGTGACGCGCCTCGTCCTGCATGACGTAGGCGTTCACCGCACCGGCGAGGTTGTTCGTCGCGGTGTCGCGGATACGCTGGAAGGCGGCCAGCGCCAGGCCCTCGATCAGCACCTGCATGCCGAGATAGGTCATGTCCCAGCGCCGGTCGCTCAGCGTCTGCTCGAGCAGGTTCTTGAGCGAATCGGTGATGGGATAGGCCGCCTTGAACTTCTCGTGGATCAGCCGCTTGTAGGTCTCGACGTGGCGCGCCTCGTCCATCACCTGGGTCGCGGCATAGAACTTGGCGTTCATGTCGGGCACGGTGTTGACGATCTTGGCCGTCGCGATCAGCGCGCCCTGCTCGCCGTGCATGAACTGGCAGATCGAATGGCACTGCAGGTTGAAGCGCAGCCAGTTCTTCTCCTTCTCCGTCATCTTTTCCCAGAAGGGCGTGCCGTAGATCGGGATGGACTCGTCGGCCATCCCCATCGGGTTCTCCTCGAACAGCTCCTGGCTCCAGTCCAGCCGGGTGCTGGTGTCCCACTGCTGCTGTTTGCCCTTCTCATAGAGATTCAACAGGTCGGCCGAGCCGGCGTCGTATTCCCAGTTGAACGCAATCTCGGTGGCGCCATCGAACTTCCAGTTCGTGACCTCCACGGGGAGCTGATAGATCTTCTGCGTCGTCATTGGCTCTTGCCTCCTGCCGCGTTACACGGTCCCATCCCAAGACGGAGCGGCAAAGATGACGCTCCGTTCATTTTTCGAGCGGAAGCTAGCACAGTCTGCTAGTGGAGTCCCGTCCGGAAATTGCATGATCCCTGAACGTTGGTTTGCCGAATGTCCTACAACAAGTTGCGCATCGCCAAGATCATCCAAGAGACCCCCGATGCGCGCTCTTTCGTCCTAGATGTCCCCGCCGACCTCGCCGACAAGTACCGCTATCGCGCCGGTCAGTTCCTGACCTTCAAGGTGGGTCACCCCGACGGCGCCTTCAACCGCTGCTACTCGCTGTCGAGCGCACCCGAGACCGACGGCCTGCCCAAGGTCACGGTGAAGCGCGTCACCGGCGGCAAGGGCTCCAACTGGTTCCATGACGCCCTGAAGGAAGGCGGCACCCTGGAGGTGCTGCCGCCGGCCGGCCGCTTCGTGCTGAACGACGGCAGCGCCGGAACGCTGCTGCTGTTCGGCGGCGGCAGCGGCATCACGCCCATGATGTCGCTGATCAAGTCGGCGCTCAAAAACACCAAGCGGCAGATCCGGCTGTTCTACGCCAACCGCGACAAGCAATCGGTGATCTTCGACGCCGAGTTCGAGGCCCTGGTGAAGGCCCATCCCGGGCGCCTGGAGGTCATCCACCATCTCGACGCCACGCAGGGCATCACCAAGCCCGAGGAGATCGTGGCGGCAATGAAGGGTTTCGAGGCGGGCGACGCCTATCTCTGCGGGCCCGGCCCGTTCATGTCGCTGGTCGAGGAGACGCTGTTCGAGCACGGCATGGCCCACGACCGCGTGCGCATCGAGCGCTTCGAGGCCTCGGGCAACGATGCCATCCCGATCGAGCCCAGCGAAGAGGGCGACGTCATCCCCGACCACATCGTCATCCATTTCGAGGGCAAGACCCACAAGGTGCCCTACTCGAAGGGCAAGACCATCCTCGAGGCGGCGCGTGATGCGGGGCTCAATCCCCTGTCGTCGTGCGAAGAAGGCTTCTGCGCTTCGTGCGCGGCCAAGCGTATCAAGGGCAAGGTGCTTCTGGCCAAGAACGACATCTACACGCCCGACGACCTCGCCAACAACTGGATCCTGACCTGCCAGGGCCATTGCTTCGGCGCCGAGGTCGAGATCACCTACGACGTGGTGTAGCGATCGTCCGGCCGCAGATACAGGCGACCCTGCTCACCGTCATCGCCGGCATCGCCGACGCGGTGGGCTACATCACCATGGGCGGCGTGTTCGCCGCCAACATGACCGGCAACACGGTGCTGGCGGGCATCGCGCTTTCCGAGAGCCGCTATCCCGACGCCGGCCGGCATCTCGCGCCGCTGGTCGCCTTCTTCATCGGCGCCATGCTGGCGCGCCTGCTGCTGCGGCTCTGGGCCAGGCCCATGATCCCGATCCTGCTGGAGGCGGCGATCATCGGCGCCATGGGCTTCCTGCCGCTTGCTTCGGAAACCGCGGTCCTGATCCTGGCTTTCGCCATGGGGCTGCAGGCCTCGGCCATCACCCAGTTCGGCGGCGTCTCGGTGAGCACGGTCGTGGTGACCAGCACGCTCGCCCGCACCGCCGACGCGGCGCTCGACCGGCTGTGGCCGGCCGAAGTGGCGCCGCTGCCCGCCGTCACCACCCCGCGCCTGCTGATGCTGACCTGGCTCGGCTACTTGGTGGGCGCGGTCGCGGGCGGCCTGCTGCTGCACCTGGTCGCCTGGCCGCTGATCGTGCCGGCCGTCCTGCTGGTGATCGTCGTCCTGCTTTGACAGCAAAGATTCCTACATCGGCGGCGTGAGTCCGTTGCGGCCGTAGGAAATCCGCGCGGCCTTCAGCGAGCCGTCGGGTTGCTTCTGGGCAGAAGCAATGAAGATCTTGATGCCGGGCTTCAGCTCGCCGAGATCGCCCGGCGTATAAGCGACGATGGCGGTCTTGGGCGTGACCAGAAGCTTCTTCTCGCCGTCCTTGTATTTCAGCGTCAGCACCTGGCCATCGACGCCGGCGACCGACACGTCGACATTGGCATTGGTCATGGTGGCCTGAGGCGGTCCTTCCATCGGCCGATGCCCTTCGCCCGTGCCGCGCATGGCCTCCGGGAAGATGTGCACTTCCATCGCGATCAGTTTGCCGTCAGGTCCCGGCGTGGCGCCCGAGCCGACGAAGGTGCCGGGCTTGAGATCGGCCAGCGTTGCCGGAATGATCGCCATGTAGACCGGCTTGTCGGCGACCGTGATCTTCAGCTCCTCGCCGTCGGCCGTCTTGGCGTAGAAGGTCGAGCCGTCGACTTTCTCGATGGTGGCCCGGACGCGCCGCGTTTCCTGCGCCCAAAGCGGCGTCGAGCAGATCGCAGCGGCTGTGAAGACCA
Source organism: Reyranella sp. (assembly GCA_019750135.1). GTDB lineage: Bacteria > Pseudomonadota > Alphaproteobacteria > Reyranellales > Reyranellaceae > Reyranella. Next base: position 118,118 of record JAIEOV010000058.1, on the reverse strand, counting down.
AAAGCGCGCGTCGCAGCATGGGTGGCTCCTTCGATGAGGAGCGCACGCTAGCGCATCGTGGTCATTTCAGGAGATCACTCCCCAGTGATCACTGTGACAAGTGCGGCTGTACGGTGCCATCAAGGTCCTTCATCCTTTCGGTCCGCTGAATTGGCCAATGCGCCGATTTGAGGCCACCTAGCTCTGGCGAAGACCATCAAACATGGAGCGAATCTCATCGTCAGTGGTTTCTGACTGTAGTGAAGGCATGCTCCGCCTTCCATATCCGCCGCTACGATGCCGCTCCCCCTGTTCGCTAAGATCGTCGCGTTTTCGTTCAAGCGCGCCTTCAACGCGCCTATCTTCAACTCCAAATTCATTCATGACGGATCTTAGCTCGCCTTCCAGGTCATCAAGTTCGTCAAACGTCCAGACGTCGGACCAATCGGTCTCTTTGACGAAAGCGCGCAAAGCCCCACCAACTGCCTCGGAAACGCTGTCCTCATCGGCACCGCACTGCTTCATAGAATTTGCGGTCGCTTCGATTTCCTCAAGCATCATATGTCCGCCCGTCTCAGAGAGCATATTACCCACCGCCTCGATCATGATAACTCGAACTTCCTCGAGTGCATTTTGCGGCAGCGCTGACCCGGCAAGTTGCTCCAGCACGGACTGCGACAGCTCTACTTCGTCTCCTTCGATCCCGTTAGCCTCCAGATCACCAGCAACAAACTGTACGTCCACAACAAGCTCTTCGCCTCCTATGCGGTCGTACATGTCGAGTACCAGCTGAAGCCGTTCGAGGGCTGTCCCAGTGTCAGCGTCATTCAAACGTTTAGCAGCGCGTATCCACTTTTCTCTCATCGCTGCGCCGATGGGTTGATCTGGCTCCAGGCTGCAAAACAAGTTCCAAGATTGCCTCAGCTCTTGATATTCCGTTGCAACGCCAACAACGGCAGGTAGAAGTCCGTCTTCTTTGACAGCCGTCAGAAGGAAGTCCCTTACCCCAGGGTTGGAGAACTGCGCTTTCCGGTTCTGGATAGAAAGTACAGATCCTTCTAGCTCCTTGAGGGCAGTGCGAAATCTGGTCGCCCGATCTGCCGTAGGGATTGTGAAACCCATTGCATCAACAATTCGATTGAACGAATCCTGCAGGGCAGGGAGCGCAACTGTTGCCGAATTGAAGAAGAGAGCCAACATCAACGCTCGGCCCTCTTCGCTAATCTGCGTTCGGTAGGGCTTCTCCCAAAGCTCTTGCGGATGTTCCAATACTGTTTCGACAGCACGCCGAATTGGCTTCTTCAACATCGAAAGATATTCAGCGTTTGTAAGAAGATCGATGAGCCGAGGACTGAAGTTTCGATGATCAATCATCGTAAGATAAAAGTCATCTTTCAAAAGTGACTGCCGTTCAGCGTGGCTCAACGCTGAGAAGTACAGATGGTTGTATACGATCTTTGCTCTAGCCGCTCTCGTGTAATGACCAACATGAAGAGTGAATTCGCTCGCATTCAACTCAGGGCTTGCCAAGCGAGCGGAGTACGTTTGAGCTTGGCGCAGGATGTAATCTCGCGTTGTTAGTATGAAGCGGACATCCTTATTAAGACGAACCTTATGCAAGAGCGGCGATAGCTTTTGGTCGACCCCTCGAATCACGTCTGTCGAGAGACGAATTTGGCCCAAGAAGTCATCAAAGAAAATCAGCCGCTTCGCACCATCGGTCGCAATTTCGAAGGCCTCCTTAATGTCGTCGATAACGGAGATTTGCCAGCCTTCTTCAGCATGCAACCAAACGAGCATGCGGGCCAAAGTCGTTTTTCCAACTCCTGGCTCACCTGCAATTATTAGTGCGCCAGACTTGGCAAGAATAGACTCAGCAGCAGGCACACTGTCGTTTTGCACGAACTTAGGAATTGAGTTGCGAATGATCTCCATTTCGGTTTGTGACCGATTGTAAATGCCGCTGTGCAGGATACGCTCGAGAACGTGCGTACTACCTAACCATAACTTGAAGTGTTTTCGCTCCACCTCAGGATGTCGACTCAAGAGGTTATTGAGATCCTTCTGACCAAAGACGTCTTCGTCTGCCAACGGTGCCTCGGGCATCGCCGTCTGCAGCCGAGATTTCTGAGAGGGGGTCAAAGAAACGGATGTCGCAAGTATATATCGAATCGGAGATAGCTTGCCGACTTTGGTATTTTCTTTGCGGGCCGTTCGGATGAGGCCATTGATACCACTTTCGACATAGTGTTTCGCTTGCACAACCGCCTTGTTGCCACCAAGAGAGAAGCGGAAGTCGATTCCCAAATCTCGACCAGAGCCAAAGCTTTCCATTCGAATTCTCAGCTCCGCCTGCAACAGGTCCCGAACCAATTCCTCGAAGTCGAGCGGCGAAAGTGTTCGAAAGTCGTACATATTGCTAGAATTATAGAATATGTACCGGCAAAGAAATACAACCCGTGAGGTTGGCGGTTCAGGTCGCGGAAAGCTTATTGGCTATTGAGCGGTTCGTGCGCCGAATCAATGTTCGATCTCATAACCATCCGAACAGTAGATGGGGTCGAGCGAAAGTGTAGGTACTATTCAGCCGCGATCGCCTTCTCGATGAACATCTTCTTGTCGAAGTCCTCGGCGACCTTGCCGTCATTCTCGAGCTGCTCGGTGACGTCGATCTTGGCGTAGTCCATCACACCCATCTCGGCGAAGGCCTTCTGCACGCGCTCGCCCCACAGGCCGATATCCTTGACCGTGGGCACGATGCGGCTGAACAGGCGGCCGCGGAACGAGGCCATCTGCTTGGAATTGTAGGTCAGCTCGTTCAGCGCATCGGCCGGCAGGCCGAGCCGCTCCCACACTTCCGAATTGTTGAAACGGTCGCGCATGAAATAGAGCGCCTCGACCACGAACTGCTCGCGCTCGTCGCGCTCGGCGGCGGAGAGATGCGGATAATACTCGCGCAGCGCCAGACGGCCGAACGAGACGTGCCGCGCCTCGTCCTGCATGACGTAGGCGTTGACCGCGCTGGCCAGCGTGTTGCCGGCCTTGTCGCGAATCGACTGGAAAGCAGCCAGCGCCAGGCCCTCGATCAGCACCTGCATGCCGAGATAGGTCATGTCCCAACGCCGGTCAGTCAGCGTCTGCTCCAGGAGCGTCTTCAGCGAGGGATTGATCGGATAGGCGAGATCGAACTTCTCGTGCAACAGGCGCTTGTAGGCCTCGACGTGGCGCGCCTCGTCCATCACCTGCGTGGCGGCATAGAACTTGGCGTTCATGTCGGGAACGGTGCCGACGATCTTGGCGGTGGCGATCAGCGCGCCCTGCTCGCCGTGCATGAACTGGGAGATCTGGTTGGCCTGCAGGTTCTGGCGCAGCCAACCCTTCTCCTTGTCGGTCATCTTGCGCCAGTAGTCGGTGTTGTAGATCGTCAGCGCCTCGTCCTTGAGCTCCATCGGATTCTCAGGGTTGAGCTCGAGCGACCAGTCGAGCCGGGTGCTGGCGTCCCACTGCTGCTTCTTGCCCTTGTCGTAGAGCTCGAGCAGCGCGTCCGAGCCGTCGTCGTACTCCCAGTTGAACTGGATCTCGGTAGCGCCGTCGAACTTCCACTCGGTGGTCTCGACGGGCAGGGCGTAGATGCGCTGCGTGCTCATGAGAGGGCCCTCCCGGGGTGCATTTTTCTCAGGTTATGAAAAAGATGACGCTTTGGTCACCTTTTGGCAAGCACCCCACCTCAGGGCTGCAGCCGGTAGCCGCCGCGATCGGTGATCAGGATGGCGGCACTGGCCGGATCGCGCTCGATCTTCTGGCGCAGGCGGTAGATATGCGTTTCCAGCGTGTGGGTGGTGACCCCGGCGTTGTAGCCCCAGACCTCGTTCAGCAGCACGTCGCGCGCCACCGGCCGGTCGCCGGCACGGAACAGGTACTTCAGGATCGAGGCTTCCTTGTCGGTCAGCCGGATCTTCTTCTTGCCGGCCTTCTCCATCAGCATCTTGGCCGCAGGATGGAACTCGTAGGGGCCGATGGTCATCACCGCATCCTCGCTGCGCTCATGCTGGCGCAGATGGGCGCGCAGCCGGGCCAGCAGGACGTTGATGCGGAACGGCTTGGTGACGTAGTCGTTGGCGCCCGATTCCAGGCCCAGGATGGTATCGGCGTCGGAATCGGCCGCCGTCAGCATGATCACGGGTGCGCGCACGCCCTGACGGCGCATCAGCTTGCAGAGCTCGCGGCCATCCATGTCGGGCAGGCCGATATCGAGCAGGATGGCGTCGTAATGGGCGAGCTTGGCCTTCTCCATGCCCTCCGCCGCCGTGCCGACCTGGATGGTGGTGAACCCGTCATAGAGGTCGAGCTGCTCGGCGAGCACCGTGCGCAGGCCCTGGTCGTCGTCGACCAGCAGAATTTTCTTGCCGCGATTGTTTACAGACATGCTGCTGCTACCTGCTGGCGACCTGGAAACACTCTATCTGGTACGAAAAGATGGCAAAAGCGGTTCACTTCGGCAAAAGGGCCCGCGCCGTGCTAAGGATGGCGCAAGGTAGAGCATGATTCCGGGTCAAGTTCATTCCCGTACCGCCACCGCCCTGGCCGCCGTCGAGCGCGCCCTGGCCGAGTTGCGGCGCGGCGGCATTGTAGTCCTGCGCGACGACGACGGCGGTGGCGGCCTTGTGATCGCCGCCGAAGCCTGTGGCCCGCGCGCCCTGCAGCGCCTGCAGGGCCTGGCCCAGCAGGCCCCTGTGCTGGTCACGACGCGCCGAAGGGCCGAGGCCATCGGCATGGAGATCCCGCCGCACATAGCGGGCGGCATGGGCGAGACCAACAAGCCGATCACCCTCGACCTGCCCGAGGGCGTGCCGGCCGACGTGATCCTGCAGCCGAATGAGACCGAGGAAGCCGGCCGCCATGCCGCGCTGCGCTACCTGTCGCGGCCGGTCGCCAGCCACGCGCCGCGCATCGCCGAGACTGCGATCGAGCTCGCCAAGCTCGCCCGCCTGCTGCCGGCCGTCGTGCTGGGACCGCTGACCAGCGATCCCAAGAACAAGCGCCGCGAGTGGGCGCGTGACCAGGACCTGATCTACGTCGATGCCGTCGACGTCCTGACCTACGAGGAGAGCGCCGCGCGCAATCTACAGCAGGTGGCGCAGGCCAACGTGCCGCTGGAGGGCGCGGAGAACGCGCGCATCCTCGCCTGGCGTCCGAGCGACGGCGGCAAGGAGCATCTCGCCATCGTCGTCGGCGAGATCGATCCGACCGAGCCGGTGCTGATCCGGCTCCATTCCGAATGCTTCACCGGCGACCTTCTGGGCTCGCTGCGCTGCGACTGCGGCGTGCAGCTGCGCGGCGCCATCGCCGAGATCTCCAAGCAGGGCTCGGGCGTGCTGCTCTATCTCGCGCAGGAAGGCCGCGGCATCGGCCTGGTGAACAAGCTGCGCGCCTACGAGCTGCAGGACGATGGCTTCGACACAATCGACGCCAACGAGCAGCTGGGCTTCGACGCCGACGAGCGCATCTATGCGCCGGCCGCCACCATGCTGTCGCGCATGGGCATCAAGCGCGTGCGGCTGATGACCAACAACCCGCAGAAGATCAGCCAGCTCGAGCGCTACGGCATCGAGGTGGCGGAGCGAGTGGCCCACTCCTTCCCGGCCAACGGGCACAACGAGAACTACCTGCGCACCAAGGCCGAGCGCGCCGGTCACCTGCTCTGATCCGATCATGCGAGTCGGCGTCCCCAGGGAAATCAAGGACCACGAAGACCGCGTCGGGCTGGTGCCGTCGTCGGTCGCCGAGTTGGTGCATCACGGCCACGAGGTCCTGGTCGAGCGGGGCGCCGGAGCAGGCTCAGGCCTGGGCGACGAGCAGTACGTCGGTGCAGGCGCGCGCATCGTCGACAGCGCCGAAGCGGTCTTCGCCGAGAGCGAGATGATCGTGAAGGTGAAGGAGCCGCTGGCGATCGAGCGCAAGCGACTGCGCCGCGGCCAGGTGCTGTTCACCTACCTGCACCTCGCGCCTGATCGCACGCAGACCGAGGACCTGCTGGAGAGCGGCGTCACGGCCATCGCCTACGAGACCGTCACCTCGCCTAGCGGCACCTTGCCTCTTCTCACGCCGATGTCGGAGATCGCGGGCCGGCTGGCGCCGCAGGTCGGCGCGCATTACCTCGAGCGCACCGCGGGCGGCCGCGGTGTGCTTCTCGGCGGCGTGCCGGGCGTTCCGCCGGCCGAAGTCGTCGTGCTGGGCGGCGGCGTCTCGGGAACGCATGCCGCGACCATCGCGCTCGGCATGGGCGCCACGGTGTTCGTGGTCGACCGGTCGGCCGACGTGCTGCGTCGCCTGGCGGCACAGTTTCCCGGCCTCCGCACCATCTTCTCCACCCGCGATGCGCTTTCAGCCATCCTGCGTCGCGCCGACCTCTTAGTCGGCGCGGTGCTCGTACCAGGGGCTGCTGCACCAAAACTGGTAACCCGCGAAATGGTCGCCTCGATGAAGCCCAACAGCGTCATCGTCGACATCGCCATCGACCAGGGCGGCTGTTGCGAAACGTCGAAGCCGACCTCGCACTCCGACCCGACCTATGTCGAGGAAGGCGTGATCCATTACTGCGTCACCAACATGCCGGGCGCGGTGGCGCGGACGTCGACCTTCGCGTTGAACAACGCCACCCTCCCATTCGCGCTGGCGCTGGCCGACAAGGGCTGGCGCAAGGCGATTGCAGACGATGCGCATTTGCGCAACGGCCTCAACGTGCACGAGGGCAAGGTGACCTGCCGCCCGGTGGCCGAGGCGCTCGGTTTGCCCTTCACGTCGCCCGAAGCGTTCTGAGCCGCTACACTCCCGGCACGACTCCGAGCAACGGAGCGGTCGAGGAGGAAATCAATGGCGAAGATCAATCGTCGGACGCTCGTCGCGTCCGCATCGGCATTCGCGCTGGCGACGCCGAGCATCGTGCGGGCGCAGAAGAAATACGATCCCGGCGTCACCGACAAGGAGATCAAGCTCGGCCACACCAATCCCTACTCGGGACCGCTCTCGGCCTATGGCGTGATCGGCAAGGGCATCACCGCCTACTGGCAGATGGTCAACGACCAGGGCGGCATCAACGGCCGCAAGATCAACTTCATCACCTACGACGACGGCTTCCAGCCGCCCAAGACCGTCGAGATGGTGCGCAAGCTCGTGGAGGACGACCAGGTCTTCGCGATCTACCAGCTGCTCGGCACGCCGACCAACACGGTGGTGCAGAAGTACCTGAACCAGAAGAAGGTGCCGCAGCTCTTCGTCGCTACCGGCGCGTCGAAGTGGGGCATGCCCAAGGAATTCCCGTGGACCATGGGCTGGCAGCCCGACTACGCCACCGAAGCGGCGATCTACGCCAAGCACATCATGGCCAACCATCCCAATGCCAAGGTGGCCATGCTCTACCAGAACGACGATTCCGGTAAGGACTACCTGCACGGCTTCCAGGCGGGCTTCGGCAAGGACAAGGACAAGTTCCTGATCAAGACGGTGAGCTACGAGGTCACCGACCCCACGGTCGACAGCCAGATCATCCAGCTGAAGGATTCCGGCGCCGACGTGTTCTTCAACCACGCCGCCCCCAAGGCCGCGGCCCAGGCGATCCGCAAGGTGGCCGACCTCGCCTGGAAGCCCAAGCACTACCTCGCCAACGTCGCGGCCTCGGTGGCCTCGACCTTGAAGCCGGCCGGGCTGGAGAACAGCAAGGACATCATCACGGCGGCCTACCTCAAGGATCCGACCGATCCGCAATGGGCCAATGCGCCGGATTTCCTCGAGTGGAAGGCATGGATGGAGAAGTACATCCCGCAAGGCAACATGGCGGATGCCTCCTACACCTACGCCTACTCGGTGTCGTCGACGATGCGGCACTGCCTCACCGCCTGCGGCGACGAGCTCACGCGCGCGAACCTGATGAAGCAGGCGGCCAGCATGAAGAACCTCGTGGTGCCGATCCTGCTGCCGGGCATCAAGATCAACACCAGCCCGACGGATTTCTATCCCATCCAGGCCGTCCAGCTCGCCCGCTTCGACGGCGAGACCTGGAAGCTGTTCGGCGACGTGCTGTCGAACGAGAGCAGCTGACGTCTTCGGGCGCGGACCGACGGCCCGCGCCCGGAACGTCCTACAACCCGAACACCGCGAACCGGATCAGGACGCCGGTGATGCCGACGGCAATCAGGGCGATGCTGAGGCCGATCGGCGACCCCCAACCGTGCCAGGCCATGACCGCCTCGGCGGCGTGGCGGTCGAAGGATTCATGGGAGGAAGGCGTCGTGAGGCTCATTGGCTTGCTCCTTGGAAGACGGGTGACGATATGCCATTATCTTGATGGCTATTTATCTTAGTAAATGAGAAATATGGCGACCAAGAAAGCGAGTCAAGAGGGCAAGCAAGCCCTGGTCGGCCGCCTGATGCCGGCGATGCGCCGCTCCTCGGCGGCGGGCGTGCTGCACGGCCAGGCGATTGCTAGGAAGGTCGGGGTCAATTCCAGCGACCTCGAGTGCCTCGACCTCATCCTGCTGAACGGTCCATCGACAGCAGGCGAGATCGCGCGCCGCACCGGGCTGACCAGCGGCGCCGTCACCGGCCTGATCGACCGGCTGGAGCGGCTCAGCCTGGTCGAGCGCATGGCCGACGCCAACGACCGGCGCAAGGTGCTGGTGCGCGTGCGCGGGGACAAGATTGGGCCGATCGGCGCGTTGTTCTCACCGCTGGAGAAGTCCATCGGGGCGATCCTGGCGGGCTACAGCCGCGAGGAGCTCGCGACCCTGCTCGACTTCTTCGAACGCTCCGGCGAGGTCCTGCTGGCGCGCGTTGCCGAGCTCAACGACGGCAAGTAAGAGTCTGCCATGACCGGCATCCTTACCCGCCGCGGTGCACTTCTCGGCTCGCTGCTGGCAGCGACGCCGGCTCTCGCCCAGACTTGGCCCTCCCGTCCGATCCGCTATGTCGTGCCGTTCGCGGCGGGCGCGGGCGTGCTGGACATCATGGCGCGCATCGTCGCCCAGCGCCTCAGCGAGAAGATCGACCAGCAGGTGGTGGTCGACAACAAGCCGGGCGCCGGCGGCAATGTCGGCGCCGAGATCGTCGCCAAGGCGGCGCCCGACGGCTACACCATGCTGATGGCCAACACCGCGCTGACGGTGGCCCCCTATCTCTACGCCAAGATGACGTTCGACCCGCTCGTCGACCTCGTGCCGGTGACGATGGTGAACTCCGCGCCGCTGATGCTGGTGGTGCATCCCTCATTGCCGGCGAAGTCGGTGACGGAATTCCTGTTCTACGCCAAGGCCCATCCCGGCAAGCTGAACTACGGCTCGGGCGGCGTCGGCACCACGCCCTTCCTGGCGACCGAGCTCTTGAAGTCGATGACCGGCATCAATGCCGTGCACGTGCCCTACAAGGGCGGCGCGCCGGCGCTGGCCGACCTGGTGGCCGGCCAGCTCTCCTTCATGATCGAGAACGTGCCCGGCACTTTGCCGTTGGTGAAGGACGGCAAGCTGCGCGCCCTCGCCATCACCAGCCGCAAGCGGTCGCCGCTGATCCCCGAGCTGCCGACCGTGGCGGAGGCGGGCGTGCCGGACTACGAGATGGTCGGCTGGAACGGCGTGTTCCTGCCCAAGGGCGTGCCCAGTGACATAGGCGCCAAGCTGCACGCCGCCCTCACCGCCGTGCTGCGGTCCAAGCCGGTCGAGGAGCAGATGGCGGCGCTGGGCGCCGAGCCGATCGGCAACCGCCAAGCGACGTTCGCCGCCTTCGTTAAGTCGGAGTCGGTGCGCTGGGGCGTCCTCATCCGCGAGAAGGGCATCAAGCCCGAATAGCTACTCCGCCGCGACAGCGACCCTGAGCTTAGCCGTCTCCGCTTCGTCGACCTCGAAGGCCGGCGTGACCGCCACCCCATAGAGCTCGCGCGCCTTTTCGACGGAGACCAGGCCGCGGGCCACGTCGTCGGCGACCTTCGCCGCCGGACGCTTCCGGGGATCGCCGTAGCCCCCGCCGCCCGGCATGCTGACGCGTAGCCGCTCGCCGACCGGGATGGAGGAGTGGGCCTTGGGCGGCAGGGTCTTGCCCGAGGCCAGCTCGACGCGGCCAGTCATGCCGGCCAGGCCACCGGCGCGGCCGCGCGGCGGATAGACGACGCGGTCGAAGCTGGTCGAGATGCCGAACGGCATGTCCTCGGCGCTCTCGACCTCCATGATCTGGCCCAGCCCGCCGCGATACTCGCCGGCGCCGCCGGAATCGGTGCGGTATTCCTTGGACCACACCAGTACCGGGGCGATGGTCTCGGTAATCTCGATCGGCACGTTGCGCACGCCGCTCGGGAAGGCGGTGGCCGACAGCCCGTCGAGCTTGGGCCGCGCGCCGGTGCCGCCGGAATGGAACGAGGTGACGTTGAAGGGCGTCGCCTTCTGCAGCACCGCTGGATCGCCGTCGACCCGGCCCATGCCGCCCATCAGGCGCACGTTCCACAGGCACGACGTACCCTCGGCCGGCACGCCGTCGGGCAACGCCTGCTGCAGGCAGCCGAACACGACGTCGGGCAGCATCTGGCCGATGATGCTGCGCGCCGCGACCGGCGCGGGATGCTTGGCGTTCAGGATGCAGCCCTCGGGCGCCGTCACGCGGATGGTGGCGAGCGAGGCGGCATTGTTGGGCACGTGCGGCGCCACGATGCACTTCACGCCGAACGAGGTGTAGGCCTCGGTGTAGCAAAGCGGCACGTTGATGCCCAACTGCACCATGCCGGGCGAGCCCGCGAAATCGACGTCGATGCCGTCCGGCCCGATGGTGAGCTTGGCCTTGATCTCCATCGACTTGCCGTTGATGCCGTCGACCATCATGGCGTTGTGGTAGGTGCCGTGCGGCAGGCGGTTGATGGCGGCCAGGCTCGCCTCGCGCGAATGATCGAGGATGTGCTTGGCGAGATCGTCGAGATGCTCCAGCCCGAACTCATCCATCATCGCGACCAGGCGCTTGCCGCCGACCTCGTTGCTGGAGATCTCCGAGTAGATGTCACCGATCACCTGCACCGGCTCGCGCACGTTGGCGGCGATGATGTCGATCAGCCACTGGTTCATCTCGCCGCGATCGACGATCTTGGTGATCGGAAGATAGAGCCCCTCCTCGTAGACCTGCTGCGCCGCGCCCATGATGCCGCGGCCGCCGATATCGACCACGTGCAGGGTGCAGGCGAACAGGCCGACCGCCGTTCCGCGCCGGAAGGTCGGCGTGACGATGACGATGTCGTTGAGATGGCCCGTGCCCTGCCAGGGATCGTTGACGATGAAGGCGTCGCCGTCGTTCATCTTGGCGAGCGGCACCTTGTCGAGCACGTAGCCCACGCTCATCGCCATCGAGTTGACGTGACCGGGCGTGCCGGTGACGGCCTGGGCCAGCATGCGGCCCTGGGTGTCGTAGACACCGGCCGACAGGTCGCCCGCCTCGCGCGTGGCCGTGCCGAAGGCGGTGCGCACCAGGGTCTGTGCCTGCTCCTCGACGACAGAGATCAGGCGGTTCCACATCACCTGGTATTCGATGCGGCTCAGCGGATGGTTGGCTCTCATTGGGCGGCCTCCTGAAGGGCGGCGGATTTGGCGGTGAGACGGATGGCCCCCGACGGATCGAGGTTGGCGATGAAGCCCGAGGTGACGATGGTCGTGGTCTCGTCCTCGGCGATGACGGCGGGGCCTTGCAGGGTCTGGCCCGGTTTCAGTGTCTTGCGCTGGTAGACCGGCACCGACGTGTAGTCGCGCAGCATCGGATCGAAGAGGTTGCGGGTCTCATCGGAGCGCGGAGCTCCAGCTCCGCTCATGAGCGGACCTGGAGGTCCGCGCTCCGCTTGATCCTGGCGCCCCGGCGCCGGCGTTTCCGCCTTCAGGATCCAGCCGGTGACCTCGACATCGACGCCCGGCACGACTCGGCTGAACAGGGTGCGGTAGCCGGCCTCGAAGCGCTTGCGCAGCTCGGCGACCGACGCCGCCGTGAACGGCCCGTCGGGCAGTTCGACCAGGATCTCATGGCCCTGGCCGGCATAGCGCATGTCGGCGCTGCGACTGATCGAGATCTTGGCGCCCGCCGCGGCGCCGAGCTTCACGACGTCGGTCGCCTCCTTCTCCATCTCGGCGAACATGGCGTTGACCGAGGCGGCATCGAAGCTGCCCAGCCGCACGAAGCGGCTGCGCACCACCTCGAAGGCGATCGGCGCGCGCAGGAAGCCGACGGCCGAGCCGACGCCGGCGCTGGCCGGGATCAGCACGTCGGCGATGCCGAGCTTCTCGGCGAGCCGCGCCGCATGCAACGGCGCACCGCCGCCGAAGGCGATCAGGGTGCGGCCCTCGAGCTCGGCGCCGCGCTCGACGGCGTGCACGCGGGCGGCATTGGCCATGTTCTCCTCGACCACCTCGGAGATGCCGAAGGCCGCGAGTGTGGTGTCGAGCTCGAGCGGCGTGCCGACATGGGCATCGACGGCGCCGCGGCTCAGCCCGGCATCGAGCGTGATCGAGCCGCCGGCGAAGCGGTCGGGATCGATGCGGCCCAGCACGACGTTGGCGTCGGTGACCGCCGGCCGCGCACCGCCCAGGCGGTAGCAGGCCGGGCCGGGATCGGACCCGGCACTCTCGGGGCCGACGGTGATGCGCTTCATCTCGTCGACACCGGCCAGCGAGCCGCCCCCGGCGCCGATCTCGACCATCTCGATCACCGGGATGCGCACCGGCAAGCCGCTGCCTTTCATGAAGCGATAGCGGCGATCGACCTCGAAGCTGCGCGAGGCCATCGGCTTGCCGTCGTCGATGATGCAGATCTTGGCCGTGGTGCCGCCCATGTCGAAGGAGAGGATGCGGTCGATGCCGAAGCGCTCGGCGATCCAGGTCGACAGGATGACGCCGCCCGCCGGCCCGGATTCGACCAGCCGGACGGGAAAGCGCGCTGCCGTCTCCAGCGTCGTCAACCCACCGCCCGAGGTCATCAGCAGCACGGGGCAGCCGAAGCCCGCCGCGGCGATGCGCTTGCGCAGGTTCTCGAGGTAGCGCGCCATCAGGGGCTGCACATAGGCGTTGGCGCAGGTCGTCGAGAAGCGCTCGTACTCGCGCACCTCCGGACAGACCTCGCAGGACAGCGAGACGCGCACGCCGGGCAGCGCCGCCGCCAGGATCTCGCCGGCGCGCCGCTCGTGCGCGGGATTGGCGTAGCTGTGCAGGAAGCCGACGGCGACCGCCTCGACGCCCTGGGCCTTGAGCGTCGCGGCGAGCTCGGCCACGGCCGTCTCATCGAGCGCCAGCCGCACCGCGCCCTTGGCGTCGACGCGCTCCGGCACGGTGAAGCGCAAGGTGCGGGGCACCAGGGGCTCGGGCTTCTCGATGAAGATGTCGTACTGCTCGAACCGGTTCTCCTGCGCCATCTCGATGGAATCGCGGAAGCCCTTGGTGGTGACCAGCGCGGTCCGGGCGCCCTTGCGCTCGATGATGGCGTTGGTGGCGAGCGTCGTGCCGTGCACGATCAGGCCGACCGCGGACGGCGCCATGTTCGCGAGCTCGAGCGCGCGCAGCATGCCGTCGAGCACGCCGGCCTCGGGCGCCGCCTTGGTGGTCAGCACCTTGGCGGAGTAGCGCGCCTCCGGCGTCTCCAGCACCACGTCGGTGAAGGTCCCGCCGATATCCACCGCGAGGCGGATGGCTTCAGGCGAAGTGGCAGGCGGCATGATGTCCTTCTCCAACGGAACGCAATTGGGGCTCCTCGCTGCGGCAGCGATCGGTCGCGGCCGGGCAGCGCGAATAGAAACGGCAGCCCGACGACAGGTCGGTGGTGAGCTCGCCCTTGATGGGCGGCGCGCCGCGCTTGTGCGTCGGATCGGTCGAGGGCACGGCCGCGAACAGGGCCTTGGTGTAGGGATGGCGCGGATCGCGCCAAAGCGTGGCGTGCGAGGCGCTCTCGACGATGCGGCCGAGATACATCACCAGCACGCGGTCGGCAAAATAGCGCACGACCGACAGGTCATGGGAGATGAACAGGTACGACAGGCCGAGATCGCGCTTGAGGTCGACCAGCAGGTTGAGGATCTGCGCCTGGATCGACACGTCGAGCGCCGACACCGGCTCGTCGCACACGATCAGCGCCGGCCGCAGCACGAGGGCGCGGGCGATGCCGATACGCTGGCGCTGGCCGCCGGAGAACTCGTGCGGATAGCGGTCGAGGGCATCGGCCGGCAGGCCGACGCGCTCGACGATCTCCGCCATGCGCCGCTCGCGCTCGGCCCGGTTGCCCTGGCGATGCACCTTGAGCGCCGTGTCGAGCACCGTGCGGATCGTCTGGCGCGGATTGAGCGAGCCGAACGGATCCTGGAAGATCATCTGCATGCGCCGGCGGTGTTCGGCCATGGCCGAATCGCCGAGCCGGGTGATGTCGGCGCCGTCGAGCACGATCGCGCCCTCGGCCGAGGGCACCAGGCGCAGCACGGTCTTGCCGAGCGTGCTCTTGCCGCAGCCCGATTCACCCACCAAGCCGACGGTCTCGCCGCGCCCGACCTCGAAGGAGACGCCATCGACTGCGCGCAGCACCTGCTTGCCGACGGCGTAGCGCGTATGGAGGTCGCGCACCGAGAGCAGCGGCTCAGCCATGGCGCGACGCCTCCAGGGTCACCGGACAGGCCACGCGGCGTTCGGCCTCGAAAGCCAGCAAGGATGGTGGCGCGGCGCGGCACGCCGTCTCGACCATCGGGCAACGCGGCGCGAACGGGCAACCGGACTCTCCGGCGGCCGAGCCGACGCTGCCCGGGATCTCGCTCAGCCGGCTCGCCGAATAATGCTCGTCGGCATCGACATCGACACGCGCGCCCAAAAGCCCGCGCGAATAGGGGTGCATCGGCCGGGCGAAGAACGGCCGGATGGCGGCCTGCTCGACGATGCGGCCGGCATACATGACGTTGATGCGGTCGGCCCACTGCGCCACGACGCCGAGATCGTGGGTGATCAGCAGCACGGCCATCGACAGGCGCCGCCGCAGGTCGTCGAGCAGGTCGAGGACCTGCGCCTGGGTCGTCACGTCGAGCGCCGTGGTCGGCTCGTCGGCGATCAGCAGCTTCGGGCCGCAGGCCACCGCCATGGCAATCATGACGCGCTGGCGCATGCCGCCGCTGAGATTGTGCGGATAGTCGTCGATGCGGCGGTGCGCGTCGGGGATGCTGACCAGGTCGAGCAGCTCGATGCACCGGGAACGCGCGGCGCGGCGCGACACCTTCTCGTGACGGCGGATCACTTCACCGATCTGCGTGCCGATCGACAGCACCGGATTGAGCGAGGTCATCGGCTCCTGCTGGATCAGCGAGATCTTCTTGCCGCGCACCTCGCGCATCTCCGCGGGCGACGCCGCCATGAGGTCGGCGCCCTCGAGCAGGATGCGGCCCGAGACCACCCGGGCGTTGGGCGGCAGCAGGCGCATCACCGAGAAGGCCGTTACCGACTTGCCGCAACCCGACTCGCCCACCAGCGCCAAGGTCTCGCCGGGCTCGATGGCGAAGCTCACCTCGCGCACCGCGACGTGACCCGGGAAGGCGACGGAGAGGTTTTCGACCGCGAGCAGACTCATGGCTCGGACCGCGGGTTCAGGATCTCGTTCAGCCCATCGCCCACCAGGTTCAGCGACAGCACGGCGGCGGCGATCGCCACGCCCGGCAGCGCCGTCAGAAACCAGGCGGTGCGCAAAAGGTCGCGGCCGGCGCCGATCATGCCGCCCCAGCTCACCAGGTTGGGATCGCGCATGTTGAGGAAGGAGAGGCCTGCCTCGGTGAGGATCGCGTTGGCGATCATGACCGAGGCCGCGACGATCACCGGCGGCAGGGCGTTGGGCAGGATCTCCTGGGCGATGATGCGCAGGCTGGAATAGCCGAGGCTGCGCGCAGCCATCACGAAATCGGCCTCGCGCAGGGAGCGGAACTGGGCGCGCACCAGCCGCGCCACGGTCGGCCACGAAGCGATGCCGATCGCGAGCGCGATGGTCTGCATGGTCGGCTCGCCGATCGCCACGATGACCACGACCAGCAGGAAGGTGGGCGTGGTCTGGAACAGCTCGACGACGCGCATCAGCAGCGTGTCGACCCAGCCGCCGAAGAAGCCGGCCGCGGCGCCCACCACCATGCCGATGGCAAGGCCGATGGCGGCGGCCGACAGGCCGACCAGCAGAGAGGCGCGCGCGCCGTGAACAAGCCCCGCCAGCACGTCGCGGCCCAGCGAATCGGTGCCGAGCGGGAACTCGGGGTTCTCGCCCGGCCACAGCACGGGCGGCCCGACCATGTCGAGCGGATCGCCGGGGAACAGGACGTCCGCGAACAGCGCCAGCAGCACGAAGAAGGACAGGATGATCACGCCGGCCACGAAGGTCGGGTTGCGCATGAAGGCGCGCAACCGCCGGCCTTTGCGCGGGATGGCGGCGCGGTTGCCGACGTCGATGGCCTTGGGGGCCAACTTTTCGGCCTGCACGCTCATCAGGCCGACCCGATGCGCGGATCGAGCCACGCGTGCAGCAGGTCGATCACCATGTTGGCGATGATGACCAGCAGCGACGACAGCAGCAGCACACCCAGCAGGACGGAGAAGTCACGCGCCAGCACGGCCTCCAAGGCCAACCGGCCCATGCCCGGCCAGCCGAACAACGTCTCGACCACCACGGCGCCACCCAGCAGGTTGCCGAGATGCATGCCGGCCACGGTGGTGACCGGGATCAAGGCGTTGCGCAGCGCGTGGCGCAGCTGGATGAAGAACGGATGCAGGCCCTTGGCCTGGGCGGTGCGCATGAAGTCCTGGCGCTGCACTTCCAACATCGAGGCCCGCACCAGCCGGGCGTAGACGGCGACGAAGAACGAGGCGAGCGCCAGGGCGGGCAGGATCAGGTGCTTGGCGCGATCGACCACGAACGCCCAGCCCGAGAGATCGGCGCCGACCGTCATGCTGCCGTCGCTGGGCAGCCAGCCGAGCTTCACCGAGAACAGCACGATCGCCATCAGGCCGACCCAGAAGCCCGGCATGGAATAGAACAGCAGGACGACGACGGAGAGAGCGCGATCGGGCCAGCGTCCCGCCCAGGCCGCCATCACCGAGCCGACGACGATGCCCAGCACCAGGGCAAGCGACAGCGCCGTCACCATCAGCAGCAGGGTGCCGGGCAGGCGGGTCATGATCATGTCGAGGACCGGCATGTTGTAGCGCGGCGAGAACCCCAGATCGAACTGCGCCAGGTGGCTGAGGAAATTGACGAGCTGGGTCAGCACCGGCTGATCGAGCCCGAAACGCTGGCGCAGCGCCGCCATGGTCTCGGCCGTGGCGACGCCCGACTCCGAGGCGATGACGTCGGCCGCATCGCCCGGCATCAGCTGCAACAGGAGAAAGTCGAGCACGATGATGCCGAGCACCGTCGGACCGGCATGGATGGCGGTCCGACGGAGGGTCGTGAGGACGCGGCGGCCCATCCTCATGTCAGGACGGCCTTTCCCAAATTCCGTCATCCCGACCGGAGCCGAGCGTAGCGAGGCGGAGTGGAGGGACCTGTTTTGTTGAGGCATCGACAAAAACAGGTCCCTCGACTACGCCGCCCTGCGGGCGGCTTCGCTCGGGATGACGGTTACGCATCCAGCCACACCGCGGCCATGTTGGCCTCGACGCCGTCGGCGGTCAGCGAATGGTCGTGCACGCGGACATTGTGGATGGTGAGGTAGAGCGGCGAGTAGAGCGGGATGTCCGGCACTTCCTCGGCGATGATGCGCTGGAAGTCGATGAACATCTGCTTGCGCTTGACTGGATCGTTCTCGACAGCGGCGCCCTCGAGCAGGGCATCGACCTTGGGATTGTCGTAGTGTGAGCCGTTGGAGAACGGCACGCCCTTCTTGAAGTTCTTCGACCAGTAGATGCGCTG
The DNA here is from genome assembly GCA_019750135.1 of Reyranella sp. Taxonomy (GTDB): domain Bacteria; phylum Pseudomonadota; class Alphaproteobacteria; order Reyranellales; family Reyranellaceae; genus Reyranella. Next base: position 100,223 of record JAIEOV010000058.1, on the reverse strand, counting down.
CACCCCGACCGTCGGATCGAACAGGTTGGAATGGCCGTTGAAGGTGAAGTCGAACTCGCGGTCGGTGTAGACGCGCTTCACGAACGCCGACGGATCGGCGGCGCGCACCTCGACTGCGATGCCGATGCGGCCGAGCGCGGCGCGCAGGAACTCGCAGGCGCGCCGGCTCTCGTCGCCGATCGGATTGTAGTCGAGCGGCACCTTGAACCGCACCTTGTTGGCGCCGCGTGGGAAGCCCGCCTCGTCGAGCAGCGCCTCGGCCTTCTTGAGGTCGAGCTTGTAGGGGCTGGGCGTCGGGTCGTGGAACTCCTTGAGGCCCGGCGCGATCGGCGAGTAGCACACCGTGCCGTAGCCGAAGGCCACGGTCTTGATCAGCAGCTCGCGGTCGATCGTGTGCGCCACCGCCTGGCGCACCTTGAGGTTCTTGAAGAACTGGCTGTCGAGATTGAACTGCAGCGTAGACACATTATACGAATAGCTCGTGCCCTTGGTCTCGAAACGCAAAGTCGGGATCTTCTTCAGGCGCTCGAGGTCGGACAGCGCCACCGGCGTGCGGTAGCCGATGTCGGCCGAGCCGTTCTCGAAAGCGATCGAGCGTGCCCCCGGATCGGGCAGGAACTTGCAGACCATGCGGTCGATGTAGGGCTTGGGCGCATCCCAGTAGTCGGGATTGCGTTCGTAGATGATGTGGCTGCCGCGCACCCACTCCTTGAACTTGTAGGGGCCCGTCCCGATCGGCGCGTTGCCGTTGGGATTGGCAAGCGGATCGGTGCCTTCGTAGATGTGCCGCGGCATCATCGGCGCCTCGGCCGCCGTCAATGCCTTGATCAGGTAAGGCGCGGGCTTGGAAAGCTCGATGACGGCGGTCAGCGGATCGGGCGTCTTGACCTCGGTGACGTTGGCGAAGGTGTTGCGGCCGCGCGGATGAACGGTCTTCAGGAGCTGGATCGAATAGGCGACGTCGGCCGACGTGAACGGCTTGCCGTCGTGGAACTTCACGTTCGGCCGCAGTTTGAACGTATAGGTCTTGCCGTCGGGACTGATCGACCATTCCGTCGCAAGCTGCGGGCGCGGCTTGATGTCGTAGTCGTACTCCAGCAGCCCTTCGGTGACCTTGGCGCTGACAGTGAGCGCGGGCGTCGCCACCGTGGTCAGCGCCACCAGGGTCTGCGGCTCGCTGTTCTGCAAGAAGGTGAGCGTGCCGCCCTTCTTGGGTGTCGGCGTCTGCGCCCACGCCCGGCCGCCCGCAAGCGCCAAAGCGGATACGCCGGCCAAGGCGGCGCGGCGCGTCGTGCGGAATTTCGCTGTCATGTCGTCGTCCTGTCCATACCCAAGGGGAGCCTAGCGCGCCCAGGCAATAACGATGCAGCAAAATGCAGGCCAGCAGAGATGCATATTGAATGGAGCTGCGATCTTGGAGTTTCATTCTCGCGATCCTGGGAATATTGGAAATGATTTCCGGAGATGCGGCGGCCTCGTCGAAATAAGAGAATTCACGACATGCGCGACGTGCGAAGATAGGCGGCGAGAGGGGTTCTTAGATGACATTGCCTGCGGCAACGCTCGACCACGTGGTCATCAATGCGCGCGACGACATGGATCGCGCGGCGGACATCTATCGGCGGCTCGGTTTCACGCTCACCGAGCGTGGCTATCATTCGCTCGGCTCGATCAACCATCTCGCCATGTTCGGCACCGACTATCTCGAGCTCATTGCCGTACCGAAGGGCGCCACGACCGGTCGCCTGGACTTGCTCGACTATGCGGCCGGTCTGAACGGGCTGGTCTTCGGCTCGGAGGACTCGACCGTCACCTACGAATCGCTCGCCAAGGTCGGCCTGCCCTTCGATCCGCCAGTGGAGTTCACGCGGCCCGTGAAGGTCGCGGGCAAGGAGCACGATGCGCGCTTCCGCACCGTGCGCATGAAGGCGGGCGTCGTGCCCTATGGCCGGATCTACTACTGCCACCACTTCACGCGCGACCTGGTGTGGCGCGACGAGTGGCGCCATCACGCCAACGGCACGGTCGCCGTCGTGCGTGCCCTGATCGTCGAGCCCGATCCGGCGGCCGGCGCCAAGCTCTATGCCGACATGTTCGGCGTCGAGGCGATACGCGACATCAAGGGCGGCAAGAGCGTCGTGGTCGCCAATTCGCGCTTCGACATCGTCACCGAGGCCGAGCTGAAATCCCAATTCGGCGATGCCGTGCCCGATGCAGAAGGCCGCAAGGCCTACATGGCCGGCCTCACCTTCCGGACCGTCTCCGTCGCCAAGGCGGCGCAGGCCTTGCAGCAAGGCAAGATCGAGGGCGTTGTCCAGACGTCGGGACGACTGGTCGTGCCGGCAAAGCAGGCAATGAACGCCGTGCTGGAGTTCATCGAATAGGTCGCCATGGTAAGCATCACGCAAGATAACCAGGGCGACGCGATCTCGCGCGACGTGCCGCGCGATTCGCTGGCGCTGATCGACGCCGGCGGAAACGGCAGCGAGCGCTCCTACACCTACGACGACATTTTCCGCCTGAGCGGCGCCGTTGCGCGCGGCCTGCTGAAGCGCGGACTGAAGCGTGGCGATCGCGTCGCCATCCTTTCGGCCAACCGCGCCGAGTTCCTGCTGACCTTCCTCGGCACCATGCAGGCCGGCCTGGTCTCGGTGCCGGTGAATTATAAGCTGCCGGCCGAAACGGTCGCCTACATCGTCGACGACTGCGACGCCAAGCTGGTCATCGGTGACGACACGCGGTTGAAGCTCGCGCCTGACAGCGTGCCCAAGGTCTCGTTCGACAGGGACTTCGTATCGCTCCTCGACGAAGGTCCGTTCACGCCGCTCGCGATGCAGCCCGAGGAACCGGCGATGTTCCTCTACACGTCGGGTTCGACCGGGCGGCCCAAGGGCGTGGTGCTGTCGCACTATTCGCACCTCTGGGCGATCAGCCAGCGCGTGCGCCGGCCGGTGCCGCAGGGCCAGCGCTCACTGGTCGCCGCTCCACTCTATCACATGAACGGTCTCGCCATGTGCCAGACCACGCTCAACCAGGGCGACACGATCGTGCTGCTACCGCAGTTCACGACCCGCGGCTACATCGAGGCGGCCGCGCGCCATCGCGTGCAGTTCCTGACCTCGGTGCCGACCATGATCGCCATGATGCTGCGCGAGAAGGAGCTCTTGGCGACCAACGATCTCTCGGCCGTCGAGGCGGTACGCATGGGCTCGGCGCCGATCACCCAGTCGCTGATCGACCAGGTGCGCGGCGTGTTCCCCAAAGCCCAGATCGGCAACGGGTACGGCACCACCGAGGCCGGGCCCGTCGTGTTCGGTCCGCATCCCGACGGCATCCCGCAGCCCGAGCTGTCGACCGGCTATCCGCATCCCGAGGTGGAGCTGCGTCTCGTGCGCGACGGCCAAGAAGTGCAGGACGAAGGTGCGCTCGAAATGAAGTGCGGCGCGCTGATGACGCATTACCACAAGCTGCCCGAAGCCACGGCCAAGGCGATGACGCCGGACGGCTATTACCGGACTAACGATGTGTTCCGCCGCGACGACAACGGCTTCTTCTACTTCGTCGGCCGCGTCGACGACATGTTCGTGTGCGGCGGCGAGAACATCTATCCCGGCGAGGTGGAGAAGATGCTGGAGCGCCATCCCGCCATCCATCAGGCAGCAGTCATCCCGATCCCCGACGAGCTGAAGGGCCACAAGCCCATCGCCTTCGTCGTGCGGACGGGCGGTGCCGACCTCGACGAGCAGGCGGTCAAGAGCTACGCGCTCGCACACGCGCCGGCCTACCAGCATCCGCGCCAGGTCATCTTCATCGATGAGATGCCGCTTGCCGGCACCAACAAGATCGACAAGCGCCAGCTCGCCAAACAGATTCCCACCGGAGGAGAATCCTAAAAATGAAAGCCGCCGTCGTCCGTGAGCATGGCGCTCCCGACCGTCTGACCTACGAGACCGACTTTCCCGATCCGAAGCCCGGCGAAGGCGACGTGATCGTGGCGGTCAAGGCTTCGTCACTGAACTACCACGACGTTTTCACCCGCCGCGGCATGCCCGGCATCAAGGTGCCGATGCCGGCCATCATGGGCCTGGACGTCGCGGGCGAGATCGCCGAGGTCGGGCCGGGCGTCACCGGCTGGAAGAAAGGCGACCGCGTGCTGGTCGACCCCATCAACCGCGTCGAAGGCGGCCTGATGGGCGAGACGGTGCATGGCGGCCTGGCCGAGCTCTGCAAGGCGCGCGCACACCAGCTCGTCAGGATCCCCGATGGCGTGAGCTTCGCCGATGCCGCGGCGCTGCCTGTGGCCTACGGCACGGCCCTGCGCATGATGACCACCAACGGCCACGTGGCCAAGGGCGAGAAGGTGCTGATCCTGGGCGCCTCGGGCGGCGTCGGCGTGTGCTGCCTGCAGCTCGCCAAGCTCGCCGGTGCGGAGGTCATCGCCTGCGCCGGCACCGACGCCAAGGCCAAGCGCCTGATGGAGCTCGGCGCCGACAAGACCATCAACTACATCACCCACGACTTCCAGAAGGAGGTCTACGAGCTCTACGGCAAGCCGACGCGGCGCGGCGCCGGCACCGACCGCGGCATCGACGTGGTGGTGAACTACACCGGCGGAGACACCTGGGTGAAGTCGCTGAAGGTGCTGAAGGTCGGCGGCCGCCTGCTGACCTGCGGCGCTACCGCGGGTTTCGATCCCAAGGAGGACATCCGCTTCATCTGGACCTTCGAATTGAAAGTGCTGGGCTCCAACGGCTGGATGCGCTCGGACATCGAGGAGCTCCTGAAGCTGGTGCAGGCGGGCAAGCTGAAAGTGTTGATCGACAAGGTCTTCCCTCTGACGGAGGCTCGCGAAGCGTTGCGCGTCATCGAGGATCGTGAAGTGTTCGGCAAGGTCGTGGTGGCGCCGTGAGTGACAAAGTGGTTCCCCTAACCGCCGACGAGCTTCAGACGATGCTCGACAACTCGCCCTTCATCGCCTTCCTCGGCCTGAAGGTGACCGAGGCCGATCCCGCCAACGAGCAGATCACCATGACCTGCGCCATGCGGCCGGAATTCGAGCGCGGCAAGGGCACCGGCCAATGGCACGGCGGCCCGCTGGCGGCGATCATCGACACGGTCGGCGACTACGCGCTGATCATGGCGCTGCGCCGCGGCCTGCCGACCATCAACTTCCGCGTCGACTATCTGCGCCCGGCCATCAAGACCGGCCTGGTCATCACGGCCAAGGTACGGCGCGCCGGCAAGAGCGTCGGCGTGGTCGATGTCGACGTGTTCAACGAGCAGAAGGCCCTTCTGGCTGTCGGCCGCGCGACCTATTCGACGCTGCCCGCATAAAGCCACAGCCCTGGGGTCTCTATCCGGGCTATGGCAGCCACGGTGACCAGGGTTTCACGTCGCGCGTTCGGGGCCGGCCTCTTGACGGCCGGCCTTGTCGCTAAGACTGCCTTCGCGCAGGAAACGCCAAGACGCGGCGGCACGCTGGTCGCGACCTGGGGCGGCGGCGAGCCACAGGCCTGCTACGTCCCCTCGGGCGGCGGCCCATCGCCCACCTTCTCTTCGTCCAAGCTGCTCGAGCGCCTGGCCGGCCGCCGCATGGATGGCGTGTTCCAGGGCGAGCTGGCCGAGGCGTGGAAGCCGGCGGCCGACTTCAAGTCCTACGCGGTCAAGATCCGCAAGGGCGTGAAATTCCACGACGGCAAGGACATGACCACGGCCGACGTCGTCTACTCGATCGACGAGATCTGGAAGAAGCACGCCGCGGCCGCTGCGCTCACCGAATTCGCGGGCGTTGCCGCGCCGGACGCCGATACCGTCGTGCTGACCTTCAACAAACCCGTGCCGGAATTCTTCTTCGCCTCCCTGCTCTGCGGCCCGGCGAACTACATCCTTCCCAAGCACGTCTATGCCGGCAGCGATCCCCTCGCCAACCCGGCCAACGACGCGCCGGTCGGCACCGGCCCGTGGAAATTCAAGGAGTGGGTGCGCGGCAACCACATCCGGTTCGTCAGGAACGAGAGCTACTGGCGCCGCGACACGCCCTACCTCGACCGGCTGATCATTCGCTACATCCGCGACCCGGCCGGCCGCACCGCCGCCCTCGAGGCCGGCGAGATCCATATCGGCGTGCTCAATCCGGTGCCGCTGGCAGAGATCAGGCGGCTCACCGCGACGACCAGGTTCGTCACCACGACCAAGGGCTACGACGAAGCGGTTTGGTCGGCCACCCTGGAATGCAACATGCGCAACCCGGTCTTCGCCAAGCGCGAGGTGCGACAGGCGATGTTCTTTGCGGTCGACCGCGACTTGATCGCCAAGACCGTCTACTACGGCCATGCGCGGCCGGGCACGAGCCCGATCTACTCGCCCAACAAGGAGTACTTCACGGCCGACATCTTCAAGACCGGGTTCGATCCGAAGAAAGCGGCCGCGCTCCTGGACTCGGCGGGCTATCCGAAGAAGGCTGGCGCAAAACGCTTCAAGCTGAACCTGGTGGCAGCCGGCTGGTTCGCCGAGAACGCCAGGATCGGCGCCATCGTCGAGCAGGGACTCGAGGACATCGGTGTCGACGTCACCCTCACCGTCCCCGACCGGCAGGCCTCGCTCAAGCGCATCTACACCGACTACGATTTCGACCTGGCGATCTCCAACCAGGCCAATCCGTCGGAGCCGGTGCCGGCGACCACCCAGTACTTCACCTCGGACGGCATCAGGAAGGGCGTGCCCTTCCGCAACGCCTCGGGCTTCCATACCGACGAGGTCGACGCCCTGGTCGAGAAGATCAAGGTCGAGACCGATCCCGGCCGGCGCAAGGCCCTGGTCGCCGAGTTCCAGAAGACCGTGACGCAGGAATGCCCCAACCTGCCGCTGGTCGAGCTCGAGTCGATCACCGTGGCCAGCACCCGGGTGCAGGACCACTCCAACGACCCCAACTTCCTGGCCGCCAGTTGGCACGACGTCTGGCTGGCAAGCTGAGGACCGTCGGCTATGATGCCGGCGAATGACACGACGCTTCGCCGCGGCTCTTGCAGCCGCCCTTCTCTCCTCGGCCGCGGCCAATGCCCAGACCATGGACTTCGCCTGCCCCGACCCGGGCACGACCTTCACCTATGACAGCGGCACCAAGGTCGTGGCCAAGGGCCGCGACGGCATGGACTGCACCATGGAGATCGTCGGCGGCAAGCCCTACAAGCTGCGCGCGCTCCTGTTCGACAATCCCTCGCCCGACGGCAGCGACACCACCGCCTACATCAACGCCCTGAAGCCGGAACGGCTATGGCCGCTCGCCGCGGGCAAGAAGATCGAGGCCGACTTCACCAGCGGCGGCAAGACCTGGCACTACATCCTGAGCGTGGTGCGTGCCGAAAAGCGTACCGGACCCGGCGACGCCATGATCGACACCTTCCTGATCGAGATGCAGGAGCAAGGACCCGCCGGCCAGCGCTCGGTCTCGCGCTGGTGGATCTCGCCCGCCGACAAGTTCGCCATCCGCTACGACTACAGCGACGGCAGCCGCGCCAACCGAGCCGTGGTAACCAGCGTCACGCGCTAACTCTTTGTTGGCGGAGGTTTCCGAGGTTCCCGAGGTTTCGGCGAGAGGTCGTAGCGTTGCCCCGGAAGCCGACCCACTATCAATAGGGCCTGTCGGCCAATTCGGACATTTCCGCAATTATCGCTACCGGTTTTTGACTCGGCCGCCCGGGCCAGCGCGGCAGCGGCCGGGCGCGATGGATATCGGATGAACGATGCAAAGAGCAGAGCCGCCGGAAGGCGACACATACCGTATATAACTCTGGTGTCCATTCTAGTCAACTAGAGTGCTAATTTTTGCGTCCCATAAGCGGCCAAAGAACGCAAAAAGTCGTTGAGGTCGATCACCCATGCAAGCAGTGCTGACAATCTCCCTCAACACAGCGCCTCGATCATCGCCCGCAGGTTCTCAGGCCACACCGTCGCCTCGGTCTGCGACAGCTCGTCGAGCGACCACCAGCGGTGCTCGACCATGACCTCGCGCTCCAGGTCGGTCCAGTCGTCCTTCGACAAGGCATTGTCGGTGACGCGAATCACGAAGAAGCGTTCGTCCTGCACGACGTGCTCGCCGTCGGGCAGCTGAAGCGCCACCTCGCGGCGCGCGACCGCCGGACCGACGCTGTCGCGCCGCAGGCCGGTCTCCTCGACCAGCTCGCGCAAAGCCGCCTGCTCCAGGGTCTCGCCGTCCTCGACGCCACCGCCCGGCGTGCCCCAGAAGTCCTGTCCGGCGAGCGGGCCGCGCTTGTAGATGAAGCGGAACAGCAGGACCCGGCCCGCATGGTCGAGGATCAGAAACCGGGCGGACAGTCGCCGGCGCATCGGGACCTAAGCTACCGACCCCGGCTCGGTGTTGGCGCCACAGATCAATGTGGCGACGCGCTCGCCGGATGCAGGACGATAGGCACCGGCCATCAACGCGGCGAGGCCGGTAGCGCCGGACGGCTCGGCGACCACGTGCAGGTCTTCCCACAAGGCACGCTGCGCTTTGCGCACGGCATCGTCATTGACCAGAACCGATTCGCGAACCAGCTTGCGGGCGACCTCAAAGTTCGGCACGCCGATGCGGCTCGCGCCCAGCGCATCGGCGGCGATGCCTGAGATCTTCACCTCGACCGGACGACCTGCGCGCAACGCCTCGTGCAACGTCGGTGTGCCTTCGGTCTCGACAGCAACGACCTTCGTGCCCTCTCCGATCGCGGCGGCGCAGCCGGCGATCAATCCGCCGCCGCCGACTGCGACAAGAAGGGTGTCGAACGCCGCCTGCTCGGCGAATTCGAGGGCGACGCTGCCGGCGCCGGCAAACACCACGGGATCCTCGTAGGCCTGCACCATGAGCGCGCCGGTCTCAGCCGCGCGCTTCTCCGATGCCGCTCGTGCTTCGGCATAGACAGCGCCGATCTGGTGGACGATGGCGCCGTAGCTTTTCAGGCGCGCCACCTTGGCGGGCGATGAGATGGTCGGCACGAAGATCTCGGCCTTGTGGCCGAGCGCTCGCGCGGCATAGGCCGCCGCGACTCCGTGATTGCCGCCCGACGCCGCGATGATGCCGGCCGCCGGCACCTTGGAGGCCAGGAGCTTGTGGAAGGCGCCGCGGCCCTTGAACGTGCCGCTCACTTGCAGCGATTCGAGCTTCAGCGCCAAGGCCGAGCCGAGGCCGAGCGATCCGGCCGGCAGTTCGATCACCGGCGTGCGGCGAACATGCGGTCGGATGAGGCTCCACGCAGCCTCGACGTCTTTGCGAGCTGTCATCCCGAGGCCTCAGGCCGAGGGATCTTTGAGGCTGCCGGAAAGATCCCTCGCTTCGCTCGGGATGACAGCCAGACGGCAGGCCGGAACGTGGCGCAGGTAGTGGTCGAAGTCCGGCGTTGTGGCGCGCGGGTCCTTGGCGGCCTCGTCGTAGCGGCGCAGGCGGACGGCCTCGGCATGGTACGGGTTGGCGCGGAAGGCTTCGATCTCGTCGGCCGACATCAGCCCGCCCTGCAGCTTCAGGCTTCTGACCGAATCGGGCGCGAGCTTGCCGAAGTAGTCGGACTCGATCGTGCAGAGATAGCGCTTGGCCGCGACATGCAGGCGGACCGGCTCGCTGACGGCAGGACCGAAGCGCTCGGCCAGCCACTTCGCCCCCAGCTCCTCGTGCACGTCGTCGACGCCGCGCGAGGCGGGATCCTCGCCGAGCTTATGGATCATGTGGCCGACATCGTGCAGCAGCGAGGCGAGCACGGTGGCGGGCGGCGCGTCGTCGGCCTCGGCATGGGCCGCGGACTGCAGCGCGTGCTGAAGCTGGTTGATGGCGCTCAGGCCATAGCGCTTGGTGGCGCGGCCGGTGAAGATATTCAAAAGTTCCTGGCGCAGAGGATCGCTCATGCGCTCTTCTTATCACGAACCAGCTCATAACCGGGAATCATTGCCAGTGCGGCTTTCAGGGGATCGGGCCGCCACGCGCGCGTAACAAAATCGCCATGCATGTCGAGTCCGCCGCACGGCACGAAAGCCACGGTGCCGGGATTGAGCGTCGCCGGCACGGCCTTGGCGTAAGGCACGCGCTTCTTATCGAGCATGCCCTGCAGGGCTGCGTTCTCGTCCTTGGTCGACTCGGTGTAGGCGCTCAGCAGGAAGGCCTGCCGCCGGCGCGCCGCCATCCAGGCGGCGTACTTGTCCTCGTCCCCATAGAGCGCATCGAGCAGGATCGCGCCCTTGATCCGGTGGCTGGCGCCGCCGCGGTCCAGGGCATAGGCCGCCGACAGGTAGCCGCCGCTGTAAGCCACGACCACCACCGGCGCGAGGTTGAGCTGGCGCCCGGCGGCGCGATCGCCGTAGAGCCGCATCAGCCGCTCGGCCGCCTCGTCGACATAGGCGGCGAAGTGGCCGGGCTTCCAGAAATTGCCGGCGCTGGAATCGGCGGCATCGACCGCGAGCTGCGGCGCCACCAGGGCGATGTTCTGGCCCGACTCGGCGATCTGGCGCGGCACCGCCTGGCGCACCATCACGTCACGTTCCAGCGTTGCGCCCTGGCCGTGGAAATAGAGCACGATCAGCACCGGCCGTTGCGGATCGAAGCCCGGCGGGAGATAGAGCAGCGAACGGCGATCGTTGTAGGTCGGCTGCTCCCAATAGACGGTGCCGCCCAGGCTGGTATGGCCGCGCTGCCTGCCGTTCTTGGCGTCGAGGAAGGGCTTGTTGCTGCCGGGAACGGCACTGCGATAGGGGAACGCCGAGGCGTTGAAGGCGACGAGCTGCGTCTTGCCGTCTTTCAGCGGCTGCGGGCCGAAGGGTTTGGGCGTCGTCGCCGCTTTCGCAGGCGCCTGCTTGCTCGGCTTCTTCTTTGACGGGCGGGCATGCGCGGCGGTCGGCATCAACAGGGCCCCCAGCAGCAGCGCCCGCCGCTTCACGCGGCCGCAGGCCGCCCCGCCCCCACCATCTGGGGCTTGAGCGGCATCAGCACGGAGAAGAACGCCGGCAGGGCCACGAGATAGGCGAAGGCGCCGACCAGCACCACGGCGGGCAAGCCGAAGCTCGTTGCCACGATCGGCACCAGCGCGGCGCCGATCACCGAGAAGCAGCCATTGATGCCCCAGGCCCACAGGAACATGTGGTCCTTGCCCAGCCGGCCCAGCGTGGTCATCGCCGTCGGCATGGGGAAACCCATCAGGAACGCCGGCGGCAGGATCAGCAGCAGGCAGAGCACGATGCGCAGCGCATAGGGCAGCGTGCCGATCCAATCGAGCGCGTAGTCGATAGTGAAGGCGTAGAAGGCCAGGATCGCGAAGATCGCCAGGAAGATCCTGGGCATCACGCTACGCGCGCGATCGAGGTAACGCTCGGAGAAGAAGCTGCCGATGCCGGAGAAGACCAGCATGCCGGTGATCAGCACCGACGCCGACACCGTGGCGTTGGAGAGCGCCAGGATGAAGTGGGAGATCATGCCCACCTCGACGATGATGTAGCCCAGCCCCAGGCAGAGGAAATAGATCATCGTCCCGAACTTGCCGGGATAGCGGCTGAAGATGGTGCGCCAGCCGAAGATCAGGGGGAACAGCACCAGGGTGAAGGCGAAGATGGCGGCGATGCCGAGCGTCGCCCACAAGAGCAGATAGCCCCACTCGTCCTGCACCAGCTCGAGCCGGTCGGTGAAGTTCAAGAGGTCCTTCACCTTGATGTAGGCGGCGAAGTACGGCTGGTGATTGGTGAGCACGCGGGTGTCGAAGACATACTCGTCCGCCACCTTGTCCCAGCCGCCGTTGATCAGGTAGTGCCACGCCAGCCGACCGAGCACAGTGGCGGGCACACGCGGCCCGGCAGACTCGTCATCCTTGGCATCGGTCTTGCCGTCGGTGCCGGTCGTGGTCATGCCGGGCGGCGGCTTGTCGTTGGGCTCCTTTTCTTCCGACGGGGCCGTCGGATCGGCCGGCGCGCCCTCGAAGAAGAACTGGTCGTGGTAGTCCTGCAGGATCTGCTTCAGGTCGGCCGTGTCGACCTTGATGCCGGGATAGTAGATTGCGTCGAACGACATCGCCTTGGTGTGGGCGTTGAGCTGGGCGATCTCCTCCGGCGTGAAGCCGCCGCGCTTGAACAGGACCGTCGCCGTCGAGAGATAGGACGACGCGACGTAGAAATCCTTGGCGACGTCGGCGCCTTCAACATCGCGCGCCGCGGCCACCATGGTGGCGTAGAGCTTCAGCACCGACTTGGGCGGCTCTTCCTTGTTCCACAGCGTGACCGAGAGGATGCCGCCCGGCTTCAGCGCCCGCATGTAGGCGCTCATCGCCTCGCGGGTATAGGAATACTTCTCGACGATGGAGAAGCCGCCGGGACTCGACAGGCCGGCTGAATCGGCCAGCGACAGATCGATGACGTCGTAACGGTTCTTGGTATGGGCGACGTAGAGGCGGCCGTCATAGTCGATGACGGAGACCTTGGGGTTGTTGAGGATGTCGCCGGTGAAGTCGCGCAGCCCCTTGTCCTCACGGAACGCCGTCAGGATCGCGGGATTGCCCTCGGCGACCGTGACATGGGCCGAGCCCGCTTTCAGCGCCACCGCGGTCGAGATGCCGCCGCCGAACTGCACGACGAAGGTGTCCGGGTTCTGCTTCAGGATGTACGGGTAGTACATCGACAGGTACTTGAAGTACGCCGTCTCGTTCGCCGGCAGGTCCTTGATGATGCCTGACGGGCCCTCGGAGTCGATGTAGAGGCCGAGATAGGCGTTCTTCGGCATGGTCGGCAGGTTGAACGCCGCGTTGTCCGACTGGCCCGGCGCGAAGTGCAGGTACGAGCTCGAGTAGATTTCGAGGTAGCCGAACGGCGAGGCGCGCTCGTAGGTGCGCTGGTTGTCGGGGAACTTGCGGGCGTAGCTGACGCCCTTGTAGTCCGACACGGCGAGCTTGGGGATGCCGAGCACGCCCGGCGCCGTGTAGTGCACCGCCGCCGACAGGATGGCCACGATCACGATGGCCAGGATGCCGCGCCGGTCGCCCAGCGCCACGAACCACAGGATGCCGCCCGCCAGCCACAGCAGCAGCGGCGCCATGATCAGGTCGTCGGGGCGGAAGTAGTACATGGCGAGCAGCACGGAGAGACCGCACAGGCCCGAGCCGACGAGATCGGCGAAGTAGACGCGGTTGAAGGACTTCTGCGCCTTGAGGAAGACGACGCCGAGATAGAGGGCGCCCGCCAGGAATGGCAAAAAGTAGAGCACGAAGTTGGCAAAGAGGCGCCACTTCTGCATCGGATCCGACACCAGGAAGATGGCGTTGAACGGCACCTGCTGGGCGGCGAGGTTGCACACCACCATCAGCGGGCCGAAGGCCAGCAAGGCACCCTTGACCGCACCTACCCAGTGGCGTTCGAACCAGCCCTTGCCGACGCACATCACGGCGCTGGTCAGGCCGAAGCCGAACATGGCGAGGCTCACCACCAGCGAGCCGAAATGGGCCCAGCTGCCGACGGAGAACACGCGCATGATGCCGATCTGCAGCGCAATGATGCTGCCGGCGACGAGGCCTACGGACAGGTAAAAGGTAAGCGGCGGGCGATGGTCGAGATCGACCGTGACGGTCAAGGGGGGACTCCGTTGTTGGGCCGTCGTTGCGGCCGAGGTGGGCTGCGCGTGCAGTGCGCGCAGCCCCTCAACGCACCCGCCTAGCGGTTATGCGTACCGACGATCTTGTCGCCTTCAAGCTTGGTGAAGGGCACGAACGGCACGATCTTGCCGCCGTAGATGTCCTCGCGGCTCGTCGTGATCGAGCCGTCGGCGCCCTGGGTCTTGGTCACCTTGAGCACGCGCTGCGCACCCGGCGGGCCGACCGGGATGACCATCAGGCCGCCCGACTTCAGCTGCTGCAGGAGCGGCGGCGGCACGTGGTCGATGCCGCAGGTCACGATGATCTTGTCGAAGGGGCCGGCCTCTTCCCAACCGTAGTAGCCGTCGGCCGCCTTGGTCTTGATGTGCTTGAACTCGGTGTAGCCCTTCTCGATCAGCTTGTCGTAGAGGCCGCGGGTGCGGGCCGCCAGCGGCGCGATGATCTCGATCGTGTAGGCGTTCTCGGTCAGGTTGGCGATATAGGCCGACTGCACGCCCGACCCGGTGCCGATCTCCAGCACCTTCTCGCCGCGCTTGACGTCGATCACGTTGGTCATGCGGCCCTGGACGTGCGGGCCGGACATCGTCACGCCATAGCCGATGTCGAGGAAGGCGTGCTCGTAAGCACGCTTGTGGATCGCCGGGTTGATCGCCGAGAACTCTTCGCGCGGCGTCAGCAGGAAGGCGCGGATGGTCGCCTGGCCCCAGATGTCCTTGTTGCGGACCAGGGCCTGGAAGCGATCCCAGCGCTGACCGAGGAACACGGGATCCTCGCCACGGGACTTGCCCCAGGCGATGAAGTTCTCGCGCGTGTCGGTCGGCGGATTGAGGTCCCAGCTGTAGGGCTTGATGCTCGCCGCCTGGGCGGTCGTCGATGCAAAACCGGCGGCAGCCAGCGCCGCGCTGCCGGAGACGAAGGTGCGTCTCTTCAAAATAATCCTCCTTGGCGCGGCCCCCATTTGAAGGAGGGGAATCCGGGGCAACCGCACAACGAATTGATACGGGAAATGTGGCGGATTTGCCAGTGCGCCCGTGTTACGGGAAGACCTAAACGATATTTAATGAACGACGAGGAAACCCGTGAAACGCTTGCTTTCCCGCCGCTCGGCCCTGGCCGCTGCGACCATTCTGCCGGTGGCCAATCTATTGTCGCGTGGTGCCGCCGCCGACGGCTCGTGGAAGCCGAGCCAGGGAGTCCGCATCGTCGTCCCGGCGGCCCCCGGCGGCACCACCGACATCGTCGCCCGCCTGCTGGCCCAGTACCTCCAGCAGGCCTGGGGCCAGTCCTGCGTGGCCGACAACAAGTCGGGGGCAGGCGGCGTCATCGGCTCCAACGAAGTCGTGAAGTCGGCGCCCGACGGCCTCACCGCCCTGATGGGCAATATCGGCCCGCAATCGATCGCCTACTCGCTCTACCGCAATATGCCCTACGGGCCGCAGAGCCTCGCGCCGGTTTCCTGCGTCATCACCGCGCCCAACGTGCTGGTGGTCCATCCCTCGGTGCCGGCCAAGACGGTCCCTGAATTCGTCGCCTGGCTGAAGGCCCAGAACGGCAAGGCCTCCTACGCCTCGTCCGGCACCGGTCAGTCGCCGCACCTGTCGGGCGCCTGGTTCCTCCAGCTCACCGGCACCAAGGCCGAGCACATCCCCTATCGCGGCGCCGCGCCCGCCCTGCAGGACCTGATGGCCGGGGTGACCCAGTTCTTCTTCGACAACCTCACCAGCAGCATCGAGTTCGTGCGTGCCGGCAAGCTCCGGGCGCTCGGCATCACTTCGGCGCAGCGCAATCCGCTGACGCCCGACCTGGTGCCGATCTGCGAGACCATGCCCGAGCTGAAGCCCTTCGACGTCTCGACCTGGTTTGGGGTGTTCCTGCCGGCGGCGACGCCCAAGCCGATCATCGAGTCATACAACGCCCAGATGAAGGCGTGGCTGAACGATCCCAAGACCAAGGAGAAGTTCGAGCAGATGGCGGGCTTCCCGGCCTATGGCACGCCCGAGGAGTTCGGCAAGTTCGTGAACGCGCAGATCGCCCTCTGGAAGAGCGTGATCGACAAGGAAGGGCTGCAGCTCGACGTCAACTGATCACGGCACATCCTTCACTGAGGCGGGTGGCCCAGTGCCGGCGGCGCAGGATCCTTCGCGGGCGGTCGCCACGCGATCACGCCTTCCGTCCGCGCCCGGACTTCAGGCGAGGCCAGGCAGGAGGCAAGCGCCTCGTAGCCCGGTGAGCCGGGATACGGCGCGACGGTGAGCGGAACGCTGTGGTTGGCGGGGCAATAGAGGATGGCTTCGTCGGCGCCGACGGCGTCCAGGTCGAGGATGGCGGTGGAGCGCGTCAGCACGAAGAGCGGCCGCGCACCGGGACCACGCCGGCGAAGCCGCGCGATCAGCGCCTCCTGGGTGGCCTCGTCGAGGCCCTGCTCCAGCATGTCGACGACCTGCATGGACGGACCTTCGGCTTCCAGGCAGGCGAGCAGCGCGACCAGGGCGGCCGATGCCGTGGCGCCATCCTCGACGAGGGCCGCGAGCGAGCGGTCGACCCGCGACTTCAGGCTGGCGTCCGCGCCGTCCGCCGATCGATCGAGACCAAGGAATACAGCGCCCGGCAGCGCCTCCGCGAGGCACTTCGCCAGCCGTGTCTTGCCGCTGCCCAGCGGGCCGGTGATGTAGTTCAACGACCGGACGTCGCGCAGCTCGAACCGCTCGCCGCCCCAGGGCCAGGGCAGGTCGAAAGCGACGCGCGGCTCGGCCGATACCAGCAGCCGCGCCAGATCGCCCGCCGTCAGCGCCTGGCCGCGCTCGAGGTCGTCGCGGAGCCCGCGGACCCTTTCCACGGTGGCGCCGAGCTCACGGATCCAAGTCTCGAGGCCGGCCTGATGGGCGGCCAGCGCCGGCGCGAGCATGTCACGGTCGCCTTTCAGCATCCGCGCGATCTCCGCCAGGCTGAAACCAAGCGCCCGCAGCGCCGCGATATCGGCGGCCCGGCTCATCTCGTCAGGACCGTAGGCGCGCCATCCGGCGGTGGTGCGAACAGGCGCAAGAAGGCCGCGCTGCTCGTAGAGCCGCAGGGCCTTGGTCGAGATGCCAAGCCGGCGGGCGGCCTCGGACGGGTTCAGGAATTCGGTCGAGCCATTCACAACGCACCTCGTTCTTGCTGACCGCAGCCTTATGAGGCCGGCCCCAAGGGACGGGTCAACAGGCTCTTTCAGAAACCGAGGTGGATCAGGTGTATTTCCGGACGTCGTCGATGACCTTGCCGTCGTTGGGCAGGCTGCCGGGCTGGGCGAACTCGACCTTGCCGCCGACCTTGCAGACGGTGCGGATGGTGCCTTCCATCGCCTTCTCGAGATCGGCGGAGGGCTGTGGCGCCTCGACCTTGAGCGTCATCGTGTCGGCCTGGTTGACCCAGTCGATGACCAGGCGCAGGCGGCCCATGCCCGGATGCTTCTTGGCGATCTCGGCGATTTGCTCGGGATCGACGAACATGCCGCGCACCTTGGTGCGCTGGTCGGCGCGTCCCATCCAGCCCTTTATGCGCATGTTGGTGCGCCCGCAGGGACTCGGGCCCGCGAGCACCGCCGACATGTCGCCGGTGCCGAAGCGGACCAGCGGATAGGCGCGGTTGAAGGTCGTGACCACGACCTCGCCGACGTCGCCTTCGGGCACGGGATCGCCGGTGCCGGGGCGCACGATCTCGACGATCACGCCCTCGTCGACCGTCATGCCCTGGATCGACTCCGATTCGTAGGCGATGGTGCCCACATCGGCCGTGCCGTAGCTCTGCAGGCAGGTCATGCCCTTGTCGATGAACATCTGGCGCAATGACGGCGGCAGAGCCTCGGCGCCGACGAAGGCATGCTTCAGCGAGGAGATGTCCTTGCCCAGCTCCGCCGCCTTCTCGATCAGAATCTTCAGGAACGAGGGCGTGCCGACGTAGCAGTCGGGCCGGATGCCGGCGATGGCGTCGAGCTGCAGTTCGGTGTTGCCGACGCCGCCCGGGACGACGGCGCAGCCCAGCGCGCGCAGGGCCGATTCCATCATGATGCCGGCCGGCGTCAGGTGATAGGAGAAGGTGTTGTAGACGACCTGGCCCGGCCGGAAGCCCGCGGCGTACATCGCCCGCGCGCCGCGAAAATAGTCGGGCTCGTCGGTGTCGACCTCGAAGATCGGGCCGGGCGACATGAAGACGTGGCGCACCTTGCTCATGGGCACGGCGATCAGGCCGCCCATCGGCGGGTTCTTCTTCTGCACCTCGCCCAGCATGGACTTGCGCAGCACCGGCAGCCTGGCCAGCGCCTCGCGCGAGGTCACCGCGGCGGCATCGACATCCTTCAGCCAGTCCTTGAAGAACGGAGCGTTGGCCTTGGCGTGGGCGATCTGCTGCGGCAGGGCCTGCATCAGCGCCTTCTCGCGCTCGGCCGGCGTGCGGGTTTCCAGCGTGTCGTAGTGCTTGGACATGGGCGCTTCCTCTGGCTTTGCGGCACGGTAGCCGCCGCGCCGCCCTCTTGCCAAGGCAGCGTCACCTCAGGCGTCGCGCAGTCTCAGTCGGTGCTCGATCCGCTCCAGCCGGCCCTCGAGACGGTCGATTCGCTCGGACTGGCCGGCAAAATCGCCGTGCAGATTTGCCGCGGACACTTCGAGCGAGGTCAGGCGTCCCCTCATGTCGCGCACGTCCGCGCGCAGCTCACCCATGTCCATGCGAAGGACGCGCAGTTGCTCGAGGATCAGAGCGCTCGTCTTGTCGGTCATCGCCCCTCCTATCTATGCCTGCATTCCTATCGAGTCAATCTATCAATGGTTGCAAAGGCTGAGCCTTGCCAGGACGCCAGATTTTCCTATATCAGAGTTCGAATATCCTGGAGCCGCTCATGTCGCACGTCCGCATCTCCTACGAGACCTTCCAGAAGAGCGCGCCCGCCGCGCAGGCCGCCCTGCTGGCCATGGGCAAGAGCACCGAGGAGTCGGGCCTCGACAAGACGATCGTCGAGCTTGCCAAGCTGCGCGTCTCGCAGATCAACAACTGCGCCTTCTGCCTGCAAATCCATCTCAACGTGTCGCGGCGGCTCGGCCTGCCGCAGGAGAAGCTCGACCTGGTGGCGACCTGGCCCGAGGCCGGCATCTTCTCGGACAAGGAGTGCGCGGCGCTCGCCTGGGCCGAGACGCTGACGCGGCTCGACGGCCGCAGCGTGCCGGACGAGGCCTATGAGAGCGTGCGCCGGCACTTCAGCGAGGACGAGGTGATCGCGCTCAGCGTCGCGGTCGCCAACATCAACGCCTGGAACCGGCTGGGCGCCGCCTTCCGCTTTACACCGCCGATCCCGAAGAAGTCGGCGGAGAGCAAGGCGGCCTGACTTTTTCTAGGGCCGGTCGACGGTTGGTTGAAGCCGCCGCGCCGGCTGCCTACATCGCCGGACGCGAGGCCACGTCCTCCCCCAGTCGAATGGGTGCATGTCCGGGACGGCCCGGCTCTGGACAAGGAGAGCCGACATGGCTTGGGTATATCTGGGTATCGCGGGCCTGCTGGAGATCGTGTGGGCTTCGGCCATGAAGCATTCCGAGGGCTTCACCAAGCTCTGGCCGACCATCATCAGCCTTGTCGGCATGGTCGCCAGCATGGTGCTGCTGTCGATCTCGATGAAGACGCTGCCGCTCGGCACCGCCTACTCGGTGTGGACCGGCATCGGCGCCGCCGGCGCCTTCATCTTCGGCATCGTCGTCCTGGGGGAGCAGGCCAGCCTCGGACGCATCGCGGCCGCCGTACTGATCGTGAGCGGCCTCATCCTGATGAAGCTGTCGGACAATTCAGCCTAGTCGCGCAGCAGCGTCATCCAGGCGGCGAAGGCAAGCGGCGGCAGTGCGATCAGGTCGGCGATGGCGATGGTGCGCAAGGCACCCGCCGGATTGCCGTAGAGCGCATAGAAACCGAGGAAGCCTGCGGTGTTGATCGCGGCCGCCAGCAAAGCGGCCGGTCGCACCGCAGGCCACCAGACCGCCCACAGACAGAGGATGCCGACCAGGGCCAGCAGCACGGCGCGATGACGCATCAGCACCAGCAGCGTCGAATCGGTGGGCGCAATGCCGTAGAGGCGCGACAGCGTCTCGGGCACGAATATCGGCGCGATCGGCATGAGATGAATGCCGCCGACGACGGCAAAGGCAAGAGCAGTCCACATGCCGCGAGCATCGACGGTGCCCGCATGAGCGGCAATTACCTGCGAGATAGCCCTAAAGCCAGCGCTTGCGCCGCCGGTAGTGCTTGACGTCGCGGAACGAGCGGCGCCCCTCGCCGCCGATGCCGAGGTAGAACTCCTTCACGTCCTCGTTCTCGCGCAGGGAGGCGGCGTCGCCGTCGAGCACGACGCGGCCGTTCTCCAGGATGTAGCCGTAATGGGCGTAGCGCAGGGCGACGTTGGTGTTCTGCTCGGCCAGCAGGATCGAAACCCTTTCCTGCTCGTTGAGGTTCTTCACGATCTCGAAGATCTCCTCGACGAGCTGCGGTGCCAGCCCCATCGACGGCTCGTCGAGCAGGATGGTGTTGGGCCGGCTCATCAGCGCGCGGCCGATCGCCGTCATCTGCTGCTCGCCGCCCGAGGTGTAGCCGGCCTGGCTCGAGCGCCGCACCTTCAGCCGGGGGAAATAGTGGTAGACCTTCTCCAGGTCGTCGGCGATCTGACGCCGCTTGCCGCCATGGATGAACGCGCCGGTCAGCAGGTTCTCCTCGACCGTGAGATGGCCGAAGCAATGGCGGCCTTCCATCACCTGGATGACGCCGCGCTTCACGAGATCGTTGGGCGACAGCCCGTCGACCCGCTCGCCGCGGCAATGGATCTGGCCCTTGGTGACCTCGCCGCGCTCGGCCAGGAGCAGGTTGGAGATCGACTTCAGCGTCGTCGACTTGCCGGCGCCGTTGGCGCCCAGCAGCGCCACGATCGATCCTTCCGGCACCGCGAGCGACACGCCCTTCAGCACCAGGATGACGTGGTTGTAGATGACCTCGACGCTGGCCACGTCGATGACGTTGGCTGCATTCGGGGCGGGGGCGGGGGCGGTCACGCGCGCCCCCGCTTCGTCGCTGTCACGATGCTCAGCTCTCCTTCGAGCAGTCGCGCGGCGTGATCTTCTTCTCGGTCGCGTACTTGGCCGCGGTGTCCTTGACCATCGGGGCAAGGATCGTGTCATCGGCCGTGTACCAGTCGGAGATCACGTTCCACTTCTTGCCGTCCCACTGGTGGACACGGCTCAGGCGCGTGCCTTCGTGATCGGAACAGGAGACCTTGATCGGTCCGATCATGCCCTCGAAGCCGAGCTGCTTGATGCGATCGGCGGTGAGGTCGAGATGCTCGATGCCCCAGCGCACCTGCTCGCCGGTCATCGGCTTGTTGCCGTACTTGGCCATGGCGGTGCGGATCGACTCGGTGCCCAGCATGGAGTTGATCAGGCCGCGGTTGTACAGCACCGAGCCGATCTCGTCGGGCTTGGCCAGCGACTTGCCCGGCCCGATGACGTACTTCTCGAGGTCGGCATAGACCGCCGCCTTGCCGGCGGGATGCTGCAGCATCAGCGCCTTGTAGCCCGCGCCCTTGTCGCCGGCCGGCACGACGTCGGGCTCGGCGCCCGACCACCACACGCCGATCATCTTGTCGCGCGGGTAGTTGACGTTGCCCGCCTCGGTGACGGCCGCCGAGTTCATGACGCCCCAGCCCCACAGCAGCACGTAGTCCGGCCGCTGCTGGCGGATCTGCAGCCATTGCGACTTCTGCTCGCTGCCCGGCGCCGGCACCGGGATCGGCAGGAACTCGAAGCCGTACTTCTTGGACATCGCCTCGAGCGCCGCGATCGGCTCCTTGCCGTAGGGCGAATCGTGATAGAGCAGCGCGATCTTCTTGCCCTTGAGCTTGTCGGCGCCGCCGATCTCCTTCGCGATATGCTGGACAGCGACGTTGGCCGCGGTCCAGTAGGTGCCGAGCAGCGGGAAGTTCCATTCGAACACCGAGCCGTCGCGGCTCTCCGAGCGGCCATAGCCCATGGTGATCAGCGGCACCTTGTCGCCCGGCGCCTTCTCGGTGAGCGCGAAGGTGATGCCTGTGCTGAGCGGGCTGAAGTAGGCGGCGCCCGTCGGGCCCTTGCCCTTGAGGCGCTCGTAGCATTCGACGCCGCGGTCGGTGGCGTAGCCCGTCTCGCACTCCTCGAACGCGATCTTCACGCCGTTGATGCCGCCGTCACGCTCGTTGAGCATGGTGATGTAGTCGCGCACGCCGTCGGCGAAGGGAATGCCGTTGGGGGCGTAAGCGCCGGTCCGGTAGACCAGACCCGGGATGAACTGCTCGTTCTGAGCCTGAGCCGTCGTTGCGACGATGACGCCCGCCGAGGCGATTGCCGCGCCGAGCAGCGCGAGTTTGCGAAGACCCATTCGTTTCCTCCTCACTGGTTGAACGGTCCCTGAAGGCCGCCCTTGTCCAAAACCTAGACCGTCCCGCTCAGTGCGGGAAGGGCCACAACCGAAGCTTCTCCTTCGCCACCGACCACAATCGCGCGAGCCCGTGCGGCTCGACGATCAGAAAGAACACGATCAGGGCGCCGAAGATCATCGCCTCGAAGTGCGAGACCGTGGCGGTGCTTATCCGCCAGCCGAACACGGCGCCGAACGGCGGCAGTGCCTGGTTGAGGAAGATCGGCAGCAGCACGATGAAGGCGGCGCCCAGCACGCTGCCCAGGATCGAGCCCAGCCCGCCGATGATGATCATGAACATGAGCTGGAAGGAGCGGTCGATCGAGAAGGCGGCAGGCTCCCACGAACCGAGATAGACGAAGGCCCACAGGCCGCCGGCGACGCCGATCAGGAACGACGACACGGCGAAGGCCGTCAGCTTGGCGTACATCGGCCGCACGCCGATGATCTCGGCCGCGATGTCCATGTCGCGGATCGCCATCCATTGCCGGCCGACATGGCCGCGCACGATGTTCTTGGTGGCGATCGCCAGCACGACGGTGAAGACCAGGCAGACGACATAGTTGGCGGTCGGCGACGACAGGTCGAAGCCCAACACCTGCAGCGGCGGGGCGTTGATCGAGCCCGACGGCGTGTAGTTGGTGAACCACTTGATGCGCAGGAAGGCCCAGTCGGCGAAGAATTGCGCGGCGAGCGTGGCGCAGGCGAGATAGAAACCCTTGATGCGCAGACTCGGCACGCCGAAGGCGATGCCGACTCCGGCCGCGACGAAGCCGCCCAGCAGGATGCAGACGAACGGATTGAGGAACGGCAGGCGGATGGCGAAGTTGTAGGCGGCATAGGCGCCGACCGCCATGAAGGCGCCGGAACCCAAGGAGACCTGGCCGCAATAGCCCATCAGCACGTTCAGGCCGATCGCCGCCAGCGACAGGATCACGACCGGGATCAGCACCGCGCGATAGACGTACTCGCTCGCCACGAACGGCACGACGAAGAAGGCGATCAGCAGCAGGGCCAGCATGGCGATGCGGTCCTGCGCGATCGGGAAGACCGCCTGGTCCGCCTCGTAGCTCACCTTGAACTGGCCGGCCTCGCGATAGAACACGACCCGCCTCCCCTATACGCGCTCGATGATGCGCTCGCCGAACAGGCCCTGCGGCCTGACCAGCAGGAACAGAAGCGCCAGGACGTAAGCGAACCAGATCTCGATGCCGCCGCCCATCGACGGCCCGAGGAAGACCTCGGCGAGCTTCTCGCCGGCGCCGATGATCAGCCCGCCGATGATGGCGCCCGGCACCGAGGTGAAGCCGCCCAGGATCAGCACCGGCAGCGCCTTCAACGCCAGCAGCGTCAGCGAGAACTGCACGCCGAGCTTGCTGCCCCACACCGCGCCGGCGGCCAGGGCGACGAGGCCCGCCACCAGCCAGACGATGAACCAGATCTGGTTGAGTGGGATGCCGACCGACTGGGCGGCCGCGTGATCGTCGGCGACGGCGCGCAGCGCGCGGCCGATGCGCGTCTTCTGGAAGAACAGCGCCAGGCCCGCCACCAGGAGGCCGGCGATGACGGCGGCCCAGATGTCGAGCTCGTTCACCAGGATGCCGCCGTCGAACACCGATTCGAGGATGAAGATCGGCTCCTTGGGCAAGCCGATATTGAGGGGATAGACGTCGGCGCCGAACACGGTCTGGGCAAGGCCCTCGATGAAGAAGGTCATGCCGATGGTCGCCATGAACAGGATGATGCCTTCCTGGTTCACCAGCTTGCGCAGCACCAGCCGCTCCGACGCCCAGGCGATGACGGCCATGACGCAGGCGGCGAACAGGAAGCCCGCGACCAAGGCGAGCCAGAACGGCCAGTGCCATTCCTTCTGGGCGATGTCGAGCGTGCGCACCAGGGCCAGCGCCGCGGTCAGCACCATGGCGCCCTGGGCGAAGTTGAACACGCCCGACGCCTTGAAGATCAGCACGAAGCCCAGGGCGACCAGCGAGTAGAGAACGCCCGCCAGCAGCCCGCCGATCAGGACCTCGAGGAAGAAACCCATTAAGGCGCACTCCCTTTCGACAGCCCCGCTGTCATCCCGAGCGAAGCGAGGGACCTTTGGGGCGACAGGAAAGGTCCCTCGCTACGCTCGGGATGACAGGGTGCGCGGAGCAACATCAGTGCGACACTCCCAAATAGGCGTCGATCACCGCCTGGTTGCTCTTGATCTCGTCGGGCACGCCGTCGCCGATCTTCTTGCCGTAGTCGAGGACGACGACGCGGTCGGAGATGTCCATGACGACGCCCATGTCGTGCTCGATCAGGCAGATCGTCGTGCCGAACTCGTCGTTCACGTCGAGCACGAAGCGGCACATGTCCTGCTTCTCCTCGATGTTCATGCCGGCCATCGGCTCGTCGAGCAGCAGCAGCTCGGGCTGGGCGGCGAGCGCGCGGCCGAGCTCGACGCGCTTCTGCAGGCCGTAGGGCAGCTGGCCGACC
This sequence comes from Reyranella sp., assembly GCA_019750135.1. Taxonomy (GTDB): domain Bacteria; phylum Pseudomonadota; class Alphaproteobacteria; order Reyranellales; family Reyranellaceae; genus Reyranella. The sequence goes on along the minus strand of JAIEOV010000058.1, from coordinate 75,684 downwards.
GGCACCTTGCGGATGTGCTGGATCTCGAGGAAATCGATGATCTTCTCGACCGCCTGGCGGTGCTCGATCTCCTCGCGCTCGGCCGGTCCGATGCGCAAGGCCTGCCAGAACAGGCCGGTCTTCATGCGCAGGTTGCGTCCGGTCATGATGTTGTCGAGGGTCGACATGCCGCGGAACAACGCGATGTTCTGGAAGGTCCGGGCGATGCCCTGCTCGGCCGCCTCGTGCGGGCGCATCTGGCTGCGGCGCACGCCCTTGTAGGTGATGGCACCTTGCTGCGGATGATAGAAGCCGTTGATGCAGTTCAGCATCGACGACTTGCCCGCGCCGTTGGGCCCGATGATGGCGCGGATCTCGCCCCTGGCGATGTCGAAACTGATGTCGGACAATGCCTTCACGCCGCCGAACGACAGGCTGATGTTCTCGACCGACAGCAGCACTTCGTTGAAGAAACGGGTACGCGGGGCCATCGGGCTCAGCTCGCCTTCCTGAGCGGCAGCGCGACGCCAGCGCCAGGATGGGGCGCCAGGTCGCGGATCTCGACGTCGCCCTCGATCGAGCCCTTGCGGCCGTCCTCGAAAGTGACGTCGACCTTGATGTTGGCCGAGCGGGCGTTGCCGTAGAGCGCGTCGACCAGGGGCTTGTAGCGCTCGCCGATGAAACCGCGGCGCACCTTGTTGGTGCGCGTGAGCTCGCCATCGTCGGCATCGAGCGCCTTGTGCAAAATAAGAAATCGGCGGATCTGCGCGCCGGCCATGCGCGGATCGGCGGCGAGGTCGCGGTTGACACGCTCGATCTCGCTTTGCACCAGGTCGTAGACCTCCTTGCGCGCCGCCAGCTCCTGGTAGCTCGCGTAGGCGAGGTTGCGCCGCTCGGCCCAGTCGCCGACCGCCGTCATGTCGATATTGACGAACACCGCGACGAAATCGCAACCATGGCCGAACGCCACCGCCTCGTTGATGTGCGGGAAGAACTTCAGCTTGTTCTCGATGAACTTGGGCGCGAACAGCGTGCCGTCGTTCAGCTTCCCGACGTCCTTGGCGCGATCGATGATGCGGAGATGCCCGCGGTCGTCGAGGTAGCCCGCATCGCCGGTATGGACCCAGCCGTCTTCGGTCTTGGTGTCGTTGGTCGCCTGCGGGTTCTTGAAATACTCCTTGAACACGCCGGGGCTGCGATAGAGCACCTCGCCCGACTCGGCGATCCTGAGCTCGACATTGGCCACCGGCTTGCCGACCGTATCAGGGAAGACCTCGCCGTTGGGATGGATGGTGACGAACACCGAGGCCTCGGTCTGGCCGTAGAGCTGCTTCATGTTCACGCCGAGCGCGCGATAGAAGTTGAAGATCTCCGGCCCCACCGCCTCGCCCGCCGTATAGGCGACGCGCACGCGGCTCATGCCCAGCGTGTTCTTGAGCGGCCCGTAGATCAGCAGGTTGCCCAGGGCGTAGAGCAGGCGATCGAGCAGCGACACCGGCCGGCCGTCGAGCAGGTTGGGCCCGACCTTGCGCGCCACGCCCATGAAGAACTGGAACAGCCGGCGCTTGATGAAGCCCGCATCCTCCATGCGGATCGTCACCTGGGTGATCAGGTTTTCCAGCACGCGGGGCGGCGCAAAGTAATAGGTCGGGCCGATCTCGCGCAGGTCGGTCATCACCGTGGCCGCCGATTCGGGGCAGTTCACCACCAGCCCGACCACGTAGCACTGGGCGTAGGAGAAGATGTGGTCGCCGACCCACGCCATCGGCAGATAGGACAGGAGCTCGTCGCCTTCCTTCAGGCCGTCGAATTCGGCGCCGGCCGTGGCCGCCCAGATCAGGTTGTCGTAGCTCAGGACCGCGCCCTTGGGCCGGCCCGTCGTGCCCGACGTGTAGAGCATGATGGCATCGTCCGAGCCGCGGCCGCGAGCGACCTCGGCAGAGACGAGATCGGGCGTCGTCTCCAGCCGCTTGGCGCCGCGTGCCTGCACTTCGGCAGTCGACAGCAGGCCCGTATAGTGCCTGAGCCCGCGCGGGTCCTGGTAGATCACGACCTCGAGCGTCGGCACCTTCTTCTGGATCTCCAGCAGCTTGTCGACCTGCTCCTGGTTCTCGGCCAGGGCGAAGCGCGCGCCGGCATGCTCAACGACGTAGGCGAGCTCGTCGGCCACCGAATCCTGGTAGACCGGCACCGGCACGCCGCCCAGCGACTGTGCGGCGCACATCGACCAGTAGAGCAAGGGACGGTTGTCGCCGACCACGATCAGGCGATCGCCGCGGCGGAAGCCGAGATCGGCCAGGCCGGCGGCGAACAGGCGGATCTCGGCCGCGACATGGCCCCAGCTGTGGCTCTGCCAGATGCCGTATTCCTTTTCGCGATAGGCCGGCCGATCGGGGCTCATCCGGGCGCGCTCGGCCAAAAGCTTGGGAAACGTGTCCCGAGCGTCGGTCGCGCTATCGGCCGTTCCCGTCGTCATCCCTGCTCCCACTCCCTGGGACCGCCTTCATTTGATTGCCCGCTTGTTATTCTGGGCCTTTGCGGCGTTCCGATAGGCAGATAGCCACAGTCATTTCGCGCCGGTCAAGCCGGCCGCCGGCCGCAGGCGCAAGGTGAAGGCGGCGCCGCCGGTCGGCCGGTTCTCGACCGTGACGCTGCCGTCGTGGGTCTCGGCGACGCGGGCCACGATCGCCAGCCCCAGGCCACGGCTTTCGGCCTTCGTGCGGTCGCGCCGCCAGAAGCGCCGGAAGATCCGCTCGCGCTCGGCCTCGGCGACGCCCGGCCCGTCGTCGAGCACGCGCACCGTGCCGTCGGCCGAGACCTCGACCTCGACCGAGCCGCCGGTCGGCGCGTGGCGGATGGCGTTCTCGATCAGGTTGCGCACGGCCCGGAACAGCGCCTCGGAATGGCCGACCACCCAGACCGGCTCCTCGCTGCCGCCCAGCGCGATGTTCTTGGACTGGGCCACGGCAACGGGTGCCATGAAGGCGACGGCTTCGGCGCAGACCGCTTGCAGGTCGGCGCGGGCGTCACCGGCGACGATGAAGCTTTCGAGCTCGGCGATGTCGAGCACCTGGTTGACGATGTGCGTCATGTTCTCGAGATCCTTGCGCAGCTCCTCGCGCAGGGGGCCGGGCTCCAGCGAATCGACGCGGGCGCGGATGATGGTGAGCGGCGTGCGCAGCTCGTGCGCCATGTCGCCGGTGAAGTCGCGCTGGGCGCGGAACCCGCGCTCGAGGCGATCGAGCGCCTGGTTGACGGCGTGGACCAGCGGCACGATCTCGCTCGGCATCGCCGCCTCGGGCAGGCGCACGTCGGTGCTGGTCGGGCCGATCGCGGCGGCCGTCGTCGAGGCCTCGCGCACCGGCTTCAGCGCCCGGCGGAAGATCATGATGTCGATCAGCAGCAGCGCCAGCAGCAACGGAAAGGTGATCCAGGCGACGCTGGGGAAGAACGAGGCGACGATGTCGTCGATGATGACGTCGCGATGCGACAGGTCCTGCGCCACCTGGACCAGGTAGGTGCGGCCGTCGATGGTGCGCGCCACGGTGACGCCGAACAGCACCGAGCCCGTGCTGCGCCGGCGCATCTGCCAGTCGCCGCTGTGCGTCTCCTTGAGCGGGAACAGCGCGGTGCCGTCGTTGCGCGACGAGAACAGGACTTTGCCCGCGGAATCGAGCACGGCGTAGGAATAGAGGCCGTAGCTGCCGGCATAGAGCGGCTCCAGCTCGGGCGGGATGTCGAGCACCACGCCGTTCGCGAGCGGCCTCAGGAAGCCGCCGATGGTCACCGCCTGGCTGCGCAGGACGTCGCGATGCAGGCCGTTGGCCGCCTCGTTGAGCAGCCAGTAGAGCGCCAGCGGCATCACGACCGAGATGACCGCGATCGCGGCGACGTGCAGCGCCACGACGCGCGAGAGGATCGAGCGGAAGCGGGTCACCCGTTGCCCCCGCTGCCCCCGCTGGTCATCCCGGTCTTTTCCTCGGCCATCAGGTAGCCGACGCCGCGCACCGTGTGGATCTTCACCGTGGCGCCGTTGTCGGCCAGCATCTTGCGCAGGCGATGGACATAGACCTCGACGGCGTTCGAGCCGACATCGCCCGACAGGCCGAACAGATGGTCCTCGAACAGTCGCTTGGGCGCGACGTTGCCGCTACGCCGCAGCAGGATCTCCAGCACCGCCGTCTCGCGCGCCGGGAAGGCGCGGACCACGCCGTTGATGATCACCTGGCGGCCTTCGGTGTCGAGCGCCACGTTGCCGAAGGTCAGTCTCCGGCCGAGCAGATTGTCGGAGCGCCGCAGCAGGGCCTGCAGGCGAGCGACGAGCTCTTCCATGGCGAAGGGTTTCGCCATGTAGTCGTCGGCGCCCTCGCGCAGGCCGGCGACGCGGTCGGTGACGCCGTCGCGCGCCGTCAGCACCAGGACCGGCGTGGAATCGCCGCGCCGGCGCATGTCGCGCAGCAGGTTGAGGCCGTCTTCGTCGGGCAGGCCGCGGTCGAGCACCATCGCGGCGTAGCGCATGGTGGCGAGCGCGTGCGCGGCATCGGCGGCCGTGCGCACGGCATCGGCCGAGAAGCCGCCCTGCGCCAGACCTTTCTTCAGCAACGCGACGAGCTCGATGCTGTCCTCGACGAGAAGGACCCTCATCGGTGCGGTCCTCCTTTCCGCCTCTGATTACCCCTGGCGTGATCCTAGCACGGCTTGCCTTCTCACAACGCCTGCCGGCGGCTACATCTGACGGGATGATGTCATCATCAGACGACTTTCTGGACCTCGGCGACCGTCGCCTGCGGATACGCCGGCTGACGCCGCAGCAGACCGACGGGCTCGAGCGCACGACCCTGGTGTTCCTGCACGAGGGGCTGGGCTGCATCGAGATGTGGCGCGACTTTCCGCAGAAGCTCTGCGATGCCACGCGCACGGCCGGCATCGTCTATGACCGCACGGGCTATGGCGGCTCGAGCCCGTGGCCGGCCGATCCTGGCCTGAAGTACATGGAGATCGAGGCCGACGAGGTGTTGCCGCGGCTGCTGCAGACCCTGCGAATCGAGGATTGCGTGCTGGTCGGCCACAGCGACGGCGGCACCATCGCGCTGAACTACGCGGCGCGCGATCCCGAGCCATTGCGCGCCGTGGTGACCCTGGCCGCCCATGCCATCACCGAGCCGGTGTGCGTGGCGGCCATCGTCAAGGCGCGCGAGGCGTTCGCCGCGGGCGACCTGCGCCAGCGGCTGGTGCGGTATCACGGCGACAATACCGACGGCGCCTTTCGCCTGTGGTCCGACGCCTGGGTCGCGCCGGGCTTCGAGCCGATGGATGCCGACGGCCGCCTGCCCGGCATCGTCGTGCCGGTGCAGGCGATCCAGGGCGAGGACGACGAATACGGCAGCGAACTGCAGCTCGGCATCATCGCCGGCAAGGTCGGCGGCTACTGCGAAACCCGCCTGGTCCCCGACTGCGGCCACAGCCCTCATTTGCAGCAGCCGGCGTATGTCTTGTCCGAGATCGCGAGGTTCATCGCGCCGCTGGCGCTGGTGGGCTGAGCGGAGCGCGGCTCTCCAGGTCCGCTCATGATCTTCCGGACCGCGCGCCTATGAGCGCGCGAGGACGCGCGCGGTCCGGAAGACAAAGACTATGAGCGGACCTGGAGAGCCGCGCTCCGGAAGATCAAAGACGCTTCAGCTCGCTCGCCGCCGCCCAGTTGAGCTCCGACACGGTCGGGCAGCGGGCCTGGGTCAGCTGGAGCTGCTCGCGGGCGCGTTGCTTGTCGCCGCGGCGGATGGCGTCGATTCCGATGAAGAAGGCAGCGGCGCACTTGCCGTTGGTGCGGCTGGCGGCCTCGTCGGTCTCGGCCGCGACCTCGAGCTCACCGGCAGACATCTTGCCGAGCAGGAACTTGGCGATCGGCGCCGGCCATTCGCTGAGGTTCTCGTTGCCGACATCCTTGGCCAGCTGGGCGCGCGCATCGCGCCGGGCGCGGACCTGCGCCGCGTAGCGCCACAGGAGCGGCCCCAATCGCGCCCGGAAGGACGGGCGGCCGGCCAAGGTGGCGTCGAAATCGTCCGCCGCCTGAGCGTACTGACCAAGATCGAAATACGCATGGCCGCGATAGTAGAGCGCCGAACGGCGGTCGGCCGGCGAGGTCGAGCGGGCCAGCGCCTCGTCGAGCAGGGCGAGGGCGCGCGGGAAATCGGCGAGCTGCATGTAGACGCGGGCCTGGGCGATCACCAGCCAGGAATCGCCCGGCTTCTGCTGCAGGGCGCTGTCGAGGGTGCGCAATGCCGCCGCGCGATCGCCTCCGCCCGCCAGCTCGGGCAGCGTGCTCGACAGCACGAGCTGCCAGGCGGTGGGCAGGACCTTGCCCATCGCGGCGATATCCTTCTGGCTGTCGGTCTGGCGGCCGGCCCGGTTGAGCTGATAGGCGCGGATGCTGAGATAGATCGACCGGTCGAAATCCGAGAGCTTGGAGCTCGCCAGGATCTTGTCCAACGCCTCGAGCGTCGAATTCCGGGCCTCGGACGGCATGCTGGGCTCGACCGGCAGTCGGCCGAAGTCGCGCGCCGAGGGATCCCAGGCCTCGACGGCATTGCGCTGCGCCGAGACCTCGCTGCAAGCGGTCACGAGCAGTGCAAAAGCCGCAAGAATCCGGGCTATTTTCGGCTGCATTCGGGCAATCTGGCACAACGGACCGGCAACCGCATCCGCCGATTGCCTGTGCCCTTCGGTGCCCCTATTTTGCCACCCGCCCGCACGAGATCGACCGTCAGGAGTATCATCAATGGCCGCCGCCCATCCCAATAGCTTCAAGGCTCGCAAGACACTGAAGGTCGGCAACAGGAGCTATACTTATTTCAGCCTCAAGGCCGTGGAGAAGCAGGTCGGCGACCTCAGCCGCCTGCCGTTCTCGCTGCGCGTGCTTTTGGAAAACCTTGTCCGCCATGAGGACGGCACGACCGTCAAGAAGACCGACATCGCCGCCTTCGCCGACTGGCTCAAGAACGGCGGCAAGTCGGCCAAGGAGATCAACTTCCGCCCCGCCCGCGTGCTGATGCAGGACTTCACCGGCGTGCCCGCCGTGGTCGACCTCGCCGCCATGCGCGACGCCATGGGCAAGCTCGGTGGCGACGCCAAGAAGATCAATCCGCTGGTGCCGGTCGACCTCGTGATCGACCACTCGGTGATCGTCGACAATTTCGGCAACACCGGCGCCTTCAAGGCCAACGTCGCGCTGGAGTACGAGCGCAACCTCGAACGCTACCAGTTCCTGCGCTGGGGCCAGATGGCGTTCGATAATTTCCGCGTCGTGCCGCCGGGCACCGGCATCTGCCACCAGGTGAACCTCGAGTACCTGGCGCAGGTCGTGTGGACCAAGAAGGAAGGCAAGGAGACGATCGCCTATCCCGACACGCTGGTCGGCACCGACAGCCACACCACCATGGTGAACGGCCTCGCGGTGCTGGGCTGGGGCGTCGGCGGCATCGAAGCCGAGGCCGCCATGCTCGGCCAGGCGATGCCGATGGTGATTCCCGACGTCGTCGGCTTCAAGCTCTCCGGCAAGCTGCGCGAGGGCGCGACGGCGACCGACCTGGTGCTCACCGTCACGCAGATGCTGCGCAAGAAGGGCGTGGTCAACAAGTTCGTCGAATTCTACGGCGAGGGCCTCGACGACCTGCCGCTCGCCAACCGTGCTACCATCGCCAACATGGCGCCGGAGTATGGCGCGACCTGCGGCTTCTTCCCGACCGACGACATCACGCTGGGCTACCTCAAGACCACCAACCGCGGCCCGGCCGCCAAGCTCGTGGAGGCCTACGCCAAGAAGCAGGGCCTGTGGCGCTCCAAGAAGTCGCCCGAGCCGATCTTCACCGACACGCTGCATCTCGATCTCGCCGAGGTCGAGCCGAGCTTGGCCGGACCGAAGCGCCCGCAGGACCGCGTGCCGCTCTCCCAGGCGGCGTCGCAGTTCGTCGCCAACATGGAGAAGGAGTTCGACCGCAAGGACGACGGCAAGCGCGTGAAGTGCGAAGGCGCCGACTACGACCTCGGCCACGGCGACATCGTCATCGCCGCCATCACCTCCTGCACAAACACGTCGAACCCGTACGTCATGCTGGGCGCCGGCCTGATCGCGCGCAACGCGGTGAAGTTCGGGCTGAAGGCCAAGCCGTGGGTGAAGACCTCGCTGGCGCCGGGTTCGCAGGTCGTCACCGAGTATCTCGCGGCCTCGGGCCTGCAGAAGGATCTCGACAAGATCGGCTACAACCTCGTGGGCTATGGCTGCACGAGCTGCATCGGCAACTCCGGGCCGCTGCCCGATCCGGTGACCAAGGCGATCAACGACGCCGACCTCGTGGTCGCCGCCGTGCTGTCGGGCAATCGCAACTTCGAGGGCCGCGTCAACCCGCTGACCCGCGCCAACTATCTCGCCTCGCCCATGCTGGTCGTGATCTACGCGCTGGCGGGCTCGATGAAGATCGACATCACCAAGGATCCGATCGCCATCGGCAAGGGCGGCAAGCCGGTCTATCTCAAGGACCTGTGGCCCACGAACATGGAAGTGTCGAAGCTGGTCGACAAGTTCGTGACCGCCAAGGCTTTCAAGAAGCGCTACGCCGACGTCTTCAAGGGCGACAAGTTCTGGCGCGGCATCAAGACCAAGCCGACGCTCACCTATAGCTGGGACGACAAGTCGACCTACGTGCGCAACCCGCCCTACTTCGAGGGCATGGGCAAGACGCCGGGCAGCATCAGCAACATCCAGGGCATGCGCCCGCTCGGCCAGTTCGGCGATTCGATCACCACCGACCACATCTCGCCGGCAGGCTCGATCAAGAAGGACAGCCCGGCCGGCGCCTATCTGAGCGAGCACGGCGTCGAGGCCAAGGACTTCAACCAGTACGGCACGCGACGCGGCAATCACGAGGTGATGATGCGCGGCACCTTCGCCAACATCCGCCTCAAGAACGAGATGGTGCCGGGCATCGAAGGCGGCTTCACGCACCACTACCAGACCGACCAGCCCGAGCCGATCTTCGACGTGGCCATGCGCTACAAGAAGGAACACACGCCGCAGATCCTGATCGCCGGCAAGGAGTACGGCACCGGTTCGTCGCGCGACTGGGCCGCCAAGGGCGTGAACCTGCTGGGCGTGAAGGCCGTGGTGTGCGAGACCTTCGAACGCATCCATCGCTCGAACCTGGTCGGCATGGGCGTGCTGCCGCTGCAATTCAAGGACGGCATGACGCGCAAGACGCTGAACCTCACCGGCCACGAGAGCTTCGATCTCGGCGGCATCGACGGCGGGCTGAAGCCGGGCATGGACGTGCCGCTCACCATCCATCGCCGCGACGGCCAGAGCGAGACCGTCACGCTCACCTGCCGCATCGATACCGCCGAGGAGGTCGAGTACTTCAAGAACGGCGGCGTGCTGCACTACGTGCTGCGCAATCTCGCGCAGGCGGCCTAAGCGACAACGCCATGGCGACGACGGGACTGGTCAGTCACTTCGTCGCCATGGCCGGCAACAATGCCTGGTCGAACCACCGGCTGCTGACGGCCTGCAAAGAGCTGACCCCGGCCGAATTCGCCGAGCACCGCACGGGCTTCTTCCCATCGCTGCGGGCGACGCTGAACCACATCCTGTGGGTCGACATCTATTACATCGATGCGTTGCATCGTGATCCGACGGTGCTGAAACGCTACGACGATCCGCCGCCGGACTTTCCCGACGCTCATCAGCTCTATGAGGCGCAGCGAAAGAGCGACCGGCGGCTGATCGATTTCTGCGAGCGCCAGACCGATGCAAGCCTTGCCGAGGGGCTGGTCCTGCCGCGGCCCAACCGCACGCCACCACCGTCGAGCGTCGCCTCGATCCTGGAACATCTGTTCCAGCACCAGATCCATCATCGCGGCCAGGCGCACGCCATGTTGAGCAGCACCAAGGTGAAGCCGCCGCAGCTCGACGAGTTCTTCCTGGCCGGCGAAGAGGATCTGCGGCGCGACGAGCAGCGGCTGCTCGGCCTGCCGCAACGCTGATGCGGCCACGTCCGTCCTTTGCCGGTGCCGCCATCGAAGTGAGCGACCTCGGCCGCTCGGTGGTGTTCCATCGCCTGTGGCTGCCGATGCTGGGCTTCCAGCGCGTGTGGGCAGGCGACAACCGCGTGATGTGGTCGCGCGGCTACGATCACTTCGTCATGCGCCAGGCCAAGGAGGGCATCTCCTACGGCCCGGGCGCGCTGTGGCTCGCCGTCTCGGCCGAAAGCCGCGCCCAGGTCGACCAGGTGTTCGCCGAGCTCAAAGAGGCGGGCGCCGAAATCCTGCAGTCGCCCAAGGAGCTCGACTACTTCGCGCCCGGCTACTACTCGGTCGCCTTCCGCGATCCCGACGGTGTGCCCATCGAGGTGGCACATCGCTGGACCGAGCTGCCCGACGTCAGCGACGCCGAGCAGGTCCAGGTGCCCGGTCACGGCGTCACGCTGGGCGGCTACTTCTTCAAGCCGCAGGCCGGCAACCCACCCTATCCCGCGGTGATCCTGCTGCACGGCTTCGCCGGCCATGCCCACAACATGGTGGGGCTGGCGCGCGCCTTCTCGGCCAACGGCTACGTGGCGCTGGCCCTGTCGCTGCGCGGCTGGCTGGGCTCGGAAGGCGAGAACGACCAGGGACTGCGCCAGCCGCTCGACGTGCTGGCGGCGATCGACTGGCTGGCCAAACGACCGTTGGTCGACAAGGACCGCATCGCCCTGATCGGCGTCTCGATGGGCGGCCAGGTGGCCTTGCTGGCGGCGGCGCACAAGCCGCCGATCCGCGCCGTCGCGTCGTTCTATGGCCCGACCGACCTGGTGCGCTGGCGCGAGGCCAATCCCTACATCCGCGACTATCTCGACGATCTCTGTGGGCCGGAGGGCCTGCCGGTGCGCTCGCCGATCCTGCGGGTGGCGCAGATCGACGCACCGGTGCTGCTGGTCCATGGCGATCACGACGAGAACGTGCCGGTCGACCAGGTGCAGGCGATGGCCGAGGCGTTGAAGAACCACGGCAAGGAGGTCGAGACCTTCATTGTGCCAGGCGGTACGCACTTCTTCACGGAGCAGCAGAACGCGCTCACCCGGCGTAAGCTGTTCGACTTCCTGCGCCGCCATCTGAACCGGAGCTGATCTTTCATGCGCGTGTCCGAAGCCATCAACTCCCGCCGCTCGATGCGCCTGTTCAAGCCCGAGCCCGTGCCGCAGGCCGATATCGAATGGATCATCTCGACGGCGGGCCGCGCCGCATCGAACGGCAACCTGCAGCCGTGGAAGCTCTACGTCACCACGGGCAAGGCGCGGCAGCGGCTGTCGGCCGCCATCCTCAAGGCGATGGACGAGGGCGATAACGGCCCGGGCGCCGAATACAACGTCTATCCGAAGGAATTCACGCCGGTCTACGACCAGCGTCGCAAGCTGGTCGGCAAGCAGCTCTACACCCTGCTCGGCGTGCCGCGCGGCGACGCCGCCGGCATGCTGAAGCAGTTCCGCAAGAACTACGATTTCTTCGACGCGCCGGTCGGCATGATCCTGTGCGTCGAGCGGCGCATGGGCAACGGCCAGTGGATCGACTGCGGCATCTTCCTCGACCAGCTCATGCTGCTGGCCCGCGAGAAAGGCCTGCACACCTGCCCGCAGGCCGCCTTCAGCCGCTACCAGCATGTCGTGCGCCGCGAGCTGAAAGTGCCCGACGACGAGGTCGTGATCTGCGGCCTGGCGCTGGGCTATGCCGATCCCGACGAAGTACCGAACAGCCTGATCACAGAGCGTGCCCCGCTCGAGGATTTCACGACCTGGATCCATGAGTAACCGGGCACCAAAGTCGAATTGCCGAGGCGGCTGCGAGCGGGCTAAAACCCGCTGAATACGCGGCAAAAGCCGATGGGAGGGAACCATGGCCGATGAACTGATCGACATCAGCGCCGACTGGGCCAAGCGCGCCTATGTCGACAATGCCAAGTACAAGGCGATGTACGAAGCCTCGGTCGAGGATCCCGCCAAGTTCTGGGGCGAGCACGGCAAGCGCATCGACTGGATCAAGCCCTACAGCGACGGCGCGGTGCGCGACGTCGACTACACTGGCGACGTCCGCATCCGCTGGTACCACGACGGCGTGCTGAACGTGTCGGCCAACTGCGTCGATCGGCATCTCGCCAAGCGCGGCGACCAGACGGCGATCATCTGGGAAGGCGACGATCCCGCGAAGTCCAAGCACATCACCTATCGCGAGCTGCATGCTGAAGTCTGCCGCATGGCCAATGCGCTCAGGGAGCTCGGCGTCAAGAAGGGCGATCGCGTCACCATCTACCTGCCGATGATCCCCGAGGCCGCCTACGCGATGCTGGCCTGCACGCGGATCGGTGCGATCCATTCCGTGGTGTTCGGCGGCTTCTCGCCCGACAGCCTCGCCAACCGCATCGTCGACTGCGAGAGCAACGTCGTCATCACCGCCGACGAGGGCCTGCGCGGCGGCAAGCCTGTTCCGCTCAAGGCCAACACCGACGAGGCGATCAAGAAGGCGCCGGGCGTGAAGAAGGTGCTGGTCGTTCGCCACACCGGCGGCAAGATCGGCTGGGATGCCGGCCGCGACGTGTGGTGGCACGAGATCGCCGCCAAGGTGCCGGCCGAGTGCGCGCCCGAGCCGATGGGCGCGGAAGACCCGCTGTTCATCCTCTACACCTCGGGCTCGACCGGTAAGCCCAAGGGCGTGTTGCACACGACCGGCGGCTACATCGTCTTCGCGTCGATGACGCACCACTACGTCTTCGACTACCACGACGGCGACGTCTACTGGTGCACCGCCGACGTGGGCTGGGTGACCGGCCACAGCTACATCGTCTATGGCCCGCTGGCCAACGGCGCGACCACGCTGATGTTCGAAGGCGTGCCCAACTATCCCGATTCCAGCCGCTTCTGGCAGGTGATCGACAAGCACCAGGTCAACATCTTCTACACGGCGCCGACCGCCATCCGCGCCCTGATGCGCGAAGGCGAGGCGCCGGTGAAGAAGGCGACGCGCAAGAGCCTGCGCCTGCTGGGCTCGGTCGGCGAGCCGATCAATCCCGAGGCATGGCTGTGGTACTACCGCGTCGTCGGCGACAGCCGCTGCCCCATCGTCGACACGTGGTGGCAGACCGAGACCGGCGGCATCCTCATCACGCCGCTGCCCGGCGCCACCAAGCTGAAGCCCGGCTCGGCGACACGGCCGTTCTTCGGCGTGCAGCCGGTAATGGTCGACGCCGCGGGCGACGTGCTGCAGGGACCGGCGACCGGCAATCTCTGCCTGATCAACTCCTGGCCCGGCCAGATGCGCACGGTCTACGGCGACCACCAGCGCTTCATCGATACCTACTTCAAGACCTACCCCGGCAAGTACTTTACGGGCGACGGGGCACGTCGCGATGAAGACGGCTACTACTGGATCACCGGCCGCGTCGACGACGTGATCAACGTCTCGGGCCATCGCATCGGCACCGCCGAGGTCGAGAGCGCCCTGGTCGGCAACGTGAAGGTGGCCGAGGCCGCCGTCGTCGGTTACCCGCACGACATCAAGGGGCAGGGCATCTACGCCTATGTGACGCTCAAGGCGGGGCAGTCTTCGTCAGAGGACCTGCGCAAGGAACTGGTCGCCTGGGTGCGCAAGGAGATCGGACCGATCGCCACGCCCGACGTCATCCAGTGGGCGCCGGGCCTGCCCAAGACGCGCTCGGGCAAGATCATGCGCCGCATCCTGCGCAAGATCGCCGAGAACGATTTCAGCAACCTCGGCGACACGTCGACCCTCGCCGATCCCGCCGTGGTCGACGACCTTGTGAAGAACCGAACGAAGTGAACCCGACCATCCTGCAACTGGCCGCGGACCTCGCCGCCGGCCGCACCACCTCGCGCCAGCTCACCGAGCAGGCGCTGGCGCGCATCGCCGATCCCAAGGGTGAAGGCGGCCGCGTCTTCATCAAGGTCTGGCGCGACCAGGCGTTGGCCGCGGCCGACGCCAGCGACGTCCAGCGCAAGGCAGGCCTCGTGCCCTCGCCGCTCGCCGGCATCCCGGTCTCGATCAAGAACCTGTGCAACGTCGCGGGCGAGACCACGCTCGCCGGCTCCAAGGCGCTCGACGACACGCCGCCGGCCAAGGCCGATGCGCCCGTGGTAGCGCGCCTGCGCGCGGCCGGCGCGGTGATCGTCGGCAGCACCAACATGAGCGAGTTCGCCTTTTCAGGCGTCGGCTTCAACCCGCACTACGGCACACCGGGCAATCCCGCCGACCGCAAGCGCGTGCCGGGCGGCTCCTCGTCGGGCGCGGCGGTCTCGGTAGCCGACGGCATGGCCGTGGCGGCGCTGGGCACCGACACCGGCGGCTCGGTGCGCATTCCTGCCGCCGTCTGCGGCATCACCGGCTTCAAGCCGACGGCGCGCCGCGTGCCGATCGACGGCGTCGTGCCGCTCTCGACCTCGCTCGATTCCATCGGACCGCTGGCCAACTCCGTCGAATGCTGCGCCATCGTCGATGCGGTGTTCGCGGGCGAGCCGATTTCGGTGCCCCAGCCGGCGCCGCTCGCCGGCCTCCGCTTCGCCGTGCCCATGCATTTTGTGATGGACGATCTCGATGCCACCGTCACCGCTGCCTTCGAGCGGGCGCTGAAGGCATTATCCGGCATCGGCGTAAAGATCGAGAAGATCGACCTGCCCGAGCTGAACGAGCTCAACGCCATCAACGCCCGCGGCACCTTCGCCGCTTCCGAGGCCTATGCCTGGCACCGCACGCTGATCGAGCGTCGCGGCAAGGACTACGACCAGCTCGTCTATCCGCGCATCATGCGCGGCAAGGAGATGAGCGCCGCCGACTACATCGACCTGATGGCCGCCCGCGCCGACCTGCAGAGGCGCGTCTCGGCGATCACGTCGAACTACGACGCCGTCGTCATGCCGACCTGCGCCATCGTCGCGCCGACACTCGACGAAGTCTCGACGCCCGATGGCTTCACCAAGAAGAACATGCTGCTGCTGCGCAACACCACGGTCGGCAACTTCCTGGACCGCTGCGGCATCAGCCTGCCCTGCCACGCCCCGGGCGAACTGCCGGTCGGCTTCTCGCTGATGGGCGAGGCGATGGCCGACAAACGCGTGCTGGCGATGGCGCGGAGCGTGGCGCCCATCGTTCGCGGCTCATAGCTGGGGGCGCGCCACTCCAGTGGCGCGTCATGATCTTCCGGACCGCGAGCTTCCAGCTCGCTCATGATCCATGAGCGCGCAAGGATGCGCGCGGTCCGGAAGAGCATGATATGACGCGCCACTGGAGTGGCGCGCCCCCAGCCTACTGATACTTCGGGTCGTCCGGCCGTCTCATGCGCCAGACATTGTCGGTCGTGGTGTATTCGCTGTAGCCGAGCCGCGCGACCGGCTTGAAGGCCAGCGTGTCGATGCGGCCGTCCTTGATGATGCTGTCGTCGATATGCACGCCCACCACCTGGCCGAACACCACCGAGCCGCGCTTGCTCTCGTGGCCCTTCTCGACCGGCAGCTCGATCGTGCGCCAGTACTTGCACTCCAGCGCCACCGGCGATTCCTTGACCCGCGGCGGCTTCACCAAGGTCGAGGGCTCCGGCGTGAGGCCCGCCATCCTGAGCTCGTCGACGCCGAACTCGACCATGCTGGTCGTGACGTTCATCTGCTCCTTCAGGCTCTCGCTCACCATGTTGACGACGAACTCGCCGGTCGATTCGGCGTTCATGCGGCTGTGCTTGGTCGGCGTGCTGCCGTAGGTGCCGGTGATGGCGAAATAGACCACCGGCGGAAACTCGCTCACCGCATTGTAGAAGCTGTAGGGCGCCAGGTTCACGCGGCCCTCTCGGTCGACCGTCGAGATCCAGCCGATCGGCCGCGGCACGATCAGCGCCTTCAGCGGATCCTGCGGCAGTCCATGATCGCGCTTGGCGGCATCGTAGAACATGACTTCCTCATTCAGCCGAAATGTCGGCTTGCTTGTTCATGAGCCGCGTCGAAGGCGGCCTCCAGCTGCGGGTTCAGCCCGCGGCAGGACCGTACGACATCGTGCGCCCACACGACATAGTCACGCAGCCTCTGCTGGGACCAGCCGGCCGGAGGGCTCGCCATCAGGCTGCGCAGGTTCGAGGTCTTGTCGGCAAGCTTGAGCAGCTTGGCGCGCCGCGACTTGCCGGCGGTCTTCTCGATCTGCAGGCGCTTGCGCTCTTCCTTGGGCAGGGACTTGTCGTCCGTGACCTCGGCCACCAAGGCGGCGACCTCGGGGCCGAACCGCTCGACGAGATCCTCATAGGTGGCGTCCGTGTCCTCGAGTGTGTCGTGCAGCAGGCCGCCCATCAGCAGCACGACGTCGCTGCCGTCGGTCGCCTCGGCGAGCAGCGCCGCCACCTCGGTCAGATGGTTGATATAGGGCTCGGCGCGCTCACCTTTGCGCCGCTGTGCGATGTGCTGGCGGGCGGCGTAGTCGGCGGCGCGCGCCAAGTGAACCAGATCGGTACTCATCAACTCCTCTTGTGCGACCAGTCGCCTGTCTTGTCGAGCCGGCCAGTCCGGCCCATCTTCGCTGCATGTCACGTACGATGAAGGCGCTGCTGGGCGTCTGGATCGCCTGCCTGGCCGCCGCCGCCGTGTGGATCGGCTGGGACGCCTTTCAAGGCGGCAAGCCCGCCATCGGCGGGCCCTTCGCCCTCACCGACCAGGACGGCCGCACCGTCACCAGCGACAGCCTCAAGGGCAAGCCGACCCTGATCTATTTCGGCTTCACCTACTGCCCCGACGTCTGCCCGACCTCGCTGCTGCTGATGTCCAACGCCATCGAAAAGCTGGGGCCGGACGCGGCAAAGAAGGTGAACCTGGTGTTCATCACCATCGATCCCGAGCGCGACACGCCCAAGCTGCTGAAGGGCTATGTCGAGAATTTCGGCCCGACCTTCATCGGCCTCACCGGCACGCCGCAGCAGATCGCCGACGTTGCGCGCGCCTATCGCGTCTACTTCCAGAAGGTGCCGGGCAAGGATGGCGGACCCTACCTGATGGACCATTCCTCGATCGTCTACCTGCTCGATCGCAACGGCCGTTTCGTCACCCACTTCACGCATGAAGCCAAGGCCGAGCAGATCGCGGCCGGTGTGCAACGGCTTCTCTAGCGGCCAACTTCCGGTCGCCATCGGAGGACCTCTGGTGTAGATTGCACCCTGGGGTTAGGGGGCGTTTTCGGTCACCAAAAAGGTGCGGCAGGAGGGTGTGGCCCTCCCCATATCTGACGCGTTGACTTGCCGAGTACCTCCTCCCGGGGTACCTGAAATAAATCAAGGAAACCAATGTGTTAGCGTCTTCTTTGCTGTACCAGGCGTACGAGTTCCAGCGTCAGCTCGCCAAGCCGGCCCGCCTTTGGGCGAACACGCTCGAGCAGGTCTACTCAAGCCCGTACAACCCGCTGACCGACACCTGGTTCGGCAAATCCATGGCAGCCGGTGCCGAGATCATGGCGCGGCTCACGCAGAATTACGGCAAGCCGGCCTTCGGCCTGAAGACGACGGAGATCGGCAACGAAGTCGTCGCCGTCAACGAGGAGATCCTTCTCCGCAAGCCGTTCTGCCAGCTACTGCACTTCCACCGTGACACCACCCGGAAGGATCCCAAGGTCCTGGTGGTGGCGCCGATGAGCGGCCACTTCGCCACCCTGCTGCGCGGCACGGTCGAGGCGATGCTGCCCGAGCACGACGTGCACATCACCGACTGGACCGACGCGCGCGAAGTGCCGCTCGCCCAGGGCAACTTCGATCTCGACGACTATGTCGACTACGTCATGGAGTTCTGCCGCTACCTCGGTCCGGACGTCCATGTCATCGCGGTCTGCCAGCCGTCGGTGCCGGTCATGGCGGCGGCGGCGCTGATGGCGGCCGACAAGGATCCGCGCCAGCCCCGGTCGATCACCCTGATGGGCGGCCCGATCGACACGCGCGTCAGCCCGACGACGCCCAATGATCTCGCGATGCGCAACTCGATGATGTGGTTCCGCGACAACGTGATCACGACGGTGCCGTTGAACTATCCGGGCGGAATGCGCCGGGTCTATCCGGGCTTCCTGCAGCTCACCTCGTTCATCAGCATGAACCTCGACCGGCACATCAACGCGCACATGCGCCAGTTCGAGCATCTGGTGAAAGGCGACGACGATTCGGCCGATGGCCATCGCGCCTTCTACGACGAGTATCTTGCGGTGATGGACCTCACCGCCGAGTTCTACCTGCAGACCATCGAGGTCGTATTCAAGGAGCACCTGCTGCCGCGCGGCGTCTGGGTGAGCCGCGGCCGCAAGATCGATCCTTCGGCCATCGAGACCGCACTGATGACCGTCGAGGGCGAGCTCGACGACATCTCCGGCATCGGCCAGACCAAGGCGGCGCACGCCCTCACGCCGAACATTCCTGGTGCACGCCACGTGCACTGGGAGCAGCCGCGTGTCGGCCATTACGGCATCTTCAACGGCCGCAAGTGGCGCGAGCAGATCATGCCGCGCGTCCGCGACTTCATCCGCGACAACGACGGGCGCTGACGCCTCGCCCAGGGCAACCGCATCGTCGCGCGGTGCGTTGTTGCCCTCATGGACCTCGAAGCCCAATGGACCGGTGCGGCCAGCACGGCCGTGGCCCTGGTCACGACCTACGGCCTGCGCATCGTCGGCGCGATCATCATCCTGCTGATCGGCTGGATGGCCTCGCGCATCGTCTACGGCGCGGTCGTGCGGCTCTGCCAGAAGTCGTCACGCATCGATCGTACGGTCGCGCTCTTCCTGGGTAACGGCGCGCGCTACATGGCCCTGGTCTTCACCTTCGTCGCCGTGCTCACCACCTTCGGCATCGCCACCACGAGCTTCGTGGCCGTGCTGGGTGCGCTCGGCATCGCCGTCGGCCTCGCGCTGCAGGGCACGCTCAGCAACCTCGCCGCCGGCATCATGCTGGTGCTGTTCCGGCCGTTCCATATCGGCGATCGCATCGAGACCGCCAACGTCGGCGGCTCGGTCTGCGAGATCAACCTGTTCTTCACCGAGATCGACGGCGACGACAATGCGCGCATCATCATCCCCAACGGCAAATTGTGGGGCGAGATCGTGCGGGTACCGACGCGCAACGACACGGCGCGCATCGAGCTCACCTTCCAGCGTCCGGCCAACGACGATATCGGCGCGGCCATCGCCCGCCTGAAGGAGATGGTCCAGCGCGACAAGCGCGTGCTGCGGGTTTCCGATGTCGGCGTGGAGAGCGTCGGCGACGGCAACTATACGCTCGCCGCCCATCTCTGGGTGTCGCGGCCCGAGGCCACGGCGCTCCGCTTCGACCTCAACCGCACCGTCAAGGAAGAGTTCGAGCGCCGGCCCCCGGCCAACCTGACAAGGGCGGCAGTGGAGCGCCGCGCCGGATAGGTCTAGCATTGGCGGCATGGACGCCGCCGTCGCGCTGCCCGTCGAGATCTCCGAATGGAAGCCCGCCCCGTTCGAATTGGGCGGCGAGACCGTGTTCGCGATCGGCGACGTGCACGGCTGTGCCGCCGAACTGCGCGCGCTGCTCGATACGATCGCCCGGCTTGCCAGCGAGGCTGCCGGCAGGCGCCGCCTGGTCTATCTCGGCGACATGATCAATCGAGGGCCCGATAGCGTCAGTGTGCTCGAGCAATGGGCGGCGAGCGAGGAAGCGCACGGCGTCGACCATGTCGATCGCCTGATGGGCAACCACGAAATCATGATGCTGCTCACCGTCATCGGCGGTCCGCACGCCCACAAGGCCGAGGCGATGTGGCTCTCCAAGCGCATGGGCGGCGACAAGTCGCTGGAGCAGATGCGCGCCCGCGCCCGACAGCGCGGTGCCCGGCCCGACCAGGCGCTGCTCAAGGCCGCGCTGGGCGAGGCGGTCATCCATCGCCTGTGGGGCATGCGCAGCCACGTGCGGCTCGGCAACACGCTGTTCGTCCATGGCGGGCTCGATCCGCACGCCGATCCTGACGAGTTCCTGAGCAGGCCCTGGACCATCTTCACCGAGGCGCGCTGGGCCTGGATCAACCATGGCTTCCTCGACTGGAAGGCGGGCTTCAAGGGCACCCTGGTGGTGCACGGCCACACGCCGCCCGACAAGCACCGCGAGATCAGCGGCATGGAAGACCCGCATTTGTTCGAGGGTGATCGGCTGGGGCTGGACGGCGGCAGCGCCCGCACCGGGATCGTCACCGCCGCCGAGATCCGGGACGGCCGCTATCGCATCCTCAAGGCCGGCACGCCTTTCGCCAATCCGATCTCCTCCAACGCGGACTAGCCGCGAAAATTCCCGCCGGCGGTTGTCGGAATCGGCCCTTTTCGTTCGTCCTAGGCAAAATCGAGGATTTTCGATGCTTTACGCCATCCTTTGCTACAACTCCGAGGCCGCCGTCGGCGCGTGGTCCAAGCAGTATCACGATGAGACCATGGCGAAGCTGCATGTCGTCAACGACAAGCTCGCCAGGCAGGGCCGACTGGGCCCGGTCGCCCGGCTGCTGCCGACCACCGCCGCCACCACGCTGCGGAAGAGCCGCGGCGAGAACCTGGTGATCGACGGGCCCTTCGCCGAGACCAAGGAGCAGCTGCTGGGCTTCTACATCGTCGATTGCGCCTCGCTCGATCAGGCGATCGAGACGGCCAAGGAGCTGGCCGTCGCCAACCCCGGCACCGGCAGCTACGAGATCCGGCCGGTGGCGGAGCTGCATGACCACCAGCTCCCGATCGAACGAAAGCCGGCGGCGTGAACGACATCGGCTGGATCGACGCGGTCCTGACCGCCGCGCGGCCCCAGGCAGTGGGGGCGCTGCTGCGCTATTTCCGCGATCTCGATACGGCCGAGGAGGCATTCCAGGAAGCCTGCCTGCGGGCGCTGAAGACCTGGCCGCAGAACGGGCCGCCGCGTGACGCCGCGGCGTGGCTGATCTTCGTCGGCCGCAACGCGGCGATGGACGACGTGCGCCGCCGCGCCAAGCAGGTGGCGCTGCCCGACGAGGCGGCAATCTCCGACTTGGGCGACGCCGAAAGCGAGCTGGCCGACCGTCTCGACGGCGAGCAGTACCGCGACGACATCCTGCGCCTGCTGTTCGTCTGCTGCCATCCCGACCTGCCGGCGACGCAACAGATCGCGCTGGCGCTGCGCATCGTCTGCGGCCTGTCGGTCCGGCAGATCGCGCGCGCCTTCCTGGTTGGCGAGGCGGCGATGGAGCAGCGCATCACCCGCGCCAAGGCGCGCGTCGGCGACGCCGGCCTGCCGTTCGAGACGCCGGGCGCGGTCGAGCGGGCAGAGCGGCTCGCGACCGTGTCGGCCATGATCTACCTGGTGTTCAACGAGGGCTATTCGGCGCGCAGCGAGGAGGCGACGACGCGCGGCACGCTGGCCGACGAAGGCATCTGGCTGGCCCGGCTGCTGCTGCGCGTGTTCCCGCAGGAGCCCGAGGTGATGGGGCTGATGGCCCTGATGCTGCTGCAGCAGGCGCGCGCGGCGGCCCGCTTCGACGACGAAGGTGCCCTCATCCTGCTCGAGGACCAGGACCGCGGCCGGTGGGACGGCAGCCGCATCGCCGAGGGGCTGGCGCTGATCGACAAGGCCATGCGCCACCGCCGTCCCGGCCCCTACCAGGTCCAGGCCGCCATCGCCGCCCTGCATGCCCGCGCGAAGCGGGCCGAGGATACCGACTGGGCGCAGATCGACCTGCTCTATGCCAACCTCGAACGCCTGCAACCATCGCCCGTGGTGACGCTGAACCGCGCCGTCGCGGTCAACAAGGTGCGCGGGCCGGCGGCGGCGCTGGAGATGGTCGAGCCGCTCGGGCCAAAGCTCGCGAACTATTTCTACTTCCACGGCGTCAAGGGCGCCCTGCTGCAGCAGCTCGACCGCCGCGCCGAGGCGCGCGCGGCCTTCGACCGCGCGATCGCACTGGCCAACACGCCGGCGCAAGCCGCGCACATCCGCCAGCATCTCGATCATCTCGACAAGGAAAGCGCCTAGCAAAAAGTTTTGCGGGAGCTGTCGGCTCATGCGCTGCCCGTTCGTCCTTGGGGCATCCAACGAACGGAGACTCTCATGACTCAGTCCCTTCCCCCGGTCCTCGGCGGTGTCGCGCCCTATCTCGGTGTCAGCAGTGCCAGCAAAGCGGCCGATTTCTACGTCAAGGCGTTGGCTGCCACCGAAGTGCTGCGCATGCCGCCCGACGACAAGGGCCGCTACATGCATATCCATCTCCTGGTCAACGGCGGCTCGCTGATGCTGGCCGACGCCTTCCCCGACCATGGCCATCCGCTGGAGACCCAGGGCGGCTACACCCTGCACCTGCAGGTCGACGACGCCGATGCCTGGTGGAAGCGTGCGATCGAGGCCGGCGCCGAGCCGCTGATGCCGCCCACCGACATGTTCTGGGGCGACCGCTACGGCCAGTTCCGCGACCCGTTCGGCGTGCGCTGGTCGGTCGGCACGACCATCACGAAGAGCTGACCATGAACGGCAAGGCCGCTCTCTGGACGGGCCGCGTGCTGAGCGGCCTCGTCATCCTGTTCCTGACCGTCGATGGCGCGATCAAGCTGGTGCCGATCCAGGCGGTCACCGACAGCATGCGCGAGCTCGGTTATCCGACCAGCGTCTCCTTTGCCCGCTTCATCGGCGTCGTGACGCTGGCCTGCACCGCCCTCTATGCCTGGCCGCGCACGTCGCTGCTGGGCGCGGTGCTGCTGACCGGCGTGATGGGCGGCGCGATCGCCACCCATCTCCGGCTCGACCATCCGCTGTTCAGCCACACGCTGTTCGGGGTGTATCTCGGGCTGCTCCTGTGGGGTGGCCTGTGGCTGCGCGACAAGCGCTTGCGGCAATTGATGCCGTTCAGCCAACCAATGACGTGATGCGTTCGGCAAGCTGCCTCTGCTGATAGGGCTTGGACAGGCGTGGCAGATCCAGCTTGGTGCGTGCCGGCAGGTCGGCATAGCCGGTCGCCAGCAGGATCGGCAGGCCGGGGCGGAGCTTGCGGGCTGCCTCGGCGAGCTGCACGCCGGTCATGCCCGGCATGGCGTAATCGGTGATCATGAGATCGACCGGCTTGCCGCTCTCCAGCACCTCCAGCGCCGTCGCGCCGGACGAGGCCTTGACCACTTCGTGGCCGAGATCCTCGAGCAGCGCCGCGGTGCTGAGGCTGATCAGGAAATCGTCGTCGACGAGCAACAGCGTCAGGCGGCGCTTGCTCACGTCCGTCGCAGTCTCGACCTGGGCAGGCGTGGCATGCGCCTTGCCGTTCGCCACCGGCAGCCAGAGCTCGGCGCGCGTGCCACGACCCGGTTCGCTGTAGAGCCGTAAAGCGCCTTTGAGCTGCAGCGCCAGCCCATGGATCATCGACAGGCCGAGGCCTGTGCCCTTGCCGACCTCCTTGGTCGAGAAGAACGGCTCGATGGCCCGGCTCAGCGTCTGCGGATCCATGCCGCAACCGCTGTCCGACACACACAGCCGCACGTACTTGCCGGCCGCGAGATCGCCGGCTGCCGGCACGTGCTCCAGCCTGAGGGCGATTTCCAGCTTGCCGCCGTCCGGCATGGCGTCACGGGCATTGACCGCAAGATTGAGCAGGGCGAGCTCGATCTGGTTCTGGTCGGCGAGCGCAGGCGGCAGTCCGGCCGGCAGGTCGAACTCGATGGCGATCGATGGCCCCAGCGAGCGACGCAGCAGGTCGTCCATGCCGCGGACCAGCTCGGCGAGGTCGGTGGGCTTGGGCTGTAGCGCCTGGCGACGGGCGAAGGCCAGCAGGCGTTGCGTCAAGGCCGCGCCACGCTGTGCACCCTGGGTAGCCCCGTCGATCAGTCGGTCAATCGCCGGATTGGATGGCAGGCGCTTGCGCAACAGCTCCAGATTGCCCAGCACCGCGGTCAGGAGGTTGTTGAAGTCATGCGCCACGCCGCCAGTCAGCTGGCCGATCGATTCCAGCTTTTGCAGCTGGCGCAGCTGCTCCTCGGTGCGAGCGCGTTCGGCGACGTGCGCCAGCAGTTCGTCGTGGGCATGCTGCAGCTGTGCAGTGCGCTCCTCGACCCGCTGCTGCAGGCGCAGCTCGCCCTGTCGCAGGTCCTCGAGCAACGAGCGCGTCTCGAGTTGGCGGCGGCGGCCTTTGACCATCGCCCGCACCAAGCTGACCAGCGTCGTCGGATGGAACGGCCGTTCGATGAAGGAGACGTTGCCCAACGCCTCCAGCCAGCGCGCTGCGATAGGGTTGCGTTCCGGCCCGCCGCCGTGATCCGTCACCAGGACGAAGGGCAAATCCGACCAGGCCGGCTGCGCTGCCAGCCATGCCGTCAGAGGCTTGAGATCGGCGGTGCGGATCGCCTCTTCCGTTATCAGGACGAAGGCCGTTTGGTCGCCGAGGGCCTCGGCCAGTTCGACGACGTCGCGGCAGGCATGGCTCTCCATACCTGCCTGCTCGATCAGCGAGGTGGCGACGGCGGCGTCGCGGCCGCGCGGCGCGAGGACGAGAGCGCACAGCGGTCGTTGGGGGGCGGTGAGGGTCACCCGTGCAGGCCAGGCCGTGGGGGCGCGCGGTCATCCGGAAGCGCCGGGGTGCCGCGTAGCACACCATGAAATTGCGACAGGGGCTCGCCGATATGCAGGCCGTTGTCGATCCAGAACTCGCGGATCGTGTCCTCGTGCTTGCCGGTACGCTTCTTGATGACCGAGATGGCGCGGCGCACGGACCCCTCGGCCTCGAAGAAGCGCAGCAGGATCACGGAGTCGGCAAGGTAAGTGACATCGACCGGCGTCTTCATCTCGCCCATCAATCCATGCTGCGCAACCGTGAGGAAGGTCGAGACGCCCCTTCGGTTACAGTATTGCAACAGCTCGTGCATGTGCAGGATCAACGAGTTCTCTTGCGGCATCGCGGCCTGGTAACCGTTGAGGCTGTCGATCACGACCACCTTGACCCGGTCGTCGCGCACGCTGTCGCGCACCCGTTGCACGAACTCGCCCGGTGACAGCTCTGCGGCATCGAGCTGAACGACCGACAGTCGCCCGCTGGCTTGCAGGGCGGCAAGGTCGAAACCAAGCGGCTTGGCGCGTTCGAACAGCAGACCCAATTCCTCGTCGAACACGAACATCGCAGCCTTTCCGCCGTCGCGGATCGCCTGATCGACGAACTGCAGGCTGACCAGGCTCTTGCCGGCGCCGGTCGGGCCAAGCAGCAGGGTGCTCGAACCCGCCTCGATACCGCCGCCCAGCAGGGCGTCGATGCCTGCGACGCCCGACTTCACGCGGCCGCGCACGAAGTCGCGCCGGTGCTCGGCCGCCACCAGGCGCGGGAAGACCTCGGCACCACCGTGGCGGATGATGAAATCGTGAAACCCGCCGCGGAACGGCTGCGCGCGGTACTTGATGACGCGCATCCGGCGTCGCTCGGCACCGTAATCGGGGGTCATCTCCTCGAGGCGAATGACGCCAGCGGCGACGCTGTGCACGGTCTTGTCGGTCGTATCGGCGGTCAGATCGTCAAGCAGCAGAACGGTAGCGCCATGACGGGCGAAGTAGTGTTTCAGCGCCAGGATCTGCCGTCGATAGCGCAACGAGCTCTGCGCGAGCAGCCGAATCTCCGACAGCGAGTCGACCACGACTCGCGACGCCTTGGTGCGCTCGACGGCGTCAAAGATCAGCTTGGTCGTCTCGCCGAGCTCGAGATCGGACGAGTAAAGCAGACTCTGCTGCTGGTCGGAATCGAGCAGACTTTCCGGCGGCACGACTTCGAAGATCTTGATCTTGTCGTCGAGCGTCCAACCGTGCGACCCGGCGCCGGCGCGCAATTCCTGCTCGGTCTCGGACAGGGTGATATAGAGACCTTCTTCTCCCACCTTGGCGCCTTCTCTCAGAAAGCTCAGCGCCATGGTAGTCTTGCCGGTGCCGGGGCTGCCTTCCAGAAGGAAGACGCGCCCGGCAGACAGGCCGCCAATCAGAATATCGTCGAGGCCCGGCACACCGGTCCGGGCTTTGGGGGTTACCCCGCTCATCGGATTCTCCACACCTCACTACCCGCTCACTGGGCTTAGCGGCGCGGCAAGTCTCCGCAGCGCGCCCTTTTCAACGCGCACGCGGCGTGGGGGTTCCGGCCTGGGGACCCCTCCCGTATCGGCCCTTCTCGGTTCAGCGCACGTGCTGCTTCACAACCTCTAGGAACGCTGCGCCATAGCGTTCGAGCTTCGCGTCACCAATGCCATGAATCTCGCGGAAGGCGCGCGCGCTTGTGGGGCGATGGGTCGCGAGCTCAGCCAGAGTCCGGTCCGAAAATACGACGTAAGCCGGTACTTTCTCCTCCTGGGCCAGCCTGGTGCGCAGGGACTTCAGGGCATCGAACAGGATGGCGTCGGATTCGCCCACGACGGTCGAAGCAGCCGCCGCCTTGCGGTCGCGCTTGGAGCCCTTGGCCGCGGCGCCCGTCGCCAGGTCCTTGCGCAGCTCGATCGTCGCCTTGCCCTTCAGCACCTGCCAGCCTTCGTCGGTCACCCACCACCGGCCGTGCTCCATCAAGTCCTGGGCGATCAAGCCCGTGGCGGAGAGCTGGCGAAAGATCGAGCGCCACTCGCCGGCCTTGCGGCCGTTGCCGACGCCGAAGGTCGGCAGCCGGTCGTGGTTGAACTTCAGGATGTTCTCGGTGCGCTCGCCCAGCAGCAGGGCAACGAGGTGTTCCATGCCGAAGCGCTCGCCGGTCCGCACGATGGCCGACATCGCCTTCTGCGCATCGATCGTGCCGTCGAACCGCTCGACGCCCTCCTGGCAGAGGTCGCAGTTGCCGCAGGGCTGCGAGGCTTCGCCGAAATAGGCGAGCAGCGTCTGGCGCCGGCAGCGCGGCGCCTCGGCCAAGGACAGCAGGGCGCCGAGCCGCTGGCGCTCGATGCGCTTTCGCTCGTCGGGCGATTCGCTCTGCTCGATCTGCAAGCGGCGCAGCTGCATGTCGCCCAGGCTGTAGAGAGTGAGGGTGTCGGCGGCGAGCCCGTCGCGGCCGGCGCGGCCGATCTCCTGGTAGTAAGCCTCGACGTTGGCCGGCAGGTCGGCGTGGCAGACGAAGCGCACGTCGGGCTTGTCGATGCCCATGCCGAAGGCGACCGTCGCGGTCATCACCACGCCGTCCCGCTGCTGGAAGGCATCCTGGTTGGCGTCGCGCACCGCCTTGTCGAGGCCGGCATGGTAGGGCAGGGCGTCGATGCCGGCGGCCTTCAGCGTCTCGGCCAACTCCTCGACCTTGCGGCGCGAGGCGCAGTAGACGATGCCGCTCTCGGCCTCGTGGCTGCGCACGTAAGACAAGACCTGGCGCGAGGAACGCTCCTTGGCCTTGAAGGCGAGCCTGAGGTTGGGCCTGTCGAAGCTGCGCACGAACACGCGCGGTGGGGTGGCGAACAGCTTGTCGACGATGTCATTGCGCGTCGGCGCGTCGGCGGTCGCGGTGAAGGCGAGCGTCTGCAGCCGGCCGCCGATCTGGCGCGCCACGTTGCCCAGGGTGAGGTACTCCGGCCGGAAGTCGTGGCCCCATTGCGAGACGCAATGGGCCTCGTCGATCGCCATCATGGCGACGTCGCTTTCGGCCAGCATCTCGACCGTGTCGGGCCGCGCCAGGCGTTCGGGGGCGACATAGAGCAGCCTGAGCTCGCGCCGGCGCAGCAGGCCCATCACCCGGGAGTTCTCGGCCGGCTCGTTGCTGGAATTGAGGCTGCCGGCCGCCACGCCCGCGGCGGTCAGCGCCCGCACCTGGTCGCGCATCAGCGCGATCAGCGGCGACACGACCAGGGTGAGGCCGGGCCGAGCGATGGCGGGTAGCTGGTAGCACAACGACTTGCCGCTGCCGGTCGGCATGACGGCCAGCACGTTCTCGCCCGCCAGCACGGCATCGACGATCTCCTCCTGGCCGGGCCGGAAGGCGTTGAAGCCGAAGACCGAATGGAGCAGGGCCGAGGCATTGGCGCGGGAATCGAACATGTCCTGTCACAGTAGCGCCGGGCAGCGCCTGCCGGGGAAATTCTTGCTCGAACTTGTCAACAGTCTGCGGCGTGGTTTGGAATCGCCACGAACCTTTGGTTGCATATTAAATATTTTTTCTATCGTACTCTCGCCTGCATATCGCATGCGTACTCTCCGCCATCCTGCGACTTCATTCTGCCCGATTCGATTCACGTTGGGTTCGCACACTTGCCACAGGCACGATCGCGCGACTTGTGCCGTACTGCCGATGGGGGAGTTCAACAGGCGTGGAGTACGTCAATGCGCAAGTGGGCTTCTCTCGGACTGGCGGTCGCGGTGACAGCGATGGCGACGACACAGGTCGCCGCACAACAAGCAAGTCCGACATGGAACGGCTTCTACGCCGGTCTCAATGCCGGCGGCATGTTCGGCAACACGGCCACCTCCTTCAACGGACTGGCCGGTCCCGCCGGCTTGTCCGGTACGGGCAGCGGCTTCGTCGGCGGCGCCCAGGCCGGCTACAACTATCTTCTCGGCCCCGTGATCCTCGGTGGTGAGATCGACTTCCAAGGCTCGACGTTTGCGGCCGGAGTGAACGGCGGCGGCGGCGCCGGTCCCTTCAGCACGACCGAGCGCGTGCCCTGGTTCAGCACCATGCGTGCGCGCGTCGGCTATCCGGTGGGTTCGGTGATGCCCTACCTCACCGGCGGCGCGGTGTGGGGCCAGCGCACCATCGACGGTCCCTTCGCCTCGATCAGTTCCAACTACTGGACCTGGACCGCGGGCGGCGGCATAGAAGGCATCATCACCGATCGCTGGTCGATGAAGCTGGAGTACCTCTACATGGGCACGCCGAGCACGTCGTTGCTGCCCGGCACGACCAGCGAGAGCACGAACAACAACCTGATCCGGGTTGGCGTGAACTATCACTTCTAAGGGATTCTTCCCCATCGCGGATTCCGCGATGGGGAGGTGCCCGCGAAGCGGGCGGAGGGGTCATAAGCATCAATGATGATGCCCATGACCCCGCCGTCGCCGTATGACGGCGCCACCTCCCCAGCTTTGCTGGGGAGGGAGACGATTCGACGGCGAGATAAATCGTACACGCAGGGACAAAGCGCCTAGGGTCCCTGCGGCCGCGGGTGTTCCGCGCTCAGCATGGCCCTATGAGGGGATCCGATGTCGCAGAAACACCGCCGCAGCAATCGCGAGATGAAGAAGCCCAAGCAGAACAAGCCGAAGGTCGTCGTTGCGACCGCACCCTTCGCCTCAGCCAATTCCAATCCCGCCAAGGCCGCCGCCGCCAAGCGCAAGTAGGCTACTCCGCAACGGCCTCGCCCAAGGTCACAACGATCAGGTGCGCACCGTTGTCGACAGCGAGCTTCACGTGCGCCTTGCCGAGCGAGATGGCCTGAGGCTCGCCGTCAAGCTGAGCGGCAATCACACCCCGGCTGACGCCATCCGGATTTCGGATCGAGATGTCGTAGGCCGCACCACGATAACGCAGGGTCATCTCGAAGCCCGGCCACGCGGCCGGGATGCACGGATCGATCATCAGTGATCCGCCTTTGACCCTGAGACCCAGGATCGCCTCGATGCCGGCGCGGTAGAGCCAGCCGGCAGAGCCGGTGTACCAGGTCCAGCCGCCCCGCCCGACATGCGGCGCCACGGAATAGACGTCGGCGGCCACGACATACGGTTCGACCTTGTAGCGCAGCACACCCGCGCGCGTGCTGGTGTGATTGATGGGATTGACCAGCGCGAACAGCTCGGCCGCCTTGTCGCCCTGGCCAAGCGCGGCAAAGCCCATGATCGCCCAGGCAGCGGCATGGGTGTATTGGCCGCCATTCTCGCGGACACCGGGCGGATAGCCTTTGATATAGCCGGGCTCCTGCGTGGTCTTGTCGAACGGCGGGGTGAAGAGCAGCGCCAGCCGGTCGCCACGATGGACCAGGTCGCGATCGAGGGCCGCCATCGCCCGGACCGCGCGCGCGGGATCACCCGCTCCCGACATCGCCGCCCAAGACTGGGCAATGGAATCGATACGGCACTCCTGGCTCTTCGCAGAACCGAGCGGCGTGCCGTCGTCGTAGTAGCCGCGGCGATACCACTCGCCATCCCAGCCGTCGCGGTCGAGCGCCGCCGCCAGCGTCTCGGCATGCGCCGTCCAGGTCTTCGCCCGCGCCGTATCGTGGCGGGCGGCGGCGATCGGGGCGAAGGCCGTGAGGGCAGCGTGGAAGAACCAGCCCAGCCAGACACTTTCGCCGCGCCCTGCCTCACCGACGCGGTTCATGCCGTCGTTCCAATCCCCGGTGCCCATCAGCGGCAGGCCGCGCACGCCGGTCTCGAGGCTGTGATCGAGGCCTATTGCACAATGCTCGTACAGCGTCGCCGCCTCATCGGACTGGCCTGGCGGGAAATAGAGATCGTGCTCGCCCGGCTTGAGGGTGGGGCCGTCGAGGAACGGCACCCTTTCGTCAAGGATTGCCGCATCGCCCGTGGTCTCGACGTAGTGCGCAGCGACCGTGGCCAGCCATGCCCGGTCGTCGGAGATGCGCGTACGCACGCCTTGGCCGGCGGGCGGGAACCACCAATGCTGGAAGTCGCCTTCGATGAATTGCCGCGCCGCCGCGCGCAGGATGTGCTCGCGGGCCAGCTCGGGCCTTGCCACGGCGAGCGACATGACATCCTGAAGCTGATCACGAAATCCATAGGCACCGCTGGCCTGATAGAAGGCCGAACGCGCCCAGTAGCGGCATGCCAGTGTCTGGTAGAGCAGCGGGCCGTTCAGCAGGATGTCCATGGCGCGGTCCGGCGTCTTCACCTGCACGGCGCCCAGCGTCTCCTGCCAATAGGCCGAGACCTCGCGATGAACAGCGTCGAGATCGGCCGCGCGATAGCGCTCGATCAGGGCGCGAGCCTCGGCGGCGTCGCCGGCCTGGCCGAGGAAGAAGACGACCTCGGTCGTGCCATCGCGCTCGAGCTCGACAGTCGTCTGCAGGGCCGCGCAGGGATCGAGGCCGGCGCCGGCACGCTGCGACAACGAGATGGCCCCACTCAGCGCGGCCGGATTGTCGATGGTGCAATTGCGGCCGATGAACTCGCCGCGATCGGCGGTCCATGCCGTCTGTCGGCCGCGGAGGTCGGCGAAGGCCACACGCCCGCCGTGATGCATGCTCCAGGGATTGCGCGCGAAGATCGCGCCGGTCGCGGCGTCGTGTTCGGTGACGACCGTCGGGGCCGACGGGCCACGCGACAGGCCGAGAACCCATTCGGCGAACGCCGTGACCGACAGACGACGCGGGCGATCGGAGATGTTGCGGATGGTGAGCCGCGAGATCTTGATGGAATTCGATAACGGCACGTACTGCAGCAGCTCGAGCATGATGCCCTGCGCGGCCAGTTCGAAGCGGCTGTAGCCACGCCCATGCCGGACTATGTAGGGCGCCTGCTCGAGACGGATCGGCAGCGCCGTCGGCGTCCACAACGTGCCACTGTCGAGGTCGCGTACGTAGAGGACCTCGCCGGGCCGGTCGCTGACCGGATCGTTCGACCAGGGCGTGAGCTGGTTGTCACGGCTGTTCTGCGACCAGGTATAGCCGCCACCCTCGGCGGCTACCTGGAACCCGAACGATGGATTGGAGACGACATTGATCCAGGGCGCCGGCGTCGACTGGCCCGGCCCCAGCACCGTCACGTATTCACGGCCGTCGGGCGAGAAGCCACCGAGGCCATTGAAGAACTGCAGCGCCGCCAGGGCCGCGACCGGTGACGGGGGCTTCGCCGAAGCGGCGTCGACAACGGGCTTGCGCCTGGCCGGCGGCAGGACGCCACGCGGTGCCTGAAGGCGATCGAGTTGGTCTTTCAGGCCGCCGCGCCGGCTGAGCAGGACCACCCGCGCAACGGCCAGCAACAGGCCGCGGGTTTCGGCGGAGATCAGATCGCTGCGCAGCACGAAGATCCCGCCGGGCTCGCCCTCGGCCCCGAGATGCGTTCGCGACCGGCTGGTGCGGACCAGCGTCTCCAGGGTGATCTGCAGGTCCTGCACATAGGAGGCACCGCGCTCGTTCAGGATGACGACATCGACCACCAGTCCCTTGAGATGCCAATACTCGCGCGCGCGCAGGATCTCGCTGACGACGGCCGAATCCTCGACCTCGTCGATGCGCACCAGCACGATCGGCAGGTCGCCCGAGATGCCCTGAGCCCACAGAAAATGCTGCCCCGCGAGGCCGCGGCGAATCGTATCTGACGAGGAGCGCAACGCCGGACTGGCATAGATCACGTGTCCGGCGAGGCGCTGATAGAGGTTGGCCTGGCCGGGGGCGACGTCGAGATGGCGCAACTGAACCTGCGCCTGCGTCCATGCCAGGGTGGCCGCCCGCTCGAAGGCGTTGGTGTCCTGATGCTTGTCGATGGCAGCGAGCAACGCCTCGCGCGAGCGCGCCACGATCGTCCAGAAGGCGACGCGCGCCACGCCGCCTGCCGTAATGCGCACGCGTCGGCGCAGCGCGAATATCGGATCGAGCACGGCTCCGACAGTGTTGGAGAGGCGCCGCCCGTCGAGCACCGCGACGGCGCTGCCTATGTCGTTGCCGCGGCCGAGAAAGCGGGCGCGATCGGTTTCGATCTCGACCTCGCCGATCGCCTCGCCCTCGACGACCGCGAGATGGGCCGCCCACAGCTCGGCTTCGCCCGGGCTGCGGCGCCGACGCGTCGCCAGGATGGCACCGGCGGCGGCGATGTACTCGGTCTGCACGAACAGCTTGGAAAAGGCCTGGTGTGCCGCGTCGGCAAGCGGCGGCGCCAACGCGATCTCGGCGAAGGAGGTAAGCTCGATGTCACGCGGTTCACGTCCGGCGTTGGCGATCGACACGCGCCGGACCTCGGCATCGTCCTCGGGCGACACGACGACATCGAGCGTGGTGGCGAGGTCGCCGTCGTACCGCACGAATTCGGCCCGATCCTCGGCGAACATGACGTCGTAGCGGTCGGGTCGCGTGCCGCGCGGCTGGTAGGCAGCCGACCACACCTCGCCGCTGGCGACATCGCGCAGCAGGACATAGCTGCCCCAATCGTCGCGCGTCGTGTCCTCGCGCCAACGCGTGACGGCGTGCTCGCCCCAGCGGCTGTAGCCCGAGCCGGCGGCCGTCAGCATCACCGAATAGCGCCCGTTGGACAGAAGGTGCACGGACGGGCTGGTCGCGTGCGGGTTGTGCAGGCGGCGCACGACGGCGGGCTCGAGGTCTTGCACGGTGGCGCCGACGCCAAGCTCCTCGGCGCGCGGATGGGCGACGGCGACGTCACGCGGCGTGCGTTCCTGCAACAGAAGCTCGGTCGCCTGGATCATCGGCTCGGCGTGGAAGCGCGTACGCATCACGCCGTCGAGCAAGGCGTTGGCGAGGGCCACGATCGTCATGCCCTGGTGATGGGCCATATAGGCGCGTACCACCGCGCGGGCCTGGCCCTCCGGCAGGCGGGACGGCGTGAAGTCGAGCGCCTCGTAAAAGCCGTAGTGGCCGAGCCCGCCGATACCGGCCAGCCGCATGAAGTTGGCGACCGCCGCCGCCGGATCCACCATGGCGGCGAGCGCCGTGGCGTAGGGGGCGATGACGACGTCCTCGCCGAGGCCGCGCTTGAAGCCGAGACCCGGCACGCCGAAATTGGAGTACTGGTAGGTCAGCTCCTTGTCGCGCGCGTTGTAGGCCGATTCGGAGATGCCCCACGGCACGCCGCGGCTGGTGGCGTAGTCGATCTGCCGTCGCACGATCAGGCTGTTGGTCTTCTCGATCAGGC
Source organism: Reyranella sp. (assembly GCA_019750135.1). Lineage (GTDB taxonomy): Bacteria > Pseudomonadota > Alphaproteobacteria > Reyranellales > Reyranellaceae > Reyranella. The sequence continues at coordinate 41,915 of JAIEOV010000058.1, read as the reverse complement.
TGCCGAGCGGCGCCCGCATGACCAGCGACGGCATGAGATATTCGAACATCGAGCCCGACCACGAGACCAGCGCCGCGCCACGCCCGATCGGCGTCACCTCGCGGCCCAGCCGGAACCAATGGCGCGCCGGCACCTCGCCGAGCGCGATCGCCATGAAACTGGCGAGCCGCGCTTCCGATGCCAGCAGATCGTAGCAATGGGGATCGAGCGTATCCTCGGCCACGAGATGGCCGATGGCGAGCAGGCGGCGGTCGCGGTCGAGGAGGAAGTCGAACTCCATGGACGTGACCAGGGCTCGGGTCGAGACCTCGATGGTCTGCAGCCGACGACCCAGCGCCGCGCGTGCCTCGGCGTCCTGGGCGGCGTCGCGGCAGTGGCTCACGATCGACCGATGAACGGCCTCGACCCAGAACAGCACGTCCTCGCTCGCGGCATCGGCCCGTTCGTGGGCGAGCGCGCGCGCCAGGTCGGCAGCCCTGCCGGCGCCTGTCACCAGATCGTCCAGCCGGTCTGGAAGCCGCGACAGCGTGGCGGCAAGATCGTCGAGCGCACCGACCAGCTCCTGCGAGGTGACGAGGTGCGTGCGTCGGTCGTCGGGCAACGCCTTCAATGCCTCGCGCGCAAGCATCAGGCTGTCGCCCACGCCAGCCACGATTGCCGCCGCACCGGCGAGGCCCCGCCGCCAGGCCGCGCAGGCATTGGCGAGCGCGATCAGGTGCCCGGCCAGGTTGCCGCTGTCGACCGAGGAGATGTAGATGGGATCGAGTGGTCTCAGGTCGGTCGTGTCGTACCAGTTGCAGAAGTGACCGCGGAAGCGTTTCAGCCGTTCCACCGTCGCCAGCGTCGCCTCCAGGCGCTCGACTGCCTCAAGCGTACCGATCCATCCGAATTCCCGGGCGGCGGCCGTCGACAGCAGCAGAAGGCCGATATTGGTCGGCGACGTCCGGTGAGCGACGACCGCGGTGGGATCCTCCTGGAAATTGTCCGGCGGCAGCATGTTGTCGGCCGCGGTGACGAACGTCTCGAAGAACCGCCAGGTCCGTCGCGCGATCAGCCGCAATGCGCCGGCATCGGACTCAGAGATCGGCAGGCTCCCGGCGTCGACCGGCGCAACGCTCACCCAGCGCGCGATCGCGGGCGAGAGCAACCAAGCGAGGATGAAGGGCGCCGCGACCGGCAACGCCACGCGGCCGGCCTGCCAGACGGCCAGGGCCGCCATCGACGTGATCAGGAGGCTGCCTGCCATCTGGCCGGCAAAGCTCGGCCAATCATCGCGCCTGCTGTTGGACTGCGCCGAGGTGGTCCAGTCGAGCAGGCGGCGGCGACTGACGAACAGGCGATACATGGTCCGGCCGATCGCATCCAGCATCAACCAGGCCTGATGGGGAAGAAAGGCCACGAGCAGGACGGTCTGCGACGCGGCGTTGGCGATATCCGACGCAAGCGCTGAAAAGTGGCTGCGCGTCGTGATCGCAGCATGCCGCGGCACGAGCGCCGCGATCACCGGCAGGATCGTCGGCAGCGCGACCGTCAGCAGGATGAAGCCCGTCCACACGAGCGCGGCGGGAAGCGGCAGTGTCCAGCCCGCCAGCAGAGCGACGAACGCTGCCGGCGCCGACAAGGTCCGTCTTAGATTGTCGAACATCTTCCAGAAGCCGATCGCCGTGACAGGGCTGGAGGCTTCCTGAGTCAGGCCGCCCTTCACGCGGCCGAGCAGCCAAGGCAGCAGCTGCCAGTCGCCGCGCGCCCACCGGTGCTGGCGTGCCGCGGCGGCGGCGTAGCGGGCGGGAAACTCCTCGACCACCTCGATGTCGGACACCAGGCCCGAGCGGGCGAACACGCCTTCGAAAAGATCGTGGCTCAGCATTGCATTGTCCGGCACCCGGCCGTGCAGCGCGGCCTCGAACGCATCGATGTCGTAGATGCCCTTGCCAGAATAGGAGCCCTCGCCGAACAAATCCTGATAGACGTCCGACACCGCCGACGAATAGGGATCGATGCCGCTGCTGCGGGAGAAGATCCGCTGGAACAGCGAGCCTTCCACGCCGACCGGCAAGGACGGCGTGACGCGCGGCTGCATCACGCCATAGCCTTCGACCACCCGGTTACCACTGCCGTCGAGACGCGGCCGGTTGAGCGGGTGCGCCATCTTGCCGACCAGGCGCTGGATCGCGTCGCGCGGCAGTCGCGTGTCGGAGTCGAGGGTGACGACATAGCGGATGTCGGCCGGTGGGGCACTCGATCCCGTGTCGAGGAACGTCGTGCCGGTCGCCCCACGCAGCAGGCGATTGAGCTCGTGCAGCTTGCCGCGCTTGCGTTCCCATCCCATCCAGCGTCCCTGCGCCTCGTTCCAAACGCGACGCCGGTGCAGCAGGAGGAAACGATCGGCTCCGTCGGCGCTGGCATGGCGGCTGTTCAGCCGGGCGATACCAGCGACGGCCGCCGCCACGAGGTCGGCGTCGCCTGGGTTGGTCTCCGCGTCGGCGTCCGTCCAGTCCGACAGGAGCGCGAAATGCACCGCGCCGCCGGGATTGGCGAGATAGTGCACTTCCAGCCGCTGAAGCTGCTCGTCGACGGACGCGCGGGTCGACAGCAGCGTCGGGACGGCGACGAGGGTCCGCAGCTGCGGCGGCACACCCGCCCTGAGCTCGAGGCTAGGCAGGAGCATTGCGCCGAAGCCGCCGGTGATCGCCCGATTGACCAGCAGCAACGCGGCATCGATCGCCGGCAGGAGACCGACCAGGACCATCACCGCGCCTTGCCAGCCTGTGAGGCCGACCCCAGCGAGCACGAGCAGCGGAAGGAAGAGAACGACCGCGGCCGTGAAGGAGACGCTCGCGACATAGCCGGCAATCCCCGCCGCTGAAAAGCGCCGCCGCAAGGCAAGGCCGGACGGTAGGAACCGCACGGACCGCTCGAAGGCATGTCGCCCACCGCCGATGAGATGATAGCCAGGATCGCGCTGCCGCTGATCGCCGTTCGTGTCGGGCGAAGACGCGGCGGTCCGCAGGGCGCTGCGGGCGATCTCCATCTCCGCGAGGTCGGTGCCGCGGGCGATCTGCTCGATCGCGGTGCGGTACAGGTTGCGGGTGGCGAAATCCATGGCGGCAAAGTCGCTGCCGGCGCGCAGCACATCGTCGACCGGGCTCACTGCTTCGAACAGCTTCGCCCAGTCGACATCGGAAATCAGGCGCATGCTGGTGATGATGTTGCGCACCGTGACGTTGGTTGCGCCCTGGAGCTGATGCTCACGGCGCACCATCTCGTCGGCCGTCGTGCCTTCGCGCTTCAGCTGCTCCTGGATCCAGCCCACGGCGGGCGTCGCCTCCGGATCCTGGTCGCGCAGGCGCTGGACGAGCTGGACGAAGAAGCCTTCGGAGAAGGGGACCCGCTGATAGGGCGTAAGGGCGGCCGGGTCAGCGATGCGGTCATTCACGCCCATCAGGCGGTCCGCCACGCTGTCCGCCTCCTCGCGCGCCGAGCGGCGGCTCATGATGCGCACGGCCAGGCGTCGCAGGTTCTCCACCAGCACGACACGCAGCGTGATCGCCACCGCCCACAGCTCGCCGATGCTGAGCGGCTGGACGGTCTGGTAGGCGCGCACGAAACGGGTCAGCGCCTCCGGGTCGAACCGGCTGTCGGTGTGGGCGACGAAGGCCCAGGCCACGCCGAACACGCGCGGGTAGCCGGCCAGCGGCCCGCTGTTGAGCTTGGGGAGCTGGCGATAGTAGCCGGGCGGCAGATCGGTGCGGACCTCGCGAACCTGCTGTTCGACGAGATGGTAGTTGTCGAGCAGCCATTCGGCGGCGGGCGTGATCGGCCGACCCTCGTCGGTAGCCTTGGCGATGCTGCGATAGGTGCCCAACAGGACGCGCTCGTTATCGGCCAGCCGCTCGACCAGCGAATTGCCGATCGCCGGTCCGGGGGATATGGGCTGATTCGCCGCGAGGCTTTCGGCATGCTGCTCCAACCGCTCGACGCTGAAAAGCTCGCTGCGGACGGGATCTTCGTCATCCCATAGGGAAGCGGGTCGCGCGCGCCCGAAGGCGCGTCGCAGCAGTGATTTCAATGGTTCCGGCCTTTCCAGGCAGAAGAGGCCACAACATCGAGGTTGCTACGCTCGAGCGTGTCGGGTCGTTGCAAGAGAGTTACAAGAGAATCGTCCAGGGCGCTCTCTTCTACAGCGAGGCGATGCGGCTTGTTTGGTCACTGGTCGGTTGTCGTACTGACCGTAAAGGGATCGTCATTGGCGACGTTTCGACGGTGGACGAGGTACTCTGCGAGGGCCCTATCGGCCGATTTCCACGTAGCGAGGGTCTTCGCAGCCTCTCCAAGCTCCCGCGTCGAAAGCCCATCCGGCGTTGCAACCCTCGGCGCAAAAGCCGTCCCGAGGGCGAAATGGCGGAGTTCCGTAACAGTCGCCGCTTCGACTAGCCTCGCATGGTGCGGACTATCGGCAATCATCAAGTCGGCGTTCGCATGAGGGCATAGCCGACAATCAACAAAATCAGGAATGCCGGGAACAGGACGGGCGGGACGAGCCAGTTACGCATATGTGCACCTCGCAGGTTGGGCGGGAGTGCACGGCTCTCTCAGCCATCGCAAGCCGGAGCCTTGTTGGGCGATGGTGCGCAAGCTCTATACCTTGCAGGTGCGGGCGTCCAATACCGGCGCCGCCTTTATTGAAAAATCAAGCCCGCGCGCGCAGGCGCGTATGATGGCCGCATGCGCACCATCGAGATCATGGTTACCTTCCGCCATCCCTTCGTGCTCACCTCCGCGACAGGCGCCGTGCATCAGGTCGTCAACGTCGATCCCGTGGAATGGGCCGCCGTCGTGGAGGCGGACGGCCGGCACTAGCCGAATGCCGCAGCGATTTACCAAGATATCGCTTGTTCGTGGGTAGATGAGCACCATCTCTCTACCAGCTGTTGCATCGCGGGTGCCCGATGCCTGCCCCTAAAACCCGACAATTTGAAAGTAACCCCATGAAATTCCGACCGCTGCACAGTCGCGTGGTGATTCGCCGTGTCGAACAAGAAGGCAAGGCGACGGGCGGCATTATCATTCCTGACACCGCCCAAGAAAAGCCGATGGAGGGCGAGATCGTCGCTGTCGGCCCAGGTGCCCGCGACGAGAAGGGCACAGTGGTACCGCTCGACGTCAAGAAAGGCGACCGCATCCTGTTCGGCAAATGGTCCGGCTCCGAGGTCAAGCTCGATGGCGAGGATCTCCTGATCATGAATGAGTCCGACATCATGGGCGTTATCGACACGCCCGCCGTCGCCACGAAGAAGGCCGCGTAACATCGCGCCGACTGGGAGCCTCCAAACATCAGGAACAAGAACATGGCAGTAAAAGAAGTACGTTTTGGCGGCGACGCCCGCGCCCGCATGATCCGCGGCGTCGACATCCTGGCCAATTCGGTCAAGGTCACGCTCGGGCCCAAGGGCCGCAACGTCGTCCTAGACAAGTCCTACGGCGCGCCGCGCATCACCAAGGACGGCGTCACCGTCGCCAAGGAGATCGAGCTTTCGGACAAGTTCGAGAACATGGGCGCCCAGATGGTGCGCGAGGTGGCGACCCGGACGTCGGACACGGCCGGCGATGGTACGACCACGGCGACGGTGCTCGCCCAGGCGATCGTGCGTGAAGGCGCCAAGTCGATTGCCGCCGGCATGAACCCGATGGACCTCAAGCGCGGCATCGATCTCGCCGCCGAATTGGTGATTGAGGAACTCAAGAACCGGTCCAAGAAAGTGTCGACCAATGAGGAGATCGCCCAGGTCGGCACGGTCTCGGCCAACGGCGACAAGGCGATCGGCGACATGATCGCCAAGGCGATGGACAAAGTCGGCAAGGATGGCGTGATCACCATCGAGGAAGCCAAGAGCATGGAGACGGAGCTGGATGTCGTCGAAGGCATGCAGTTCGACCGCGGCTATCTCTCGCCCTATTTCGTCACCAACGCCGAGAAGATGATCGTCGAGCTCGAAAATCCCTACATCCTCATCCATGAGAAGAAGCTGGCGGGGCTGCAGCCGCTGCTGCCGCTGCTCGAGCTGGTGGCGCAGTCCGGCCGGCCGTTGCTCATCATCGCCGAGGAGATCGAGGGCGAGGTGCTGGCCACCCTGGTGGTCAACAAGCTGCGCGGTGGCCTCAAGGTCGCCGCCGTCAAGGCGCCGGGCTTCGGCGATCGCCGCAAGGCGATGCTCGAGGACATCGCGATCCTGACCGCCGGCAAGGAGATCAGCGAGGATCTCGGCATCAAGCTCGAGAACGTCACGCTCGATATGCTAGGCACCGCCAAGCGGGTGCGCATCGACAAGGACAACACCACTGTCATCGACGGTGCTGGCAAGAAGAAGGACATCGAGGGCCGGGTCGCACAGCTCAAGGCGCAGGTCGAGGAGACGACCTCCGACTACGACCGCGAGAAGCTGCAGGAGCGGCTGGCCAAGCTCGCGGGCGGCGTGGCCATCATCAAGGTCGGCGGCGCCACCGAGGTCGAAGTCAAGGAGCGCAAGGATCGGGTCGAGGACGCGATGCATGCGACCAAGGCCGCGGTCGAGGAAGGTGTCGTCGCCGGCGGCGGGACGGCCTTGCTCTATGCCACGCGCGTGCTCGAGAACAAGAAGGGAGCCAATCACGACCAGCAGGTCGGTATCGAGATCGTGCGCCGCGCGCTGCAGGCGCCGGTCCGCCAGATCGCCGAGAATGCCGGCTTCGACGGCGCCGTGGTCGCCGGCCGCATGCTCGACCAGAAGGACGCCAATTTCGGCTTCGACGCCCAGAAGGCGGAATACGTCAACATGATCAAGGCCGGGGTCATCGATCCGACCAAGGTCGTGCGCACCGCGCTGCAGGGCGCGGTGTCGGTCGCAGGCTTGCTGGTCACAACCGAGGCGATGGTGGCCGAAGTGCCGTTCAAGAATGCGCCACCTTCAATGCCGGGCAACGGCATGAGCGGGGATATGGGCTTTTAGTCCGGCGCGTTCTCTTCGTCGCGGGGGAGCCGCCTCCGCCGGCAATGACAACGAAACAGGAGGCGTCATGACCTTGCGTCCAGAATTTTCGCTCGGTCACTCCGAGTACAACGCGTTTCTCTTTGCCGCCGTCGGCGAAGAGAAGATCGGCCTGCCGCTTACGGTCCTGACTGCGTTGACACGGCTGGGCTTTGACCCGTGGCAGGAAGCCGCCCGCTTGTCGGACCTGCCCCGGGAAACCGCAGCTCGGGTATTCGCCGTGACGATTGCGATGCTGCCCGAAGGAGACTGGAAGGCCTCGGAGTCGGAGGCGATTGCCGCTCGTCTGGTGAACTGGCTGCCGGGCCGGAGCGTGGCGGTCATTCCACCGATGGGTGCCGGACGCGTCGGCGGAACCGCACCTGCCGCCAGCGAAATGATCCAGTCGCGGGCCGCGACGTGGCTGACGTGGGGCGTGATTGCCGTCGCCGTTCTCTTTCTCGGGCTGCATCTCTTCAGCGATCGCGACCTCGCCGTCGGCCGAGGCACGGACGTGTCGATTCAGCAATAGAAGCCGCCCCTTGAAGGAGCTCATGAGGACCGGGCACAACCCGGGCGGCGCTTGACCCACCAACAACCGTTAGGGGGCACAATGACAGTGGCCAGGCTTCTTTCCATCGTGGCAGTAGTCGGGGCTTCCGGCGCTGCTTGCAGTTATTCCGATACAACCGCGAAAGCTCCGGCTCGGGCCTATCCTACCGCTGGAGAGACGGCTTGCGCGGATTATGGCTTCAGCGTTGGAACCGACCCATACAGTCGTTGCGTCTCGCGCGAAGCCGAGGCGCGAACCCTTGAACGCGTGCCAATTACCTATTCTACGATAAACCTAACCATTGACGCCCAAATCGCTTGCTCCTCCTTTGGCCTCCCATACGGCAGCGCGATGCATGACCATTGCATGAGCCACGAGATCGATGCCCGCCGCTATCGGGAGACTGTGGTCACGACGCCGGTCCCAAGTACCTATCCTGCCCATGGGACGACGGGGTATGTGACGGCGACGTCGCTCGCGCCACCTACCGTCCATGTGCCGGTCATCCAGCCACCGCCCGCTGACCTTCAGGAAGCATCATCAGCCCACAAGCGACGAGTCCCTGACTAGCAAGGAGCTGAAACATCCGCTTGGCGCAGTTCGCGCACGCGCCATCCTCCCCGGCCCGCTCGAGCCGCATTGAAACGCCGGCAAAGCGCCGCGCACCCCTTGCCCGGCGCCCTGCTGCATTCCATTTCCCTAGTGCCGCCCAATCAACAATCACAATGCGGCGTGGCCGGGCCGTCTAGATCGGACGATCGCGACCGATCCCGAAAGGGGACCATCATGAAAATCGATCCGAACCGTCCGGACTTCGGCCCGCCCAACCCCGCGGCTGTGTCACCCTCCGTTGCGCCGGAAGGCCCGCACAGGACGGGTTACAGGGCATCCTCCGGCTGGCCGGGCGGCCCTGTCGTCGCGGGCTCCGAGGGGCAGGCCGTGAGGCGACTCCAGGTCAGGGGCCGCGCCGGCATCTGGGAAGTCATCCAAGACGACCGCTTCTATGGTCACTACTTGGGATATCAGGCGGCCTTCGACGCCGCCGAAGCCGCAGCGATGGCGATCGTCGCCAACGGGGGCGCAGCCGACCTCCGGTTCAAGCAGGGGCAGGCGCACCAAGGCGTTGGCGGGCCGGCCGGTGGGTCCGGCGGCCCGATCAGCGCCATGCGGACGATGGAGTTCCGGGCAGGATCGGCGCCGGTCGTGCGCTAGCGGCGATCACCGCCTAGACTAGTGCTGGCGCCCCGCCCCGCACAGGGCGAACGCCGCCGCGCCCGACGGCAGGCCCGCACCAGCGTGGTCATACGCCCACGACGGCTTGGCGCGGGGTCGATGAGATTGCCTGCACTGCTGGCACCGGTCCCCGACTCCGGAGAAATTGCGTCGATCGACGGCCTATGGCACGCAAAAACTAGAACCGTAGTTGACCGTTCGAAGCACTTCAGTTATATTGCCTTCGTGCTCGCTCCGGCGGCTCTGCTCTTTGCATTGTTCATCCGATACCATCGCGCCCGGCGGCAGCCCTGCCGGGCACAGCTTTCCGTCATCCCGTCACGCCGCCGGAAGGGCGGTTCGGTCGGGGTGAGTGAAAACGGCCAGCGAAACTGGCGAAATTCAAAAAGGGCGAAGGCTCAATGGCTTCGCCGGTGTTTAGGGGTCTAGCGAAATCCAGCGAAATTCACGCCGAACGCGATCCCATTTGCCGTTCAGCCCGTCAAAACCACTGTGTAGCTAGTGCCGGGCCGCCTGCCCGCCATCCAGGGTCATCACCACGCCGCTGATGTAGCTGGCGCGGTCCGACGCCAAAAACACCGCGAGGTCGGCGACCTCATCGGGTTCGGCGGCGCGGCCGAACGGCATGTGCTTGGTGAGCTCGGGCCAGCGCTCGGGATCGCCGAACTTCTGCTCGGCCTGGCCGCGCAGGAGGGTCAACATGCGGTCGGTGCGGGTGGCTGGCGGGTTGATCGCCACCACGCGCACGCCGTGATCGACGCTCCGGGAGCCGACGGTGCGCGTGAAGGCCATCAAGCTCGCATTGCCCATCGAGCCCGTGACGTAATCGTAATTGTAGCTCTCGCCTGCCAAGCCGATGATGTTGACGATGGCGCCCTTCTTGCGCGCGTACATCTTCTCCAGCATGGCGCGCGTGGCATTGATGTAGCCAAACACCTTCAGCTCCCAGGACTCGCGCCACTTGGGCTCGGTCATGGCGAAGATGTCGCCGCGCGGGATGGCGCCGGCATTGTTGACCAGGATGTCGGCGTGTCCGACCGCATCGACCACGGCGCGCACCGTGTCGCCCTTGGAGAAGTCGGCGGCATGGATCTCGACCGGCACGTTGTGCCGCGCGCGGATTTTTTCTCGCGCGGCTTCGAGAGATTCCTTGGAGCGCGAGGCGATGTGTACGGCGCAGCCTTCGCTGGCAAAGGCCATGGCGCAGGCGAAGCCGATGCCGCGGCTGCCGCCGGTGATGAGGACGGTCTTGCCGGTGAGTTTCATATCCATTGGACGTTTCCTTTCGGGCCGGACGGTATCATAGGATGCCGGCCCTTACGGAGGCACTCGATGATCAAAGGAAGTTGCGCCTGCGGCACCGTCCGCTTCGAGATCGAGGCGGCCCGGTCGATGACCCACTGTCATTGCGCCAACTGCCGCAAGCTGACGGCGGCGAGCGTCGCCACCTACGTCCACGTCGAGAAAGACAAATTCCGCTGGCTGAGCGGCGAGGACAACATCAATAGGTATGAATCGTCGCCGGGCAGCGTCCGCAAGTTCTGCCGCACCTGCAGCTCGCTGGTTCCCAACCAGGCCCCGTATCTCCCGTTTGTCAGCATCGCGGCGGGCCTGTTCGACGACGATCCCGGCGTAAGGCCGCGCCTGCACGTCTTCACCTCGTCCAAGGCGCCCTGGCACGAGATCACCGACGATCTGCCGCAGCATCCCAAGTGGGTGCCGGGGTTCGAGCCGAAGGAACAGTAGCGTGCGTCTAGGCGACGAATGAGTTACAGCCGATAAACGCTGTCGATCCGCGCCTTGCCGTCTTCGGTCTTCACGCGGCCGTCCTTCACCATCTGGATGAGATGGGCCAGCATCGAGCGGCCGGCGGCGGCGTGCAGATGAACCGGCGTGTCGGCGTAGTTCTTGGCCACCATCTGCGGGACGGTCTGCGGTCCGTCCTTGAGTCGCGCCATGATCTGCGCCTCGCGGCCCAGGCGATGCTCGATATAGGACTGCACGAAGGGATTGGGATTGCGGATCTCCGCGCCATGCGTCGGGATGTAGAGCGTCTCGTCGCGCGGCAAGAGCTTGCGCAAGGAGGCGAAGTAGTCGGCCATGTTGCCGTCGGGCGGCGAGATCACCGCCGTCGACCAGCCCATGACATGGTCGCCCGACAGCAGCGCCTTCTCTTCCTTGAGCGCGAAGCAGAGATGGTTGGAGATGTGGCCGGGCGTGTGCACCGCCTCGACGTTCCAGCCATCGCCCTGGATGACGTCGCCGTCGTTCAGCTTGATGTCGGGCGCGAAGGAGAAATCGCCGAACTGCTCCGGCTTTTCGTCGCTTTCCGGCCGGGGATGCGGCCCGAAGGAATAGACCTTGGCGCCGGTCGCCTTGGCGAGCGCCGGCGTGGCCGGCACATGGTCCATGTGGGTGTGCGTCACCAGAATGTGCGTCACCGTCTCGCCGCGCAGGGCGCGCAACACGGCGTCGACATGCTCCGGCATGTCGGGCCCCGGATCCACGACCGCGACCTTGCCGTGGCCGATGATATAGGTCCCGGTGCCCTTGAAGGTGAAGGGGTTCGGATTGTGCGCGACGACGCGGCGGATCAGAGGCGTCACCTCCATGGCCGTACCGTAGTCGAACTTGAATTCCTTGATGAAGGGAATGCCGGGCATGCGGATCCTTGGCACTTCTCGCTAGGGGGCGGGCGGGACGAGCTTGTAGAGCGCGTTGCGGATGTCGGAGCTGACATAGACCGTGCCGCCGGCGCCGACCGTGACGCCGGTCGTCACCAGGCCTGGCGGTCCGCCCTGATAGGGCGGCAGGCCGATATCGAGATTGGAGGCAATCACGGTCTTGGCGCCGGTCGCGGGATCGATGGCGACCACGCGCTTCTGGCCGACCTCGGCCACGAACAGGCGCCCCTCGGGGCCGACGGCGATGCCCTCGGGCCCGGCCAGGCCATCGGCCACGACCCGACGCGCGCCGGTCGCGACGTTGATCTCGGCCACCGCGCCGGCGGCGATTTCGGTGACGTAGATCAGATCGTCTTTGCCGCGGGCCAGCGCCACCGGCCCGCGCAGTTCCTTGACGACGGTGGAGCGTTGCTTGCCGTCGGCGCTGACCTTGACCAGGTTGGAGCTCGCGAGCTCGGCGACATAGATCGTGCCGTCGGCCGTCTCCAGCGCATCCATCGGCGTGGCGAACTCACCGAAGCTTGCCACCAGCTTGCCGGTCTTGCGGTCGACCTTCTCGACGGTGTTGGAGAACCAGCTCGTCAGCAGCACGTGCCGCGGTCCGACCGAGATGCCAAACGGATAGGCATGGGTCTCGCCATGCACGCGGATCACGTCCTGCACCTCGCCGGTCTGGCCATCGACCGTCCGATAGCTGAACACGTCGGCGACGTGGATCGTATCCTTGCCGCCCTCCGAGACGACGGCGAGGTCGGCCGGGATGGCGAGCTTCCCTTCGACGATGGTCCTGTGCGCGCCTGTCTGCTTGTCGACCAGGTAGATGCCGTTGTCGGTCATCGAGCTGACGAACAGTCGGCCGCGCGAATCGAAGGCGAGGTTGTCGAGGCCGGGCTTCATCGACGCCACCAGCTTCTTGGCCTTGCTGGTGAGGCTCACGCTCCAGATGTTGCCGCTGCCGGTGTCGACGACGTAGACATTGTCGCGGTTCTGCGGATCGATGTTCGCCGCTGCCGGGATCCTGAAGCCGTCGGCGATCACCTCGATGCCGCCGGTCTCGAGGTTGATCTTGACGACCTGCCCCTTGAACCAGAGCGGGCCGTAGAGGAAGCCGTCGTCCTTGTGGATCTCGAAGCCGTTCAGGCCGCCCATCTTCTCGGCGATCTTGCGCAGCTCGTTCTTGGCCAGGGACTTGAAGCCCGAGTTGGGCTTGCCGGCATTCTTGATGTCGATCTCGTAGAGCGCGTCGCCCAGGAAGACCTCGGAGACGAACAACCGGCCGTCCTTGCCGAACGCGAGCGAGTTGGGACCGCTCATGCCGTAGGCGACCTCGATCGGCTCGCCGCCGGGCCGGCGGATATAGACCTTGCCCAGCAGGAAGCCCGTCCACGCCATGGTGCCGTCGTCGGCGAAGGCGATGTCGTCCGCCATGCCCATCGGCGGATCGATGACGCGGTCGACCTCGCCCGAATCGATCTGCACGCGGTAGATGGTCTGGCCGACCACGGAGCCGGCGAACAGCTGGTCGTCCTTGTTGAAGGCGAGGCCATGGACGCCATGAAACCACGAACCCGCCACCAGGAACTGCTGCTCGTATTCTTTTGCCGGCGGCGCAGGAGTTGCAGCAGGCGGCGCCGGCGTCTGCTGGGCCAACGCGCCGCCAATCACGGCGAACGCAAGCGCCAGCGAGGTGAAAAACCGGCCGCAACCCATCCCGTTTCCTCCAACCCTTTCTGCGGCGCGGACTTTAGACCGGGTCGCTGGTTTTGTAACGCCGAACCCATCGGCTACCATTGCTGCATTAATGCATTCCGCAGGAGGGAAACCATGGCAGGTCCGCTTTCCGGGCTGACGATCGTCGAGCTGGCCGGCATCGGCCCCGGCCCGATGTGCTCGATGATGCTGGGCGACATGGGCGCCGACGTGATCCGCGTCGACCGCACCAAGGCGCACGTCATGGACCGCCTGGCCGATCCGAAATTCGCCGTGCACAACCGCAGCCGCCGTTCGGTCTCGGTCGACCTGCAGAAGAAGGAAGGCGTCGAGGTCGTGCTGCGCCTGATCGAGAAGGCCGACGGCATCACCGAGCCGTTCCGCCCCGGCGTCGCCGAGCGGCTGGGCCTGGGCCCGGATGTCTGCCTCGCGCGCAATCCCAAGCTGGTCTACGGCCGCATGACCGGCTGGGGCCAGGAGGGCCCGCTCGCCAAGGCGGCCGGCCACGACATCAACTACATCGCCCTGACCGGCGCCCTGCATGCCATCGGCGTCAAGGACAAGCCGACGCCGCCGCTCAACCTCGTCGGCGACTTCGGCGGGGGCGGCATGCTGCTGGCCTTCGGCATGGTCTGTGGCCTTCTGGAGGCACAGCGCTCGGGCAAGGGCCAGGTGATCGACGCGGCCATGGTCGACGGCGCGGCGCTGCTCCTGGGCGGCATCTACGGCATGGCGGGTGCAGGTTTGTGGAACGAGAGCGACCGCGAGACCAACATGCTCGACGGCGGCGCGCACTTCTACGGCACCTACGAGACCAAGGACGGCAAGTTCGTCTGCATCGGCTCGATCGAGCCGCAGTTCTACGCCGAGCTGCTGCAGAAGACCGGACTGGAAGGCGAAAGCCTGCCGGCGCAGATGGACCGCAAGGCGTGGGCCCAGCTCAAGAGCCGCCTGGCCGGCATCTTCCGCACCAAGACGCGCGATGAGTGGTGCACGATCATGGAAGGCACCGACATCTGCTTCGCGCCGGTGCTGACCATGAAAGAGGCCTCGCAGCATGCGCACGCCAAGGCGCGCGGCGCCTATGTCGACGTCTCGGGCTTCCCCCAGCCCGCCCCGGCGCCGCGCTTCTCGCGCACCAAGGAAAGCATCAAGGGCCCGGCCGCCAAGCGCGGCCAGCACACCGACGAGATCCTGAGCCAGCGCGGATTCTCGGCCAAGGAGATCGGCGAGCTGAAGGCGGCGGGGGTGGTGGGGCCGCAGTAGGCCTTAATAAAGTCGCGACTCCTTGTTCATGCTCCTCTCATGATCCGCGCCTTCGAACTGGCAGTGCAGCAGCTCGGCGATCCCAAGCTGCGTGTCTTCATCTGGTGGTCGCTGCTGCTGAGCCTGGTGCTACAGGTCGGCATCGCCGTGCTGGCCTGGTGGGGGCTGAAATCCTTCGCCAGCTTCGAATGGAAGTGGGTCAACGAGGTCATCGTCTGGGCGAGCGGCGCCGGCGTGATCGTGCTGGCGCTGATGCTGTTCCCGGCGAGCTTCGGCATCGTGATCTCGATCTTCCTGGAATACATCGCCAATGTCGTCGAAGCCCGGCACTACCCGCAGCTCGGCAAGGCGCGCGGCATCCCGGTCTGGACCGGCATCTGGACCGGCGTGGTGTTCCTGCTGGCCGTGGTGGCCCTGAACCTCGTGATGCTGCCCCTCTATATCGCCGCGATCTTCATCGCCGGCCTGGGCGCGGTGCTGTTCTATGCCGTCAACGGCTGGCTGACGGGGCGCATGTACTACGAGCTGGTGGCGTTGCGCCGGCTGAGTCCGGCCGAGGTCAAGGCGTGGCGAGGGGCCAACACGGGCGTGCTGTGGCTGACCGGCATCGTCATCGTCTTCCTGGGCACCATCCCGATCCTCAACCTGATCGTGCCGGTGCTGGGCGTGGCGGCGATGGTGCATGTGGCACAAACGCTCAAGCCGCCCAGCGCGCCGGGCCGGCCCTTTAATCCACCGGCGCCGACGCGCTAAATTGGCGGCATGAGACGGGGGATAGGGGCTTTTGGGGCCCTGCTACTGGTCACGGGCTGCAACAGCGACAGCCCGCCGCAATATTCATTGGCCGGCGGCGAGAAAGGCGTGTTCAGCTCGCGCAATGCCGGCTCGCCGATCCCGCTCGATCGCATAAAAGGCCTCGACGAGAACCAGCTGGTCGTCCTGCTGGGCACCGGCGTCCTCGACCGCAAGGACGATCCTGCCCGCGCGCTGCGCTACCAGTCCGACGCCTGCGTCCTGTTCGTCTATCTCTACCGCAGGAGCGGCACGACCTGGCAGGCCGAGTTCGCCGATGCCTACGACCTGCAGCTGCGACCGTTGCCGGTCGACCAGTGCGCCGGGTCGGTGGCAGCGCAGAAGAAGCGGGTCGCTTGAGGGTGCGTCTGCTCGCGGCGCTGACGGTGCTGCTGCTTGCCGTTTCAGCGTCGGCACAGACCAAGCCACCGCTTCCCGTCAGCGATCTCGCCGGTGAGTGGCACGGCCAGTGGACAGCGCCCGGGGGCTATCTCTTCACGGCGACCCTGTCGCTGAAGGTTGCACCCGACGGCATCGCCGACGGCCAATTCGTCTGGACGCTCAAGCGCTCGCCGCTTGCCGAGGAGCAGCGCAAGCTCGACATGAGCGCCATCGAGTTCGTTTCGGGGAAGGTCGACAGCGCGGCCGGAACAGTGACACTGGCCGGAACGCGCAAGGACGACCCCAACGACGTCATCTTCACCGACCGCTATCGGATGGTGGTCGGCGAGAATGGCCGCACCCTGGGCGGCGTGTCGCGCAACCTCGGCGATTGGGACGGCTTGGTCTTCCTGCAGCGCTGACCCTTCAGTGACAGCCAAGACAGGTGACCGGCGTTCGCGCGGGCGGATCGGCCCGCCGGATCGCGGCGTTCTTCGCATAGGGCGTGCCCGGCAGCTCGGCGATCATGCGATCGAGGAAGACGTTGGCTTTGGCGCTGTCGTCGAGCGACAGCCAGCCGTCGGCCAGCGCACCCAGCACCTCGCCGCGGCCATGCTCGCTCATGCTGCTCCAGAACTGCTGGCTCGCCTGCAGCACGAATTCGAAGTCACCGACAGCGAGTCTGGTCAATCGATCGGCCTCTGCTCGATCGGCGCGGCGCACGGCGCGCGCCATCGGCAACAAGCCCGACGCCCGCGGCACGCGCACCGCGATGTCGTTGGGCGCCAGCGCCCCGGCGCGTTCCATGTCGGCTAGGCCCTCGCCGTAGAGCTTCCGGCCGGCGGCAAAGTCTCCGCGTTGGAAAGCCTGGCCGGCCATGAACAGCCGGCCATCGCCGCGCCAGACCAGGGCTTCGGCGTGATCGGGGTCCTTGGCCAGCGTGTCGGCGATCAGCTTCATGGCGCGGTCGAAGGCTTCCGTGTCGCCGTCCATGCCGGCAAACATGTCCTCCCGCACCTTGAAGTCGAAGCGCTGCTGGGCGAGCGCCGCCAGGCTCGTCGCGAAGACCACGAGCAGAAGGACCACGAGGCGCATGGCTAGCCTCCCACCTCGACGCGGCGATAGGCGCGGAACAGCAGGTTGGCGAGCCAGCCCAATCCGATCCCGGTGACGATGCCGCCGACACCGCCCGACAGGACGATCCAGAGCGGCTCGGCCCGGAGGTGCGGCAGGACGCCGGACAGCACGCCCAGGGCATAGCGCACGACGAAGATCGAGATGCCGAAGCCCAATGCGAACCAGCCGCCGGACACTTCCAGCCGGCCGTCCTCGGGGCGCAGGCGTATCGCGCAACGCGCGCCGATGGCCCAACCCAGCGGCAACGCGATCAGCAAGGCTGCCGCCCAGCCCGCAGCGGCAATCGCCGGCTGCAGCGACTGTGCGATCCCGGCAGCGGACGTCGCGACGCCGACCAGCGGCAGGATGGCGAGCCGCGCCGGCGGCATGACACGCGGCTGCAATCCACGCCAGCCCAGCCACAGCACGAACAGCATGAGCGGCCAGACCCACAGCGGGGTGTTCACGATGATCTGGTAAACGGTCGGCATGACCCACCATCGCCGGCGCGATCGCCGTGGGCCATTACGGTTGCGCGAAAGGCTGGCGTTTTTCGCGAACTGCCAGGATCATCATTTCACGATGCGCGAAACGCCCTACTTCCGATCGATCCCCCATCAGCTTCCCTGGGTCGTGGGCCTCGCCATCATCATGGCGGTGACCGGGCCGTTCGGCCTCTACGCCTATACCGGTCTCGGCGTGCGACTGGTCTATTTCACGGCGACCGGCATGCTGTTCTGGCTGCAGGTGCTGGGCTTTGCCGTGCTGCTGTCGCGGGTCGAGGCGTTCCAGCGCTGGTCGATCACGGCCCGCATGGCCCTGGCAGGTGTCCTGGCGGCCATACCGGGCACCGTCGAGATCATCATCCTGCACAGCTGGCTGATCCGGCCGGTGCCGTTCCGCGCCTTCTGGGAGATCTACCCGCAGACGGCATTCCTGACCGCCGTCATCGCCGTCCTGGTCGGGCTGTTCATCGAACGGCGGCTGCATGCGGACGCCGACACCGAGCGGGCGCGCGTCGCCGCCCTGCCGGCGGACGAGATCCCCAAGGACGGCGCGCCCGACTTCTTCCGCCGCATGCCGCCGGCGCTCGGTCGCGACCTGCTGGCGCTGGAGATGGAAGACCACTACCTGCGCATCCATACCGCGCTCGGCAGCGACCTCATCCTGCTGCGGCTGCGCGATGCGCTGGCCGAGCTCGGGCCGTCGAGCGGGCGGCAGGTGCATCGCTCGTGGTGGGTCGCCGAGGGCGCCGTCGCCTCGGCCGAGCGCGATGCGCGCCGGCCCATGCTGGTGCTGCGCAACGGCCTGCGCGTGCCGGTCAGCAAGACCTACCGCGACCAGGTCAAGCAGGCGGGCTGGCTTGCCTGAGGTCCGCATCGCCATCCTGGGCGCGGGCAGCATGGGAACCGTGCATGCCGCCGCCTACGCCAACATGCCCGAGGTATCCGTGGCGGGCGTGGTTTCGCGCGATCGGGCACGTACCGCTGAATTGATCCGCCGCGACGATATCGACGCCATCGACGTCTGCCTGCCGAGCGCCGTCCATCATGACGTCGTGATCCCCGCCCTCGAGGCGGGCAAGCACGTGTTCTGCGAAAGCCCGCTGGCGCTCGACCTCGACCAGGCAAAGCGCATGCGCGACGCCGCCCGCAGCGCGGGACGGCTGTTGCAGGTCGGTTTGCTCATGCGCTCGGTGGCGGCCTATGGCCATGTCGAGGCGGTGGCACGATCGGGCGAGCACGGCCGGCTGCTCGGTATCACTACGTGGCGACTGGGCTCGTACCTGCATGCCGATGCGTCCCATCGCAAGGCGCACTACGGCGATCCGTCGACCGAGCTGATGACCTTCGACTTCGATTTCGTCCATTGGCTGATGGGCGAGCCGCAACGCCTCTCGGCCAGCGCGGCGCGCCTGCCGGACGGACGGCCGGGCGAGATCTCGGCTGTCCTGAGCTACCCCGGCGGCCGTCACGCGACCGTCATCGCCAGCGGACTGATGCCGCCCGGCTCGCCCTTCACCGTCGGCTTCCGCGCCTTGTTCGAACGAGCGGCCTTCGCGCATCTCACGACCTTCAGCGAGATCCCGCCGAAGAGCAGCTTCACGATGACCACCGGCAACACGCCTGCCCGCCCCGTTCAGGTGGCCAGCCGCAACCCCTATGAGGTCGAGCTGCAGCGCTTCGTCGATTGCATCAAAGGCCGCGCCGATCCGGCATTGCTCGACGCCGACCGCGCCATCGAGGCCCTGCAGCTGTCACTGGCAACCCAACGCGCGATCGACAGCTTCACGAGCGCGTGAAGCGAGTCATCCGAAGTGCGACCTCCCCGCGTCTAAGACAGGACACGCGAGAGGAGGAGATCGAATTGGCTTCCAGGAACAGACTTGCCCATCTCGTCGGTGTGTCGCTGCTGGCCCTCTCCACGAGCGCCGCGACCGCCAAGGCCGCAACCCTGGTCGGCCTCACCGCCGACAACAAGCTGGTCAAGATCGACACCGCCACCCTGTCCGCGTCGCAGCCGATGGCAATTTCGGGCGCCGACCAGATCGTCGGCATCGACGTGCGCCCGGCCGACGGCAAGCTCTGGGGCCTGACCGCAGCCGGCCAGCTCGTCGTCATCGACCACATGAGCGGCAAGGCCACGTCCGGCAGCATGCTGTCGCAGAAAGTGGCGCTGGGCGCGCGCCCGGTCGTCGACTTCAACCCGGCAGCCGACCGGCTGCGCGTGATCGCCGCGGACGGCCAGAGCCTGCGCATCAACGTCGACGACGGCGCCACGACGGTCGACAAGCCGTTGAACTACGACGCCGCCGACGCCAACGCGGCCAAGAAGCCCATGGTCACCGCCGGCGCCTACACCAACTCGAGCAAGGGCGCCAAGAGCACCGAGCTGTTCCATGTCGACGGCGGCACCGGCGCGCTGGTGCTGCAGAGCCCGCCCAACGACGGCATCCTCAAGTCGCGCGGCGCGGTGGGCGTTGCCAACCTCGCCGATGCCGTGATGGACATCGAAAACGAGGCGGAAGGCAAGAACACGGCGTACCTGATCGCCGGCGGCACGCTCTACACGATCGATCTGGCAACCGGCAAGGCGACCCAGGTCGGCGCCGTGCAGGGCATGAATGGGAAGCTTATGGACATCGCCGTCTGGAAGTAGCTCATGCTCGCGTCCTCGCGCGCCTCATGAGCGCGCGAGGACGCTCGCGGGCCGGAAGACTCACTTCCCCGCGCGATCCTCGCGCCACAGGTCGAGCTTCTCCTGCACCGGACGGTCGGAGAAGGAGAACAGCACCGCCTCGTCGCCGGCGCGGTGCTCGACCTTGGCCCAGCTCGGCACGACGAAATGGTCGCGCTTCTTCCAGCGGAAGGTCTCGGTGCCGATCACGCTCTCGCCGGAGCCTTCGACCACCGAGAACACCGTGCCGTCGGTGCAGCGATAGGGCGCGGTCCTGAAACCGTTGGGCAGGAGCTGCATGAAGGTGCCCATGGTGGCGATCGGCGCGCCGCCGCTCGCCGGGTTCACGTAGCGCAGCTTATAGCCGTGGCAGGGATCGGGCGCGCCGGCCTTGGCCAGTCCCGCCAGCGCTTCGCGCGTGCGCGCATAGGGATAGTTGAAGATCGGCGAGGTCTGGCGCGACGGCTTCCAGTCGACCGGCAGGAGGCCGCTGGCGTATCTGGCGTCAGACGTGCCCTCGGGCGCGGTGACGGCCTGCTCGTCGCTCTCGCCGTTCTCGGCGAAGCCCGCGTTGAACATCGCGACCAGCGGGATATCCAGGCCGTCGAGCCACACCATCGGCTGCTTGGACTCGTTGCCGTGGTCGTGCCAGGTCCAGGTCGGCGTGATGACGAAGTCGCCCTCGCGCATGATGGTGCGCTCGCCGTCGACGGCGGTGTAGGCGCCCTCGCCCTCGACGATGAAGCGCAGCGCCGACTGCGTGTGGCGATGGCTGGGCGCCACCTCGCCGGGCAGGATGAGCTGCAGGCCGGCATAGAGCGACGGCGTGATGCACGCGCTGCCCTGCATTGCCGGATTCTCCAGGATCAGCACGCGCCGCACCGCTTCCTTGGCGGTGATCAGCGAGCCCGATTCCATCAGGTACGGCCGCACCTTGTCGTAGTCCCAAAGCGCCGCCCGGTACTTGGGCGAAGGCTGCGGCGGCACGAGCTGGTGCAAAGATTCCCAGAGCGGCGCCATCGAGAGGCCACCGATGCGCTCGTAGAAGTCGCGGCGCGCATTGTTGCGGGTGGCCCGATGAGCAGTGGGCTGGGACATCGTCCTACTCTGCGGCGGCGCGCATGGGCGGCGCAAGACGCGCCGCGGCACGATTGCGACAAGCGGCGGCGAAGGCGTCGAACAGCTTCTTCGACACCGGGTTCTCGAGCGCCCGATGCTCGGGATGCCATTGCAGGGCCAGCGCGAAGGCCGGCGCATCGGGGACGCTGAACGCCTCGACCTGGCCGTCCTCGGCGACGGCTTCCAGCCGCGCCCGCGGCGCCAGGCGATCGACGCCTTGGGCATGCAGCGAATTCACCTGCACGCGGCGCTCGCCCAGCAGGCGATGCAGCACGCCGCCGTCGATGATCTCGATGTCGTGCGCCGGCCCATAATTGACGTCGATGTCGGGCGACTTGGGCGAGCGATGATCGCGGCGGCCTTCAACTTCGTGCACGAGCTGGTGCAGCGTGCCGCCCAGCGCCACGTTCACCTCCTGCGCCCCGCGGCAGATCGCGAACAGCGGCACGCCGCGGTCGAGCGAATGCCGGATCAGCGGAAGCGTGGTGGCGTCGCGCGCCGGATCGTGCGCCGTGCCTTGCCGGCTCTGCTCGCCGCCATAGTGGTGCGGCTCGACATTGGACGGGCTGCCGGTCAGCAGCACGCCGTCCAGCGAATCGAGGAGGCGGTCGAGCGCCTCGGTCATGGCCGCCGCGTCCTCGCCGAATTCAGGGCCAAGCGCCGGAATGAGAACCGGCAGCGCGCCGACCGCCTGGATCGCGGCCCGGACGTACTTGTCGCCAACCGTGTGATGCCAGCCGCCGCGGCCGTTTTCCTTGAAACAGGCCGTGACCCCTACGAGCGGGCGTAAGGGTGGACGCGAAGAAGAACGATCCATTTCCTATGCCGGAAGTGCAAAATAGTAGCCGTTATTCTCTTATTTGGCGGATGGGTTTGCAAATGGCAGGCTGCCGCGCCTGCCCGCTGCTTGTGCAGTGCAGCCCTGCGTGGTACCGCCCGCCCCGCAACAGAGAAAGTAGGCCATGACCAACGCCCCACCTCCGCCGCAGAACCCGCAGCAGCCGCAGGGCCAGGCTCCCCAGCAGGCGCCCAATGCGCCGCTGATCATGCACGGCCAGTATATCAAGGACATGAGCTTCGAGAACCCGCGCGCGCCGCAGAGCCTGATCGAGCAGACCCAGCCGCAGCTCTCGCTCAACGTCCAGGTGACCAACCGCCAGTTCGACACCAAGACCTTCGAAGTGTCGCTGTCGATCGAGGCCAACGCCAAGACGCCCAAGGACGAGCCGCTGTTCATGCTCGAGCTGGTCTATGCCGGCACCGTCAGCATCGGCGAGGTGCCGCAGGAGGCCTACGGCCCCTTGCTGTTCATCGAGACGCCACGGCTGCTCTTCCCGTTCGCCCGCGCCGTCGTCGCCAACGCCACGCGCGAGGCGGGCTTCCCGCCCCTCAACATCGCCCCGGTCGACTTCGTGGCGCTTTATCGCCAGCAGCTCGAGGCCAACGGCGGCAAGATCCCGGGCGTCGCCGGCGGTCCGGTCGGGCACGCCTGAGGACGTTCAACCAGCCGCCTCATCGGGTATGGTGATGCGGCATGCCGTATTCCCGCCGCGACCTCCTGATGCTCGCGGGCCATCTTGGGCTCGCGGGATCGATGTTGCCGCGGCGGGCGCTCGCGACACCCGACAAACCCGTCTCCTTCCTCGAAGCAGGCTTCGCGCCCGTCCATGACGAGCTCGACGTCAAGGACCTCACCGTGCGCGGCGAGATCCCGCGTCAGATCGCAGGCGCCTACCTACGCAACGGTCCCAACCCCGCCTACCCGCCGATCTCCTACACCTACCCGTTCGACGGCGACGGCATGGTGCACGGCGTCACCTTCGCAGACGGCAAGGCGAGCTACCGCAACCGCTTCGTGATGACCGCAGGCCTGCGCGCCGACCGCCGCGCCGGCCGCACGATCTACGGCAGCCTGCTGGCGCCCGTTCCGCCCGATGCGCGCTTCGTCCCGCCGGACGGCGATCCCAGCCCGTTCAAGAACGTTGCCAACACCAACGTCGTGCGCCACGCCGGACGCATCCTCACGATCTACGAAAGCAACCTGCCCTACGAGATCACGCCGACCTTGGAGACCAAGGGCCGCTACGACTTCGCCGGCAAGCTTTCCGGCGGCATGACGGCGCATCCCAAGATCGACCCGGTGACCGGCGAGATGCTGATGTTCCGCTACTCGTTGCGGCCGCCGTTCCTCGTGTACCGCGTGGTCGACCCCTCGGGCGCGATCGTGCGCGACGTGCCGATCGACACCGGCGCGTCGTTCATGGTGCACGACTTCTCTTTCACCACCGACCATGTCGTGTTCTTCCTCTGTCCGGTCATGCTCGACTTGGCCGCCGCCCGGGAGGGCAAGCCGCTGCTGTCGTGGCAGCCTGAACGCGGCACGCGCATCGCCGTGACGCGCCGCGACGGCATGGGCGACGTGCGGTGGTTCACCGACGAGGCCTTCTTCGTCTTCCACTTCATGAACGCGCACGAGACGGACGGCCACATCACCGTCGACTACATGCAGCACGGCGCCTTCTTCACCGCGCCCGGCGCGCCGCCCTGCCTGTGGCGCGCCGTGCTCGACCTGAAGGCGGGCTCGGTCAAGCGCACGCAGCTCGACGACCGCCCGAGCGAGTTTCCGCGCATCGACCCGGCGCGGGACGGTCTTGCCAATCGCTATGGCTGGCTGCCACTCAGAATGAAAGGCGGCCAGCCCGGCACCCTCGGCGCGATCGCCCGCTACGACCTGCAGGCCGGCCGGTCAGTCGTTCACGAGTTCGGCCCCGACCGCGAGGTCGACGAGCCGGTGTTCGTGCCGCGGCCCGATCCGCAGCCCGGCAGCCGCAGCGAGGGCGACGGCTGGATCATGACCTATGTCTACGATCGGGCGACCGACGGTTCGGTCCTCGCCATCCTCGACGCCATCGACATCGACAAGCCGCCGGTCGCAGAGATCGTCATGCCACGCCGTGTCCCGCACGGCCTGCACGGCAACTGGTTGGCGGCGTAGCTGCTAAGCGGCCTTGAGCCACAGCGGATCGCTGATCTGTTTCAGGAACTCGGCGTGCGCCGCGAGCTCGGCCGCGCTCGCCTCGTGCGGCCGCGGCGGGCGCACCGGCAGGTTGCTCGCGACCAGGACCGCCGTCACGCCGCCCGCGATCTCCGCCGCCAGGCCGAGGTCGCGCTGCCGGCCGCCGCTCAGCTCGAGATAGACCTCGGCCAGAAGCTCCGAGTCGAGCAGAGCGCCGTGCTTGATGCGGTTGGAATTGTCGATGCTGAAGCGCTCGCAGAGCGCGTCGAGGCTGACGCGCTGCCCCGGGAACTTGCGCCGCGCCACCGAGACGGTGTCGACATAGGCGTTGGTGAGCTTGGCCTTGCCGACGCGTTCCAGCTCGGCATTGAGGAAGCCGATGTCGAACTGCGCGTTGTGGATCACCAGCTGGGCGTCGCCGATGAATTCCAGGAACTCCTCGACCTTGTCGGCGAACAGGGGCTTGTCGGCCAAGAACTCGTCGCTGAGGCCGTGAATGTCCTGCGCGCCCATCGGCATGGCCATTTCCGGGTTGAAGTAGACGTGGAACGTCTTGCCGGTGGCGACGGTGTTCAGGAGCTCGATGCAGCCCACCTCGACCACGCGATGACCGGCCAACGGATCGAGGCCCGTGGTCTCGGTGTCGAGAACGATTTCACGCATCAGGTCTTGTAGCTTACTTCCGCCGCTGACGCGCAAGCTGGGCTGTGAATCGTTCGCGCCATGGATTGGCCGGCCAGAAGCGCCCGCGGCGCTTCTTCAGCGTCGACACCGCCTTCGCAAGCGTCTGTCGCGTCGGCGCCAGCCCGAGCCCTGTCGGGATGACGATGGTGGCCTTGCGCCGCTTCAGCGCATCGGGGACCTGCTGGCGCAGGATGCCCTCGAACCGTTCCGTCGACATGCCGGGCCGCGCCATCACGCGCCGGCGCTGCAGGAACGCCGGTGCGCTCACCACCAGGGTGGCATCGACACGCCGCTCGCCCGCGCCCTCGAACAGCAGCGGGATGTCGAGCACGACCAGCTTCTCGCCGCGCCGGGCCGCACCTTTCAGGAAGGCGCGCTGGCGCTGGCCGACCAGGGGATGGACGATAGCCTCGAGCCTGCGCAGGGCCTCCTTGTTGCCGAACACACGCGCGCCCAGCGCCTGGCGGTCGAGCACGCCGTCCTTCACCACGCCGGGGAACGCCGCCTCGATGGCCGGCAAGGCCACGCCGCCCTTGGCCTGGACGGCGTGCACATTGGCATCGGCGTCGTACACGGGCACGCCCATCTGCCGCAGCATCTTCGCTGCGGTCGACTTGCCCATGCCGATCGAGCCGGTGAGCCCGACGATCATCATCTGGTTGAACGCCGGCTACCTGCTTACGGCACCAGCACGGTCTGGCCGGTGGTCTTACGCGCTTCGAGGTCGATGTGGGCTTGCGCCGCCTCGGCCAGCGGATAGCGCTGGTCGATGGCGATCTTGACCTTGCCGCTCTTGACCATCTTGAACAGCGAGTTCGCGCTGGCCTCGAGCTCCTTGCGATTGGCCGTGTAGTTGCCGAGGCTGGGACGCGTCAGGTAGAGCGAGCCCTTGGCCGTGAGAATTCCCGGCGGCTGCGGCGGAACGGCGCCCGAGGCATTGCCGAACGACACCATCAGGCCGCGCGGCTGCAGGCTGTCGAGCGAGGCGTTCCAGGTATCCTTGCCGACGCCGTCGAACACCACCGGCACGCCCTTGCCCTTGGTGATCTCCTTCACCCTGGCGACGACGTCTTCCTTGCTGTAGTTGATCACCCACTTGTAGCCGTTCTTCTTGGCCAGCGCGGCCTTCTCGGGCGACGACACGGTGCCGATCGCCTGGTAACCGCGCGCCTTGGCCCACTGGCCGAACAGCAGGCCGACGCCGCCAGCGGCGGCGTGGAACAGCACGATGTCGCCCTTCTTGAGCCACGGCTTGGCGGTGCGGTCGACCAGGTACTCCGTCGTCATGCCCTTCAGCATGATGGCCGCGGCCTGCTCGTCGCTCACGCCCTTGGGCACCTTCACGAGCTGCTCGACGCCCATGACGCGCTCCTGGCAGTAGGCACCCAGCACGCCGCAATAGGCGACGCGGTCGCCCTTCTTGAAGCCCTTGGCCCTGGGCCCGACCTCGACGATCACGCCGGCCGCCTCGCGGCCGACCGCGTTGGGCAGCGGCGTCTGGTAGAGGCCCGAGCGGGTATAGACGTCGATGAAGTTGAGGCCGATGGCGGTGTGCCTGATCTTAACCTGGCCGGGGCCGGGCTTGCCGACCTCGACGTCCTCGAGCTGCATCTTCTCCGGTCCGCCATTCTCATGCATCAGGATCGATTTCGGCATTTTATGCTCCCCGTGTTTGCCAATTCAGGAACGCCCGTCGGCCAAGGGCGTGAGTATAGTGGCGGTCCTTGGAGAGTCGATGCGAAGACGCGAAATCATCCTGACTGCAACCGCTGCGCTACAAGCGACACTGGCCGCGCCGTCGATCGCGCGTGGCCAGGAACTCCTCGAGAGCAGCAAGGCCAATTACCGGCTGGTGACCTTGGCGCGCGACCTCGAGCAGCCCTGGTCCATCGCCTTCCTGCCCGACGGGCGCATCCTGGTGACCGAGCGGCCGGGACGGCTGCGCATGTTCGCCAACGGCCGGCTGGAGCGCGCGCCGTTAGGCGGCGTGCCAAAGGTCTATGCCCGCAGCCAGGGCGGCCTGCTCGATGTCTGCCTGCATCCGAACTTCGCCCAGAACCGCACCCTGTATCTCTCCTACTCGGCCGAGGGATCGGGTGGGGCGGTGACCACCGTGGCGCGGGCCGAGCTGGGTGATGGCGCCCTGCGCGGCGTCAGGACGATATTCGAGGCTCTGCCGCGCGCCTCGGGCGGCTTGCACTTCGGCTCGCGCATCGCCTTCGACCGTTCCGGCCTGATGTACGTCACCACGGGTGAACGCTATCAGCGCGACCGGGCACAGGATCTCAACGACCTCGGCGGCAAGGTCGTGCGGCTCAGGGACGACGGCACGGTGCCGGCGGACAATCCCTTCGTCGGCCAGCCCAACGTGCGGCCGGAGATCTTCACCTGGGGCCATCGCAATCCGCAGGGGCTGGCCATGCACCCCGAGACCGGCCGCATGTGGGAGGTCGAGCACGGCCCGCGCGGCGGCGACGAGCTCAATCTCCTGAAGGCCGGCGCCAACTACGGCTGGCCGCGCGCCACCTACGGCATCGACTACAGCGGCGCCATCATCAGCCCGCACAAGGCCTTGCCCGGCATGGAAGACCCGGTGCGTGTCTGGGTGCCGTCGATCTCACCCTGCGGCCTCTGCTTCTATGCCGCCGACCGGTTCCCCGGCTGGAAGGGTTCGCTCTTCACCGGTGCGCTGTCGAACGATGCGCTGTTCCGCATCGAGCTCGACGGTGAACGCTATCGCGGTGAGGAGCGGTTGCTCGTCGGCCGGCTTCCCTATATCCGCGACGTGCGACAGGGGCCCGACGGGCTCCTGTACCTCGTCACCCACGCCGACGATGGCGGCTTGTTCCGCCTCGAGCCCGCCTGACCGAGTCCGATGCTCATCCTCGCTTCCGCCAGCCCTTCCCGCCGACAGATGCTGCAGAATGTCGGTCTCGATTTCACGGTCGAGCCGTCGGGCGTCGACGAGGACGAGGTGAAGTTGAGCCTGCTGGGCGAAAGCGCCACGGCGCAGGACATCGCCACCACCTTGGCCGAGATGAAGGCGCTGCGCGTGTCGACGCGCCGGCCCGGCGCCTTCGTGATCGGCGCGGATTCGACGCTCGCCTGCGAGGGCAAGTTTTATGACAAGCCGGCCAACCTTGCCGCGGCGCGTGAGCAGCTAAAGGCGCTGGGCGGTCATACGCACGAGCTGGTCTCGTCGGTCGTCGTCGCAAAGAACGGCGCTCGCCTGTGGCACACGACCGAGACCGGCCGGTTGACCATGCGACCCTTCACCGACGCCTTCGTCGACGCCTATCTGGCCCAGGCCGGTGAGGCGGTCTGCGCCTCGGTCGGCGCCTACCAGCTCGAAGGGCTGGGCGCGCATCTCTTCACCCGCATCGAAGGCGACTATTTCACGGTGCTCGGCCTGCCATTGCTGCCTCTCCTGGCCTTCCTGGCGGAGCACGGAATCGGTCTGGAGAAAACGGCATGAGCCCCTACGAGACCCTTTTGCGCGAAGCCGATGGCCGGCCCTTCGCCGCCATCGTCGGCTGGCCGGTCGAGCATTCGCGCTCGCCGGCCCTGCATGGCTTCTGGCTGAGACAGCACGGCGTCAGCGGCCACTATGGTCGCCTGCCGGTCGAGCCCAAGCGCACCGCGCTGGAAGAGCTCATCGGCTTCCTCAAGCGCACGCCCAATGCGCGCGGCTGCAACCTAACCCTGCCGCACAAGATCGACATCATGCCGTTGCTCGATCGCATCGATCCGCTGGCCAAGCACATCGGTGCGGTGAACACGGTGATCAAGCAGGCCGACGGCACGCTCGAGGGCCACAACAGCGACGGCTTCGGCTTCCTCGAAGCCCTCCGCTACAACGTCCCGCACTGGACCGCACAGGCGGGCCCGGTGACGGTGATGGGCGCCGGTGGTGCCGCGCGCGCAATCGTGGCCACATTGGTCGAGGCCGGCGTGCCCGAACTGCGTCTGGTGAACCGCACGAAGACCTCCGCCGTCGATCTCGGCGTCGCCTTCACGCCCGGTGACGGACGGCAGATCGTGGTCGACAACTGGGCCGACCGAGACCGGGCACTGAAGGACGTAACGCTTCTCGTCAACACGACGTCGCTCGGGATGAAGGGCCAGCCGGCGCTCGACCTCGACCTATCCTACCTGCCGCATAGCGCGACGGTCTACGACATCGTCTATGTGCCGCTGGAGACGGCACTGCTGGCCGCTGCCCGAGGCCGCGGCAACCGATGTGTCGATGGTCTCGGCATGCTGCTGCACCAGGGCCGCGTCGGCTTCGAAGCGTGGTTCGGCGTCAAGGTCGACGTCAGCGCCGAGCAGCGCCGCGCCGTCGCCGCCGATCTAGGGGTGTGAGACATCTCTGGGAATTCGGAAGAATTAAGACAGGTCAGCCCTGTCTTAATTCAACCCGCAGAAGACCGCGATGTTTCGGCCCTTTTTTGACTCCCTTGGGTAATTCGGACAGTTCCGATGGCGATTTTGCATTGGCAAGAGTTTCGCCCGACATTCGCGCCATCGACTCCGCGCACCGTGGCTTCGCCGAACGGGGCCCACCGGCCAGCTGTTGGGGATCGGATAGACGATGCCTAGAGCGACAGACACCGCACTCTATCCAGCACCGCCGTTCTTGTCAATAACTGAAGTTGCTCTCCGCGCGTACGTCCCTGCGCGCATTGGCGTTTCGCTATCGTGACTTTTGGCGCTCCAGAAGGGGCCGCGTATAGAGGCGGTGGCAGAGTAGATACCACTGCTTGAACTGCCAGCACTGCTGGCAAACCGCGCCCGGAGCGCCACCGGGACAGGAGAGTAGCAATGCACTATGGCAGCCCAATCCCCATCACGGCATTCCCGGACTTCGATGCGGTCAAGGACTACGTCCAGACGCTCGAGGACGCGGGCTTCGACTTCACCTCGACCAGCGGCCATGTCCTGGCGCAGCCATCCGGCACAAATCCACAACGGCCCGACCGCCAATATGTCGGGCCGTTCTACGACCCGATGGTCACGTTCTCCTACTTGGCCGGCATCACACAACGCATCCACTTCATCACCGGCATCCTCATCCTGCCTGCCTGGCCCACCGCATTGGCAGCGAAGCAATCCGCCGAGCTCGCAATCCTGAGCCGCGGCCGCTTCGAGCTCGGCATTGGCATAAGCTGGAACGCGGCCGAGTATCGCGCGCTCGGGCAGGACATCCGCGGACGAGGGAAGCGGATCGAAGAGCAGATTGCCGTGTTGCGACGGCTCTGGTCGGAGCCCTACGTCACTTTCGAGGGACGCTATCACACGCTCGAAAGGGTCGGACTCAATCGCACCGCCATTCCGCCGATACCGATCTGGATGGGAAGCGAGTCGGGAGAAACAGCCCTTCGCCGCGTGGCGCGCCTGGCAGACGGCTGGATGTCGCTTGGAGATCCCCTCCCCGACATCCCTCGCCTGCAGCAGTACATGCGCGAAGGTGGACGAGATCCGTCGAAGCTGAAGGTGCGCGGACCGCTCGTCGTGGGCGATGACCTGAAAGGCACGTTGGAAAGGGGCCGCAAGCTGGCGGCGGGCGGGGTAAGTCACATAAACCTCGTCGCGCCCCCCGACCGCGACCCCCGGGCCGCATTGCCGGCCATCGTCGCCGCACGGAAGGCGCTGGCCGAGGCTCTCGGATGACGCCCGCGTCGGACGCTCGGCTTTGCTCAGGTCGCTCCGTCCTGGATGGCGGTCGATGCGGCCTTATCGGCCAGCGCGGTCACCTCGGCCAGCCAGCGCTGCCGCTCATCGTCCGAGCTTGTCGCGACGACACCGATCAGCGTGCGCAAGACGTGGCGGACGCCGCAGTAGCTCAGGATGCAATCGCGCCACATGCGCTCCAGCGGATCGCCGAAGGTGTCGCGCTCGCGGTCCAGCGGCGTGTTGCCGGTGTTGACGATCAGAGCTGCCTTGGTGGTCAAAAGGCCGATCGGCACGTCGCCCTGGTCGACGCCCTTGGCGAAGCCGTAGGCCGCGTCCGGCGCGAACACGCGGTCGATCCAGCCCTTCATGAGGGCCGGCGGCGCGCCCCAGCAGTTGGGATGGACGACGGCCAGAAGATCGCTGTCCTTCAGTTCGGCGATGTGCCGGCGGACCAGAGGATCGGTCGAGGACTGGCCGCGTGTCTCGGCGGCGGTCAGCCGGGGATCGAACCCCTCCTCGACCAGATCGTGGAAGTAGACCTCGCAGCCCGCCGCGGCCCACGTCTGCCGGATGCTGTCCGCAATGGCGCGGCAAAAACTTCCGGGAGCGGGATGGCCGACGACGACCAGCGCTTTCATGAACCGCTACTGGTTCATCGAGCTGAAGAAGTCCTGGTTGGTCTTCGCCGTGCGCAGCTTGTCGAGCAGGAACTCGATGGCATCGACGGCGCCCATCGGCATGAGGATGCGGCGCAGCACCCACATCTTCGACAGCGTCGCGCGATCGACCAGCAGCTCTTCCTTGCGGGTGCCCGACTTGGTGATGTCGATGGCCGGGAAGGTGCGCTTGTCGGCGACCTTGCGGTCGAGGATGATTTCGGAGTTACCGGTGCCCTTGAACTCCTCGAAGATCACCTCGTCCATGCGGCTGCCGGTGTCGATCAGCGCCGTGGCGATGATGGTGAGCGAGCCGCCTTCCTCGATGTTGCGCGCCGCGCCGAAGAAGCGCTTCGGCCGCTGCAGGGCGTTGGCGTCGACGCCGCCGGTCAGCACCTTGCCGGAGCTGGGAACGACGGTGTTGTAGGCGCGGCCCAGACGGGTGATCGAATCGAGCAGGATCACGACGTCCTTCTTGTGCTCGACCAGGCGCTTGGCCTTCTCGATCACCATCTCGGCCACAGTGACGTGGCGGCTGGCCGGTTCGTCGAAGGTCGAGCTCACGACCTCGCCCTTCACCGTGCGCTGCATGTCGGTCACTTCCTCCGGCCGCTCGTCGACGAGCAGCACCATGAGGTAGACCTCCGGGTTGTTGGCGGTGATGGCGTGGGCGATGTTCTGCAGCAGCACCGTCTTGCCGGTGCGCGGCGGCGACACGATCAGGGCGCGCTGGCCCTTGCCGATCGGCGCGATCAGGTCGATCACGCGGGTCGAGATGTCGAGCTGCTGCTGCGGCGTCGAGGTCGAGGCCTTCTTGGTGAGCGTGCCGGTGCGCCGGCCGGTGCTGACGCGGCCCGAAGACGTGGCCCGCGAGCTCGACTGCTCCTCGGAGATGGTCGGCGCCATGGCGCCGGCGCCGTCCATCTCGAGCTTCAGCTTCTCGTCGGGATAGAGCGGCGTCAGCGAATCGAAGTTGATGCGATGGCGCAGCGAATCGGGATCGTCGAAGTTGATCTTGTTGATCTGCACCATGGCGAAGTAGCGCTCGCCGTCCTTGGGGGCGCGGATCTCGCCCTCGACGGTGTCGCCGGTGCGCAGGCCGAACTTACGGACCTGGGTGGGGCTGACATAGATGTCGTCGGCGCCCGGCAGGTAGTTGGCTTCCATCGAGCGCAGGTAGCCGAAGCCGTCGGGCAGCACCTCGATGGTGCCGGTGCCGAAGATCGCCTGCTCGGCGGCGGCGAGCTTCTGCAGGATGGCGAACATCAGTTCCTGGCGGCGCATCATCGCCGCGCCTTCGACGCCCTGCTCCTCGGCAAAAGCCAGGAGTTCGGGCGGTTTCTTCATCTTGAGGTCTTGGAGGTTCATGTTTCTCAATCAGGTGGGAGATAACGCACGCGCCACCGCCGCAGGTTGCGGCTGTCTGAAATTGCGCTGTGACGTTCAGTGTGGACCCCGTCGTTCACCGCCGGGGAGGCGGCGCCAAGGGCCCTAGGTGGCGGCTATTTACAGCGACGGCCGTTGCCTGTCAAAGGCCTGCCCGGCGGGGGCAGAACATGGCCGATATCCTAATCCTCGACGCCATGGGCGTCCTCTACGAGGCGGGCGACGACGTCGCCGAGCTTCTGGTGCCGTTCGTGGGCAAGCACGGCCACGCTGACCTGTCGGCCGAAGCCATCGACCGCGACTACGTCGAGGCGAGCCTGGGCAAGATGGGCCCGGACGCCTTGTGGCGGCGCATGGGTGTCGATCCTTCCCTGGAGGACAGCTATCTGGCCGGCCACCGCCTGGTCGAAGGCACGCTGGACGCGCTCGCCAAGCTCAAGCAGCACCATGGCCGCCTCGCCTGTCTTTCGAACGACATCTCGAGCTGGTCGCTGAAGCTCCGCCAGCGGTTCGGCCTGGAGCGCTGGATCGACCACTGGTTCATCAGCGGCGATCTCGGCCTGCGCAAGCCGTCGGCCGAAATCTATCGGCTGGCCGCCGATCGACTCGGCGTTCGGCCGCAGGAGGTCGTGTTTGTCGATGATCGTCCAAAGAACCTGGACGCCGCCAAGGCGGTCGGCTTCAACACGGTCCTGCTCGATATACGCGGCGACATGCCGGAACACCCCCATCGGCGCATCCGGCGGCTGAAAGACCTGATCTAGTTGGCCCTGTTGGGACGGGCGATCAGCCAGAAGATCGCGCCCGAGATGCCTCCCAGGAGGCCCAGAAAGCCAGCCAGAAACAGTGCTTGGCGCACGTCGTGCGCGGGTGCGCGAATATGGCCGTAAACGAAAAACGGTAGGGCAACACTGACGAAGCCGATGAATGCATAGAACCAGATCTGCTGCAGCCCGAGCCGTCGGAGAAGCAGATGGGCGGGCACGCCGACGATGATCTGCAAGGCGTAAAAGGCCCCGCAGAACAGCACAAATACAGCGAGCGGGTGGTAGCTGCCGTTTTGGGAAGCAGTCCATGCCGGAAACAGCGCCGGCAGCATGGGCGCCGCCAGAAAGGCCACGACGGGGCGCACTATTCGACCGGCTTGTGTTCCGTGCCGGCGCCGGGTGTCACGAACATCAGCCGGCCCGGCGCCGTGACGATGCCGCGATGCCAAGCGCCCTTGGGGACGATGAACGTTTCGCCGGGCTTGATCGTCGTGCGCTGCTCGCCACCGCCCGCCTCCAGCACGATCACCATCTCGCCGGATAGCAGGGTGAGGATCTCGTCCCCGGCGGGATGGCGCTCCCAATGGTCCCAGTCCCTGCTCTGGTCGGTGCTGCCCATCAACCGGCCCTGGCCGAGGTCGTGGCGGTCGGCGATGCCGGCCCAGAATTTCGCGCCGCCTTCCATGGCGAGCGCGCTCTCGTCGGGACGCAGGTGGATGTAGGTGCTGTCGAGCGTGAAGGCCGGGGTCATGACTCCTCCTCCGCAAGCATCTCAGCATAACGGAAAATCTCGGTGTGGTCTGCCGAGCCGCCGAGCTTGCCGCTGGCGTCGGCCCAGTAGGCCACCGCCTGCTTCAGCCCGGGCATGTTGAGCTGGAGGTGATTCGCAACCTCGCCCGCGGTGCGCAGGTCCTTGGCCATCAGCCCAGTGGCGAAGCCGGCCGCGAAGTTGCGCGGCACGACGAACTGGCGGCCTTTCACCTCGGTGGCGTTGCTCTTGCCGGTCGAGCTGTTGAAGACGTCGACCATGGTGCCGGGATCGAGCCCGAAAGCCTCGCCCACGACCAGCGCCTCGCACATGGCGACCAAGCCGGCGGCCGACAGGTAGTTGTTCAGCGCCTTCAACGCGTGCCCGGCGCCGGCCGGACCGCACAGCGTGATGGTCTTGCCCATGGCGGCGAAGGCCGGCCGCGCGCGCTCGAGGTCGGCTGCGTTGCCGCCCACCATGATCGACAG
The DNA here is from genome assembly GCA_019750135.1 of Reyranella sp. Taxonomy (GTDB): domain Bacteria; phylum Pseudomonadota; class Alphaproteobacteria; order Reyranellales; family Reyranellaceae; genus Reyranella. The sequence continues at coordinate 7,462 of JAIEOV010000058.1, read as the reverse complement.
CGAGCCGTCGATGGCGCGCTTGACGCCGCCCGACACCGGCGCATCGAGCAGGGCCACGCCCAGCGCCGCGAGATCGCGTGCGAGCTTCTGGGTATCGACGGGATTGGACGAACTCATGTCGATGGCGAGCATGCCCGCCGCCATGCCTTCGCGCGCCGCGTCGCGGCCCTCGATCAGCGCCTGACGCACGATCTTGCCGTCGGGCAGCATGGTGATCACCGCTTCGGCGCCCTGCACCGCGGCCTTGGCCGACGCCGTCGCCAGCGCCGTGGGATGGGCGCCGACGAAGTCCGACACCGCCTTCTGTGAGAGGTCGAACAGGCGAAGCTTGAAACCCGCCTCGGCAAGGCGCGAGGCCATCGGCCGGCCCATCATGCCGAGGCCGATGAAAGCGATGGTGGCGGGAGGGGAAAGCGTGGTCATGCAACGGTCCTCGAGGTGAGGTCGTACTCATAGAATGGGAGCGTGCGGCCGGGAATGGCGTCGGACGGCGCGTTTCGCAGAAAGCGCGCACCCATGCGCTCGTAGAAGGCGGCGCCATTGGGATCGGCCAGGATGGTCATGCGCCGCGCACCCTGCTTGCGGGCGAGGGCGACGGCGGCGTCGAACAAGGCGCGCCCGGCGCCGCTGCCGATCGCCGGCGGGTCGACGAACAAGGAGTCGAGGTCGGCCACGTCACCGTCGGGCACGACGCAGGCCACGCCGATCACGCGGCCGGCGTCATCGATCGCCACCAGCACGCGGCCGACGGCGATGTCGTCCTCGTTTACCGCCAACGACGCCGCGCTCAATCTCATGAATGTCGCGTCGTAGCCCCAATGCGCCTTCGACCGGACGCAGAGGGCAGAGAGGTCTTGGCCTTCGCCTGGCTTGGCAGCGCGGACTTTCATGTCCTCCCCCGCTGTCGCGTTTGATCGATTTTTCCGTCATCCCGAGCGGAGCCGCCCGAAGGGCGGCGTAGCCGAGGGACCTCTTTTTGTCGATGCATCAACAAAACAGGTCCCTCCACTGCGCCTCGCTACGCTCGGCTTCGGTCGGGATGACGGGATTTTTTTGTCATACGCGATAGCCCTGCGCAGGACCATTACCCCTCGGGTAGTTGATCGTCCAACAGTGCCGCCGCAAGGAGAGCCGATGGAAGTTCCAGTCTACTTCGAGGACCTCGTCGTCGGCGCGTCTTTCCTGAGCGACGAGGTCGCGATCGATCGCGACGAGATGCTGGCCTACAACCGTCGCAACGACCCGTGGCCGTTTCACGTCGACGAGGCCTCGGCGGCCCGGAATCCGTACGGCGGCCTGATCGCCAGCGGCGGCTACACCATCACGCTGATGTACCGTCTGGGCCACCAGATCTACAACGTGCCCGGACGGCGCTGGGCGGTGCTCGGTGCCTCGGAATGGCACCTGAAGTTCCTCAACCCCGTACGGTCGGGCGACATGGTCCGGCTGCGGATCACGATCCAGAACAAGCGCGAATCGAGCCGGCCGCAACGCGGCTACTTCGATCTGCTGTATGAGCTGGTGAATCAGGCCGGCAAGGTCGTCCTGTCGGTGGTCGTTGCCGGATTGATCGAGCGCAAGCCCGTCATCCCGACCGGAGCTTCGCTCCGGTCGGGATGACGGCGTCGTGTCTCAGACGCCGCGTTCCTTGAACACGCCGCTCGCGATCTTGAAGGCGTCGAGGCTGGCGGGGATGCCGCAGTAGATCGCGACCTGCAGGAAGATCTCCTTGATCTCCTCCTTGGTGAGGCCGTTGTTCAGCGCGCCGTTGACGTGCAGCTTGAGCTCGGGGCCGCGGTTCAACGCCGCCAGCATGGCGAGGTTCAGCATCGAGCGCGTCTTCTTCGGCAGGCCGGGCCGAGTCCAGACGTAGCCCCAGGCATATTCCGTGGTGATGTCCTGGAACGACATCATGAAGTCGTCCGTGGCGGCGTTCGCCAGCGAATTGTCGACGTAGCTCGCACCCAGCACGGCTTTGCGCACCTTCATGCCGTCGTCGTAGAGCTTCTTGTTGCGTGGATTGGGCTTGGCTTTCTTTGCCGCCGCCTTGGCCTTGGCCATCTGTCACTCCTCCAGTTCAATGAACGGGCGGAGTTATCAGTTCACGCGGTCAAAAGATCAAACGGCAATGCGCTCGGTGGGCGGCGGCTGGCCGGGGACCGGCTGGTCGAGCCCCTTGGCGCGCGCCCGCTGGCAGAGTTCCTCGATGGTGATGTTGTCGAGCTGGGCCATCATATCGTCGCGCAGCTTCTCCCACATCGGCCACACCACCTCGTGGGCGAGCGGCGATCCGGTCGCGGGATCGTTGGGCTCGGTCTCGGCCTCGAGCTTGCGCACCACGCGCACGACCTCGCCCAGGGTGATCATTCGCTGCTCGCGGCCCAGGCGATAGCCGCCACGCGGACCGCGCTTGCCGGCCAGGATGCCGGCCCGCACCAGGTGCTGCAGCACCTGCTCGAGATAGCGTTTGGGAATGCGCTGCCGCTCGGTGATGTCGCCGCTGCGCACCGGGTGCTCGCCGACATGGAAGGCCACGTCGAGCACGGCCTCGATCGCGAACATGGTTTTCTTGCTGAGCCGAGGCATCCCCAGTGCTTCTCCTCAGGCGCCCCTAGGCGCTTTTAGCCGACCCCGCCGCCACTCCTGTCGATCCGAAACCCCCGGCACCGCGCGCCGTCCGATCGAGCTCGCTCACTTCACGCCATACGGCCCGGGCATGCCGGGCTACCACCAACTGTGCAATTCGCATGCCGCGACTGATGCGGAATGGCTCCTTGGAAAGATTGATCAGGATGACGCCGATCTCCCCACGGTAATCAGCATCTACGGTTCCCGGCGCGTTGGCCACGGTCACCCCGTTCTTGGCAGCCAGGCCCGAGCGCGGCCGGACCTGGGCCTCGAAGCCCACCGGTAGGGCGATCGAGATGCCGGTCGGTACGATCTTGCGCTCCAACGGCGCCAGCTCAATGTCCTGGTCGATGGCAGCTAAAAGGTCGGCGCCGGCAGCAGCGGCCGTGGCGTAGTCCGGCAGGGCAAGGTCGCGGGCATGGGCGAGGCGCACCACCTCGATCTCGACGGTCTCGACACCCTTCATTCTGCTGCCTCGGCTTTGGGCGGCAGGCCAAAGTGCAGGGCGATGCGGCCGGCCAGCCGCATGGCGACCTCGCCCTTGGCCAGGGTCGGCCAGTCTTCCACGCCGGAGGCGCTGATCAGGTGAACGGTGTTGCGCTCGCCGCCGAACGTGCCTACGGCGGGCGAGACGTCGTTGGCGACGATCCAGTCGCAGCCCTTCCGCTGGCGCTTGTCGATGGCGTTGGCCACCAGGTTCTCGGTCTCGGCGGCGAAGCCCACGACCAGCGCCGGGCGCTGCGGGCCGGGCTTGGAGAGCGTGGCGAGGATGTCGGGATTGGGCGTGAGCTCGAGGCTGGGCGGCGCCATCCCGGCCTTCTTCTTGATCTTGGAGCCGGCCGGCCGGGCGGCCTTCCAGTCGGCGACGGCGGCGGCGCAGACGGCGATGTCGATGCGGCCCGCGGCGAGGCAGGCGGCCAGCATCTGGTCGGCCGAGTCGATATGGACGGTCGTCACGCCCTGCGGATCGGCGATGGCGACCGGCCCGCTGACCAGCGTGACGTCGGCGCCGAGCGCCGCCAGCGCGGAGGCGATGGCATGGCCCTGCTTGCCCGAGGAATGATTGGAGATGTAGCGCACCGGATCGATCGCCTCGCGCGTCGGTCCGGACGTCACGACCGCGCGCTTGCCGGCCAATGGTTTCTCAAAGGGGGGCCGCTGCGCCGGCGTCAGCAGCTCCTCGATCGCGTCGGCGATCTCCGTCGGCTCGGACATGCGGCCGGGCCCGAATTCGTTGCAGGCCATGGCGCCGTCGTTGGGGCCGATGAAATGGATGCCGCGCTGCTTCAAGGTCTCGACGTTGGCCACGGTGGCGGCGTGGGTCCACATGCGCACGTTCATCGCCGGCGCCGCCAGCACCGGCTTGTCGGTGGCGAGCAGCACGGTCGCAGCGAGATCGTCGGCCAGGCCCGCCGCCATGCGCGCCAAAAGGTTGGCCGTCGCCGGCGCCACCACGAGCAGGTCGGCGTCGCGCGAGAGCTGGATGTGCCCCATCTCGCTTTCGTCGGTCAGCGAGAACATGTCGCCGTAGACGCGATCCTCGCTCAGCGCCTGCAGCGACAGGGGCGTGACGAACTTGGCGCCGGCCTCGGTGAGCACGCAGCGCACCGAAGCACCGCGTTCGCGCAGACGGCGGATGAGCTCGAGCGATTTGAACGCCGCGATGCCCCCTGCGACGATCAGCAGAATCCGCTTGCCCTTGAGCATGGTCCCCAGCCTATCACAACACCCGGCTGGCGAAAGTATACAGCCCCGTGAGCAACAAAGCCCAGAACACGGCCAGGCGGAACTGCTCGACCGACAGGCGTCGGCGGATCTGCTGGCCGACCCACATACCGGCCAGCGCCGGCACCACGGCGGCGGCCGAGACGATGGCGCGCCGGCCATCCAAAAGGCCGAAATTCAGCAGCGAAAAGGTGAGGGTGAACGAGGTGGCGCAGAGCACCACGCCCAGGGTCTGCACCAGCTCGGAAGGCTTGATGTCGAGGCCCTGGAGGTAAGGCATGAGAGGGATGATCGGCACGCCGACGACTCCCGCGACGAAGCCCGAGATGGCGCCGATCACCGGCGCCAGCGGCTTCTCCAGGTCGGCGTGGATGTGCAGGCGGATGCGCAGCAGGCCGAGGCCGCTATAGACGATGAGAACCGCCGCCAGGACGATGAAGGCCCAGTCGGGACCCTTCTGGCCGACCAGCCACATGGTGAGATAGAGCCCGATCGCCAGCGGCACGATCAGCGGCCACTGGCGGCGCAGGATCCGCCAGAAGTTGCCGCCCACCGCCGCCTGCCAGACATTCGAGAAGATGGTCGGCAAGGCGATCATGGCGATCGATTCGGTCAGCGGTAGCACCAGTGTCGTGAGCGCGATGACGATGGTCGGCAGTCCAAGCCCGACCAGCCCCTTCACCGTTCCCGCCAGCAGGAACACGGCGAGGCCGAACAGGATCTGGTCTGCAGTCATCCTCGATCAGCGGCGGCTAATGCCACCACGCGACGATCGCGGCGATCAGGGCGAGGATGGCGATGACCTCGGAGAAGCCCGGACGCCAGCCACGGCCGCCGGTGGGTGGTGGTTTGGTCGCTTCGCGTTCGGCCTTGCGGCGTTCGTGCTCGGCCACGAGATGCAGGCTGTCGATCAGGCGCGGCAGCCGGCGCAGACCCTCGCTGATGTCCTCGACGGCGCGTCCCACCGTGGCGCGCGGGCCGAAATGGGTTTGCATCCATTCCTCGATCAGGGGCCGCGACAGCTCCCAGATATTGACGTTGGGATTGAGCCTGGTGCCCATGCCCTCGGCCATCAGCATGGTCTTCTGCAGCAGCAGCAGCTGCGGCTGCACCGCCATCTCGAACTGCTCGGTGACGCGCAGCAGCTGTGCCAGCAGGCGGGCGATCGAGATCTGGTGGCTGGGCTTGCCGAAGATCGGCTCGCCGATCGAGCGGCAGGCTTGGGCGAACATCTCGCGCGACTGATCGGGCGGGACATAGCCGGCGCGGAACTGCACCTCGGCCACCGCGCGATAGTCGCGGCGCAGGAAAGCGACCAGCATCTCGGCGAGGTAGCCGCGCGTGTCCTCGTCGATGCGGCCCATGATGCCGAAATCAACCGGCACGATGTGGCCCGAGCGGTCGACGAAGGCGTTGCCGCCGTGCATGTCGGCATGGAAGAAGCCGTCGCGAAACACTTGGTAGAAGAAGGCTTCGGCCGCCTTCTTCATGACCTCGTTGGGATCGTGGCCGGCGGCGACGATGGCGTCGCGATCGCCGATCGGGATGCCGTCGATGCGCTCGAGCGTCAGCACGCGCTCGGCCGTGCGGTCCCAGTCGATGGTCGGCGCGCGATAGCCCGGATCGTCGACGAAGTTCTCGCCCAGTTCCTCGGCGGCGGCCGCCTCCATGCGCAGGTCCATCTCGACGCGCACGACATCGGCGAAGGCGCGCACCGAATCGACCGGCTTCAGGCGGCGGTAGCGCGGCTGGGTGCGCTCGACCAGCTCGGCGACCCAGTAGAAGAGGTCGAGGTCGCGCTCGAAGGCGAGCTCGATAGTCGGCCTCAGCACTTTGACCGCGACCTCGCGGCCGTCGGTGGTGACGGCGAAATGCACCTGGGCGATCGAGGCGGCGGCAACCGGCGTTTCGTCGAAGCTGGTGAACAGCGCGTCGATCGGCTGACCGAGCTCGGCCTCGATGATGCGCTTGGCCTCGGCGCCGGAGAAGGCCGGCAGGTGATCCTGCAATTGCGCGAGGTCGGCGGCGACCTGTTCGCTCAGAAGGTCGGCGCGGGTCGACAGCGCCTGGCCGAGCTTGATGAAGGACGGACCCATCTCCTGCAGCGCCGCCGTCAGCCGTTCGCCCGGCCGGCGCGCGTCGCGGCGGCGCGCGAACAGGCGCGCCCAGGCGACCAGCGCCGGCGTGATGCCCAGGATCTCCAGCGGAAACAGCGCATCGTGCCGCGCCAGGCTCAGCGCCATGCGCAGCAGGCGCCAGGAGTTGCGGATCGCGCGCAGCATCTTACTGGACCGCGGGCCTCCAGGCCCGCTCATGGTCTTTGCTGGGAGCGCGCCACTCTGTGGCGCATCTTTGCTTCAACAGCCCATGAGCGCCACGGAGTGGCGCGCTCCCAGCAATGAGCGGGCCTGGAGGCCCGCGGTCCGGCAAGACGCTCATATCCGCCAGCCCGCGTGCAGCGCCACGACGCCCAGCGTCATGTCGCGCCAGGTCACGTTGGCGAAGCCTTGCTCGCGCATGCGGCGGGCGAGCTCGCGCTGGGGCGGGAAGCGGCGGATGCTTTCGTGCAGATAGCGATAGGACTCGGCGTCCTTGGCGACGAGCCGGCCAAAGAACGGCAGGGCGCGGCTGGAATAGGCGTCGTAGACGCGGCCGACCGGGGCCGACGTCACCTTGCTGAATTCCAGGCAGTAGAAGCGGCCGCCCGGCTTCAGCACGCGATGCGCCTCGCCGAGCGCCTTGTCGATGTCGGTGACGTTGCGCAAGCCGAAGGCGATCGTGTAGCCGTCGAACGAGCGGTCGGGGAACGGCAGCTTCTCGGCATCGCCTGTCGTCCAGGTCAGGCCTTTCAGCAGTCCGCGATCGACGGCACGGTCACGGCCGACCGCCAGCATGGCGGCATTTATGTCGCAAACGCTGACGTCCGGTCGCTCACCCTGGCGGCGATGGATGCGGAAGGCGACGTCGCCCGTGCCGCCCGCCACATCCAGGAATTTCTCGCCCGCCCGCGGATGCAGCACGTCGACCAGCGTGTTCTTCCAGAGCCGGTGCACGCCAACCGACATCAGGTCGTTCATCAGGTCGTAGCGCGGCGCCACGCTTTCGAAGA
>JAIEOV010000064.1 GCA_019750135.1 Reyranella sp. | reverse complement strand
CGGCGTCTGGGCGCCGGCGAGAGGTGCCGCGATCGAGACTGCGAGACCGAGGCCCGCAGCCATGAGTCCTGTACGCATGTACATCGCCTCCTCCTGTGCAACCTGATTTCTTTGTCTTTCCTTTCTCGTACGCTGAACGCTTACGCCGTTACTGTACGTCTTGCCGGACCGCGGACCTCCAGGTCCGCTCATGTTCATGGTCTTCCGGACCGCGCGCGTCTCGCGCGCCTCATGAGCGCGCGGGGACGCGCGCGGTCCGGAAGATCATGAGCGGACCTGGAGGTCCGCGGTCCGGCAAGACGCTCATCATTTCGCCTCGCTGCAGGCCACCCAATGGCGTGGCCGCAGCTCTCGCAAGACCGGTCGCGCCTGGCGGCAGCCGTCGACGGCCACGGGGCAGCGCGGATGGAAGACGCAGCCGGACGGCGGGTTGATCGGGCTCGGCACCTCGCCGCGCGTCGGCCGGAACTCGCGGGCCGCCTCGATGCGCGGATCGGGCACGGGCACCGCCGACAGCAGCGCCTGGGTGTAGGGATGCAGGGGATTGTCGAACAGCTCGTCGCTGTCGGCCATCTCGACGATGCGGCCGAGATACATCACGGCGACACGCTGGCAGAGATGCCGCACCACGGAAAGATCGTGGGCGATGAAGAGATAGGTGAGCTTGAAGCGTTCGCGCAGGTCCTCCAGCAGGTTCACCACCTGGGCCTGGATCGACACGTCGAGCGCCGACACCGCCTCGTCGCAGACGACGAACTCCGGATCGAGCGCGAGCGCGCGGGCGATGCCGACGCGCTGGCGCTGGCCGCCCGACATCTCGTGCGGATAGCGATCGGCGAACTTGGGGTCGAGCCCGCACACCGACAACAGGTCCCTCACCTTGTCGCGCCGGCGCTTCGCATCCGGCTCGACGCCGTGCACCTTGATGGGCTCGGCGATGATGTCGCCCACCTTCATGCGCGGGTTGAGCGAGCTGTAGGGGTCCTGGAAGATCACCTGCATGCGCCGGCGCAGCGCGATCAGGTCGCGGCGCTCCATGCGGTTGACGTCCTGGCCGTCGAACAGGATCTCGCCCGCGGTCGGCTTCTCCAGGCGCAGGATGCAGCGGCCCGTCGTGGTCTTGCCACAGCCACTCTCGCCCACCAGCCCCAGGGTCTCACCGCGGTGGATGTCGAAGTCGACGCCGTCGACCGCCTTCACGTCGCCGATCTTGCGCGTCATCACGATCCCCTCGGAGATCGGGAAGTGCATGGCGAGGCCACGCACCTCGAGGAGCGGCCGCTCGGCGCCTGACGGGGCCAGGGGTGCGTTCATGCGGCGACGTCCCGGATGTCCGCGAGCTCGGCGCTGCGGAAGCAGGCGGAGAGATGCCCCGGCTCTCCCACCGCGGCGAGCGAGGGCCGGGCCTGGCCGCATTGTTCAATGGCAAAACGACAACGCGGCCGGAAGGCGCATCCGCCATCCAGCCGCGTCAGGTCCGGCGGTTGTCCGTCGACAGGATCGAGTCGCGCCCGGCGCGGCTGATCGAGTCGCGGCACGGATTTGAGGAGCGCCATCGTGTAGGGGTGGCGCGGATTGTGATAGATCGCGTCGGCGCTGCCGGCCTCGACGATGCGGCCGGCATACATGACGTTGACGCGGCTGGCGTAGCGCGCGACGACGCCGAGATTGTGGGTGATGATGATCTGGGCGACGCCGAGCTTCAGCGTCAGCGACTTCATCAGCTCGAGGATCTGCGCCTGGATGGTGACGTCGAGCGCCGTGGTCGGCTCGTCGGCGATGATCAGCTTGGGATTGCAGGCGAGCGCGACGGCGATCATGACGCGCTGGCGCATGCCGCCGGACAGCTGATGGGGATACTGCTTCAGCCGGCGCCTGGGATCGGCGATGCCGACCATCTCCAGAAGTTCCAGCGCGCGGCGCTCGGCGGTGGCGCGGTCGGCGCCCTGGTGCTGCTCCAAGGTCTCGGTGATCTGGCGGGCGATGGTGAGCACCGGGTTGAGCGAGGTCATCGGCTCCTGGAACACCATGCCGATGTCGCGGCCGCGGATCTCGCGCATCTCGGCCTCGGAGAGGCGGCGCAAATCCGTGCCGTCGAACAGGATCTCGCCGCTGGTGATACGGCCCGGTGGATCAGGAATCAGGCGCAGGATCGAGAGCGCACCGACCGACTTGCCCGAGCCGCTCTCACCAACGATGGCCACGGTCTCGCCGGGCTCGACGGTGTAGGAAATGCCGTCGACGGCGCGCACCAGGCCGGCGCCCGTCCTGAATTCGGTATGGAGTGCCCTCACCTCCAGCAATGGCGGCATGCTGTGTGTCTCCGAAGCCCTGCTTGTGGCCAGCGTGCACTTCTCCCACGGGAGCACCCTGGTCCCGCGGAAGGCCCCAATTGCCGGCTGTTTCGTCCCTGATGCGAAGCCGTTTCCTCAATCCCGCTACCGCCGTTTTTCTCCCTTATCCGGCGGTGCAGCCTCTTTTGGGCTGCGAAAATGGTACGGGACAGGGCTGTGAGGTGCAAGCGGTCCGAGGCCGCATACGTCGCCCGAGGCCAACGAGGCGCGAAATCACCACGGATACGATGCTGTTCGGCGGCGCAGCTTTTGAGAAATTTAAAGTTGGACTTTAAGTTTCTCATAAGTTGCGGGACGGCGAGCCAGCAGGGCAGAGACAGCGGCCAGGGCGGCCAGCACGCCGAACAGGAGCAGCGAGCCCGTATAAGTGCCGCTGGCGTCACGGAGCAGACCCGACGCGATCGGCCCGACCGCCTGAGCGATCACCTGCAGCGACAGGGCGACGCCGCGGATGGCGCCGTAGCTTTCCCGCCCGAAATAGTCGGCCCAGGCCATCGGCAGCAGGGTCATGACGCCACCGATGCCGAGGCCGAACAGCCCCGCAAAGAGGTAAGAAGTTTCGATGGAGCCGACGCCGATCAGGCCGAACGTTCCCGTACCCAGCAGCACGGCGGCAGCCGACATCACGTAGCGCAATGGCCAGCGCCGCGGCAGGAAGCCGATGCCGAAGCTCGCCACCGCCGACATGGCCGAGAAGAAGCTGATCACCGTGGCGGCGGCAATGGGCGACAGGCCGTTTTCGATGAGATGCGGCGCCTGGTGGAGGCTGACGCCGGCCTGCACCGGGAAAACCAGCATGGTGTAGAGCGACAGCAGCCAGAACGCCTGGGTGCGCATGGCGGCAGCCCGGGTGAAGCGCGGCTCGACGACGGTCGGTCCCGCACCGGCGGAGATGCGGTCGGGTACCAGGCCGACATCCTCCGGCCGGCGCACCAGGAACAGCCAGACCGGCAGGAAGCCGATCGCCAGCACGGTCGTGCCGATGGCGACCCAGCCGTGACGCCAGCCGCCGTCCTGCATGGCGAGTTGGGCGATGATCGGCAGCGCCACCAGGCCCGACATCTGGGCCAGAGTCGCAATGGAGGTGGCGCGCGCGCGGCGCGCCACGAACCAGTTGTTCAGCGCGCCGTAGAGTCCGAGATCGTACGGTCCGGCCCAGATCATGCGGGCGAAGACGAACAGCAGGTAGAAGGCCAGCAGCGATTGAATGAGCGACAGCGCCATTGTCGAGAGGCCGATGCCGAGCACGGCGAGACAGAGGATCAGCCGCGCGCCGCGCCGGTCGAGCACCGGGCCGATCAGCGGCGAGACGAAGGCCGCCAGCACGCCGCCCAGCGACACCGCGCCCGCCATCTCGGTGCGCGACCAGCCGAAGGCGTCGGTCATGGGCACGACGAAGACCGACAGCGTGGCGACCGCCGGGCCCTGGCGCGCGAAGCCCGCCAGGCAGATGCAAGCCAGCACGATCCAGCCGTAGAAGAACGGCAGGCGCGGCACGAGCAGACGGGGCAAGAGCGGCGGACGCATCGGCGACGGCAACCACCCTACTGCGTGGAGCCGCCCCGACCAACGTCATACGCCGAGATGCCTGTGCAGGACGGAAGGCCGGGCGCGGAGGGCGTCGGCGGACATCGCTTCGACGATGTGACCGTTGTTCAGGACATAGACGCGATCGGCCAGGGTCAGGGCGGCGAAGATGTTCTGCTCGACGACCAGGATCGTCTGGCCGGCCTCGGCGAGCTTGCGGCACGTCTCCAGCAGGTCGTGGACGATGATGGGCGCCAGGCCCTCGAACGGCTCGTCGAGCAGCAGGAGCTTGGGCTCGCGTATCAGGGCGCGGGCGATCGCCAGCATCTGCTGCTCGCCGCCCGACAGATCGGTGCCGCGGCTCGCGCGCCGTTCCCTGAGGCGCGGGAACATCGCCCAGACGCGGTCGAGCGGCCAGCGCTGCGGCGCCGTCAGGCCGGCCAGCACGAGGTTCTCCTCGACGTTGAGGCTGCCGAAGATGCGGCGGTCCTCGTGGACCAGCTGCATGCCGGCCTGGGCGATGGTGTGGCTTTTGCGGCCGGCGACGTCGACGCCGTCGAAAACGACGCGGCCGGTGCGCGGCGCCACGACGCCCATCAGGCTCTTCAGCGTCGTGCTCTTGCCGGCGCCGTTGCGGCCGAGCAGCGCCACGACCTCATTGCGCTCGATGCGCAGGTCGACGTCGAACAGGATGTGGGAATCCCCGTAGTAGGAATTCAGGCCATTGACCTCGAGCAGGCTCATTCGGCTGCCACTCCCCCGAGGTAAGCCTCGCGCACACTGGCATCGCCCTTGATCTGGTCCGGAGTGCCTTCGACCAGCACACGACCCTCCTGCAGCACGGTGATCCATTCCGCCAGCTCGAACAGCGCATCCATGTCGTGGTCGATCACGATCATGGTGCGGCCCTGGCCGATCGACTTCAGGAGCTTGACCGTCTCGACGCGCTCGTGCGGGCTCATGCCGGCCAGCGGCTCGTCGAGCAGCAGCAGCCTGGGCGACGTAGCGAGCGCGAGGCCGATCTCGAGCCGGCGCTTCTCGCCATAGGCCAGCGCCGAGACCGCGGTATCGGCGCGCTCTGCGAGGTCGACCAGCTCCAGCGTGTGCTCGACCCGTGCCTCGAGCCCAGGGATCTTGTCGAGGCTGCGGAAAAGATCGAGGCGGAACTTGCCGCGCAGGTCGGCCAGGGCGGCGATGGTGAGGTTCTGGCGCACCGTCAGGCGCGAGAAGAGCTGGTTCACCTGGTAGCTCTTGGTCAGGCCGAGCTGGCAGACGTCGGTCACGGTCTTGCCCGTGATGTCCTTGCCCTCGAACAGGATCGTGCCCGCGGTCGGATGGACCTCGCAGGTCAGCATCTTGAAGAAGGTGCTCTTGCCCGCGCCGTTGGGGCCGATGATGCCGCGCAGCTCTCCCGCCTGGACGGTGAAGTCGATGTCGCTGTTGGCCGCCAACCCGCCATAGTGCTTGGTCAGGCCGACCGCCTTGAGGATCGGTCCGGGATAGTCGTCGCGCTCGCGATGGCGCGCCGGCATGGGCGCCGGCCTCGGCGCGATGTGCACGCCGGTGTTCGGCGATGCTTCTTCGGCTGTCCGTCGGCGGACCGCCAGGGCATAGAGGTCCTTGAGGCCGCCGATCAAGCCGCGCCGCAGGAAGCAGATCAGCAGGACGAAGATGACGCCCAGCACCAGCTTCCAGGCGGCGCCGAGGCCCAGCGCCTCCTGCAGGAAATCCTGCAGGAACAACCACACCGTGGCACCGAGCAGCGGGCCGAACAGCGTCCCTACCCCACCGATGGCGGTCTGCATGACGAGCTGTCCCGAGGTGTGAAAGGCAAAGGCATCGGGCGGCATAAAGCCCTGCAGGACGCCTAGCAGCCCACCGGCAAATCCGGCATAGGCGGCGGCGATCACGAAGGCCGTCAGCTTGTAGAGGAAGACCTCGTGGCCGAGCGCCGCGGCGCGCACGGGATTGTCGCGGATGGCGCTCAGGATCGCGCCGACCGGCGAACGGATGATGCGCAGCGCCACGACGATGCCTGCGAAGTAGCAGACGGCGAGAAAGCCGTACATCGACCAGCCGGTGCCGACATTCCAGGTGAAGCCTGCGATCTCGAAGCGCGGCGTCGGCACGCCGGGGATGCCGTTCTCGCCGCCCGTCCATTCCGACAGGGGCGAGTTCTCGAGGAAGAAGAACATCTCGGCGATCGCCACGGTGATCATGGCGAAGTAGATGCCGGTCCGCCGCAGCGCGACCGCGCCCACCAGCGCGCCGACCACCGTGGCCGCGAGCACGCCGATCAACAGGGCCAGCGGCACGCTGGCGATCATGTTCTGGGTGAGCAGGTACGCGGCGACGAAGCCGCCGGTGCCATAAAAAGCCGACTGGCCGAACGACAGCAGGCCGGTGTAGCCGAACAGCAGGTCGAAGCCGATGCCGAACAGGCCCCACACCAGGATCTGGTTGACCGTGTTGGGCGCGAAGCCGAGGTGCGGCAGCACGATCGGGGCGGCGATCAGGGCAATGCCGGTGACGGTCTCGGTCAGGGGGAAACGCCGCGAGCGTCGGCGGGCGTTCACTCGCGGCTCCGCAGCCCGAGCAGGCCGCGCGGCCGGACCAGCAGGACGATGGTCATGGCCGCGAACAGCATGACGTAGGAATAGCCGGGGTTGACCATCGAAGTGAGGCTGAGGATCTGGCCGGCGATCAGGCCGCCGAGGATGGCGCCTGGGAAGGAGCCGACGCCGCCGATCACCACCACGACGAAGGTCTGCACCAGGATGGCGTCGCCGATGTCGGGGGTGAGGGCCACGACCGGTGCGTTGACGATGCCGGCGAAGCCCGCCGCCATGGCGCCGATGCCGAACACCACCATGAACACACGGAACACGTTGATACCGAGGGAATCCACCATGGTGGAATCCTCGATGCCGGCGCGCACGATCATGCCGAGCTTGGTGCGATAGAGCACCAGGTAGAGCGCCAGCAGGGCGACGGCGACGATGCCGACGACGACCAGCCGGTAGGTCGGATAGACCGTGAAGCCGAGCGGCGTGATGCCGACGGCCCACGACGGCGGCGACACCGTGCGCGACAGGCTGCCGAAGATCAGGCGGACGATCTCGACCAGGCAGATCGACAGGCCGAACGTCACCAGCAGCTGGTCCTCGTGCGGCCGATCGTAGAAGTGCCGGATGATGACCCGCTCCATCACGATGCCGACCACCATGACGAACAGCGCCCCCGCGACGACCGCGAGAACGTACGAGCCCGTCGCGTCATAGGCGACGAACCCGGCATAGCCGCCGAGCATGAACATGGCGCCGTGCGCCAGGTTCAGCACGCCCAGCGTGCCGTAGATGATCGTCAGACCGGAGCTGATGAGCGCCAGCAGCGCTCCCAGCACCAGCCCGTTGAACATCTGCGAGACGAGATTAGCCCACGTGAACACGCAAGCTCAGGTGTAGTCGCCGAGCTTGCAGCCGAAGGCGTCGGGCTTCTGCATCAGCGGCTCGCCGGGGACGACTTCGACGACCTCGTAGAAGTCCTCCTTGTTCTTCATGTCGGCCGCCTTCTTGCCGCGGACGATGACCACGGGGCGCACCAGCTGGTGGTCGGCACCGCGGAAATAGACCTCGCCCACGGTCGACTGGATCTTGTGTCCGTCCTCGTAGACCTTGATGACGGCCGGCGGATAGAAGGTGCCGGCGCGCTCGACGGCGTCGGCCCACAGGGCGAACTCCATGTAGGCGTTGTTGGCGCCCCATTCGGGCTTGTAGCCGTACTTCTTGTCGAACTCCTCGACGAACATCTTGGCCAGCGGATACTTGTCCTGCAACGTCCACCAGAAGTCGGTGGCGGCGTAGACGCCGGCCATCAGGTTCTCGCCGACCTCGCGCGCCAGGAACGGCGTCTGGTAGGGCACGACCAGCTTCATCTTGTCGAAGATGCCGAACTGCTTGGCCTGCTTGGTCGAGAGCACGGCGTCGTGGCCCCAATTGACGTTGAGCAGCACGTCGGCGCCCGAGTTGGCGACGTTCAGCAGGTAGGACGAGTAGTCGGGTGCGCCGAGCGGCGCCACCTGGTTGGTGACCGTCGTCCAGCCCGCGGTCTTGAGGAAGTCCTGCATCGACTTGGTGACGGTGTGGCCGTAGGTGTAATCGGGCGTCAGGTAGGCCGCCTTCTTGTTCTGGCCGAAGGCCTTCACCAGCAGCGGGCCGATCGCCGCGGCAGCGGTCTGACCGTAGAAGCACTGGCGCACGCCGTAGCGCACGCAGTCCTTGCCCGTGGTGTCGTTGGAGCCGGAGATGCCAGCGGCGTAGAGCACCTTCTCGCGCTGGGCTAGCTTGTTCAGCGCCACGGCGACGGCGCTCGAGGTCGAACCGGTCAGCAGCACCGCCTTGTTCTCGGTGATGAAGCGCGACTGGGCCTGCACGGCGGTGTTGGGCTTGGCCTCGGAATCGGCCACGCCGTACTTCACCTCCTTGCCCAGCACGCCCTTGGTGGTCTTGGGCGAGATCGCCTTGATCAGCGGATGGCCGCTGTTGATGTGCTCGACGGCGAGTTGGTAGCCCTTGAGCTCGTCCTCGCCTTGGACCGCGTAGGTGCCGGTGCGCGGCACGGTGATGCCGATGAAGACCGAGTTGCCGGAGGAGCCGGCCGGCCAGGTGCCGATCGGCGGCTCATCCTTGGCCCAAGCCGGTGCGAAACCGGACGAAAGCGCGCCCAGGCCCGCGCCGGTGGCTGCAGCCTGACGCAGAAACACGCGGCGCGACGTCTGCCGGCCGTCAAACGACCCATTATTGCTCATTTTTGCCTCCCGGACATGTCCATCCCGGGCGGCACTGTGTTCGCCTTTGGTAGGGCTCGCTTTAGCCGCAATTATTGATGCAGATTAACGTCCAAGAACAACAATCGATCAAAGGGACAGAAATGCCGGGCGTCGCGCGTAAGGTTGTGAACGACGATTGGGACGGTCCGTTCGTCACGCGGCTGCGGCGCTATACCGACCTGGCGCCGGCCGACATCGCCGACCTGCGCTCGCTGTTCGAAAGCGAGCTCAGCGTCGGCAAGCGGCGGGATCTCGTGGTCGACGGCTATGAATATCGCAAGCTCTGCTTCGTCCGCGACGGCGTTGCTGCCCGCTACAAGCTCCTGCGCAACGGCAAGCGGCAGATCTTGAGCATCCTGGTGCCGGGGGACGTCATCGGACTGCCCGGCAGCTTCCTGGATCATGCGAACTTCTCGGTCATCGCCTTGAGCGACATGAGGCTCGAAGTGTGCTCGCTCGATGACTTCGTGGCGCTGTGCTACCGGCGTCCCAAGTTCGGCCTGGCGCTGAGCTGGCTCGCGGCGCACGAGGCGACCATGTATGCCGAGCGCATCATCGACATCGGCCGGCGCACCTCGGTCGAGCGGCTGGCGCATTTCCTGCTGGAGATCCAGTCGCGCCTGCTGATCGTCGGCCGCGCTGAGGAGAACGGCTTCGACCTGCCGGTGTCGCAGGAAGTGATGAGCGACGCACTGGGTCTGAGCGTGCCGCATCTCAATCGCATGCTGGCCAAGCTGCGCGGCGACGGCCTGATCGCCGCCGACGGCCGGCGCATCACCTTCGTCGACCGCAAGGCGCTGCAGCTGATGGCGCATTTCCAGCCGGCGACCCTGACGCGGATTCCGGCCGCGCCGGCGGTGGCCGTACCGCCGCTGCGGGCGCTGACGCCGACGAACTGACTACGGCAGCAGGATCAGTGGGCCTGTGGTGGCGCGACCTTCGAGGTCGCGATGGGCCTGCGCGGCCGCCGACAGCGGGTAGCGATGGCGGATGTCGAGCCGGATGGTGCCCTGCCGCAGCGCTTCGAAGGTGCGCTGGGCCATGTCCGTCAGGGTCGCGCGCTCGGCGGTGTAGTGGAACAGCACCGGGCTGGAGAAGGTCGCGGATTTCTGGCCCAGGCTTTCGACCGACAGGCGATCGACCGGCCCACTGGCGTGGCCGTAGCAGATCCAATGGCCGCACATCGCCAGCGCCTCGAAGTTTTCCCGCGCGGCGGCCTGGCCCAGCCCGTCATAGATGACGTCGGCGCCATGGCCGCCGGTGGCGTCGTGGAGGGCGCCGGCGAAGCGATAGTCGCGACCGACGATGACGGCGTCGCAGCCGGCCGCTCGGGCCGCGCGGGCCTTGTCGTCGGTCGAGACCGTGCCGATCACCCGCGCGCCGAGCGCCTTGGCCCATTGGCAGAGCATCAGGCCGACGCCACCCGCCGCCGCATGGACCAGCACGGTCTCGCCGCCGCGCAGCAGATGCGTGCGATGCAGCAGGTATTCCGCCGTCATGCCCTTCAGCATCAGGGCCGCCGCCGTCTCGTCGTCGACCTCGTCGGGCAGCACGACGACCTGGCTCGCCGGCAAGGTGCGCACGCCGACATAGGCGCCGGGCGGGGCGCAGGCATAGGCGACGCGGTCGCCCGGCAGCAGGTGGGTGACGCCGGCGCCGACATCGAGGACCACGCCCGCGGCCTCCATGCCGATGGGCGCGGGCGGCTCGATCATCCGGACCTCGCCCTTGCGGATATAGACGTCGATGTAGTTGACGCCGACGGCGCCGTGGCGGACGCGGACCTCGCCCGGGCCGGGCGCCTTCGCCTCGAGCGGGCGCGCTTCCAGGACGTCGGGACCGCCGAAGCGGCTCGCGACCATGCCCTGCGTCGCCATCGTCTCGCCGCCGGCCGTCCGGATGGCCGGCGCACCGGGGCGGCGGCGCAGGAAGGCGCGCAGGCCTTCGAAGCCGCCTTCGTAGACGCCCTTGCCGACGAGGTCGGCGAATTCCTGCTCGCGGCCGCGCGGCGTGTCGAAGGTCGACTGCCAGTGCCAGAAGGTGCGATCGCCGTCGGTGACGCGCTTCAGCTGCACGGTGGCGACGTAGCGCTGCATGGGCAGCGTGGCGTCGAGGATGCAGTAGGTCGAGACGTAGTCGTTGTCCGAAAGCGCCAGCAGCTGCTCGCGGATGTGGTTGCCGTCCTTCAGGGTGAAGTTGCGCACGCAGCCGACCTGGTCGGAGGGCTCGTCGTTCTCGATCGCCGATTCGGCCACGACCGGATGCCACGCCGTGTGGCTGTTGAAGTCGCGCAGCACCGCCCACACGCGCTCGATCGGCGCGTCGATGATGGCGGACCGGGTGACCCGGATCATCGCCGGGGGCGCGTCAACGCCGCACCAGCATCTTCAGGGAATCGAAGCCCGCCTGGAACACGCCCTGGCCGATATCGCGCGAGAGCTGGCCCTCGCGCTCCGGGGCGCAGTCGAACTCGGCCCACCATTCGGCGAAGGTGCGGTTGCCGTCGGTCACCGGCGTGAGCTTGAGCGTGGCGACGTAGTTGTCGACGCCCATCGGGCTTTCCAGGATCGAGTAGGAGCACTGGTAGTCGTAGTCCGACAGGGTCAGCAGCTGCTCGCGGATCATCCCGCCATCCTTGAGACGGAAGTTGCGCACGCAGCCGATCTTGTCGGACGGCAACCCGCCCTCGATGCGCGATTCGGCGACGAACGGCGTCCAGCCCGGCAGGCCGTTGAAGTCGCGGATGCGCGCCCATACCTGCTCGGCCGGCGCGTCGATGACGCTCGACGTGTAGACCTTGATCAACGGCTACTCCCCGGGCGGATTCGCGGGCACCGGCGGGCCGCTCGAGCCCTGGGTGCGGTCGAGCAGGCCTTGCGCCACGCGGCCGACATCGCCGCCGGCAACGCCGATCTCGCGCAGCAGCTGGTCGATCAGCGGCGCCTGGGCGCGGAAACGCAGGGCCGAGTTCACGACGCTGTCGGCGAGCCCGCTGCCGGCATCGCCGGCATTGGCGTGGCCGCCTCCGCCGCCGCCGCCGAAGCCGTCGACATGCAGGATCTTTATGCCCTCGATGCGCTCCATCGGCTTCACCGATTCGCGGATGATCGAATCGAGCTTGTCGATGAGCCGGAGCCGCATGGCCGACAGGCGGGCGTCGGCCGAGAGCAGGTTCTGGGCCTCGTTCATCAGACGCGTGCCCTCGGCATCGACTTCCAGCCGGATGCGATTGGCCAGCGCCCGGATCTTCTCGGCGTCGGCCTCGGCCTCCGCCTCGGCGCGCACGGCAGCACCGCGGTCCGCCGCTGCATTCTTCTCGGCCTCGGCGGCGACCCTGAGACGCAGCGCCTCGCGCTCGGCCTCCTGCTGAGCCGCGATCAGCTCGACGCTCTTGCGCCGCTGCGCCATCTCGGTCTCGCGCGCGGTGAAGACCTTCTCCTCCTCGGCGACGGCGATGGCGCGGGCCTTGTCGGCTTCGGCCTGGGCCACGGACTGCGCCCGCGACTGCTCGGCGACGGCGACGGCCCTCTCCTGCTCGGCGAGCTCGATCGCCTTGCGGCGCTCGATCTCGAGCTCCTCGACCTCGCGCTCCTTGGCGATGCGCTGCTCCTCGACGGCGCGCTCCGAGGCGATGCGGGCCTGCTCGATGGCCTGGCGCGAGGTGATCTGCGCCCGCTCGGCCTCCTGGTCCTTGTCGGCGCGCTCGCGCGCCACCTGGGCGCGCTGCGCCGCGCGCTGGGTCTCGAGATCCTGCTCCTGCGCCAGTCGCGCGTGCTCCAGCGCCCGATCGATCTCCAGCGCCTGCCGCTCGGTGTCGAGATTCTTGTTGCGGATCTCGATCATCGTGTCCTGTTCGATGTCGTTACGGATCTTCTTGCGCCGCTCGATCTGCTCGGTGAGCCGCGTCAGGCCCTCGGCGTCGAAGGCGTTGGACGGGTTGAAGAATTCCATGGCGGTCTGGTCGAGCTGGGTCAGCGACACGGTCTCGAGCTCGAGACCGTTCTGCAGCAGGTCCTCAGCCACGACCGAGCGCACGCGCTTCACGTAGTCGCCGCGCCGCTCGTGCATCTCCTCCATGGTCATCTCGGCCGCGACGGTGCGCAGCGCATCGACGAACTTGCCCTCGATCAGCTCGCGCAGCGCATCGGGCTGCATGGTGCGCTGACCGAGCGTCTGGGCGGCGGCAGCGATGGCGGTGTCGGTCGCCTGGACGCGGACATAGAATTCGCTCAGCACGTCGACGCGCATGCGATCGCGGGTGATCAGCGCCTTGTCGCGGCCGCGCGCCACCTCCAGGCGCAAGGTGTTCATGTTGACCGGGATGACCTCGTGCACGATCGGCAGCACGAAGGCACCGCCGTTCATGACCACTTTCTGGCCGGCCAGGCCCGTGCGCACGAAGGCTCTTTCCTTCGACGAGCGCAGGTAGAGCCAGTTGAACAGCCAGACGACGATCGCCACGACGATGGCGACGACGATCAGTCCTAGGACAAAGGTGCCGAACTGGGCTCCGCTCATGGGATCCTCCCGACTATCTTCTGATCTTCTTGAATTGACGCGTTGTTTCGACGAGCGCCTGCTCGGTCGGCAGGCGTTCCATGCTCGAGGCTCCGTAGAAGCCGTTGCATTCGGGGCACTGCGCCAGGATGAACCCGGCATCCTCGGGCGTGGCGATCGGCCCGCCGTGGCACAGCACGATGACGTCCCTGTTGACCTGGCGCGCCGCCGCCGACCAGGCGTCGATCAGCGGCGGGCAGTCGGCGAGCTCGAGCCCGGTCTCCGCGCCGATGCTGCCGCCGGTCGTCAGGCCCATGTGGCAGACGATGATGTCGGCGCCGGCCTCGGCCATGGCGATGGCCTCGCGCTCGTTGAACACGTAGGGCGTGGTCAGGAGATCGTGCTCGCTGGCGGCACGGATCATCGCGACCTCGTGGCTGAAACCCATGCCGGTTTCTTCCAGGTTCTGGCGGAACTGGCCGTCGATGATGCCGACCGTCGGGAAGTTCTGCACGCCGGAGAAGCCGAGCTCGCGCAGATGATGCAGGAAATCGTCGAGGATCAGGAACGGATCGGTGCCGTTGACGCCGGCCAGCACAGGCGTCTTCTTGACCACCGGCAGCACCTCGCGCGCCATCTCCAGCACGACGTCGTTGGCGTTGCCGTAGGCCAGAAGGCCGGCCAGCGAGCCGCGGCCGGCCATGCGGTAGCGGCCGGAATTGTAGATCACGATCAGGTCGATGCCGCCCGCCTCCTCGCACTTGGCCGAGAGGCCGGTTCCGGCGCCGCCGCCGATGATGGGTTCGCCGCGGTCGATCATGTCGTGCAGGCGGTCGAGGATGTCTTTGCGGGGGATCCGGGCCATGTCCTTACCGTGCTGCCGCCATGCGCGTGAGGCGCGTGCCGGCGATGTCGTTGAAGTTCTGGACCAGGGCGTCGATGAAGGCCTGGTCGTTGATGTTGTGGGGCAGCACGACCAGCTTGCGGTCGGTGCCGGGACGAAAGCCGCTGGTCAGCACGTCGAACAGCACCTTGTCGGCCGCCGGATCCCAGAACGGCTTGCCCGGCGCATCGATCAGCGAGACGCCACCCTGCGGGATCAGGAAGCGCACCGGCCCCTGCATGCGATTGAGCTTGTCGACCAGGAAGTCGCCGATACGGCGGCATTCGTCGGCCGTGGTGCGCATCAAGGTGACGTTGGGATTGTGGACGTGCAGCTTGCGGTCGCGATGGTGCGCCGGCACCGTGTCCATGGCCCAGAAGTTGATCATGTCGAGCGCGCCGCACGAGCCGACATAGGGGATGCGGCTCTTGATGATGGCGTCGAGGCGGCCAGGTCCCGCCGACAGCATGCCGCCGCCGACCTCGTCGGCGATCTCCGTCGTGGTGGCGTCGATCACGCCGGCCAGAAGGCCGGAATCGACCAGCTTCTCCATCGACTGGCCGCCGATGCCGGTGGCGTGGAACACCAGGCAGTCGTAGCGGTCTTCCAGCTGCTTGGTGACGCCCTGCACGCAAGGCGTGGTCACGCCGAACATGGTGAGACCGATGGCGGGCTTGCTCTGCGTCGAGGCGGTTCGTCCGGCGTGGGCGATCATGCCGGCAAGCGCGTGCGCCGCATTCGACAGCACCCGTTCGGAGACGCTGTTGATGCCCGAGACGTCGGTCACCGAATGCATCATGCAGATGTCGGACGGGCCGACATAAGGCTTCACGTCGCCCGAGGCCACGGTCGAGACCATCACCTTGGGTATGCCGATCGGCAGCGCGCGCATCGCCCGCGTCGCCAGCGCCGTGCCGCCCGACCCGCCGGCCGAGATGACGCCGCCGAGGTCGCGCCGGGTCATGACGAAGCGCTCGAAGGCGATGGCCATCTCGGTCACCGCCGAGCCGCGATCGCCGGTGAAGACAGCGCGCTCGCCGCCGGGATGGTGGCGCGCCACCTCACGCGGCGGCACCGAGGCCGGCGACGGCGCGCCCGAGGTCGCGAGATCGACGGTGACGGTGCGCAGGCCGAGCTTCTCCAGGCTGTTTCGCAGGAAGCCCAGCTCGCGGCCCTTGGTATCGAAGGTGCCGGCGATGTAGGCGGCGCGGCCGAAGGTCGTGGCGACCGGCAATTCGACGACCCGCGTCTCGCGGCCGGTGCGCGACAGCGAGGCCGCGGCGACCTCCAGCGATGGCGGCGGCGCCACCGGCTCGGCGCGGGCGCTGATGATCTGGTCGCGCGGGCCGACCGTGCTGTCGGTCGCGTTCCAGCGCGTGAAGCCGCGCACGGCGCGCTCCTCCGGCGGCGGCGGTGCGGCAGGCGCTGCCGGCGCCGCGATGTCGTCGGAGGCCCGGCGCACCGTGAAGATGCGGGTCTCGGGTTGCTCGGGCGCCGCTTCCTCGGCCACCTCCTCAGCGGCTTCCTCGCCACCGGTCGTCACGCCCAAAAGCCGCTGCTGCAGGTCGCGGTCGGCCGCCAGCTCCGACGCCGGCATGGTGCGGGCGATGCGGCCGTTGACCATGACCGCGACGGTGTCGGCGACGTCGATCGCCACGCCGAGATTCTGCTCGACCAGCAGCACGGAGAGCGAATCGTCGCCCAGCGACTTCAGGGTCTCGGCGACCTGCTCGACGATCACCGGCGCCAGGCCCTCGGTCGGCTCGTCCATCACCAGCAGGCGCGGGTTGAACAGCAGCGCGCGGCCGATCGCCAGCATCTGCTGCTCGCCGCCCGACAGCTGGAAGCCACCGTTGTTGCGCCGCTCGGCCAGCCGCGGAAAGAGATCGTAGACGCGCTCGATGGTCCACACGCCGCGATGGGCGCTGCGCTCGGCCAGCCGCAGATGCTCGTCGACCGAGAGCGACGGCCAGACACGGCGGCCCTGCGGCACGTAGCCGATGCCGAAGCCGGTGATGGCGTGCGGCGGCCGGCCGACCAGCTCGGTGCCGGCAAGCTTGATGCTGCCCGAGGCCGCGACCAACCCCGTGATGGCGTTGCACAGCGTGGTCTTGCCCATGCCGTTGCGGCCGACGACAGCCAGGATGCCGCGATCGAGCGTGAAGGAGACGTCCTGCAAGGCATGGGCGCGGCCGTAGTACACGTTGAGCCGCTCGACCCGCAGCAACGGACCTGCTCCGCTCCCTGCGACGCGACGGCGCGAGAACCAGGCCATCAGTGCCGGCCTCCGCCCATGTAGATGGCCGCGACCTCGGCGTCGTTCTCGATCTCCTGCGGCGTGCCGTGCTTCAGGACGCGGCCGTTGTGCATGACGGTGACCCGGTCGACGACGCGCAGAGCGATGTCGAGATCGTGCTCGATCAGGATGAAGCCCATGTGCTCGGGCAGCGCCCGCAGCAAGGTTACCAGCTCGCGGCGCTCGGCCGGCGACAGGCCGGCGGCGGGTTCGTCGAACAGGATCAGGCGCGGCGCGCCGGCCAGCGCCATGCCGATCTCCAGCTGGCGCTGCTGGCCGTGCGACAGGCTCGATACCAGCCGCTGCGCCACCGACTGCAGGCGGGCGCGCTCGAGCAGCTCGTCGGTCGCAATGCGCGAGGGATGCGAGCCGCGCGCCCGGCGGAAATCGAAGCGGCCACGCGCCACGCCGCGTACGGCAAGGAAGAGATTGTCCCAGACAGTAAGATTCCGGAACAGGAGCGACGACTGGTAGGTGCGCCGCAAGCCCATGCGGATGCGGTCGTAGGCCGGCACCTCGGTGATGTCCTCGCCGAAGAAGCGCACGCGGCCCGCGGTCACGGGAAAGTCGCCGGTGATGACGTTGAACAAGGTCGTCTTGCCGGCGCCGTTGGCCCCGATCACCGCCCGACGCTCGCCCGCCGCCACCGAGAACGAGACGTCCTCGATGGCGCGCAGCGCGCCGAAGGTCCGCGTGACGCCCTCGAGCTCGAGGGCGTCACCGGTGGCGAGCTGCGTTTGCGGCAGGTCGGAGGTGACCAGGGCCATGGCTACCAGCGTGTTACGGGCAGCTCGGCACGTCGCGCGAGCCGAGACCCATCTTGTCGAACTCCTCCTTGCTGAGGTTGAGCCGCTGGTTGACGCTTGGGATGGTCTTCACGACCTTGTTGTAGAAGGTGCCGTCGGCGCCCTTCGCCACTTCGGTGATGAAGGTCGGGCCGATCGCCTGACGGTTCTCGTCGAGCGTGATGTCGCCGGCCGGCGTCTTAAGCTTCAGGTTCTGCAGCGCCTCGCGATACTTGGCCTGGTTGTTCGAGAGGTCGCCCTTGACCGCGTCGAGACCGTCGAGCGCCGCCTTCATGTTGATGTAGTAGACGAAGGCGAACAGCGACGGGCTCGGGAAGCCGTCCTTGAAGTTGGCCTTGTAGTCGGCCACGAACTTCTTCCATTCCGGCGTGTCGATCGAATCGGCCATCGGGCCGGCGGCCGGCGTGCCGAGCAGCGATTCACGGCGCTTGCCCTTGAAGTTCAGCACGGTCTGGTCGACCGTGATCGAGCCGCCGACCATCGGCTTATCGCCGCCGGCCTGCTCGTATTGGCTGAGGAAGTTCACCGCGTCGGCGCCGCCCAACACGACCAGGAGCGCGTCGACGTCGGTCGGCAGCTTGGAGATCACCGACGAGTAATCCTTGCCGCCGAGCGGCACCCACGCCTTGTGCGTGATCTTGCCGCCGAGCTTGCAGTAGCCGGCCATGAAGCCCTGCACCTGCGAGTACGGGAAGGAATAGTCCTCGGCGATCAGCGCCATCTTCTTGTACTTCTTGTCGTTCAGCGCGTAGTCGCCGAGACCGACCATCCACTGCGCGCCGTCGGTGTTGAAGCGGTAGAAGTTGGGCGACGGATTGACCAGGGTCGTGCCCTGGGCGCCCGACGAGCCGTTGATGAAGGTCACGCCCGGCTGCGACTTGGAGTAGTCCTTGACCGCGATGCCTTCGGAGCCCGACAGCGGGCCGACCATGATCTGGACCTTGTCCTGCTCGACCAGCTTGCGGGTGGCGTTGACCGCCACGTCGGGCTTGGCGTCGGACGAGGCCTTGATGATCTCGATCTTCTTGCCGCCGGCCATGCCGTTCTTTTCCTTGAGCGCCAGCTCGGCGCCGCGCATGCCGTCCTGGCCGCCGGCGGCGAACGGGCCTTCGAGCGTGGCCAGGAGGCCGATCTTGATCGTCTCCTGCGCCTGGGCCGCCGCCGGGAGCACGGTCGCGACCGCCGCCCCCGCCAGCAGGCCGACTAACGTCGTCATCCGCTTGGTCATTGGTTTCCTCCTCGCTGTCATGAGCGGCCTGCCGGCCGCGCTTGTGTAACGCTTACCGAACGCCACTCTCCTCCCCTTGCTTTGGTGCCAGCGTCGGCCATGCGCCGCCGCGCCCAATCCCGAAGCATGTCCCACCAGCCAAGCAGGCCGTCGGGCGAAAACAGCACGATCACCAGGAACACAAGGCCGATCACCAGGTTGAACCGCTCGCGATCGATCAGGTCGATGGCGAAGTTCTGCAGCAGCACGAACACGACGGCGCCGATGAATGGCCCGACGGGATGGCGCATGCCGCCCAGCACGGCGACGATCAGGATGTTGATCATCCAGGAGGTGCCGACTGATCCCGGCGTGATCAGGCCATTGTACCAGACCAGCAGCACGCCGCCGATCGAGGCGATGAGGCCGGCCACGGCATAGGCCGCGACGCGGTGCGCCACCGGGCTGTAGCCCAACGCACTCATGCGCCGCGCGTTGTCGCGCACGCCCTGCAGCGCGATGCCGAACGGGGCGCGGATCAGGTACTTCACGAAGAAGTAGCCGGCGAGCGCCCAGAACAGGGCGAGGTAGTAATAAGGAATCGGCGTGCGCCAATCGATGCCCAGCACGACCGGCGGCACGACCTTCTGGAAGCCCTGGAAGCCGTTGAAGATCGCGTAGTTCTGCTGCGCCAGGTAGAAGAAGGCCATCCCGATCGCGAGCGTGATCATGATGGTGTAGATGCCCTCGGTGCGCACCGACAGCCAGCCGATCAGGGTCGCGGCGAGCGTGCCGCCGGCGATCGCCAGCACCACCACCAGCCACCACGGCCAGCCCAGGCTGATCTCGGGAGTGCCGCTCACGCCCAGGATGGCGACGATGTAGCCCGCCATGCCGGCCACGGTCATCTGCGCGAGCGACAGCATGCCGCCGTAGCCCGCCAGGAAGGTGAGCGACAGCGCGATCAGGCCCAGCGTCAGCGCCTGGCCGCCGATCTGATAGGTGAAGAAGGGCGGCACGATCCACGGGTAGACGAGCACGGCGGCGAGCACGACGACGTGGCGCCAGCCGATGTGACGCCACGACTGGAGAAGGCTTGTAGGCGGCGCAGCGGCGGAGGGCGTTGTCGTCGCGCGCGGTGCCGCGGTGGCGCGGCCGCCCGACCAGCTGCGGCTGGGGCCAGTGAAGTTCATGGCCTTGCGCCAGTGGGCGGCGCTCATGCCCGCCTCCCCAGGATGCCTTGCGGGCGGAAGGCGAGGACCAGGGTCATGACAACGAAGGTGAAGACGATGCCGTAGGTCGGCGCGTAGGCCAGCCCGAACTGCTCGGCGAGGCCGACCAGCACGGCGCCGAGCGCGGCGCCGGCGACGCTGCCCATGCCGCCGACGATGACCACGACCAGCGAGGCCAGCAGGTAGCGCGTGTCCTCGCCGGGCGCGATCGAGAGGGCGGTGCCGCCGACCACGCCGGCGAAGCCCGCAAGGCCGGCGCCGATGGCGAAGGTGATGGCGAACACCATCTGCACGTCGATCCCCGAGGCCGACAGCATGGCTCGATCGTCGACGCCGGCGCGGATCATCATGCCGACACGGGTGCGCGCCAGGAACCACCACAGCGCCAGCCCGATGACGATGGCCATGGCCAGCAGCACCAGGCGATAGGTCGCGAACTTGCCGACGATGGGCAAGGCCGTGGACCCGATGATCCAGCGCGGCGGATCGAACTGGTAGATCTCGCCGCCCCAGATCCAGAGCGCGATGTCGGCGGCGATGATCGACAGGGCGATGGTCGCCATGGTCTGGCGCAGGTCCTGGCCGTGCATGAAACGGAAGACGCCGATCTGCAGCAGCAGGCCCATGAAGGCCGCGAACAGGAAGCCAGCCGCCACCGCCAGGAACCACGAGCCCAGCCATTCGCCGACCACCCAGCCGACATAGGCGCCCAGGAGATAAAGAGAACCGTGCGCCAGGTTGACGTTGCGCAGGAGGCCGAAGACCAGGGTGAAGCCGCTGGCCACCAGGAAATAGAGGGCGGCCAGGGTGAGGCCGTTCAGCGCCGTGGCGAAGAACAGGCGCTGGTTGTCGACGATGCCCCAGACGGCGAGCGCCAGCAGCGGCAGGCCGAACAACCAGACCCAGAACCAGCGGCGGAGGTGGGTCATAGCCGCTCTCCGTCATCCCGACCGGAGCCGAGCGCAGCGAGGCGTAGCGGAGGGACCTGTCTTGTCGATGCATCGACAGAATAGGTCCCTCGACTTCGCCGCCCTTTGGGCGGCTCCGCTCGGGATGACGGGAACATCGTCACGCCACCGAGGCCGCCCAGCGCGAGCGGGCCGAGGCGATCTCGGGCTTCTTGTAGAAGGTGCCGTCCTTCATCACCGCCAGGATCTTCTTCTGGTCGCGCAGGATGGCGAGGTTGGAGAGCGGATCGCCGTCGACCAGCAGGATGTCGGCGAGATAGCCGTCCTTGATCTGCCCCAGCTCGTTGCCCTGCATCATGATCTCGGCGCCGAGCTTGGTGGTCGAGACGATGGCCTCCATGGGCGTCATGCCGAGATGCTTCACGAAGTATTCGAGGTCGCGGGCATTGTCGCAGTGCGGCGTGAAGGCGAAGCCGTAGTCGCCGCCCGGCAGCACCCGGATGCCGCGCTTGTGCATCTTCTTCAGGGATTCGACGGCAGCGGCGATCTCGATCTCATAGCCCATCTCGATCGCCTTCTTGCGATCGATTCCCCACGGGGCCGCGTGGTCCATCATGGCGAACAGGATGCCGATGCCGGGCGCCACGAAGATCTTGTCCTTGCGGGCCTCCAGCATGTCGAGGGCTTCCTCGTCGGTGAAGCTCGCGTGATAGACGATCTCGATGCCGTGGCGCATCGCCTGCTTGATCGATTCGCACGAGCGGGCATGGCACGACACCCGCTTGCCGCGCTTCCTGGTCTCGGCGACGGCGATGGCGACCTCCTCATCGGCCATCCAGGTCGTCTCGGCCGGCGCATTGGCGGCGAAGTTATCGCCCGACAGATTGAGCTTGATGGTGTCGACGCCGAACTTCAGGAACATGCGCACCGCCTTGCGCATCTCCTCGGGGCCACTGACCACGACGCCGAAGCTGAACTCGGGATAAGGCAGGTGCGGCGGCATCTCGTCGCCGAGCGCGCCCGCCACGGTGATCTCCTGGCTGGCCGCAAGGTAGCGCGGACCGGGAATGAGGCCCGAGTTGATGGCGTTGCGCGTCACCACGTCGAGCCGCGGCTTGGCGCAGGCCGCGCCGACGCAGGAGGTGAAGCCCGCCTCGAGATAACGCCGCGCCACGTCGGCCGACCACAGCACATGCTCCTCCAGCGGCATGCGCTGGATGCCGTCGAGGGTCGCCGCATCGTTCCACGAGAAGTGCGTGTGGGCCTCGACCATGCCCGGCATCAGGGTAGCGCCGGCGCCGTCGATGACGGTCGCGCCCACCGTCGGGATCGACCGCGAGCCGCGGCCGACGCGCAGGATGCGGTTACCCTGGACCAGGACATCGCCGGCAAAGGGCGGCGCGCCCGAGCCGTCGATGATACGCACGTTGGTGAAGAGCATGTTTGCCATGACTGCCTCCTTCACAGACGACGAACGTAGAAGCGCTTCAGCGCGTCATTGCACTCGCCAGGTTTCTCGATGGTCGTCCAATGGCCGCAGCGCGGCAGGATCTCAACCCGCGCGCCGGCAATGCGCTCGCCGATCAGGCGCACGGCCTGCGGCGGCGCGATCGCGTCCTCGTCGCCCGTCACCATCAAGGTCGGGCAGGCGATCCGCGCCGGATCGGCCGGCTGGGCACCGGCCAGCGCATCACACGAGCGGGCATAGCCGTCGGCGCACTGGCGCATCAGCGATTCGCGCACCATGGCCACGGCGGCGGGCTGCCGCGCGCGGGTGTCGCTGGACGTCGCGGACTGCACGATCGCATCGGCGATCGCCTGCATGCCGGGCTCGCCCTCGCTGCGCGCCTTCTCGCCGCGTGCCTTGAGGCCCGGCCGCGCGGCATCGGGCGGCGACAGCAAAGGGCCGAACAGCGCCAGGCTGCGCACCAGCTGCGGCGCCACGTTGGCGAGATGGAAGGCCACGATGGTGCCCATCGAATGCGCCACGACATGCGCGCGCTCGACATTCAACGCCGAGCACACTCGCAGCATCGCCTGCACGAAGCGATCGATGGTCAACGGCCCCTCTACGCGCGCCGAGCGGCCGGAGCCCGGCAGGTCCGGGCGCACCGTGCGGTGACGCATCAGGGTCGGCATCAGCGGCACCCAGACGTTGGACGTGCCGCCCAAGCCATGGATCAACAGCACGTCGTCGCCCGATCCGTCGGTCTCGACGGCGATGCGCTCGACGAACTGCGTCGCCATCTCAGGCCACCGACAGGCGCCGTGCGCCTTGGCCAGCCAGCTCCGGCTCCTTGTGGAACCGGCCGTCCTTCATCACCGCCAGCAGCCGCCTGGGATCCTGCAGCACGCTGATGTTGGCGACGGGATCGCCGTCGACCAGCACGAGGTCGGCGAGATACCCCTCCTTGATCTGCCCCAGCTCGCGGCCGCGCATCATGATCTCGCCGCCGAGACGCGTGGCCGCAACCAGCGCCTCCATGGGCGTGAAACCGAGATACTTCACGAAGTATTCGAGGTCCTTGGCGTTGGTGCCGTGCTTGATCCAGGCAAAGCCGTAGTCGCCGCCCGGCAGGATGCGGATGCCGCGGCGATGGATCTTCTTCAGGGTCTCGCAGGCGATCTCGAGCTCGCGGTGATAGCCCATGCCCTTGGCGACCTCGGGCGTGATGCCCCACTCGGCCGCGTGGTACGACGTGTTGATCAGCCAGGCGATGCCGGGCGCCACGAAATGGCGGTCCTTGGCCGCCTCCAGCATGTCGAGCGCCTCCTCGTCGGCGAAGCTCGCATGGAAGATGATCTCTATGCCATGGCGCACGCACTGCTTGACTGATTCGGCCGAGCGGGCGTGGGCGGCGACGCGCTTGCCGCGGCGGTGCGCCTCCTTCACAGCCATGCCGATCTCGGCGTCGGACATCGGCGTGAACTCGGCCGGGATGCCGGCGATGTACTCGCCCGACAGGTTGAGCTTGATGGTGTCGACGCCGTATTTCAGGAACATGCGCACGGTGCGGCGCATCTCCTCCGGGCCGTTGACGATGGCGCCGAAGCTGAATTCGGGGAACGGCAGATGCGGCAGGGTCTCGTCGCCGAGCCCGCCCGGCACCGTGATCTCCTGGCTGGCCGCGAGATAGCGCGGGCCCGGGATCAGGCCTTCATTGATGGCATTGCGGATCACCACGTCGAGCCGAGGCTTGGCGGTCGCCGCGCCGATGCACGAGGTGAAGCCCATGTCGAGATAGCGCCGGGCGATGTGGGCGCACCACAGGATGTGCTCCTCGGTCGGCATGCGCTGGATCTCGCCGAGACCGGGCTGGTCGTTCCACGAGAAGTGCGTGTGCGCCTCGACCATGCCCGGCATCAGGGTCGCGCCGGCGCCATCCACCACCGTGACGCCCGTCGCCGGCACCGCCCTCGCACCGCGCCCCAGCCGTGCAATGCGATTGCCCTGCACCATGACCTCGCCTGCGTAAGGCGGGCTGCCGGAACCGTCGAGAATGCGCACATTGGTGAACAGCACATTGGCCATGGGCGGGGAACCTACTGGACGGGGTTGCTGAGCGTGCCGATTCCTTCGATGTGGATGCGCACGCGATCGCCGCGGCGCAGGAACTTGGGCGGGTCGAAACCGATGCCGACGCCGGCGGGCGTGCCGGTGGCGATGACGTCGCCAGGATAGAGCGTGATGCCGGACGAGATGGTCGAGATCAGCGTCGGGATGTCGAAAATCAGGTCCTCGGTGGGCGCATCCTGGCGCAACTCGTCGTTCACCCAGCAACGCACGCGCGTATGCGCGCCGTCGAGCTCGTTGGTGCAGGCCAGCCACGGCCCCATGGGCGCGAAAGTGTCGAGCGACTTGCCCAAAAGCCACTGCTGATGGCGGCGCTGGAGGTCGCGCGCCGTCACGTCATTGACGATGGTGTAGCCCCAGACATGGTCCATGGCGCGCGACGAGGGGATGTTGGTCCCGGTCTTGCCGATGACGACCGCCAGCTCGGCCTCGTAGTCGATCGAGGTCGAGAGACCGTTGGGGATGCGGATCTCGGCGTCGGGCGCGATCACGCTCTCCGGCACCTTGGAGAAGATCACCGGGAATTCCGGCACGACCTGCTGGGGCGGCCGCGGGCCACCGGCGCCGCTGTTGGCGAACTCGGTGGCATGGGCGCGATAATTGAGGCCGACGCAGAAGATGTTGCGCCGCGGCACCGGGATCGGCGCATCGAGCTTGACGGCCGACAGCGGCAGCGCCGCGCCCGATGGCTTCGGTACGGCAGTCCCTTCGGCCATCATCTCGACGAGCGCCAGCGCGCCCACGGCATGGGCGCGGTCTCCGAGCGCAAGGGGCGTCACATCGCGTTCGTCGGCGCTCACGCGTCCGACATGCCGACGTCCCGCCCACCAGAAGGTGGCGATCTTCAACGTTTCCTTCCAACCGGCTCGGCGATGGCCAAGAACCGGCTCTGTTGCTATTTGGTGAAGCCGCGCGCACCGCTACAAGAATGCATGAGACGCGCGTCTCACAGATTGTGCAAAGGCTAGGACCGAGGTTGCATCGTGTCAAGGAAAGCTACCCCTGCACCGACGCACAGCATGACCTTGCCGCCGGCCAACGACGTCAAGGCCCTCACCCAGCGCCGGCTCCTGGCCGCCGCCATGCAGCTGGTGCGCCGCGGCCGCACGCCGTCGGTCGCCGAGGTGGCGCTGACCGCCGGCGTGTCGCGGGCAACGGCCTATCGCTACTTCCCCAACCGCAGCACGGTGATCGCCGCCGTCGTCGCCGAGAGCCTGGGCCCGGTGCGCGGCTACGAGCCCAAGGCGAGCGACGGCGGGCAGCGCGTGCGCGAGCTCTTCAAGCAGACCTTCCCACGCTTCAAGGAATTCGAGCCGCACATGCGCGCGGCCCTGCAATTGTCGCTGGAGCATGAATCGCTGGAGCGAGTCGGCCTGCTCGAGGAGCCGCGTTATCGGCGCGGCTTTCGCCGCGGCCTGCTGGAACGGGCCGCAGGTCCGCTGCGCCAGCAGCTCGGACGGCGGCGTTACGATCGGCTGATGAAGGCCCTGTCGATCGTCTACGGCATCGAACCCTATGTCGTGCTGAAGGATATCTGGGGAACGAGCGATCGCGAGGTCGAGGAGATCGCGGGTTGGATCGTCGATGCCATGGTCGATGCGGCGTTGCGCGAAGCAGGAGACCAACGGTCGTCGCACAAGACCGTCAGAAGCCGAATCTGCTGAGCCCGGGATGGTCGTCCGGCCGGCGGCCGAGCGGCCAATGGTACTTGCGGTCGGCCTCGGCGATCGGATGCTCGTTGATGCTGGCGATGCGCCGCTGCATCAGGCCGCTGGCGTCGAACTCCCAGTTCTCGTTGCCGTAGGCGCGGAACCAGAAACCGTTGTCGTCATGGTACTCGTAGGCGAAGCGCACGGCGATGCGATTGCTGGCGAAGGTCCACAGCTCCTTGATCAGGCGATAGTCGAGCTCCCTGGCCCACTTTCGGCGCAGGAAGGCCTCGATCTCGGCGCGACCGGTGATGAACTCGGCGCGGTTGCGCCATTTGCTGTCGGGCGTGTAGGCCAGCGCCACGCGCGCGGGATCGCGGGTGTTCCAGGCGTCCTCGGCCATGCGCACTTTCTGCGCGGCGGTCTGCCCGGTGAACGGCGGCAAGGGCGGCCGGGTCGCGGTCTCGATCATCCATGTGCTCCTTTCGCAGCGAGCGCGCGCTCGATGCAGTCGATCATGCGTCCGCCGTCGAACGGCTTGGCGAAGAAGCCGAACGCGCCATCGGCTTCGGCCTGCTGGCGCACATGATCGCGCGGGAAGGCGGTAATCAAAATGACAGGTATGCGATTGCCGTTGCCGATAAGATGGCGTTGCAGGTCGAGGCCGCTCATGCCGGGCATCTGCACGTCGGTGATCAGGCAGGCCGCGACGTCGCATGCCGACGAGGCCAGGAACTCCTCGGCGGAAGCAAATGTGGCGACGCCGAGGTCGAGCGATGCCAGCAGGTTGCTGAGGGCGTCGCGAACGGCCTCGTCGTCGTCGACCACGGCGACAGTGAGCTTGGAACTGAACATGCGCGGAAACTGCCGTTTCCTGTCGCCTCGCGAAAGCTATACAAACGTTTGCCGCGTCACTGCGATTTGTGGAGTTCCAGGAGCTCGGCCATGCGCACAAGGTCTGCAAGCGAGCCTGCCCCCATCTTGCGCATGGCCTGGCCGCGATAGAGCTTCACGGTGATCTCGCTGAGACCGAGCTCGTGCGCCACCTGCTTGTTCATCAGGCCGCGCGTCACCAAGGTCATGACCTCGCGCTCGCGCGGCGACAGCCGGCCATAGCTGTCGCGCACGCCGGAGGTGGCCTGCTGGCTGCTGCGGCGCGTGCGGTCGGCCTCGATGGCACGGGTCACGGCGTCGAGCATGTCCTGGTCGCGGAACGGCTTGGTGAGGAAGTCGACGGCGCCGGCCTTCATGGCGCGAACCGACATCGGGATATCGCCGTGGCCCGTCATGAAGACGATCGGGATATGGGCGTTGGTGCTCGCCAGCTTGTTCTGGAAGTCGAGCCCGCTCATGCCGGGCAGGCGGACGTCGAGCACCAGGCAGCCCGGCGCATCCGACGAGGTGTCCTGCAGGAACTCCGCCGCCGAGCCGAACAGCTTCACCTCATGGCCGACCGAGCGGAAGAGATTGCCCAAGGCGCTTCTCATATCCTCGTCGTCGTCGATCACGAAGACGGTGGGCAGCGGCGCCGGTGGCACCTGTGTCGTCGCGCGGCTCATGGAATACGCTCCTCGGCAATCGGCAGGCTGACATGGAAACGGGCGCCGCCCTCGGGCCGGTTGGTGGCCCAGATCCGGCCGCCATGGGCTTCGACGATCGAGCGGCTGATCGACAGGCCCATGCCCATGCCGTCCTGGCGCGTGGTGAAGAAGGCGTCGAACAGGCGGCTGAGAGTGGCCGGATCGATGCCGGGCCCGGCATCGCTCACCGTCAGGACGATGGACTGGGGCTCCTCGGCCGACCGGGCAATCTCGACGACGAGGCGGTGCGGCCGCGTGCTGATGCCGTCCATCGCCTGCATGCCGTTCATCAGGAGGTTCATGACGACCTGCTGGAGCTGCACGCGATCGCCCTGCACCAGCGGCAGGCCGTCGGCTGCCGTCAGGCCGAGCGTGGCGCGATGGCTCTGCAGCTCGCGGCCGATCAGGAGCGCCACGTCGTTCACGACATCGGCGAGGGAGAGCGGCGCGTAGGACGGATCGCTCTTGCGCGACAAAGCGCGCAGCCGGCGCACCACCTCGCTGGCGCGCTGGCCGTTCTTGATCATGCTCTCGACGGAAGCGCGCGCCTGGCCGACGTCGGGAACGGGCCGCCCCAGCCAGCGCAGGCAAGCCTCGCCGTTGGTGACGACGGCGGCCAGCGGCTGGTTGACCTCGTGGGCGATCGAAGCGGTGAGCTCGCCCAACGTGGCGACGCGCGCGACATGGGCGAGCTCGCGCTGGGCGCGCGTCAGGCCGTCTTCGACCTGGCGGCGGCCGCTGATGTCATTGTTGGTCTCGAGGATGGCGCCGGGGCGGCCACGGCCGTCGCGCTGCAGGGCCCAGCGGCTGGCCACGACCAGACGCCGGCCGTCGCGCGCGGTGTGCACCAGTTCGCCTTCCCAGCGCCCGGTGCGCTTCAGCTCCGACATGACGTCGTCGAACGGCGCGGGGAATTCGGTATGCAGCAGCTCGGCCGCCTTGCGCCCGATCGCCTGCTCCGGCCGCCAGCCGTAGAGCTCGGTCGCGGCGCGGTTCCAGTAAGTGATAACGTCGTCTTGGTTGCGCACGAAGATCGTGTCGTGGGTGAGGTCGAGCAGGCTCGCATGCTCGCGCAACGACACGATCGTGCCCTGGTGGCGCGCCGCAAGGGCGCCGGTGATGGCGATCGCCACCAGGCTGATGAGGCAGCGCAGGAAGGGACCGCTCGACGGATCGTGCTCATGGGTGATGGCGTAGCTCAGCACCGTGAGGGTCGCACAGGCGCCGGCAACGATCAGGATGCCCGTGCGGCCGGCGAAGTCCATCGCCAGCAGCACCACGGCCACATAGAGCACCGCGACGGCGATATCGAGCGGCGTCACGGTGTCGACGACGAAGATGGCGACGGCGACGACGGCCGCCAGCGACGGCATCAGGAGCGATGGGCGGACCGGTGCCGAGGACAGTTGCAGCATGAGGAGTAAGGTCTCGCGTTCGCAGGCTATGTGCAACGAGCACGAGCCCGCCGTCTCTCATACTTAGGTATGGAGCCATGCGCCGCGCGTATGAATGGGAAAGTCCCGCAGCAAGGCTTCTATTGGCGTCATCCGATCCTCTGGCAGGGGAACAGGAGCGTCATGGGTCTGGTTCGGTTCGCGCTGCGATTTCCTTACACATTCTACGTCGTCGCCGCGCTGATTCTGTTTTTGGGCAGCATCGCCGCCTGGACGATGCGCACCGACATCTTCCCCGAGATCAAGATCCCGGTGGTGACGGTGATCTGGAGCTACACCGGCCTCAACACGCAGGAGATGGAGCAGCGCGTCACGACCTACAGCCAGTATGCCATCTCGGCCAACGTCAGCGGCATCAAGAACATCGAGGCCCAGTCCATGGCGGGCCTGTCGGTGCAGAAGATCTACTTCCAGCCCGACGTCAATCTCGACCTCGCCATCTCCCAGATCGTGGCCGGGACCAATTCCATCCGAGCCCTGATGCCGCCCGGCATCCAGCCGCCCGTCGTCGTGCAGTTCAACGCCTCGAGCGTGCCGGTCCTGCAGATCAGCCTCTCCTCCGACACGCTGAACGAGCAGCAGCTCTACGACTACGGCATCTACCGCGTACGCCAGCAGCTCGCCCCCATTCCCGGCGTCACCCTGCCGACACCGGCCGGCGGCAAGTACCGCCAGATCATGGTCGACATCGACCCCGCAAAGCTGGTGGCCAAAGGCCTGACGCCGCTCGACGTCGTGAACGCCGTTAACGCCCAGAACCTCACCGTGCCCTCCGGCACCGCCAAGATCGGCGATCGCCAATATGTCGTGCACACCAACGAAACACCGGCCTCGATCGAGGCGCTGAACGACATCCCGATCAAGGTGGTGAACGGCGCCACCGTGTTCGTGAAGGACGTAGGCCAGGTCCATGACGGCTGGCTGGTCCAGCAGAATGTCGTGCGCAAGGACGGCAAGCGCTCGATCCTGCTCAGCATCATCAAGAACGGCAACGCCTCGACACTGCAGGTCGTCGATGCCGTCAAGGACGCCCTGCAGACGATCCGCAAGGCCGCCCCGCCGGGTCTCGAAATTCACGAGCTGTTCGACCAGTCGGTGTTCGTCAAGCAGGCGCTGGTCGGCGTGCTGCGCGAGGGCGCAATTGCGGCCGCGCTCACCGCGCTGATGATCCTGCTATTCCTGGGGTCCTGGCGATCGACGCTGGTCGTGATGATCTCCATTCCGTTGTCGATCCTGTCGTCGCTGGTGGTGCTGTACTTCCTCGGCGAGACCATCAACACCCTGACCCTGGGCGGGCTGGCGCTCGCCGTCGGCATCCTGGTCGACGACTCCACGGTCACGATCGAGAACACGCATCGCCTGCTCACCGAGGAGCACCAGCCGCTGCCGCAGGCGACGCTGCACGGCGCCGCCGGCATCGCCATCCCTACCCTCGTCTCGACACTTGCCATCAGCTCGGTGTTCACCTCGGTCGTCTTCCTCGACGGCCCGGCGAAGTATCTCTTCACGCCGCTGGGCCTGGCCGTCGTGTTCGCGATGCTCGCCTCCTACGGCCTGTCGCGGACCTTGACGCCGATCACTATCGGGCTGCTCACCAAGGGCGAGAGCCACGCGCCGCCGACGAGCCGCCTCGGCCGCCTGTTCAGCAGCACCCATCACGCGTTCGAGCGCGGCTTCGAGGCCATGCGGCGACAGTACGTCGAGGCGCTGAAAGTCCTGCTGGATCACCGGTTCATCGTGCCCTCCATCGCCGTCATCGTGGTGGCGAGCGGCGCGGTGCTGTTCACCCTGGTCGGGCGCGACTTCTTCCCGGTGATCGACGGTGGCCGCATCCAGCTGCATGTCCGCGCGCCCGCCGGCACCCGGATCGAGGCCACCGAGCACCTGTTCCAAGCGGTCGAGGACAGGATCCGGGAGCTCATCCCCGAGTCCGAGCGGGAGCTGATCGTCGACAACATCGGCCTGCCGGCGCGGCCCTACAACCTCGCCTTCACCGACGGCTCGACGATCGGCGTCAATGACGGCGTCATCCTGGTGGCCCTGAAGGACGGCCATGCACCGACCGAAGATTACGTGCGCAAGCTCAGGCACGAGCTGCCGGGGGCCTTCCCGCAGGCGGTCTTCTACTTCCAGGCGGCGGACATGGTGACCCAGATCCTGAATTTCGGCCTGCCGGCGCAGATCGACGTGCGCACGGTGGGGTACGACCGCGCCAACAACCTCAAGGTCGCCCACGAGCTCAGGCGGCGCATGGCGAGCATACCGGGCCTCGTCGACGCCCATCTGCAGCAGGAGGTCGATGCCCCGTCCTTCCTCGCGGACATCGACCGCACGCGGGCGGCCCAGCTCGGGCTGAACGCCAGCACCATCGCCAACAACATCAACGTCAGCCTCAGCTCATCGGAGCAGGTCACGCCGAACTTCTGGACCGATCCGACGAGCGGCATCCCGTACTACATCGCCGTCCAGACGCCCGAGCGCCAGGTCGCCTCGCTGAACGACCTGGCCAACACGCCGGTGTCCACGGCCATCGCCTCCGATACCAACGTGCCGGGCGTTCCCGTGCCGGGCCTGCTCAGCAACGTCACGACGATCCGCCGCGACAGCCTGCCCACCAACAGCAACCAGGCGAACATCCAGCCGGTCTACGAAGTCTACGCCAGCGTGCAGGGCCGCGACCTCGGCCGCGTGGCCGACCAGATCCAGGCGATCGTCGCCGACCTGCAGAAGACACTGACGCCCGGCAACACGATCCAGGTGGTCGGCCAGATCGAGAGCATGAACGACTCCTTCGCCAATCTCGGCATCGGCCTCGTCTTCGCGGCGGTGATGGTCTACCTGCTGATGGTCGTCAACTACCAGAACTTCGGCGACCCGATGGTCGTGCTGCTGGCCCTGCCGGCGACCTTCTGCGGCATCCTCACCATGCTGTTCGCCACCGGAACGACGCTCAGCGTACCGTCGCTGATGGGCGCCATCATGGCCATCGGCGTCGCGTCGGCGAACTCGATCCTGCTGGTGACCTTCGCGCGCGAACAGGTCCAGGCCGGCATGAGCGTGCGCGAGGCGGCAATCGCCGCCGGCCACACCCGTATCCGGCCGGTGCTCATGACGGCGGCGGCGATGATCGTCGGCATGGTGCCGATGGCGATCGGCGCCGCCGGCGAGGAGCAGAACGCGGCGCTGGCGCGCGCCGTCATCGGCGGGCTGCTGTTCGCCACGCCGACGACCCTGCTGGTCGTGCCCTGGCTGTTCGCCAAGTTGCGCGCCGGCGCCGGCCGCCTGAACGGCGCCGTCTTCGAGGAGGTCCCATGAGGTACAAGGGCATATTGATGGGTACGGCCGTCGCGGCGCTGGTCGCGGGGACGTTCGCCCTCGGTGGATGGAAGCTCTACGCGCGCGAGGAAGCGGCAGCGGCGAACACCGCGTACCGGCAAAGCTTCGTGCCGCAGGTGCGCGTGGCCACGGTGCAGGGAACATCGGGCCCACTCGTCGTCAGCCTGCCGGCCACCACGTCGGCCTTCTCCGCCGCCAACATCCTCGCGCGCGCCAGCGGATACATCGCCACGCGCTCGGTCGACATCGGCGACCACGTCAAGGCGGGCGATCAGCTCGCCACCATCGTGGCGCCCGAGCTCGATCATCAGATCTCGCAGGCTGATGCGACGCTCAGCCAGCTCGAGGCGGCTGCCAAGCAGGCCCGCGCCAACCAGAAGCTCGCGACCGTCACCTGGCGGCGCGACGAGCCGCTGGTCAAGGAAGGCTGGGTGACCAAGCAGCAGGGCACGATCGACGTGCAGACACTGCGTGCCAACGACGCCGCGGTCAGCGTCGCCGAAGCCAACGTCGTGGCCCAGCAGGCGGCGTTGCGGGTGCTCCAGCAGCAGAAGGCCTATCAGAGCGTGGTGGCGCCGTTCGATGGCGTCATCACCCAGCGCAACATCGACATCGGCAGCCTGGTGCAGGCCGACGCCGTCAACAGCACCTTCATGTTCACCATCCTGCAGAGCAACGTCATCCGCACCCAGGTCTACGTGCCGCAGGATGCCGCAACCGGCGTCGTACCCGGCATCGATGCCGTGATCCACGTTCCCGAGATGCCGGACCATCCCTTTCCCGGCAAGGTGACGCGTATCGCCGACGCCCTGCAGCCTGGCACGCGCACGCTGCTGGTCGAGATCGACATTCCCAATCCCGACGGCCTCCTGTCGCCCGGCATCTACGCCACCGCGGAGCTGCACATTCCGCGCCGGACGGCGAGCGTCACCGTGCCGGCGGGCGCGATCATCTTCAACCGCAACGGCGTACAGGTGGCCGTCGTCGAAAATGGCGTGGCGCGCCTGCGCAAGATCTCGATCAGCCGCGACCGCGGCACCGAGGTCGACGTCGTCGACGGCGTGAAGGCCGGCGACCGCGTGATCCTCAATCCCGCCGTCGAGCTTTCGGACGGCGATCGGGTCGAGGCCCGCACATGACCCTGAATCTCATTCCCTCGAGGCGTGAACTTCCCCTCCCATGGTTCACGCCTCGGCGCCGGGCGGCGTCCCCTGCCTCCCCAGCCGCCCGGCGCCCCCTCTTCACGACGACGCCCCTCTTCACGACGACGCCCCTCTTCACGACGACGAAGGTCGGACCATGACGCGCCTCACCCTGCCCGTTGTTCTCCGTCTTCTCACGATCGGCGGCATCGTTCTCGTGCTCGGCGTGGTCTTCGCCGTGGCCGCTGGATGGCTGCCGCCGCATCGGCTGACGCCCGGCGCCATCGTCGATGCCCTGGAAGCCCATGACGGCCGGCATCCCGGCTTTCGCCGCGCGCATGCCAAGGGCCTGTGTATCGCAGGATCGTTCGCGAGCAACGGCAACGGCGCCTCGCTGTCCAAGGCCAGAGTCTTCGCCAGGACCGACAGCCCCGTGATCGGCCGCTTCTCGACCGGCGGCGGCCAGCCTTATGCGCCCGACGGCCGCCTCGCCTTCCGCTCACTGGCGCTCAGCCTCACCCAGGCGAACGGCGAGCAATGGCGCATGGCGCTGGATGACACACCGATCTTCCCTGTGGCGACGCCGCAAGCCTTCTTCGACTTCCTGCGCGCGACGTCGCCCGATCCCAAGACCGGCAAGCCCGATCCTGCCCGGATCGACGCCTACATGGCCGACCATCCGGAAACCCGCG
This sequence comes from Reyranella sp., assembly GCA_019750135.1. Lineage (GTDB taxonomy): Bacteria > Pseudomonadota > Alphaproteobacteria > Reyranellales > Reyranellaceae > Reyranella. Next base: position 88,508 of record JAIEOV010000064.1, on the reverse strand, counting down.
CCTTCCTGCGCTGGCAGCAGCAATCGCCGTTGTCGACGAGCTTCGCCAACGAGACCTTCTACAGCATCAACGCCTTTCGCTTCATCGACGACACCAGCAAGACCTGGATGGTCCGCTGGTCGTTCGAGCCGGAGACCCCCTTCGAGGCGATCGACAAGGCGACGCTCGGCGCGCAGCCGGCAAACTTCCTGTTCGACGACGTCATTGCCCGGCTCGCCCGTGGCCCTCTGCGCTGGCGCCTGATCGTGACCATCGCCGAGCCGGGCGACCCGACCGACGACGCGACCGTGGTGTGGCCGGCGAATCGGAACCGGATCGACGTCGGCACCCTGGTGATCGACCGCGCAATGATCGAGGAGAACGGCGCCTGCCGGAACATCACCTTCGACCCGCTGATCCTGCCGTCCGGCATCGCGCCGTCCGACGATCCGCTGCTGCCGGCGCGCTCCGGGGTCTACGCCTCGTCGCTGGCGCGACGCGACGGCGAGCACGGCAAGCCGAGCGCCTTGGCCGAAAATCCCCAGGCACGGAGGGCGCAGCCATGAGACCGCCGGCGACGCGTTTCCCCTTGGCGCTCCGGCTGCTGCACTGGCTGATGGCCGCCTGCATCCTGGCGATGCTGTTCATCGGCGTCGGCATGGTGTCGACGGTGTCGGAGATGCGGACCTGGCTGATCGACCTGCACAAGCCACTCGGCATCCTGATCCTCTGCCTGGCGGCGATCAGGCTGTGCATTCGGCTGGCCTATCCCGCGCCTGCGCTGCCCGCCGACCTGCCGATCCTGCAGCGGGTGGCGGCGCACCTGTCGCATCTGCTGCTCTATGTCCTGATGTTCGCCCTGCCGATCGTCGGCTGGGCCATGCTGTCGGCCGGCGGATATCCGGTCCACTTGTTCGGGAGGTGGGTGCTTCCGCCCATCGTCCCCATCGACGGACCGCTGTTCGCCTTGTTGCGCCGGGCCCACACCGTTCTCGCCATGGTGCTCTTCGCCACCATCCTTGCGCATCTGGGCGCGGCGCTCTTCCACGCCTGGATACGCCGCGACGGCGTCTGGCAGGCGATGGCGATGGGACGCGGTCAGCGCCGGCCGCCGACTTCGTCGATGTGGATCAGCAGGTCGGCAGGGTCTTCGTAGACGCGGATCGCGCCGGCCTGGCGCAGCTCGTCGGAGCCGTAGCCGCCGCTCAAAAGGCCGACGCCGAGGGCACGGCAGCGCGTCGCCGCCAGCATGTCCCAGATGCTGTCGCCGACAACCACGGCGGTCTCTATCGGCCGCTCGAGCCGCGCCGCCGCGGCGAGGAAGAGGTCGGGGTCGGGCTTTGCGTATTTCACCTGGTCGCGCGTGACGACAGGATTCCTGGCCGAATCGACTCCCAGAGCGGCGAGGTTCACGGCGGCCGTCTCCATGCGGCCGCTGGTGGCGATCGCCCACCGTATGCCGGCGTCGGACAGCCAGTTCAGCAGCTCGCGCGCACCAGGCAGCGGCCGCACGCCGGCGCCGTGCTGCTGATAGGCCGCTGCGTGAGTCGTGCGCAGCCGGCCGAGTCTCTCGACGCTGATGTCGATGCCGGTCTCGCGCAGCAGCTGGTTGATGAACAGGCCGCCGCTCATGCCGATCTTGCGATGGATGCGCCAGACCGAGAGATCGATGCCCTCGGCATCGAGCGCTTCCTTCCAGGCCAGCACGTGCTGGTAGACGCTGTCGACCAGGGTGCCGTCGAGATCGAAGAGGAAGACCGGCTCGATTCTCATTTCACCCTCCACGTGATACTGGTCGCATATGGTGATCGAAGCCGAGCTGCGCGAGAAGCTGAGGAAGATCGAGACCCTGTTCGCCGGGGCCGGGACCGCCGGCGAACGCGAGGCCGCGGAAGCGGCATTGCGGCGCGTCCAGGCGCGGCTCGCCGAGCTGGAGCGCGTGGACCCGCCGGTCGAGATGCAGTTTTCCATGCCCGATCAGTGGTCCCGCCGCCTGTTCGTCGCCCTGTGCCGGCGCTATGGCCTGAAACCCTATCGCTATCGTCGCCAACGGCTGACGACCGTGGTGCTGCGGGTACCGCGCGGCTTCGTCGACCAGGTGCTGTGGCCGGAATTCGGCGAATTGAACCAAGCGCTGGTGAATTACCTCAATGACGTCACGCTGCGCGTGATCAGGGAAGAGGTCCATGCCGATGCCAGCGAGGCGCCGGAAGTGGCGCAGGCACTGCCGTCAACGTAACCGCCTATGCGCCGTGACGGCGCGAATATCGACTCCTCTCCGGTGACTGCCATTGCGCCAGGGCCCCCTCGGTCGGGCGATATATCTCGACCTTGAGCGGATAGCACTTCGCCGCGTCACTGGAATGACTGCTGCTGCAATCGCCGCCGGGACAGGCGGACAAGGCGCCCAGCAGGTCGATCTCGGCAAAGAATTCGATGAAGTCGCCCGGCCGCACCGGGCTGGCCTTCATGAAATACTGATGCGTGTCGCGCGTGAAACCCGTGCACATGAAGACGTTCAGCACGTCGTGCACGTGCCGCTCCGCGGCGGGCAGGGCCAGCCCTTCGTGGCCGGCCAGTGCGCGCGTCAGGTTGGAATGGCAGCAGTGATGGTACTCGTCGCCGCCCAGCAGGAGCTGGGTGTAGGGATCGCACCGCGTGCCGATGACATCATGGACGCCGCCGCCATCGTCGTCCCAGCCGTACCAGTCGAGCGTGTCGTGGGTGATGGTCGCCAGCGGCCGCAGGGTCGGCAGCGTGCTCCACAGCCTGTCGCCCGTGCTGACATGGGTGGCGTGCAAGGCACGCGTCTTGCCGCTGAAGAAGCGCTCCGACAGGTCGTGGGCGTTCCACAGATTCAGGTCGCCAACCTGCGGGCCTTCGATGCTGACGATCCTGAAGAAGTGACCGGCCGGGACTTCGAAAGTTTCTGCCTCGCGCGGCGGCACGATGGTTTCGCCGATCTTTGTCAGCCCCTGCCGCGCTGCTTCATAGAACTGCCGGTCATATGGGGGTACCTTGTCGACGGAATAGCAGACGATTGCCGACGCCTTGCGCCGCGCTTCTGCATCGGTCGGCGCGGCGTTCTGAGGAGATGATTTCACCGTTCGCTCCTGGATATCCCGTGAAGCAATAACTGTGTAGGAAGGCCGGTCAATGGAGACCATTCCCGCCCGCCGCGGCAAGGCAGCCCACCTGAAACGCGGGCAGTCGATCCGCATCGTCAACACGCATGGCGCGCAGGTCGTCGACACCTGGGCCTTCACGGCGGGGATGCTGACCGAGTTCATGTCCATGGAGCACACGCGCGCCACGCTGACCAGCCTGCGCCCGAAGGTCGGCGACGGGCTCTACACCAACCGGCGGCGCAAGATCCTGACCATGACCGAGGATACCAGCCGCGGCGACCATGACACGCTGATGGCGGCCTGCGACAGCGAGCGCTACATCCTGCTGGGCGTGAAGGAATATCATGACAACTGCACCGACAACCTGTTCGCCGCGATGCAGGCGCTGGGCCTCACGCCGCCGGAATGCCCGAGCCCGCTCAACCTGTTCATGAACATCCCCTGGACCGCCGACGGCAGGCTCTCCTTCGATCCGCCGACCACGAAGCCGGGCGATCGCGTGACCCTGCGCGCCGAGCTCGACTGCATCGTCGCCATGTCGGCCTGCCCGCAGGACATCCTGCCGATCAACGGCCGGACGGGCACGACGACCGAAGCCCACTATGAGATCGTGGACTGAACCATGACCTTCTCGATCGCCGGAAGATGCGCCCGGACCGGCATGCTGGGCGCCGTCGTCACCACCTCGTCGATGGCGGTCGGCGGGCGCTGCGCCTATGCCGAGGCCAATGTCGGCGCCGTGCTGACCCAGCATCGCACCGATCCGCGGCTCGGGCCCAAGATGCTGGCGCGACTGCGTGAAGGCATGGCGCCTGCCGACATCATCAGCGGCTTCGAGAAGACCGAGCCCGGCCTCGGCTGGCGGCAGCTCGCGCTGATCGACGCCAAAGGCCAGGCGGCCTTCTTCAACGGCAGCAATATCTATTCGATCTTCAAGGGCCGCGTCGGCCGCGACTGCGTGGCGGCGGGCAACATCCTGCGCAACACCGACGTCGTCGACGCCATGGTGCAGAGCTTCGAGGCCAACGAGGCCCAGCCGCTGGCCGAGCGCCTGATGCGCGCCATCGAGGCGGGCGATGCCGCCGGCGGCGAGCTGAAGCAGATCAAGTCGGCCGGCCTGGTGGTCGCGCACCAGGAAAGTTTCCCCTTCGTCGACCTGCGGGTCGATCTCAGCCCGCGGCCCCTGCCGGAGCTGCGTTTCCTGTGGGAGCTCTACCAGCCGACCGCGGAGGAGTATGTCGGGCGCGCCGTCAATCCGGACGGAGCGCCGCGGCCGCTCTGACGCTCAGCTGTGCCGGTGCGCCGTGGCGCGGCTGCGCCGGACCACGACCATCAGCAGCACGGCGGCAACGACCACGGCAAGCACCAGACCGATGTGCCGCCAGGCCGAGCCCGCCGTCTTCTCGATCCAGCCTGTGACGCGCCGCTGCCAGAAGGTCTTCGCCGCCTCGAAATCGGGCGGCGGGCATGTGCCGCCGAACGTCTTCGCCCAAGGCTGATAGACGCCGGTCGCCACGTAGCGTTGATAGATCGCCTGGGCCTTGGCCTCGTCGCGGCTGGCGGTGGCATAACGCGCCGCCCAGCAGAGCGTGGCAGCATAGGCCTGCGATCGCTGCGGCAGCAGATCGGCGGCAGCGAGCGCCCGCTCGGCAGCAATCGGGCGATAGTGGAACCGGGTATCGGGCTTGGGCGCGCTGGCGGCAAAGCGGCTCGCCTCGTCCGGTCCGAGCAGCGGGCTCGGTGGTGTGTCCTCGCCGCTCGGGTTCGCCTGGCCGATTCCGGCGGCGAAGGCGCCGTCCATCACAGTCTCATCGGGCGGACCTTCCGTTCCCATCAAACCCATGCCCCGCACGCGGGTCATCCGGGCCAGCTTGAACAGGGCTTCGGCGCGGGACACGCGTTGCCACGGCCATTCGAACCCTCCTGCCCGGGTGGCATCGAGCGCGGCGAGGTAGTTGCGTGCATCCTCGACATCGACGCGGTCCGGGTTGCGGTCCTCCGTCGTCGATCCCGGCGCGCGCGGCGGGAAGTAGGCCAGCGCCTCGCTGGTCCGACCAACCCGGACCAGCCGCCGTGCCAGCAAGGCGCGCAGGTTCGCCACGGGATCGGGCCGATCCGACTGGGCCTGCGAAGTGGCCGCGGGCGGCAAGCCGTCGACGAACGTCTTCAGCTCATCAACCGTCAGCACGCGTTCGGCGATGTAGATGACGTCGCCCCAGTAGGTCTCGGCCACGGGGAACAGCAGCTGCAGGGAATCGCGATATTCGCCCTGGCTCAACCGCATCACCGCGACTTCGCCGCGCAGCCGCGTCTTGGCGTCATCGTCCAGCGTCCGCGCGTCCTGACCGACTCCCGTCAAGGCAGCGGTCCAGTCCTTCACCGCGTCGGCACGATCGCCGCGCCGTAACGCAAGCTTGGCGCGCACCCACAGGCCCAACGGCTGGCTCGCCTTCTCCGACAGCTTTTCGGCAAGATCGTAGCGACCACGCTGGTAGGCCAAGGCCGCGAGGCGATCGAGGTCGGCCCCGGGCGCGGGCGCCGCCTGCGACAGTACAGCTTCGATCGTGCTGGCCACCATCCCGTCGAGATCGGTCGTGTCGTCCCAGGTGTAGTCGGGCTGTTTCGAGGCGATATAGGCCACGAGCAGCCGACGGACGATTGGCTCGGCGAGGATGCGGCGAAGATCGACGTCCGGATCCATGAGCAGTCGAGCCACCTCGCCCAAGGACAGCAGGCCAATCTTCGACCCGCGATTGGCCTGCTCCGCGTATAGGCGAACCGCGTTTGCGATCAGGCGAGGCGCGGCCGCGTCGTCGGTCGTGACATCCACAGGCCAAGGCGACTTGATCAGGCCGGCCTCGATCAGGTCCAGGCGCGCCTCCTCGCCGAGGCTTGCAACCGCAAGGCCCATGGGATCCGGAGCACCCGCCTGGGCATAGCGGCGCGCCGCCTGGAAGTCGGCACGCGCCGCTACGAACTGGCCCAGGCGCTGGTTGACGCGACCGCGCATGTAGGCTGCGGTGACGGCGCGAACCTTCCTCTGGTCGGCCGGCAGGCGATCGATCGCCTGGAAGTAACCCATCGCCTCGTCGAGGCGGCCGGCGTTGAACTCGGTGGCGCCGGCGAGGTAGTCCGCCACGGCGACAGGAAGACCGGCCGCGGCTGCCTTCGCGGCGTCGCCGCTCTCGGCCCTGCGCGCCCGCTCGAGCCTGGTCAGCAGCGAATCGTTGGGAGCGGCGGGCATCAGTCCACGCCACGCGCCGGACTGGATTTCCTCGCGCTCGGCGTTCAAGGCCTCATCGTCGACGGGCCTGTCGGCTTCGACGGCGCGCAGGCTGTCCTTGGGCGCATCGACAAGGCGCGACATCTCGAAAGCGAAGTTGAGCTCGACTGGCGCCTTCACTGTCCCCTCGCGACTGTCCAGTAGCTGCCAGGGAAAGTTCGGCCCACAGGCCAGCGCGACGCCGATGCAGGCAGCCGCCGCCAGGGCCATCACGCCAAACCTATTGAACGACATCGAGCACCCTTTCCGGTTCTGTGCAGCGCGCCCAGCCGATGATGCGTTTGCGATTGGCGCGCAGCCGGCCATTGCCCGTCGCCTCGAGGACCAGCGGCCCGCCGGCAGAGGCAAGCCTGAAGCCATTGGCGCCGTCGGCTGCCTCGCACGCCGGATCGAGACGCACCTGGCGCGGCAGCGCCGCATCGGCGGACCCGTCGTTGGACAAGGTGACCGTCCAAAGATCGCTGCGCTCAGCCGGTACGAGCCCGGCGCTCAGTCGGACCGCCGGCAGTTCGCCCGCAATCACCGCCCGCCATGTCTGCAGGCTCCAGGCGCGGGAGTCGGCGTCGGTCGGCAGCCGGAACCAGGCGATGCCCAAAAGGCCTTCCGGCGCGCCCAGGCGCATGGCGTTCAGGAATTTCAGGACGGCGTCGGGCGCGGCGCGCAACAGCTCGCCGCTGGCCGCGCCGGCACGCAAGGGCATCTCGCCTTCGACGCTGGCCAGCCGGCCGTCGGGTCGCCAAGTCACGCGCACGTCGTAGGCCGGAAGCGCCACGCGGAAAGGCCGGTGGATACGCCGGCCAAACTCGCGCACCCAGCGCTCGGCCTGGTCCGGATCGAACAGACCGCGGCGCGGATCGTCCACGGCGTGGACCTGCAGCACGATCTCGTCGAGATTCTTGGTCAGCCGCTCGAGCTGGGTCGACGTCATCCAGGTCGGCAGGGCCGTGATCGAAAGTTTCAGGGTTGACGCCACCCGCGAGCGGAGTTCGGCCAGGAAGCGAGCGTAGGTGGCGAGCTTGGAGGTCGGGCAGTCGTAGTCGATCTCGACGCCGGCGAGGCTCGCCGACACCGGCTCGATCCGGGCCATGACCTGGTCGAGCATGGCCGGTATCCGGGCCTCGTCGAGCCGGCCGTCGATGCGGATCACGCCGATCACCGGCTTCCGCGTCGCCTGCACGTCGGACCAGGGAATGTTGACCATCGCCCAGCGACCCGAGGCGCCGGCCTCGGCCAGCAGGAGGCGCCAGGCACGGACGATATCCGCTGACCGGCTGACGCTCGAGATGACGGGGGGTGTCCAGGCGCGCTGCCAGACATAGGCGTCGTGAGGCAGGGGCGTTGCCGTGGCCCGAATCTGCGGCATCGAGCCCGACAAGCCGATCACAAACAACAACACCGCGGCCAGCAACCGCATGACGCCTTCCTCTGGGACCGTCGCCGGCCCGGATGAAGTCTACATCATTTTGGCTGTCGGTACGCTGACGCTGCGCGGGTTGGTCGCCGGATACAGCTGGGATATCGTGTGCAACGGTTCTCTTTCAGGAGCCCCCACATGACGCTCGCCACCGCCTCCGAGGCCCCCTCTGTCCCGCTCAGCGCCATCGACCACGTGCGCGCCATGAGCGAGTACGGCCAACGCGCCGAGGCGCGCGCCTATGCGCTGGGCAATCGCGGACCGATCCGGGTCGGCGCCGACGGCAAGCTGCTGCCCGAGATCCTCGAATCGTACTGGACGAACGGCTTCTACGTCTTCCAGGGCGTCGTCGGGCCCGAGGAGCTTGGCGAACTGCGCGCCGACATCGACGCCGTGCTGTCGCGCGCCCCGGTGGCACCCGATGCGACGATCGATTACCGGGGGCGCCCGACGATCGACCACGGGATCCTGAAGCCGCCCTATCGCTGGGCCAGGCCGTTGAGCGATCCGGTCGGCGGCACCGACGCCAACAACGGCCGCCATCCCGCCGCCATGCTGCAACCCGATCCGGGCAAGGATGCGCCAACCTGGACCATCGAGCTGCTCGACGGCAACCTCCACCTGAGCGACGCCTGCCTGCGCCTCTACGGTCATCCCGGCTTGCTCACCGCGGCGGCCTCGATCCTGGGCGACGATTTCGTGCCCTACAACGAGGTGACCTTCGTCAAGGAGCCGGGGCTCGGCCCGTCGGTCGCCTGGCACCAGGACGGCACGACCCACTGGAACGCGGCCGACTGGGACCAGGGCGCGCACGGCTTCAACTTCATGACCCAGCTCTATCCCAGCACGGCCGGCAACGGCGTCTGGGTGCTGCCGGGCAGCCACAAGCGCGGCAAGGCCGACATCAAGCGGATGGTGGCCGAGAGCGGCTCGGACCGCATCGAGGGTGCAGTGCCGATGCTGTGCGATGCCGGCGACACGATCGTGACCAACCGCCAGCTAGTGCATGGCTCGTTTGCCAACAGCTCACCCGACCGCCGAGTCACGCTCAATGCCGGGTTCTTCCCACGCGAGCGGGTGCTGAACGTCACGACCAGGCGCCTGAACGGCAATGTCGAGACCTACGACTTGGCGCGCATCGAGGCGCGCACGCGCATCCTCCAGATCGCGATCGACGCCCGCCGGCAACGCTTTCCGCAGGAAACGCCCTACGTCTACCGGCCGATGATCGGCCGCGAGGACGAGAATCGCTGGAACGAGTCGACCCGCGCCAACGTGCTGAAGAACTACAACCAGCTCGACATGTTCATCTGATCACCGCCGCTTGACGGTGATCCCCGCGGCCTCGCGGTCCCAGGTGCGGTCGGTGATGCCGCGTTCGCGCAGCTTGTACTTCTGGATCTTGCCGTTCTCCGTCGCCGGCAGGACGTCGACGAACTCGAGGAAGCGCGGCACGGCAAAATAGGGCATGCGCGTCTCGCAGAAGCGGATGATCGAGACTTCGTCGAGCGCGCTGCCGGGCTGGCGCACGATCGACGCCATCACCTCGTCCTCGGCCAGCTCCGAGCGCACGGGATAGGCGGCGGCGGTGGAGATCTCGGGATGGCTCAGCAGCACCTGCTCGACCTCGAAGGAGGAGACGTTCTCGCCGCGCCGGCGGATCGCGTCCTTCAGGCGATCGACGAACTTGTAGTAGCCATCGGGCTCGCGGATGACGCGGTCGCCGCTGTGGAACCAGAGGTTCCGCCAAGCCTCGACCGTCTTCTCGGGCGTGCCGAAATAGCCGGTGGCGAAGGCGAAAGGCGCCTCGGCGCGCAGCATCAGCTCGCCCGGCGTGCCGTCCGGTACCTCGTTGTCCTCGTCGTCGACGACGCGCGCGGCAAAGCCTTCGAACAGGCGGCCCATGGTGCCGGGCTTGCACTCGGCGATCGGCGAGCCGATCACGAAGTTGGTCTCGGTCGAACCGTAGCCGTCGAGCAGGGCGATGCCGGTGCGCCGGGTGAAGTCCGCATGGAAATGGCCGGGCACGCCGGGCGCCAGTGCAATGCGCGTGCGATGCCCCTGCTCCGCGGGCTCGGCCTCGCGCGACAGCAGGATCGGCACCATTGCGCCCAGCAGGTAGGTCACGGTCGCGCGCCGTGCCGCCAAGGTGGTGAAGAAGGCCGAGGCCGAGAAGCGGCTTTCGAAGATCGCCGTCGCACCCGTAATCAGCGCCTGGAAGAAGGTATTGAGCGCGTTGGTGTGAAAGAGCGGCAGGGTCGTGCACAGAACGTCGTCGCCGCCGACGCCCAGCAGATGGGCCGTGTTGACGCCCCACCAGAAGAACTGCGCATGCGGGCAGCACACGCCCTTCGACGGGCCGGTGGTGCCGGAGGTGTAGAGGATCGCCAGCGTGTCGCTCGGCCGGACAGACGCGGCGGCCACAGCCTCGCCCAGCGCCGGCAGCGGCCTGGCGATCGGCGGCGTCGGCGCGCCAGCAGGCCAATCGATGACCCAGATCGTCTCCAGCGGCAGGGTCGCGAGATCGACATGCTCCAGCGCACCCAGCAAGGCCGCTTCGAGCACCAGGAGCTTGGCGCCGGAATTCTCCAGGATGTGGCGCAGCTGCAGGCCGCGCGAGGCGGTGTTGATCGGCACCAGGATGGCGCCGAGCCAGGCCGCGCCGAGGAAGATCTCGATGAACTCCGGCCGGTTCTCGCAGATCAGCGCCACGCGGTCGCCCTGCCCGACGCCCGCCGCGCCCAGCCGGCCGGCCGAGCGCGCCGCCAAGTCGAGCGCTTCGACGAAGCTCCAGCTCGTCTCACCCGCCTGCACCAGCGGCTTGGCGCCGAACTTCCTGGCCTGCGCCTGCAGCATGACCGCCACGCTGCGGTCGGCGGGGGCGAAGAAGCGGCCGGCATCGAGCGGCTCGCGCGTGGTCATTGCGGCATCCATCGGTCAGCTCTTCACATGCAGGTCAAGATTGCGCTGCAGCAGGGTCAGGTTCTGCAGCAGCTCCGATTGCGCCTCCGAGCTCAGCTCGCCCAGGATCGACACCACCCACTCCTCGTGGCGGTGCGCCATGCGCAGGAAATTGTCGCGACCCTTGCGGGTCAGCCGCACGATCATGCTGCGGCGGTCCTTGGGGTCCTCGCGGCGCGTCACCAGGCCGGCGCCGGCGAGCTTGTCGACCAGGCCGGTGATGGCGCCGTTGGACACGATCAGCCGGCGCGACAGCTCCGACATGGTGAGGCCGTCGGGAAAGCGTTCGAGCTGGGACATTACGTCGAAGCGCGCCATCGAGGTCTTGAATTCCTTGCGCAGGCGCTGGCTCAGGATGCTCTCCATCTTCATCGAGCAGGAGATCATGCGCAGCCAGAGCCGAAGCTCGATATGGTTCTTGCCCTCGAAGGGCATGTCGCCGTTCACGCGATTGCGGAGTCGAGGCGTTGCCGGTTTGACGATGACGTCGCTCATGGCAACTCCTCCTTCAGATCACGAGAGTGCCGACGCTGGCACCGCCGCAGACATAGAGAACCTGGCCGGTGACGAACGAGGACTCGTTGGACGCAAAGAACAGCACGGCGTTGGCGACGTCCTCGGGCCGACCGAGCCGCTTCATGGGAATGGCGTTGGCCAACGCCGTCTCGCGCTCGCTGCCCGCCGGCACGATCTCGTGGAACATGTGCGTGCCCTGGATCGGGCCGGGCGCCACCATGTTGACGGTGATGCCGTGCGGCGCCAGCTCCAGCGCCCAGGTGCGGCCCATGCCGATGATGCCGGCTTTGGTCGCCGAATAGGCGGTGCGGCCCTGCGCGCCCAGCGCCGCCCGCGAGGAGATCAGCACGACGCGGCCGAAGCCTGCGTCCTTCATGCCGGGCAGCACGGCCGACAGCAGGGTCAAGGGCGCGCCGAGATGGAGCTGGGCCAAGGCGGCAATGTCGCCGGCTTTCGCCTGGTCGACCGGATTGGGCCGGATGACGCCGGCGTTATGGACGATGTGCGTGACGCGATGCGCGCGCGCGATCTCGCTGGCGACCTCCGCGGTTGCCTTGGCGTCGAACAGGTCGACGGCGCGGCTTTCCAGCTGCGGATGCGGCCAGTCGGGCTTTTCCAGCGCCAGCGACACGACGCGATAGCCGCGCTCGAGCATCGCCTTGGCGATGGCGGCGCCGATGCCGCCGCTCGCGCCCGTGACGATGGCGGTGCCTCGGCTCACGCCGCTCTCCGCGGGACCAGTGCCAGCACGCGCAAGGGACTGCCCGAGCCGCGGCGGATCTTCAGTGGCGCGGCCAGGATCACGGCGCCGGTGGGCGGCAGCAGGTCGAGATTGGTCAGGCACTGCAGGCCGTAGCGGCCCTTGCCGTGCATGTAATAGTGCGCGGGATAGGGCGGGTTGAAATGGAAGGCCTGGCCCGCATCGGTGCCGATGGTCTCGGTGCCGAGGCCATGCACGTCGCGCTCCTCGACCAGGAAGCGCACGGCCTCGGGACACGGGCCCGGCGTGTGCTGGCCGTCCTCCTGCATGTTGACGTAGTCGCGGCCGGAGCGCTTGGACCAGTCGGTGCGCAGCAGCACCCAGTTGCGCGCCGGGATGTGGCCGTGCTGCTTCTCCCACGCCTCGAGGTCGGCGACGGTGAGCTCGTAGTCGGCATTCTTCGCCGACTGTTCGGAGATATCGATGACCACGGCCGGGGCGATGAAGTCGCCGGGCGGGATCGTGTCGACGGAGTTGTGCGGCAGGTCCTTGCCGGAGATCCAGTGCACCGGCGCGTCGAAGTGCGTGCCGGTATGCTCGCCCATCGAGATATTGTTCCAGTACCAGGCGCCACCGCGCTCGTCGTAGCGCGACACCTCCTCCATGCGGAAAGGCGCGCACTGGCCGAGTTCGGGCGGCATGACGATGGTGGGGAATTCCGGCGTCAGCGTATGGGTGAGATCGACGACGTCGATGTCGCCCTGGGCGATGGCGCCGGCGAAGGTTGCCAAGTTCGAAGTAGCCATGTCGCTGCTCCTGCTCATGAGCCGAGCTCGCGCTCGAGCGCCTTGGGACTGACGGCCAGGCGCGCGCGGATGTCCTCGGCGATGTCGCCCACGAAGACGTCTTCCAGCCCTTGTTGCAGGGCGCGCACGGTGGCACTGGCCAGCGCCGACGGCGCGACCTTGGGCGGCGGCACGGCCTGGTACCATTCGGTCTCGAGCGGGCCGAAGAAGACGTTCAGCACCTTCACCCCGCCGGGCCGCAATTCGGCGCGCAGCGACTGTGCCGCCGACAGGCACGCCGCCTCGGTCGCCGAGAAAGCGCCGTAGGCCGGCCAGTTCGCCAATGCGTAGACGGACAGCAGGTTGACGAAGGCCGCGGCCGAATTGACGCCGTCGGCGCCGCGCGCGCGCAGCACCGGGCCGAAGCTCTGGGCGAGCCGCGTCAGGCCGAAATAGCGCACTTCCAGCTCCTCGCGCGCGACGGTGAGCCCCTTGCGCTCGATGATGCCGCCGGTGCGCACGTATTCGGCGGTGTTGATCAGGATGTCGACGCGCGCGGCATACTCGCCGGCACATTCGTTGACCGAGATCGTGTCGGTGAGATCGAGCGCCACGATCTCGACGCGCTCGAGCTTGCGCAGCCTGTCCTCGCCGGCGAACGGCTTCCAGGGATCGGCGACGCCGACGAAGACCACGCTGGCGCCGGCCTTGGAGCAGGCCTCGGCCAGCGCCTGGCCGACGGCGGTGCGGCCGTCGGTGATCAGCACGCGGCGGAATTTTGGATCGCAGGTGAGCTCGCGCCACTGCGGGTCGTCGGCCATGTTCGGGGTGTCCTCCACGGGCAGCGCCATGGCGATGGCCTGGCCCGACTTGTCGATCTTCAGTTCCAGCCGCGTCCGCTCACCCTCGTGCAGGTCGCCGTGCAGATGCGCCACGATCGAGGGACCGGCATCGAGCTGCACCGTGCCGATGCGCCACGGCATGCGCTCGCGGAAATAGACGTCGGTCGAGGTGCGGATGGTCGTTTCGGCCAGCAGGGTGCCGCGATTGTCGACATCGCGGAACGGCAGGCGCGCCGACAGGCAGCGCGGACAGGCATCGCGCGGCGGATAGATCACCGCGCTGCAGTCGGCACAGACCTGCAGGCGGAAACGGCCTTCGGCGGCGGCCTCCGTCAAACCGAGCGCGGTGCGGCTGCGCACGCCCTGCGGCAGCAGCGGAACGCGCGTCTTCTTGAGCGGATTCTTGCGCTTGGGGCGGACCAGCGGCTCGGTCATGCATCGGCTCCCGCCAGCAGCGCCGCACCGCTCGCCAGGCCGCGGTCGTAGGTGATCATGCCGAAGCCCGAGACCAGCCCGATCTTCGCATCGGGGACGGCGGCGCCCAGCGCTTCGCCGGTGACCTGGCGCACGGCTTCGACGAGGCCGAGGAAACCGCCGGCCGCGCCGGCCTGGCCGACCGAGAGCTGGCCGCCCGAGACGTTGTGCGGAAAGCTGCCGTCGGCGGTGAGCGTGTGCGAGCGCACGAAGTCGGGCCCCTCGCCCTTGGCGCAGAAGCCCAGATCCTCCATCTGCATCATGCAGATCACCGGATAGTCGTCGTAGGTCTGCACGAAGTCGACGTCACCCGCTGTCACCCCTGCCATGGCGTAGAGCTCCGGCACGTCCATCACCCAGCCGCCGCGATACTGGATGGGATCGTCGGGGAAGGCGTTGTGCCGTTCGATGGTGGCGAGCAGGCGCGCCGCCGGTATCCCCTGCCCCTTCGCCACGTCCTCGCGGCAGACCAGGAAGGCCTCGGCGCCGGCGCAGGGCATGACGCAATCGAACAGATGGATGGGATCGGAGATGGCGCGCGCGCCGAGATATTCGTCGAGCGTCAACGGCTTCTTCATCAGCGCATAGGGGAACTTGAGGGCATTGGCGCGCTGGGCGACGCAGATCTTGCCGAAATCCTCGCGCGTCGCGCCGTAGTGCTTCATGTAGTTGCGCGTGATCAGCGCGAAGCCCGAATTGGGTCCGCCCGAACCGTAGGGATAGACGGCGTCCTGGGCGAAGCGCGAAAAGGTCGACAGCATGCGGCGGAACGAATCCACCTGGTTGGTATCGCCGGCGACGCAGACCACGAACTCGGCATCGCCGCATTGCACCGCGCGCGCAGCGCGGCGCAGCGCAACGACGCCGCTGGCGCCGCCCAACGGCACGTGGTCGAGCCAACGCGGGCTCAAGCCGAGATGCTGGGTGAGGCCGACCGCAGTGTCGGGGCCGACGGTGAAGCTCGACAGCGACAGGCCATCGATGTCGGCGCTCTTGAGGCCGGCGCGCTGGAGGACCTCGCGCACCGCGCGGCCGACCCACCAGTGCGCGGTGTTGGTCGAGTAGCGCCGGTACGGGATGGTGACCGGGGCGGCGATGACGACGCCGTCGTAGGGCTGCCTCATCGCTTCACACAAACAGCTGAATGCTGCCCAGCGCAGCATCGCAATTGACGAGGTCGACGCGCTTCAAATGGATCCTGAGCGCCTCGTCGACCACGGTGAGGTGATGCGTCGCCCAGGCCGCATAGAGCGTCTGCTCGTCGGCGCGGCTTTCGACGTAGTGCATTGGCGTCCAGGTCACGTAGCGCCGCTTGCCGTCGTCGCGCTCGTCGACCTGGGGCAGCTGCAGCACGTGGTGGCAGCGGCTCTTGGGGCTCTGGCTGTAGGTCGCCTTGCCCTTCAGGCGGTCGACGCGGATCCGCAGCAGCAGCTTGTCCTCGTACATCAGCGAGGTGGTGAGCCGGGGGTCGGTCTGGCCCCATTCGACCGGCATCCAGTAGTGGCCGTCCTCGGTGAAGAGGTCGAGCCAGTCGTCCAGGCGCTGCTGGTCCAGCAGCCGCGCCTCGCGCACGACGAAGTCGATCAATTGCTGGTCGGTCGGAACGAACGCCATGGTCACGCGCCCAGGGTCATGAATTTCGTCCAGGCGCGGAACTGGTTGCGCATCTGCCCTTCCGATGTGCCGTCGGTCACGACGTTGCGCTGCACCGGCTCGTCGGCCGAGTACAGGCGCTGGATGTTGACCCATTCGTTGCCGTTGCTGGCCAGGCCCGCCTGGGCGCGTTCGTAGACCTCGAGGTCGTCGTGACCCACGATCGAGGTCGGCGCATTGACCAGCCGGTTGTACATCACCGTGCGCTCCAGCAGCATGTCGGGCGCCCCGACCAAACGGAACGCCCACGATTCGACCAGCGTCTTGTTGGCGGCGATCGGCTTGAACAGGCGCAAAAGCTGGATCGGACCCTTCACCGTGACGTTGGGGAAATAGACCGTGTTGTGCCGGTTCTCGCCCAGGATCGCCTTGGCGCGCACCTCGCCATAGGCCGCCTTCATCTGGTCGAAGTAGCCCGGCACGGCCGAATAGTCGGAATGGATGGAATGCGACACGCCGGTATGGCCGTGCCCATTGTCCCAGACCCGGATACCCATGGTCTGGAAGAATTCGTACGGGCTCGCGAACGGCGCGTAGATCTCGACGGCCATCGGCTTCCTGGCGCCGGCCGGAGCCGACTTCCAGACATCGACTGTCGTGCCTGCCGAGGATTGATGGGCGATCATCGGATGGCAAGTGTCGGTCAGATTGTCGACCAGCATCTTCCAGTTACAGGCGTGGGTGTAGCGCAGCACGCCACCCGCCACTTCCAGCTTCCCGGCCGGCGAGCGGTCGACCATGTTGTCGATGCTGGAGAGAGCCTCGCCGAAGAACTCCTCGAAGCCCGGTCCGACATCGGAAAGCTTGCCGAAGACGAAGCCGCGATAATTGTGGACATGGCGCACCGGCGTCATGCCGCGCGCGCCATGGCTCTCGGCAAAGCCCGTGTTGTCGTAACCGGTCTTCAGCGGGATGCCCGCCAGGCTGCCGTCGAGACGAAAAGTCCAGGCGTGATAAGGACAGCGGAAGAAACGCCCGGTGTTGCCGCAGGCCTCGCCGGTCAGCCGGGTGCCTTTGTGCGGACAGCGATTGTAGAGCACGCTGACCTTGTCCTCGGCACTGCGCACCATGATGACAGGCTGCGTGCCGATCGTGGTGGCGTAGTAATCGCCGACCTTGGGTACCTGGCTGTCATGGCCGACATAGACCCAGGTATTGGCGAAGAGGTGCTCCATCTCGAGCTCGAACAGCTCCTGGTCGAGATAGACGTCGCGATGGACCTCGGTCTCGCGAACGAGCGCCGAGATCGCCTGCCGGTTGCCGCGGTACTTGGCTATCATAGGAAGCTCTCGATTGTCTTGATCGTGTCGCCGAGGGCGCGTCCCTCGGCATCTGCGAGCGCCGCCTGCCGCAGGCGGCGCATCCAGTCCGCCGCATCGGCGCGGCCTTCGAGCTTGTCGGCCATCGCCATCAGCCGCGAGAATTTTCCTTCGCCGGCATCGTGGGTGTCGGAATAGCCCTTCACCAGCCGGCGCGCCTCGAGGATCTCGACCGCCAGCGCAACGTCGCAACGGGCCGCCGTCCGCGCGCGCTCGAGCCAGGCCGCGATATGCGCCTGCTCGCGGCGATGGCGCAGCGTCCCGCGGCGGAGGCGGCGCAGGCCGGCCAGGAGATAAAGCGTCAGAAACCAGCCGATCGTGCCGGTCCTAACCCGCCGGCCGCGGTCGACCATGCCGCGCAGGACGCCGATCACGCGCGGGCTGGATTCGATCCAGAGACCGAGCCCGGCGGGCAAGGTGCCGCACACCTCCTCCATGCGCGGATGCATGAACTCGGTGGCGTAGACGATCTGGTCGGGCCGGGCCGCCACTTCAGCGCGCACGCGGGCGAAACGGCTGTCGCGCGTCTTGAGGTCGGCGACGCGGATCACGTCGTCGTAGGCCATGGCGCGCGCGATCTGCTTGGCCGCGGCCGACGTAAGCGCGTCGTCGCCGAACTCAGCGAAAGCATCGACGCGATCGAGATACTCGCGCCCATGGGCGACGTCCTGGAAATCCACGACGCGCGCCAAGCCGGCCGCGACGATGCCGTGCACCGGCTGAGGCAGCTTGCGCGCCCGCTCGACCAAGGCATCGAAGCCGGCATCGCCGATCGGCTTCAGCTCAGGAAACTCTTTCCGCGTGATGCTGCGCTGTGGCGCTGGCGACGGCGACTTCAGCTCCTCGACGGCCGCATCGTAGGCGCTGCCGAAGGCGCGCAGGCTCGCCTCGACGCCGACGCCGGTCTCGCGAATGGTCGTCTCGTAGGCGGCGCGTGGGAACGGCAGGGCGCCGGAACCGGCCAGCGCCCCGAACAGAGCGGCCGAGATCACGCTCTCCGACTGCTCGGCGATCGCCGCCATGTCGAAGGCGAGGAACTGCTTGCTGGCCGCACGCGCCGCCTCGTGGACCTTGGCCGGATCGCCGGCGCCGTCGCCGGGCGCGATCTTCTCGCTCACCGCATAGGCGCGGTGCGACGAGGCGATCAGCGTCGTGCGATCGGGCGACACCAGCCCGCGCTGCATGGCGCGGCCCGCCTCCATCAGCTCGGCGCCGATCACGATGTCGACCTCGCCGGGCACCGGCATCAGCGACAGCACGGGACGGCGGCCCGAACCGTCGGATTGGATGGCTTCGACGTAGTAGATCGTGGCGCCGGTGCGCTGGGCGACGCCGGGAACCGACGTCGATTGCACCAGCCAGCCCTGCCCTTCGATGAGGGCCACGATCCAGTCGACCAGCACGCCGCCGCCCTGGCCGCCCATCGCCATCACCGCGATGGCCGTGGGCCGTCGCGTGTCGAGGGTTGGCAAGGAAAGGACGGCGTCCATCAGGCCAACCGCAGCCGCCGGCGGGCACGCAGGCGCTGGAAGAAGCCGATGACGCCAGCGCGCATCTGCGCCACCCAGCGGTCCCAGCCCGTGGGATTGATGATGATGTCGGCGCGATAGAAGGACGGGCAGAGCACGGCCGCCTCCGCCACGTCGCCACAGTTGCCGCAGCCGACGCAGGAATTGTCGATCGCCGCGACCGGATCGTCCTTCAAGGGATCGGCGGTCTGCTTGACCGAGAGCGAGGGGCAGCCGGAGAGCCGAATGCAGGCGTGGTCGCCGGTGCAGACATCCTCGTCGACGCCGAAGCGCTGGCGCACCATGCGCTCGCCCGCCTTCACTGCCTTGGCGAACAACGGCCGCTCGCGGCGCTGGCGGTTCAGCATGCACTCCGACGACGCCACGATCACCTTCGGCCCGGCCTGCTCGGTGGTCAGCGCCTCTTTCAAGGTGTCGCGCACGCGGGCGACATCGTAGGTGCGGTCGATCTGGCGCACCCAGTCGACGCCCATGCCCTTGACCGCCTCGGTGATGGCATGCCGCGTCGACCGCGAGCGGTTGTTGGCTCGGGAGGACAAAAGGTCCTGGCCGCCGGTCGCCGCCGAATAGTGGTTGTCGACGATCAGCACAACGCCGTCGCTCTTGTTGAACACGGCGTTGCCGATGCCCGAAGTGAGCCCGTTGTGCCAGAAGCCACCATCGCCCATCACGGCGATGGAGCGCTTGCCCGCCTTGACGTTGAACGCCGAGGCCGAGGCCGGCCCCAGGCCGTAGCCCATGGTGGTCGTGCCGATATTGAACGGCGGCATGATCGAGAACAGATGGCAGCCGATGTCGGCCGCGACGTGGTGCGACCCCAGCTCGCGCTCGACCAGCTTCATGGCGGCGAAGATCGGCCGCTCGGGACAGCCGGTGCAGAAGCCGGGCGGGCGCGGCGGCACGACCTCGGCCAGCGCGCGGGCGTGCTTCTCTTCCAGGGCCGGCGGCGCGTTGGACGCGCGCACGGACGGCGCCAACTCACTTGGGATCCATTGCCGCACGAAGGCGCCGATCGCATCGCCCATGACCTGGGCGGTGTATTCGCCGGCCATGGGGAAGACGTCCTTGCCCGACAGCGGCGTCTCGATCTTCGCCTGGCGCAGGATCTTGGCCAGCGCCTGCTCGATGAAATCGGGCTGCCCCTCCTCCACCAGCAGGACCGCGCGCTTGTTGCGGCAGAAGTCGGCGACCTCGTCCGGCACCAGGGGATAGGTGACGTTCAGGACATAGAGGGGAATGCGGCTGGCGCCCCAGACGTCGGCCAGGCCGAGCCCTTGCAGAGCCCGCAGCACGCCGTTGTACATGCCGCCCTGCAGGATAATGCCGACGTCGCCGATGTCGCCCGGCACGAACTCGTTCAGCCCGCGCTCCTTGATGAATTTTACCGCGGCCGGCCAGCGCTTCTCGATCTTCTCCTTCTCGTGGAGGTAGGAGGCGGGCGGCAAGACGACGCGGCCGGTGTCGCGCCGCGGCGCCTCGAGCGCGTCCTTCACGCTCATCGTCGGCCGCTGGTTGGTCTTGGTGCGGAAGCTGCCGCGCACGTGGCAGGCGCGGATACGCACCTCCAGCATGACCGGCGTGTTGGACGCCTCCGAGAGCTCGAAGCCGAGCTCGACCGCGCGCACGATACTCTCGAGGTCGGGCCGCGGATCGAGCAGCCAGACCTGGGATTTCATCGCATAGGCGTGGCTGCGCTCCTGCATGATCGAGGAGCCTTCGCCGTAATCCTCGCCGACGATGATCAGGGCGCCGCCGGTGACGCCGCCCGACGCCAGGTTGGCCAGCGCATCCGAAGCAACGTTCGTGCCGACCGGCGACTTGAAGGTGACGGCGCCGCGGATGGGATACATGACCGAGGCCGCGAGCGTCGCCGCCGCCGTCGCCTCGCTGGCGCTCGACTCGAAGTGGACGCCGAGGTCGTTCAGGATGTCCTGCGCGTCGGCCAGCACGTCCATCAGATGCGAGATCGGCGCGCCCTGATAGCCTGCGACATAACCCACGCCCGATTGCAGCAGGGCCTTGGTGATGGCGAGGATGCCCTCGCCATGGAACTCCTGCCCGTCACCGAGCCTGAGGTCTTCTACCTCTTTCGCGAAGGATCGTTCAGCCATCGGGCGTCCCTCATCGCAGCGACAGATATTTAAGGATTGAAGCTTTTATCTGTCAATCGAGCACGGTGTGGCCTTGACGATCGTTTTCGAGAAACTTTAGGATTGAAATATCTCGGCTTTGGGGGCGGGCTTTCAATGGCTCGACAGGAACTGGTCGATCGCAGCCGCGAAGGCGTGCGGCATATGGTCGGGGAGCGGCACGGTGCCCGCTTCGATCTCGATCAATTTGCTGCCGGCAATGTTGGCGGCAACGCTGGGCGCGTGCGGATGGGCATGGGGATCGGCCATCGGCGCGATCACCAGGGTCGGGCAGCGCACCAGCGGCAGGCGCGTTTCCATCACGTAACGACCGACCACGCGATGGCCTTCGGCGGCCCGCGGCCCTGCTTTGAGCGCATCGACGATGAAGCGTTCCAGCAGGTCGCCGCGACCCTCCGGGTAGAAGGGCTGACGTCTGCCCCACAGTTCCTGGAGATGCCGGCCGTCGACATGCGCCGCGACATCGTCGATCACGCGCTTGCCGGGCTCCTTCGCCCGTCGCGCCGCGTCGACGTAAGGACAGGCCGACAGGACCAGCGCCTCGACCCGCTCGGGCTGCGACGCCGCCATCTCGACGGCGATGGCCGCCCCCGTGTGATGGCCCACGACAACGGCGCGGGCGTGGCCCAGCGCCGCCAGCACCTCATGCGCGGCGGCGCCCCAAGCCTCGATGGAATCGCTGCCGGCCGGCAATGGCTCGGAATCGCCGAAACCGACCGTATCCATGGCGATGGCGCGATAGCGTGCCCCCAGCAGCGGGAGTACCTCGCGATATTCGTCCCATGAGCGCGGCGTCTGGTGCAGCAGCAGGAGCGGCCGTCCGGCGCCACAGGCCGCGACATGCACAAGTCCGGATTTGATACGCACGAAAGAGCGTTCGATCATGTCACTACGGGGATAAGGGCTGAAAAAGGAGACACTGATGAAGAATAGCATCGCGGCGGCGGTCGTCGCCGCCTCTCTGGGGTTCGCCACGGCGGCGCAGGCCGAGATCACGGTCGGGTTCATCACATCGCAGAGCGGGCCCGGCTCGTCGATCGGCGTCCTCTACGACCGCGGCATGAAGGCCGCGGTCGAGTACGCAAGCGCAGTGGGCGCCGAGAAGGTCAAGCTGATCCAGCTCGACGACGGGTCCGATCCGTCGGCCGCGACGCGCAATGCGCGCAAGCTCGTCGAGGAGAACAAGGTCGACCTGCTGATCGGCACCTCCACCGCTGCCTCGACCAGCGCCATGGTGCCGATCGCCAACGAGCTCAAGGTGCCGATGATCGCAATCTCGCCGATCAGCGTGGCGGCCAACGACGCCGGCGACCGCTGGGCGATCGTCATGCCGCAGCCGCCCACTCTGATGGTCAAGGTGGTGGTCGACCGCATGAAGCGCGATGGCGTGAAGCAATTCGCCTATATCGGCTTCTCCGACGCCTGGGGCGACCTAGTCTACAACGGCGCGCAGAAGCCTGCCGAGGCGGACGGCCTGAAGATGCTGACCAACGAGCGCTATGCGCGCACCGACACCTCGGTGACGGGCCAGGTCCTGAAGATGATGGCGGCCAAGCCCGACGCGGTGCTGCTGGGCGGCGCCGCCACCCAGGGCGCGCTGCCGCCGCTGGCGCTGGCCGAACGCGGCTACAAGGGGCCGCTGTACGGCACGCCGGCGCTGCTCAACACCGACTTCATCCGCGTCGGCGGCAAGTCGGTCGAAGGCGTGCAGGTTTCGGCCGGTCCCGTGGTCGTGGCCGAGCAGCTGCCCGATACGCACTTCAGCAAGAAGATCTCCATGGACTTCCGCGCCGCCTACCAGAAGGCGAACGGGGGGCCGACGTCGGACGCCTTCTCGGCCTACTCCTTCGATGCCTGGCTGGTGTTTTTGGACGCCGCCAAGCGGGCGATGGCGACGGGCGCCAAGCCCGGCACACCGGAGTTCCGGGTGGCCCTGAAGAACGCGATCTTCGACACCAAGGACCTCGTGGGCACGCACGCCATCTACAACTACAAGCCCAGCGACAGCTACGGCGTCGACGAGCGGTCGCTGGTGATGGTGCGCCTGGTCAACGGCCAGTGGAAGTATGAGCCCTGAACCGATGGCCCTGAGCCAATGAACGGCGAGATCGCAGCGATCCTGGCGATGGACGGCATCGCCAGCGGGGCCATCTATGTCCTGATCGGCCTCGGCCTGGTGCTGATCTTCGCCGTGACGCGCGTGATCTTCGTGCCGTTCGGCGATATCGCCGCCTTCACGGCGCTGAGCCTCGCCTCCTTGGAGACCGGCACGCGGCCGGGCACGGTCGGCCTGGTGGCCGTGCTCGCAGTGCTGGCGACGGCGGCCGAGACGATCGCCCTCGCCCGGAACCGCGCGCTGCACCGGCTGCCGCGCGCCCTGCTGCTCTATCTCGTCCTGCCGTTGGCGCCGGCCGCCGCGGTCTGGTTCGCGGCCGGCATGAACCTGTCGATGCCGGTCAGGATCGTGCTGTCTCTGGCGCTGGTCCTGCCGATCGCGCCGTTGCTCGACCGCATCGTGTTCCGGCCGATCGCCGACGCCTCGGTGCTGCTGCTGCTCACCGTGGCGGTGGCGCTGCATTTCGCGTTGAGCGGGCTCGGCCTGATGTTCTTCGGCCCGGAAGGCGTGCGCACCAAGCCGCTGACCGATGCCGTGTTCGACATCGCGGGCCTGGTCGTCAACGGCCAGATGCTGCTGATCCTGGCCGCATCGGTCGTGTTCTGCGGCCTCTTGTTCCTCTATTTCGAGTTCACCATCCAGGGCAAGGCGTTGCGCGCCACGGCGGTCAATCGCGTCGGCGCGCGCCTGGTCGGCATCCGGCCGACCTCGACGGGCACGATCGCCTACCTGCTGGCGTCCCTGCTGGCCGGCATCTCGGGCGTGCTGATCGCACCGGTGACGACGATCTTCTACGACTCAGGCTTCCTGCTCGGCCTGAAGGCCTTCGTCGGCGCCATCATCGGCGCCATGGTGAGCTATCCCGTGACGGCGCTGGGCGCGGTCATGGTCGGGCTGCTGGAAAGCTTCACCTCGTTCTGGTTCAGCGCCTACAAGGAGGTGCTGGTCTTCAGCCTGCTCATTCCCGTGCTGCTTTGGCGCTCGCTCGCCTTCGCCGGCACCGAGGAGGAAGAGGCCGAGGAATGACGCGCCGGCACTTCCACCTCGTCGCGGCCGCCGGGGTCCTGCTGCTCGCGCTCGCCCCGATGATGCTCAGCCCCTTCAGCATCACGCTCATGAACTTCATCGGCATCTATGCCCTGGCCGTGCTCGGCCTCGTGCTGCTGTCGGGCATCGGCGGCATGCTGTCCTTCGGCCAGGCCGCCTTCGTCGGCATCGCTGCCTACGCCACCGCCTGGCTCACCGTGAAGGCGGGCTATTCGCCGTGGATCGGGCTGGTCGTGGGCGTCGTGCTCACCGGGCTCGTCGCCGCCATCCTGGGCGCGGTGACCCTGCGGCTCGGCGGCCATTTCCTGTCGCTCAGCACCATCGCCTGGGGGCTCGCGACCTACTTCCTGTTCGGCAACCTGCCCCTGCTGGGCCAGTACAACGGCATCAGCGAGATCCCGCCCATCTCCGTCGGCGGCCATGCCCTCGCCAGCAGCAACAGCATCTACTACCTGATCTGGGCGTTCCTGATCGTTTCCCTGGTGCTCTCGGCCAACCTGCTCAATTCGCGAGAAGGCCGCGCCGTGCGCGCGCTGCGCGGCGGCCAGGTCATGACGGAGAGCCTGGGCATCAACCCGTTCCGCGTGAAGCTCATCACCTTCGTGATCGCGGCCCTGCTGTCGGCGTTGTCCGGCTGGCTCTATGCCCATATGAGCCGCTTCGTCAGCCCCGCTCCCTTCGACGTCAGTGTCGGCATTCTCTACCTGCTGATGGCGATGGTCGGCGGCATGGCCTACCTGTCGGGCGCGATCGTAGGCGCCGCCGTCGTCACCCTGCTCAAGAACAGCATCCAGGACTGGCTGCCGGTGATCTCGCCGGGCGCCTCGGGCCAGCTCGAAGTCATCGTGTTCTCGGTGCTGTTCATCCTGCTGCTGCAGCGGGCCCGCGCCGGCATCGTGCCCTTCGCCCTGCGCTGGCTGCCGCGCGTAAAGCCGACACCGCCTCTCGCCGCCGGCGCGCTCGAGCATCGCCAGCAGCCCGAACGCGGCCAGCCGATCCTGACCGTGGACGGCGCGACCCGTCGCTTCGGCGGCCTTTTAGCCGTCGACAATGTGAGCTTCGAGGT
This sequence comes from Reyranella sp., assembly GCA_019750135.1. Lineage (GTDB taxonomy): Bacteria > Pseudomonadota > Alphaproteobacteria > Reyranellales > Reyranellaceae > Reyranella. Next base: position 63,546 of record JAIEOV010000064.1, on the reverse strand, counting down.
CAAGGCCGGCGAGATCCTGGGGCTGATCGGACCCAACGGCGCGGGCAAGACCACCATGTTCAACCTGATCACCGGCGCGCTGCCGCTGAATCAGGGCAGGATCAGCTTCTTGGGGCAGGACATCAGCCGGCGGGCGCAAAGCGAGATCGCCCGCGCCGGCATCGCCCGCACCTTCCAGCACGTGAAGCTGCGCAAGACCATGACCTTGCTCGACACCGTGCTGCTGGGCACCTACGGCCGCACCCGCTCCGGCTTCTTCGCCGGCATCCTGCGGCTCGATCGCGCCGAGGAGGCCCGCGCCCAGGCCGAGGCGATGCGCCAGCTGAAGCGCGTCGGCCTCGGCGACCGCGCCTTCGAATTGGCCGGCAACCTGCCGCTGGGCAACCAGCGCCTGCTCGAGATCGCCCGAGCGCTGGCGGCCGATCCGGCGCTGCTGGTGCTCGACGAGCCCGCCGCCGGCCTGCGCGCCGGGGAGAAAGCGGAGCTCGCCAACCTTCTCGAAGCCCTGCGGGCCGAAGGCCTCTCAATCCTGCTGGTCGAGCACGACATGGATTTCGTCATGGGCCTGGTCGACCGCACGGTGGTGATGGATTTCGGCGCCAAGCTCTGCGAGGGCACACCGGCCGTCGTGCGCAGCGACCCGCGCGTCCAGGAAGCCTATCTCGGCGGGGTGGCGTGAGATGGCGCTGCTGTCGATCGACCAGGTCTCCGTCGCCTACGGCAAAGTCGAGGCCGTGCGCGGCGTGTCCCTCGCCATCGAGCCCGGCCAGATCGTCACCGTCATCGGCCCCAACGGCGCGGGCAAGACGACGCTGCTGGGCGCCGCGATCGGCCTGCTGCCATGGCGCGGCCGCATGTCGTTCGACGGCATGGATCTGCGGCGGCTCGACGTCGAGGCCCGCATCGAGCGCGGCTTTTGCCTGGTCCCCGAGACCCGCGAGCTGTTCGGCGACCTCTCGGTGTCGGACAACCTTCTGCTGGGCGGCTACTCGCGGCGCCGCGATTCGGCCGGCCTGAAGCAGAGCCTCGCCGACATCTACCGGCGTTTCCCGAGGCTCGACGAACGGCGCGGCCAGAAGGCCTCGACCTTGTCGGGCGGCGAACGCCAGATGCTGGCCCTGGGCCGCGCCCTGATGGCCAAGCCGCGGCTCTTGATGCTCGACGAGCCCAGCCTGGGGCTGGCGCCGCTGATCGTGCGCGAGGTCTTCCGCATCATCTCCTCGCTGCGCGATCTCGGCGTGTCGATCCTGCTGGTCGAGCAGAACGCCCGTGCCGCCCTGGAAACGGCCGATTTCGGCTATGTGCTGGAGACCGGCGAGATCGTCCATTCCGGCGCCGCCGCCGACCTGATGCACGACCCGCGCGTCACCGCGAGCTACCTGGGCGGACACTGAGAATATTTTAGGTTTAAACTTTCAAGCCTAAAGAGTATATCGATCGAGGAAGGAGAGCTGAGGTGAAGGTTGCTGTTCTCGGCGCCGGCCCCGCCGGCCTCTACTTCGCCATCTCGATGAAGCGCCGCAACCCTGCGCACGACATCACGGTGTTCGAGCGCAACAAGCCGGACGACACGTTCGGCTGGGGCGTCGTGCTGTCGGCCGAGACGCTCGACAACCTCGCCGCCAACGACGCGGTGAGCGCGGCCTGGATCCGGGATTACTTCGCCTACTGGGACGACATCGCCGTCATCCACAAGGGCGTGCGCACGGTCTCGACCGGGCACGGCTTCTGCGGCATCGGCCGCAAGCGGCTGCTCCTGCTGCTGCAGCGGCGCGCCCAGGATCTCGGCATCGAGCTCCGCTTTGAGACCGAGATCGACGATCCGAAACCTTTCATGGAAAGCCATGACCTCGTCATCGCCGCCGACGGGCTGAACTCGCGCTCGCGCGCCGCCTTCGCCGAGGTCTTCAAGCCCGACATCGACGTGCGCAAGTGCAAGTTCGTCTGGCTCGGCACGCGCCAGAAGTTCGACGACGCCTTCACCTTCATCTTCGAGGAGACCGACCACGGCTGGGTATGGGCGCACGCCTACCAGTTCGAGCCCGAGACCGCGACCTTCATCGTCGAATGCAGCGAGGAGACCTGGACCGCCTGGGGCTTCGGCGACATGACGCGCGAGCAGTCGATCGCGACCTGCGAGCGGATCTTCGCCAAGCATCTCGGCGGCCAGAACCTGATGTCCAATGCCGGCCATATTCGCGGCTCGGCCTGGATCAACTTCCCGCGCGTGCTCTGCGAGCGCTGGTCGCACAAGAACCTCGCCCTGCTGGGTGACGCCTCGGCCAGTGCGCACTTCTCGATCGGTTCGGGCACCAAGCTGGCGCTCGAGAGCGCCGTGGCGCTGGCGGACTACCTCCATTCCGAACCCGGTCTCACAGCGGCATTCGAGAAGTACGAAAGCGCACGGCGCACCGAGGTGCTGCGCCTGCAGTCGGCCGCGCGCAACTCGCTGGAATGGTTCGAGGAGGTCGAACGCTATCTCGACCTCGATCCCGTGCAGTTCAACTATTCGCTGCTGACCCGCTCGCAGCGCATCAGCCACGAGAACCTGCGCCTGCGCGATCCGGCGTGGCTGGGCGGCGCTGAAGCGTGGTTCCAGCGCCGCGCCGGCAACACCGACAACCTGCGGCGCGCGCCGATGTTCGCGCCGTTCCAGTTGCGCGACCTCAAGCTCACCAACCGCGTCGTCGTCTCCCCCATGGCGCAGTACAAGGCGGTCGACGGATGCCCGACCGACTGGCACTTCGCCCACTATGCCGAGCGCGCCAAGGGCGGCGCGGGCCTGGTCCATATCGAGATGACCTGCGTCAGCCCCGAGGGCCGAATCACGCCGGGCTGCACGGGCTTCTATGCCCCCGAGCACGAGGTCGCCTGGAAGCGCCTGGTCGATTTCGTGCACGCCGAGACCGAAGCCAGGATCTGCGCCCAGATCGGCCATTCCGGCGCCAAGGGCTCGACCCAGCTCGGCTGGCAGCACATCGACTCCCCGTTGCCCGACGGCAACTGGCCATTGATGGCGGCGTCGGAGGTCCCGTGGTCGCCGGAGAACCAGGTGCCCAAGGCGATGGACCGCACCGACATGGAGCGCATCAAGCAGCAGTTCGTGACCTCGGCGGAGATGGCCGCGCGCTGTGGCTTCGACATGCTCGAGATCCACGCCGCGCACGGCTATCTGCTGTCGTCCTTCATCACGCCGCTCACCAACCACCGCACGGACGAGTACGGCGGCTCGCTCGAGAACCGCCTGCGCTATCCGCTGGAGATCTTCCACGCCGTGCGCGCGGTCTGGCCGGCGCACAAGCCGATCTCCGTGCGCATCTCGGCCAACGACTGGATGGGCGACGAGGGCGTGACGCCGGAGGAAGCCGTCGAGATCGCGCGGCTGCTTCAAGCCGCGGGAGTCGACATCTGCGACGTGTCGGCCGGCCAGACTTTCAGCCGCGCCCGTCCCGTCTACGGGCGCATGTTCCAGACGCCGTTCTCCGACCGCATCCGCAACGAGACCGGCATGGCCACCATGGCGGTGGGCAACATCTACGAGCCCGACCACGTCAATTCGATCCTGCTGGCCGGCCGTGCCGACCTCGTCTGCCTGGCGCGACCGCATCTCGCCGATCCCTACTGGACCCTGCACGCCGCGGTGCAGCTCGGCGACCGCGACGTGAAGTGGCCCGATCCTTATCTCAACGGCCGCGACCAGCTCTATCGGCTGGCCGACCGCAGCGGCACCATGGGGCTGAAAGTATGATTTTAGGCAAGCATGCACTGGTGACGGGCGGCGGCACGGGCGTCGGGCGGGCGATCGCGCTGGCGCTCGCCGAAGCAGGCCTCTCCGTCACCATCTGCGGCCGCCGCAAGGCCAAGCTCGAAGCTGTTGCCGGCGAGAATGCACGGATTTTCCCGATCGCAGCCGACGTAACCGACGAGGCCGCGATGACCGCCCTCTACGCCGAGGCCGAGGGGCTGCGCGGTCCTTTCGACATCGTCGTCGCCAACGCCGGCGGCGCCGAAAGCAGCCCGGCGCACAAGACATCGCTCACAGATTGGCAGCGCGCCCTCGACCTCAACCTCACCGGATCGTTCCTGACGGTGAAGCCGGCCCTCGCCGGCATGAACAAGCGCAAGGCCGGCCGCATCGTCTTCGTCGCCTCGACAGCGGGACTGAAGGGCTACGCCTATGTGGCGCCTTACGTGGCGGCCAAGCACGGCGTCGTCGGCCTGATGCGCGCCCTCGCGACCGAGACGGTGAGGTCGGGCGTGACCGTCAACGCCGTATGCCCAGGCTTCGTCGAGACCGACATGCTGGAGGAATCGGTCCAGCGCATCGTGCGCACGACCGGCCGCACCGTCGAGCAGGCGCGCGCCAGCCTCGCCAGCACCAATCCGCAAGGCCGCTTCATCCAGCCCAAGGAAGTCGCGGCGGCCGTTCTGTGGCTCTGCAGCGAGGCGGCGGGCTCGGTCACGGGCCAGGCGCTGTCGCTGTCGGGAGGCGAGACGTGGTGAGCGGACCTCTTTCCGCTTCAAAGGAGAAGCTCAGGCTCTGGATCCGCCTGCTGCGCGCGTCGCGCATCATCGAAGGCGAGCTGCGCGAGCGGCTGAGCACCGAGTTCGACACCACCCTTCCGCGCTTCGACGTCATGGCCGCGCTCTACCGCGTGCCGGACGGCATGCTGATGAGCGACCTGTCGCGCTTCCTGCTGGTCTCCAACGGCAACGTCACCGGCATCATCGACCGCCTGGTCTCGGAAGGGCTGGTGCAGCGCGGCCAGCGCGACGGCGATCGGCGCACCTCGATCGTGCAGCTCACGAAGACCGGCAAGGACACGTTTCGCAGCATGGCGGCGGCGCACGAACGATGGGTCGGCGAGTTGCTGGCCGGCGTCACCAAGAGCGACGCGCGCCAGCTCACGTCGATGCTGAAGGCTTTTCGCAGCAATTGGGAGGGACGGGAATGACCAGGATGGCGGGCTTCCGGCCCAAACACTTCCTCTGGCAGCTCGACGGCAAGGTGGCGCGCATAAAGCTCGACCGGCCGGAGCGCAAGAACCCCCTCACCTTCGACTCCTATGCCGAGCTACGCGACACCTTCCGCGAGCTGCGTTACGCCGAGGACGTCGACACCGTGGTTTTCCTGCCCAACGGCGGCAATTTCTGCTCGGGCGGCGACGTGCACGACATCATCGGGCCCCTGGTCGCCATGGAGATGAAGGAGCTTTTGGCCTTCACGCGCATGACCGGCGATCTCGTGAAGGCGATGCTGGCCTGCGGCAAGCCGATCATCACCGCCGTCGACGGCGTCGCCGTGGGTGCCGGAGCGATCATCGTCATGGCCTCCGACATCCGCATCGCCACGCCCGAGGCCAAGACCGCCTTCCTGTTCACACGCGTGGGTCTCGCCGGCTGCGACATGGGCGCCTGCGCGATCCTGCCCCGCATCATCGGCCAGGGCCGCACCGCCGAGCTTCTCTATACCGGCCGCAGCATGTCGGCGGCGGAAGGCGAGCGCTGGGGGTTCTATAATCGCCTGGTTGATGCCGGGTCGCTGGAAGCCGACGCGATGGACATGGCCAAGCGTATCGCCTCTGGCCCGACCTTCGCCCACGGCATCACCAAGACCCAGCTGAACCAGGAATGGTCGATGGGCCTAGACCAGGCGATCGAAGCCGAGGCCCAGGCGCAGGCGATCTGCATGCAGACCCGCGACTTCGAGCGCGCCTACCGCGCCTTCGTCGACAAGAAGACGCCGGTGTTCGAAGGGACCTGACGATGCTGGGACCGAGCGCACATATCGATACGTTCAGCCGCGACAACCTTCCGCCCGCGGCCGAGTTGCCGCACTTCAACCTGGCCGGCTTCGACTATCCCGAGCGGCTGAACGTCGCCGTCGAATTGACCGACCGCATGGTCCAGAAGGGCTTCGGCGACAACACCGCCCTGATCGGCAACGGCCGGCGCCGCACCTACAAGGAGCTGACCGACTGGACCAACCGGCTGGCACGGGCGCTGGTCGAGAATTACGGCGTGCGGCCCGGCAATCGCGTGCTGGTCCGCGCCGCCAACAATCCCGCGATGGTCGCCTGCTGGCTGGCGGCTACGAAGGCGGGCGCCGTCGTGGTCAACACCATGCCCATGCTGCGGGCGGGCGAGCTCGGGCAGATCGTCGACAAGGCCAGGATTGCGCTGGCGCTCTGCGACACGCGCCTGATGGACGAGCTGGTGGCCTGCGCCAAGGACAGCCGCTTCCTCGAGCAGGTCGTGGGCTTCGACGGCACGGCCAATCACGATGCCGAGCTCGACCGCGTGGCGCTGACCAAGCCGGTGCGCTTCGAGGCCGTCGCCACCGGCCGCGATGACGTCGCCCTGCTGGGCTTCACCTCGGGCACCACCGGGGTGCCCAAGGCTACCATGCATTTCCATCGCGACCTGCTGATCATCGCCGACGGCTATGCCAAGGACGTGCTGGGCGTGACGCCGGACGACGTCTTCGTCGGCTCGCCGCCGCTTGCCTTCACCTTCGGCCTGGGCGGGCTTGCGATCTTCCCGCTGCGCTTCGGCGCGGCGGCGACCTTGCTCGAGAACGCGTCACCCGCGAACATGGTCGAGATCATCGAGACCTACCGCGCGACCATCAGCTTCACGGCGCCCACCGCCTACCGCGCCATGCTGACGGCGATGGACCAGGGCGCCGATCTCTCCTCGCTGCGCATCGCCGTCTCGGCCGGCGAGACCCTGCCGGCGCCGGTGTTCAACGACTGGCTGGCCAAGACCGGCAAGCCGATCCTGGACGGCATCGGCGCCACCGAGATGCTGCACATCTTCATCTCCAACCGCCTCGACGACCTCGCCCCCGGCTCGACCGGCAAGCCGGTGCGCGGCTACGAGGCCCGGGTCGTCGACGAGAACATGAGGGAGCTGGCGCGCGGCACGGTGGGCAAGCTCGCCGTGCGCGGCCCGACCGGCTGCCGCTATCTCGCCGACGACCGCCAGCGCGACTACGTGCGCGACGGCTGGAACCTCACCGGCGATTCCTTCGTGCAGGACGAAGCAGGCTATTTCCACTTCGCCGCGCGGTCCGACGACATGATCATCTCGGCCGGCTACAACATTGCCGGGCCCGAAGTCGAAGCGGCGCTCCTGACGCACACCGACGTGCTCGAATGCGCGGTGATCGGCATCGCCGACGCCGAGCGCGGCCAGATCGTGCAGGCGCATGTCGTGCTGGCCGACGGCGTCGCACCGGACGCCGACACCGCCAAGCGCCTGCAGGATCACGTCAAGGCGACGATCGCGCCCTACAAGTACCCGCGCTCGGTGAAGTTCACGCCCGCTTTGCCCAAGACGCAGACGGGCAAGATCCAGCGCTTCCTGTTGAAGAGCCAAGGTTGATCATGACAACGCACACGATCCTGCAGCCGGCTGGCTGGGTGAAACCCAAGGGCTACGCCAACGGCGTCGCGGCCCAGGGCCGCTTCGTCTTCGTCGGCGGCCAGATCGGCTGGAACGGCCAGAGCCAGTTCGAGACCGACGACCTCGTCGGCCAGGTCCGCCAGACCCTCCAGAACGTCGTCGACGTGCTGGCCGAGGCCGGCGCAAAGCCCGAGCACGTCACGACGATGACGTGGTATCTCACCAGCAAGAAGGACTACCTCGGCAGCCTTGTAGGCATCGGCAAGGCCTATCGCGAGATCATGGGGCGCAATTTCCCGGCGATGGCCGTGGTCGAGGTCACCGCGCTGGTCGAGGATCGCGCCAAGGTCGAGATCCAGGCGATGGCGGTGGTGCCGGCCTGACGTCAGTCGTCGCAGCGCGCCGCGGCGTACTCAGCGGCAGTAGTCGCCTCGGCGACCGCCTGGGTCAGCCGGCCGCCATAGCCCGAGCGCACGGCGCCAATGGCGAACACGCCGGACAAAGCCGTCTCGAAACTGGCATCCGTGACCACGAAGCCACGCTCGTCGCGTGCGACATCGGCCGGTACCAAGCCGGCATTGGGCGACAGTCCGACAAACACGAACAGGCCGTTGCAGGCCACGATCTCCTCGTTGCCAGCCTCATGGTCGCGCACACGCACGCCTTCGACGCCCTTGTCGCCCAGGACCTCGACGATCTCGCTCGCCCAGCGCAGCCTGAAACGTTCGTCTTCGGCAACGCGCGACACATAGCTCCGCCGCGCACGGAACATCTCGCCGCGCGTGACGATGGTCACCGAGCGAGCGAACTCGGCGAGATGGATCGCCTCGGACAACGCTGCATCGCCGCCGCCCGCCACGACCACCTCGGCGTCGCGGTAAAGGCCGCCATCGCACCACGCGCATTGCGACACGCCGCGGCCGGCGAGTCGCTCGGCGCCGGGTGCTGCCAACGTGCGCAACGACGCGCCCGTCGCCACGATGACCTGCTTTGCCCGCCAAGTGCCGTCCGGGCCGCTCAGTGTCTTGCTCGCGGCGCCCTCGATGGAATCGATGCGCGAGGGCACCAGCGACACGCCGAGCTCCTCGTTGCGGCCGAGCAATCCCGCCGCCAGCTCGGCGCCGCCCACTGCGCCGGCGGTCGGCCAGCCGTCGAGCGCGCCAACATTCATTACCAGCCCGCCCGGCATGCCGTCGGCGATGAAGTGGCCGACCGAGACACCGGCCAGCGCCGCGTGATGGGCAGCCGTGAGGCCGGCGATGCCGCCGCCGATCACGGCGATGTCGAAACTCGTTCCCGCCACGTTGCTCTACTCCTTACTTGTCGATCAAGACCGCCGCGGCGTCGCGCGCATCGGCGAGCAGTTCCGTCCAATCCGTGGGCAGGCGCACCTCGCGGGTGATGCAGGCGGGCGGGAAGCCCCAGGAGGGGCAATAGGCGTTCTGCGGGATGGGAATGTCACCGCCCGCAACGACCAGCACGATGTCTTCGGGCGAGCGCGCGGCCGGGATGTCGCCCGCCTTGGCCGCCTCCTCGACCCAGTCCGGCCAACGGCGGCCCGCGACGATGCGCTCGGTCAGCCACGACTTCTGCCAGTCCTCGCGATTCCAACGACCTTGCTCCCACAGATGACGCCGCACGTCGTCCTTGCTCATGCCGCGGCGCGCGCAGTCGGCCGCCACGGCGGGCGCGATCAGCACGGTCGGCCGGCCGCTCCACAGGATGCCGAAACCCGATGCCGCCGTGCCCATGACGCTCGCAATCTCGGGCAGGAATCCCGTGACGTTGATCACGCCCTCGGCGCGCGTCACCGTCACGGCGTTCGCGGGCTGCAACGGCGCCCACGGACTCTGTGCCTCGTTCTCGGCCAGGCAGAGCGTATAACGGCCGGGCTGGCCGAGGCCGGCAAAGGCCACCGCGCCCGGCCAGCCGCCGCCCAGGTTGTGCATCACGAGCCGGAGCGCGCGGCCGATCGCGGCATTGGCCTGCCAGCCGGGACCCAGAACGCCGAAGCTGGCATTGACGCCGAGCTCGCGTGCCACCTGTCCGTTGACGATCAGCATCGGCGTGACGTTCTCGTCGGTCGTCTGCACGCCGCGCATGTTGAAGTCGTGATCGAGCACGCACTCGACCGCGGCCAGCACGACCGGCAGGTATTCCGGCCGGCAGCCCGCCATCACGGCGTTGGCTGCGACCTTCTCGACGGTAGCGAGTCCCTTCAAGGGCTCGACCTCGCCCAGCACGTCGGTGGGCGCCCGGTCGGTGAAGGCGAGCGCCTGCTTCACCCGTGCCACGGTCGGCGGCACGACCGGCAGGCCGTCGCTCCAGCCGCGCCGCAGGAACAGCTCCTGCAGACGATCTTCGGCACGCGGCCCGCGCACCACTTCGATGCGCTGGCGCGGGAAGTCGGCGGCGAGCGGGACCTTGGCGGAAAGCCCCTGCTCGGCCGCCCGCTGCTTCAGCGTGTCGTCGATCCAGCCGCCGGCAGCCTGCTGGCCCGTGGGGAGCACGATCCAGAGGCTGCCCTCGTCGCTCATCCTTGCGCTTCTGAAAGCTTCATCCGCCAGCCCTTCGGCAGCTTGACCGTCTTGGCGGTCGGGAAGCCCAGCATGCCGTTGTGCACGAACAGATAACAGTTCGAGCGCAGCGGATCGCCCGATACCGCGATCATGATGTGCTCGGGCTTGGTCACGACCGGCACCAGCCGGTTAGGGTCGTTGCCGGCGAAGACTTTCGGGATCTTGCCCAGCCGCACCCAGTCGTTCAGCGTGCGCTTGCCCGGCACCAGGTTGGTCCAGCCCCACAGGTACTTCTCGAAGAGGTGCGCCGGCATGCGCGCATTCTCGAACAGCCAGTTCTGGACGTCCTGCTTGGTCATGGTCTTGGCGATCGTCTCGGCGATCAGCGGGCTCAGCACCAGCAACGGCCGATAGGTGCCGGTCGCCATGCCGACGGTGAAGATCACCTCCCAGGCGGAATGGGTCACCAGCGCATTGCCGAGATAGGGCAGCACCTTCTCCGCACTGTCGCCGAACACCGAGACGATGACGTTGCCGCCGGTGAAGCGCGAGATGGTGACGGCGCTCTCGCCCGCCGGCGCCCCCATGTCGGCCGCGACGGTCGGCCATTTCATCCTGCCCAGGCTGTCCTCGTTCTCCGCCAGCACGACGCGCCAGGTGTTGCCGAACGTGCCCTTGTCGTTCTGGTGCAGCAGGAAGCCCGCGACGTTGCGCAGGTAGAGGCGCCAGAAGCGGCCGATCGAGGTGTTGGGCTGGAAGCCGTCGCGCAGTGCGCCCTGCTCGTAGTTGAAGCCGAGCTGCTTGATCAGCGGACCATTCAATACGATCAGCGTCTCCGCCCCCGGCGTGTTGCCCGAGTGTTCGACGCCGTACTGCGGATCGGCCATCGCCTCGGCCAATGCCACCAGGATCGGCATGTATTCGGGCCGGCAGCCCGCCATCACACCGTTGACTGCGACGTTCCACACCGTGGCCATGCGGTTGTCGGGCAGGAGCTTGCCGATCGCGTGGTCGGGGGCCAAGTCGGTGAAGGCCAGGAACTCGGCGATCTTCTCCTTCGTCGGCGGCACGATCGGCAGTCCATCGCTCCAGCCGTTCTCGAGGAACAGGCGATTGACCTCCTCGAAGCTGCCCTCGAAGACGATGTCCTGCGGATCGGGATCGGCCGTGGCCTGGACCGAGGCGATCTCGCCGGTGAGGTTGCGGATGACATGCTCGACCGTGGTGCCGAGCACGTTGGTGCGCAGCTCGTCCGACGTCTGCACGTCGACATGGCCCGGCACCGTCGCCAGCGCGAGGTTGGGATAGCCCAGCCCCACCGAGGTCGTCTTGGCCTGGCCCAGGAAACCCTCGCAGCACAGCGAGGAGGTGGGGACGCCGGCCTGTTCTGCTATCGCGCTGACCCGCAACACGGCGGGTGTGCAGCTTCCTCAACACCCCATGCCGGAGACGACCGCGTCGATGTTCATCGACTTGATCTTCCCCGGCAGTTCGCTGAGCACGCGATGCTCCTCGTCGCCATGCGTGGAGCCGAATGCATCGTGGTCTACGAAGGTCAGGCCCGTATAGCGCTTGCCGAGCTCCTGCTTGAGGATCGGCCAGATCTCGTCGCCGCGGAACAGGTCGTCCCACAGGAAGGCGATGGTCTTGCCGTCGAGCGCGTCCAGCCGTTTGGCCAAGGGCTTGATTTCCACGGCCTTGGCGCTGCGCGGCCACACCACGGCATAGTCACCGCTGTTGCGTCGGGTCATGGCTTACTCCTCCTTCTTACACACAGATCAGCCGCGCATGGTGGTCGGAAGCCACAGCGCGATCTCGGGCCACAGACAGAGCAGGAGAATAACGAGCAGCATCAGCCCGACGTAAGGGGTTGACCCCGCCGCTACCTCCGAGAATTTCGCACCGCCTGATATGGCGTGGATGGTGAAAAGGTTCAGGCCGACCGGCGGCGTGATCTGGCCGAGCTCGATCAGCACCGTGAGAATGACGCCGAACCAGACCAGGTCGAAGCCGAACGCCTTCACGACGGGCAGCAGCACGGGCAGGGTCATGTAGATCATCGACACGCCGTCGACGAAGCAGCCCAGCACGAGATAGAGCACGACCAGGGCGACGAAGAACTGCCACTTGCCGAGCCCCAGCCCCATCACCCACTCGCTGACGGTGCGGCTCACGCCCGAGTAGGTCAGCGCCGTCGACAGGATCTGGGCGCAGATGATGATCAGCGCGACCATGCAGGTGGTCTTGACGGTGGCCATCAGCGATTCGGTGAACACCTTGCGCGTGAAGCTGCGATAGCCGAGCGCCAGGACGATGGCGCCGGCGGCGCCGAGAGCCGATGCCTCGGTCGGCGTGGCGATGCCGGAATAGATGCTGCCCAGCACGACGACCAGCAGGCCGAGGACAGGAAAAACGTGCACCGCTTCGCTGGCCCGCGACTTGCCGCTCGCCGCATCGCGCGGCGGCGCATAGGACGGCTTCATCAGCAGCAGCACGGCGATGAAGACCATGAAGATGCCCGCCATCAGCAGGCCGGGCACCACACCTGCCATGAACAGGCGGGCGATCGATTCCTCGACCAGCGCGCCGTACAGCACCATGACGATGCTGGGCGGAATCAGGATGCCGAGGGTGCCCCCGGCGGCGAGCGAGCCGAACACGGTCTTTGGCTCGTAGCCGCGCGACAGCATCTCGGGAATGGCCACGGTACCGACCGTCGCCGCCGTGGCGACACTCGAGCCGGACACGGCGGAGAATACCGCGCAGCTCGCGATGTTGGCATGCAGCAAGCCGCCCGGCAGCCGCCCGAGCAGGACCACGACACCGCGGTAAAAATAGCTGCTGACGCCGCTGCGCAGGATGATCTCGCCCATCAGCAGGAACATCGGCACGGCGATCAGGATGTAACTGTTGGCGTTGTTCCAGACGACCGACGACAGGGCGGTCAATCCGAGCATGCCCTTGCTGAGGTAGAGCACCAGCACGCCGCAGATGCCGAGCGCGAAGGCCGTCCATTGCCCCGCCATCAGCATGACGGCGAGACTGACGACCAGGATCAGGGTCAGGAGTTCCAGGTTCATGGCCGCCGCTCAGGGAATGTGCCGGACGCGATCGACGATCCAGGCCACGAGCTGCAGCAGCAGGACCGCCAGCCCCAGCACCATCACCGACTGCGGAATCCACTCTGGCGTGTCGAGGATCGACACGGCACGCGTATCGCGATCGAAGGCATAGATCACCTGGCGAATGCAGACCCAGAGGGTGAGCGCCGAGAAGACCGTCGCGGTCAGCACGATCAGCCAGCGCAGCGCCTGCTTGAGGTTGCCCACGGCACGGTCGTACAGCAGCTCGACGCGGATGAAGCCGCCCTCGCGCAGGGTCCACGCCAGGCCGAGGAAGATCACGGCGGCGTTGAGGTAGCCCGCGATCTCGTCCGTCACCAGCAGCGAGGCATCGAACTGCCGCATCACCGTCTCGATGCAGACGATGGCCAGGATGGCAACGACGGCTACGGCAGCGAGCACGCCGCAGGCCCAGGCGAGGCGCCCGGCCCAGCGGTCGAGCAACCCGCGCGACGGCGCTTCGGGGGAAGGTTGCATGGGTGCCCCGTCACTTGCCGAGCGCGGCCAGGATCTCCTTCAGCATCGCCGTGCCGTTGGCACCCTGCGATGCCGACCACTGCTCCCAGTAGGGCCGCATCTTGGCCATCAGCGCGTCGATCTGCTCCTTGGGCGGCACGAAGAGGTCGACTTTGTACTGCGTCTTGAGGAGTTCGAGATCCTTGGCCTCGTCGCCCAGGTTGGCGGCGCGGAAGCGCGGCGCGTAGTCCTTGGCCACGGCGTCGAGCTTGGCGCGCGTGTCGGCATCGAGCTTGTCGTAGGCGGCGATGTTGACCAGCGTGTAGTCCGGCCCGCCGATATGGATGTCGCCCAGCCAGCCCCATTGCACGAACTCGTACCATTTGGCGCCGACGACGTTGAAGCCCGCGGTGATGAAGCCGTCGGCAACGCCGCGCTCCATGGCGACCGGAACCTCCGCCGTGGTCAGGCTGACCGACGACGCGCCGAGCTGCTTCAGCATCTCGGCCTGCTTGCCGTCGGTCGAGCGGATCTTGCGGCCCTTGAAGTCCTCGATGGTGCGGATCGGCTTGCCCTTGCCGAAGACGTTCTGGATCGGCCACGTATGATAGAAGAGGTTCTTCACGCCGGCCTTGGCGAACAGCGGCGCCGTGAATTTGTCGACGATCGGCCAGACCTTGTCGAGCTCCTGAGCATTGCGCACGAGGAACGGAAGGCTGGTCATCGAGGCGAGAGGCACCGTTCCGGAGATGAATCCCATGTAGGCCTCGGCCAGCTGCACCTGGCCGTCGCCCGCCACCTTGACGACCTCCGTCGCCCGAAACGGCAGCTCGCCGGCCGGCCGGACCACGATCTCGAGCTTGCCGTTGGTCGCCTTCCTGACCTCTTCGGCGAACTCCTTGTAGCGCAGCGTGATCGGATGGGTGACGCCGGTCACCACATAGAGATCCCACTTGGTGGGCGATTGCGCCCCAGCGCGACCGCCCATGGCGGCGGCGCCAAGCATTCCGATCACGATCGGGCGTCGGCCAATCATCTTGTGCATCGTCTTGTCCCTCTTCTTGGTGTTTCCTCGGTCTTTTCTGTTGTCGGCTTGTCAGGCGGACGTCAGTCCCCCTTGAGGCCGGCCGACTTGATGACCGGACCCCATTTCTCGCGCTCGCGCTTCTCGAAGGCGGCAAGCTGCTCCGGGGAGCCGCCGGCGGGTTCGAAGCCGATCTGCAGCAGCCGCCGCCGCGTCTCGGGCTGCGCCAGGATCTTGGCAACCTCTGCGTTCAGGCGATCGACAATGGCCTTGGGCGTGCCCTTGGGCGCATAGAGCGCATTCCACGCCGTTACCTCGAAGCCTGGAAAGCCCTGCTCTGCCACGGACTTCACACCGGGCAGCAGCTCGCTCGACTTCAAGGTGGTGATGCCGAGCGGCTTCAACTTGCCGCCGGAGACCTGGGAGCGCGTCGCCGTCGCGGTGTCGATGATCACCGGAAGCTGCCCGCCGGTGACCTCGGTCATGGCGGTCGCCGATCCCTTGTAGGGAACGCCGAACAGCGGCGCGCCGCTCTGGGTCTTAAGCAGCTCGAACACCAGGCGCGCCGTGGTGCTGGGGAGCGCGATGTCGATCTTGTCGGGCTTGGCCTTGGCCGCCGCCACCAGCTCGGCCACGCTGTTGACTGGGAAGGACGGATTGGCCGAGATCACCATCGGCAGCATGGCGACCAGCGCCACCGGCTCGAAATCCTTCTCCGAATCGTAGCCCACGGACGGATAGAGGAATTCGTTCATGGTCTGCGTCGCCACCGTGCCCATCAGCAGCGTGTAGCCGTCATTGGCCGAGCGGGCGGCGTCGGCCGTGCCGATGTTGCCGCCGGCGCCCGGCTTGTTGTCGACAAAGACCTGCTGGCCCAGCGCCTTGGTCAGCTGCTCGGCGAACAGCCGCGCGCCGACGTCGGTGCCCTGTCCCGCCTGGTAGGGCACGACGACCTTGATCGGCTTGGACGGCCAAGTCTGGGCATTCGACGGCAGGCCGAACGCAAGGCCGGCGACGAACGCGTAAGCAAAGACTCTTCTTTTCATCGTTTCACTCCCTAAAACTCTTTTCGTCATCCCGTCCGGAGCCGAGCGTAGCGAGGCGGAGTGGAGGGACCTGTTTTGTTGATGCATCGACAAAACAGGTCCCTCGGCTGCGCCGCCCTTCGGGAGGCTTCGCTCGGGATGACGGGAACTAACGAGCCGGCAGCTCGACGATCCCCGTGCCTAGCACCGACAGCTCGTTGTCCTGGTTGCGCGCCTCCTGCTCGATCTCGACCAGGTGCCGGCCGTTCTCGACGTACTTGCGCTTCACCTTGGCCTTGATGAACAGGATGTCGCCCGCCGGATTGTGGCGGCGGATCTTGCAGGTGGCGTTGCGGAGGATGCCGTCGTCGCCCATCCAGTTGGTGAGCTGGTGGGTCAGCCACGAGGCGCGCTCGGGGCCGTAGTCGTAGGCGCCGGGCGCGCCGACCTCGTGGGCGAACTCCTCCTCCCAGTGCACGCGCTCGGGACAGTCGGGGATGCCGAAGCGGTTGGCGATGCCGAGGCCGGGATGCGCGTCGACCAGCTTCCAGGCGAGCTTGTTGGCGCGGATGTAGAGGCCGCCCCAGCCCTGGGCGTAGGCGATGAAGCCGGTGACCGTCATCGGCCCCTTGAGCATGGTGGGCAGCGCCTCGCCCTCGCTGACGTCCTGCCAGTAACGGGTCTCGCCGCCGCGGATCTTCTCCTCGGCGTAGAGCTTGTAGGCGTCGGCCAGCTCCTTCTCGGAGTAGCGCCGCGGCGCGCGCGCCCTCACCTCCTTGTACTTGGTGCCCTTCTCGCGGGCGTGGTCGCGCTCGGTGCGGAAGCACCAGCTGTCGGCATCGGCCACCAGCTCGCCCTTCTGGTTGAAGAAATCGACGTGATAGATCTGCTGCACGGCGCGACCGGCGAACTTGGTCTCGTGGACGATCAGGTCCTTCAGCCAGGCCTCGGTCGTGATCTCGTCGTTGCGATGCACGGGCTTGTGCCAGTTCCAGTCCGAGCCCGACCACATGGCGTGGATGCCCGGCAGGCCGCCGACATAGCCCGAGACGATGCGGCTGGTGGCGAACAGGAAGCTCGGCAGGGCGATGACGTCGCCGAACTTGGTCTTGCGGGCGTATTCCGGCACGCACCACAGCGGGTTGTCGTCGCCGATGCCGTGGGCGTAGTGGCGGATGTTGTCGCGCGTCGCCTCGTGGCACCACGGCTCGACCGTCACGCCGATCTTCTTGCCGATGCGCTGGCGCAGGTCGTCCAGCCCCTTTTCGGTGATCTTCGGAAAGCTGCGTTCGATGGCGTTATCCGGCATGAGCGTTTTCCCTTGTGCGTAGAATCTTGCGGTTGATCTTGCCGGCCGGCGTCTTGGGCAGCTCGGCGACGAACTCGACCTGGCGCGGATACTCGTGCTGGCTCAGCCTCTGCCGCACCATGTCTTGAATCTCGCGCGCAAAAGCCTCGTCGCCCTTGCGTTCGGCGACGACGAAGGCCTTCACGACCTGGCCGCGCAGCGCGTCCGGCACGCCGATCGCACCCGCCTCGCGCACGTCGGGATGCTTCAGGATCGCGTCCTCGATCTCGACGGCGCTCATCGTCCAGCCGGCCGAGATGATGACGTCGTCGGCGCGGCCGCCGTGGAAGAAGTAGCCATCTTCGTCGGTGCGCCCGAGGTCCTTGGTGGGGATCCAGCGATCGCGGCGCCGGACCTTCATCTCGCCCGTCACGCCGGGGCCGCACGGCTTGCCCTCGGCGTCGTGCACTTCGACCCGGCCGCCGGGGATCGGCTTGCCGAGCGAGCCGCGCTTCACCGGAAAGTCCGGCGCTCCCGGATAGCTCACCAGGATCACGCCGATCTCGGTCGTGCCGTACATGCTGCAGGCGGGTTGGCCGAACGTCCGCTCGACGAAGTCGGCGGTCTCGCTGTCGATCGGCTCACCGGTGAAAGAGACCTTCTGGATGCCGTAACGGTAGCGGCCCGCCGCGCCGGAGTTGCGCATCATCCGATAGTGCGTGGCGGCGGCCGATATGTTGGTGAACCGGTGCTCCTGCAGCGCCGACAACAGCCGCTCGGCATCGAACTTGCCCGCATAGGCGCCGACTGTGATGCCGAGCGCGAGCGGCGCCAGGGTGCCGTGCCACAGGCCATGGCCCCAGGCCGGCGAGGACGGGCAGATGAACCGATCGCCCGGCCGCAGCCCCGTGCCGTAGAGCGCCGCCACCATCAGGGTGACGATCGAGCGGTGGCTGTGCTTCACCGCCTCGGGCAGCTCGCGGGTCGTGCCCGAGGTGTACTGGAAGATCGCCAGCGAATCGGCCGCCGTGTCGGCCACGAAGTGCGGCTCGAAGCGCTGCAGCCCGGCGAGGAAACCGGCGTCGGCAACGACGACGCGCGCGCCGGCAGCGGCGAGCAGCGGCGCCTTCTCGACGTTGGTCACCAGAAGGCTGGGCTTGCAGTCGTCGACGCGCAGCTTTACGCCGTCCGGCCCGAACAGGGTGAACAACGGCACGGCGATGGCGCCCATCTTCATGGTGCCGAACACCGCCGCGTAGAAGGCGCGCGACGGCTCCAGCATGACGGCAACGCGATCGCCCGGCCGCACGCCCTCGGCCGCCAGCCAGTGCGCGAAGCGCGCCGAGTCCTCGGCGATGTCCTCGAAGCTCAGCGTCTCGCTGGAGCCGTCGCTGCGAACGACGATCACGGCAGGATTGGTGCGGCCGGCGTGCCGATCGATGCATTCGTGCGCGATGTTGAGATGCGCGCGATCGCCGTCGAACAGCTCCCACAGCTTCGCCGAAGAGAAGGCCGCCTGCGCCTCCGCGTAGCTCGTGATGTCGGTCAGCCTCGCCATGGCCGGCATCTTGGCGTGTGCGGGGCAATTGTACAATAGACTCCACTTTTGTATATAGACAATCATGAAGCGCCCCGGCCCTCGCATCCGCTCCGTTCCCGCCGTCACCCGCGCAGTCGCGATCCTTCGCCTGCTGAGCCGCAGCCGCGCGCCGCTCGGCTTGAAGCCGATCGCGCAATCGCTGGATCTGGTGCCCAGCACCACGCTGCACATCCTGCGCGCGCTGATGGCCGAGCAGCTCGTGCGCATCGAGCCGCTCACCAAGCAGTACAGCCTGGGCGTCGGCATGCTGCCGCTGGCGCGCGCCGTGCTGGAGAACGGCGACTTCCCCAATCTCGTGCGGCCGAGGCTCGACGAGCTGTCGCGCCGTTATCCCGTCACGGCGATCGGCGTGGAGCTGCCCGACCTCGACCACATGGTCGTGGTGGCGCTGGCGCGCTCACAGGCGCCGGTGCGCCTGCATGTCGATGTCGGCAGCCGCTTCCCTGCGTTGATCAGCGCGACGGGACGCTGTCTCGCGGCCTTCACGGAGCAGCCGTGGCCCGAGATCGAGAAGCGCTTCCACCGGCTGCGCTGGCACAACGCGCCGGACTACGAGACCTGGCGCAAGGAAGTCGACGTCACGCGTCGCCAGAAGTACAGCATCGACCGCGGCAACTACATTTCCGGCGTGACCATCGTGGCCGTGCCGGTGCTGAACGGCCGCGGCACGATCTCCCACACCCTGGCCGCGGTCGGCTTGGGCAACCAGCTCGACCGCACGACGTCGCTCAGGCTCGCCCATGACATGAAGGACGTGGCCGAGGAGCTGACGACGCAGCTGCTGCCGCAGGCTTAGTTCATACTCTTCCGGACCGCGCGCGGGATCGCGGAGCTGACGGTCAGGCCAGCAATTGGCCGGCCCAGATGCCTCTCTTCACCTGATCGCTGACAATGCCGGCAATCGCTTCGCCGGCGAAACGTGCGAGTCGCAGGGCGGGTCGGTCGGCGGGATAGGACAGCACGAGGCGCCGCACCGGCACGGGATCGACCAGAGGCGCCGCTGTCAGCCGGCCTGCGGCGATGTCCTCGTGGATCGGCGGGAGCGGCAGGATCGTCCAGCCGTGGCCGTGGCGCACCAGGTCCTTCTGCGTCGCATAGGAATCGGCTTCGACCACGACGTTGAGGGCAATGCCCGCTTCGCTGGCGCACTGCTCGACGATGGTGCGAAGGCCATGGCGGATGCTGGGCAGCAGCATGCGCTTGCCGTCGAGTTGCCTGAAAGCGACCGCGTGGTCGCTCGTGAAGCCGGCATCCGGCGGTCCGATCAGGAACAGATCTTCCAGGAGCAGCGGCTGCGAGCGCAGCGAGCGCGCCGCGTGGGGATCGTAGAGCACGGCGACGTCGATCTCGCCGCGATGCAGCCAGTCGATCAGGTAGCCCGTATAGCCGGCGACCAGGCGCAGCTCGGCCTGCGGATGCGCCTTGCCGAACGACGCGACCAAAGGCACCGAGACGATGTCGGCCACGGTCGGCGGAAAGCCGATGGCGATCTGGCCGCGCAGCGGCGCGCCGGCATCGGAGGCGGCGGCGCGCATCTCTTCCAGCTCAGTCATCACGCGCGCCGCGTGCTTCAGGATCTCCTGGCCCTGCTCGGTCAGAACCATGCCGCGGCCGTGGCGCGCGAACAGCCGGACACCCAGCTCCTCCTCAAGCAGGCGCACCTGGCGGCTGAGGGCCGGCTGGGCGATATGCAGCCGGTCGGCCGCCTTGCTGAGGCTGCCGAGCTCGGCGACATGGATGAGCGTGCGAAGTTGGGCGAGCTCCATGGAGCGATACAATACCGTTATATCTGGTCACGGCGAATAGCTGTCGAAATACCGGACGGCGATAGCTAGAACGAGGAAATGAACGCCCAAACAAGCGCCGACTGGCGCGATGAGATCTTCGAGGTCTTCCAGACCCACGACATCAAGCAGGTCTATCACGTGCCCGACGCCGGCCATTCGCGGCTGATCGAGCACTGCCAGCGCTCGAACTCGATCCGCACCGTGCCGCTCACCACCGAGGAGGAAGGCATTGCGATGGCTGCCGGCGCCTGGCTGGGCGGCCAGCGGTCGGCGCTGCTGATGCAGAGCTCGGGCGTGGGCAACACCATCAACATGGTGGGCCTGACCAAGACGCTGCGTTTTCCGTTCCTGACCCTGATCACCATGCGCGGCGACTGGGGCGAGTTCAATTCCTGGCAGTACCCGATGGGCCAGGGCACGCCCAAGGTGCTCGAGGCCATGGGCATGCTGCTCTACTCGATCGAAGAGGCCGCCGACGTGAGGAAGACGGTCGATGCCGCGGCGCGCTCGGCCTTCCACGGCGGCCAGTCGGTCGCGGTCCTGCTGCGCCAGAAGCTGATCGGCATCAAGGATTTCGGAAAGAAGACCGCAAAATGAGCAAGGCCACGTTGCAGCGTCGTCCGCTGGTCAAGAAGATCCTCGAAGGCGCCGACGACAATCTCCTGGTGATCGCGGGCCTCGGCTCGTCGAACTGGGACATCACCGAGGCGGGCGACCGTCCGCTCAACATGCCGCTGTGGGGCGCCATGGGCGCGCCGGTCAGCATGGGCCTGGCGCTCGCCATCGCCCAGCCCACCAAGCGCGTGCTGGTGATCACCGGCGACGCCGACATGATGATGAGCCTGGGCTCGCTCGCCACGGTGGCGACGCAGCAGCCGGACAATCTCGCGATCGTCGTGCTCGACAACGAAAAGTTCGGCGAGACCGGCAACCAGGCCTCGCACACCAGCCCGCGCAACAACGGGCCGACCGAATCGGGCGCCGGCGCCGACCTGGCGATGATCGCCAAGGGCTGCGGCATCGCCGATGTCGGCACCGTGCGCGAAGCGGGCGACGTCGCGCAGCTCGTGAAGGATGCGCGGGCCACGAAGGGCCCGGTCTTCCGCCTGGTCAAGGTGATGGTCGAGAAGCTCGCGTTCGTCATGCCACCGCAGGACGGCGCGCACCTGAAGGATCGCTTTCGCCAGGCGTTGCTCGGTCACCCCTGAAGTTCGGCGATCAGCGCCTTGAGTGCCGGCGCGCGATTCTCCGAATGCCATAGCGCCACGGTTTCGACCTCGAAGCCGCGCGCATCGAGCGCAAGGTAGCGCACGTCGGGGCGCTGCAGCTTCGACATGCAGCGCGGCACGACGGCGACGCCCAGGCCAGCGGCAACCAGGCCGAGGATGGTCTGCATCTGGATCGCCTCCTGCGCCAGGTGCGGCGTGAAGCCCGCGCCACGGCAGGCGGCGATCGCAAGATCGTAAAGGCCGGGGGCGAATTCACGCGGGAACTGGATGAAGGGCTCCGCTGCCAAGGCCCGCAAGGCAATGCGCCGGCGGCCGGCGAGCGCATGGTTGGCCGGAACGGCGGCAATCAATGGCTCGCGGAACACAGGCCGCATCGTCAGTCCTGTCGAAGGCGGCGGCAGGATGGAAATCCCGAGATCGAGCTCGCCCGATTGCAGCAGCGCCTGCTGGCGGTCGCCTGTCAGCTCCAGCAGCTTCAGGGCGATCCCGGGATGCTTGTGGCGGAAGCGGCGCACCAGCGGCGGCAGGATGCTGTAGTCGACGGTCGAGACGAAGCCGATGGCGAGCCGGCCGACTGCGCCTTCGGCCGCCCGACGGGCATGGACGAGCGCCGCGTCCGCCTGGCCGAGCAGGCGGCGGGCCTCGTCGAGCAGCACGCGTCCGGCCTCGGTGAGCTCGACGCGGCGTTGCGTACGGATCAGCAGCGGCGCCCCGACCTCCCGCTCCAGGGTTCGGATCTGCACGCTGAGCGGCGGTTGCGAGACGTTCAGTCGTCGGGCGGCGCGGCCGAAATGCAGCTCCTCGGCGACGGCCACGAAATAGCGAAGACGGCGCAGGTCCATTCGACTTCAGTATCAATAAAGGATGATTAATATATTGGACCATGACTGGCCGCGCGAGCAAATCTCCCGACCTTCTCGTCATCCCGAGCGGAGCCGCCCGAAGGGTGGCGCAGTCGAGGGACCTCTTTTGTCGATGCATCAACAAAATAGGTCCCTCCACTCCGCCTCGCTGCGCTCGGCTCCGGTCGGGATGACGGGCCATTTAAGGAGCCACCCATGCCACGCTTCGACAAGGCCCGCCTGCCCAGCCGTCACGTCACCGAGGGACCCGAGAAGGCGCCGATGCGCGCCATGATGCTCGGCACCGGCCTCGCGCCGGCGGATCTCGACAAGCCCTTGATCGGCATCGCCACGACCTGGAGCGAATCCTCGCCCTGCAACATGCCGCTGCACGACCAGGCCCAGTTCGTGAAGACGGGCGTGCGCGAGGCCGGCGGCACGCCCTTCGAGTTCACCTCGGCCAGCGTCACCGACGGCATCGCCAACGGCCATCGCGGCATGAAGGCGTCGCTGGTGTCGCGCGAGCTTGTCGCCGAATCGATCGAGCTGGTCGTGCGCGGCCATTGCTACGACGCGATCGTGGGCCTGGCCGGCTGCGACAAGACGCTGCCGGGCGTGATGATGGCAATGGTGCGCCTGAACGTGCCGTCGGTGTTCCTGTATGGCGGCTCCCTGCTGCCGGGCACTCTCGACGGCCGTCAGGTCGGCGTCGTCGAGGTGTTCGAAGGCGTCGGCTCCTACACCGGCGGCAAGATCGGCCGCGACGAGCTGCAGCGCCTCGAAGTGGCGGCCTGCCCGACCATCGGCGCCTGCCCCGGCCAGTACACCGCGAGCACCATGGCCGCGGTGTCGGAGGCGATGGGCATCGCCCTCCCCGGCTCCGGGTTCGTTCCCGCCGTCGATGCCAGGCGCGGCGCCGTCGCCGTGGCCTGCGGGCGGACGGTGATGGAGCTGATCGAGCGCAACATCCGGCCGCGCGACATCGTCACCCGGAAGTCGCTGGAAAACGCTGCCGCCGCCGTCGCCGCCTCGGGCGGATCGACGAACAGCGCGCTGCACCTGCCGGCGATCGCCAACGAGGCGGGCATCAAGTTCGACCTTGCCGACGTCGTCGAGGTCTTCCGCCGCACGCCTTATCTCGCCGACATGAAGCCGGCCGGGCGCTACATGGCGATCGATCTCTACCGGATCGGTGGCGTGCCCGTACTGATCAAGGCGCTGCTCGACGGCGGCTACCTGCATGGCGATTGTCTCACCGTCACCGGCAAGACGCTGGCGGAGAACCATGCCGACATCGTGTTCCCGACCGGGCAGGACATCCTGCGGCCGGCCAAAAGTCCTTTCTCGTCGAGCGGCGGCGTGGTCGGCCTGAAAGGCTCGCTCGCGCCGGAAGGTGGCATCTGCAAGGTCGCCCATCTGCATCGGCGCGCGCTCACCGGCCCGGCACGCATCTTCGAATCGGAGGAGGACTGCCTCGCCGCCGTGCTGCGACGCGACTACAAGGCCGGCGAAGTTCTGGTCATCCGCTACGAAGGCCCACGCGGCGGCCCCGGCATGCGCGAGATGCTGGCGACGACATCGGCCATCTACGGCCAGGGCATGGGCGAGGAGGTGGCGCTGGTCACCGACGGGAGATTCTCCGGCGGCACGCGCGGCCTGTGCGTCGGTCATCTCGGTCCCGAGGCGGCCGTCGGCGGTCCGATCGCCCTGGTCAAGGACGGCGACATGATCGCCATCGACGCCGATGCCGGCACGATCGACCTGCTGGTCTCCGCAGCCGAGCTCGAGGCGCGGCGGCGCACCTGGCAGCCACGTACGACGCCGCATCCGACGGGCGCGCTGTGGCGCTACGCTCAGACCGTCGGCAACGCCGCCGGCGGCGCCGTCGTGCATCCCGGCGCCAGCGCGGAGAAAGTGAGCTACGCCGACGCCTGAGGGGTCGCTACAGTGATGGCATGAGCCCGGCAAGACGCATCGTCATCTGCGGCGGCGGCGCGATCGGCGCTGCCACCGCCTATTTCCTCAGCCGGCGTGGCGCCGAGCCCATCGTCATCGAGCGCCACGAAGTCGCCGGCTCGGCCTCGGGCAAGTCGGGCGGTTTCCTGGCGCTCGACTGGTGCCGCGGCAGCCCGCTCGACGGGCTGGCGCGACGAAGCTTTGCATTGCATGCCGAGCTCGCCGATACGCTCGGCAATCCGTGGGGCTATCGCCGCCTCGACACCTATGGCGGCTATGCCGTCGCCGGTGATGGTGCGCTCGGTCCGGGCGAGCGGCCGTGGCTGTCCGAAGCGGTGACGCTCACGGGCCGGCTCGGCTCGCCGGAGACGACGGCCATCGTCGACCCGCGCGCCTTCACGCGAGGCCTGATGGCGGCTGCCGAGACGCTGGGCGGCACGCTGCGCCACGGCAGGGCCATCGACCTGGTGCGCGACCAGGGCGGCGGCGCGCGCGGCGTCGTGCTCGAAGACGGCGAGGTCGTCGAAGGCGACGCGGTGGTCATCGCCATGGGGCCGTGGTCGATCCTGGCGACGCGCTGGCTGCCGCTGCCGGCGGTGTACGGTTACAAGGGCCACAGTCTCATCTTCCGGACGGGCGAAGCGATCGCGGCGGAGGCCCTTTTCCTCGAATACCAGGAGGCGAGCGGCGAGGTGCTGACGCCGGAGATCTTTCCGCGCGCCGACGGCACGACGTGGGTGTGCGCCGTCTCGAGCACCGAGCCGTTGCCGGTCGATCCCGCGCAGGTCTTCCCCGACGAGGGCGCGCACGATCGCCTCGAGGCGATGTGCCGAACCATCTCGCCGGCGCTGGCCACCGCCCCGATCACAGCGCGACAGGCCTGCTTCCGCCCGGTCACCGACGATGGCCTGCCGCTGATCGGCGCCGTGCTGGGCGTCGACGGCGCCTTCGTCGCCACCGGCCACAGCGTGTGGGGCATGCTCAACGCCCCCGCGACCGGCGAGGCCATGGCCGAGTTGATCCTCGATGGCGCCGCCCGACAGGTCGACGTGCGGCCCTTCGCGGCAGGGCGGCTGAGGGCTTTGGATCCCAAAAGGCTGCGCAGCGCCTAGTGCCAGCACTGCTAGCATCGCTGTTCGACTGCGCTTTTTGGCGCCCTGTGGTACGCAAAAATAGAACCACAGTTGACTTATAGAGCACTTTAGTTATATTAGCCATGTGTGCGCCTCCGGGCGCGCTCCGCTCTATGCATCGTTCATCCGATACCCATCGCGCCCAGCCGCAGCCGGGCCGGCCCGTCGGGCTGAGCGAAAAAGCGGTAGCGGAAATAGCGTAGATGTCCGAAATCCCCGGCTAGCCCCATGGCTAGTGGGTCGACGTCCCAGGCACCGCTATGACCTCCGGCGGGAACGGCGGGAACCCCCGGAAACCCCTGTCTCGCCACATGAAAGGGCATATTCCAGCGCATGCTATTTTGCCCGAATCCGGGCAAAACGGTACAAGTCCGCCCCTCAGCCGATTAGAGGTCTCCGTGAACGACGCCGAGTTGGACGATTTGGACGAGCTCGTGGAGTACCTGGCCCGGACATCGAGGTTGGAGCCCAAGGAGGCTCGTCGCGTGGTCGACGAGGTCCTGTCGTTCCTGGCCGAGGAGCCCGACGCCTTCGTCCGCCGCCGCCATCTGGCGCTGCAGCGGCAGGGACTCGCGAACACCGCGATCTTCGTCCGGCTGCAGGCCGAGCTCACCGCGCGCCGCTTCCCGGCGCCGGCCTACACCACGCGGCAGCTGCGCCGCATCATCTACGGCTAGCCCCCCTTCGCTCCTGCGGAGCTTCGGGGGACTTGGATTGATCGATTAACTCAGGCCGTCCGAAGCTGCGCAGCAGCGTAGGAGGGCTAGGACTCTTTCATGTGTGGCATCGTCGGTTATGTCGGCAGGCGTCAGGCCGCCCCCATCCTTATGGCCGGTCTCAATCGGCTGGAATATCGCGGCTACGATTCGGCCGGCATCGCCATCGCGGCCAAGGGGGCGCTCAAGATCGCCAAGCGCAAAGGCCGCGTCCGCGAGCTCGATGAGCTGAGACCGCTGCGCTTCAAGGGCACGGCCGGCATCGCCCATACGCGCTGGGCGACCAACGGCGAGCCGAGCGACCGCAACGCCCATCCTCATAGCGACAGCACCGGCCGCTACGCTGTCGTGCACAACGGCATCATCGAGAATGCCGCGGCGCTCCGGGCCAAGCTCGCCGCCCAGGGCACGGCCTTCAGCTCCGACACCGACACCGAGGTGATCGCCCATCTGGTCGCGCTGATGGACGACGGCTCGCCGCTCGAGGCCGTGGTGAGCGCCGTCCTGAAGCTGGTGGTCGGCACCTACGGCCTCGCCGTGATGGACGCCGAGCGTCCTGACGTGCTGGTCGTGGCGCGCAACGGCAGCCCGGTCATGCTGGGCCTGGGCGACAAGGAGACGCTGTTCGCCTCCGACGCCTCCGCCCTGGTGCGGCACGCCACCAGTGTCGTGCATCTCGACGACGGCGAGATCGCAGTCGTGCGCGCCGACGGCTACGAGACGCGCAAGCTCGACGGCACCAGCACGGTCAAGACGCCGTCGGCCATGGTCTGGACGGACGAGGCCTACGACAAGGGCGCGTTCGACCATTACATGCGCAAGGAAATCGCCGACCAGCCCGAGGCGCTGCGGCGCACCTTGAGCGGACGGCTGGAGCCGCGCTTCCAGACCACGCATCTCGGCGGCATCACGCTGAGCGCGCGCGAGCTTCTGGACGTCCGGCGCGTCCGGATCCTGGGTTGCGGTGCGGCCTACATCGCGGGCGCCTTGGGTGCGCACCTGATCGAGCAGCTGGCGCGCATTCCCTGCCAGGCCGAAGCGGCATCGGAGTTCCGCTATCGCAATCCCGTGATCGAGATGGACACGCTCTACATCGCGGTCAGCCAGTCGGGCGAGACCTTCGACACCTTGGCGGCGGTGCAGGAGATCAAGCGCAAGGGCGGCCGGGTGATGGGCATCGTCAACGTCGTCGGCAGCACCATCGCGCGCGAATGCGGCCAGGGCATCTACCTGCATGCCGGGCCGGAGATCGCCGTGGTCTCGACCAAGACCTTCACCTGCAGCGTCGTCGCCCTGGCGCTGCTCGCGGTCCATCTCGGCCGCCTGCGCGACCTTTCCAATGCCAATGGGGCGCGCCTGCTCCGGGCACTGGACGCCCTGCCCGACCGCGTCGCGGCGATCCTCGAGCGCGAGGACGAGATCGCTGAATTGGCCCGGTGCTTCCAAGGCGCCGAGCACGCCTTCTATGTCGGCCGGTCGGCCGGTTACGCCATTGCCATGGAAGGGGCGCTGAAACTCAAGGAGATCAGCTATCTCCACGCCGAGGCCTATCCCGCCTCCGAGCTGAAGCACGGGCCGCTGGCCCTGGTGACGCCCGAGACGCCGACGGTGATCGTCCTGCCGCGCGATGATCTTTTCACCAAGAACGTCTCGACCATCGAGGAGGTCAAGGCGCGCGGCGGGCCGGTCATCGCCATCACGCATCCGGGCGAGACGCACGCCCCGTTCGACCGGTCGTTCGAGGTGCCGGCGCTCGAGCCCGAGCTCGATCCGTTGCTGCTCAACATCCCGCTGCAGCTCCTCGCCTACCATGTCGCGCGGCAGCGCGGCTGCGACATCGACAAGCCGCGCAACCTCGCGAAATCGGTCACGGTCGAGTAGCGAGTTCGCTTGAGCCGTCGGAACCCAACTCGTCGGTAGCCGGCGGCGTTTCCTTCTCGACAACCTTCTCGCGGTCGCGGCCCAGCACGCGCTGCACCACGACGAAGAACACCGGCACCATCAGGAGCGCCAGTACCACGACGGCGATCATGCCGCCCATGACGCCGGTGCCCAGCGCCTGCTGGCTCTTGCCGCCGGCGCCGGTGGCGATGGCCATCGGCAGCACGCCGCAGACGAAGGCGAAGCCCGTCATCAGGATCGGCCGGAAGCGTAGCCGACAAGCCTCCAACGTCGCCTCGACCAGAGGCTTGCCATGCGCGCGCAGGTCCTTGGCGAACTCGATGATCAGGATGGCGTCCTTGGCGGCGAGCCCGATGATGGTGATCAGGCCGACGGTGAAATAGACGTCGTTGGAGAGCCCGCGCAGGTTGGCGGCGATCACCGCACCCGTCATACCGAGCGGCACCGTCAGCAGCACGGCGATCGGGATCGTCCAGCTCTCATAGAGGGCGGCCAGGCAGAGGAAGACCACCAGGGCCGACAGCGCCAGCAGGAACGGCGCCTGTGAGCCGGAAAGCTTTTCCTGCAATGATTGGCCCGTCCATTCATAGCCGAAGCCGCGCGGCAGCTGGCCCGCGAGCTTCTCCATCTCGGCGATGGCGTCGCCGCTGGTGTAGCCGGCCCTGGCCTCGCCGCTGATGCGGACCGAGGGATAGTAGTTGAAGCCCACGATCTGCGTCGGGCCCTTGGCCCATTCGACGGTCGCGAAGGACGAGAACGGCACGAGCTGCCCGTCGGCGTTCTTCACATAGTAGGACAGCATGTCGTCGGCCCGCATGCGGCCCGCCGCATCGCTCTGCACGATGACGCGCTGCATGCGCCCGCGGTTGGGGAAGTCGTTGACGTAGTTGGAGCCGAGGTTGGTCGAGATCGTGTTGTTGATGTCCTCGAAGGTGACGCCGAAGGCCATGGCCTTCTCGCGGTCGATCACGAGATTGACCAACGGCCCCTCGGGCAGGCCCTCGACATAGACGTTCTGCAGCACCGGGCTGGCATTGGCCGCTTTGATCAGCTGGTCGCTCGCCGCCTTCAGCGCGGTGTAACCTTTCTGGGCGCGATCCTGCAGGCGGAAGCTGAAGCCGCTGGAATTGCCGAGATTGTCGATCGCCGGCGGCTGCAGGGCCGAGACCTCGGCGTCGCGGATCGATTCAAGGTCGCGGTTGATGTCCGCGACGAGAGCGGCCGCCGATTCGCCCGGGCCGCGTTTGGACCAGTCCTTCAAGGTGATGAAGGCCTGCGCCGTGTTCATGCCCTGGCCGAGGAAGCTGTAGCCGGTCAGGAAAGTCACGTCCTTGATGCCGGGCTTGCCGGCCAGGTAGCGCTCGACGGCTTCGACCGAGGCCTGGGTGCGATTGAACGAGGCGTCCGACGGCGTCTGCACGTCGGTGGTGATAAAGCCCTGGTCGTCGATCGGCAGGAAGCCGCCCGGCAGGCGCACCATGGCCCAGCCGAGACAGACCAGCAGCGCGGCGTAGATCGCCATCAACCGGCCGGTGCGCTTCAGCGACCAGCCGACCACGCCGGCATAGCGGTCGCGGACCGTGTCGAGTCCGCGGTTGAACAGGCCGAACAAGCCACGCTTGGCATGCCCATGGCCGGCCGGGATCGGCTTCAGCAGCGTCGCGCAGAGCGCCGGGGTCAAGGTTAGCGCCATCAGCGCCGAGAACCCGACGGCCGCCACCATGGTCACCGAGAATTGGCGGTAGATGATGCCAACCGAGCCCGGGAAGAACGCCATGGGCAGGAACACCGCCATCAGCACCAGGGTGATGCCGACGATGGCGCTGGTGATCTGCGACATCGCCTTGCGCGTCGCTTCCTTGGGCGACAGACCCTCCTCGGCCATGATGCGCTCGACGTTCTCGACGACGACGATGGCGTCGTCGACCAGGATGCCGATCGCCAGCACCATGGCGAACAAGGTCAGCATGTTGATCGAGTAGCCTGCCGCCAGCAGCACGGCGCAGGCGCCGAGCAGCGCCACCGGCACGACGATGGTCGGGATGATGGTGTAGCGGATGTTCTGCAGGAAGAGGAACATCACGACGAAGACCAGCACCACGGCTTCGATCAGGGTCATGACGACCTTCTGGATCGAGGCTTCGACGACCGGCGTGATGTTGTAGGGGATCTGGTAGGTGATGTTGGCCGGGAAGAAGCGCGACAGCTCCTTCATCTTGGCCTCGACGGCGCTGGCCGTCGCCAGCGCATTGCCGGTCGGCGCCAGCAGCACCGAAAGACCCGCCGTCGGCTTGCCGTTCAGGCGCGTGGTGAACTGGTAGCCCATGCCGCCGACCTCGACCCGCGCCACGTCGCGCAGGCGCACGGTCGAGCCGTCGGGATTGGCGCGCAGCATGATCGCGCCGAACTCCTCGGGCGAGCCGAGCTGGCCCTTGACCAGCACCAGGGCCGCGACCTTCTGGCTGGAGCGGCTGGGTTCGGCGCCGATGCTGCCCGAGGCGACCTGCGCGTTCTGGGCGGCGATCGCGGCGTTCACGTCCTCGGCCGTGAGGTTGTAGCCGACAAGCTTGGCGGGATCGATCCAGACACGCAGCGCCCGCTCGGTCGAATAGAGCGTGGCGCGGCCGACGCCGGGAATGCGCCGGATCTCGCCCAGGACGTTGCGCACCATGAAGTCGCCCAGGCCGACCTCGTCGAGGCTGCCGTCGGTCGAACTCAGCGTAATGATCTGCAGCACTGCGCTCGACGCTTCCTCGATCAGGATGCCCTGCTGGATCACCGCCCGCGGCAAACGCGCCTCGACGCGCTTGATACGGTTCTGCACCTCGACCGAAGCCAGCGCCGGGTCGGTGCCGGGCGCGAAGTTGGCGATGATCTCGACCTGGCCCAGCGAATCGGAGGCCGATTCGAAGTTCAGGATGCCCGAGGCGCCGTTCAGCTCCTCCTCGATCAGCCGCGTCACCGAGTTGTAGAGGTTCTCGGGCGACGCGCCGGGATAGCTCGTGCTGATCGAGATCGAGGGCGGCGCGATGATCGGGTACTGCGCGATCGCCAGCAACGGGACCGAGATCAGGCCGATCAGGCAGATGAAGAGGGCGACGACCCAGGCAAAGATGGGCCGATCGATGAAGAAGCTCGCCATGTGACGTCGCTCAGCGCGAGCCGACGATCTGGGTTCTCCGAGGCTTCTCGGCCTCCGCCGACTGGGTCGCCGACCGCGGCTTCACGCTGTCGCCGGCGGCGAACTTCTGGAAGCCGTCGATCACCACGCGATCGCCCGGCTTCAGGCCCTCGACGACCAGCCAGCGGCCGTCCTGGGCCGCGCCCAGCCGCACCGGCTGCAGCGCGGCGCGATTGTCGTCCTTGACGACGAAGACCTCGCTGCCGCCGCCGCCGTTGCGCTGCACCGCCTGGTCGGGAACGGTGATGGCGTCGCTGTCGACACCCTGGTCGAGCAGGACGCGGACATACATGCCGGGCAGCAGCTCGCGGTTGGGGTTGGGGAATTCGCCGCGCAGCGTCACCTGGCCGGACGACGCATCGACGCGGGCCTCGGAGAACAGGAGCTTGCCGGCGTGCGCGTAGGTCGTGCCGTCATCCAGCACCAGGCGCACCTTCACCGCGTCGGGCGCCAGGCGCTCGAGGTCGCCGCTCTCGAAGGCACGGCGCAGGCGGTTGAGCTCGGCGACCGACTGGGTGAAGTCGGCATAGATCGTGTCGAGCTGCTGGATGGTGGCGAGATTGGCCGTGTCGTTCTGCACGACCAGCGCGCCCTCGGTGGCGCGCGCCGCACCGATGCGGCCGCCGATCGGCGCCCGGATCGTCGCGTATTCGAGGTTGAGCCGGGCACGCGCGACGTCGGCCTCGCGGGCGGCCACTTCGGCCTTGTTCTGGGCCACGGTGGCGACGGCGATCTCGTGCTGGGCCGTGGCGATGGCCTGCGCCTTCACCATGGCGGACGAGCGGTTGACCTGCTGCTGGGCGAGCTCGAGGGCGGCCTTGGCCCGCTCGAGCGCGGCTTCGCTCGCCTGCAGCTCGACCTCGAACGGCTTGGGATCGATCTGATAGAGCGCCTCGCCCGCCTTCACGTCGCTGCCCTGTTCGAACAGGCGCTGGACCACGATGCCCGACACGCGCGGACGCACGTCGGCGACGCGCGTCGGCGCGACGCGGCCGGGCAGCTCGCGGGTCAGCGCGAAGGTTTCGGCTTTGACTGTAACGATGCCGACATCGGGCGGCGCTGACTGTGGAGCGTCCGCGGAGGCGGACTCATCGCAGGCCGCCAGCACCAGACCCAGTCCGACCACCAAACCGGGACCGACTTCGACGATCGAGAACGCATGCTTACTCCCCAACGCTTACGCACACGCGAACCCAAGCCGCACGGCGCGTGCACACCGATGCGGCCTCCTCAAGCGTTTCCCGATGTTGTTGTGAAGGTTAGTTGGTGTGAAGTTTCGACAGTCATTGTGGCGAGATGTTGGACGGGATGCCGTTTGTCACACGCAGCCTTGCTATTTGACTTGAGCGTGCACACCGCATAGGTTCCGCGCCCTTTTTCTCCCACCGGGCGGACGGTCCTATGCCCCAGATCCTCGTCGAGGCGCTGGCCAAGACCTATCGCGTCGCTGAACGCGCACCGGGCCTCACCGGCGCCATACGCGGTCTCGTCCGCCGGCGTTGGCGTCCAGTCCACGCCCTGGCCGACGTCTCCTTCAGCCTCGAAGCCGGCGAGCTGCTGGCCTTCATCGGACCCAATGGCGCCGGCAAATCCACGACCGTGAAGATCCTGTCGGGCATCCTGCGGCCGAGCAGCGGCCGGGTCGAGGTGGGCGGCCTGGTGCCCTACGAGGACCGCGTGCGCCACGTCGAGCGCATCGGCGTGGTGTTCGGCCAGCGCAGCCAGCTCTGGTGGGACCTGCCGGTGATCGACGGCTTCGACCTTCTGGCCGACATCTACCGCGTCGAACCCGAGCGCTATCGCCGCCGGCGCGACGAGCTGGTCGCCATGCTGCGGCTGGAGCCGCTCCTCGACCAGCCGGTGCGGCAACTTTCGCTCGGCCAGCGCATGCGCGCGGAGTTCGCCGCGGCCCTGCTGCACGATCCCGCCATCCTGTTCCTCGACGAGCCGACCATCGGGCTCGATGCGCCGTCCAAGCTCGCCGTGCGCGACTTCGTGCGCCGGCTCAACCGCGAGCAGGGCGTCACCGTGCTGCTCACGACCCACGACATGCACGATGTCGAGGCGCTGGCCGAACGCGTCATCGTCATCGGCCAGGGTCGCCTGCTGACCGACGGCCCATTCGAGAGCCTGCGCGCCAGCGTGCTCGCTGAACGGCGGCTCCACATCGACTTTGCCAGCGCGGCGCCCGAGCTCGGCATCCCGGGCGTCACGGTCCGGTCGCGCACCGAGCGCTCGCTCGAGCTCGCTTTCGATCCGGCGAAGATCCCCACCCCGAAGCTGATCGCCGAGATCACCGCCCGGCATGCCGTCGACGATATCCATGTCGACGAGCCGGCCATCGAGGAGGTGATCGCCCGCTTCTACGACCTGCACGACGCGAGCGAGGCATGACGATGCGGGCCGCCCGTCCCTATCTCGCGGCCTTGCGCGCACGCTTCCAGCTCGTGCTGCAATATCGTGCGGCCGCCCTGGCAGGCTTTGCCACGCAGCTCTGGTGGGGCGCCATCCGCATCCTGGTGTTTGCCGCCTTCTACGGCGTCAATGCCGCGGCGGCGCCGATCAGCCTCGCCGACGCCGTGACCTATGTCTGGCTGGGCCAGGCGCTGTTGGCGCTGCAGCCCTGGCTCGCCGATCCGGAGGTGGGCCAGGCCGTGCGCTCCGGCGGCGTCGGCTACGACCGCCTGCGGCCGCTCGATGCCTACGGCTACTGGTATGTACGCACCGTGGGATGGATGCTGGCCCGCGCCCTGCCGCGCGCGGTGCTGATGGTGCTGGCGGCGGGCCTCGTGCTGCCGCTCGTCGGTCTCGGCGACTGGGCGTGGCGGCCGCCGTCGGGCGTGACCGCGGCGCTGCTGTTCGTCCCCGCCTTCGTGCTCATGGTGATGCTCGCCGCCGCCATCCTGATGCTGGCGAACATCATCGTCGCGGCCAGCCTCAACGAGCGTGGGGTCAACGCCGTCCTGGCGCCGCTGGTGATCGTGTTCTCGGGAAGCCTGCTGCCGCTCGACTTCTATCCCGACGCCTGGCGGCCCTTCCTGCACGTGCAGCCGCTCGCCGGACTGGTCGACATCCCGTTCCGCATCTATTTCGCCGATCTCACGGGCACCGCCGCCCTGCGGGGCCTCGCCCTGCAGGCGGGCTGGACCCTGGTGCTGATCGGCCTCGGGCGCTTCGCCATGGAGCGCATGATGCGCCGGCTGGAAATGCAGGGAGGCTGACCGATGAACGCCTTCGCCCTCTACGGCCGCTACATCGTGACCTCCTTGCGCGCGCAGGCGCAGTATCCGACGGCGACCCTGATGCTGACTGCGGGCCACTGCGCGGCGACCTCGATCGAGATCCTGTGCATGTTCGCCCTGTTCCACCGCTTCGGATCGGTCGGCGGCTGGTCGTTCGGCGAGGGGGCGCTGTTCTACGCGCTGGTCAACATCATGTTCTCGCTCGCCGACCTCTTGAGCCGCGGCTTCGAGGTGTTCGGCACCGACTTCGTGCGCACCGGCGCGTTCGATCGCGTGCTGCTGCGGCCGCGCGCCGCCGCCTTGCAGCTCGCCGGTTACGAGGTGCGCCTGTCGCGACTGGGGCGACTGATCCAGGCCTCCATCGTGCTGGTCTTCGCCACCAACCTCGTCCCCGTCATGTGGGACGCGCAGGCGATCGCCATCGCCCTGTGGGCCGTGGCCGGCGGCATCGCCCTGTTCATGGGCATCATGGTCCTGCAGGCCACCCTCGCCTTCTGGACCGTCGACAGCCTGGAGATCATGAACGTGCTGAGCTACGGCGGCGTCCAGGCGGCGCAGTATCCGCTCAATATCTACGCAGCCTGGTTCCGGCGCGTACTGACCTTCGCCCTGCCCCTGGCCTGCGTGGCCTACTACCCGGTGCTGGCGATCCTGAGGCGGCCCGATCCGCTGGGCGCGCCGGACTGGTTGCTGCCGCTTGCGCCGATCGCCGGTTTCGCGTTCCTTGCCCTGTCGTTCGTCGCCTGGCGCATCGGCATGGCGCGCTATGCCTCCACGGGCAGCTGAGAGGGACCGATCCATGGACTACAAGCCACTCGGGAAAACCGGCCTCAAGGTGAGCGTCGCGGGACTTGGTTGCGGCGGCAACAGCCGGCTCGGCCTCGGCCGCGGCGCCAGCGTCGACGAGTGCGTCGCGATCGTGCGCACGGCCGTCGATCTCGGCGTCAATTTCCTGGACACTGCCGAGGCCTACGGCACCGAGGAGATCGTCGGCACCGCCGCCCGCGCCTACGACCGCGACAAGCTGGTGATCTCGACCAAGGCCATCTTCAACGCGAGCGATACTGCGGAGACCGTGACCCGAAAGGTCGAGGCCGCGCTGAAGCGCTTGGCGCTCGACTATGTCGATGTCTTCCATTTCCACGCCGTCGGTCCGGCCGCGTACGAGCATCATCGCAATGTCCTGGCGCCCGCCCTTGTGAAGCTCAAGGAACAGGGAAAGGTACGCCATGTCGGCATCACCGAGACAAGCCCCAACGATCCGGAGCAGAAGATGCTCACCCGGGCGATCCAGGAAGCGCCCTGGGAAGTCATCATGCTGGCCTACAGCCTCATGAACCAGGGCGCCCGGCGCCAGATCTTTCCAGAGACGGAACGCCGAGGGATCGGCACACTCCTGATGTTTGTCGTCCGCAACATCTTCAGCAACGCCGCGTATCGCCACGACATCTTCGCCAAGCTGGTCGAGCAGGGCGAGCTCGACGCCTCGATCCTGTCCGACGGCGATCCACTGGCGTTCGTCATGGGTGAAGGCGGCGCCGCAAGCATCACCGACGCCGCGTACCGCTACGCGCGCCACACCCAGGGAGTCGACGTCGTCCTGTTCGGGACCGGCAACAAAGCCCACGTCAAGGACAACATCGATTCGATCCTGCGCCCGCCGCTGGCGCCGGCGATCATCGAGCGGCTGCACGCCTCGTTCGGCCGCCTGAAAGGCGTCGGGCTGGACCGGCCAGGGCCGGTCAAGAAGTAGTCAGCCGAACGTGCGGCGGTAGCTCTTGGTCATCAGCTCGTCGAGGCGGGCGCCGGGCTCGAAGTCGGCCATGTCGTCGGGCCGCCCGAGGCCGGGGATCTGGCGCTCGCATTCCGACGGCGCGCCGATCACCTGGGTCACGGGATAGAGCGACGACCAGGCGGGAACACCCGCG
Organism: Reyranella sp.; assembly: GCA_019750135.1. GTDB lineage: Bacteria > Pseudomonadota > Alphaproteobacteria > Reyranellales > Reyranellaceae > Reyranella. The sequence continues at coordinate 27,189 of JAIEOV010000064.1, read as the reverse complement.
TAGTCCTCCTCCTCGTCAGCCACGTGCTTGTCGCGGATCTTGCCGGAGGCGTGCTCGATCTCCATGCCCATCATGGTCGTGGCCTTGAACTCCTGCTTGTTGGGCTGGCGGATCAGCTTGGAGCGGCCGGGATAGATGCGGTCGATGAAGCGGTCCATCAGCTTCAGCTTCTTCTCCACTTCGTCGATGATGTGCGCCGTGCCGAACGCCATCACCGCCCGGTAGTTGACCGAGTGGTGGAAGCCCGACCGCGCCATCACCAGCGCGTCGAGATGGGTGACGGTGAGGCAGACCGGCACGCCCTGGCCCTGAGTGCGGATCATCCGGCTCGCCGAGGAGCCGTGCCAGTACAGATGATCGCCCTCGCGCCAGAACGAGGTCGGCGTGCAGTAGGGACGGCCGTCGATCACATAGGCGATGTGGCAGACCAGGGCGGCGTCTAGGATCTCGTAGACCGTCTTGCGGTCATAGCGGCCGCGCTCGTGCACGCGCTTGACCTTGTTCACCGCGGTGACGCCGAAGGACTCGGCCGTGTTCTCCGTGCTCTGGCCACGCGCGATGGTCTGGGTGCTCATAAAGATACTCCGAGGGCGATTGCGGGCCGGACCATGATCGCAATAAGGTACAGACGAAAGAGCCAGTTTGGACATTCTGGACTGTACCAGTCATGCCGCGCCCGATCCGCAAAACCGCCCCGCTCGGTCTCGTCCTCGATCCGGCCGCGGCCGAACCGCTGCACCGCCAGATCGGCGAGCAGGTGCGCCGCGCCATTCTCGAGCGGCGGCTGGCGCCCGGGCAGCGGCTGCCCTCCTCGCGCCTGATGGCCAGCGAGCTCGACGTCGCGCGCGGCACCGTGCTGCTGGCCATGGACCAGCTGATCGCCGAGGGCTACGTCGTGGCGCACGCGGCGTCCGGCCTCTCCGTCGCGACCGACCTGCCGGACGACATGTTGATGGCGCCGCGCGGGCAGCCCGCCGGTCCGACGGCCTCCGACCGCACCGCTTCCCTCTCCCTGTCGCGCCGCGCACGGACGATGCTGCGTGACGCGACTACTTTTGGGTTCGACGAAGCGCCCCTCGCCTTTCCCACCGGCCAGCCCGACCGCGAGGCCTTCCCCTTCGCGCTGTGGGCGAGGCTGCTGGAGCGCGAATGGCGGCAGCCGTCCTGGACGGTCGCCGGCGCACCGCATCCATTCGGCCATGCCGGGCTACGCGCCGCCATCGCCGCCTATCTCGGCACGGCCCGCGGCTTCACCTGCGCGCCCGAGTCGATCGTGGTCACCAATGGCATGCGCCAGAGCCTGTCGCTGCTGGCCTGGCTGGTGCTCGATCCCGACGAGGCGGCCTGGATCGAGGAGCCGGGCTATGTCGGCACGCGCGAGGCGCTGGCGCTCGCCGGCGTGCGCGCGGCGCCGATCCCGGTCGACGAGCAGGGTTTCAGCGTCGAGCGCGCCATCGCCGCCGAGCCGCGGGCCAAGCTCGCCGTGGTGGCGCCGGCGCACCAATTCCCGCTCGGCACGATGCTCGGCCTGCAGCGCCGACTCGAGCTTCTGAGCTGGGCCGAACGCCACGAAGGCTGGATCGCCGAGGACGATTTCGACGGCGAGTACCGCTACACCGGCCGGCCGCTAGCGCCGCTTCGGGCGCTCGATCGCAGCGGCCGCGTGGCCTATCTCGCGAGCTTCTCCAAGCTCCTCTTCCCGTCGCTGCGGCTGAGCTACGTCGTGCTGCCGGCGGCGCTCGTGCCGGCCGCGGAGCAGCGGATGGCGACGGTGCCGGCGCGCGCCTCGCTGCTTGGACAGGGCGCGCTTGCCCGCTTCATCGCCGACGGCCATCTCGCGACCCACCTACGACGCACGCGCCTGCTCTATGTCGGCCGCCAGGAAGCGCTTCTGGCCGGGATCGAGCGTCATCTTGCCCGCTGGCTGGAGAGCGCGCCCGACTCGGCCGGCATGCACCTGGTCGCGCGGCCGCTTGCCGCCATCGAGTCACGCTTCGACGACCGCGCCGTTACCGTGGCTGCCGCCCAAGCGGGGATCGCCGTGTCGCCGCTGTCAGCCTGCTATACCGGCCGACGCCGCCGGCACGGCCTGATCCTGAGCTACGCCGGAACGCCTGAGCCGGAGATCGATCGGGCCTGCGCCGCCCTTGCCCGCGTGCTCCGCGCTCAGCCCCGCTGACCGCGCCGACCGCTTTTTCGTCGTTGTTCGCTCTGCTCGGAGGCGCTGTAGCGTCCCGCCGACTGCTCGACCACGCGCGTCATCTGCGGCGACTTGGGCGTACCCTGCTTGCGATCCCAGCGAGGATCGGCCGTTTTGCTGCTTCGCTTGCGCTCCATCGTCCTGCACCCCTGAACTGCGTGTCGAGGCTGAACGACCCCTGCGCCGTGACGTTCCAAGAAAAAAGCCGCCCGGAAACCGGGCGGCTTTTCGATGGTTGCGACGGCTCGCTGCTTCAGCGGATCGGCGGCGCGTATTGCAGCCCGCCCTGCGTCCACAGCGCGTTCTGGCCGCGGGTGACCTTGAGCGGCGAATCCTTGCCGACATTGCGGTCGAAGCTTTCGCCGTAGTTACCGACCTGCTTGATGATGTTGTAGACCCACTTCTCGTCGACGCCGAGCGCCTTGCCCATGCCGGGCGTGACGCCGAGGATGCGCTTGATCGCCGGATTGTCGCTCTTCAGCATCTCGTCGACGTTCTTCGAGGTGATGCCGTACTCCTCGGCCTCGAGCATGGCGTACTGCACCCAGCGCACGATGTCGGCGAACTGGTTGTCGCCGTGGCGCACCACCGGGCCGAGCGGCTCCTTGGAGATGATCTCCGGCAGGACGACATAGTCGTCGGGATTGGGCGCATTGGCCACGCGCGTGGCATACAGGCGGGCCTGGTCGCCGGAATAGGCGTCGCACCGGCCATTGAAGAAGGCTGCGCGGCTCTGGTCAGGATCCTCGAACAGCACCGGCTTGAAGGTCAACTTGTTGGCGCGGAAGTAGTCGGCGATGTTGAGCTCCGACGTGCTGCCGGTCAGGACGCAGATCGAAGCGCCGTTCAGCTCCTTGGCGCTCTTCACGCCGAGCTTCTTGGGCACCATGAAGCCCTGGCCGTCGTAGTAGGTGACGCCGACGAAATCGAGGCCGAGCGCAGTGTCGCGCGTCAGCGTCCAGGTCGAGTTGTTCGACAGCAGGTCGACTTCACCCGCCTGCAGCGCCGTGAAGCGCTGCTGGCCCGACACGGGCACGTACTTCACCTTCTCGGAATCGCCGAACAGCGCGGCCGAGACGCCGCGGCAGATGTCGACGTTCATGCCGGTCCATTTGCCCTGGTTGTCGATCGTCATGAAGCCCGCGATGCCGCCCACCGCCACGCCGCAGACCACTTGGCCGCGCGCCTTGACGTTGTCGAGGTCCTTGCCGGCAAGGGCCGGGCCCGCCTGCGAGATCGCCACGCCGGCGGTCATCGCCAAAATGAGTTTCTTCATCTCTGTCCTTCGTATTCTCTGAGAATTCCCTGCGAGGACAGGCGTAGACGCTTGCTCACCGCTCTTCAAGCTTCACGAGCGGCCCCGGCAGGTCAGGGAAACGCAGGAAAAACAAGCCGTCCCTTGGCAGCCTGGATGGCCTGCCAGACGCGCAACGGCGTCGCCGGCATGGGCACGTCCGTCACGCCATGGGCCGAGAGCGCATCCACGATCGCATTGACCACGAGGCCGAGCGCGGGCGTGGTGCCGCCCTCGCCGCCGGGCCGGATGCCGTGCGGATGCGAGCTCGCCGGGACTTCCATGATCCGCGTCCTGAACGACGGCGTGGTGTCCGCCCGTGGCAGGGCATAGTCCATGAACGAGGCGCTCAGCAGCTGGGCGCTGCGCGGCTCGTATTGGACCGCCTCGAAGAGGGCCTGGCCGATTCCCTGGGTGACGGAGCCGTGGGCCTGGCCATGAAGCACCAACGGATTGATGGCAAGACCGACGTCGTCGACGCCGGTCCAGGCGACGATGGCGACGTGGCCGGTATCGGGATCGACCTCGACCTCGCAGACATGCGTGCCATAGGGAAAGCCGCCGGTCTGGTTGAAGATCTCGCCGGCGGCCTCCAGGGCCTTGCCGCGCGCGACCGCCCACAGGTCGATGGAAGCGCCGCCCGCCGTGAACGTCCCGTCGCGGTACCGAACGTCACCTGGCGCCGCTTGCAGCATGGGTGCCGCGCGTTCGATGCCTTTCGCGAGCAAAGCATCGATAGCCTGGCGCAAGGCGATGCTGACGAGGCGCATCGAGCGCCCCGAGTGCGAGCCGCCTCCCACCGAGACCCTTTCGCTGTCGTTGGCGATGAAGCGGATGCGTTCAAACGGCACGTCCAGCCACTCGGACAGCAGCTGGCAGAAGGTCGTCTCGTGGCCCTGGCCGCTGCTCATGGTGCCGACCACGAGCTCGATGTATCCGTCATCGCACACCTTCAGCTCGGCGCGCTCGCGCGGGAACCCGCTGGTGACCTCGATATAGTTGGCGACGGCGATGCCGCGGCATTTGCCGCGCGCCGCGGCTTCGACGCGCCGGGCCCCAAAGCCGGCCCAGCCCGCTTCACGCAGGGCAGCGTCCATGGATTCGGCATAGTGGCCGCTGTCGTAGGTGACGCCCACGCCGTTGGTGAAAGGCAGGGACTCGCGCGGGATGAGATTGCGCCGGCGCAGCTCTGTCCTGTCGAACCCGAGCGTCGTTGCTGCAATGTCGACCAGCCGCTCGATCACGAACACTGCCTCGGGCCGGCCGGCGCTGCGGTAGACGGCCGTCGGCGCGGTGTGGGTCAGGACCGCATGCCCGTGGAAGTGCACGGCCGGGATTCGATAGACGCTCTGCATCATCGACAGGCCCTTCCTCAAGGGCCAGAAGTACACGGTGTGCGCGCCGAGGTTCATGGTGTTGACGCCGCGCAGCGCCAGGAAATTGCCCGAGGCGTCGAGGGCAAGCTCGGCCCGTGAGGCCAGATCGCGGGCCTGATAGTCGGTCATGAAGCATTCCAGCCGCGAGGCCGTCCATCGGACGGGACGCCCGACCTTGCGCGCCGCCCAGGGCAGCAGCGCGTATTCGGGATAGAAGGCGTTGCGCGTGCCGAAGTTGCCGCCCATGTCGCCGAAGACGCAGCGACATTGCTCGATCGGCACGCCGAGGATCGATGCCAGGCGCTCCCGGGTACGCACGACACCGGCGCCGGTCGTCGTCCGCAGCGTGTAGCGTCCGGCCGCAGGATCGTATTCGCCCAGCACCGAACGCGGCTCCATGGGCGTGCCAGTCACCCGATGGGCCCAGCCTTCGAACGTCACGACATGCGCCGCAGTCGCAAACGCGCGATCCGTTGCCTCCCTGTCGCCGACCTCGCAGGTCAGGGCGAGATTGCCGGCGCACGCCGCCCATACCGACGGCGCATCCGGCGCCATCGCCTCGCGCGCATCGACGACGGCAGGCCGCTCGTCGTAGTCGACGACGACCTGTTCGGCGGCGTCTTCCGCCAGCCACGGGGTGTCGGCGATCACCAGCGCCACCGGTTCGCCCACGAAGCGCACGGCGTCGGCGGGCAGCGTCATGTGCGGCGTCGTGAACACCTTGAAGCCCGGCGGCAGACGCAGCTGGGCGTCAGGGGGCGAGGTGAAGTCGACATTGTGCGGTATCGGCCCCAGCCCATCCGCCGCGGCGTCGGCGCCCGTCAGAACCAGCCTGACGCCCGGCATCGCCATCGCGGCCGTAGCATCGATCCGCCGGATCGCCGCATGGGCATGCGGTGAGCGGACGAAGGCCGCGAAGCAGGCCTCCGGGCTGGCGAGATCGGCGGCATAGTTTCCGCGACCGGTGAGAAGCCGGAAGTCCTCGGACCGCGGCAGGGCCGCGCCGATGCCCTTGGATCGAGCGGCTGTCATTGGGCGGAGATGCCGAGCTCTTTGATCAGCTTGCCGGTCTTCTCGGACTCGGCCTGGATCGCCGCCCGCAGGTTGTCCGGGCCGCCCGCGACGATCACGCCGCCGCGCTCGGTCAGCGCCTTGACGAAGTCGGGCTCGCGGGCGATGCGCAGCAGGCTTTCGCTGAGCTTTGCCGCAATGTCGGCCGGCATCCCTGCCGGTCCGAGGACGGCCCACCATGTCACGTCGACGAATCCCGGAAGCACCGAGGCGAGTGTCGGCACATTGGGCAATACCGCCGAGCGCTCGGCGCTGGTGACGGCCAGCGGCCGCAGCTTGCCGGCCTGCAGCAGCGGGAAGGCGCTGGGCAGGTTGTCGAACATCATCTGCACCTGGCCCGCCATCAGGTCCTGCAAGGCGGGGCTGGAACCGCGGTAGGTGATGTTGACGATGTCGATGCCGGCGGCGCGTTTGAACATCTCGGCCTGCAGATGCGTGCTCGAGCCCACACCGACGCTGCCGTAGTTCACCGAGCCCGGCTTGCGGCGGGCGATGTCGATCAGTTCCTGGATGGTCGTGGCCGGAAAGTCCGGGTTCACCATCAGCACGTTCGGGAATTCGAGGATGCGGGCCAGCGGCGTGAAATCCTTGAGCGGATCGTAGCCGATGCTCTTCATCAGCCAGGGATTGGTCGTGAGCGTGCTGGCCGGCACGCAAAGCAACGTGCGGCCGTCCGGCTTGGCCTGGGCGACCGCTGCCGCGCCGATCGCGCCATTGGCGCCCGCCTTGTTCTCGACCGTCACCGGAGCCCCGGATTGCTCGGACAGTTTCTTCGCGATAAGCCGGGCGAGGTAGTCGCCCAGGCCGCCCGGTGGATAGGGCATCACCAGGGCAATGGCATTTCCATCCGACAGCTGTGCCCACGCCGGCCCCGCAAGTGCCGGCAGTGCGAGACCGGACAGGCCCCTGAGCAGCGTCCTTCGAAGCATCCAATCCTCCCATTGGTCCCATTTGGGACTATTAGGGCTAGTCCCAGATGGAACCAGTTGTCAATCGCTGGCCGCGGACGAGGTCGATGCGCTATACGAAAGGCATGGCGATACGATCGAAGCGACAGTCTGCACTCCGGTTCGACCCCAATTCGCTGCAATGGATCGGCCTCAGGCTGACGGTGGTGAGCAGCCGCTACATGGGGCCGATCAACGCGGAGCTGGAGCAGGCGCAGGGCCTGTCGCGCGACGACGTCACGGTGACGATCTGCCTTTCGATCACCAACGCCACGTCCGCCCAGGAGATCGTCCGCTATACCGGCCGGCCGAAGAACAGCGTCAGCCGCGCGGTGACGAGCCTCGAGGAGCGCGGCTTTCTGCGTCGCTACACCGACGCCAGCGACCGCAGATCCTCGAAGCTCTCGTTGACTCCGCGCGGTCGGAAGCTCGCTGATCAAATCGCGGCGCGCTTCGTTCAGCGCGACAATCTCCTGCTGCGTCCCTTGTCGGAGCAGGAGCGGCGCAGCTTCATTCGCCTGCTCAACAAGCTTTCCGCGCGCTCGGCGGACTGGCCTTGACCGATCAGGCGGTCGAGCGGACCAGCTTTCCGGGCCTGGCGCCGGTCTCCTCGCCCTTCTCGAAGATCGGCACGCCCGAGCAGATCGTCATGTCGTAACCATCGACACTCTGGACGAGACGGCGCCCGCCTGCCGGCAGGTCAAAGATCATCTTCGGGGCATGCAGGTGCAGCCCGTCGAAGTCGATGACGTTCACATCCGCCTTGAGGCCCGGTTGCAGCCGGCCACGGTCGCGGAAGTCCGCCGTCTCGCTGGTCTGCCGCTTGACCACGAACTCGAGCGGCAGGCGCGGCCCGCGCGAGCGGTCGCGCACCCAGTGGCTCAGCATCGAGGTGTTGAGCGAGGCATCGCAGATCACGCCGCAATGCGCGCCGCCGTCCGACAGGCCGAGCAGGGTGTGCGGGTCTTCGATCATCTCCCGCACCACCTCGAGATCGCCGTGCACGTAGTTGGTGACGGGGAAGTAGATCATCCGCCCACCGTCGCCGCCGACCAGGTAGTCGTAGCAGAACTCCTGAGGGCTCACGCCGGCGCGCTCCGCCATAGCGGCGATGCTGCGCTCCGGCGGCGGCTCGTAGTCGGGCGGATCGCCCAGCAGGTACATGCGGTCCCAGCGCGTCGCGATCTGGCGCGACAGCGGCGGCAGCACCTCGAGCAGGCGCGGCGACGCCTCCTGATCCAGGATCGTCCGTCGCATCTCGGGATCGCGCAGCCTGGCCAGCATCTCGGCCGGCGGCAACTTGGACGCCTCGGCGAAGGCCTCGCGCAACGCGAAGGGATTGAGCGACGTGCCCAGCCCCAAGGTCAGCCCCACTGGCCGGCCGGCGACCTGGGCAGAGAGCGGCAGGTTGTCGGCGCGGGCGGCGCGGACCCCGTCCATCAGGCGGCGCCAACGCTCGGGGTCGTAGCTCCGGTCGGTCAGCAGGAACCACACCGGCCGGCCGCTGTCCTTCGCGACCTGGCGCATCCACCGGAACTCGGCGGCCTCGTCTTCGAAGTCGGAGAGCATGCCGAAGGCGCCGCGGCCGGCGCGGCCCATGGCCTTGCCGATGGCCAGCAGTTCCTCGTGTTCGGCATAGCGTCCGGGGACGAGGTCGCCGGCCAGGGTCTTGTGCTGGTCGGTGCGGCTGGTGGTGAAGCCGATGGCGCCCGCCGTCAGCGCCTGCTCCGTCAGCCGGGCCATCGCCTCGATGTCCTCGGCCGTCGCATGCTCGCGGGCGATCGCGCGCTCGCCCATGACGTAGACCCGCAGCGGGTGGTGGGCGAGCTGCGCGGCGATGTCGATGGTGCGTGGCAGCCGCGCCAGCGCGTCGAGGTAATCCGGGAAGCTCTCCCAGTCCCACTTCAGGCCTTCCGACAGCGTGATGCCGGGAATGTCCTCGACCCCTTCCATCAGATCGATCAGCGCTTTGTGATGCTGGCGACGGACGGGCGCGAAGCCCACGCCGCAATTGCCGAAGGCGATGGTCGTGGCGCCGTGCCAGGACGACGGCGCCAGCACGGGATCCCAGGTCGCCTGGCCGTCGTAGTGCGTGTGCACATCGACCCAGCCCGGCGTGACGATGCGGCCCTCGGCCTTGACCTCGCGGCGGCCCGGGCCGGCCTTGCCGCCAACCTGCACGATGCGGTCGCCATCGATGGCGACGTCGCCCTGCGCGGCGGGCGCTCCCGTGCCGTCGACGATAGTGCCGCCGCGGATGACGATGTCGTGCATGGTCGGTCCTGCTTCCTTCGGAGGTGGGATCGTGAGCTTTTCACACATCGAGAAGCATCGGAAGCAAGGTCGCTCCGCTCTGCGAGAAAGGTTGCCCGCCGAAGCAGCCTTGTTCATAGATTGCGGCCATGGCCCGTTCACAAGCCGCAGTGCCGGAGGGCATCCAGCGCAGCATCGCCGGCGGCCGCTACAGCGAAGCGGCAGACGCCCTGCGCACCCTGGCAGGGTCGGTGCCGTCGGTGGCCGTGCTCACGGCCTTGGGCGACATGAACTTCCAATTGGGCGATCTGACCGAGGCAAAGGAGAATGCGCTCAAGGCCGTGGCGGCCGATCCGCGGGCCCATGCAGCGCGTGTCCTGCTGGGCCGCGTGCGGACGGCGCTGGATGAAACAGACGCGGCGCTGGCCGACTTCCGCGCCGCACTCGAGCTCGCCCCACCGTGGAAGCCGCCCGCCGGTGGCGGGCCGATCGCCATTGCCGCGCACCAGGCGCTGCACAACCTCGAACAGCTCAGGTATCTGGAACGGGTCGACAAGCTCGCGCCCGGCACCCTGCTGCCGGCTGCCCCCGGCTTGACGGAAACAGCGCAACGCAAGCTCAGCCAGATACTCGGCGATACGAGCCGCGAGATCCCGACGCTTCCCATGGGCGGCCAGTACGGTCGGATGATGGCCGATCCGCCGCTCGTATTGCACGACGAAGCACTGCCGACGGTCTGCCTCAACCCGCGCAACGATTGGCACGATGTCGCACGGACCTTCAACGGCGAAGGCAAGGGCGTCGCCTGCGTCGACCACTTGCTGACGCCGGAAGCGCTCGCCCAGCTGCAGCGCTTCTGCCTCCGATCGACGGTATGGCGCCGGGCATACCCGCCGGGCTACATCGGGGCCAATCCCGAGTCCGGCTTCTTCAGCCCCTTGCTGCTGCAGATTGCAGCGGAGCTGCGGCAGGCCATCCCCGAGCTGCTGGCTGGACATCACCTGAACTACTGGTGGTCGTTCGTCTGCCAGCACCAGCGTCCGGGCATTGACATCCATGCCGACCATTCCGATGTCAGCCTCAATTTCTGGATCACGCCCGACTCGGCCAATCTCCAGCCCGGCACCGGCGGGTTGGACATGTGGGATGTCGCGGCCCCCGACGACTGGACCTTCGAGGACTACAACAGCGGCGCCAAGGACATCCACGCTTTCCTGCGGCAGGAGAAGGCGCGGCAGACCTCATATCCCTATGCCGAGAACCGGGGCCTCTTGTTCAAGGGCACGATCTTCCACCAGACCGCGGCCTGCCGCTTCGCCGACGGCTTCGAGAACCGCCGGCGCAACGTGACCATGCTGTTCCGGCGCACGCGCAGTTAGACGCCCTCAGAACATCTCCGGCGTGATGACGTTCTGCGGCCGTGGGCCGACCATTGCGGCGCGCATGGTTTCCGCCGACTTGACCCTGATGTCCTCCCACGCTTCGGGCGTGAAGAAGGCGGAGTGCGGCGTGATGATCAGGCGGCCCTCGCACCACGGCTCACGGTCGCGGTAGGCGCGCAGCAGCTCGGGGATGGGCTCGACCGGCGGCTCGACGGGCAGCACGTCGAGCCCGACGCCGGCGAGATGCCCGCGCTTCAGCAGGTCGGCCAGCGCGTCGACGTCGCAGATCGGCCCGCGCGCGGTGCTGACCACCACGCCGCCCTTGGGCATGCGCTCCAGCATGGCGCGCGAGATCATGCCGCGCGTCTCCAAAGTCAGCGGCGCATGGATCGACAGCGTGTCGGTCTGCTCCATCAGTGCCTCGAGCGAATTCACACGCTCGACGCCGACGCCGAGCTCGGTGCCGTTCGGCATGTAGGGGTCGTAGGCGACGACGCGGAACTGGAAGGCCTTGGCCCTGAGCGCCGCCGCCGTGCCGATACGGCCCAGCCCGACGATGCCGAAGGTCTGCACGCCGTTGCGCCTGAGCAGCGGGTCGCGCACGTAGCTCCACGGCGCGGGCTGAGGCCGGCGCTGCGCCTCGAGGTGCATGGTGATACCGCGGCGCAGCGCCAGGGCAAGCGCCAGCGCATGGTCGGCCACCTCGGTGGTGCCGTAGTCCGGCACGTTGCACACCATGACCTTGCGCGCCTCGGCCGCCTTGCGGTCGATCTTGTCGTAACCCACGCCCATGCGCACGACGCAGGAGAGCTTGGGGAACTTCGCGAAGTGCTCGGCGGTCACCGCGTGCCGCAACACCATCAGGCCGTCGACGTCGGCGCAGTCGCTCGCCTCGAGCTGGGACAGGTTGGTGACGTTGCGCCATACCACGCGCACGTCCGGGCCGAACACTTCGCGCTCGACCTTGTCGTTGTCGTACAGCTTCTCCGCGTACAGCACCGTCTTGACCATGGCTTGGGCGTCTCCCTCATGCGAGGGGACATCCTAGCCGTCGAGCGCTGCCTGCCGCCACGGCTGGCTCTGCCTGAGCCGCATCTCGAAAGCGTCGATCCTGTCCGTCTTGGCGACCGTGGCGCCGATCTCGTCGAGCCCTTCCAGCAGCCGGCTGCGGCGTGACGGCTCGACCTCGAAGGCGATGCGCTCGCCGTCGGGCCGCGTCAGTTCCTGCGTCTCGAGATCGATGGTGAGCACCGCATTAGCGCCGCGCTCGGCATCCTCGATCAGCTGGGCGCAGACCGCCTTGGGCAGGACCAGCGGCAGGATGCCGTTCTTGAAGCAGTTGTTGAAGAAGATGTCGGCGAAGGACGGCGCGATCACGCAACGGATGCCGAAATCGCGCAGCGCCCACGGCGCATGCTCGCGGCTCGAGCCGCAGCCGAAATTGTCGAAGGCGACCAGGATCTCGGCCCGTCGCCAGGCCGGCCGATTGAGCACGAAGTCGGGCCGCTCGCTGCCGTCGGCGTTGAAGCGCATCTCGGCGAACAGGTGCTTGCCGAGCCCGGTGCGCTCCGTGCCCTTCAGGTAGGTCTTGGGAATGACCATGTCGGTGTCGACATTGACCATCGGCAGTGGCGCCGCGACGCCGCTCAAGCGTGTGAACTTTTCCATGACTTCGGTCTCCTATTTCATCAGGTCGCGCACGTCGGCCAGACACCCGGTGACGGCGGCGGCCGCCGCCATGGCCGGACTCATCAAGTGAGTCCGCCCGCCATAACCCTGGCGTCCCTCGAAGTTGCGGTTCGAGGTCGAGGCGCAGCGCTCGCCCGGCTTGAGGCGATCGTCGTTCATCGCCAGGCACATCGAGCAGCCCGCCTCGCGCCATTCGAAACCGGCGTCGCGGAAGATGCGATCGAGGCCCTCTTCCTCGGCCTGTCGCTTGATCAGGCCGGAGCCCGGCACGATCAGCGCCTCGACGTGATCGGCCTTGCGGCGGCCGCGCACGACGGCTGCCGCCGCCCGCAGGTCCTCGATGCGGCTGTTGGTGCACGAGCCGATGAAGGCCTTGTCGATGCGGATGTCCGTCGTCTTCATGCCGGCCTGCAAGCCCATGTAGGCCAGGCTGCGCGCCATGGCGGCCCGCCGGCTGTCGTCGGCCTCGTCCGCCGGATCGGGCACCGAGGCACCGATGGGCACGACGTCCTGCGGGCTGGTGCCCCAGGTCACCTGCGGCGCAATGCCGGCCGCGTCCAGCGCCACCTCGCAGTCGTAGGCAGCGCCCGGGTCCGAGGGCAACGTCTTCCAGCCGGCGACGGCCTGGTTCCAGGCATCGGCCGGCGGCGCCTGCGGCCGGCCCTTGAGATAGTCGAAGGTGACGTCGTCCGGCGCGATCAGGCCGGCGCGCGCGCCCGCCTCGATCGACATGTTGGACACGGTCATGCGGCCTTCCATGCTGAGGCCGCGGATGGCCGAGCCGGCATACTCGATGACATGGCCGGTGCCGCCGGCCGTGCCGATGCTGCCGATCAGCGCCAGGACTAGGTCCTTGGCCGTGACGCCGAACGAGAGCGCGCCATCGACGGTGACCCGCATGTTCTGCGAGCGCCGCGCGATCAGGGTCTGGGTGGCCAGCACGTGCTCGACTTCCGAGGTGCCGATGCCGAAGGCCAGCGCACCGAAGGCGCCGTGCGTCGCGGTGTGGCTGTCGCCGCACACCACTATCATGCCGGGCTGGGTGTATCCCTGCTCCGGGCCGATGACGTGCACGATGCCCTGGCGGATGTCGGTCATGGAGAAGTACGGGATGCCGAATTCGCGCACGTTGCGCTCCAGCGTCTCGACCTGATGGCGCGAAAGTGGATCGGCAATGCCGGCGCTGCGGTCCGTCGTCGGCACGTTGTGGTCGGCGACGGCGATGGTGGCGAGCGGCCGTCGCACCTTGCGCCGCGTCGCGCGCAGGCCGTCAAACGCCTGCGGGCTCGTCACCTCGAGGATGAGATGGCAGTCGATGTAGAGCAGCACCGTGCCGTCGCCCTGTTCCTCGACGACGTGGCTGTCCCAGATCTTGTCGTACAGCGTGCGCGGTCCGCTCATGGCTTGCTCTCCAGCATGGTGCCCTGGAGCAAGACGTAGACGGATATTTAGACTGGTAACAGGAGGGCATTTATCCTGGTATAAATACTGCCATGGCAGCCCTGCCCCCGAAAAAGCGGCGCGAACTCGGCGATTTCCTGCGCGCCCACCGTGACCGCCTGTCGCCGGCGAGCCTCGGCCTGCCCGCGATCGGCCGGCGCCGCACGCCCGGCCTCCGGCGCGAGGAGGTGGCGCAGGCCTGCGGCATGAGCCCTACCTGGTACACATGGCTGGAACAGGGTCGCGACATCGCCGCCTCGCCGCCGGCCCTGTCGGCGCTGGCGCGCGCGCTGCAGCTCACGCCGGCCGAGCGCGCCTATCTCTTCCAGCTGGCCGACCGACGCGATCCCAACCAGTCGGGTTCCACGGACAAGGAAGGCATGGACGTTCCGCCGGCGCTCGCCCGCGCCATCGCGGCGATCGACGGCCCCGCCTATCTGCTCGATTCGCTATGGAACGCCCGGGCGTGGAACCGGCCGGCGGCGGCGCTCTTCCTCGGCTGGCTCGACGGCGGTACTGGGGATCGCAACCTGCTGCGCTACGTCTTCCTCAGTCCGACCGCCCGCAAGGTCATCCCCGACTGGCAGGCGCGCGCCCACCGCGTGCTGGCGGAGTTCCGCGCCGATTCAAGCCGCCATCTCGAGGACGCCGAGTTGCAGACGCTGGTCGAGGACATGCGCGGTCGAAGCGCGCTCTTCGCCCAATGCTGGACCGAGCATGCCGTCGTCGATCGCACCGGTGGCGAGCGCATCTTCGATCATCCGCGCAAGGGCCGGCTGCGCTACCAGCAGATCGCCTTCGCGCTCGCCAACCGGCCCGACTTCACGCTGGTGATGCTGGTGCCCGAAGCGCCACGCAAGCGTCCTGCTACTGCTTGACGATTTCGACCCGCCGGTTCTTGCTGCGCCCGGCCTCGTCGTCGTTCGGGGCGACAGGCGCAATCAGGCCGGCACCGGCCGGCTTCAGCCGATCCGCCGCGATGCCGCTCTGGACGAGCTGATCGACCACCGACTTCGCGCGGCGCTGCGACAGCCCCATGTTGTAGTCGAAGCCGCCGGCATTGTCGGTGTGCCCGACGATATAGACCTTCAGATTGGGCTCGCCCTTCAGCAGCTTGACGATCTCGGCGAGGGACGGCGCGGACTCGGGCTTAAGGTCGGCCTTGTCGGTGTCGAAGTAGAGCCCGTACAGCGCGACCCGACCGGTCGTGGCGATGTCCTTCGCCATCTTCGCCGCATCGACCGTCACCATCTTGGTTTCCATGGGCTTGTCCTCGACAACGTCGAGGAGCACGGCCACGCGGTCCTTGGTCTCCGGAAAGGCGGTGCCGCGGTCCACGGCAACGTACAGGGAAACGGCGATCGGGCCTTCGGGGCGCGACAAGGTCGCGGTGAGGTAGTGCGGCTCGGCCGGAACGTTGAAGGCGACCTTGCTCAACTCGTTGTTCTGCAACGCCCCGGTCGGCGGATAGAGCACGCGGTAGAGCTCTGCCCCGAACGTCTCGCACTGCTCCTCGCCGGAGCATTTATAGACGATGGAGAAGCCCTTGGCGGTGAGCTCGTTCTCGTAGTTGCGGAACACTTCCAACGAGCTGCGCTGAAGCGGCGCCAGGTAGAGTAGCCGGGTGTGACGGCCTTCCAACGTTCGCACCGCGTCAGCGGTGGGCTGTCCGTTGTCGCCCAGGCTGAGCTTGCCGACGATGATCTTGGCCGCGTCGAACGGCCGGCTGTCGTAGCCGATGAGGCGAGATCCCTCGTACCGCTTGATCAGCGGGAAGTCGCGGGCGCCTGCCGCTTCCTGCTGTGCGCCGGCCGCGGCAGCGAGGACGACGGTGGCAGCCAGCGCGACGGCTACGGCGAGACGATTGCACTTCATGGCGAACATCTTCCCTCCTTACTCAGAACCAGGATGCCTTATCGACCTCATTACGCAGCGACTGCCCGGCGGCGAAGGCGCGGCAGTTGTCCGCCATGATTTCGAACCGGCGCTCGTCGAGGTAGGGGCCGTGTCCGGCCATGTGGGGTGTCAGCAGCACGTTCGGCAATCCCCACAGCGGGTGCTCGCGCGGCAACGGCTCCTGCTCGTAGACGTCGAGGGCAGCGCCGGCAATCTCGCCGGCCTGCAGCGCTGCCACCAGGTCGTCCAGTCTGGTCGTCATGCCGCGGCCGATATTGATGAAGAACGCCGTCCGCTTCATGCGCTGGAAGCGGGCGCGGTTGAAGAAACCTTCGGTTGCCGGCGTATGCGGCACCGTCAGGATCACGAAGTCCGCTCGCGGCAGCAGCTCGTCCAGCACCTCCGGCGGATGCAGTTCCGTCACGCCGACAGGCGCCGCCGTGCGGCGGGCATCGGTTGCCAGCACGGTCACGCCGAATGAAGCGAGCAGTCGCGCCGCCTCGGCGCCAATGCCGCCTACACCGACGACCAGGGCGGTCGCTTCGGGCAGATGCACGACGTCGCCCGCTTCCTGCGGGCTCTTCTTCCACTCGCGGCGCAGCTGCTGCGGAATGAACATGTGCAGCCCGCGGGCAAAGGCCAGCACGAAGGCCAGGATGTGCGCGCCGATATGGTCGTTGAAGATCTCGCGGAAGTTGGTCACGCGCACGGAATGACCGACCAGCTCAGGATAATAGTAGCCGGCCGCCGGCGCCGCTTGAGGGGCCTGCAGCCAGCGCAACTTCGTGGCCTTCGCCAGGAGGTCCTTGCCGAGCCAGCCGAACGCGGCTTCGGCATCGACGATCTCGCGCGCGGCGGTGTCGGCAGTCTCGGCAACGACCACACGGACCTCCGGCACCGCCTCGGCCAGGCGTTTGGCCCAGGCGCGAGTCGTATCGGTTTGTGGTGGCAGCATGACGAACTTGAAGGAATTGCTGCTGATCACCGTGGTTCCTCGTCGTTCACAGGGACGGAGGGATTGTAGCACGGCCCTTTACCGTCCGGCTCAATCGATGGAGGATCGTGACGTGCATTCCTCCGAACACAATCTGGAGTCGGTGCTGGCCGCCATGTTGGGGCCTGAAATTGTCGTCGAAGTGGCGACACCGACGGTCGTAGCCGACCAGCTCTTTCCCGACGAACAGCAACACATCGCTCGTGCTGTCGCCAAGCGACAGGCGGAATTCGGCACGGCGCGCGTCTGTGCCCGGCGAGCCCTCGCTCGAATTGGCATGGCGCCCTGCTCGCTGGTTCCGCATCCCGACCGGTCTCCCCGCTGGCCATGCGGCGTCAAAGGCAGCATCTCGCACACGCAGGGCTGCTGTGTCGTGGCGGTGACCCGTTCGCCCGACATGGTCGCTCTTGGCGTCGACATCGAAGAGGATACGCCGCTGCAGCGCGATCTCGTGCCGGCGATCTGCACGCCGGACGAGCAGCAATGGGTCGATCGTTTCGATCAGGAGACAAAGGGATGGCTCGGCAAGCTGCTCTTCAGCGCCAAGGAGGCTTTCTACAAGTGCCAATATCCGCTGACGCGCACGATCATCGACTTCCATGACGTCCAGCTGAGTGTGGACCTGGCTGCCGGAGCGTTTTCTGTCGCCAAGGTCAGGCCCAACGGCCCGTCGTGGGATCAGGTCCGACAAGTGGCGGGTAAGTTCTGCCGGGACTCTCACTTCATCGTTACGACGGCTGTCCTGACCGCCGGGTCCAAGCCCCAGGGCTGAGCGGCCCGGTTGCCATCCACGCAACGCATGCGTTCCTCGCTCGCCCCCGGCTGCGTGGCAGCTCGCTATCGCGGCGGCAACGCGCCGACGAAACGCGATGCGAGCTCGATCCAGCTTGCGAGCGCGCGGCCTTGGCAGGCCTCCTCATCGACCCAGACGAGGCCGCCCATACGCCGCCCGCTGAAGACGATGGGCTTGGCGCCGGGCTTCGCCAGCGCCTTGGTCTCCAGTTCCTTGCCGACCCGGAACATGAAGCGGCCGACCTCGACACCGCACAACATGTTGCCGTTCAGCATCCAGCAGAAGCCGCCGAACATCGCTCGCTCGCTGATGCCAGGAAGACGCCTCAGAGCAGCGCGCATGCGGTCGGCCAGATGTCGATCGTACGGCATGTGTGCTTGACTCCTTTTTACGGACTCTTTACTCCTTTTTAAGGAGGAAGCACATGGCCAATCCGAGGATCGTCTACTTCGATATCGACGGCGCACGAGGTGAGGCCGCACGGCTCGCCATGGTCATCGGCGGGGTGCCGTTCGAGGATGATCGGGTGAAGTTCGCGGACTGGGAGAGCCGCAAGCCGAGCGCGCCCTTTGGCGCTCTGCCGGTGCTTGAGCTGGATGGGCAGACGGTAGCTCAGTCCAATGGCATCAACCGCTACGTCGGCAAGCTCGCCGGCCTTTATCCGAGCGATGCCTGGCAGGCGGCGCTCTGCGACGAAGCCATGGACGCCGTCGAGGAAATCGCCACCAGGATGTGGGCCACGATGTTCTTGCCGGCCTCCGAAAAGAAGGCGCAGCGCGAAAGCCTGGCAGCAGGACCGCTTTCCTACTCGCTTGAGCGCCTGGAGCGGCGCCTCGACGCCCATGGCGGGCAGTACTTCGCGGACGGCCGGCTCACCGTCGCGGATCTCAAGGTGTTCATCTGGATTCGCCATCTGAGATCCGGGCAGCTCGATCACGTTCCGGTCGACCTGCCAGACCGCGTCGCTCCGCGGCTGGTCGAGCACCATGACCGCGTGAAGGAACATCCGGCCATCAAGGCCTATTACGCCGCGCGCAAGGTTGCGCTCTGAGGATACCATGTCACGCGCCTTCTGGCTCGGCGTCACCGCCTATGTCGTGCCGAGCTTCGTCATCGCCTATCCTTGGCATTTGACGGTCTTTGCACCGACCTACCACGCGCTCGCGATGTACCGCGACGACGTCATCGTGCCGTTCGGGCTGCTGTCGATGCTGATCCAGGGCGCCGCCTTCTCCTGGGTCTATCCTCGCGTCTTCACCGACCGTCGCTCGGTGCTGAGGAACGGCCTTGCCCACGGTCTCATGATCGGTCTGCTGTCATGGTCGTTCACGACGCTTGCGGTCGCAGCCAAGAACGTGATGACATCCGTGCCGATCTACCTCGCGCTGGAGACCGGCTTCACGCTCCTCCAGTTCATCGTTGTCGGTCCATTGATCGCCCTGGCCCACCGGAATTGACGAAAACGCACTACCCTCAGTTCTGCGCGCTCGCCCGCGCCGCCGAGATCGTCGGTGAGCGTTGGACGCTGCTCATCGTGCGCGAGCTGCTGCTCGGCCCCAAGCGCTTTGGCGACCTGGTCGAGCGCCTGAGCGGCGTCAGCCCGACCGTGCTGGCCGGCCGCCTCAACGCCCTGATCGAAAGCGGCATCGTGCGGCGCGCCACCCTGCCCGCGCCGTTCAATGCCCAGACCTACGAGCTGACGCCGGTCGGGCTGGCGTTGAAACCGGCGATCCGGGAGCTGATCCGGTGGGGCGGCCACTTTCTCTTCCCGCTGCGCCCCGACGACACCGTCGAGCCCGAGTCGGTGCTGCTCGGCCTCGAGGCGATTGCCCGCCAGACGCCGACGCCGGCGCGCGCCATCGCGCTGCGTGTCACCCAGGACGGCAAGTCCGCCAGCTTCCTCGTGCAGGGCGGCCCGAACGGCACGACGCTCGGTCGCGGCGACGGCCCGGCCAGCGCCACGATCGAAACGCGCTTCGACACACTGTTGCGCCTCCTCTCGACCGCGCTGCCGCTCGAGCAGGCAGTGGCGGAAAAGCTGGTGCGCGTCGAGGGCTCCCTTGCGGCCGCGCGCAGCCTGCCGCGGATGTTCGATCTCAGCGATCGGCGGCGTGCCTGAGGGCGCTGCCGGGCAGGTCGATCAGTAGCCCAGCGTAACGTCGACCTCCTGCAGGAGGCGCCCTCCCGCCTTGAGGCTGCGGAGGTTCGCGGCGACCTCGGTCACCAACTGATCGACGGTCGGCCGCCGCGCCACGTGCGGCATCACCGTGACCTTGGGATGAAGCCACAGCGGGCTTTCCGGCGGCAGCGGCTCGGGCCAGAGCGCATCCAGCGCGGCATACGACAACTGTCCCGAATCGAGCGCGGCAATCAGATCCTTTTCGACCACGTGCTTGCCGCGCCCGACATTCACCAGCATGGCGCCTTTCGGCATCATGGCGAACGTGGCTGCGCAGAAGATGCCCTCGGTTTCCGCCGTCAGCGGCAACAGGCAGACGGCGATATCGGTCTGGCCGAGAAAGGCTTCAAGCTGATCGCGGCCATGGAAGATCGGGACCTCTGCCTGCTGGCGCGGCGAACGGACCCAGGCTGAGACCTCGAAGCCCAGCGACTTCAAGACCAGCGCCGGTGCGGTGGCCATCATGCCGAAGCCCAGAAAGCCGACGCGCCTTTGCTCGGGGCGGACGATCGGCACCCGCCGCCATTCCTTCCTCGCCTGGGCGGCCTGATAGCCCGGCATGTCGCGATGGAGGCGCAGGACGTGCATGATGATGTATTCCGTCATCATCGGATCGCCGCCCGGCGGTTCCACCTTGCCGAGCGGGACCTTCGGCAGCCTGGGATGCCGGGCGAAAGCCTCCACGCCGGCCGAACGGCTGAACATGGCTTTCAGGTTGGGGAAGGCCGGAAGCTGGTCGAAGTCCGGATGCATGAAGGCCAGGTATTCGATGTCCTTCGCCTCGCCCACATCGGGCCAGAAGCGAATCGGCAGATCGGGCACCTGCTCCTTGAAGGAGTCGCGGAATGCCTCGGCACTGCCGATGACCTTGTCCAGATTGATGATGAGTAGCGCCATGCAGCCTCCCGGGCGACGCCACAAGCGACGCGTCAACGGTCAAAATGATAGAGGAGAAGGCCGACCAACCCAAACCCATGGCGCGGACCCTGTGCTAAGGTCGGCGCCATGTTGCTCGAACCATTGACCGCAGTTTCGTCCGTCGACGGCCGCTATCGCACGACCGCCGCGGCGCTCGCCGCGTATTTCAGTGAATATGCATTGCTGAAAAAGCGCGTCATCGTCGAGTGCGCATATCTGCGTCTTCTCTCGAGCGCCCGGGGCATCGACATGATGCGCACGCTCACCGAGCGGGAACTCGAACTGCTGCGCACCCTCGCCGATATCTCGGTCGAAGACGCGCACATCATCAAGGCGATCGAGCGTGACGGATATCAGGGAATCCCGGCCACCAATCACGACGTGAAGGCCGTCGAATATTTCATAAAGCTCAAGCTCAAGGGCACGAGCCTCGAGGATGTCCTCGAATGGGTGCACTTCGCCCTCACGTCGGAGGACGTGAACAGCGTCGCGCACGGTCTCGCTCTTCGCGATGCCGTCGAGGAGGTGATGCTTCCGGCGCTGGAAGGGGTGCAGAAGGAGATTATCGCGCTCGCCCGCGCCCATGCCGCGACGCCGATGCTGGCACGCACGCACGGACAGCCGGCGACGCCGACGACCTTCGGCAAGGAAATGAACGTCTTCGCCAAGCGCCTCGAGCGGCAAGTGGACACGCTCGCGCACGGCGCCATCCTGGTCAAATGGGGCGGTCCCTCGGCCAACTACAACGCACAGATGGTCGCCTTGCCGCAGGCCGAATGGCTCGGCCTCGCCCGCACGTTCGTCAAGTCGCTGAACGTGAAGGGCATGGAGAAGAAGCAGCACCTGATCCGGCTCGAGCTGAACGAGGTCAGCACCCAGATCGAGCCTCACGATACCTACGCCGAGATGTTCGACAATCTCCGCCGCATCAACACGATCCTGCTCGATCTCGCGCAGGACATGTGGCGCTACATCTCGGACGGATGGGTCACCCAGAAGCCGAAGGCCGGCGAGGTGGGCTCCTCCGCCATGCCGCACAAGGTGAACCCGATCGATTTCGAGAACGCGGAGGGCAATTTCGGCATCGCCAACGCGCTGTTCGAGCATCTTTCCCGGAAGCTTCCGATCTCGCGGCTGCAGCGCGATCTCTCCGATTCTACGGTCGAGCGTACGTTCGGCACCGCCTTCGCCCATTCGCTGATCGGCTATCGCTCGCTTCTTCGCGGCTTCGAGAAGATAAGCGTGAACGAGATGGCGCTGCGCGAGGCCCTCGCCGCGCACCCGGAGGTGCTTGCCGAGGCGATACAGACCGTCCTTCGCGTTGCCGACGTGGAGATGCCGTACGAAAAGCTCAAGGCGCTCACGCGCGGCAGAGCGGTCAGCATGGCAGACCTCGCCACGTTCATCGACGGGCTGGACATCCGTCCAGAGCTCAAGGCCAAGCTGCTTGCCCTTACCCCGGAGACCTACACAGGTCTCGCCAGCCAACTGGCACAAAAATAGGGAGCGTGAGCGGCCGCTCCAACGCACGCTCCCCTAAGGCAACAGCTCGCGGATTTCATCCAGCATTTCCGGCGCGCCGAACGGCACGATCATCAACGCATCGTCGAAGCCGAGGTCGGCAATGCGGCGCAGACGGTCGCGAGCCTCGGGCTTGCCGCAGACCAGTGTCGTCCGGGCGTGCGCGATCAGCGGATGCGCGGGCGGATCGGGGCGCAGGTCGGTGAAGATGTTGGCGAGGATGGCACGCTTGCCACCGGCCTTGCGGAACATGTCCAGGCCGATCGGCAAGTCGTCCAAAGACGCATATATCCCGGACGCGATCCAACCGTCGCAATGCCTGGCCGCGAGATTGATCCAGCGAGGGCTTCGCCAGGCGCCGAGATAGACCGGCGGACCGCCTTCCGTGCCGGGCCAGACGGAAAGGGCGGGACCATAGACCGGCTCGCCCGCCCAGACTTTGCGCATCACAGCCAGATAGTCCGGTAGCAACGCAAAGCGGCGCTCATAGTCGACCTGCACGGCGTCGAAGTCATGCCTGGTCGAGCCGCTGCCGATACCGAAGCGGAAGCGGCCGCGCGACAACAGGTTCGCGGTCTGGGCGCGATGTGCCTGCTCGACCGGGTGGCGCAGCGGGAGCTGCGTCACGCAGGTGCCGAGCTCGATGCGCTCTGTCGTCTGGCAGAGCGCGCTGAGGAAGATCAGCGGATCGAGCGTGGCGCTTCCGCGGGCAAAGGCATCGGTGGTCCACAATCCGGCGAAGCCCAGCGCTTCGACGCGCGCCGCGAAGGCGATGGCGCGTTCGAAAAGTCCGTTGGCTTCATGGGCGGTGGGAATGGCAACGACGCCGAATCGCATGGCAGCTCCTCGAGCCCAATATACAAAAAGCCGTCCTCTTTCGAGGACGGCTTTTTGAATTGGTTGCGGGGGCAGGATTTGAACCTACGACCTTCAGGTTATGAGCCTGACGAGCTACCGGGCTGCTCCACCCCGCGGTAATCCTGCATGCTTTCAGTTTGAAATCGTCTCGGAAGAGGTCCTGTGCGCTTGGAAGACCTGGCAGCGACCTACTCTCCCGTGTCTTGAGACACAGTACCATCGGCGCTGAAAGTTTTCACGGCCGAGTTCGGAATGGGATCGGGTGTTCACCCTTCGCTACTGCCACCAGGTCGTCGAAGCGCAGAGGTTCTCAAAGTCTATCGGGCACAAGGCCGGCAGCGGATGTCGACCGCTGCACGGAACGATGAAATCAAGCCGATCGAGTTATTAGTACCGCTAAGCTGAATGCATCACTGCACTTGCACATGCGGCCTATCAACGTGGTGGTCTACCACGACTCTCAGCGAGACCTAGTTTTGAGGCGGGTTTCACGCTTAGATGCTTTCAGCGTTTATCCCTTCACTACATAGCTACCCGGCGCTGCGACTGGCGTCACAACCGGTACACCAGAGGTAAGTCCATCCCGGTCCTCTCGTACTAAGGACGGCTCCTCTCAAGTCTCGAACACCCACAGCAGATAGGGACCAAACTGTCTCACGACGTTTTGAACCCAACTCACGTACCACTTTAATCGGCGAACAGCCGAACCCTTGGGACCTGCTCCAGCCCCAGGATGTGATGAGTCGACATCGAGGTGCCAAACACCACCGTCGCTGTGGACGCTTGGGTGGTATCAGCCTGTTATCCCCGGCGTACCTTTTATTCGTTGAGCGATGGCCCACTCACGCGGAACCACCGGATCACTATGGCCGACTTTCGTCCCTGCTCGACTTGTCAGTCTCGCAGTCAGGCGGGCTTGTGCCATTGCACTCAGCGGCTGATTTCCGACCAGCCTGAGCCCACCATCGCGCGCCTCCGTTACTCTTTGGGAGGCGACCGCCCCAGTCAAACTACCCACCATGCAGGGTCCCGGATCGGGATAACCGACCGCGGTTAGACATCAAAGATCAAAAGGGCGGTATTTCAAGGTTGCCTCCACCCGAGCTAGCGCCCGAGTTTCAAAGGCTCCCGCCTATCCTACACATCCAATCTCTAATGCCACTGCAAAGTTGTAGTAAAGGTGCACGGGGTCTTTCCGTCTAACTGCGGGTACCCCGCATCTTCACGGGGAATTCAATTTCGCCGAGCCTGTGTTGGAGACAGCGGGGAAGTCGTTACGCCATTCGTGCAGGTCGGAACTTACCCGACAAGGAATTTCGCTACCTTAGGACCGTTATAGTTACGGCCGCCGTTTACCGGGGCTTCGATTCAAGGCGTGAACCTCTCCTCTTAACCTTCCGGCACCGGGCAGGCGTCAGACCCTATACTTCGCCTCACGGCTTAGCAGAGCCCTGTGTTTTTGTTAAACAGTCGCCACCCCCTAGTCTGTGCCCCTCTGTCGAGACCGACAGAGGCCCCCTTATCCCGAAGTTACGGGGGTAAATTGCCTAGTTCCTTCAACACAGTTCCCTCAAGCGCCTTGGTATACTCTACCAGTCCACCTGTGTCGGTTTAGGGTACGGTCTATACGCTGGAGTTATTTCCTGGAACCCTTGGGCCGCCCTAGCATTCGCCAACGAGCTAGAGCCACTTTTCGGATCCGTCACTTCCAGCAGGCCCACGAATATTGACGTGGTTCCCATCGGTTACGGCTGTCGCCCTCACCTTAGGGGCCGGCTAACCCTGCGCGGATTGACCTTGCGCAGGAACCCTTGGACTTACGGCGGAAGCGTCTCTCACGCTTCTTATCGCTACTCATGTCAGCATTCTCACTTCCGATACCTCCAGGAGCTCTCACGAGTCTCCCTTCGCAGGCTTACGGAACGCTCCGCTACCACTCTTTCGAGTCCGCAGCTTCGGTGCATGGCTTGAGCCCCGGTACATCTTCGGCGCAGGCTGGCTTATTTAGACCAGTGAGCTATTACGCTTTCTTTAAAGGATGGCTGCTTCTAAGCCAACCTCCTGGTTGTTTTGGCCTTCCCACATCCTTTCCCACTTAGCCATGACTTAGGGACCTTAGCTGGCGGTCTGGGCTGTTTCCCTCTCGACGACGGACCTTAGCACCCGCCGTCTGTCTGCCGCGCTGTACTCGTCGGTATTCGGAGTTTGGTTAGGTTTGGTAAGACTTTGGATCCCCCTAGCCCATCCAGTGCTCTACCCCCGACGGTAATCACGCGACGCACTACCTAAATAGTTTTCGCGGAGAACCAGCTATTTCCGAGTTTGGTTGGCCTTTCACCCCTAATCACAGGTCATCCGATACCTTTGCAACGGTAACCGGTTCGGTCCTCCAGTGCGTGTTACCGCACTTTCAACCTGCCCATGACTAGATCACCCGGTTTCGGGTCTACTCCGTGCAACTAAGCGCCCTATTCAGACTCGCTTTCGCTGCGCCTACACCTATCGGCTTAAGCTTGCTGCACAGAGTAAGTCGCTGACCCATTATACAAAAGGTACGCCGTCAGCCTTGCGGCCTTCGACTGTTTGTAGGCGTTCGGTTTCAGGTCTTTTTCACTCCCCTTGTCGGGGTGCTTTTCACCTTTCCCTCACGGTACTTGTTCACTATCGGTCACTGAGGAGTACTTAGGCTTGGAGGGTGATCCCCCCGTGTTCAGACAGGATTGCACGTGTCCCGCCCTACTCGAGGACACAATCGCTTTCTACCCGTACGGGGCTATCACCCGCTATGGCCACCCTTTCCAGAGTGTTCCGGTTCTTACGACTGTGTCACTGGCCTGGTCCGCGTTCGCTCGCCACTACTAGCGGAGTCTCTGTTGATGTCCTTTCCTCCAGGTACTGAGATGTTTCAGTTCCCCGGGTTCGCCTCGTCGACCTATGGATTCAGTCGACGATCATCCTGATGGATGGGGTTTCCCCATTCGGAAATCTTCGGATCAAAGTGTGTTGGCAACTCCCCGAAGCTTATCGCAGCCTACCACGTCCTTCATCGCCTCTCAGTGCCAAGGCATCCGCCAAACGCCCTTGTTGTGCTTGATTTCACAACGCTTGTCAGCGAAGTGACGATCTTTCGATCGCCACATCGGCTCGTTCCGTGCAGGGGACGACCCCCGACACGACGGCCTTGTTTACCCTTCCTTCCACTCTGCCTAGGCGACAGAGCGAGGAAATCTAGACTTTAAGACCTCTTCCGATGAACGATGTCAAAGAACACTCGAGCCGCTTGCGCGGCCGCGAAGCTCTATGCGCTTGGCCCTCTGGCCAAGCGTTTGATGATGGTGGAGGCAGACGGGATCGAACCGACGACCTCCTGCTTGCAAAGCAGGCGCTCTCCCAACTGAGCTATGCCCCCGCCTTCGCTGAAGCTTCGGCGGGCAAGCCCGCTTGAGCGCGCTGCAGGATGGCTTGCCATCCGAAGCGCCCGTAGGGCGCGAAGGATGGTGGGCCAGGGAGGATTTGAACCTCCGACCTCACGCTTATCAAGCGCGCGCTCTAACCAGCTGAGCTACTAGCCCAAAGTCGGGCCGGCAGAGCAACGGACGCTCCGGACATTCCGGGCGGTTCCGTCTCGCCAGGTACCATCATCAAGGAAAGGGATGCGACAGCGGCGGCGACCACGGCTTGAGAAACCGCGGCTCCAGGTAGTGTTTAAGTAAGACCGGAATTGCTTCTGGTCTTCCTTAGAAAGGAGGTGATCCAGCCGCAGGTTCCCCTACGGCTACCTTGTTACGACTTCGCCCCAGTCATTGATCCTACCGTGGCCGGCTGCCTCCTTGCGGTTAGCGCACCATCTTCGGGTAGAACCAACTCCCATGGCGTGACGGGCGGTGTGTACAAGGCCCGGGAACGTATTCACCGCGGCATGCTGATCCGCGATTACTAGCGATTCCAACTTCATGCACTCGAGTTGCAGAGTGCAATCCGAACTGAGACGGTTTTTTAGGATCGGCTCCGGCTCGCGCCATCGCTTCCCATTGTCACCGCCATTGTAGCACGTGTGTAGCCCAGCCCGTAAGGGCCATGAGGACTTGACGTCATCCCCACCTTCCTCCGGCTTGTCACCGGCAGTTTCTCCAAAGTGCCCAGCATAACCTGATGGCAACTGGAGACGAGGGTTGCGCTCGTTGCGGGACTTAACCCAACATCTCACGACACGAGCTGACGACAGCCATGCAGCACCTGTGCGGACTCCGGCCGAACCGAAGGGAGCGTCTCTGCTCCCGGCGAGTCCCATGTCAAGGGCTGGTAAGGTTCTGCGCGTTGCGTCGAATTGAACCACATGCTCCACCGCTTGTGCGGGCCCCCGTCAATTCCTTTGAGT
>JAIEOV010000081.1 GCA_019750135.1 Reyranella sp. | reverse complement strand
GCGTCCTCGCGCGCTCATGATCATGAGCGCGCGAGGACGCGCGCGGTCCGGAAGAACATGAGCCGGGTGAGTTTCCGGGGGTTTCCGCCGTTTCCGCCGGAGGTCGTAGCGGTGATTGGGAAGTCGACCCACTAGCCATTGGGCTCGCCGGGGAATTCGGACATTTCCGCTATTATCGCTACCGGTTTTCCGCTCGACCGGAAGGGCCCGCCCGGCGGGGCTGGGCGCGATGGGTATCGGATGAACGATGCATAGAGCGGAGCCGCCGCGAGGCGACACGCGTGCACTATAATCCACGTTATGTCCGGAATCAACCACGGTTCTATTTTGGCGGACTGTAAACCGCCAAAAAACCTGGCACGCATCGATGCCAGCAGTGCTGGCAAATTCCCTCGGCCGCCGACGACGCGGGGGGCGCCTCCCAAGGAGCGCGCGAAGGGCGCGTCTCGAAGGGTGGGCAACACCAAGACTGGCTCGCATCCTTCGGAACGCCGCGCTTCGCGCGGCTCCTCAGGAAGAGGTTGTGCGTGAAACGAGAGCAAAGTTAACGCCTATCGGGCGCCTCCCCCATCGCGCTTCGCGCGATGGGGGAGGCATGAGTTTCGCCTACACCTTGCCCACGAGCTGGTCGCGGATCGGCAGGCTGCGGATGCGCTTGCCGCAGGCGGCGAAGATCGCATTGGCGAGCGCCGGCGCGACCGGCGGCACGCCGGGCTCGCCGACGCCGCCCATCGGCTTGTCGAACGCCGTCGTGTTCACCAGATGCGTCCGGATCTCCGTCGGCGCGCCGTCCATGCGCGTCAACTCGTAGCCGTCGAAGTTCTTCTGCACGACGCGGCCGTTCTTGAAGGAGATCTCGCCCAGCGTCGCCAGGCTGATGCCCTGCACGGCCGCCCCCTCGAGCTGCGAGCGCACGCGGTCGGGATTGACCACGGCGCCGCAGTCGAAGGCGATGTCGACGCGCGGGATGGTGAGCTCGCCCTTGGACCCGATCGCCACTTCCGTGACGACGGCGGTGTAGCTGACGAAGCTGCGATGCGCGGCAATGCCGAGCCCGCGGCCCTGCTCCAGCTTGCGGCCCCAGCCGGCTTCGGCCGCCGCCTTCTCGACGACGCCGCGCAGCCGCCCGGTGTCGAACGGGTAGCGCTTGGGATCCTCGCCGTAGAGCCAGCCATCCGCCATCGCCCCGGCATCGATCAGGCGCGGCGGCCCGATCAGCTCCAGCAGGTAGTCCTTGGGATCGCGTCCCACGGCCGCCGCCAGCTCCGCCACGAAGCTATGGATGGCGAAGGCATGCGGGATGTTGGACACCGAGCGGAACCAGCCCACCCGGGTATGCGCCGCCGCCTCGGGGTTCTCGACCCTGAGGTTGGGAATGGCGAAGGGATTGTCGACGGCGCCCATCGCCAGCTCGAGCGGTGCCTCGTGCTTGGGATCCGGCATGAACAGCGCGAAGATCGACGGCGCCACCGTGCGATGCAGCCACGCGACGGCCTTGCCGTTGGCGTCGACGCCCGCTTCCACCCGCTCCACCGACACGGTGTGGAAGAAGCTGTGCTGCAGGTCGTCCTCGCGGGTGAAGGTGAGCTTCACCGGCCGGCCGCCCATGGCCTGCGAGCAGATCGCCGCCTCGCTGGCGAAGTCGGGCTTGGACTTGCGGCCGAAGCCGCCGCCCAGCAGCAGCGGGTGCACGATCACCTTGTCGATCGCCACGTTGAAGCGCTTCGACAGGTCGGTGCGCACGGCCTCGGTGTTCTGCACGCTGCACCAGACCTCGCAGCCCTGGGCCGTGACCCGCGCCGTTGCCGACGGCGGCTCCATCGGAGCCTGCGCGAGATGCGGCACGTAGTACTCCGCCGATACGCGCTTGGCCGCGCCGCCCAGCGCGGCATCGACGTCGCCGTCGTTGCGCACGACCTTGCCGGGCTTGGCCGCGGCCGCCTCCATCGACTTGCGATACTCGACGGAGTCATAGCTGGCGTTCGGCCCGTCGTCCCACTGGATGTCGAGCTGGGAACGGCCCTTGATGGCGGCGAAGGTGTTCTCCGCGATCACGGCGATGCCGCCCAGAGGCTGGAAGACGACCGGCGGGGTCGGCGAGTCGATGGCCACGACCTTGAGCACGCCCGGCACCTTCATCGCCTTGGCGGCGTCGAAGCTCTTGACCTTGCCGCCGAACACCGGCGGCCGCGCCACGACGGCATAGGCCATGCCCTCGACGCGCGCATCGATGCCGAAGGTCGCCTTGCCCGTGGTGATGTCCATGTTGTCGATCAAGGGCATGTTGTCCTTGCCGATGTAGCGGAACTGGCTCGGGCCCTTGAAGACCAGCTTGTCCTGAGGCGGCACCGGACGCGCCGCCGCGCCCTTGGCCAGCGCGCCGAAGTCGAGGCGCTTGCCGCTGCCGGCATGTACGATGCCGTTGTTCTCGGCCTTGACCTCGGTGACCGGCACGCTCCAGCGTGCAGCGGCCTCCTGCTCGAGCATCTGGCGGGCCGCCGCGGCGATGCGGCGAAGCGGCTCGAAGTGGTGGCGCATGCTGCGCGAGCCGTCGGTGTCCTGGTTGCCGAAGCGCGTCTGATCGCCCGGCGCCTGCAGCACCTTCATGCGGCCGAGATCGGCCTCCAGCTCGTCAGCCACCACCATGCCGAAGCTGGTGCGGACGCCCTGGCCCATCTCGGCACGGATGCAGAGCAGGGTGACGGTGCCGTCCTCGGCGATCGACAGGAAGAGACGCGGATCGTCCTTCAGCCCGCCGGGCATGCCGTCACCGCCGAACTTCTTCTCCTGTGCCTGCGCCGGCGAAGGAAGCCGGACCGAAAGGACGAAGCTGCCCGCGGCGAGACCGAGCAGAACCGAGCGGCGCGCGACGTTCGCGACTTGCATTGTGTTGGTCATGGTCATGCCCTCCCTATGCCTTGCCCGAGGCGCGCTTGATGGCGGCGCGAATGCGAGGGTAGGTCCCGCAGCGACAGAGATTGCCGCTCATGGCATCGAGGATCTGCTGGTCGGTGGGATTGGGCGTGTCCTTGAGCAGCGACGCCGCCTGCATGATCTGCCCGGTCTGGCAGTAGCCGCACTGCGCGACATTGAGCTCGCGCCAGGCCTTCTGCACTGGGTGATTGCCGTCGGCCGACAGGCCTTCGATGGTGACGACCGCTTGGCCCTCGATGGTGCCGACCTGCACCTGGCAGGAACGCATTGCCGTGCCGTCGATATGCACGGTGCACGCGCCGCACAACGCTTGCCCGCAGCCGAACTTGGTGCCGGTCATGCCGACGACATCGCGCAGATACCAGAGAAGCGGCATCTCCGGATCGCCGGTGAAGTCTTGCGCTTTTCCATTGACGGTGAACTTGCTCATGGCTGGCCTCCAAAGTGTGTTGGCGAACGATCACGTTCGCGCGCCACGGTGCTTGCTTGAGCACCTCGATCGATCGGATGTCCTAGGACGATCTACGTATGGAAAGGCAGCGATCGAGGTCGCCGCGAGCCTAGCCGACTTGGTCGCGGTTCTCCATGGCCAGTCGCGCTTACCTCGCGGTTACCGGCTGCACGGCAGGGGCACAGCCAGGAGCGCCGCGATCACGACAGCGTGAAATCTCATGACCGCCGGATTTCATCATGGCCAGACGGGTACGCCGTCCAGCCCCGCGGTTTCCGGCAGGCCGCAGATCAGGTTCGCATTCTGCACCGCCTGGCCGGCGGCTCCCTTGCCGAGATTGTCGACCACGCCCATCGCGATCACCAAGTTGCGCTCCGGATCGGCCGCATAGCTGACGAAGGCGAGGTTCGAGCCGGTCGCCCATTTGGTCTGCGGCGGCTTGTCGGTCACGCGGACGAACGCCCGCCCGGCGTAGAAGCGCCGGGCCGCTTCCAGGCACTGGTCCGTGGTGGCGCGGCCGCGGCAGTACATGGTGGCGAGCACGCCGCGGGTCATCGGCACCAGATGCGGCGTGAACACCAGCCCGGCCGCGCTGCCGCCGCTCAGCCGCTCGATCGTCTTCGCCATCTCGGGCATGTGGACGTGCTTCAGCAGACCGTAGGGCACCAGGTTCTCGTTGCTCTCGGCGTAGCCGAACTTGCTATCGCCGCCCCGGCCGGCACCGGAGATGCCGGTCTTGGCGTCGATCACGATGTTGCCGGGCTCGATCAGCTTGTCGGCCAGGAGCGGTGCCAGCGCATTCAGCACCGCCGCCGGGAAACAGCCCGGGTTGGCAACGCGGCTCCGACCCTCGATCTCGGCTGGCCAGACGTCGGCCAGGCCGTACGCCCAGCCCTCGACATAGCGGTGGTCGCCGCCGATATCGACGATCTTCACGTCCTCAGGCACACGCGCCAGCGCCTCGGCCGAGGCGCCCGTGGGCAGCGACGCGAACAGCACGTCGAGCTTCGGCAAGGCCGAAGGGTCCCACTTCTCGATCACCAGGTCGGCGAGCTTGGCCGGCACACCGGGGAAGCGGTCGACCAAACGGCTGCCGGCGCTGCCCTCGCCTGCGGCGTAGGTGAGCTCGAAAGAAGGATGGCTCGCGACCAGGCGCATCGCCTCGCCGCCGCCAAAACCGCTGATCCCGACGATGCCGACGCGAATACTCATGATGGTGTCCTCTGGGGTTTGGGCAAAACAAAACCCCCGAAGCCGAGGGCTGCGGGGGTTCAGGAACGCGGGCCGAAGCGACTCCGGCGGATGGGACCTACGGTGAGGTCACCACGCGGACGGACGCTGATCGACGCGCAGCCCGAAGAGCCGCCGCTTGGGTGCAGCGACGTCGGCGTCGGTCAAAAAGGTTCGAGTTCCTGAGCATGTCGTTCGACACTGTCGCCATCTACATTGATCGTCAAGTGGAATGCGGTGCGAGCAATAGAAGCGTCTCATACTAGCTGTTCCAAGGCGGCTTCCCAACCGTGGGCACAAATCGATAGTGGCAGGAGTTGATTGAGTTGCTGAGTTCGTACTCACCATTGCCGCGACCGACGAAATTCATGATTGCCCCTGAGGGGTCCTTGTAGGTCGCAGCAATCTTGCCGTCGCTTTTGACAGGCTCGGAAAACAGCCTCCAGGCATAGTTGACGCCAAGCGTCAGCACGCCGTTAGAAACGTCCACCGTGTAGGTTTGGCCCCATCCGGTGCAGGCCTGTATCGACTTCTCCGGGATTAATTCCGTGCGGTATGTCGTGCTCTCTGCCTGAGCTTGGGTGGCAAGCACCCCCAGCACTCCAGCAATCGTCATGTAGCGCATCGAATATCCTCCCGTGCTGCTTCTTGTCGGCCCCGCTCATGAATGATGTCGTCGATCCGCCTCATTCGCCGTTGGGTGTCGGCTGGCGCGGATGGATGTAGTCCTTGAAATCGTCGAAGCCCTTCCACGTCGGCTCCGGCGGCCGGTAGTCCGGCCGTGGCGCATATGTCGACGGCGCCTCGGCGCCCGGCGTCACGATGTAGCGCGGGCAGTTGGGGAAGATCGCACGCGCCTGCACGCGCACCAGGAGCTGGGCGCCGGCGAAGCGTTGCATCAAGGGATCGTCGCGGCTGACGCTCGCCGTGCCGTTCACGCGCAAGCGCCGCGGCTTCTCGCCCATGTCGATGAACAGCAGTCCCACGCCCGGATTGGCCAGGATGTTGCCCAGGCTCTTGAACATGCCGTTGCCGTCGTAGTCGGGAAAGGCGAGCTCGCCCGGCCCGATCACCTTCACGAAGCCCGGCGCGCCGCCCTTGAAGGAGCAGTCGGGCCTGCCCTCGGCGTCGGCCGTCGCCAGGAAGAAGAACATCGCCTTCTCGATGAAGGCGCGGTCGTTGTCGGTGAAGACCTGGCGCGTCAGCTTCTCTTCCAGCCGGTCGGAGATCCGCCGGCTGTCGAACTGGTCCTGCAGACGGCGGTTGCCGTCGTGGAACATGATGCTGTCGCGCATGCGTCCCCTCCCCATTCGCACCGATCGACGGAAGTTGGAGCCGTCGGCCTTCTACCGTCCCCTTGAATGTCAGGTTTGCCCGTGTTGGGTAATCGCACGAAACACACGCTCGCTCGTCGCCGGCATGTCGAGGTCGATGACGCCGAGCGGCGCCAGCGCATCCAGGACCGCGTTCATGATGGCCGGCGGCGCGCCGATCGTACCCGCTTCGCCGCAACCCTTGGCGCCCAGCGGATTGTGCGTGCAGAGCGTGGTGTTGGTTTCCAGCCTGAACGGCACGAAGTTGTCGGCGCGCGGCATGCAATAGTCCATGAACGAGCCGGTCTCGAGCTGGCCGCTCTTGGGGTCGTAGACCGCGTTCTCGTACAACGCCTGGCCGATGCCCTGGACGAGGGCCCCGTGCACCTGGCCCTCGACGATCATGGGATTGATGATGCGTCCGAAATCGTCGGCGCCGGTAAAATTGACCAGCGCCACGACCCCGGTCTCGCGATCGATCTCGATCTCGGCAACGTAGCAGCCGGCGGGGTACGTGAAGTTGGTCGGGTCATAGAAGGCCGTCTCGTCGAGACCGGGCTCCAGCGTGTCGATCGGGAAGTTGTGCGGCACATAGGCTGACATGGCGACCTGAGCGAATGTCGCGGCGCGGTCGGTGCCGACCACCGCGAACTTGCCATCGGCGAACTCGATATCCGCCTCGTCCGCCTCGAGCATATGGGCGGCGATCTTCTTGCCCTTGTTGACGATCTTGTCCATCGCCTTCACCAGCGCCGTGCCGCCGACCGCCAGCGAGCGCGAGGCATAGGTCCCCATGCCGAACGGGATCTTGGAGGTGTCGCCGTGAACGATCTCGACCTGGTCGAAGGCCAGGCCCAAGCGATCGGAGACCAGCTGGGCGAATGTCGTCTCGTGGCCCTGGCCATGGCTGTGCGAGCCGGTGAAGACGGTGATGCCGCCGGTCGGGTGCACGCGCACCTCGGCACTTTCGTAGAAGCCGGCGCGCGCCCCGAGCTGGCCCGCCATCACCGAGGGCGCCATGGCGCAGGCCTCGATATAGGTGGCGATACCGATGCCGCGCAGCTTGCCGCGTGCCGCAGCGGCCTGCCGCCGCTGCTCGAAGCCGGCGTAGTCGGCGGCCTTGAGCGCCATGTCGAGGGTCGCGAAGTAGTCGCCGCTATCGTAGGTCAGCGCCACCGGCGTGGTGTAGGGAAAGGCCCCGTTGGCGATGAAATTTCGCCGGCGCAGTTCGACCGGATCGATCTTCATCTCGCGCGCCGCCCGATCGACCAGTCGTTCCACGACATAGCAGGCCTCCGGGCGCCCGGCGCCGCGATACGCGTCGACCGGCGCGGTGTTCGTGAAGACACCCTTGACCTCGACATGGATCGCCGGCGTCGCGTAGGTGCCGGCCAGCAGGGTGCCGTAGCACCAGGTCGGAATCGCCGGCGCGAAGCTGCCGAGATAGCCGCCGAGATTGGCCAAGGTCGCGACTCGCATGGCCAGGAACTTGCCGTCCTTGTCCAAAGCGAGCTCTGCCTTCGTGAGATGGTCACGCGCCTGGTTGTCGGTGAGGAAGATCTCGCTGCGGTCCGCCGTCCATTTGACGGGCCGCCCGAGCTTGGCGGCAAGCCACAACACCAGGGCTTGCTCGTTGTAGATCGAGCCCTTGGTGCCGAAGCCACCGCCGACGTCGGGCGCGACCACGCGCAGCTTGTGCTCGGGCAATTGAAGGACGAAAGCGGCGATCAGCAGCCGGTGCACGTGCGGCGCCTGACTCGTGGTGTAGAGCGTATAGTCGCCGGTTGCGAGGTCGAGCTCGCCGATGGCGGCGCGCGGCTCCATCGGATTCGAGACCAGCCGGTTGTTCACGAGCTCGAGGCGCGTCACGTGGCTGGCGCGAGAGAAGGCAGCGGCGACCGCGGTCGCGTCGCCGAGATGCCAATCGAAGCAGAGATTCCCGGGCGCGCCCTCAAAGAGTTGCGGTGCGCCTGGCTCTATCGCCTTGTCGGAGGCGACCACTGCCGGCAATTCTTTGTACGAGACGTCGATCAACTCGGCTGCCGCTTCCGCCTGGTGCCGCGTCTCGGCGACGACCACCGCCACCGGGTCGCCGACATGGCGCACCTTGCCCTGGGCAAGCAGCGGGCGGGGCGGTTCGGCCATCGGCGAGCCGTCCTTGGAGGTGACCATCCAGCCACACGGCAGGCCACCGACCTGCAGATCGGTGCCCGTGAAGATCGCCGCGACGCCCGCTGCTGCCGCCGCATTGGCCGTGTCGATGCCGGCGATCTCGGCATGGGCATGCGGGCTACGCAGCAGGTAGGCGTGAAGCTGGCGCGGCCGGTTGATGTCGTCGGTGTAAGTGCCCCGGCCAGTGAGGAAGCGCCTGTCTTCCTTGCGCCGGACCGACGTTCCAATGCCGATGCTTCCCATGGCTCATCCCTCCAGTCAGGTAGGTTCAGCATGCCTGGGCCAAGGACGATCAACGAGCGTGCAAGGCCGCCGGAGCTACAAGCAGCCTATTTCTGGAAAACCTTACGCCTTTGGTTCCCGGGACGCCTGGGGATTTGCATCGCCCAGTCTCTCAGACCGGTGCAATTTGCATACCGATTTGGAGGCTATCCGCCCGAGCGGAGGGCAGCGCGATGGCATGCATCCTGGCGCCGTGGAACGTGATGCTTTCGGCCATGCCACCCCTCTTTTCATGGTCCTCTCCCCCTAGCGGTCCCTAGCGGGAGAGAGGAACATGAACGATGGGTCCACTCTCTTGCCTTACTGCATCGTCGACCGCGACGTCGGCACGAGGCGCTGGATGACCATCTTTTCGCGGTCCAGGCAATCCGGCACGCGCGGCGCGATCTTGGTCTTCCAGTAGTCCGTCTCGTACACCGCCTTGTACTGCGCCTCGCGCTCGGCCTCGCTGTGGAAGCGGCGGATCCAGATGTAGGTGGAGGCGTCCGTCTCACCGCGGAAGCTGCCGCAGATCACCATGCCCTTGGAGATCTGGAACGGGATGATCTCCTCCTCCATGATCTTCACCCACTCGTCCATCTTGCCCGGCCGCACGAAGTATTGGCGCAGTTCATAGAAAGCCATGCTGTCGTCTCCTCTCGATTTTCCGTTAGATCATGTCCTGTCGGTGCCGGCGCCGATGCGATCGCTGAGCGCCCTGTCGTGCAGGGTCGTGTCCTGGCCCGGTGGGGCGACGCGGACGGCATCTTCAAGGCTCAGCGTCTGGCGCCACTCCTCTTCCGGCCGCGAGCGTCCGTCGTAGCCGATCTGGTCGACGCCCCAGTAGAGCTCGAGGTGATGCCCGTCGGGATCGAGGAACTCGACCGAGACCTGGCAGCCGGCGCGGCGGCGACCCTCGAATACGATCTTGGCGCCGTACTTCTGCAGATGGTCGCGGGCGCGGAACACCTCGTCGAGGGTCGCGAGCTCGAAGGCGATGTGATGCAGGGTTTTCTTGGCGTCGCCCGTCGCGGGCAGGCCGCCGATCAGCGCGAGGCAATGGTGATCGCCGTTGCAGCGCAGGAACACCATGCCGCCCGGCATCTTGTCGCCGCCATAGATGTCGGAGATCCGGAAGCCCAGCACCTCGGTGTAGAAGCGCTTGGACGCTTCGAGGTCGGAGACGTTGACCACGACGTGGCCGAGCTTCTGGACGGCGAAGGGCGGATTCATGCGACGAGCCTCCCGTGTTTCAGCCAGCATATCGCGTCGTCGAGGCGGTCGTCGCCCCAGAACAGCTCGCCCTTCACGGCGAAGGTCGGCGAGCCGAAGACGCCGAGCCGGCGCGCCTCGTCGGTGGCCGCGCCGTAGACGTCGCCGATGCGGTCGGACTGCGCCTCGCCCACGACCCGTGCCGGATCCTGGCCGACCTCCCCGAGGCTTGCCGTGAGGTTGGGCTCCATGCCTGGCTCCTGGCCGTCGACGAACCAGCGGCGATAGCTCGCCACGATATAGGGCTTGCCCCAGCCCTCTTCGAGGCCGAGCAGCGCCACGCGGTTGGCGAGGTCGAATTCCTGCAGGGGGTACGGCGCCGGCACCTTGACCGGCAGGCCGTACAGCCCGGCGCGGCGTTCGATGTCGCGCCACATGTAGCCCATCTTCACCGGCTTGTTGGCGAACGGGCTGTTGTTCTGCTCGCGCATGATGGCGCGCACGCTGAACGGCCGCCAGTTGAGCCGGATGCCCGTGGCCTGCTCGACCTTCTCCAGTCGCGACACGGTGAGATAGGTGTAGGTGCTCCCGGTCGAGAACCAGAA
The DNA here is from genome assembly GCA_019750135.1 of Reyranella sp. GTDB lineage: Bacteria > Pseudomonadota > Alphaproteobacteria > Reyranellales > Reyranellaceae > Reyranella. Next base: position 107,565 of record JAIEOV010000081.1, on the reverse strand, counting down.
ATCGATGGCGTCGGGCATGGACTACCTTTTGTGATGGCGCTCGGCCATCATGGCCCGAACGAAGCGCCCCAGAAAGGGCAGCAAGGGGAAGACGCATGGCGAAATCGCCCAATCAGCTTTCTGCCAGCGAGGCCGTGCTGCGCATGGCCCAGAAGCGGCTGAAGGCCCGCGACCTGGTCGAGGCCTGCCTCGACCGCATCGAGGCGCGCGAAGGCCAGGTCCATGCCTGGGAAGCGCTCGATCCCGACGGCGCGCGCAAGCGGGCCGACATCCTGGACAAGCGCAGCCGTCCTGCCGGCCCGCTGCACGGCATTCCGCTGGCGGTGAAGGACATCATCGCGACCAGGACGATGCCCACGACCTGCGGCTCGCCGATCTATCGAGACCACGTCGTCGGCAAGGATGCCGACTGCGTGACGCGGCTCGTGAAGGCGGGCGCCATCGTGCTGGGCAAGGCGGTGACCACCGAGTTCGCCGGCGGCCATGCCGGCAAGACGCACAATCCGCACAACCTTCGCCATACGCCGGCCGGCTCGTCGTCGGGCTCGGCCGCCGCCGTCGCCGACTTCATGGCGCCGGTGGGCTACGGCACGCAGACCGCGGGCTCGGTGATCCGGCCGGGCGCCTTCAACGGCGTCGTGGCCTACAAGGGCAGCTACGGCTGGGCCGACATGACCGGCATCAAGGCCTATGCACCTTTCCTCGACACGCTGGGCTTCTTCGCCCGCGAGGCCAACGACCTGGCGCTGATCCGCGCCGCCTATGGCCATGCCCCGGCCGATCCGCCGGCGCAAGCGCCGCGCATCGGCCTGATTCGGACGCCGTGGTGGGAGGTCGCCGAGCCCTACAACAGGAAGAACATCGAGGAAGCGGCGCACACGCTCCGCGCCGCCGGCGCCCGCGTGCGCGAATGGCAGGCGCCTGAGAACTGGGCGAACCTCATGCAGGCGCAGCATCGCATCATGACCAAGGAGGCGACGCAGTCCTACGCCAAGGAACGCGCCCGCTCTTCCCACCTCTTCTCGCCCATCATGCATAGCGTGATGGAGGAGGGCGACGCCGTGAGCCGCAAGCAGTATGCCGACGCCAAGAAGCGCCGGCGCACCGCCCTGGCCCAGCTCGACGATGCGTGGAGCAAGTTCGACATCCTGCTGGCGCCGTCGGCCAAGGGCGAAGCACCGTCGGGCCTGGGGAACACCGGCGATCCCATCTTCAACCGCTTCTGGACGCTTCTGGGCACGCCCTGCATCGCCCTGCCGTTCAATACGGGCCCGTTCGGGCTGCCCCTGTCGGTGCAGCTCGTCGGGGCGCGCGGCACGGACGATCAGCTGATCGCCTGGGCGCGCTGGGTGGAGCGCAAGCTCTCGTGACCTTAAAGCTCGGCATGATCGGCTACGGCGCCATCGGCAAGCATGTCGAGGCAGCGTTGAAGACCGGCAGCATCGAAAATCTCGAGCTGGTAGCGGCTCTCGTAAAGCGGCCGCGTAACGAAGGTCTCCTGACCCACGAGCCCGACCGCTTCTTCGCCCATCGCTTCGACGCCGTTGCCGAATGTGCCGGGCACGAGGCCGTGCGCAGCCACGGCCAGCGCGTGCTGGAGCACGGCGCGGACCTGCTGGTGACGTCGGTCGGCGCTTTCACCGATACCGCCTTGTTCGAGCGGCTGCTGGCCGCGGCCAAGGCCAACGGCAAGCGCCTGATCCTGCCCTCGGCCGGCATCGGCGCGCTCGACATCTTGAGCAGCGCAGCGGTCGGCGGCCTGGACAGCGTCACCGTGACGGTGCGCAAGGATCCGTCGGCCTGGAAGGGCACGGTTGCCGAAACGCTGGTCGATCTCGACACGCTCAAGCAGCCGCATACCGTTTTCGACGGCCCGGTGCGCGAGGGCGCGCGGCTCTATCCGCAGAACGTCAACATCTCGGCCGCGGCCGCCATTGCCGGCCTCGGCCTCGACCGCACGCGCGTGGTGATCGTGGCCGATCCCACCATCACCACGCACATCGTCGAGCTCGAAGCCAGGGGCGCGTTCGGCCGCTTCACCTTCATGGAGGACGTGGCCGTCAGCGAGGAGAACCGCAAGACCGGCAAGCTGGTCGCCATGGCGATGGTGAAGTCGGTGCGGCAACTGGCGTCGACGTTGGTGGTGGCGGCTTAGGGAGTGAGTGAGCGCGCCGTTCATGCTCCCTCTCCCCCGCTAGGGGGAGAGGTTGGGAGAGGGGGTTACAGATGGCCTTCGACGCCCCCTCTCCTAGCCTCTCTCCCCCTAGCGGGGAGAGGAATATGAGTGTGTCCGGTCGGGACGACGGATCAGGGAGAACGATCGTGGAAGTATTCGACTACGTGATCGTCGGCGCCGGCGCAGCGGGGTGCGTGCTGGCCAACCGGCTTTCCGAATCGGGCAAGAACACCGTCGCCGTCGTCGAGGCCGGCGGCAAGGACAACCACATCTGGATCAAGGTCCCGGCCGGCTTCAACAAGACCGTCTACGACGACAAGCTCAACTGGGGCTACGAGACCGCGCCCGGCCCGCACATCGACAACCGCCGCATAAAATTCCCGCGCGGCAAGGTCTTGGGCGGCTCGGGCTCGATCAACGGCCATCTCTATGTGCGCGGCCAGGCGGCCGACTACGACATGTGGGCGCAGCTCGGCTGCCGCGGCTGGTCATGGACCGACGTGCTGCCCTACTTCAAGCGCGCCGAATCGCGCATCGGTGGCGCGGACGACGTGCGCGGCCGCTCGGGCCCATTGCGCATCGAGGACCAGCAAGATCCGCACTCGCTCTGCTTTGCCTTCATGGCGGCCAACGAGGCGCTGGGGCTGAAGCGCACGCCCGACTACAACGGCGGCGACCAGGAAGGCACGCTGCTGTACCAGCAGATGATGCACAAGGGCCGGCGCTGGAGCCCGGTCGATGCCTATCTGCGGCCGATCCTCGCCCGGCAGAATCTCAAGGTCATCACCCATGCCCTGGTCGAGCGGGTCGATCTCGACGGCAAGCGCGCCACCGGCATCACTTATCGGCAGGACGGCCAGAGCCGCAGCATCAAGGCGCGGCGCGACGTCATCCTGAGCGGCGGCGCCATCAACTCGCCGCAGCTGTTGCAGATCTCGGGCATCGGCAATGGCGAGGATCTCGGCGCCATCGGCGTGGCGGTGAAGCACGCCCTGCCCGGCGTCGGCCGCAACTTCCGCGACCACTACGCCGTGCGCGTCTCCGCCTTGGTGAAAGGGTCGGGCTCGCTGAACGAACGCAGCCGCGGATTGCCGCTGGTCGTCGAGGTCCTGCGCTACGCCTTCACGCGCAAGGGTCTTCTGGCCTCGAGCCCCAGCCACGCGGGCGGCTACTTCAAGACGCGGCCGGGCCTCGAGACGCCCGACATGCAGCTCTACTTCGCGCCGGCGAGCTACGGCGCCGGACGCTACGGCACGAGCGAGCTCGACACCGTACCCGGCATGACCTTGGGCGCCTCGCAGCTTCGGCCGGAGAGCACCGGCCATGTGGCGGCAGTGTCGGCGGATCCCACGGCCAAGCCCGAGATCCAGCCGAATTACCTGGCAGTCCAGACCGATCGCGATGCGCTGTTGGCGGCGATGAAGTATTTGCGCCGCCTGCTGGCCACGCCGCCGCTCGCCGATCATGTGATCTGCGAGAACTTCCCGGGGCCGGAGGTGCAGACCGACGAGCAGCTCATGGCCCATGCCCGGGCCACAGGCTCGACGACCTATCATCCCGTGGGAACGTGCAAGCTCGGTACGGACCCGATGGCGGTGATCGATCCGCTGAGCATGAAGGTCATCGGCCTGGAAGGACTCCGGGTTGCCGATGCCTCGTGCATGCCGCGCATGGTGTCGGGCAACACCTACGCGGCCACCAACATGATCGCAGAGAAGGCCGCCGACTTGATCCAGGCGGCCTGATCGCGGCGACCTGGCCTCAGTGCCTCGGGACCAGCGTCCACACGGGGTCGAGCACGCGCAGGCGGCGGCCATGCAGCAAGGTCAGGCGCTCGCGGTAACCGAGGACCTGGATCTGCACGACGTCCTCGAACTCCGGCGGCAGCTCGTCGGGCTGGAGCACCGGCAGCAGGCGGACCGGCTGGTCGGCCTCATGAAGCTCGGAGGCCATGCGCGCTTCGTTGACACGCAGGCGGAGTAGATTGGCTAGCACTGCACTCGCATTCATAGGCTCCCTCCTATGGGCCCGTTCGCGAGGATCAGTACGGGGGCTGGCCCCGGCTTTATGTGAGTTTCGTCACACCAGCTGCACCGCCATAAAAATGCCCCATAGGGTGACCGACCGTTCATACAGTGCCGTCGCCACGCCTCCCCCTGACGCTTGTTGAAGCCGCTCTACACGTAGCCCGGCCCTTCGATCACCGGGTGGGCCAGCAGGAACTTTTCGTCGATTTCCACGCCGATTCCAGGCTTTTCCAGCGGCCGCACGCAGCCGTCCGGGCCGATCTTCCACGGCTCGCTGCCCAGCTCGTCGCGGAACTTGTTGGCCACCGACAGGTCGGCCTCGAAATATCCGCCGTTGTCGATCGAGGCCAGGAAGTGGATCGAGACGGCATGGTTGAGGCCGGTCATGGAGCTGTGCGGATGGACCGGCAGCTTCCACATCGAGGCCGCGGCAGCGATGCGCTGCACCTCGGTGATGCCGCCGCTCTTGGAGAGGTCGGGCTGCAGGATGCTGATATTGCCGTCCTCGATCACGCGATGGAACTCGAAGCGCGTGTAGTGGTTCTCGCCGGCCGCCAGCGGCGTGCGGCCAAAGCCCTTGGCCATGGCGTAGGAGCGATGGTCGTGCGCCGGGAATGGTTCCTCCAGCCAAGCGATGTCGAGCTCGTCCATCGCCGGCATGACGCGGCGCACGTCGGCCACGCTGTAGCCGGTGTTGGCGTCGGTCAGGATGGCGATGTCGGGAAAGTGGCGGCGGATCGCCGTCATGCGCTGGATGTCCTTGTCGACAGTGTCGCCGATGCGGAGCTTCAGCGCGCGGTAGCCCGCCTCGACCATGGGCACGGCCTCGGCGACCAGCGAATCGGGCGCCTGGTAGCCGAGCGAGATGCCGCCGGCATAGGCCGGCACCGGCTTGTTGGTGCCGCCCAAGAGCTTGTAGAGCGGCCAGCCGACGGCCTTGCCCTTGATGTCCCACAGCGCTTGGTCGATGCCGCTCATCGCCATGGCGGTGGCCGCGCCCATGCCGTGGCTGCCGAGCTGGAACTTGTAGATCCGCGCCCAGATGCCGACCGTGTCGGTGGCGTCCATGCCGACGACGAAACCTTTCAGCGTGGTGTTGATCAGATGGCCGATGCTGCCCGGCGAACGCGCGTGATGGCTCTCGCCCCATCCGACGATGCCGTCCTCGGTCGTCACCTTGACCATGACGCAGTCGCGCTTGGTCATGGTGCCGATGCCCAGCGACACCTGCTGCTCCTTCGGCACGCGGAAGGAGGTGGGGTAGGCTTTGACGTCGACGATTTTCATTGATGCTCGCTCCCTCTGTCACCCCGAGGGCGAAGCCCGAGGGGCCTTTAGGCCACAGGAAAGGTCCCTCCCTTCGGCTGCGCTCAGGGCAGGCGCTGCGCTCGGGATGACAGCGTTGCTGACTAAGCCACCTTGTACTTCTTCAGCACGTCGCGATCGATCTCGATACCCAGCCCCGGGCCCGTCGGCACCGTCACGATCCCTTTCTTCTGCTCGATCGGCTCCTGTGCGAGCTGATCGCGCAGCGGGTTGGGCGTCTGCTCGAATTCCAGCATCGGCGGCATCGGGCGGAAGGCGGGCGGCTGGTCGGGCAGAGCCGCCAGGAACTGCACCGTCGCCGCGAGCCCGATCGCCGAGCCCCAGGCGTGCGGCACGCATTCGACGCCGAAGGCGCTGGCCAAGGTTGCGATCTTGCGGCACTCCGAGAAGCCGCCGGCGGCGCAGAGATCGGGCTGGACGATGTCCATCGCCTTCCTGGCGATGACGTCGCGGAAGCCCCAGCGCGTGAAATCGTTCTCGCCCCCGGCCACCGCCATGTCGAGCGCCCGCGTCACCTCGACATAGCCGTCGTGGTCCTCCGGGCTGATCGGCTCCTCGAACCACATTATGTCGTGCTCCTCCAGCATGCGGCCGAGCTTGATGGCGTTGGGCACCGTGAAGCAGTGATTGGCGTCGACCGCGAGCTGCACGTCGGGCCCGATCGCCTGGCGCACGGCCGCGACGCGCCTGGCATCGAGCTTCATGTCGCCCAGGCCGATCTTCATCTTGATGGCGCGGAAGCCGTCGTTCTTGAATGCCAGCGCCTCCTCGACGGCCTCCTCGACCAGCCGGTTCATGTCGATGAAATAGAGGCCGGTGGCGTAGGGCACGACCTCGCTGCGATAGGCGCCGCCGATCAGCTTGTGCACCGGTTTGCCGACGGCGCGGCCCATGATGTCCCACAGCGCGATGTCGATGCCGGAGATGGCCGAGATCGCCATGCCGGTCGTGCCGTAATCTTTTATGCGATTGTAGAGATCCTCCCAGATCGCCTCGACGTCGAACGGATCGCGGCCGACCACGCGCGCCTTGTACTGGGTTTCGATGAAGGTCTTGGCGACGGCCGACGGCCCGTAGCACTCGCCCCAGCCCGTGATGCCCTCGTCGGTCGAAATCTCGACGACGCAGGACGAGCGCGTGCCGTAGACCCAGCCACGCGCCGACACGAACGGCTTGTCGACCTTGCATTGCAAAATATGGCAGGCGACGTCGGTGATCTTCATTACATGCTCCCCGGGGTAGTACCGACCGAGCTACCCCAGGACGACCGCAAAACCAAGCGTGTGCTTTGTCCGGCGCCTTTGACGGCCGTCAGGCAGCGACCGGCACCGCGACCGCGCCGGTGGCTTCGATTCGCGCGACGGCTTCTGCCGTCGACCACAGCGCATACGCCATGAAGCGCCAGTTGGTGAGCGCTGCCGCGTAGCCATCGCCTTCCTCGTTGCGGGCGTCGGCCGTGGCATCGCGCACCATCGCGACCTCGAAGCCGTGCTCGATGAAATCGCGCATGTGCCCCTCGACGCCGTGCGCGGCATCGCAGCGACGGTGGGCTATCCGGTCGATCCGCCGCCACTGGCGCCATGGGCCGAGCGTCTGCGCGCGGCGCACGCCAATGCGATCGAGAACCTGGCGGTCTTTGCCGCCCTGGTCCTGACCGCCCATGCACTGGGTATCAGCACATCGGCGACGGCGCTGGCCGGTTCGCTGTACCTGTGGTCGCGGGTGCTTCATGCGATCACCTACACTCTTGGCCTGCCGTGGCTGCGCACGCTCGCGTTCACGGGCGGCTTCGTCGCGCAGATGATCGTCGCCTTCCAGCTGCTGTGGGCGTGGCCCGGCTAAGCAATGCGTCCGAACCACTCCAGCGACTGTCCATGAGGGCCGGTCCAGGCTCTTGGCTCGCCATCGACCGCCAACAGAAACCGCCAGTGCGGCGCAGGCTGGGCTGCCCGCGCGGCGATATCTGGGAAGACCCGCGGCGCCTCGTTGCTGATCCAGACCGCGCGGGATCCACGCACCGTGTCGACGAAGGGCTGACGTGCCTCGGGAGGCGTCACGTAAGCCAATACGGCGGCATGGAAGACCACGAGCGTGGCATCAGCCGGTGCTTCGACCATCAACGGCCGGAGATCGTGCAGAAGGTCGCCGCGCACGACGCGCGGCGGATCGCGGCGCGCCACGGCGAGGGCGGCCCGCAGGTTGCGGCGGCGCTCGTCCTGTTCCGGCCAGATCAGCGCTTCCAGCCACGCGGTGTCCTCGTCGGAGGCGACATCGAGCGGATTGAGGTCGAGGCCGGCGCGCCAGGTGACGCGCGGCAGCGCGGTCGGCAACGGCGCCGGGCCTGTCACGGCACAGCGGAACACGGGCGCGGCGGGATCGGCCGGGGCGAGACGCGCCTCGCCAAAATCGTAGCCGTAGCGGTCGGGCAGCAGGCAAAGCCCCGCCGACGCGCCCACTTCGATGAGCGCCAGAGGCTGCGGCAAGGCCGCCAGCAGCGGCAACAGCACAGCGCAGCGGGCGGGCTCGTTGGTCTGCGTCGTGCGCCGGAGCATCACGGCACGCAGCTTCTCGGCTCGGCTTGCGACCATGTCCGTCAGCGACGCGATATCGGGTGGCCGCCCGGCGACCAGCGTCGCCGCCCCCAGGAGCAGGTTCGGCTGGCGACGCGGCGCCGGGAGGTCGAGCAGGAAGCGCAGGATGACGCCCGACTCGGCGATTTCCTGGGTCAGGCGCTCGTAGTGCGGCGAGACTCCCTGGGCCTCGTCAGCCGCGAAAGTACGATAGCGCCTGGCCAGACGGGCCAGCTCATCCGGTGCCTCGGACATCCCGCCACCTTACACCGCGAGATGGCGGCTCTTCATCCGATGAAGCTCAGCGTCTCGATTCGCCTCCCGCACCTTGAAAGCCCTGGGCCCCCGGCGCACTCTCACGATCGATGGGTATTTCGGGAGCGCCGGGCGCAGGAGTGGCGACATGCTGACGGACCGCTACGGCTTGGCCGTATCCACCACCGTCGGCGCCGCGCGCGACGCCTACATTGAAGGCGTCGACCTTCTGCTGACCGTCTATCCAGGCGCCGCCTCGTCCTTTGAGCGCGCCATCGCCGCCGATCCCGGTTTCGCCCTCGCCCATATCGGCAAGGCCCGTGCCTTTCAGCTCGCGGGCAATCTCGCGGCCATGCGCGAGTCCTTCGCCACTGCACTGTCCCTCGATGACGGAGGCTCGGCGCGAGAGCGCAGCCACATCGAAGTCTTTCGTCATCTGTTTGCCGGCCAGGCCGTCGCGGCGCTGGCCGCGATCCGCGTCCATGTCGACACTTGGCCGCGCGACGCGTTGGTGCTGAGCCTGGCCGCCAATCAGGGCGGGTTGATCGGGATGTCCGGCCTGCCTGGCCGGGAACAGGGCCTGGTCGATTTTCTCGGCCCGCTCGCCCCGCACTACGGCGAGGATTGGTGGTTCGAGGCCCATCACGGCATGGCGCTATCGGAAATCGGCGAGCACGACGCGGCGCGCGCCAAGATAGAGCGGTCCCTGGCCCAGGTTCGCCGCAACGCCTATGGCGCCCACGCCTTCGCCCATCTCTGTTATGAAACCGGCGAGCGCGACGCCGGCATCGCTTTCATGCGGGAGTGGCTGCCGTCCTACGATCGCAATGGCGGGTTGTTCGGCCACCTGAACTGGCACCTTGGCTTGTTCGAGTTGCACGCCGGCAATCTGGAGGCGGGGCTTCAGCTCTACAACGACGCCTTCTCGGCGGACGATCATCGCGGCGCGGTGCATCAGAAACTCTCGGATTCCTCCTCGTTTCTGTGGCGCGCGGAACTGGCGGGCCATCCCCGCGATCACGCGCGCTGGGCGAAGCTCCAGGACTACGCGCGAGAAAAAATTCCCCGTCCGGGCTTTTCGCTCGCCGATTGGCATGTCGCGCTCGCCTTTGCCGCCGACGGCAACGACGCGGCGTTGGAGGCCTGGGTGAAGGCCATCGAGGAGCTGGTGGAAGCCGGCCGCTATCCTTCCGGCTCGACGATCCCCACAGTGGCGCGCGCCTTCGCGGCCTTCCAGCGGGGCGATCATGATACGGCAATCGACCTGATCGTACCCATGCTGCCCGAACGGGAACGCATGGGCGGCAGCCGCGCTCAGGTCGACCTGGTGGAAGCGACGTTGTTGCGGGCCTACCTGAACGCCGGACGCGATGCGGAGGCCCGGCGTCTGCTCGCCGACCGGCGACCGGGCCCGGCGAGCCTTCCGGTCGTCGGCCTCGACCAGGCTCTGCCGTAACCGTCGATCTTGCGCGGACGCCGGGAAGGCGTGAAAACCCACATCGGTTCAGAGCCATCCGGAGAGTCGCCAGACCATGCAGTACGATGACGTCATCCTCGGTCGCCGGAGCATCCGAGGCTACAAGCCCGATCCGGTACCGAGGGCGCTGATCGAGGAAATCATCGGCCTGGCGATGCGCGCGCCGTCGTCCATGAATACCCAGCCTTGGAATTTCTACATCATCACCGGCGAACCGCTGGATCGGATCCGTGCCGGCAACACGGAACGGATGGTGGCCGGGATACCGCAGTCCCGCGAGTTCCGGACGGGTCAGGCCTTTTCAGGTCGGCACCGGGAGAGGCAGGTCGGAGTCGCCAAGCAATTGTTCTCCGCCATGGGGATTGCGCGCGATGACAAGGACGGGCGCCAGGACTGGGTATTGCGCGGCTTCCGTCAATTCGACGCGCCGGTATGCGTGATCGTGACCTATGATCGTGTCCTGGACGGCAGCGACGACACGCCGTTCGATTGCGGCGCCGTGACCACTGCCTTGGTCAATGCCGCCTGGTCGCGCGGGCTGGGCGCGGTGATCAACAGTCAGGGCATCATGCAATCGCCCGTGGTGCGCGAGCACGCCGGAATAGCCGACGATCAGGTCATCATGAAAAGCATCGCGCTGGGCTGGCCCGATGAAAGCTTTCCGGCAAATGCCGTCGTATCGGAACGAAAGTCCGTCGCCGAAGCCACGGTCTTCGTCGGTTTCAACAATTAGGGTCGTCTACACCGCGAGATAGCGGCTCTTCACCTCGGCGTTGGCTTTCAGCCCGTCGATCGAATCGCGATAGACGATGTGGCCCTTGTCGATCACGGCGACGTGGCTCGCGTTGTCGAGGCAGAAATGCATGTTCTGCTCGGCGACCACCAGGGTGATGCCCATGCCGCGCAGGCGCTGGATCAGCTCGCCGATTTTTTCGACGATGATCGGCGCCAGCCCCTCGCTGGGCTCGTCGAGCAGCAGCAGGTCGGGATTGCCCATCAGGGTGCGGGCGATGGTCAGCATCTGCTGCTCGCCACCCGACAGGCGGCCGCCCATGCGGCCGCGCATCGCCGCCAATATCGGGAAGACGTCGTAGATCGTCTTCAAGGTCCAGTCGTTGCGGCCCTCGAGGCCGGGCTTGGCGCCGATCAGCAGATTGTCCTCGACCGTATGCTCGGGAAAGATCTGGCGGTCCTCGGGCACGAAGCCGATGCCGGCGCGGGCGATGCGGTCGGCCGATCGCCGCTGCACCTCGACGCCGTGGACCTTGACGCTGCCGCGGCGCGGCGGCGCCAGGCCGATGATCGCCTTCATCGTCGTGCTCTTGCCCGCGCCGTTGCGCCCGAGCAGTGCCAGCGACTGGCCGCGCTCCACGCCGAACGACACGCCGAACAGGATCTGGCTGGCGCCATAGAAGACGTCGATGCCGTCGATCTCGAGGATTGTGGAGCCGCTCATGCCGCTGCCCCCGCCTCCGCCGCCTTGCCGAGATAGGCCTCGATCACCGCCGGATTGCGCCGGATCTCGTCCGGCGTGCCTTCGGCCAGCACGGCGCCGTAGGACAGCACGCGCACCGTCTGGGCGACCTTGAACACGATGTCCATGTCGTGCTCGATGAAGATCAGTGTCATGTGCACGGCGCGCCACAGCGCCTGCACCGTCTCGATCATCTGCCAGCGCTCTTCCGGACCCATGCCGGCGGTCGGCTCATCGAGCAGCAGCACCTTGGGATCGAGCGCCAGCGCCAGGCCGATATCGAGCAGCTTCTGGTCGCCGTGGCTGAGATTGCGGCTGACGATGCCGGCGACGCGCGTCAGCTTCAGCATCTCCATGATCTCGCCGGCGCGCGAGAGGGCCGAGCCGAGCGGAAACGAGTGCAGCTTGACGGTCTCGCGCCGCTGATGGGCATGCACAGCGGCGGCCAGCGCCTCCTCGACCGTGAGAGAGGGGAAGAGGCTCGCCACCTGGAAGGCGCGGCCGATGCCTCGGCGCACGATCTCGCGCCGGTCGAGGCCGGCGATGTTGTCGCCCGCCAGCAGGATGCGGCCGGAATCGGGCGGGAAGCGCCCGGTGATCAAGTTGAACAGGGTGGTCTTGCCGGCGCCGTTGGGGCCGATGATGGCGCTGAACGAGCCGTCGGCGAAGTCGAGCGAGACGTCGCGCGTGGCGGCGACGCCGCCGAACGATTTCACGACGTTCTCGAGCTTCAGCATGACGGCAGCCCCCGGGTCTTGAGGCTCGTCATTGCTTCTTCCCGTCGGCCGCGTCGCGGGCCCGCTGGGCGGCCGCCTGGCGGCGGCTTTCGAGGCGCTCGGCGATCATGTCGAGTGGGCCTTTGCGCAGGCCGAGCACCAGTACGAGGATCACGATGCCCAGCACGAGCTCGGTGTGGCTGGTGTAGGCGATGGTGACGTCGGTCAGCAGGCGCAGGATGACGGTGCCGAACAGCGGCCCCAGGAACACCGAGGAGCCGCCGAGCAGGATCATGAAGATCGCCTCGCCCGAGGTCGTCCAGAAGCCGAAGTTCGGATAGGCGCCGGACACGAACAGCGCCAGCAGGATGCCGCCGACCGAGGCGACGCAGGCCGAGATGACGAAGCAGACCAGCTTGGCACGCGCCACGTCGATGCCGAGGAACGCGGCGCGCTCCTGGTTGTCGCGGATCAGGCGCAAGGTGTAACCGAACGGCGAGGTCACGATCTGGCGCATGATGGCGATGCAGGCGATGAACAGCACCGAGCAGAAGACATAGAGCTGGGTGCGGTCGGCGAGGTCGATGCCGAGGAATTTCGGCCGCGGGATACCGCCCATCAGCCCCTGGTCGCCGCCGGTGAACGACACCCAGCCCAGGATGATGTTGTAGATCAGCATCTGGAAGGCGAGCGTCAGGAAGGCGAAATAGATCTCGTTCAGGCGCACGCAGATCGCGCCGATCACCAGGGCGAGGACGGCGGTGAAGACGATCGCCAGCGCGAAGGCCGCCGGGATCGAGAACTTGCCGGACTGCATAGCGAGCCCGAAGGCATAGGCGCCCGAGGCGAAGAACATCGCGTGCCCGAACGAGACCAGGCCGGTGTAGCCGATCAGCAGGTTGAGCGACATCGCCAGCAGCCCATAGGCCATCGCGAACATGATGAAGTCACGGATCGCCGACGACGCACCGAGCAGCGGCACGAGCAGCAGAACGACGAGGCCGAGGCCGGCCAGTCCGAGATCACGCCAGCGCCTGCTCATGGCCGGCTCATCGATGCGGGCGGCCGAACAGGCCGCTCGGCTTGAAGATCAGGACCAGCGCCATGAACAGGAACATCACCCCGTCGACGAACAGCGGGAAGCCGATGCTGCCGAAGGAGCGGGTGAAGCCGATCAGCAGGGCGGCCACGAAGGCGCCGACGATCGAGCCCATGCCGCCGATAACGGTGACGATGAAGGACTCGATCAGGATCGAGAATCCCATGCCCGGGGTCAGCGACCGCACCGGCGCGGCCAGCGCCCCGGCGGCGCCGGCGAGCGCGCTGCCGATGCCGAACACCGCGGCGTAGTAGAGGTTCACCCGGATGCCGAGCGCCGACACCATCGGGCCATTCACGGCGGCGGCCCGCACCACCTTGCCAAAGCGCGTGCGCTCGATCACCAGCCACAGCACCAGCCCGATCACCATCGCGGTCACGATCATGAACAGGTAGAAAGGCGGGATGACGCCGCCCATGAAGCGCAGCGGCGGCAGGCGGAACTCGGCCGGCATGCCCATCGACAGCCCGCTCGGCCCCCAAACGATCTTGACCACATCGTCGCCGATCAGGATCACGGCGTAGCAGACCAGGAGCTGCATCAGCACGTTCGAGCCGTAGACCTTGCTCATCAGCAGGCGCTCGAACGCAACGCCGATCAGGCCGACCGCCAGCGCCGCGCCGATCGCCGCCACGAAGTAGTTGCCGGTGGCCCGGTACAGGGTCAGCGCGACATAGGCGCCGATCATGTAGAGCGAGCCGTGCGCGAAGTTGGTGATGTTGAGCACGCCGAAGATCAGCGTCACGCCCGACGCGATCAGGAACAGCAGCATGCCGATGATCATGCCGCTGGTGAGCTGGGTCACGACGCAGGAGCCCGTCCCCAGGCAACGCATCAACGCTTCGAGATCCACGGGATATCCTGCTTTGCGAGGCCGACGATCAGCCGTAGCCCTGCTTCTTCTTCCACTCCTTCTCGAGCTCGAGGATGGGGCCCCACGACGAGCTCTGGAAATCCTTGACGTAGGGATCCTTCGACTCCGACAGGCCGTAGCCGATGATGTAGTTGATGATGGTGTTGTCGTCGCCGCGCATGGTGATCGTGCCGTCGGCGCCCCACATCGACTTGATCTTCATGCCCTTGAGGGCGGCGGCGAGCTTCTTGCCGTCGGTGTCGCCGTTGGTGGCCTTGAGCGCCTCGACCAGGAAGGTCGCGGCCGTGGCGTTCTCCCACGACCAGTTGGTCGGCTTGTGCTTGTAGTTCTTCACGTACGACTGGTACCAGTCCTCGTTCTCCTTGGTCGGCGGCACCGTGCGATTGTAGCGGCCGCCGGAATAGACGCCCGACGGGAACTGCTTGACCTCGTCGACCACGCCGTAGTCGCCGAGATTGACCATGAACGAGGACATCTTGTCGAACAGGCCGTAGAGGTTGCCCTGGTCGATGAAGGCCGAGAGGTCGCCGCCCCACAGCGCCGAGTACATGGCATCGGCCTTGGAGTTCAGCACCTTGGTCACGACCTCGGTGTAGTCGGGCTGGAACAGCTTGGGCCAGCTCTCCTCGACGACCTGGATCGAGGGTTCGAAGTGCTTGGCGTACTCCATGAACTCGGCGGTGTTGGAGCGGCCGTAGGCATAGTCCGGCGAGCAGGTGACCCAGCGCTTCAGGTTCTTGGCCTTGGCGACCTTGGCGGCATAGTCGCCGCCGCCGATCGCGTCGTGGATGCCCTGGCGGGCGGTGCGGAACGCCGTCGGTACGTGCAGCTTGGGATCTGCCGTCAGCGAGGATGTCTCGGAGTTGGTGTGCAGGCAGAGCACGCCGATCTCGCGGATCACTTCGTGCACCGCGAAGGCGCCGCTCGACGCTTCGGCATCGAGGATGATCTGGCACTTGTCGTTGTTGATCAGGTCGCGCGTCACTTTGGCGGCTTCCTGCGGCGCGCCCTTGGAATCGCGCACCACCAGCTCGATCTTGCGGCCGTTGATGCCGCCAGCCTCGTTCAGTGGATCGAACACCGAGCGCATGCCGCCGACGCTGGTCTGGCCAACCAGGGCGACGCGGCCCGACTGGATGGTCGGCACACCGATCTTGATGGTGCCGCTCTGGCCCGTGACGATCGCCGGCATGCCGACGACGCCGGCGGCCGCCGTGGCGCCGGCAGCCTTCAGCACGCGACGGCGGCTGAACGGCCGCGACCTGAATGCGGTCATGATTTCCTCCCGTTGGTCGCACCTACATACGCGCGACGACATTTGACGGAAGACTATGGACAACGGTTCGACAGGGTCAATCGAGCGCAGAGCGCGACGTTCGCACCTCGATAATCAGCCAGTGCCCGTTCGAGGACCGAGCAACACCGTCGAAGCAGCGCCGACGATGGCCGCAACCATGGCCGCAAGGAACAGGACAGCGTATCCGCTGCTCAATGTTGCGCCCAGCCCGGCAATGCCTACGGCGAATCCACCCTGGCGCATGACGATGGTCAGGGCCGACGCCATACCGGCTCGCGCCGGCAGGGCGAGCGCCACCACGGCGCCGGAGAGCTGGGCCTGGACCAGCGCCGCGCCGATCGCGATCACCGTCATGCCTGCGAGAGCGAGCCAGAGCGGATCGACGGGGACCGCCTTCAGAAAAACAGCGGCCAGAACGGCGTCGCCGAGAGCGATGACAAGAAGGCCCGTCGCGAACAGCCGTCGCCAGCCCCAGCGCGGCGCAAGCGCGCCGGCATAAGGCGGCAGCACGACCATCGGCAACGTGGCCGCGAGCATGACCAGTCCGACCCATTCGATGGTCAAGCCGAAGCGGCTTTGCAGAAAGAGCGGCAGGTAGACCAGCACCGCCCAGTAGGCCATCGAGACCGTGATCAGGAGCAGGGAGACCGCGATCATCGCCTTCTGGCGGAGAAGCGCGGGATCGAGCACGGGCTCGGCGCGACGGCGCTGCTGCCAGACGAACAGCGCCAGGAACACGCTGCCCGCGCCGCTGCCCGCCACGAGCCGCGACGACGAGTGGTGCGCACTCAACAGGCTCTCGATGACGAGGCCGAGAGCGAGGGTCAGCAGCGCGATGCCGACGGGATCGATGGGCCGGCCGGCATGGTCGCGCGATTCGCCGACAAGCCGCGGCACGATCCAGATCGTGGCCAGGCAGACCGGCAGGTTCGCCAGGAAAATCCAGCGCCATCCCGGCCAGGTGGCCACGACGCCTCCCAGTGTGGGACCGATGGCCATCGCAACCCCCGAGACGATGCCGGCCAGCCCGAAGGCGCGCGCACGCGCCGCCGGCTTCGGACAAAGCCCGGCGATGAGGGCGAACGATCCGGTGATGACGAAGGCGGCGCCGATGCCCTGAACGCCGCGGACGAGCCACAGCGAGGGGCCGTCCCACGCGACCGCGCAGAGCAGCGACGCCGCGGCGAACACGGCATTGCCCGCCAGCAGCGCGCGGCGCCGGCCGAAGCGGTCGGCCAGGGCGCCGGAGGCAAGCAGCGTCGCCGTGAAGGCAAGGCTGTAGGCATCCATCACCCAGGCGTAGCCCGAGATGCCGAAGCCGAGCTCGTTGCCGATCGACGGCAGGATGACGACGACGGCCGTGACGTCGAATTGAGTCAGGAAGCCCGCGAGGGCCAGGGCGAGAACGGGCGTGCGAGGGAAGTCCGACATGGCCCTGTGAATGGGGCCAAGGGGCGGCCAGGACCGAGCGACAACCTTTCACTTCACCATGAATATCGTTCATACTGATGAAAATGCGCACCCTGCCGCCCTTCGACGCCCTCGTCGCCTTCGACACCGCCTTGCGTCACCGCTCGATGACGCGGGCGGCCGCCGAGCTCGGCATGACCCAGAGCGCGGTCAGTCATCGCCTGCGCCGTCTGGAGGCCTTCGTCGGGACTCCGCTGCTCAATCGTTCGAGCGACGGGTTGAGCGCGACGCCGGCCGGCGCCGAGCTGGCGGGGGGCCTGGGCGAGCTTTTGGACGGCCTCGCCGACCTGCGCGGTCGCTGCCGCGCCCTGGTGACGCCGGCGGGGTTGCGCGTCGCCGTGGGCTCGGCACTGGCCGACTATTGGCTGGTGCGCCGGCTGCCGCGCTTCACCCGCGCCTACGCCAAGCTCGAGATCGAGCTCGGCATCGTCGAGAACGAGCTTCAGGCCCGCGCGGCGGATGCCGACGTGCAGATCCTGTGGCAGCCGATCGAGACGGCGCGATCGACCTCGACCCAGCGGCTGCTGTTCCACGAGCAGGTATTTCCGGTGTGCGCTCCCCGCCTCCTGCCCGGCGGCCGAATGCTGCGCGATCCCAAGGGGCTGGCCGAGTTGCCGCTCATCCACAAGGGGCCGCCCGGCGGTCGCGGCCAGGGCGCCGAATGGTCATGGCCGGTGTGGTTCGGACGACTGGGCATCGAGGGTCGTCCGCCCACGGGCATCCGCTTCGCTGCTCTGGGCACGGCCATCGCCGCCGCCCTGGAAGGCGCCGGCGTCGTGATGGCGCGATCGCTGCTGGTCCATGATGCCCTGGCCGACGGCCGGTTGGTACGCGTGTTGCCGGCCAGGTGGGACATGCCGTCGAGCAAGGCCCACGTCGTACGGTGGCCGGCGGCGTTGAGCACCGATCGACGCGTGCGTGCGTTCGTCGATTGGCTCGCAGCAGAGGCCAGGTCGACGACGGAAAAGGGTTGAGCGTGGCCCGGACTCAGATCAGCCAGCCGCCGCCATGGGAGCTTGTCGGGTCGATCTGCACGACGAGGTCGTTGTAGTCGCGATCGCCGCCACCGTACGTGTCCTCCCAGCCGAACGTGTTCGCCCCGTAGCTCCAGAGGTGCCCGACCTTCTGGCCATTGGTCCCGAACTCGTTGGCTTGCGAAAAGGCCGAATAGACCGCGCCGGTGGTCTTGTCGGTGAGCTGCATGGCGATCAGGTCGCCCGAGTTCACGTGCCGCAGCATCGCCTGGGCATACTGGCCGTAGCCCGGCCCGTTGAGCTGCGTGCCGCCGCCGTCGATCGTGTAGGCGCGCGCCTGCAGCGCCGCCTGATAGCCCGGATCGCCGGGATGGAGGTTGCCGATCGAGCCCGAGAAGTCGTCGACCCTGTAGAAGGTGACCGCCAGGCTGTCGGTGCCGACCTGACGCATCCTGACCACCGCGGTCTCGTCGTTTGCGCCGCCGACCGTTTCGGCGACGGTCACAGCCCGGGCCACCCGGACCGAGTCGGCCCCGGCCGAGAAGTCGGCGAAGCCGAAGGAGGTGCTGAAGCTCGCCTGCGTCGCCTGCGTCGCGCCGGAATCGATGAAGATGGAGAGTTCCTGGCCCGTCGAGATGTGGGATTGCGTCAGCGCGCCCTGCGCCTGCTTGTCGAACAGGATGGCGAGGCTGCCGTCGAAGTCCGATTGCAGCACCTGCTGCGCCAGCCGGCTGGTCCAGGCGAAGGCACCCGACGCCCCGCTGGCGAAGCTCATGCTCGAGAGGCCGATATCGAGCGCGACCAGGGCGCCGTCGATCGGCGCCGTGGTCTGGACCAGTAGGGTCTGGTTGGCGCCGCTCGTCCAGCCTCCCGCACCGTCCGAATCAATGAGGTCGGGCACGCCGGTATAGGAGGTCTGGTCGTGGGCGATCCAGGTCAGGGTGCGCGCCAGCAAGGTCGCGTTGGGCGTGCCGAGCCCGCTCGCCAGATCGTAGCCCGGCGTGGCGGCCTGGCCCTGGTTGGTCGGCACCATGTTCATCATCGTGTTGGTGTTGAAGTAGCCGGTGTCCGCGTCGGTCGAGGAGTAGCTGTTGTTGTTGTTGCCCAGCTGGACGTCGTTGAAGGCGCCCGGGTTGATGACGGCGGCGTTGTAGAGCAGGTCGTTGTAGTAGCCGAGCTTGGGCAGCCCCTGGTCGCCGAAGATGAAATTGAACTGCGCCGTGAGCGACGCCCAGAGCGGCGTCGCGGCGCTGGTGCCGCCGTTTTTCGTGATCAGCGGCGCGCCGGGCACGTCGTTGGCATAATCCTTGTTCAGGACGGCGTAGCCCGCGTCGCCGGACGACAGCGCCGACACGTCGGGAACGCCGCGCTGGGTGCCGGTCCGCGACGATACGCCGAACGCGCTCTGGTAGTCGGGGATGGGGACGTTCAGCGCGATGCCGCCCGCGCCGGTCTCGTTCGCGCCGAACAGCCCCTGCAGGGTGTTGCCGTTCTTGGTCAGCGAGAGCGACTGCCACACCGATTCGAACAGCGCCGTCAGGGTGGTCGAGGCATTGGCCGGCGACGGAGCCGCGGCGCTGAGGTGCGACGGTAGGGTTTTCAGGCCGGCCGCCGTGAGCATGAAGAGCGTGGCCGGATCGTTCTGCTGCGCCAGCGACAGCAGGCTCGACAGCGTCGGGTCGGACATCGAGCTGTAGAGGGTCGCGATCGACGTGCCGCCGACGATCAGGGCGAACGGCGAAGTATGGGTATTGGAGACGTTGGCAATGCCGTTCGCTATGTCGGCGCCGCCGCCCTGGTCGCCGCCGGCGATGTGCGTGGTCACCCCGCTCAGGGCGCCATCGACGAAGAGCTGCTGCCATGCCGAGTAGAACGGCGATGCCGCCGTCGGCTGTCCCGCCACCGAGTAGGACGAGGTGAGAACCGAGGGATTGCGCGTGGTGTCGAAGTAGATTTGCTGGTAGGCCGTGAAGGGTGTACCGCCCAGCATCGAATAGATGAGCTGCGTGGTGTTCTGCACCACATCGGTGACGACCGAGATGTCGAGTGCCAGCTCGCCGGATACCGCGGCGCTTCCTATTCCGCCTCCGGAAACCATCTTGAACTGGTCGGCCGTGATCGGCGCGAGGCCGATGGCCTGGCGATAGGCATTGAGGTCGTTGAACAGCGCCGTCGGGTTGGCGATGTTGGGCTCCACCACCGCGATCGGATCGGTGAGGACGCTGCCCGGCAACGGGAAATCGTAGTTGGCGGCGATCGCGGCGGGAGTCGCCGGCACCTTGTTGGCGGAACTGTTGCCGATACCCACCGGACCTTCCGGCAGCGGGACCAGGACCGAATTCCTGACCACCGGTGACGTGAAGCCGGCACCCTGCTCGATCCACAGCGACGTGATCCCGGCCGGGATCGTGTCGTCGATGCCGAGATTGCCGGTCCAGGCGTAGACGGAATCCTGATCGTACTGTCCGGTGCCCGAGGTGCTTCCGGCCGGGGGTTTGCTGTCCCACACCGTGTAGGTGATCTGGAGCAGGTCCCGACCGAACAATTCCTTGAACTGGTCCCTGTCGAGGGTCACCCAGATCGTGCGGTCCTCGGCGCTCGATACGTATCCGTTCGGCACCGACGTCAGCGCCGAATCGCCGACGAGATTGGATACGGCAGTCTTGACCGCGCCGTACTGGGTGGGGTTGGCGCCGTAGCGCGCGAAGACTGCGGCCTCATCGGCCAGGGCCGCCTGGCGCTGCGCCCAGTTGCCGGACAGCGCCTCCCCGGGCGCCGTGGGATCGAACTGGCGGCTGAGGATCAGCCCGACCGTGACCTTGGCATCGGCCGGGGCGGCACCGACCGTGGTGGCCGGCTGACCCTGGGCGCTCCGGAAAAGCGAAGCAAGCGCCGCGTCGGCGCCGACATCCTGCGAGACCGCAGCGTATTGCGCGTCGCTGTAGAGATTGTTGCCGTAGGCATCGAGGAAGGTCGAGTTCAGCAGGATATTGAAGGCCATGACACGCGCCATCTTGGTGCAGCGAGGACTTGAGCATTTCCGCACTCGCAGCGCAATTTTGGAAGAGCGGGGGCAGCGCCACAAGCGCACGACCCCCAAAATGGGTCAGCTCATCCCGGCGCGTCAGCCGTCCCAGCCGACGACGCGAAGGTCCGGCCACACGGCCAACCACTTCTTGACCTTGGCCTCGTAGATCGGTCGCGTGATCTGCTTCTTGTTAGGGCGCACGATCAGGCCGAGCAAGTCCGACAGGCCGTAGGGGGCGAAGACGTGCAGGCCGTCGGCACGTGGCTGCACGGCGATCGCCGTCGCGGTCGTCGGAAAGGTCGTAATGGCGTCTTCGGTCGACAGGTAGGGTGTCAGCCCGGTGCCGAATTTTTCTTCGTACCAGAGATGCACGCGGGCCTCGTTCTTGACGTCGGACCACAGGCCGAGATCGGCGAACAGAGCGCGGATACGCTCCGCATGGCCCCCTTCCGTCTCCGAGGAGAGATCGCCGCCGTCGAAATAGACGAGATCGATGTCGGAGATGCCGTGCCTGGGCGTCAGCCCGAACGTGTCGTTCCAGACGGTCTGCGCGAGACAGCCGGCCGCCAGCCAGCAGTCCGGCAGGCCGATCTGCGGCCAGCGATCGACGACCGTCGCGACAATCGGGCTGCGGGCCAGGATCGACCGCAGCAGGTCCTCTTCGCTAGCCACCGACCGCGATCAAGAGGTTGCCGAGCTTGTCCAGGATCACACGATCGCCCGGCTCGACGACGGTCGTGCAATCGAGCTGCTCGAGGATCGCCGGTCCATCGAACGCGGCATCGATCGGCAGCTTATCCCGGCTGTAGATGGGAATCTGGTGCCAGCCGTCGCTGAACCACACGCGGCGCTCGCCGGCCTGGGCCGCCTTCAGCGTGGGCGCGCGCTCAGTGGCGGCGAGGACGCCGAGCGAGATTTCCGGCCGCACGCCGATCACGGCGGTGTGCAGGTTGACCAGGACCGGCGGGATCTCGGGCAGCTCGATGCCGAAGCGGCGGAAATAGGCGGCGGCGAAGGCCTTGCGCAGGCCCTCGACGCCGATGCTCTCGTTCTCGACGGCGACCGACAGGATGTGGCTCTGGCCCTGGAACTGCATGTCGGCGCTCAGGACGCGGCGCAGCTCGCGCACGGGCACGCCTTCCTTGACGATGGTCTTGCGGCCCTCGGCCGCCTGCTCGGCATAGATACCCGAGATCGTCGCATCGTCGATCGCCGACAGGGGCTTGTTGACGGTGCGCACATAGTCGTGGCGCAGGTCGGCCACGACGCAGCCCAGCGCGTTGGTGATGCCGGGCCGCGCCGGCACCAGCACGGTCGGGATGCCGAGCTCGCGCGCCAGCGCCGTGGCGTGCAACGGGCCCGCGCCGCCGAAGGCGAACAGGGCGAAGTCGCGCGGATCGTGGCCGCGCGACAGCGAGACCAGGCGGACGGCGCCGGCCATGCGGTCGTTGGCGACGCGCAGGATGGCAGCGGCAGCCGCTTCGGCGTCGAGGCCGAGCCGCCGGCCGACCTTCTGCTCGATCAGGTCGCGCACATGGTCGAGGGTCACCGGATGGTCGACGCCGGTCAGGCGGTCGGGATTGAGCCGGCCCAGCACCAGGTTGGCGTCGGTGATGGTGGGCTCGGCGCCGCCGCGGCCATAGCAGATCGGTCCCGGCCGGGCGCCCGCGCTCTCCGGGCCGACGCGCAGCATGCCCGCGGCATCGACGGCGGCGATCGAGCCGCCGCCGGCGCCGATCGTATGCACGTCGACCATCGGCACGTGGATCGGCATGGCGTATTCCAGCTCGAGCTCGCCCGACACGGTCGGCACGGCGTTCTCGATCAGGCCGACATCGGTCGAGGTGCCGCCCATGTCGTAGGTGATGAGATTGGGATGGCCCGAGGCGCGGCCGGTATAGGCGGCCGCCATCACGCCCGACGCGGGACCCGACATCACGGTGTTCACGGCCGAGAGCGCGATGAACTGCGACGACGCCGTGCCGCCGTTGCCCTGCATCACCAGGATGTCGCGGTCGAAGCTCTTGGCTAAAAGCTCGAGCCGGAGGCGCGAAAGGTAGCGGTCGAGCACGGGCTGCACCGAGGCGTTGACCGCCGCCGTCACGCCGCGCTCGTACTCGCGGTATTCCGACAGGATGGCGTGGCCCGCGGTGATGTAGCCGTTGGGCCACAGCGCATGCACGATCTCGGCGGCGCGCTTCTCGTGCGCCGGGTTGATGTAGCTGTGCAGGAAATGGATGACGACGGCCTCGCAGCCCATCGCGATCAGCTTCTTCGCCGCCTCGCCCACCGCCGGCTCGTCGAGCGGTGTCAGAACGTTGCCGTCGGCGTCCATGCGCTCAGGCACTTCCAGCCGGACCGCGCGGTCGATCAGCGGATTGAAGGTGCCGCGCAGGCCGTAGGGTTGGGGCCGCGTGCGGCGGCCGAGCTCGAGCACGTCGCGGAAGCCCTTGGTGGTTATCAGCCCGACCTTGGCGATCTTGCGCTCCAGCAGCGCGTTGGTGGTCGTCGTCGTGCCGTGCACCAGGGCCTGCACGGCGGCGGGATCGGCATCGGCCGCGGCCAGAGCCGCCATGAAGCCGATCGCCTGGTTGTCGGTCGTGGTCGGCACCTTGGCGAGCTTGACGGTGTTGGACCGCGGGTCGACCGCCAACAGGTCGGTGAAGGTGCCGCCGACGTCGATGCCGACGGTGAGGAAACGCGGAGCCATCTTTTTCTACACCGAAAGGTACTGTTCGCGGAGGGAAGCGTCGGCCGTCAACTCGGCCATCGAGCCGCCGAAACGGATCTGGCCCTTCTCGATGATATAGGCGCGGTCGGCCACCGCTTGGGAGAAATGCAGGTTCTGCTCGCTGAGGAGTACGCAAAGCCCCTCGCCTTTCAGCGCATGGATGGAGCGGGCCATCTGCTCGACGATGATGGGCGCCAGGCCTTCCGACGGCTCGTCCAGCAGCACGCAGCGTGGGTTGCCCATCAGGGTGCGGGCGATGGTCAGCATCTGCTGCTCGCCGCCCGACATGCGCCCGCCCGGCCGCTCGCGCATGGCGGCGAGGTTGGGGAACAGCGCGAACAGCTTGTCCTCGGTCCAGGCCGGCGCGCCCGGACGCTGCGGCTGCAGGCCGACGGCGAGGTTCTCCTTGACGCTGAGCTCGGTGAAGATGCGTCGGTCCTCGGGCACGTATCCCAGGCCCAGCCGGGCGATGCGATAGGGTTGCAGCCGCTCGATGCGCTTGCCGTCGAAGGTGACCTCGCCGGCCGCCGCCGGGACCAGGCCCATGATGGACTTCATCACCGTCGACTTGCCGGCGCCGTTGCGGCCCAGCAGCGCCACGACCTCGCCGGCCGAGGCTTCGAGCGAGACGCCGTGCAGGATGTGGGCGCGGCCGTAATAGGCGTGCAGGTCCTTCACCGCGAGCATCAGTGGCTGCTCCCGAGATAGACCGCCTGCACGTTGGGATTGGCGCGCACCTCCTGCGGCGTGCCGCCGGCGATGAGCTGACCGCGGTCGAGCACGATGATGCGATCGGCCTGGCTGAACACCACGTCCATGTCGTGCTCGGTGAACAGCACCGCGATCTTCTGCGCCCGCGCGAGACGCGCCGCCAGTTCCATCAGGGCGACGCGTTCCTTGGGCGCCATGCCGGCGGTCGGCTCGTCCATCAGGAGCAGACGCGGTTGGTTGGCCAGAGCCATCGCCAGCTCGACGCGCTTCAGGTCGCCGTAGGCCAGTACGCCGCAGGGACGCTCGGCCTGGTCGAGCATGCCGACCTGGCCCAGCAAGCCGTCGGCCTCGGCGATGAAGGCGCGGCCGAAGCGGCCGAGCAGCGAGCGCAGCCGGCCGGCGTGCGAATAGAGCGCCATCTGCACGTTCTCGCGCACCGAGAGCGAAGCGAAGGTCGCCGTGATCTGGAAGGTGCGGCCGACGCCCAGCCGCCAGATCTGGCGTGGCTTCAGGCCGACGATGTCGCGGCCCTCGAGGCGCACGATGCCGTCATCGGGCGCGAGCTGGCCGTTCAGCATGTTGAAGCAGGTGCTCTTGCCCGCGCCGTTGGGGCCGATCAGCGCCAGGAGCTCTCCGGCGTCGACGGCGAAGGAGACGTCGGCCACCGCCTGCACGCCGCCGAAGGACTTGTGCAGTCCTTCCACCTGCAGCACCGCGCTCATGCGCGCGACTCGCGCCAGCGCTGCGTCAGCGCCTTCAGGCCGCCGACCAGGCCCTGCGGGAACAGCAGCACGATCGCCAGGATCACCAGGCCCATGACGGCGCGCCAGAACTCGGTGCGGCGGGCGACCTCGTCGCGCAGCCAGGTGAAGATGGCGGCGCCGGCGAGCGGTCCGGTCAGGGTCTCGACGCCACCCAGCAGGACCATGATCAGGCCGTCGGTCGACTGGGCGATGGAGATGGTCGACGGCGAGATGCTGCCCTTGGAGAAGGCGTAGACGGCGCCCGCCAGGCCGGCGAGTGCGCCGACCAGCACGAAGGCCATCCATTGATAGGCCCGCAGGTCGATGCCGATCGCCTCGGCGCGCAGGGCCGAATCGCGGCCGGCGCGCAGGGCGTAGCCGAAGGGCGAGAACAGCACGCGCCATAGGAGCGCGATGCCGGCACCGCAGAAGGCGAGCGCCAGGTAGTAGTAGGTCGTCTTGCCGGCGAGCCAGGCCGACGGCCAGACGCCGAACACGCCGTTGCTGCCGCCGGTGAAGGAATCCCACTGGAAGACGATCGACCAGCTGATCTGGGCGAAGGCCAAGGTCAGCATGGCGAGGTAGACGCCCGACAGTCGGACGCAGAACCAGCCGTAGACGACGGCGAAGGCGCCGGCGACCAGCGGCGCCAGCACCAGCGCCGCCTCCATCGGCAGGCCGGCCCGCTTCAATAGAAGGCCGGCGGCATAGGCGCCGAGGCCGAAATAGGCGGCGTGGCCGAACGACACCATGCCGGCCGGTCCCATGATGAAGTGCAGGCTTACGGCGAACAGCGCGAAGCAGAAGATGTCGGTCAGCAGGATAGTGACGTAGCGGTCGGCGGCGATGGGCACCGCGATCAGCAGCGCCAGCCCCACCAGCACGAAGGTCCACGAAGGCACGGTGAGCGGCGGCGCGGGATCGGCGGCGATGCGTTGCGCGGCCTGTGGCTTGCCCAGAAGGCCGAAGGGGCGCACGACCAGCACGATCGCCATGATCAGGAACTCGACGACGAGCGTCAGCTTGGAGAAGACGATCTCGGCGCCGAACCAGTTGACGGTGCCGACGCCGATGCAGAAGGCTTTGGCGACGCCGATCAGCACGGCGGCCAGGAAGGCGCCGCCGATGCTGCCCAGGCCACCGACCACGGTGACGACGAAGGCGTCGGCGATGACCGAAAGGTCGAGCTCGAGATTGGCCGGCTCGCGCGGGATCTGCAGCGCGCCGCCCAGCCCCGCCAGCACGGCGCCGACGAAGAAGACCGAGGTGAAGAGCCTGGCCTGATCGACGCCGAGCGCGCCCACCATCTCGCGGTCCTGGGTGGCGGCGCGTACCAGAGCGCCCCAGCGCGTGCGCGTCAGCAGCAGCCACGTGGCGAGCAGCACCACGGGGCCGATGGCGATCAGCAGCAGGTCGTAGGTAGGAATGCGCCGACCCAGGATCTCGACGGTGGTGAGGCCGGGCGCGCGCGGACCGACCAGGTCCTCGGCGCCCCAGACAAAGAGGGCGATGTCCTTGATCACCAGCACGACGGCGAAGGTGGCGAGCAGTTGGAACAGCTCGGGCGCCTTGTAGATGCGACGCAGGATCAGCACCTCGATCAGGATGCCGACCAGGCCGACGGCCAGCGACGCCAGGACGACCGAGGTCCAGAAGCCCAGGGGCGTGCGGCCCAGCGCCTGGATCAGGCTGTAGGCGCCGTAGAGGCCCAGCATGTAGAGCGAGCCGTGCGCGAAATTGACGATCCGCGTCACGCCGAAGATCAGCGACAGGCCGGCCGACACCAGGAACAGCGACGCCGCGGCGGCCAGCCCGTTGAGGAGCTGGATGATTATGGAGGCGAAGGTCACTTCAAGTCATGCGGGAGCGCGGGCCTCTGGCCCGCTCATGAATCCGAGCGGGCCAGAGGCCCACGCTCCCGGAAGATCAATTCGCCGGCCTCACCTTCTTGATCTCGTCGTCCGGCGGCAGGACGTCCTTGCCGTCGACGAAGCGCCAGTCCTTCATGTAGCCCTTGCCGTCCTTGACGCCGAGCTTGCCGACATAGGCGCCCATGGTCGACTGCTGGTCGATCGGCCGGTACTCGATCATGCCGAAGGGCGTCATCACGGTGATGCCGCTCGCGGCCTTGATCAGCTTGTCCTGGTCGAGCGAGCCCGCCTTCCTGATGATCTCGACCGCCGACATGATGGTGGCGTAGCCGACCACCGAGCCGAGCCGCGGATAGTCCTTGTACTTGGCCTGGTAGGCGTTGAGGAACTTGGTGTGCTCGGGCGTCTTGAGCTCGCTCCAGGGATAGCCCGTGACGTACCAGCCGTCCGGCGTCTCCTCCTTCAGCGGATCGAGGTACTCGGGTTCGCCTGCCAGCAGGTTGAAGACTTCCACGCCCTTGAAGACGCCGCGCTGCTGGCCCTCGCGCACGAACTTGGCGAGGTCGGGTCCGAACAGCGAGGAGAAGATCGCATCGGGCTTGGCGTCGGCCAGCGCCTGCACAACCGCGCCGGCGTCGATCTTGCCGAGCGGCGTCGCCTGCTCGGTGACGAACTCGACGCCCGGTTGCTTGGCCGACAGCAGCTTCTTGAAGGCGGCGGTGGCCGACTGGCCGTACTCGTAGTTCGGATAGACGATCGCCCAGCGCTTCTTGTTGAGCTTGACGGCGTCGGGAATGAGCATCGCCGTCTGCATGTAGGTCGAGGTGCGCAGGCGGAAGGTGTAGGCGTTGCCCTGGTCCCACACGATCTTGTCGGTGAGCGGCTCGGCGGCCAGGAACAGCACCTTGCGCTGCTTGGCGAAGTCGGCGACGGCCAACCCGACGTTCGATGGGAAGGTGCCGACCAGGAACGCCGCACCTTCGCGGCTCAGAAGCTCCTCGGCCACGCGCACGGCGTCCCCCGGATTGCCGTTGTCGTCGCGGCTCACCACCTCGATCTTGCGGCCGAGCACGCCGCCCGCGGCGTTGACCTCCTCGACCGCCAGCTCCCAGCCCTTCTTGTAGGGCTCGAGGAAGGCCGGGAAGACCTTGTAGCTGTTGAGCTCGCCGATCTTGATCGGCGCCTGCGCACTTGCCGGCGCGACCATCGACAGCCCGACCAGCGCGGCGACGCCAGCAAGCAACTTGTTGCGGGTCAGCATATATCCCCTCCGTGAAGCAGCCCCTAATCCCTGATCGAACCTAGCACTCAACTCGCGAAAGACGAACGCGCCTGGATGCCCCAGTGCCCGTCCTGGCGCGTGACGATGTAGATCGTCTCGAATCGACCGATCAGCGCGCCGTCCGCCTTCCAGCGGCTGAACGCGACTTTCAGATGCACCTTGTCCGGCCCGACATGGATCGGCGCGCGCTCGTCCCACTGGCTGCGCGCCCAGCCCTCGCCCGCTCGCGCGACGAAATCGGCCAGCTTGTAGTCGCCGTGATTCTGCCAGACCACGACCTTGCCGCCGGCCAACCGCACATGCGGGAAATTGCAGGCCGCATTGGTCGCCGCCTCGTCGCCGCGATTGAGCCCGTCCATGTAGGCGTCGAGCACTGCCATCGCTTCCTTCAGCGGGTCGCTCATCGCTGGCCATCCCCCACCTTGATTTCGCCGGGCGTGAGCCCGCCGACGCGGGCATGCGGGCGGCCGCCGATCGAAGCGGCAACGATGAACACGATCTCGTTCGGCCGCGGGCCGTCGGGCACACAGAACTCGATGGCGTCGAAGTGACTGCGCACATAGGCCGCGGTCACGTGATGCAGCGGGATGTCGATGCGCGCGCCGGCCGGCGCGACCTTCACGGTCGACGGCACGATCGACTTGGCGCCGCCCATGGCGTGGCGGATGCCGAAGCCCGATGGCTGGTGCCACAGGGCGGCATGTTCGAGCTCGCCCGACAGGCCGACGATGGCGCCCTTGCCGTAGGCTTCGAGCTCGCTGCCCTTCGCTCCCAGGAGCTTCATCACCCGCTCGGTGAGGTCGACGGCCAGCGGCTCCAGCGCCTTCATCAGCGGCTGGATGTCCTCGACGTGCCGCCCGGCATAAGGGTTGGCGATCACGCCGCCGACCACGGCCTTGGTGACCGGCCTGTTGAGCCGCGTCCCGCCGTCGTGATGCGTCTCCTCGAGCGTCGAGACGTATTTCCGGAGCTTCACCAGATCGCTCATCCTGCCTTTACCCGAGCAAGCGCCATGCCGGCGGTTTCGATCCGCCAGCGCCCGGCGAGCGACAATGCCGCGCCGTCGATCAGTCCGCGAAGCCGCAGGCGACGGGCCTCTTCGGCGCCGCGGTCGAGCGCTTCGGCGACGGCAGCATCGGGCAACGGCCCGACCGCAACAGTCACCGGCAGATCGCCGAGGTCGCTGTCGGGGTCGAGGTCGCCCG
This sequence comes from Reyranella sp., assembly GCA_019750135.1. Lineage (GTDB taxonomy): Bacteria > Pseudomonadota > Alphaproteobacteria > Reyranellales > Reyranellaceae > Reyranella. Next base: position 78,259 of record JAIEOV010000081.1, on the reverse strand, counting down.
CCGGACGACGTTCGATGGCGGGATGGTCCAGGTTGACCGCATTGCCGATCAGCGTCGCCGCGGCATCGGCGACAGCTGCCGTCGAGGCCAGCACGGTCGCCGTATCGGCGATACCCAGGGAGAACGAGCGTCCGCCGCGGCCCGAAGTGGCGATGCCACGCACCGGCTGGTCATGGGTCAGACGGGCCACGCCGTCGAGCGCCGTCGCGAAGATGCCGGCATGCAACTCGTGACCCGGCGTCAGGTGGAGGGCGATGTCGCCGCCGTCGTTGACGTAGGCTTTGTCGAGCGTGCGGCCGCGTATCAGCACCTGCAGCATCTCGTCGGCGACGGCGCCAGCCACGGCTGCCATGGGCGTGATGTAGACGGCGCGATGCGGCCATACCGCCTCGGCCATGCGGCGCGCGACCGGGCCTTGCAGCAGCGGATAGGCATCGCCGACCGGACGGCGCAGCGTCGGCAGCTCACGCACCAGCGTCGGCAGGATATCGCCAAAGTGATCGACGGCTTGACTGTAGGCCCGCTCGACTTCATCGGCGGCGCCGAACGCTTCGATGATCAAGTCGATCGGTCCGTGCTGCAGATGCAAGCGGCCGTCGGGGAAGCGAGCAGCAACTGCGCTCATGGGTCGAGCCGCACCTTGTGGGCGCGCAGCACGTCCTCGAGCGTGACGGCGCGCGAGGCGTAGCCGCCCAGCGCCGCGTAGTCACTGGCGCGCAGGGTGAACTCGATGGGCGCGACCAATGCCGGCGTCGGCACGTAGCCGAACGACTTTTCCGGCATCTTCGCGACGTCGACCATCAGGGTGATGCCGCCGCCCGGCCAGACATAGGCGGGCACGCCGCCCAAGGTCACCTTGGTCAGCGCGTCGCGCACCGAGCGCGTCAGCCGCACAGGGTTCTCGGTGACACCGGCACGCAAGGAGCCGCCGGCGCCGGCCATGAACATCACGGTGCACAGCGCAGGCTCGCAGTTCTCGGCGATGCGCTCGACGACATGGCGGACGGGACCCGGCATCTCGGCCGGCCGCGGTTTCAGGTCCTGGTCGAGCTCGAACCACGCCGAATGCTCGCCGGTGGTCGAGACCATCAGCAGCTTCAGGCCGGGCCAGGCCTGCTTGGGATCGATCTTCTCGATGATCTCCAGCGGATCGGACACGTTGGTGCCGCCCCAGCCCAGCCCGGGCTCGGCGACCTGGAAATAGCGCCCCGGCGTCGACTTGCGGCCGCGCACGCGGATGCCGGCGGGCTTCATGTCGAGGAAGCGGCCACCCTGATGCTCGCTCAGCACGCCGGTGATGTGGTCGTCGACCACGATCACCTCGTCGACATGGCCCTGCCATTGCGGCGCGAACATGCCGATGGCGGCCGAGCCGCAGCCGACGCGCATGCGCTCCTCGCGCGTGCCGTTGACCACCGGCGGCCGGTCGGCCTGCACGACCACGGTCGAGCCGTCGTCGATCGCAAGCTCGACGGCCTCGCGATTGCAGAGCGCCAGCAGCGCGTCGCAGGTGACGACGCCCTCTTTCTTGCTGCCGCCGACCAAGTGATGCACGCCGCCCAGCGACAGCATTTGCGAGCCGTACTCGGCCGTGGTGACGTGGCCGACGGCCTCGCCCTTGACGCGCACGGCAGCCTGCTCGGCCCCGAGCCAGCGGTCGGTGTCGATCTTCACCTTGACGCCGCAGTAGCTGAAGATGCCCTCGGTCACGACGGTGACCATGTCGACGCCGTCGTGCTTGGACGAGACGATGAAGGGCGCGGGCTTGTAGTCGGGATAGGTCGTGGTGGCGCCGATGCCGGTGACGAAGGCGCCCTCGCCCTTGCCGAGCTCGCCGCGCCAGGAATCGCTGCCTTCGACGAAAGCGACCCGCGCGAGATCGGGCTTGGCCAGCAGCACCAGGGGATCGACGCGCACCAGCTTGCCGTCCTCGTTGGCATAGCGGTCGCAGGCGCCGGCGCGGCCCGGCCGGATGCGGCACAGTACCGGACAGGCGTCGCAGCGCACGATACCGGCCTTGGCTTCGGCCTCGGTGAGCGTGATGTCGTCGCTCATCCACCCCTCCCCGCGGCAACGATGGCCTCGCGCAGGCGATGCGGCAACAGCGGCACACGCTTGGCACGCACGCCGGTCGCATGATGGACGGCGCCCAGAATGGCCGGCGCCGTCGGCACCAGGCCAGGCTCGCCGACGCCCTTGGCGCCCGACGGTCCCAGCGGCTCGCGATCCTCGATCAGGATGCACTCGATCTCGGGCACGTCGCCGATGGTGGGAATGAGATAGTCGTGCAGGTTCTCGGTGCGGCCGGGGAGGTATTCCTCCATCAGCGCCAGGCCCAGGCCCTGGGCGATGCCGCCTTCGATCTGGCCCTCGACCAGGGTCGGGTTGATGGCCTTGCCGACATCGTGGGCGGCGACCATACGCAGCACCTTCACGGTGCCCAACTCGATATCGACCTCGACGACGGCGATCTGCGCGGCAAAAGCATAGGTCGCGTAGGGGATGCCCTGCCCGTCGGCGTCGAGCGGCGTGGTCGGCGGATCGAACGTGCCCTCGCCCATCAACGGACCGGCCGTCGCAAGATCGATCGCCCGCACCTCGGCGCCGTCGCGCACCGTGAGCTTCGCACCGTCGAGCGACAACGCGGCATCCGGCCCGGCATTGGCCAAGCGCAGGATTTGCAGACGAAGGTCGCGGCCGGCGCGTTCAGCCGCCTGGCCCGAGACGAAGGTCTGGCGCGAGGCCGAGGTCTTGCCGGCATCGGCGGTGAGATCGGTGTCGCCCGACACCAGGGCGAACTGGGCGGCCGGCAGGCCCAGCGCATCGGCCGCGATCTGGGTCATGATGGTGTTGGAGCCCTGGCCGATATCGACAGCGCCGCTGTAGAGCGTCAGCGTGCCGACCGGCGACAGGCCGACCCGCATGCGCGAGGGGTTCGACATCGAGGTGTTGCCGATGCCGTACCACATGCAGCCCACGCCGACCCCGCGCCGCTTCGCACCACCGGCCGCGTTGAAGGCCGCGATCTCCTCGTGCGCCTTGCGCCAATGCGGCCGCAGCGCGTCCAGACACTGCGCCAGACCAGCGGAGTGGGCAAGCGTCTGACCCGTCGCCGTCGTGTCGCCGACACGCAAGGCATTGCGATGGCGGAATTCCAGGCGGTCGATGCCGAGCTTGTCGGCCAGCTCGTCCATCATCGCCTCGTGGGCGATGGCGGCCTGCGGCACGCCGAAGCCGCGGAACGCGCCGGACGGCGGGGCGTTGGTGAACCAGGCGTCGCCCCAGGTCCGGACGTTGGGCACGCGATACGGCCCCATGGCATGCACCGGCACGCGGTTGGCGACGGTCGGTCCCCACGACGCATAGGCGCCGGTGTCGAAGCTCGCCGTCACCTCGCAGGCGAGCAGCCGACCCTCGGCGTCGCAGCCGAACTTCGCGGCGACGCGCGCCGGATGGCGCTTGGTCGAGGCCGCCATGCTTTCCGGCCGCGTGTAGACCAGGGCAACCGGCCGCCGGAGCTTCCAGGCCGCGATCGCAATGAGGGGCTGGACCGACAGGTCGAGCTTGCCGCCGAAGCCGCCGCCACAGGCCGTCGGCACGATGCGCACCGCCTCGGGCCTCAGCCGCATGACGATCGCCACCTCGTCGCGGTCCATGTAGGGCGTCTGGGTCGAGGCGTGGATTTCGATGCGATCGCCGACACGCTCGGCCCAGCCGGCCTCGGGCTCGATATAGGCGTGTTCGACGAACGCCGTCTCGAACACGCCCTCGGCCACGGCGGCCGCGGTCGCGAAGGCTTCATCGGTCTTGCCGCGCCGGACTCCGCCCTCCAGCAGGAGATTGCGTGGCTTGTCGGCCTGCACCAGGCGAGCGTTAGGCGCGGTCGCCGCCTCGATGCCGACCACGGGCGCTTCGGGCTCCCAGGTGATCGGCACCTCCTCGTCGCGGATCGCCAGGACGCTCTCGCGGTCGCCGACCAGGGCGACGACGGCTTCGCCGCGATAGCGCACCTGGCCGTCGGCCAGCACCGGCTGGTCCTTGATGTCGGGGTAGATGCCGTAGCCGTTCGACGGCACGTCGGCCGCCGTCAGCACGGCGGCGAGCCGCCGACTGAGCGGTCCAAGGTCGCCCAGGGTGAACCGCGCCCGCGCATGCGGCGAGCGCACGACGCGGATCCACAGCGCATCGGCGGGCACGTCGTCGGCGCCGAACTTGTCGCGGCCCGCGACCTTGGCGACGCCGTCGACCCGCGCCAGCCGCGCGCCGACCGCGGCGCCGGCCGGCGGCGTCGCGGGCAGCGATGCCGTCGCATCCATGACGGCATCAACGATCTTGCCGTAGCCGGTGCAGCGGCAGAGCACACCGCCCAGCGCCTCCTCAACGTCGCTGCGCGTCGGCTGCGCCGTCCTGTCTAGAAGCTCGCGGGCAGCCATCAGCATGCCGGGTGTACAGATGCCGCACTGGGCCGCGCCATGGGCGAGGAACGATGTCTGCAGGGCGGCGAGGGCGCCGTTGCCGTCGCCCAGGCCTTCGACGGTCTCGACCGTTCGGCCGGCGACCTGGCCCATCGCCACGAGACACGAGCAAACCTGCCGTTGGTCGAGCAGGACCGTGCAGGCGCCGCAGTCTCCCGCGTCGCAGCCGACCTTGGTGCCGGTGTGTCCGAGGTCCGTGCGCAAGGCCGCGGCAAGTCGTGTGATCGCCGTCCCCTCCCAGGCGACCGATCGGCCGTTCAGGGTGAAGTCGACCTTCATCGGGCGAACCCCGCCAGCAGGCGACGCAGCAGGGTGATGACCGCATCCTGCCGATAGGCGGCGCTGCCGCGCACGTCGTCGATCGGCGAGAGCGGCGCGAGCTGCGCGGCATCGACACGGTCGGCCAGCCGATCGCGCGGCGCGCCGATCAACGCCTGCTCGAGCGCTGGCAATCGTTCGGCGACCGGCGAGCAGGCGCCGACGGCGACGCGCGCCGCGGCAACGTGGCCGTCGGTGAATTCCAGGGTCGCCGCCGCCATGGCAATGGAGATCACGAGATAGCGCCGCGCGCCCAGCTTGAGGAATGCGCTTTCAGCGTCATGCCGCGGCACGTGGATCGCCGTCACGAGCTCGCCCGGCGCCAGCGCGGTGCGGCGCACGCCGGTGATGAACTGCCGGAGCGGCAGCCGCCGGGTCGTCGATCCTGCAATCTCGACCTCGGCATCGAGCGCCAGCAGGGTGGGCACGCCGTCGGCGGCCGGCGAGGCATTGCAGATGTTGCCGGCCAAGGTGCCGGCGTTCTGGATCTGGCGGCCGCCGACCTCGCGCGCAGCCTGCTTCAGGCCGTCGAACAGGGGCGGCAGGTCGGCCTCTATCAGTTCGCTCCAGGTCGTGGTGGCGCCCAGGCGCCAGCCGGCCGCGCTGGCGGTGATGCCGCGCAAAACCTCGATGCCGCCGATATCGAGCACGTCCTCGTCGATCGCGCGGCCGACCCGCGCCGGGTAGAAGTCGGTGCCGCCGGCCAGCACCGTGTGCGGCCGAGCGAGAGCGCTCAGCGCCTCTTCCAGGCGGTGTGGACGGAGATAGACACCCATATCGTTCGTGTACGTACGATGACGATGGGGGCACTGCGAGTCAAACGGGAGCGCGGGCCTCTGGCCCGCTTTCATGATCACGAGCGGGCCAGAGGCCCGCGCTCCCTTCAGATGATCTTCGACAACAGCTCGAGGAGCTGGCGCTGCTCCTGGTTGTTGAGCGGCTTCAGCGTCTCGCGCGATACGGCGGGGCCGTTGACCAGCAGCTTGGTGATCAGGCGGTTGCCATCGGTGGTGAGGCTGAGCAGCGTGCGGCGCGCGTCGCCGGGGTGCGGACGCGAATCGACCAGGCGACGTTCCTTCAGCCGGCGCACCACGCCCTGCATCGTCGCCTTGTCCATGCCGACGAGACGGCCGAGATGATTCTGCGAGAGCTCGGTGTACTCGTGCAGCTTCACCATGCTCGAGTACTGCGTCGGCGTGATGTTGGGATCGCCGATCGTCACCTGGAAAATGGAGGAAGCTCGTTGATGTGCCCGTCGCAGCAGATAACCAACTTGCTCTTCGATGCGGTAGGGTCGTGATGCCGGACTTGATGCCGGCCTGCTCTCTGGTTGTCGTCTTGCGACGTTGCTTCGCATCGCCCCCGCCTTTGCTTGATCCTTGGCTACACCGACAACGCGCAGAGCACAACGGTCTCATAACACCCAATGCACGCGGTGAAATGCGCGGGCCTCTTGACTCGTTCGCACAAGCGTGCGCGCACGCCGTCGGTCGCCTGCGACTCCGCGCTGGTGATCGCGACACAGCACGACCTTGCGGCGAAGAACGCAGAGCACAGCCGGTTCTTTCTTTCTGACTGACGCTTCCGACAAACGTCGAAGCTGCTCGAGATCACCATGCCGTCGATGCGGGTTGCGCGGCGTTGGCGCCCTTTTCCGAGATCTGCAACTCGTCATCGCAATAGGTGGTATCTCGGTCTGCCCGTTGCCCTGATCCATCGTTTCTTCCGGCGTTTTGCGGCGCAGTGCCAGGACCGGTGACGCCGCTTCATGGCAATGGCAGTGTCGTACGGTTCCTTACAGTGAGAGAGAAATGGCCGGCGCACTCGAAGGCATCAGGATTGTCGACCTGACCAACATCATCCTCGGTCCCTACGGCACCATGCTGCTGGCCGACCAGGGCGCCGACGTGATCAAGGTCGAGGCGCCGGAGGGCGACATGGTCCGCCACATCGGCAAGCCGGCCAAGACGCCGGGCATGGGACCGACCTACCTCTACGTGAACCGCAACAAGCGATCGCTCTGCCTCGATCTCAAGAGCCAGGCCGCACGGGCGGCGCTGCTCAAGCTGGTGGCCACGGCCGACGCCTTCGTGCATGCGCTCCGGCCGCAGGCCATCGAGGGATTGGGGCTGGGCTACGAGGCGATCCGCAAGATCAAGCCCGACATCGTCTATGTCGGCGCTTACGGCTATTCCGCCGACGGTCCCTACGGCAAGCTGCCTGCCTACGACGATGCCATCCAGGCCCGCTTCGGCATCGCCGATTTGATGGGGCGCGCGGCCGGCGACGACGTCCCGCGCTATCCGCCGACCATCATCGCCGACAAGACCGTCGGGCTCACCTTCGCCTTCGCGACTCTTTCAGCGCTGATGCATAAGCAGCGCACCGGCGAGGGACAGTTCGTCGAGGTGCCGATGTTCGAGACCATGGCCGCCTGGCTGATGGTCGAGCATCTGTGGGAACGGACGTTCTCCGACGAGGGCGAGGTCGGCTACACGCGCCTGCTCGCCCGCACCCGCAAGCCCTTCCGCACCCTCGACGGCTGGATGGCGATCCTGCCCTACAACGACAAGCACTGGCGCAACTTCTTCGAGATCGTCGGCCGGCAGGAGGTGTTGCAAGATCCGCGCTATTCGACGCTGAACGCCCGGTCGCTCCACATCAACGACATGTATTCCATGGTCGAGGCGCTGGCGCCGACCAAGACGACGGCGGAGTGGATCAGGCTTCTGGACGATGCGCAGATCCCCAATGCACCGGTGACCAAGCCCAGCGACCTGTTCGACGACCCGCACCTGGTCTGGCGGCAGCTCTTCAAGAAGTATCCGCATCCCAGCGAGGGCGAGATCATGATGGTCGAGCCGCCCATGCGCATGAGCAAGACACCGCCCGCCATCCGTCGCATGGCGCCGCTGAAGGGGGCGGATTCGCGAAGCGTTCTGGCCGAAGCCGGCCTGAGCGAGACCGAAATCGACACCCTGAAGAAGGACGGCGTACTTATCGAGCCGTGACGGCGAGCTCGGCCGCTGCCAGGTCCTCCAGGGCGGCGCCGACCGACTTGAACAAGGTGATCGAGGTCGCGTCGCCCGGTGCGCGGCCGGCACGTTGCCCGCGCGTGAGCTCGTAAAGGTCGGCGATCACGTGGCTTTCGCCGATCGTGCCGTTGGCCAGGGGCTGGACGATGTCGCCGCCTTCCTTCAGCGCGCCGGCGCGGGTGTCGACGTAGACTTGGGCACGTCGCACGGCCTCATCGTCGCTTTCGCGCATCTTCGGCGTATAGGCGCCGACCAGGTCGACATGCTGGCCTTCGTGCAACCAGGCACCCTCGACCAGCGGCGCATTGGAAAGCGTTGCACACGAGATGATATCGGCTGCGCCGACGGCCTGTCGGCGGTCGGTCACCGCACGCACTGCGATGGGCCTCGTCAATAGTTGCGGCAGAGACGCCGAAAGTTCCAGGGCGAGACGCGCCGCCTCTTGCGGCCGCCGGCCCCAGATAGCGACCTCCTCGATGGGTCGGACCTTGGCGTGAACGCGGATGAGCTGGGGCGCCAAGGCGCCGGTGCCGATCATCAGCAGCCGTCGCGCGTCGGGCCGCGACAGGTAGCGCGAGGCGAGGCCCGAGGCGCAGGCGGTCCGCCGCTTGGTCAGCATGGTGCCGTCGAGCATCGCCACGGTCTGGCCGGTCGTGCCGTCGAGCAGCAGGTACTGGCCGTAGATCGAGGGCAGCGAGCGCTTGCCGTTGTCGGGGAAGACCGTGACCACCTTGATGCCGACGTGACTCGAAGGACCCTGCGTCCAGGCCGGCATCAGGAGCAGCATGGCGTCGGCCGAGCCGGGGCCGGTCGGCTCGGCGATGGCGTGATGATGGCGCACCGGCATCTCGCAGCCGGCGCGGAACAAGGCATCGAGGCGGTCGATCAGGGCGAGATCGTCGAGAGCGGCATCGACCTCGGCGGCCGAAAGGATCTTCACGAGAAGGGGCCGCGCGTGCCGGACGGTGTGGAGAGTTCGGCCGAGACCAGCGCCGCCTGTCGCTCGATCGCCCGCTGATCGCGCGGCGCGGGCCCGCCCGCCGGGGCCGAAGGCGTCGACTGGGCGGCCTCGCGCAGTCGCTGCACCTCGCGATCCAGCCGTGCCGCCTCGCCGCTCGCCTCGCGGGCGCGGCGTCGATGATGGCGTCCGGCCCACCAACCCATGCCCAGCCCCGCCAGCACGCCCAGCAGCAGCACACCGATCACCAGCAGATACACAGGCATGACGACGAGATGCGGCAACGGCCACAGGGCGAGCTGCACCGGCTGCCGATTGCTGACCGCGATCAGCACGCCGATCAGGATGAAGAGGATGAACAGGACGCGGACGAGGAGCTTCATGCGCGCAGGAGAATGCCACGCTGGGGGCGCGCCACTCCAGTGGCGCGTCGTGTCTTGCGGACCGCCGGCCGGGTCGCGGTTTACCGCGACCTACTCGCCGGCTCATGGATCATGAAGGCCGGCCAGAGGCCGGAAGAGCATGATCATGATGCGGACCTGGAGGTCCGCGCTCCGCTACGATTTCTCTTCGGTCGGCTCGGGCGGGGCCAGGCCTGCCGCCTTGACTGCTTCCTTGTTCAGGCGGTCGCGCAGGTCCTTGCCGGTTTTGAAGTAGGGCACCCGCTTGGACGCCACCGCCACCTGCTCGCCGGTGCGCGGATTGCGGCCGGTGCGCGGCTCGCGTTTCTTCACGGAGAACGCGCCAAAGCCGCGCAATTCGACGCGATGTCCTCCGGCCAGGGCCTTGGAGATTTCGTCGAAGACCGTCGCCACGATCCGCTCGACATCCCTTTGATAGAGATGGGGATTCCGGGCCGCCAGGCAAGCAATCAGCTCCGACTTGGTCATTGCCGTGACAATAAAGGAAAAAGAGGCCCCCTTCAAGCCTAAGCCCTTGAATCAAAAAGAAAAGAAGCCCAGCCGAGGTCCAAAAGCAGGCGCGATGCGCCCTTTTCCCAAGAAAAAGGGGCCGGCTCTCGCGAGCCGGCCCCTTTCGAAGGTCCCCGAGGGAGACCTTACTTGTCCTCTTCTTCCTTCTTCTGGGCCCGGCTGAGCGCCGCGCCAAGAATGTCGCCCAGGCTGGCGCCCGAGTCGGACGAGCCGAAGTCAGCCATCGCCTTCTTCTCCTCATCGAGCTCGCGGGCCTTGACCGACAGCACCACCCGGCGCGAGGCCCGGTCGATGTTGGTGATCTTGGCGTCGAGCTTGTCGCCGATGGCGTAGCGGTCGGGCCGCTGCTCGGAGCGGTCGCGGGAGAGCTCGGACTTGCGGATGAAGCCCGGGATGCCGTCCTGCACCGTGACGTCGATGCCGTTCTCCTGGATGCCGGCCACGATGACCGTGACGACGTCGCCCTTCTTGGCGACCGCGCCCACCTTCTCGAACGGATCGTTCTCGAGCTGCTTGATGCCGAGCGAGATGCGCTCCTTGTCGATGTCGACGTCGAGAACCTTGACCTTGACCTGGTCGCCCTTCTTGTAGTCGCGGATCGCCTCGTCACCGGCCTTGTCCCACGACAGGTCGGAGAGATGCACCATGCCGTCGATGTCGCCGGGTAGACCGACGAACAGGCCGAACTCGGTGATGTTGCGGACCTCGCCGTCGAGCTCGGTGCCGGACGGATACTGCTCGGCGAAGCTCTCCCACGGATTGGCCATGCACTGCTTGAGGCCGAGCGAGATGCGGCGCTTGGACATGTCGACGTCCAGCACCATCACTTCGACCTCCTGCGAGGTCGACACGATCTTGCCCGGATGGACGTTCTTCTTGGTCCAGCTCATCTCGGAGACGTGCACCAGACCCTCGACGCCAGGCTCCAGCTCCACGAAGGCGCCGTAGTCGGTGATGTTGGTGACGCGGCCCTTGAGCCTGAGATTGACCGGGTACTTGGCACCGGCGCCATCCCACGGATCGCTCATCAGCTGCTTCATGCCGAGCGAGATGCGCTGCGTCTCGGGATTGAAGCGGATGACCTGCACCTTGACCTGCTGGCCGATGGTGAGGGCTTCCGACGGATGGTTGATACGCTTCCAGGCGATGTCGGTGACGTGCAGCAAGCCGTCGACGCCGCCCAGATCCACGAACGCACCGTAGTCGGTGATGTTCTTGACGACGCCGTCGAGCACCTGGCCCTCGGACAGCGCGCCCATCAGGCGGGTACGGTCCTCGGCGCGGGTCTCTTCCATGACGGCGCGGCGCGACACGACGATGTTGCCGCGGCGGCGGTCCATCTTGAGGATGGCGAACTGCTGGGCCTGGCCCATCAGCGGGCCGACGTCGCGCACCGGGCGGACATCGACCTGGCTGCCCGGCAGGAAGGCCACGGCGCCCGACAGGTCGACCGTGAAGCCGCCCTTCACGCGGCCGAAGATCGTGCCCATGACACGTTCCTGGTCGTTGAAGGCCTTCTCGAGCAGGGTCCAGGCTTCCTCGCGACGAGCCTTGTCGCGCGACAGGACGGCTTCGCCGTCCTTGTTCTCCATGCGGTCGACGAAGATGTCGACGGTGTCGCCTTCGCGGACTTCGGGAGTGCCGACGCCGCCGTTGGCGAATTCACGGAGTGCAACGCGGCCTTCAGACTTCAGTCCGACATCGACCACGACGAAATCATTGGCGATACGAACGACGCGGCCCTTGACGACCGTGCCTTCGAAGCTCGAAGAACCGCCCAGCGATTCCTCGAGGAGTGCTGCGAACTCCGCGCTGGCGGCGTCGTTCGGCTGTTTACGCAGGGCGCTGCCCTTAGCCATTCAATACCTCTTCCTTCATCGATCCCGGGCGAAACGCTGCCGCCCGTCGGCCAACCGGTTAAGTCCGGCGGATCCACTGCCTAGAACCGCGTCCGGAGCGAGCTCCACACGCAATCGCCGCTCGAAGTCTTCGATTCCCCCGCCGGCGACTTACGGCCCGGAGGAGCGAAAGCCCTTGCTCGAAATGAATGCCAGAGCGGCGGCGAAGGCCGCGTCGGCATCCATGTCGCTGGTATCGAGGTGGTAAGCATCGGGTGCGGCTTTTAAAGGTGCAGCCGCCCGTTCGCTGTCGCGACGGTCCCGCTCCGCCATCTCGGCAAGAACGCGCGGTCTTATAGTGTCGGCACCCCGCTCGCGCAACTCCTGGTACCGGCGCTCGACCCGCGCTTCCAGGCTGGCCGTGACGAAGAATTTCACCGACGCATCGGGGCAGATCACGGTCCCGATGTCGCGGCCGTCGAGCACGGCGCCCGACGCCTGATGTGCGAATTCTTTTTGGAATTTCAAGAGGTTGGCCCGGACCTCCGGGATCGCCGCCACCTTCGAGCCGGCCTGGCCCGCCTCGTCGCCGCGCAGCGCCGGATTGTCGAGGTCGGCCGCCTTCAGGGCAGCGGCGGCCTCGGCCGGCGTCCGGCTGGTATGCGCGGCGGCCCAGCCGACCGCCCGGTAGAGCAGGCCGGTATCCAGGTGAGGCAGCCGGAAATGGTCGGCCAGCCGCCTGGCCAGCGTGCCTTTGCCGGAGGCGGCCGGCCCGTCGATGGCGATGAGCAGGGGTTTCACGCCGCCTCGATGTCTGCGCCGATTCTGGCGCCCAGTCCGTTCATTAACCGGGCAAAGCCCGGGAAGCTGGTCTCGATCGGCGAGCCATCGTCGATCGCCACCGGCTCGCGAGCCGCAAGCCCGAGCACCAGGAAGGACATGGCGATGCGATGGTCGAGCTGGGTCGCGACCAGGCCGCCGCCGGCGGGCGGCGCACCGGTGCCGTGCACGACCAGGTCGGCGGCACCCATCTCATGCTCCACGCCGTTGGCCGAAAGCCCTGCCGAGACGCTGGCCAGCCGGTCGCTTTCCTTCGCACGCAGCTCTGCAAGGCCCAGCATGCGCGTCGTGCCCTTGGCGCAGGCCGCAGCGATGGCGAGGATGGGATACTCGTCGATCATCGACGGTGCGCGCTCGGCCGGCACCTCGACGCCTTTCAGCCCGCCGCCTTTGACGCGCAGGTCCGCCACCGGCTCACCGCCGACCTCGCGCTCGTTCTCGAAAGCGATGTCGGCGCCCATGTCGCGCAGCGTCTGGTAGAGGCCGGCGCGCAGTGGATTGACGCCGACATTCTCGACCGTGACGTCGCTGCCCGGCCGGATCGCCGCGGCGACGACGGCGAAGGCGGCCGACGACGGATCGCCGGGCACGACGATGTCGCGGCCCAGAAGCTCGGGCCAGCCGACGACCGTGATGCGCTTGCCGCCGTCTTCAGCCGGCGCCACGCGCACCTCGGCGCCGAAGTGGCGCATCATCCGCTCGGTATGGTCGCGCGTGGCCTCGGGCTCGATCACGCTGGTCTCCCCCGCGGTGTTGAGGCCGGCCAGCAGGATGGCGCTTTTCACCTGGGCCGAGGCCACCGGCAGGCGGTATTCGATGGGCACCATCTCGTCGGTGCCGACGATCGCCAGCGGCAGGCGGCCCCCGTCACGGCCCTCGAAGCGCGCGCCCATGCGGGTCAGCGGCTCTATCACCCGTCGCATCGGCCGCCGGCGCAGCGAGGCGTCGCCGGTCATGACGCTGGTGAAAGGATGGCTGGCCAGGATGCCGGCAAGCAGGCGGGCCGAGGTGCCGGAGTTGCCGAGCTCCAGGACGTCGGCGGGCTCACGTGCACCGCCCACGCCAAAGCCGCGGACGCGCCAGGCGCCACCTGACACGGGGCTCGTATCGCGTTCATGCGTCACTTCAGCCCCCAGCGCCCGCAGCGCCGCCGCGGTCGCCAGCACGTCCTCGCCCTCGAGCAGGCCGCTGATCGTGGTCTCGCCCAGGGCCAGGGCACCGAACATCAGGGCGCGGTGGGAGATCGATTTATCGCCCGGGGCGCGCGTCCGGCCCTGCAGACGGCCGACCGGACGGGCGACAAGCTTGGCCGCATGGGCTCGCAGTGACAGGACAGCCTCCCGGAAAGGCGGCAGAAATGCGACGCCGCGCCCTCGTACCATGGAGGAATTTGGTTTTGACAGGGTGAAAGACGCGTGACATACGCCCTCCCTCGCGGCCGTTTCGGCCGATTTCTGCGGAATTTCCGGGAGTTTCTGCGTGGTGAAGGCGAGCTGGGGTACTAAGCGCACCTGCCAGAGCTGTGCTGCGCGCTTCTACGACCTGAACAAGGGGCCGATCAAATGCCCCAAGTGCGGGCGGGAGCATGATCGCGAGGACTTCGTGAAGGTCCGCCGCGGTCGTGGCGCGACCGCCGCGGCGGCGGCTGCGACGGCAGCGGCGGCGGCGGCAGCCGCCAAGGCAGCGGCCAAGAAGAAGAGCGACGAGGCGGCGTTGGCGGGAGACGAGTTGCCCGATGTCGAGGGCGACGAGGCCATGGAAGAGGCCGACGATCTCGGCGACGACACCGATGACCTGGAGGTCGAGGTCGAAGTCGAGGACGACAAGGGCGAAGGCGACCGCTAGTCACCAAGCCTCAGTTGCAAGGCCGCGAGGTAGGTCTTATACCTCGCGCCCGCCCAGACCGAATTTTCGGGGCCATAGCTCAGCTGGGAGAGCGCTACAATGGCATTGTAGAGGTCGACGGTTCGATCCCGTCTGGCTCCACCATTATGATCAAGGGGTTAGCTGGAAACGGCTAGCCCCTTTGATTTTGCCGGAAACGTCGAGGCCGGTGCCGGTCTCCGACACCCGATACCCATCGGAGCGTAGTGCAGATGTCACGCGCGACAACATCGGCCGACGGCCGACGCAAAGAGGAGCTGTCCGCTCCCTTCCGCCACGAGGGTGGCATGGCGTGGGTCGCCGACCTGCCGGCGGCGCTGTGGGACGACACCGACAACAACGAGCTTCCGCACCGATCATCGCTGCGCCTGCTGGAGAACGACACGGAACTCGGCCCCGGCCATGCCGTTCATGCGACCATCCAAGCGTCCGGCGATGGCCGATACTCGTTCTGGATGAACGTTGTCTACTTCTCCAGCTCCGACGGCAGCGATCCCAACACCAACGGCCGCACCTATGCGGTGGAACGAGCCCCAGAACACCTGGACTCCAAGAGCGTCCTGCGCGCAATCAAGCCTGCTGACGGCATACAGTGGTCAGCCCCTGATCGTCCTCTGCGATGCGCCCTTCTGGGCCTCGGCAATCGGGGACGCGCCCTGGCTCGAATCGTCGCCGGCTCTGCCGGCGTTGAAATTGCCTGGCTCGTCGACGCCGCCCCCGCGCGCGTCGCACAGGTCCAGGCGGAGTTCGACCTTCCGGACGCCAGAAGCGGCACGGATTTCAGCGCCGCGCTCGAGGACCCGGCGGTCGATGCCGTGTTCATCTTGCTGCCCGACCATCTTCATCGTGTCGCCGCCGAGCAGGCTTTTCGCGCCGGCAAGCATGTCTTCCTGGAAAAGCCGATCGCCACCACTGCCGATGACGGAAAGGCGATCGTCGCCGCCTGGATGGCCAGTGGCAGCGTCCTTCAACTCGGCTTCGTGCTGCGCTGGGCGCCATTCTACCAGGCGATCCGCAACGTCATCCGCCAGGGCCAATTGGGGCCGATTCGCGTGATCAGCCTCAGCGAGCAACTCAGCGTCGTCCATGGCGCCAGTTTCCTGAGGCGATGGCATGCGGATGCCGGTCAGTCGGGCGGCTTGATCGTCCACAAGTCATGCCATGATCTCGACCTGGCGTGCTGGCTGCTCGAATCACGACCTCGCATTGTCGGCAGCCTCGGAGGCTCGAGCACCTTCCACAAGCCAGCCCCCGCGCCCTTCTGCTCGCAATGTGCCGTGAGGGCCACCTGTCCCTATGCCGATACCGGCCTTCACGAGCATCGGACCGAGGCCGAGCGCGCCGATCCCACTGCCCATGGCCTCGATCGCTGTGTCTTCCGGCTGGACGACCCGATCGTCGACAACCAAGTCGTGTCTTTCGAATTGGAGAATGGCACGCGGGGCACCTACTACCTCGCGATGCAAGGACCCGTTCGTAGCGAAAGGCGGATCACACTGATCGGCGACGCAGCGCGGCTCGACGGTATCTTCGAAGACGGCCGCTTTACCGTTGCCTATACGGACCCCGGCCGTGAGCCCCTCGTCTGGACCACGAAAGGTCGCAAGCTCGGCGGTCATGGCGGCGGCGACCTGTCCAGCGTGACAAGCTTCCTCAATGCCTGTGTCGGACGGGCCCCTTCGCCGATCAGGAAGGTCGAGGACGCATTGGCCGGCCTCGTTTTCGCCGCCGCCGCCGAACGGTCGCGGACAAGCCATCAAATGGTGACCTTGCAAGACAAGGATTTTCAGGTCGATGGGGCTCCGACGACCGCTTAGTCAAACCGTGTCAGGTGAACTCGACGATCTGCCAACGGAAATTGTCATTCTCCAGCCGCAGTCTGCCCGGACGGTTGAAGAACCTGCCGCGCCCGGACCGTATCGCGGGTCGCACCGGCAACATCGAGAATTGGTACAACAGGAAAGTCACGTCCGACTGGCTGCTCGGGTTCACTCTCGGCGGGCAGAAGATCATGCTGCTCACGTCCATGCCCGCCTGGTGACCGTAAAAGCAGTTGCCCGCGAGGGTGACGAGACTGAAGCTATCCTCCAACTCCCATGTGCTGGCATTGATTCGCAGCGTACGGTTCGCGCGCGGCGCCACATCGACGCCGAAGCCCCATAGATCCAACCGGCACGTATTCATCTCGCCTCCTCTCCCGCTCGTCGAGCGTGCTGAAGGCTTTGGCCTGTGTATCTCCGCTACGGCCCCGCGAGGAACGTCACCTGCAGCGCCGAGCCGGCCGGGCACTGGGCGTTGGGCTGGTACTTGCTCCACGGCGGCACGAACATCGGATGGAAATAGGCATTCACGCAGTTCGGCGTGTTGCCCGTGCAGGTCGCGTTCGGATTGCCGCAGTTCGTCGGGAAACCCGAATTGCCGTAGGTGGTGCCGGGCGGCCCCTTGCAGGTGTAGGTCGGCTGGTTCTGGCACGACAGCTGGACCGGCAGGTTGTAAGCGGCGCCGCCGGTGTTCGAGCAGTAGTTCTGGCTCTGCCAGAGCTGGTCCGTGCAGTTCGCGGGGATGAGGCTGATGTCGTACCAGACGCAGCTCGCCATGCTCGCGGGATAGCAGCGCGGGCCGCCTGCGCCGAAAGTCGTTTCGATCATGGTCTGATGGTTGGTCTGCGCCTGATAGCAGTTCGGCGTCTGCATCGGAGCCGTCGACGCGCAGAAGCGCGACGAGCTGGACGACGTCGGGACGGTCGTATTGCAAGCCATGCCGCCCGCGATGGTCACCTGGTTGTTCTTCACGAATGCGCTGCAGTTGCCCCAATTGATCGCGCCGGGGGCCTGGCCATTGCCGAGCGTGAAGGCGACGTAGATCGTGCGGCTCTGCTGGTTCTGAATGAGGACGTTGACCTGGGCGACCGCCGCACCGGCCATGATCGCCGATGCCGCCAGCAGGCCGAGGGCCCAAGCGCCCAATTTCAGGAATCGGACCATTCTTGCCTCCCCCAGAGGTTTGGTCCCTTCATCCTGGCAAGTTTTCGCGCCTCGGGCCTCTGCTATCATAAGTTGTATCGCGCATATCTCGCCGGGACAAAACGCACATTACGAGAGCAGGCTTGTTGTCGACCGGCTCGTGCGCGAAGGGTTGAACCCAGGAAAATGCAATGCAATCATCGCGTTAGCACTGTTGGGAGCCCTGGAACAATGACTTCGCCGAACAGTCCTTCTTCGTCGAGTGCGACAGCGGAGCCAAGCGGGCTTGGCGGCTGGCTGATCCTGATGATGATCGGACAGGTGGGCGGAATCCTCAGGGTTCTGAAATCGGTCGTGGACGACATCGAGTTGTTCAAGACGCCCAACCTGACGAGCGACGGCGAACTGGCCATCTATGTCGAGCTTGCGCTGAACGTCGCGTTGCTTGCTCTTGTCGTCGTGACCACGGTGATGATGCTCAGGAAATCGCGGTCTTTTCCGTCCCTGTGGATGTGTCAGGGCGCGGCGGCGATCTTGCTGCCTTTTGTCGACGCCGCCCCGGTCGCAAGCATCCTGAAAATCGAGGTGAGCCAGGTGCTGGATGAAAAGACGATCGCGCAAACGATCGGCAGCGCCATCGCTGTCGGGCTATGGATGTATCTCAAGGTATCCGTACGCGTCCGCAACACTTTCGTGAACTAGGACTGAGATGGCTGATCATGATGGCGGGCCAACGATCTCATGGCCCGAGCGCTATGCCGTATTGCTCGTCTGTGCGTACTTCGGCAGCGTGACGGCCCTGCTCTGGGTGATGGATCACATTTGATCGGTGCAGCCGCGCCCGGCCGGACGCCTATTGCACTTTGATCACAGGCTCTTCAACGTCGCCCGATATGTCCGCGATCCCTTCCCGTCCGATCGCCATCCGTGGCCCTGCCCTCACCTTCACCGGCGATCCGTTTCGCGACGGTCTCGACAAGACGATGGTCCACGAGCCCGATGCCATCGTCGCCATGGCGGACGGGCGCATCTCGCATTTCGGTCCCGCCGATCGCGTGCTGCCGCAACTGCCGGCCGGCATCGAGATCCGCGACTTCGGCAAGGACGCGCTGATCTCGGCGGGCTTCATCGACACCCACGTCCATTTCCCGCAAACGCCGATGATGGCGGCCTACGGCGCGCAGCTGCTCGACTGGCTGAACCAGTACACCTTCCCCGCCGAGCTCAAGTTCGCCGACCAGGAATACGCCCGCAGCGTCGCCCGGACCTTCCTGCGCGAGAACCTGCGCAACGGCATCACGACGGCTTGCGTCTACTGCACCGTCCATCCGCATTCGGTCGACGTGCTGTTCGAGGAGGCCGAGAAGCTCGGCCTGCGGATGGCCGCCGGCAAGGCGATGATGGATCGCAACGCGCCCGAGGCGCTACGTGACACGCCGCAGTCGAGCTACGACCAGTCGAAGGCGCTGATCGCCAAATGGCATGGCCGCGGCCGGCTGCTCTACGCCATCACGCCGCGCTACGCCGGATCGAGTTCGCCCGAGCAACTGGCGATGGCCGGCACGCTGTGGCGCGAGCACGCCGACTGCCTGATGCAGACCCACATCGCCGAGACCCGCCAGGAGGTGGCCTGGATCAAGGAGCTGTTTCCTGACCGGCGCGACTACCTCGACGTCTACGACCATCATGGCCTGTGCGGCCAACGCGCCGTGTTCGGCCACGGCATCTGGCTCAGCGAGGGCGAGCTGCAGCACCTGCACGATTGCGGCGCCGCCATCTCGCACTGCCCGACCTCGAACTTCTTCCTGGGCAGCGGCGCCTTCAATCTCGCGCGCGCGCTCAAGCCCGAGCGCCCGGTGCGAGTCGGCCTGGGCACCGACATCGGCGCCGGCACGTCGTTCTCGATCCTCGCGACCCTGGGCGAGGCGTACAAGGCGGCCCAGCTCAACCAGCAGTCCCTGTCGGCCGGCCACGCATACTACCTCGCCACCCGCGGCTCGGCGCGGGCGATGTATCTCGACGACCGCATCGGCAGCATCGCTCCGGGCATGGAAGCCGACCTGGTCGTGCTCGACATGCGGTCGACGCCGCTGATCGACTTCCGCATGGGCTTCGCCCGCGACTTCGCCGAGCAGCTTTTCATCCAGATGACCCTGGGCGACGACCGCGCCGTGCAGGCCACTTACGCCGCCGGCCAGCTGGTCCACGACCGCGGGGCTAGGGTTACACCCCCCTTTCCATAGTGTGAATATTGCGTTCCGACCCACAATATTGTGGCCGGACCGCCATATTCGGGGTACCCTTCTCCCGGTAGCTGAAGGAGGTGCTTATCCGTCCGAGGTGTTCGTACCGCGACGGAAATCGGATCACCGGTGGAATCCCCACCGCGTGCCCTGTCAGCCTCACCTTCCGCCTGACCATCGATCGCCGACGCCTCCGCTTGCGGGGGCGTTTTGCTTTTCGGCGCTCGGTTCCCGCTCCTCTGACCAAGCCTCCGGAGTACGAATATGGCCAAACGCGCCGCACGCCGCGCCAAGCTGCACGCCATCGATAGCGCCCGTATTCACAACCTTGTCTTCGACCACACTCCGGCCAACGACCGCGATCAGAGCTACATCCGGAAAATCCGACCGCGAAGCGACAACCAACGCATCCTGATGGAGGCGATCGACACCAAGCCGCTTACCGTCGCCCTCGGACCCGCCGGCACCGGTAAGACCTACCTCGCCATTTCGGCCGCCGTGGAGGCCCTCGAAGCCGGCACTGTCTCCCGCATCATGCTGTCGCGGCCGGCCGTGGAAGCCGGCGAGAACCTGGGCTTCCTGCCGGGCGACATGCGCGAAAAGCTCGATCCCTACCTGCGTCCCCTGTGGGACGCCCTGAACGACCGGCTGGGCGCCAAGCGCCTGCGCCAGAACCTCGACGACGGCACGATCGAGATCGCCCCGGTGGCCTTCATGCGCGGCCGGACGTTGAACAACGCCTTCGTGCTGATCGACGAGGCGCAGAACTGCACCTACGGCCAGCTCAAGATGCTGCTGACCCGGCTGGGCTGGCACTCGACCATGGTGATGACGGGCGATCCCGACCAGACCGACCTGCTGCCCGAGCTGTCGGGCCTGAAGGCCATCTCCCAGCGTCTCGAAGGGCTCGACGACGTGGCCGTGGTGCGGCTGACGGACAAGGACGTGGTGCGCCACCCGTTGGTCGGACGCATGTTGTCGGTGCTGTAAAGCGACCGAACTTACCCACACATTGGAACGCGGCAGACGATCGGATCAAAAAGCGAACGTCTGCCGCCACCAGTGATATATTCAGACCGTCCCCAGGTTAAATTCCTTATTGAAATCAGATAATTAACGCTTAAATAGCGGCCTGCTGCCATCGCCCCTGGATTGAGTCAACACAGTGACGATGGTGCAACGGTAGGCCGACACCGGGCTTGTTCACAGACTTCCCCACATGGGCTCCGCAAAGGGCTCTTCGTGGCCCACTGTCCTAGCTCCCGGCGTCGGCGTAGGGATGCGCTGCGGCAGGACCTCGTGAGCGACGAAACCGACATCGATCTGAAATCCGCCGAGGAGGCGCCACCCAGCGAAGGCTCGCTGGCCGACGGCATGCGCATCATCGGCGAGTTCGTGCACACCCTGCCGCGCAAGCCGGGCGTCTATCGCATGATCGCGGCCGACGGCGAGGTCCTCTATGTCGGCAAGGCGCGCTCGCTCAGGAGCCGCGTCGCCGCCTACACCCAGCCGACGCGCCTCGACAACCGCCTGCTGCGCATGGTGTCGAACACGCGGACCATGGAGTTCGCGGTCACCGACAGCGAGGCCGAGGCCCTGCTGCTCGAGAACAACCTGATCAAGCGCTTCAAGCCACGCTTCAACGTGCTGCTGCGCGACGACAAGTCGTTCCCCTATATCGTCATCCGCCGCGACACCGAGTGGCCGCAGCTCGCCAAGCACCGTGGGGTGCGCGATCCGAAGAACGAGTATTTCGGTCCGTTCGCTTCGGCCACCGCCGTCAACCGCACGCTCTACGCCCTGCAGCGCGCCTTCCCCCTGCGCTCGTGCTCGGACGGCGTGTTCTCGACCCGCACGCGGCCCTGCCTGCAGTACCAGATCAAGCGCTGCACGGCGCCCTGCGTCGGCCGCATCGACAAGCCCGAGTACGACAGCATCGTCGACGAGGTGCGCGGCTTCCTGGGCGGCCGCAACCGCGAGATCCAGCAGGCATTGTCACAGCGCATGGAGCAGGCCTCGGTCGGTCTCGAATTCGAACGCGCCGCGGTCCTGCGCGACCGCATCCGCGCGCTGGCGCACATCCAGTCGCACCAGTCGATCACCCTGCCGTCGATCGACGAGGCCGACATCTTCGCCGTGCACGCCGAGGGCGGCCAGGTCTGTGTCCAGGTGTTCTTCCTGCGTGCCGGCCAGAATCTCGGCAATCGCGCCTATTTCCCCAGCCACACCAAGGATCTCGACGAGCCCGTCGTGCTGTCGGCCTTCATCGGCCAGTTCTACGAAGCGCGGCAGGCGCCCAAACTGATCCTGACCAGCCACGACGTCGCCGAGGCCGAGCTGCTGGAAAGCGCGCTGGCCATGACGGCCGGCCACAAGGTCGAGATCCGCCATCCCAAGCGCGGCGACCAGAAGGACGCGCTCGACCAGGCCGTGGTCAATGCCCGCGAGGCGCTGGCGCGGCGCATGGCCGAGCGCGGCACGCAGCGGCAATTGCTGGAGGGCGTGGCCCGGGTGTTCAGCCTCGACGGATCGCCCGAACGCATCGAGATCTACGACAACAGCCACATCCAGGGCGCCGCGCCGATCGGCGCCATGGTGGTGGCCGGCCCGGACGGTTTCGTCAAAAACTCCTATCGCAAGTTCAACATCAAGACCGAAGGCGCGGCGGGCGACGACTTCGCCATGATGCGCGAGGTGCTGACGCGCCGCTTCGGCCGTGCACTGAAGGAGGATCCCGAGCGCGACGACGAGAGCTGGCCCGACCTGGTGCTGATCGACGGCGGCCAGGGCCAGCTCGAGGTCGCGCGCCAGGTGCTGAGCGAGCTCGGCCTCGAGGACATCGCCATCGTCGGCATCGCCAAGGGCCCAGACCGAGATGCCGGCCGCGAGCGGTTCTTCATGCCCGGCAAGCCGCCCTTCTCGCTCGAGCCGCGCGATCCGGTGCTCTACTTCCTGCAGCGGCTGCGGGACGAGGCGCATCGCTTCGCCATCGGCACGCACCGCACGCGGCGCGCCGCCGACATCACCAAGTCGGCACTCGACGAGGTGCCGGGCATCGGCGCCGGCCGCAAACGCGCCTTGCTGCACCATTTCGGCAGCGCCCGTGCAGTGGCCGTCGCCACCCTGGAGGACATCAAAGCCGTGTCGGGCATCTCCGACGCACTGGCCCAGAAAATCCATGACCATTTCCGGGGTGGTCGCTAAGAAGGACGGACATGTTCAGTCTTCCCAACCTGCTGACGCTGTCGCGTATCGCGGCGATTCCGCTGGTGGTGGCGTGCTTCTGGCTCGACCACGGCTGGGCGCAGTGGGTGTCGGCGGGCCTGTTTGCGGTGGCCTGCATCACCGACTGGTTCGACGGCTATTTCGCCCGGCGCTACCACCAGATCTCGCGGTTCGGCCGTTTCCTCGATCCGATCGCCGACAAGCTTCTGGTGGCGGCCGCGCTGGTGATGCTGGTCGACGTCGGCACGCTGAGCGGGATCCACGTTCTCGCGGCCCTCATCATCTTGGCGCGCGAAATCCTGGTCTCGGGCCTGCGCGAGTTCCTGGCCGAACTCCATGTCAGCGTGCCGGTGAGCCAGCTCGCCAAATGGAAGACGGGCGCGCAAATGGGGGCCATCACCATTCTGCTGCTGGGCGATGCAGTTCCGACGGTCATCGGGCAAATCGGCCTGGTGCTGATCTGGGTGGCCGCCGTGCTCACCCTGATCACGGGCTACGACTATCTGCGTACCGGCCTGCGCCACATGGCCGAGGGCGGGCCCACATGAAAGTCCGCTACTTCGCCTGGATGAAGCGCACCGTGGGCGTCGCGGACGAGGAAATCTCGCTGCCTGCCGACGTCAAGACGGTGGGCGACCTGGTCACCTGGCTGCGCAACCGCAGCGCCGGCCACGCCGAGGCGCTGGCCGAGGGCGCGGCCTTCGGGGCAGCGGTCGACCAACGCACGGCAACCTTCGACGTGCCCATCACCGGCGCGCGCGAGGTCGCGTTCTTCCCACCCTTCACGGGGGGCTGACATGGCGGTACGGGTCCAGGAAGGCGACTTCGACGTCGGCGCCGAGCTCGACCGGCTGACCAAGGGCAACAAACGGATCGGCGGGCTGGCGGTGTTCGTGGGCCTGGTGCGCGAGATGCACGTGCGCGAGGGCCTGCATCGCGACCGCATCGATGCGCTGACCCTGGAGCACTATCCCGGCATGACCGAGAAGGCGCTCGAGGACATCGAGGCCGAGGCCAACCGGCGCTGGCCGCTCGAAGCGACACTCATTGTGCATCGCTACGGCCGGATGGAGGCCGGCGACCGTATCGTGCTGGTCGCGGTCGGATCCCCTCATCGCGAGGCCGCCTTCGAGGCCTGCGAGTTCCTGGTAGACTGGCTCAAGACCAAGGCGCCGTTCTGGAAGCTCGAAGAGACGCCGGCCGGTGAGAAATGGGTCGGCGCCCACGAAGGCGACGACGCCGCTGCAGCGCGCTGGGAGAAGAAGGCCCAGTAGCGCGCAGCCACTTAGGTATGCGTCCGCGTACTTCTTTGCCCTGATAAAGTTCACACAACGAAAAACCGTTGGGAGTGACGCTCATGAGCTCATCGAAGCAATTCGAGGACAAGAGCCATGCGACGATGTCTCGTCGCGCGCTCGCTGGTGTGGCCGGTGCGGCTGCCGCCACCGTCGTAGCCGGACGGGCCTTCGCCCAGCAACCGCCGGCGGCGCCCGCAACGCCACCCAGGCCGGCAACTCCACCCTCCACCATCACGACGCCGCCGCGCGAGTGGGGCCCGAACGCGCCGCCCAACGTCTATTTCACCGATCCCGACGTCCTCACCGTCGATCCGAGCTTCGATGGGCTACGCCAGCCCAACGCGCCCATCCAGCGCCTGTGGACCGGTGCCTTGTGGTCGGAGGGACCGGCCTGGAACGCGCAGGGCCGCTACCTCGTGTGGAGCGACATCCCCAACAATCGCCAGCTGCGCTGGATCGAGGACAACGGCCGCGTCAGCACCTTCCGCAGCCCGTCGAACAACAGCAACGGCAACACCTTCGACTTCCAGGGCCGCCAGCTGTCGTGCGAACACCTCACGCGGCGCGTCGTGCGCTACGAGCTCGACGGCTCGGCGACGGTGCTGGCCGACGCGTTCCAGGGCAAGAAGTTGAACTCGCCCAACGACGTCGTCGCCCATCCGGACGGCAGCTACTGGTTCACCGATCCGCCCTATGGCGGCCAGCTCTATGAAGGCACGCCCGACGTCGCGGGCGGACCGAGCAATCCCGACGGCAAGATCAATCCGCGGCTCGGCCAGCCGCCGGGCATCGGCACGACGGCCAAGCGCGAGCTGCCGACCAACTGCTATCGCATCGATCCCAGCGGGCGCATCGATCTGGTCGTCACCGAGGAACAGGTGCCCGACCCCAACGGCCTGTGCTTCTCGCCCGACTACAAGACGCTCTACGTCGCCAGCACCGGCAAAGGCCCGGGCGACACCGGGCCGGGCGGCAAGGGCGAGGTCTATTCCTTCACCGTCGGCACCGACAACAAGGTCTCCAACCGCAAGCTGTTCAGCGATTTCATGATCGACGGCATCAAGTGCGGACCCGACGGGCTGCGCTGCGACGTGTTCGGCAATGTCTGGGTGTCGAGCAACGCCGGCCGCAACGTCGGCTACAGCGGCGTCACGGTGTGGAGCCCCGAAGGCAAGCTTTTAGGCCGCATCCGTCTGCCCGAGATCTGCGGCAACGTCTGCTTCGGCGGCCCCAAGCGCAACCGCCTGTTCATGGCGGCGAGCCAGTCGCTGTACGCGCTGTATGTCGGCGTGCAGGGCGCAGGACCGGGCTGAATCGTCAGCCCTTGTAGTTCTCGACGATGCCGGCCGAACGCACGTCGGCGTCGTCGGGATTGCGGCCGAACTCGCGCAGCGCGCGGCGCTGGCGCAGCAGGTCCCAGCAGCGATCGAGCTCGACATTGATCGCGGCCAGGCGCTTGCGCTGGTCGTCGGTCATGTTCGTCTCGCCGTAGAGTTTCTTCTCCTCGGCCACGAGATGCTCGATGTGGCCAAGAACGTTCTTATCCGTCGTGTGCAATGTCATGGCGACCTCCAATACTAACCCAATGCCACCAATGCCAGATCGACTGCCCCACGCTCGCGCAATCGGTCGGCCGCGGCAAGAGCGCGCTGGCCGCTGCGGCAACACAGGACAATGCGCACCGAGGGGGGCGGTTGCGTGAGCAAGTTCTCGATAGCGTCGACACTGAGCCGTCGTCCGCCGGCGAACGGCTCGGGCGCTTCGTCGGGACCGCGCAGGTCGACCACGAGGTCGCTGGCCAAGACTGCTTCCGGCGCGATGAACGGCACGTATCGGTCCGGTTCAGGCGTCCCGGCAAAGCCGAAGCCGCCAAACGCCAGGCGCCTGGCATCGAAGGTGACGACACGACCCAGCACGCTCGGCTCCAGGCCCAGCAGCAGATGCAGGGCGAGATGCGCCTGCAGGCTGCCCAGGACGGCGACGGCGGTGCCCAGCACGCCGACGCTGGCACAGGTGCCGCCGTCGACCGAGACATCGGGGAAGACCGCGCGATAGCTCGGCCCGCCGCCGCAGAAGGCGCCAGCATAGCCGGTCATGCCGATCACCGAGGCGCTGACCAGCGGCTTGGCCGCCGCGTGGCAGGCGTCGCTCAGGATGTAGCTGACGGCAAAGCTGTCGGCAGCATCGATCACGAGATCGGCGCCGGCGACCAGCGTCGCGGCATTCTGCGGCGCCAGGCGCGCGACGACGGGCGTCGCCTCGATCGCCGGATTGAAGCGCTTCAGCACCGCGGCCGCCGTTTCGGCCTTCGACTTGCCGATGTCGGCCATCGCATAGAGCGGCTGGCGGTGGAGATTGGTCTCCTCGACCGTGTCGTGGTCGACGATGGTGAGACGGCCGACGCCGGCGCCCGTGAGATACTGCAGCACGGGGCAGCCCAGGCCGCCGGCGCCCACCACCAGGACCGAAGCGGCGGCGAGCCGGGCCTGTCCTTCCGCGCCGACCTCGGGGAGCACCATCTGCCGCGCATAACGATCGCTCATGGCTTCCTCCGCGTTGCCGCGATCCAGGCCTTCGCCTGGCCCTCGGGATCGCGATGGTTGACGACGTCGCCGACCACGGCGGCGATGTCGGCGCCGGACTTCAGGCAGAGCAGCGCGCGCTCGAGCGTGAGGCCGCCGATCGCCACCAGCGGCCGGTCGCCGATCAGCCGCTTCCATTCGGCCAGCCGCTCGGTGCCCTGCGGTGCCCACGGCATCTGCTTGAGCTGGGTCGGCCAGATCGGGCCCAGCGCCACATAGTCGGGATCAATGGCCAAGCCCTTGTCGAGCTCGGCATGATCGTGGGTGCTGACGCCGATCCTGATGCCGGCCCGGCGCAGCGCCTTGATGTCGGCGTCCAGAAGGTCTTCCTGGCCGAGATGGACCCAGGCGCAGCCTTCGTCGATCGCCGCCTGCCAGTAGTCGTTGACGATGAGCTGGGCGCCGTGGAGCACGCAGATGTCCCGGGCCTCGCGCACCTGGCGGCCGATCTCCTCCGGCGGCTGGTCCTTGATGCGAAGCTGGATCAGGCGCGCGCCGATCGGCACCAGGCGCTTCACCCAGCTCAGGTCCGGGACGACGGGATAGAAGGGATCGAGCACGTCAGTCTCCAAGCGCGGCCTTGCCAATCACCGGCGTCGACGGCTGTGCCATGTCACGCGGTTCGAGCGGCTGGGCGAGGTGGGCGGCGCGGCCGGCCTCGACGGCGAGCGCGAAGGCGCGCGCCATCTCGACGGGATCGCCCGCCTCGGCCACCGCGGTGTTGAGCAGCACGGCGTCGTAGCCCAGCTCCATCGCCGCGGCGGCGTGGCTGGGCACGCCCAAGCCGGCATCGACGACCAGCGGGATGTCGGGGAAATGCGCGCGCAGCGACTTCAGGCCGTAGACGTTGTTCAGGCCGCGCGCCGAGCCGATCGGCGCGCCCCACGGCATCAGCACGCGACAGCCGGCCTCGACCAGGCGGTCGGCGACCACGAGGTCCTCGGTCGTGTAGGGAAACACCTCGAAGCCGTCCTGGCTCAGGATACGCGCCGCCTCGACCAGGCCGAACACATCGGGCTGCAGGGTGTCGGCATCGCCGATCACCTCGAGCTTGATCCACGGCGTGTCGAACAGCTCGCGCGCCATGTGGGCGGTCGTCACCGCCTCCTTCACCGAATGGCAGCCCGCGGTGTTGGGTAGCACGCGCAGGCCGAGCGACTGGACGAACTGCCAGAAGCTCTGGCCGGCCCGGCCAGGACCGCCTTCGCGGCGCAGCGAGACCGTCACGACTTCCGCGCCCGAGGCCTTGATGGCGCGCTCGAGGACGGCCGGTGACGGATAGCGCGCGGTGCCCAACAGCAGGCGCGAGGAAAGCTCTACGCCATAGAACATGGTCAGCCTCCCTGCATCGGCGCCACGACCTCGATGCGGTCGCCGTCGACAAGTTGTGTCGAAGGACGCGCCGCAGCGGCCACGAAGCGGCCGTTCACCGCCGTGGCGATCTTGCGGCCGCCAAAACCCAGGGAGTCGAGGGCCGCGGCGAGGGTCGCCGCGTCGACGTCACGCGCGTCGTCGTTGAGGAAGATCCGCATGGTTGGTCTCCGGTTGAAGCATCGACAGGACGGCCTCCGCGGTGCGCCGCGCGAGCGCGGGCGCCAGCAAGAAGCCATGACGGAACAGGCCGTTGGCGTGCAGCACATGGCCGCTTTGCCTGACGTCCGGCAGGTTGTCGGGAAAGGCCGGCCGCAGGTCGGCGCCCAGCTCGACGATCTCAGCCTCGCCGAACGCCGGATGCAGCGCATAAGCCGCGTTCAGGAGCTCGACGGCGGAGCGCACGCTGACTGGGCCACGCCGTTCGCTCTCGATCATGGTGGCGCCGATCATGAACAGACCGTTGCCGCGCGGCACGATGTAGAGCGGGAGGCGCGGATGCAGCACGCGCACCGGCCGCTGCAGCGACACGTCGGGCGAGCGCACCACCACCATCTCGCCGCGCACGCCACGCAGATCGGGCAAGGCGTTGCGGGCGGCGAGACCGCGGCAGTCGACGACGATGTCGGCCTGGGCGTCCTGCGGCGTCAGTTCGACACCGAAACGAATCCCGACGCCCCGGTTCTGCAGGCGCTTCGCCAGGGCAGCCAACGCCCGCCGCGGATCGAGATGGGCTTCGTCGGGGAAGAACAGCGCTCGCCGGAAGCGGCCGGCAAGATCGGGCTCGAGCGCCCCGATGCCATCGGCATCCAACCAGTCGAAGCGCTCGGTGCGCTGGGCAAAGCGCGTGAGGTCGGGCAGGTCGCGCGGCTGGGCGACCACCAGGCTGCCCTGGCGCACCGTTTCGGGAAACCGCTCGGCCCACCAGTCGATCGACGGCGCGCCCCATTCGGCGACCTCGGGCTCGGTGGTGGCGCGTTCGCACCACGGCGCCAGCATGCCGCCCGCCATCCAGGAGCAGGCCCCCTCGCCCAGCGTCTGGCCGCGCTCGACCACCTCGACGGCGAGGCCGCGCTCGACCAGCTCCAGCGCGCAGCCGAGGCCGGCAACGCCGGCGCCGATGACGATGATGGTTGGCTTGGCCAATGGCTAACTCCCGTTCCTTCGCCGGCATGATCCGGATCAGGTTCAAAGGGTTCAGCCCCACTGGCTGTCTCAGCCCGACTCCCTTGCGGAAACCGGACACCCCTCGGACGTGCCTTGAAAGAAAGTGCCGATCGCCGCCCCTGTCAAGCGGCCGCGCCCGTGCCTATGCTGCATGGCAGGCATTGGATAGTGCGGTAGGCGCTTGCTGATCTCATCGGCTTGGTTCTCGAAGTCATCGCCACCGTCGTGGTCGAGACTGTCACCTGGCTCGCCAAGATGCTGTTCTGGCCGGCCCGGCGGTCGGAGGCACCGGTTGCGGCAGCACTTCGCAAGCTTCCCGAGCTCGGCGCCCCGCATCGCTGCCGCACTGAAAGCTGGCGAGGACGCCGCCGCCTTCCTGCCGGGCGGCTGGCGCGGCTTTCACTCCAGCGTCCTCGACCCGCCGCCATCGGAAGTGGCTGACCAAGCGCCTGTCGGCGCCGAGCTCCGCCTCGTGTTCGACTCCGATCGCATCCCGGTCGAGCCGGTGCACGGATCGACGGTCCTGGTCGGCTATCTCACCAACCAGGAGCTCGAACGCAGCATCAAGCTCGGCCGGGTGCGCTGCTGGCTGGCTGGCCGCAACACACGCTCACCAACCCGTCGGCTGCCGTGCTCTTCATCGCGGTCTACGATCCCTAGATCGGGATCCGCACGACGACGCGCAGGCCGCCCAGCTCCGACGGGGCCAGGGCCACGTCGCCGCCATGGCTGCGCGCCACGTCGCGGGCGATGGTGAGGCCGAGGCCGACGCCGCCGGTGTCGACGTTTCGCGATTCGTCGAGCCGGAAGAACGGCCGGAACACGTCCTCGTACTTGTCGGGCGGGATGCCCGGGCCGTTGTCGTCGATGGTGATCTCGACCGAGGTGCGGCCACGGACCGCCTGCAACTGCACCATGGTGCCGTAGCGTAGCGCGTTGGACACCAGGTTGGTCAGGCAGCGCTTGATGGCGAGCGGCCTGAGCTCGACGTTCATGTCGCCCTGCCAGGTCACTTCGACATTGGCGTTGTCGCGCCGCGCGCCCGCGGCCACGTCCTCGAGGATCTCGGAGAGGTCGGTCGGGATCGGGTCCTCGTCACCTTCGCCGCGGGCGAAGGCGAGGTAGCCCTCGATCATGCGCTCCATGTCGGAGACATCTTCCGAAAGCTCCTTGGTCTCGGGCGACTCGGGCAATAGCGCCAGCGAGAGCTTCATGCGGGTCAGGGGAGTCCTAAGATCGTGGCTGACGCCGGCCAGCATCTCGGTGCGCTGCTGGATCGAGCGGCGCAGCCGGATGCGCATGGTGTGGAACGCAGTGGCGGCGTTGCGCACCTCGCGCGTGCCGCCGGAGAAGGCGAAGTCGGGCACGTCGCGCCCCTTGCCCAGGGCGTCGGCAGCAACGCCGAGATGGGCGATCGGCACCAGCTCGCGGTGCATGAACCAGATGGCGAGACCGAACAGCACCAGGGCGAGGCCCACCTGGGCGATGACATAGGCGAAGCTCGACCCGAAGGTCAGGCGCAGATGCGGCACCAGCACGTCCATGACGTCGCCGTCATTGAGCTGGATCTCGATCAGCATCTGGCCGCCGCCGATGTTGTTGTCGATGTAATACGGACGCTTGAGGTCGGCCTCGAGCGCGCCCTGGACCTCGCGGGCGGCGATGTCGAAGTATTCGGGCTCCTTGAACGGCCGCACGATGCCCTTGCGGAAGCTGACGAAGAGCAGCAGGTCCTGGGCCGAGCGGCTGATGATCCAGGCGCGGTGGGCGTCGTCGGGGAACTCGCCGCGCAATGCGATCAACATGCGCAGGTCGCGCACCAGCAGGATGGCAAGCCGGTTGGTCACGTTGTCGCCGCGCTGGCTGTAGAACCACCAGGCCGACAGCGCCTGCAGCAGCAGCATCGGCACGACGATGATGATCAGCGCCCGGGCGAACAGCGTCTGGGGCGAGTGCCGGTCGGCAAAGCGGGCGATGCTCTCGAAGAGATCGCGGGCGGCCGCTACTATCATCTGTCGACCCACGCGCTCATGCGTCGACCAGGCGGTAGCCCTGGCCTCGCACGGTGCGCAGGTAGCGCGGGAAGGACGGGTCGGGCTCGATCTTGCGCCGCAGGCGCGTGACCTGCACGTCGATCGCCCGCTCGTTGACGGCCAAACCGACGCTCTTGCAGAGAGTCTCGCGGCTCAGCACCTCGCCCAGGCGGGTGGTGAACACGCGCAGCAGCGCGGTCTCCGCATCGGTGAGCGGCAGGCGCTTGCCCATGTTGGTGAGCTCGCCCAGCTCGTGGTCGAACTGGAAGGGACCGAACACGACGAGGCGCGGCAGCTCGCCGCCGGTCGGCGCCGCCACGGCGCGGTTGCGCTTCAGCACGTTCTGGATACGCAGCAGCAGCTCGCGCGGCTCGAACGGCTTGCCGAGATAGTCATCGACGCCGGTCTCCAGGCCGGCGATGCGATCCTTGGTGTCGCCCATGGCCGTCAGCATCAGGATCGGCACGTCGTCGCTGCGCCGGATCTCGGTGGCGAAGTCGAGGCCGGTCTGCCCCGGCATCATGACGTCGAGCACGATCAGGTCGAAGTCGATGACGCCCAGCCGCTCGCGCGCCTCGGCGGCCTGACTGGCGACGGTGACGCGGAAGCCGTTCTTCGACAGGAAGGTGCGCAGAAGCTCGCGCAGGCGCGTGTCGTCGTCGACGACCAGGATGTGCGGCTTGTCGGCCGAGGCATCCATGAGGCTCACCGCGGGCCGCGCACCCGCTTGTCGACGATGGCGCGTTCGGTGGGATCGAGCAGGCCGAGCAGCACCTTGCGGAAGCCTTCGACCGAATCGGCGCCGGTCTCGCGGTAGGCGCGGGCGAAGCGCGAACTCTGGCGGTCGGTCAGCTCGCGCTCGAGCTTGACGCCCTTCTCGGTGAGCCACAGCAGGCGCTCGCGGCGGTCGCGCGCGCCGCTCTTCTGCTCGACATAGCCCTGCTCGAGCAGGTCCTTCAGCACGCGCGAGATCGACTGCTTGGTGACCTTCAGGATCGACAGCAGATGGCCGACCGTGTGGCCGGGATGGCGGCCGATGAAATAGAGCGCGCGATGATGGGCCCGGCCGAGCTGATAGCGCTTGAGCTGCTGGTCGGATTCGAACGTGAAGTCGCGATAGGCATAGAACATCAGCTCTATGCCCTGGCGCAGTTCCTCGTCGCGCAGGAACAGCGGATTAGCCGGAGTTCTCGATTCCACCATGTTGTCTACTTAGTTGTCGGTCTGTGCCGATTCTCGTCTGTTGCCCGACTATAGCACTTCTCTAGTGTCCCCGATGCCCCTCGGCGTCGCGCAGCGCCTGGTCCTCGATCTGGATGGTCGTGTGCGTCAGGTTGAACTTGGCCTTCATCGCGTCGCTGACCTGCACCAGCGTCTCGCGCGCCCGCGCCATGTCAGCGATGACGACGTGGCAACTCATGGAATCGAGCCCCGAGGTGAGCGTCCAGACGTGCAGGTCGTGGACCGCCACCACGCCATTGATCTCCTTGATGGCACCTTCCAGTAGCGTGAGGTCGATCTCGGGCGGCGTGCCTTCCATCAGGATATGGATCGCCTGCTTCATCAACGACCAGGTGCGCGGCACGATGAACAGGCCGATGCCGGCGCCGATGATCGGATCGGCCAGCCGCCAGCCGGTGAACATGATGATCAGGGCGGCGATGATGACACCGAGCGACCCCAGCATGTCGCTCATGACCTCGAAATAGGCGCCCTTCACGTTCAAGCTTTCGCTCGACCCGGCGGCCAGAAGCTTCATGCTGCCGAGATTGACGGCAAGCCCGACCGCGGCCACCGCCAGCATCGGCCCGGCCAGGACCGGCGGCGGATTGATGAAGCGGTCGACCGCCTCGTAGAGAATGAAGGTCGTGACCAGCAGCAGGACCACGGCGTTGAGCAGGGCCGACAGGATCTCCATGCGCACGTAGCCGTAGGTCTTCTCCGGCGTCGCCGCCCGCTCGGCGAAGCGGATGGCCATCAGCGCCAGGGCGAGCCCGCCGGCATCGGTCATCATGTGAGCGGCGTCGGCGATCAGGGCCAGGCTGCCGGTGAGCAGACCACCTACGACCTCGACCACCATGAAGCCTGCGGTGAGGGCCAGGGCGCCCTTCAGCTTGCCCTTGTGGCGGCCGCCGGCGGTGCCGGCGCCATGAGTGTGTCCAACTCCGTGCGTGTGTCCGGCGTGCGAATGGCCCATGGGCCGATTCTACATTGGCCTGTGTGAAGTCCCTCAGACATATTGACAAGGTCAGTATTACTGACCTATTTAGTCAGAACCTTGCATTTCGATGAGTCCAAACGACCGATTTGGCAAAAATTGAAGAGAGGAATAGCAATGTCCTTAGGCATGGATGACCGTGACGGCTTCATCTGGCTGGACGGCAAGCTCGTCCCCTGGCGCGACAGCCGCATGCATGTGCTGACCCACGCCCTCCACTATGGCTCGGCCGTTTTCGAGGGCGAGCGCATCTATGACGGCCGCGTCTTCCGCCTGGCCGCGCATAGCCAGCGCCTGATCAACTCCGCCCGCCTGCTCGACTACGAGATCCCCTGGGCGCGCCAGCAGATCGAGGAAGCGACGCGCGCCGTGGTGAAGGCCAACGGCCTGCAATCGGGCTATGTCCGGCCGATCGCCTGGCGCGGCTCGGAGGTGATGGGCGTGTCGGCCATCGGCACGACCGTGCATCTCGCCATCGCACCGTGGGCCCAGGAGGGCCGGCTGTCGGTGCAGGCGCGCGACGCCGGCATCAACGTCACCATGGCCAAATACCGCCGGCCGTCGGCCGACTTCGCGCCCGGCCACGCCAAGGTGGCGGGCCTCTACCTGATCTGCGGCATCGAGAAGGACAAGGCGCTCAAGGCGGGCTTCGACGATGCGCTGATGCTCGACTGGAAGGGCGATCTCGCCGAATCGACCGGTGCCAACATCTTCCTGGTGATCGACGGCGCGCTGGTCACGCCGACGCCGGAGAACTTCTTGGACGGCATCACGCGGCGCGCCGTCATGAGCCTGGCCAGGAAGCGCGGCTGGGCGGTCGAGGAGCGCACGGTGAAGCCGGAGGAACTCGAGACGGCGAGCGAGGTATTCCTGTGCGGAACGGCAGCCGAGATCGTTCCGGTGGGATCGGTCGACGGCCACAACTATCAGGCCGGTCCCGTTGCACGCACCCTGATGGCCGACTTCCAGAAACTGGTGCGGACGGCCGACTGCGAAGGCTTCGGCGAATCGACGCATCTCGCGCCGCCGGTCGACCGGGCGGCCTGAGTTCCTGTGCTACAGTCAGGCAACCATCCGAGAGAAAAATGTCCAAGACCAAGCTTCAGTTCGCTCACCTTCCTCATCCGTCGCCGGTGCCGGCCGACAAGCGCGCCGAGTTGTTGAAGAACCCGGGCTTCGGCCGGGTGTTCTCCGACCACATGGTGACCATCCGCTATCACGAGTCCAAGGGCTGGTACGACGCGCGCATCGAGCCGCGCGCGCCGATCCCGATGGATCCGGCGGCCGCCGTCCTGCACTACGCGCAGGAGATCTTCGAAGGGCTGAAGGCCTATCGCACCAAGGATGGCGGGGCGACCATGTTCCGCCCGATCGAGAATGCGCGGCGCTTCCAGCAGTCGGCCGAGCGGCTCGCCATGCCGAGCCTGCCGGAGGAGCTGTTCGTCGAGGCGTGCGATCTCCTGGTGAAGACCGACCGCGACTGGATCCCGGACGGCGACGGCGCCAGCCTCTACATCCGGCCCTTCATGTTCGCCAACGAGATCTTCCTCGGCGTGAAGCCGTCGTCGGATTACCTGTTCATCGTCATCGCCTCGTCGGTCGGCTCGTACTTCAAGACCGATGCGCCGGCGGTGTCGCTCTGGGTGTCGCAGGAATTTACGCGCGCCGCCCCCGGCGGAACCGGCGCTGCAAAGTGCGGCGGCAACTACGCCTCGAGCCTGCTCGCCCAGGCCGAAGCGACGCGCCATGGCTGCGACCAGGTCGTCTTCCTCGACGCCGTGGAGCAGAAGTGGGTCGAGGAGCTGGGCGGCATGAACATCTTCTTCGTGTTCGACGACGGCTCGATGATGACGCCGCCGCTCGGCGGCACGATCCTGCCCGGCATCACGCGTTCCTCGTTGCTGACGCTCGCCAAGGACAAGGGCATCAAGGTGCGCGAGGACCGCTACTCGATCGACCAGTGGCGCACCGATGCCCGCAGCGGCCGCCTGCGCGAGGCCTTCGCCTGCGGCACCGCCGCCGTGGTGACGCCGATCGGCACCGTCCGCAGCAAGGACGGCGAGTTCAAGATCGGCAACGGCGGACCTGGCACCCAGACCGAGGACCTGAAGTCGGCGCTGGTCGGCATCCAGCGCGGCCACGCCGCCGACAAGTACGGCTGGCTGCACAAGGTGTTTTAACGAGGAGCCCTTAGAACAGCTTCCCGCCGTTGGGGATCTTCTGGGTCGGTGCGATCAGCACGACGCTGCCGTCCTCGGCGGGGAAGCCGAGGGTCAGGACTTCGGACATGAACTTGCCGATCTGGCGCGGCGGAAAATTGACGACGCCGGCGACCTGGCGGCCGACCAGCTCTTCGGCCTTGTAGTGGATCGTGATCTGCGCCGATGACTTGCGTTGGCCGATCTCCGGCCCGAAGTCGATGACGAGCCGGTATGCCGGCTTACGGGCGCCCTCGAGGGGAGCGGCTTCGAGGATGGTGCCGACGCGGATATCGACCCGCGCGAAGTCGTCGTAGGTGATCGTGGCCATGCCCAACCTAAAGCACATTCGGGCCGGCTGAAACAGCCGACCCGAACGACCTTGGCCTGGCTGACCGAAATTACTTCTTGGCGATCGCGGCCTTGACCTCTTCGGTCAGCTCGGCGACGCGCGCACTCAGCGCCTGGAAAGCCTCGGTCTGGCTCTTGCCGACGAGCTCGCTGAGCTCCTTGGCGTTGGCGATGGCCGTCTCGTAGCTCTTCTTGGCGAAGTCGATCTGCTTGATGACCTTCTCCTCGACCGTGGCGGCCGCGAGCACTTCGCTGCCGTGCTTGGAGAACTCTTCCATCGCCGCGCGGACCATGTCGCCCTGACGCTGGCCGATGGTCTTCATCGTCTCGACGGCGGCCGTGTTGGCCGAAGTCATGACGGCGAAATTCTTGCGCGCGGTCTCGACGAAGGTCTCGACGTTGACGGTCGGCAGCTTGAACTCGCCGGCGATCTTGGTGAAGTCGAAGTCGGTGAACGGGTTCTTGAAGGTGCCGTTGGCGTACATGGTGCTCTCCTGCGGGCGACGAGGCGTTGAAAGTCGGGGCTGCACCGATTTGCTGCGGTGCACAACGGCGCTGAATTTATGCTCGCGCTGCACAAAGTCAAGAGAACACTTTGTGCATTGCACAAAACGTTCACCCAGCAGGCGAATTCGCCTCGTCGGCCGGCTTCCTGGCCTCAGCACATTTCACATATTTTTCAAAGAGTTGAGCCCACCGCTCGGCCGTTTTCAGGCGGCTGTCCAGAGCGGCCATGGTCTTAGACAGATCGGTCGTCTCGTCCTTGTCGTAGACCCGCGACACGGCAGCATGGATGGCCAAAAGGCCGTTCTGCCGCAGCGCACCCGTAAGGCCTTCGCTCGGAACGGACGCCGCTTCGAGCATGGCGGCCATGGATCGGCGCAGCGCCGGGCCGATCGCCAGGGCCAGCATCGGATCGCGCAGGCCGGCCCGGCGGATCGAGGCCAAGGCCTCGCGATAGGGCCTCTGCACGTCGTAGCGGCGCATCATGGCGTCGAACAGCCGATCGCGCGCCGTCTCCTCGGGATCGCTCTTGGCCGGCGTTCCGGCCAACACCTCGGCATCGATCTTCGCCAGGAAGGCCGAAACCAGCGCCACCTTATCGGGATAGAGTTTGTAGAGCTCGGCAAGCCCAAGTCCCGCGGCTTCTGCGACATCGCGCAAGGCGACGTCGGCGAACCCCTTCTCGGCAATCAGCCTGGTGAAAGCCTCGAGTGCCGCGTCGTTGGCCGCCGTCATCCCGCAAGCTCCTTCGATCGCCGCGAGGCTGCCGCCAATGCCTTGTCGAACACCGGCTGGATGCCGTCCGCCGCCATCAACACCTTCAATGCCTCGGCGGTCGTGCCGCCCGGGCTGGTGACGTTAACGCGCAACTGCGACGCGGGTTCGCTCGACTGCTTCAGGAGTTCGCCGCTGCCCGCCACCGTGGCGCGGGCAAGCTGCATGGCCATGTCGGGGGTGAGGCCGAGCTTGGCGCCGGCCGCCGCCATCGCCTCGACCAGCAGGAAGACATAGGCCGGCCCGCTGCCCGACAGCGCCGTCACCGGATCCATCAGCGCCTCGTCGTCGACCCACACGACCTGGCCGACGGCTTCGAGCAACTGATGGCAGCGCTTCTTCTCCGCGTCCGACACGCCGCCGGCCGCCGTCGCCACGCTGATGCCCTGGCGCACCGCCGCCGGCGTGTTGGGCATCGAGCGCACGACCTTGGCCGTCGTGCCGAGATGGCTTGCGAAGTACTTCAGCGTCTTGCCGGCGGCGATCGACAGGAACACCGCGCCGTCGTTGGCGAAGCGTTTCAGGTCGGGCAGCACGCCATCCATCGACTGCGGCTTGACCGCCAGCACGACGATCTCGGGCGTCTTGGCCACGTCGGAGGTCGAAGCGACCGAGCGCACGCCGGCGGTGCGCGGCCGCAGCGCATCGACCGGCTCGGCGACGACGACATCCGCCGCCGAAAGCCCGCGCGCCAGCCAGCCTTCCAGCATGGCGCCGCCCATCTTGCCGCAACCGACGAGGAGAAGATCGCCCATTGTTTACCTGCCTTTGAAGCGCGCCGCGCGCTTCTCGCGGAAGGCGGCAGCGCCTTCCTTGCGGTCTTCGCTGGTGGCGATGCGCTCGAGCTTGTAGCGCTCGGGCACGAAGTTCTCGGCCGGGCCGCGCGGCAGGGTCTGGTTGGCGAAGTCGCGCAGGGTGCGGATCACCAGCGGTGCGGACTCGGCGATGATCTTGGCCATGCGCCGGCCTTCCTGGCGCTCCTCGCCCAGAGGCACGACCTTGTTGACGAAGCCGACATCGTAGGCGCGCTTGACCGAGATCTCCTCGCCCAGCAGCAGGAGTTCCATGGCGACCTTGTGCGGCATGCGCGACACGATGCCGGGCATCAGGCCGCCGAACACGCCGACCTTGGCCTCGGGGTACATGAACTTGGTGGTGTCGGCCGAGACCATCAGGTCGCAGGTCATGACCATGCAGATGGCGCCGCCGATCACCCATCCCTGGGTGACGCCGATCACCGGCTTGCTGAGCTTGTGGCTGACATGGGGCACCGCCTTCCACATGGCGGCCGGCGGATCCTTGAGATCGGCGCCGACGCAGAAGGCCGGGCCATCGGCCTGCAGAACCGCGACCTGGTCGGGCCCGGCCTCGAAGGCCGTGTAGGCGTCGCACAATTGGTCGCAAAGCTGCTGGTTCAACGCGTTGCGCTTGTCGGCACGCGTCATGGTGATGGTGGTGATGCCTTCGCTCGACTCGACTTTGACCAGACCCACGGGGTTCCTCCGACATACTCGGGTGTTCTTGATGGGATGCTACCAGCCGCCCATACTCGCCGCATCAGGAGTCACAGTCATGCAGACCCGCAATCCGTTCATCGACGACCTTACGAAGATGGCCAACGGCGCCATGGGCGCGTTGACCGGCGTCAAGGACGAGGTCGAGGCCCGCGTCCGCGACCAGATCGCCAAGATCCTGGACGGCATGGACATCCCCCGCCGCGACGAGTTCGAGGCGGTGAAGGCCATGGCCGCCAAAGCGCGTGAGGAGAACGAGGACTTGAAGAAGCAGATCGCCGAGCTGCAGGCCAAGCTCGCCGGGCCCCAAAGCTGATGCGCGTCGGCGTCGAGGTCGGCGGCACCTTCACCGACCTGGTGGCCGTCGAAGGCGGCAAGGTCGTCGTCACCAAGGTTCCGAGCACGCCTCGGAGTCCCGACATCGGCGCCTTCGCGGCACTCACCGCCTCGGGCATCGATCTGGCGAAGATCGAGGACCTCGGCCACGGCTCGACTGTCGCCACCAACGCCGTGCTGGAGCGCAAGGGCGCTGCGGTCGCCTTCGTCGCCACGGCCGGCTTCCGCGACCTGCTGTTCATGCAGCGCCACGACCGCCGCAACATCTACGACCTCTTCTATGCCAAGCCCGCGCCGCCGGTGCGTCGCAAGGACTGCTTCGAGGCGCCCGAGCGGATCAGCGCCGACGGCTCGATCGAGAAGCCGCTCGACGAGGCGGCTGTCAAAAGCGAGCTGATCCCCGCCATCAAGGCCGGCGGCTACCGCGCCGTTGCCATCTGCCTGCTCAACGCCTATGCCAATCCGGTGCATGAGAAGCGCCTGGCGGCGCTGATCACCGAGGCCCTGCCCGACGTGCTGGTGACGGCGAGTCATCAGGTGGCGCGCGAGTTCCGCGAATTCGAGCGCGCTTCGACGACGCTGCTGTCGGCCTATGTGCAACCGGTGATCGACGGTTACCTGCATCGCTTCGAAGGCAAGCTCGCGGAGTCGGGGTTCAAGGGCCGCTTCACGGTGATGCAGTCCAACGGCGGAAGACTGCCGGCTGAAGCCATGCGCGAGAGCGCCATCACCGCGCTCTATTCCGGCCCGGCGGCCGGCGTGGTCGGCGCCACGCGCCAGGCCGCACGCTCGGGCTTCAACGATCTCATCACCTTCGACATGGGCGGCACCTCGACCGACGTCTGCCTGGTGCAGGACGGACGACCCTCGCTCGCCTCGGAAAGCGAGATCGACGGCTTGCCCATCCGCACGCCGGTGCTCGACATCGTGTCGGTCGGCGCCGGCGGCGGCTCGATCGCCTGGGTCGACGATGGCGGCATGCTGCGCGTCGGCCCGCAGAGCGCCGGCGCCGACCCCGGCCCCGCCTGCTATGGCAAGGGCGGCACGGAACCCGCCACGACCGACGCGCATATCGTCATCGGCACCATCCGACCCGGCGCCTTTTTAGGCGGCCGGATGAGCCTCGACGGAGAAGCCGCGAAGCATGCCTTCGCGCCATTGGCCGAGCGTTTCGGCCTCAGCGTCGAGCAGGCCGCCTCCTCTGCCCTGCAGCTCGCCGACGCCAACATCGTGCGCGCCATCCAGCTGGTCTCTACCGAGCGCGGCCGCGATCCTCGCGACTATGCGCTGGTGCCGTTCGGCGGCGCCGGCCCGCTGCATGCCGCGCGCATCGCCGAGGAGCTCGGCATCTCGACCATCGTCGTGCCGCCCAACGCCGGCGTGATCTCGGCTTACGGGCTGGTCGCCTCGGACTACACCAAGTTCGACGCCGTCACGCGCAAGATGAAGCTCGACGATGCCGCCGCGGCGGAAGCCGGCCGGATCTTCGGCGAGATGCGCGCGCGGCTCGCCGCCCAGTTCGCCGACATGAAGCTGCCGGGCGACCTCGTCTATACGCACACGCTCGACATGCGCTTCGTCGGCCAGGCCTTCGAGGTCGGCGTGGAAGTGCCGGCCAACCGCCTCGCCTCGCTCGATGCTGCCTATCTCGCCGAGCTGTTCGCCGACGCCCATCACCGCACCTTCATGCACGGCGCCACCCTCGACCGGCCGGTCGAGATCGTGACCCTGCGGGTGGGCGCCACCCTGCCGATCGGCACGGCGCCGCGGCTCGATCGCGAGACGCTGGCCGCACGCGGCCCCGAGAAGACCAAGATCTTCCATGGCGAGGCCTGGATCGACTGCGCCCGCCACACGGCCGAAGCCTTGACCGCCGGCCAGAAGATCGACGGCCCCGCCGTGATCGAAGGCTACACCGCCACGACCTGGGTGCCGCCCGGCTGGACGGCGACGCTCGATGCGGCGGACAATCTGATTCTGCGGAGATCGTCATGAGCCAGTTGAGTGCGATCGACTATGCCGTGATCAGCCAGGCGCTGATCGCCGCGGCCCGCGAGATGGGTGTGAAGCTCATCCGCTCGGCCTATTCGACGATCCTGCGCGAGGCGCGCGACGGCTCGGCCGGCCTGATGGACCGCGACGGCAACACGGTGGCGCAGGCCGAGCTCATTCCCATGCAGTTGGGCCCGATCGGCGAGACGCTGCGCGCCTGCCTGAAGCGCCATCCGGTCGAGACGCTGAAGGAAGGCGACTTCCTGATCAACAACGACCCGTTCGAGGGTGGCCAGCACATCCCCGACGTCTTCATCTTCACGCCGATCTTCGTCGCCGGCCGCGTCGTCGGCTTCGGCGCCTCGGTGGCACACCATCTCGATCTCGGCGGCGGCGCGCCCGGCCTCAACATCCATGCCTCCGACGTCTACCAGGAAGGCCTGCGCTTCCCGCCCAGCAAGTACGATTTCCAGCGCGACTGGAACGGCGGGTCGTTCGAACGTCTCGTCACCGCCAATGTGCGCGTGCCCGACCTCACCATCGGTGACTTCAACGCCCAGTTCGCCGCCAATGCGATCGGCGTCCTGCGGGTGAAGCAGCTCTGCGATCGCTACGGCGCCGACAAGGTCGAAGCGGCGATGAAGGAGATGCAGGACTACTCCGAGCGCCGCGTGCGCGCCGCCATCGCCCAGGCGCCCAAGGGCACGTTCTACGGCGAGGACGCCGTCGACGACGACGGCCTGACGGACGATCCGCTGGTCGTGAAGGCCAAGGTCACGATCGCCGACGATTCCGTGGAAATCGACTTCGAGGGCACCTGCCCGCAGGTCAAGCGCAACCTCAACTGCCCCTACTCCAGCACGCTGTCGGCGGCGCTCTCCTGCGTGAAGTCGGTGCTGACCAGCCCGGACATTCCCTACAACGAGGGCATGGCGCGGCCGATCCGCATCAAGGTGCCGTACGGTTCGCTCCTGAACCCGCGGCCGCCGGCCCCGGTGCGCGCGCGCATGATCCCGGCCTATCGCGTGTTCAACGCCGTGATGAAGGCGATGGCCCAGGCGCTGCCCGACAAGGTGATCGCCACCGGCTTCGACTGCACGACGGCCTTCTGCCTCAGCCATCTCGGCGAGAAGGGCTATAGCGTCTACCTGGAAATCTTCGGCGGCGGCTACGGCGCCTCCAGGGACGCCGACGGCTGCGATGCCGTCGATTCGCCGCTCAGCAACTGCTCCAACGCCCCGGTCGAATCGCTCGACATCGACTACGACTTCTTCCGCATCGTCGGCTACGAGCTCGCCCCCGATTCCTTCGGCCTGGGCGCCCGCCGCGGTGGCGCGGGCTTCTTCCGGCGGTGCGAGATCCTGCGCGACGACGTACAGCTCGCGATCTACTCCGACCGCTTCCGCCTCGCGCCGGAAGGCCTGCAGGGTGGCGAGCCCGGCCAGCGCGGCTATTGCCGCATCCATCGCGCCAACGGCACCGTCGAGGACCTCAAGAGCAAGGCCGCCGTCGATCTCGCCAAGGGCGACATCGTGGAAATGTTCGTGGGCGGTGGCGGCGGCTTCGGCCGCATCTCCGAGCGGCCGGACTCCCTGATCGAGCGCGACCTTGCCGACGGCCTGCTCACGCGCGATCCGCGTGCCACCAGGAAGCTCGCGGCGGAATAGCCCGCCATGGAAGAGCCCCTCGACAAGCCGAATCGCCGCAACTATCCGGGCGTCCGCCTTCCGGTCTTCGTCTCGAGTCCGAGCAGCCTCAGTCCTGAACAGGATGACGTCCGCAACGAGATACTCGATATGCTCGACAGGGAAAAACTCGCGCCGAGGGCCTTGGGGCAAAGCGACTATACCGAGACCTCTCCCCTCGAGCAGGTCTGCATGATCGCCAACAACTGCTTTGGCGGACTGATTCTCGGCTTCGAGCAAATGCGCGTGACCGCCGGCACACGCAAGCACAGGGCGCGCGACAACGACTATCGCGACGTATCGAAACCCATCGACAGCATGCTGCGCTTCCCGACGCCGTGGAATCACATGGAGGCCGGCGTCCTGTTCGCTCTCGGCAAGCCCCTGCTCATCATGTGCGAGACCGGCATAGAGGACGGCATCTTCGCCATGGGCACCGCGGGCCTATACACCCAACAACTGCCGGGCAGCTTG
This sequence comes from Reyranella sp., assembly GCA_019750135.1. Classification (GTDB taxonomy): domain Bacteria; phylum Pseudomonadota; class Alphaproteobacteria; order Reyranellales; family Reyranellaceae; genus Reyranella. Next base: position 35,051 of record JAIEOV010000081.1, on the reverse strand, counting down.
CCGGCGCTGAACACTCGCCGCGATCAGCTCGAAGAAGTCATCCGAACGTGGAGAGGCCGCGTTTCCACGGCCTACATGAACGCCTGGGCCCATACCCGGAGACCTTGAAGCGCCGACGGATCAGACGGCACCCAACCAACCGTTTTCCGCCCGCTGGTCGGTCAGATGTAACAGTTCAGGCGCTTGCCGGGCAGCAGGTCGTACGGCGATCGCCAGCCAGGCAGTTCGGAGATTCGGCCAAGCCAAGCATCGACACCGGCATGCGTTGCCGCCAGGTCGTAGCCGCTCTCGTGCTTGGGAAAGGACAGATAGGCCATCAAGGAGATGTCGGCGACCGTCGGCCGATCGCCGATCATGAAGGCGCGGTCCTGCAGGTGGCCGTTCAGGATGCCGAGAAAGTCGTCGAGGCGGCGGCGCAGGAAGGCGAGCACGGCGGCATCGGGTGAGGGCGTGAAGGCGCGCAGGTAGCGATAGGTCGCCATGTATCCTGTCAGCTTGTGATTGTCCCAGAACAGCCAGCGCAGGACTTCGAAGCGTTCCGCGTCGTTCTGGCCGCCGAACCGGCCGTAGCGGTCGGCAAGGCGCAACAGGATGGGCGCCGTCTGGGTCAGTCGCTGCCCTCCTTCCTCGAGCACGGGAATCTCGCCCATGGCATTCACCGTCGCGCGCCATTCCGTCGTCCGCGTGACGCCGCCTCCGAAATCCGTCCAGACAGGGTCGAAGGTCTGGCCGCACAGGGTGAGCATCAGAGCCAGCTTGTAGCTGTTGCCGGACTCCGGAAAGTAGTGAAGGCGATAGGTGGTCATGCGCCAAGCTAGGCGCGGCCATCACCCATCACCATTCAGTCCTTCGACGCGCGACTTCAGAAATTCTCAACGCGTCGTTCTAGGCGGCTCGTGCCGTCTCGCTCCGCAGCCAGCGACGGAAGGCATTGAAGCGCCTGTCCACGCCACGATCGGCACGGCGGACAAGCTGGAAGCTCCGCGAAAGCGTCACGCTCTCCGGCCAAAGGCGCACCAACCGGCCACTCGCCAGATAGGGCCGCACGAGAGGATCAAGCCCGATCGCGATGCCGAGCTTGGCCGCCGCCGCTTCATAGACGAGCTGCAGATTGTCGAAGCTTCTGTAGGCATCGGCCTGAAAGGCAATGTCGGCCAGGCGGAACCACTCGGGCCAGAAATCCGGCTGGTGATTCGACCCGATCAAGGTGTGGCCAGCGAGATCGCTCAGCGTGTGCAGGCAATCGCCGGCGACATGGCCAGGAGCCGCCACGGGGTATGCCTCGATCGCCAAGACCTTCTCGCTGACCGCGCCGGGCCAAGGTCCGCGCCCGAGGCGGATGGCGCAGTCGATGTCCTTGCGCGCTGTCAGCTCCTCGATGCCGGGCGAGGTCTCCAGCTCGACCTCCATGCCGGCAAGCCGGGCGTGCGCGAGCCGCGGCATCAGCCAGTTCGCAGCGAAGGTCGGGATGACGGTCACCTTGAACGCATTGACCCGCTCCGGAATCCTGGCCGCCGCTGTCGCGGCGCGCACGGCATCCCAGGCCGGGCCGAGCTCAGCGATATATCGCTCGCCGGCCGGCGTGAGACTGAGTCCGCGCGGCAGGCGATGAAAGAGCTTTGTGTCGAGATGGCGCTCCAGCAGCTGGATGCGGCGGCTCACGGCGGGAACAGTGATGTGCAAGGCCGTTGCGGCTTTCTGCAGGCTGAGAAGGCGCGCCACCAGGACGAACGCCTCAATGGATCGCAGCGGAAGCTGGCTCATAGGCCAATTCTAGTCTGTGCATGCAGTGCCGTCAGCTCGCGCTGGGTGGACCTCGACAGCAAACGGCCTTGTGGCTTTCGATCGCCCGAACGACTACCCGCTGTAATTCGGACAGTTACGCAAGTTTCGCTACCGGTTTTGGGGTTCGGTCCTGCCCGCATTTTACTGTCTCACTTTTGGGGCGCACTCCAGGGGCGTCGGGAAGCGGGAGCCCCCGGGCCCGTCCGAATGCAGGCAGCCGGACGAAGGGACGCGCGGGAGGTACCACGCTCTTCTGGTTTCGGATCAACGATGCATAGAGCGACAACGCCGGAAAGCAACGCAACGGCTCGATACTATAACTTGAGTGCGTTTTTGTCAACCACTTCAGTCAATACCTACCAATTTGCGTCTTCGCGAGTTTTTTCGTGCCGTAGAGGGGCAGGTCTGGCGGGTCGCACCGGCAGTTACGCCACTCCTTGTGCCGCCGATCCTGCGTGCCGGCAGTGCCTTCACGCCGCTCCGACCGACCGCAGATAGAGGTCGCTCGCCTCCTTCGTCACCAGTCCCGGCATTCCGTCGGCGATCGGCCGGCCGTCGACCTTGGTGACAGATGTGACTCCGCCCAAAGTGCCCGTTACGAATGCCTCGTCCGCCGAGTAGACCTGCGCCAGGGTGAAGTCGCATTCGCGCGCCACGTTGCCGGCGTTGCGCCAGGCGTCGATCACGTTCTGCTGGGTGATGCCCTTGAAGCTGTAGAGGCTGGTCGAGGTCCAGAGCTCGCGGCCGCGGACGATGAAGAAGTTGGTCGAATTGCATGAGGCCACGAAGCCGCGCGGGTCGAGCATCAGGGCCTCGTCGGCGCCCGCGTTGATCGCCTGGATCAGCGCCTGGATCAGGTTCAGGCGCGAATGCGAGTTCAGGCGCAGGTCGAACTGGTCGGGCCCTGTCGTGCGGAAGGTCGAGGTGAAGAGCGCGTAGCCCTTGGCCTTGGCCTCGGGCAGCGGCGTCTTGTACTCGGCCACGATGACGATGGTGGCCGGGCCGATCACGAAGCGCGGGTCCTGGTTAGGCGTCTTCTTGACGCCGCGCGTCACCATCAGGCGGACATGGGCGCCGTCGGTCATGCCATTCTTGTCGAGCGTGTCCTGCACCGCCTTGACCACGCCCTCGCGCGTGAGCCCGATGTCGAGCTGGATCGAGCGCGCGCCCTCGAACAGTCGGTCGAGATGGGCTTTTAGGCTGATCAGCCTGCCCTTCACCAGCCGCAGCCCTTCCCACACGCCGTCGCCCAGCACGAAGCCCGAGTCGAACACCGAGACCCGGGCCTCGTTGCGCGGCGCGAACTGGCCGTTCACGTAGACCAGAACGTTGTCGTTGCGCGCGTCGGCCTTGTAGGCCTGCGCGCTCGCCTGCTCCGTCGTCATGCCGATACTCCTAGAGGCTAAATTCCTTGTGGCGGGCCAGGAAGGCCTGCGTACGCCCGCGCCGCGGATGCTTCAGCACCTCGTCGGGCGAGCCCTGCTCGTGGATCGTGCCGTCGGCCAGGAAGATCACGCGCGTCGCCACGTGGTAGGCGAAGCCGAGCTCGTGGGTGACCAGCAGCATGGTGCGTCCCTCCTCGGCCAGGGCGCGGATGACGCCCAAAACCTCGCCGACCAGCTCGGGATCGAGCGCCGAGGTCGGCTCGTCGAACAGCAGCAGCTCGGGATCCATGGCGAGCGCGCGGGCGATGGCGACGCGCTGCTTCTGGCCACCGGAGAGATGCGCGGGATAGTGCGCCGCCTTGTCGGCCAGTCCGACCCGGGCCAGCTCGCGCTCGGCACGCGCCTCGGCATCAGCCTTGCTCATGCGGCGCACCGTGCGCAGGCCCTCCATGACATTGCCCAACGCCGTCATGTGCGGAAAGAGGTTGAACTGCTGGAACACCATGCCGATGCGCTGGCGCACCTGCGTCAGCTCGGCCTCGCGGCGACCGACGACCTTGCCGTCGAGCGTGATCGTGCCGACGTCAGGCATCTCCATGAAGTTGAGGCAACGCAGCAAGGTCGACTTGCCCGAGCCCGAGGCGCCCAGCACGGCAATGCGCTCGCCCTTCTCGACGTCGAGGTCGATGCCGCGGATGACGTCGTTGTTGCCGAAGCGCTTGATGAGCCCGCTGACCTTGAGGATCGTCATTCGTCCCTCGCCAGTCGCCGTTCCAGCACGTAGGTGAGCTGCACCAGCGGCCACAGGAAAACGAAGAAGATCACGGCCACGGCCGTGTAGGCCTCGATGGGATTGAAGTTCAGCGAGGCGATCAGCTTGGCCTGCTGCAGCAGCTCGACATAGGCGATGGCCGAGGCGAGCGTCGACATCTTGAAGATTTCGATGGCGCGATTGGTCAGCGCCGGCGTCATGCGCTTCAGCGCCTGCGGCAGGATGATCCGCCGCATGGCCTGCAGGAAGGTCATGCCGAGCGCCCGCGCGCCGTCCCACTGGCCGCGGTCGATCGACTGGATGCCGGCGCGATAGATCTCGGCCGAGAACGCCGCCGAGTTGAGCGAGATGCCGAGCGAGGCCGCCGCCAGGGGACTGATCGAGAACGGCATCAGGATCGGCAGCGCGAAGTAGAACCAGATGATCTGCACCAGGACCGGCGTGTTGCGGAAGAACTCCACGAACGCCGTCGCCGGCCAGTAGAAGACGCGCTGCTGTGAATAGCGGCCCAGCCCGACCACAAGGCCGAGGCTCAAGCCCGCAACGAGGCAGATCGCGAAGATGCGCAGCGTGCCTACCGCTCCCACGGCGAACACGTCGGCATTGTCGAAGATCGAGGCGAAGTCCCACTGGTGCATGTCAGTGCACCGTCGATTCGCCGCTGACGGCGAGCCGCCGCTCGAGCTGGCGGGCCAACAGGCTGATCGCCGTGATGACGACGAAATAGATCAGCGCCGCCACCGTGAAGGTCTCGAGCGGCCTGAACGTCTTCTGGGCGATCTCGTTGGCAGCGAACAGCAAATCGGCATAGGCGATGGTGGCGACCAGCGTGGTCGTCTTCATGAGCTCGATCGCCCGTTCCATGAAGGCCGGAATCATGCGCTTGACCGCCTGCGGCAGGACGATGCGGCGCAGCGCCTGGCCGTGCGTCATGCCGATCGCCCGCGCGCCCTCCCACTGGCCTCGCTCGACCGAGATAATGCCGGCGCGAAAAACCTCGGCGAAGAAGGCGGCCGACTGGATCGAGAAGGTGACGATCGCTGCCAGCAGCGGCGTCATCTCGATGCCGGCGATCAAGGGCAGGGCGAAGAAGAACCAGAAGAGCTGCACCAGCGGCGGCGTGGTGCGGAACACTTCGATGATGAAGCCGGCCGGCCATGAGGCCAGCCGATGCGGCGACAGCCGCAGCAGGGCGAACCCCAACCCCAGCACCAGGCCACAGGCGAGCGACGCGCCGGTGACCTTGAGCGTGTTCAAAAGGCCCTGCGCCAACAGCTCGCTGTTGGCGAAGACCGGAGTGAAGTCCCACTGGTAGGCCATGGCAGCCTACTTGATCATCTCCTTCATGACCGGCGGGGCGAGCGTCGGATCGAGGCCGAAATCGCTGAGCGCCGCCTCGTACCATTTCTGCGTCTGGCCGCTCTGGTAGAAGGCGGCGAGCTGCTTATCGACCCAGGCCACGAACTCGGGATCGTTCTTGCGGATGGCCGCGCTGGAGGCCTGCGACTGCGCCGGCGTCGGCACCACGATCTTGCCCTTGCCCAGCCGCTGGCGGGCGGCGAGCAGCGGCGGATGGAACAGGCACACGGCATCGACTCGGCCCGACTGGAAGGCGGCGATGGCCGCAGCATTGTCGGGAAAGCGCTGCAGGTCGGCCTTGGCGGCGTGCTCGCTGACGAAGCGGTCCATCGACGAGGCCTGCGGCACGGCGATGCGCACGCCGGGCTTGTTGAGGTCTTCCCAGGTCTTCGCCGGCAGATCGTCGCGCGCCAGCACGGCCAGCGAGTAGTAGAGCAGCGGCGATTCCGGGAAGTCGACGGCCTGCTTCCGCTCCGGCGTGGCGTCGAGCATGAACATGATGTCGATCTTGTCGGATTGCAGCGCGGCGATGGCGTTGCCCCAGCTTACCTCGACAGTCTCGAGCTTGGCGCCCAGCGCATCGGCCATCGCCTTGCCCATGGAGATGCCGAGGCCCGACGACCACTGACCGGTCTTGGGATCCTTGGAGAACCACGGCGGCGCCTGGGTGACGCCGACGCGGAAGGTGCCGCGCTTCTTGGTCTCCTCGATGGTGCCGGCGTGCGCAGGCAGCAGCGGCAAGGCTGCCGCGGCGAGTCCCCAGGCGGTCCCGGCCAGGACCTTGCGGCGATTGATCGTCATGTCGTGTTCCCCTTCCTCGATTCCCCCGAAACGAACTTCTCCGTGACCACGGCGCCGCGGCGCATGTGGTCGGCGATCTCCAGGCGCAGCGTGTCGAGGTCACTGCCGAGAGCCGCCCTGATGTAGCTGTCGTGGCTGTCCCGCCGCGGGCCGCGCATGCCATGGGCGCGGTGATGGGCGGCCCAATAGAGTTGCAGGCGGCCGCGCAGCCCATGCCAAGCGCGCTGCAGCAGCTTGTGGCCGCTCGCCTCGAACACCAGGCCGTGCAGCTCGAGCTCCGTCGAAATGCTGGTGCGATCGTCGCCGGCGTCGATGCTGGCCAGCAGCGCCGCGTTGCGCCGATGGAGTTCGCGGCTGAATCGATCGTCGCGATGTTCCCACACCTGCTCGAAGGCGAAGATCTCCAGCGCCGTCCGCAGCGAATAGATCTCGCGCACGTCCTCGACCGACAGCGCCGCGACGTGCGTGCCGGTGTAGGGCACCGTCACCAGCAGCCCTTCCTCGATCAGCTGGCGCATCGCCTCGCGCAGGGGCCCGCGGCTGACGTCGAAGCGGCTCGACAGCGCCGTCTCGGTCAGCGGCGCGCCCGGCGCTATGTCGCCGGCCAGGATCGCCGCGCGCAGGCGCTCGGCAATGTGCGCCCGCAGCGTCGCCTTGGGAACAGGCCCCAAGCCCAGCTCCGGCGCGGAAAGGTCCGATAAAGCCAACTAGCCTCACACGTGGCTGATCGTCGATTGTTGACAATCTGCCATGGAATGACTTTCGCCGGCAAGGGGCGATCAAAACACCTGTCATCCCGACCGGAGCCGAGCGTAGCGAGGCGGAGCGGAGGGACCTCTTTTTGTTGATGCATCGACAAGAAAGGTCCCTCGACTGCGCCGCCCTTTGGGCGGCTTCGCTCGGGATGACGGAAAAAATTCGACGAAGTAGGCTCAGGCCTCGACTTCCCGCAGCCCGGTGACCGGAAAATCGCGGCTGCGCGGAACGCAGAGCATGTTGATCGAAATCAGCCGCGGAAACCTGTTGTCGCTGTTGCCGCGAAAGTTGGGCACCCGGACATAGGCGGGGGTGTGCCAATAGCACCGGTAGTCCAGCTCCTGGAGCTGCCGGATCAGCGTTGCGGATTTTTCCTTCCGATCGTTTTCGACATAGAGGATGGGCCGGGCGCGCTTGATGGTCTCGGTCGCCCCGCTCAGCACCTCGGATTCCATGCCTTCGACATCGATCTTGAGGAAGTGGCAGGCCGCCAGATGAAGGCCGTCCAGCGTCAACAGGCGGACCCGGTCGCCCTGTTGCGCTCGACCGAGACTCAATCCTCCAAAGTTCTGCCTTGCCCGGCTGTCCAGTCGCGGCACGGCGATCGAGCCCGGTTCGCTTCCGACGGCCGCATGAATGGCTTCAACGTGCTCGATGCCGTTCAGAGCCAGGTTGCCGCACAGCAGCTGGAACACACTACGTTGCGGCTCGAAGGCCACGACACGGCCGTTCGGTCCGACGAACTTGGCGAGAGAGAGGGTATGCGCCCCGATGTTCGCCCCGACTTCCACGGCTGTCATGCCGGGCCGCAACACCTGACGGAAGACATCCGTCTCGCCTTCGGAAAATTCGCCATACAGATCGAGCATGGTGCCGATGAAGGCGTCGTTCAGATTGTACATCATCGTGCCGTGACGGCAGCGGCGCAGCCGCAGATGGTCGGCAGTGAGGATCGGCTCCTGATCGGGCGTCATCCGGCCGAGTAGCTCTTCTCTTCGACCAGTGTCGAACCGGTCCTGAGATTGATCTGCCTCTTGATCGCGGCCCGCTCGTCGTTGTGGCGGTAGACGGAGCGAGCCAGCTCGACGAAACCTTGGTCGAACTGCTCCTGCCCTTCCTTCGCGCGGATGTCCGCCTCGATACGCCAGAGCGTCTCGTTCACGGACTTGAGCTGCCCTTTGAGCTGCAGGAGTCCCATGTCGGCAGCGAGCCGGCCTTGCGCCACGGCTGTGAGCAGCGCGAGTTCATGGCGCACATTGGCAAGGGAGCTCTCTGCCGTCAGCCGTTCGCTCTTGATCTCGAGGATGGTGATCTTGTCGATCAGCTCGCCCCAGGAGATCGGCACGCGGGGAATCGTTGAGGGCGGGGAAACGGCCAGCCGCTCGGCAAGGGCAGCCGCCATATCGGCAAAGACCTTCGACCAGTCGCCGATCGACGCCTGCCTGAACAGGCGTACCGTCGGATACCAGGGACTGTCCGATCGTCCGAGAAGCCAACGCCAGTCCGGTGAATATTTCAGGGCCACCCAGACGGGCTTGCCCAGGGCCGCAGCCAGGTGGGCGATCGACGTATCGACGGTGACGACAAGGTCGAGGTTTGCAATGACCGCCGCCGTGTCGATGAAGCCGTCCGCTCCTTCGTCGAAGCCGTCACCCAATGTTTCCACGCGCAGCCCGCCGGGGACGTCTCCGAGTTGCTCCGCGCCGTCCGCCACCTGAAGACTGATGAGACGAACATCCGGGATGGCCGACAGCGCCGCGAAATTTTCGAGACCCACTGACCGACCACGATCGGCCTTGCTGCGCGGGTTCCCCTGCCAGGCGATGCCGATCCTGAAGCCGCGACCGCCGATCCGCTTAGCCCACGCGTCCACTCTGTCCGGCTCGGCGCGCAGATAGGCTGCTTCTGCGGGAATGCTTTGCCCGGTCGTGCCGAACGCCAACGGCATGCTGAGCAAGGCGATGTGATAGTCGAACTTTCGCGGTCGTGTCCTGGAATCGACGACAGCGACCGTCGGCGACAAGGTGCTCATCAGCCGGACCAGCCGGTCCTGCACCGAGAACACGACCTTGGCGCCCCGTGCCTCCGCGAGCTTGACGTATCGGCTGAACTGTATGGTGTCGCCGAGGCCCTGCTCGTAGTGCACGAAGAGCGTCTTTCCCGAAATATCCTCGGCGCCGGTCCAGACCGGCTCCGCGTAGGTCCTCGGGCTGCCGGCCTCTTCCGTCTGGGTGCGCCATTCGTAGAGCGGCCATCCGCCGGCAAAATCGCCGGACTGCAGCTTCACGATCGCCTGGTTCAAGCGGAACAACGCGTCGTCCGGCTTCAACGCCATCGCACGCCCGTAGCTGTCGATGGCTGCGTCGAGCTGGAGCAGCGCGCGCAGGGCATCGCCGCGATGGCTGAGCGCCATGGCGTAGTCGGGTCGCAATTCGAGCGCGCGGTCGATCTGCTGCAGGGCGGCCTGTGGTTGGCCGAGCGCCACGAGGGCGCTGCCGAGATTGGTGTAGGGCTCCGCGAGCTTGGGGGCCAGGGCGACCGCGCGGCCGTAGCTTTCGGCCGCCTCGCGCAGCCGGCCGAGGCGCGTCAAGGCGTTGCCGCGATTGTTGTGGGCCATCGCGAAGCGCGGCTGCAGGGCGATTGCCCGGTCGAAGTCCTCCAACGCGGCTTCCGGCCGCTTGAGCGCGACACAGGCGACGCCGCGGTTGTTGAGGGCCATGGCGTAGTCCGGCTTGAGGTCGACCGCCCGGTCATAGGAATCGATCGCGGCCTGCTCCTTGCCGAGGGCCGCAAGCGCATTGCCGCGATTGCTGTGGGCTTCGGCGTGCGTCGGCTTGAGGACGATGGCGCGGTCGTAGCTCTCGATCGCGGCCTCGAACCTGTTGAGATCGAGCAACGCGTTGGCGCGATTGAAGTGGGCTTCGGCCAAATTCGGATTGAGGGCAAGGGCGCGGTCGAAGCTCTCGATCGCGGCCATTGGCTGATTGAGCGCCCGCAGCGCATTGCCGAGATTGTTGTGCGGCGCCGGCAATCCGGGATTTATCTCTATTGCCTTGCCGATCAGCTCGGCCGCGCTTCGGGGATTTTCCGCTCGGTAGGCGATCAACCCCGACAGATGCAGCGCTTCATGGTGTCGAGGCTGCGACCTGAGGACTTCCTCCATGATCGCCTGCGCCTGGACGACCTGCCCTTGTCGATACAGCGCCCTGGCCTTTTCCAGCGTGTCCCTGAGGCCTTTGGCGTCTTCCGCAGTTGCGCGGCCCCGAGCAGCGAGGGGTGGAGGAACTTCCATGCGGGAGCAAGGTAGGCGGCTCCGCCACGATGTATCAAGCCAGACGTAGGCGGGCCGGCGGCATCAACCATCGGCCTCCCCTGCTTTCTCAAATTTCTCTCTCCCCGCTAGGGCAGGGCTATCGCCTATGACTGCAAAACGCCGTCATCCCGACCGGAGCCGAGCGTAGCGAGGCGGAGCGGAGGGGCCTGTTTTGTCGATGCATCGACAAAACAGGTCCCTCGACTGCGCCGCCCTTCGGGCGGCTCCGTAGGATCAGTACGTCTTGTAGCCCAGGAACTTGCCTGACATGGCGATCTTCACCCGGTCGCCCTTCTGGTCGGGCTGGCGCTCCATGGTCATGTCGAAGTCGATCGCCGACATGATGCCGTCGCCGAATTCCTCCTGGATCAGCTCCTTCCAGGTCGTGCCGTAGACCTGCACCAGCTCGTAGAAGCGGTAGATCAGCGGGTCGGTCGGCGGCACCTGGGGCAGCGAGCCGCGATAGGGCACCTCCTGCAGCAGCAGCGTCTCTTCCTTGTTGAGGCCGAATAGCTTGGCGGCCTTGGTCGCCTGCTCCTTGGTCATCTTCATCTGGCCCATGCAGGCCGCGGTGACGATGATCTTCGAGGCGCCGCCGATCTTCTTGGCGATCTCCTCCCAGGTGAGCTCCTTCAGCCGCTTGGCCGAGAGGATCTTCTCCGTGACTTCTGCCCGTTTCATTGCGTGTCTCCGTCTTGCTTCTCAATGCGTGTGCCGAAGCGGCACGACTTCGGCGGGCGGATTGACCGCCGCCAGGCCCGGCTTCACCAGCTTCAGCCGGCGCGGGTCGTAGCTGCCGTCCGCGATCTCCTGGTCGAACGCCTTGGAGCGGTTGACCAGGAACTCCACCAGGTGATTGCGGATGGCGTAGTACTGGGGATGACGATGGAGATCGTTCCGATGCCGCTCGTTGCGCGGCATGGTGTTGACCATGATCTCGGCGATCTTCGCGCCCGGCCCATTGGTCATCAGCACGATCTTGTCGGCGAGCAATATGGCCTCGTCGACGTCGTGGGTGATCATGAACACGGTCTGCTGGGTGTCGGCGCAGATGCGCAGCACCTCGTCCTGCAGCATGCCGCGGGTCAGCGCATCGAGGGCGCTGAACGGCTCGTCCATCAGGAGCATCTTGGGCTGGATCGAGAGCGCGCGGGCGATGCCGACGCGCTGCTTCATGCCGCCCGAGAGCTGGGCCGGCCGCTTGTTCTCCGCGCCCTTCAGCCCGACCAGCTCGATGAACTTGGCGGCATGCTCGGCGACCTTGGCGCGGCCCCACGACGGCCAGCGCGAGGACACGGCGAAGGCGATGTTGCCCATCACCGTCAGCCAGGGCAGCAGGGCATGGCCCTGGAAGATCACGGCGCGGTCGAGGCTCGGGCCGTCGATCTCGCGATTGTCGACGATGACGGCGCCGTCGCTCGGCTGGTCGAGGCCGGCCAGCACATTGAGGATCGTGGTCTTGCCGCAGCCGGAATGGCCGATCAGGCAGACGAACTCGCCGCGGTCGATGCCGAACCAGATGTTCTCGAACACCGCGGGCTGGCGCCGATCGTCGCCGAAGCGGCGCGCCAGGCCTTCGACGCTGATGAGGGGGCGTTCCATTGGGCTATTCCGGGTAGGTCACGAGCTTGGTGAGCCAGGCCAGGCCCTGGTCGAGCAGCAGCCCCACGAGACCGATCAGCAGGATCGCGGTGACGATGTTGGCGATCGAGAGGTTGTTCCACTCGTTCCACACGAAGTAGCCGATGCCGGTGCCGCCCACGAGCATCTCGGCCGCGACGATCACCAGCCAGGCGATGCCGATCGAGATCCTCATCCCGGTCATGATGGTGGGCGCGGCTGCCGGCAGGATCACCTTGAAGGCGGTACGAAACGGCCCGACCTCGAGCGTGCGCGCCACGTTCAGCCATTCGCGCCGCACGCTCGCCACTCCGAAGGCCGTGTTGATCAGCATCGGCCAGACCGAGCAGATGAAGATCACGAAGATCGAGGAGATCGAGCTGTCCTTGATGGTGTAGAGCGCGAGCGGCATCCAGGCGAGCGGCGACACCGGCTTCAGGATCTGGATGAAGGGATCGAGCGCGCGATAGACCAGGGGCGACATGCCGATCAGGAAGCCCAGCGGCACGGCGAACAGAGCCGCCAGGCCGAAGCCCAAAAGCACGCGACCCAGCGAATAGGCGAGCTGGATGCCGATGCCCTTGTCGTTGGTGCCCTTCACGTAGAAGGGATCCATCAGATGCTTCCAGATGGTGACGCCGATATCGGCGGGCGTCGGCATCGCCGACTTGGTCCCGGTCGCCGCCGCGGCGCCGACCAGCTTGGCATATTCGGGATCGACCGCCGGGCCCGAGGCGGCCGGCGGCTGGGCCGCGAGCTGCCACAGGCCGACGATGGCGGCGAAGATCAGGAACGACAGCAACGCGGCGCGCAGGCCGAGCGACTTCTTGAGCGTGCCCACGGGGATCAGCTCCGCTTGATGGCGAAGCTCTCGACGTATTCGTTGGGCTTGGCCGGATCGAACGCCTTGCCCATGACGACGATGGTCTTCTTGGAGGGATCGGGCGGCGTGAGCCCCATCTCCTTCATCATGTTGGCGGTGTCGGTCGCGAGGTACACGTCCGACGCCACCTTGGCGTAATCGACATCGGCCTTGAGCTGACCCCAGCGCTTCATCTGCGTCATGATCCAGATGGCGAACTGGTTCCACGGGAACGGATCGAAGTCGATCCGGTTGGGATCCTTCTTCACCGCGCCCAGCCCGTCGGCATAGGTGCCGGTCAGGATCTGCTCCAGCACCGTCTCGGGCTGGTTGAGGTAGTTGGCCGGTGCGATCGCCTTGGCGATCTCCTTGCGGTTCTCCTGCTTGGAGGCATAGGCCGTGGCCTCGATGATCGACTTCAGCAAGGCCCGATAGGCGTTGGGGTTCTGGGTGGCGAACTCCTTGCTGACGGTGAAGGCGCAGCAGGGATGGCCGTCCCACAGCTCCTTGGTCAGCAGATGGATGAAGCCGATGCCGTCGAACACTGCGCGCTGGTTGAAGGGATCGGGGCCGAGGTAGCCGTCGATATTGTCGGCGCGCAGGTTGGCCACCATCTCCGGCGGCGGTACCGAGCGGATCGAGATGTCCTTGTCGGGGTCGAGCCCGTGCTCGGCCACGTAGTAGCGCAGCAGGTAGTTGTGCATCGAGTAGTCGAACGGGACGGCGAAGCGGAAGCCCTTCCAGTCCTTCGGGTTGCGCTTGTCCTTGTGCTTGATGGCCAGGGTGATGGCCTGGCCGTTGATGTTCTCGATCGCCGGCATCGTCCACGGCACCGGGTTCGAGCCGACGCCCAGCGAGATCGCGAGCGGCATCGGCGAGAGCATGTGCGCGGCGTCGTATTCCTTGGCCAGCGACTTGTCGCGGATCACCGCCCAACCGGCGGTCTTGACCACTTCGACGTTCAGCCCCTGCTTGGCATAGAAGCCCATCGGATGGGCCATGATGATGGGCGTGGCGCAGGTGATGGGGATGAAGCCGACCTTGAGGTCCTTCTTCTCCGGCGCACCGCCCTGGGCGAAGGCCTCGCGGGCGATGCCGAGCGGGAAGACCGAGGAGATCGCGGCCATCGCCGTCGCCACGCCGACCTTCTTCAAGAAAGCGCGGCGCTGGGCATCGACCGGGAAGACCGCGCGCAGGACCGCGGCATCGACCACCCGGCTGAAACGCTGCTCGTCGCTCGCCGGCACGGCCGTCAGGCGGGCATGATCGGCCGGCGCGTGGTCGCCGCCACAGCCGCAGCGCTGCCGCAGCAGCGTCTTGGGATCGAACGGGTCCTTGAACATGAGAAGCCTCCTCTTCTTTGGCGCCCGCGGGCGCGTCATTGGAGGCTTGGAACGCAAGCCATATGCCAAGGCCTTCGAACCCTTGGAAAATGGCCGTCAGGGTGGGCTGGTAGCCCGATTTGCCTAAAATGCAGGCAAAGCTTTGTGATTCGGCAAGCGGAATTTTGCGATTCGAATCTTAGCTCTGGGGATTAAATCAATGGAATCCCTGACTCTTTCCCCGATTTCCGCCTGATTTCTTATTGCGGTGGGACTCACCGTTATGGCAGTCTACCGCTTGTGGGTTGTTGGGTACCCACCACGATATGTCGGCCAACCGCCTCAAGAATGGCTCATCCGGAGCCGCAAGGCGGAAATGGTTGGGGAGTGGGTCGATGGCGTTAACGCGACACGAGCGGACCAGACGGAAAGTCGATCTCAACCCGCTCGAGATGATCGAGAAGGTCGTCTCTGCCAACGATTGGCCCTTCGACCGTACATCCGACAGAGAGATCGCCGTCGAAGTCGCCGGCCGCTGGTGCGACTACCGCATGTTCTTCAGCTGGCGCGACGATGTCGAGGCGCTGCACTTCACCTGCGCCTACGACGTGCGCATTCCGACCGAACGGCACAACGACATCCATGTGCTGCTGGCGCTGATCAACGAGAAGATGTGGCTGGGCCACTTCGATCTATGGACCGACGAAGGCCTGCCGATGTTCCGCCACGCCATTCCCTTGCGCGGCACCACGGGCCTGATGCCCGAGCAGCTCAACGACCTGGTCGAAGTGGCGATCAGCGAAAGTGAGCGCTTCTACCCCGCCTTTCAGTACGTCGTGTGGGCCGGCAAGACGCCCCTCGACGCGTTGACCGCCTCGATCCTCGAGACCGTCGGCGAAGCCTGACCGAAAAAGGACCCTCCGACGCCCCCTCTCGTAAGCAAAACGACGAATAATAAGTCTTAGTTGGATAGTCCTTAGCGGCGCCGGTCCCCCAGACCGGCGCCGCGACGATTCTGGGGCACGAGGTTGCCCGAGCCTACATTGTATCAATCGTATTGTGAAAGCTCAGCGCCGTGATGCTCACCCGCCAGCGATGGTATCTTTTCCACGGTTGTGAGGGCGCCAGTGACCAGAGACAGCAGGAAGCTCGCCGAACTTGAGACCGGTCTGCAGCAGCTGCGTGACGATCTCAATAGCCTATCGGCGAAGGTGAACGCGGAGCCGAGAAACACCAGCCTGATTATTCGGCGCCTCAATTTGATGGGGCGCATCGTGGCAGCACAGGCGAATGTCGATCAAATGCGCGGCAGGTGACCTGCTGCCATTGACGGCAACTACAGGGCACGGTGTGGATGCCGGCGCTGACGCCCGGCTTACGACCTCGCCAGCGGTTGACCGGTCCCAGACCGGCGCCGCGACGATTCTGGGGCGTGAGATGCTATAATGCTCGCCCAATGAATCCCCTCGTCATCCCCTATCCCGAGATCGACCCCGTCCTGGTCCAGTTCGGGCCGCTTGCCATCCGCTGGTACGCCCTCGCCTATATCGCTGGCCTGGTCATCGGCTGGCAGGTCATCCGCCGGCTGTGCGAGCAGCCGCCCAAGGTGCTGTCGCCGGTCAAGATCGACGACTTCCTGCTGTGGGCGGCGCTGGGCGTCATCCTGGGCGGCCGGCTGGGCTACGTGCTGTTCTACAAGCCCGGCTTCTATCTCACCAACCCGCTCGCCATCCTGACCTTGTGGGAAGGCGGCATGTCGTTCCACGGCGGCTTTTTGGGCGTCATCGTCGCCACCATCGTCTTCAGCCTGCGCAACAAGACAAATCCCTTCATGCTGGGTGACCTTCTGGCCATCGTGTCGCCGATCGGCCTGTTCTTCGGCCGGCTGGCCAATTTCATCAACGGCGAGCTGTGGGGACGCACCACCGACGTCGCCTGGGCCATGGTGTTCCCGCGCGGCGGCCCGTTGCCGCGCCATCCCAGCCAGCTCTACCAGGCCTTCTTCGAAGGCATCGCGCTGTTCGTCGTGATGATGCTGGTGTGGCGGCTGACCGACGGCCGGCGTCGCCCGGGCCTGCTCTGCGGGGTGTTCTTCGCGGGCTACGGCGTGGCACGCATCATCGGCGAGCTGTTCCGCGAGCCCGACGCGCATCTCGGCTATCTGTGGGGCCCGATCACAATGGGCATGCTGTTGTCTGTGCCGCTGCTGTTCATCGGCGCTTGGCTGATCACCCGCGCCTATTCCCGTCCTGCCGTGTCGTGACCACTGAGCTCGGCCGGCTGATCGCCCGACGCATCGCGCTCACCGGCCCGATCTCGCTCGCCGACTTCATGGCCGAGGCGCTCGGGCATCCGCGGCTCGGCTACTATCGCAAGGCGCTGCCGGTCGGCGCCGCCGGCGATTTCACGACGGCGCCCGAGATTTCCCAGATGTTCGGCGAGCTTTTGGGGGCGTGGCTCGCCGAGCGCTGGCTGGCGATGGGACGGCCATCGACCGTGACGCTGGTCGAGCTCGGACCAGGACGCGGCACGTTGATGGCCGATGCCCTGCGCGCGACCCGCGGCGTGCCGGGCTTCCATGCCGCCATCGATCTTCATCTCGTCGAGATCAACGAACAGCTGCGCGCCCTGCAAGGCCCGGCGCTGGCCGCTTACGAGCCCACGTGGCACGCCCGCTTCGACGACGTGCCCGAAGGGCCATTGCTGCTGGTCGCCAACGAGTTCTTCGACGCCCTGCCCGTGCGCCAGTTCGAGAAGACCGCGCGTGGCTGGACCGAGCGCATGGTCGGTTTGTCCGACGATGGCAGCCTGCGCCTGGCGCTGGCGCCCGGCGTGTCTCCCTTTGCGTCGGCGCTGCCCGACGCACCGGTCGGCGCACAGGCCGAGCTCTGCGAGGCGGGGCTTGCCCTCGCCAGCGCGATCGGCGAGCGCCTGCAACGCTTTGCCGGCTGGGCGCTGATCGTCGACTACGGCCATGACGGCGCGCTCGGCGCCTCGCTGCAGGCCGTCCGCGGCCATCGCGGGGCCGACATCCTCGACCGGCCGGGCGAGACCGATCTCAGCGCCCACGTCGATTTCGCCGCACTGGCGCGCGCCACCGGCGGCCCGACCTTCGGCCCGGTGCGCCAGGGCGACTTCCTGCGGCGACTGGGCATCGCTGAGCGCGCCAAGGCCCTGAAAGCCCGCGCCACCGAGGCCCAGCGCGCGACCATCGATGCGGCGTCGGCTCGCTTGATCGCGCCCGACCAAATGGGCACCCTCTTCCGCGTTTTGGCCGTGGGCGACGACAGAAGCGCCGCGCCGGCCGGTTTTTCGGATACCCCCTCGGACTGACACATGATCCAAGCTCGCACCCTTGCCGACCTCGACGGCGTGCAGCATCGCTTCTTCACGCGCCAGGGCGGCGTGAGCGAAGGTCTCTACTCCTCGCTCAACTGCGGCTACGGCTCGGGCGATCAGCCCGACAATGTGCGCGAGAACCGCCGCCGCGCCGCCGCCGAGTTCGCGCTGGGCGAGACCGATCTCCTGACCGTGCACCAGATCCACTCGACCGACGTGCTGACCGTCGGCACCGAGCGCTGGACCTCGCCCGGCGCACCCAAGGGCGATGCGCTGGTGACCGACCGGCCGGGCGTCGTTCTCGGCGTGCTGGCAGCCGACTGCGCACCAGTCCTGTTCGCCGACCCCGAGGCGCAGGTGATCGGCGCCGCGCATGCCGGCTGGAAAGGCGCCCTGGGCGGCGTCGTCGACACCACCCTTGCCGCCATGGAGAAGCTGGGCGCTCGGCGCGAGCGCGTGCGTGCTGCCGTCGGCCCCTGCATTGGTGGCGCGTCCTATGAGGTCGGCCCCGAGTTCCCCGCGCCATTCCTCGCGCAGGACGCGGCCAACGATGCGTTCTTCCGGCCGGCCAAGCGCGCCGGCCACTTCATGTTCGATCTCGCGGGCTATCTCCTGCGGCGGTTCGCGTTGGCCGGCGTGACGGCCTGCGCCACCGGCCACGATACGCTGGCGGCGACCGACGATTTCTTCAGCTATCGCCGCAACACGCTGAACGGCGTGCGCGACTACGGCCGCGGCCTGTCGGCGGTGGCGCTCCGGGGATAACGTGCCCTACCTGATCATCCTGATGTTCTGTTGCCTGCTCGGCGTGATCGCGACATGTGCCATGCTATGAGGCGCCTGCTTGGCGTGGTGCTGGCTCTCGCCGTGCTGTCGGCCTGTGCACCGCCGCCGCGGCCCTTCGAGCACGATTCGTCGGTGACGACCAATCGCCGGCTGACGCGCGACAAGATCGAGCTCGCCATCGGCGCACCGCGCAACATGCCGCCGGAGATGGGCCAGCGCGTGGCGGCCGCCCTCGCCATGGAACTGCAGGCCTACGGCATCATCGCGACCGTGCAGCCGGCCGACGCGCCGATCCAGGTGGGCGGCACCATGAGCACGCGCGATTCCGGCGAGACCGGCATCGAGATCCAGATCGACTGGCGCATCGAAGGCAAGCCCAAGGACCAGGATCCGCAGACCAGCCGCACGCGCGCGCGGCCGGAGGACTACGGCGAGCAGAGCGAGCGGCTGGTCTCGCGCATCGCCCAGCAGGCCGCCCCTCGCGTCGCCACCCTGATCGGCAAGCCGCCGACCTTCATGGCGCGCTCGCCCGGCCAGGTCGCGGCCGGCATGAGCGTGCCGATGGAGACGCCGGTCGATCCGGTGACGGCGGCGGCGATGGCGGCCGCCTCGTCCGGCGCGCCGCCGCCGCCCTCGATCCAGCCCACGCAACCGCAGGCGCAGGAAGCTCAGGTCAAGGTCATGGTGGCGCCCGTCACCGGCGCGCCGTCCGACGGCAATCGCCAGCTCTACTCGGGCATGCGCCGCGCCCTGGGCTCGAGCAAGATCGTCATCGTCGACGCCGGGGGCGCCGACGTCTTCACCGTGATCGGCAACGTCACTCTGACGGCGATCGACGATCAGAAGGGCCAGCTCGTCATCAAATGGCTGGTCAAGGACCCGACCGGCCGCAATGTCGGCGACCTCGAACAGTCCAATCCCGTGCCGCTCGCGGCGACCAAGGGCACCTGGGCGGGATTCGGCGACATTGTCGCAACGGCCGCCTCGGAAGGTGTGCTGGAACTGCTGGAAAAGGCGATCAATCGACCGCGACCGTAAGGTTCGTGTAGGCTGAATCGTCTTGTCAGAGGGGGGTCGGGGACTGCTACTGTCCCCGCGAGCGGCTCGATTCTTGCACAGAAGGCCGCGAAATAGGGAGACGGTTGCTTATGTTCGATTTCAGGAAGTCGATCGCGACGTTCGTTTCGGCGGCGAGCGTCGTTGGCTTGATGGGCATGACCGCGGCCAGCGCGCAGACACTCAAGGTGGTGATGCATTCGGACGTCAAGATCCTCGATCCGATCTGGACCACGGCCTACATCCAGCGCAATCACGGCTACATGGTGTGGGACACGCTCTTCGCGATGGACGAGAAGTTCGCCGTGAAGCCGCAGATGGTCGACAAGTACGACGTGTCGGCCGACAAGCTCACCTGGACCTTCACCTTGCGCGACGGCCTCGAATGGACGAACGGCACGCCCGTCACCGCCGAGGACTGCATCGCCTCGATCAAGCGCTGGGCGGCCCGCGATTCGATGGGCCAGAAAATGATGGGCTCGGTCGCCGATTTCGAAGTCGTCGATGCCAAGACCTTCAAGATGAAGATGAAGGAGCCGTACGGCCTGGTGCTCGAGTCGCTCGGCAAGCCGTCGTCGAACGTGCCCTTCATGATGCCGAAGAAGACCGCCGAAACCGACCCGATGCAACAGATCAAGGTCGAGGACGTGATCGGTTCGGGCCCGTTCATCTTCAAGGCCGACGAATGGAAGCCCGGCGAGAAGATCGTTTACGTCAAGAACGCCAAGTACAAGCCGCGCGCCGAGCCCGCCTCGGGCCTGGCCGGCGGCAAGGTCGTCAAGCTCGACCGCGTCGAATGGATCACCATGCCCGACGTGCAGACCCAGGTCGGTGCCATCCAGAACGGCGAGATCGACATGATCGAGGCGCCGGGCCACGACCTGCTGCCGCTGCTCGCCAAGGACAAGAACATTCAGCTCTTGAATTTCAACCCAACCGGCAACCAGTACACCTTCCGCTTCAACAGCACCGCCAAGCCGTTCGACAACCCCAAGATCCGCCACGCCGTGTTCGTGGCCTTCGGCCAGGAGGACTTCCTCAAGGCCACGATCGGCGATCCGCAGTGGTACAAGGTCTGCAAGGCGCCATTCATCTGCGGCACGCCGTTCGGAACCGACGCCGGCATGGCCGATGTTCTGAACGCCAACGCGGCCAAGGCCAAGCAGCTGCTGACCGAGGCGGGCTACGACGGCACGCCGATCGTGCTGATGCAGTCGACCGACCTGCAGGTGCTGACCAACCTCGCCCCGGTCGCCAAGGCGTTCCTCGAGCGCGCCGGCTTCAAGGTCGACATGCAGTCGATGGACTGGCAGACGCTGGTCGCCCGCCGCGTGAAGAAGGACCCGCCGGACAAGGGCGGCTGGCACGCCTTCCTCACCTCGTGGGTGGCGGCCGACATCCTGAACCCGGTGATGGCCGGCTTCTTCAATGCGGCGTGCGACAAGGCGATGTTCGGCTGGCCGTGCGACGAGACGATCGAGAAGTACCGCGACCAGTTTGCCAAGGAGACCGATCCCGCGAAGCAGAAGGAGATCGTCGAGAACCTTCAGAAGTACTGGGTCGATCACCCGACGCACATCAACGTCGGCCAGTGGTATGCACCGCTCGCCCGTCGCACCACCGTCGACGGCAACCTGACCGCGCCGGTGCCTGTGTTCTGGAACGTCACCAAGAAGTAGGCGTAAGCGTACCGAGGGAGGCCGGAGCGGGGATCCGAGCCTCCCTCGTCATTTAAGAAAACTGGAGGGGACTTATGAAGATGATGCGACGCACTCTCGCGGCGCTGGCCGCCGGTGCGATCCTGGCAAGCGCCAGC
Organism: Reyranella sp.; assembly: GCA_019750135.1. Lineage (GTDB taxonomy): Bacteria > Pseudomonadota > Alphaproteobacteria > Reyranellales > Reyranellaceae > Reyranella. The sequence continues at coordinate 14,079 of JAIEOV010000081.1, read as the reverse complement.
TCGGCCATCGCGCAGAACAAGGTTTTGCGCTTCGTTCAGAACGGCAATTTGACGATCCTCGATCCGATCTGGACGACGGCCTACGTCACCCGCAACCACGGTTATTTCATCTACGACACGCTGTTCGCGTCGGACGAGAACAACGCGGTCAAGCCGCAGATGGTCGACAAGTACGAAGTGTCGCCCGACAAGACGGTGTGGACCTTCACTCTGCGCGACGGCCTCGAATGGCACGACGGCAAGCCCGTCACCTCCGACGACTGCATCGCCTCTATCCAGCGCTGGGGCAAGCGCGACGCCATGGGTCTCAAGCTCATGGACTTCGTCAAGGAGTTCAAGAAGGTCGACGACAAGACCTTCCAGATGGTGCTGAAGGAGCCCTACGGCCTGGTGCTCGATTCACTCGGCAAGCCCAGCTCCAACGTGCCGTTCATGATGCCCAAGGCGGTCGCCGAGACCGACGCCATGAAGCAGATCGACAGCCAGATCGGCTCGGGTCCCTTCATCTACGTCAATGCCGAGTCCAAGCCCGGCGAGAAGCACGTCTACGTCAAGAACCCGAAGTACAAGCCTCGTTCGGAGGCTCCCTCGGGACTGGCCGGCGGCAAGGTCGTCAAGGTCGACCGCATCGAGATCATCGAGATGCCCGACCCGCAGCAGCAGGTGAACGCTCTCGTCGCCGGCGAGATCGACCTGATCGAGCAGCCGCCGCACGACCTGATCCCGCTCCTCAAGAAGGAAAAGAGCGTGCAGCTGGTCGACTGGAACCCGCTGGGTCACCAGTTCATCATCCGCTTCAACCATGTCGTGAAGCCGTTCGACAATCCCAAGATCCGCCAGGCCGCGCTGCTGGCGATGCGCCAGGAGGACTACCTCAAGGCGACGGTCGGCGAGCCGGAGTACTACAAGGTCTGCTCGGCGGCCTTCGTCTGCGGCACGCCCAACGCCTTCGACGCGCCCAACGGCCTGCTGGTCAAGCCGGACTTCGAGAAGGCCAAGGCGCTCCTCAAGGAGGCCGGCTATGACGGCACGCCGGTCGTGCTGATGCAGTCGACCACCTTGCCGGTGCTGACCAACACCGCGCCGGTCACCAAGCAGCTGCTTGAGCAGGCCGGCTTCAAGGTCGACATGCAGTCGATGGACTGGCAGACCCTGGTCACGCGCCGCACCAAGAAGGATCCGGCCGACAAGGGCGGCTGGAACATCCTCCACACCTTCTCGGTGGCCGCCGACATCCTGAACCCGATCTCGACCTCGTACATGGTCGCCCAGGGAGACAAGTCGTGGTTCGGCTGGCCGACCGATCCGGAAATGGAGAAGCTGCGCGACGCCTACGCCAAGGAGACCGACCCGGCCAAGGGCAAGCAGCTCGCCAAGGCGGTGCAGGACCGCGCCCTGGAGACGGCCCAGTACGGCTGGATCGGCCAGTGGTACGGCCCGGGCGCAGCCCGCGCCAATGTGACCGGCTGGCTCAAGGCGCCGGTGCCGGTTATGTGGAACATCGAGAAGAAGTGACATCGCGGCCGTGCCCAAGGCGCGGCCGCGGTGTCATCCTGAGCGGAGCGGATGATCTTTCGTTCCGCTCAGGGTGACAGTTAGAGGGAAAATGCTCGACTTCATCGCCCGTCGTCTCGTCGCCATCATCCCCGTGCTCACGGTGGTGGCGGTGCTCGTCTTCCTCATGTTGCGGCTCACGCCGGGCGATCCGGCGGCGGTGATCGCGGGCGACAATGCCACCTCCGACCAGATCAACGACATCCGCGAGAAGCTCGGCCTCAACGAGCCGATCTGGACGCAGTTCGCCATCTGGATCGGCAACATTCTGCAGGGCAATTTCGGCGAAAGCTTCTTCTTCAAGAAGACCGTGGCCGAGCTCATCGCCCAGCGCATCGAGCCCACCCTGGCGCTCGCCATCTGCACCCTGATCTTCGCCGTCGCCGTCTCCGTGCCGATCGGCGTGATGGCCGCGTACCGCCAGGGCTCGCTCTTCGATCGCGTCGTCATGGCCTTCGCGGTGATGGGCTTTTCGGTGCCGGGCTTCGTCATCGGCTACTGCCTGATCTACGTCTTCGCCATCGAGCTCGGCTGGCTGCCGGTCCAGGGCTATGTCCGCATCGGCGTCAATTTCTGGCAGTTCCTCGAGCGCATGGTGCTGCCCTCGCTGACCTTGTCGGTGGGCTTCATTGCGCTGATCTCGCGTATCACCCGCGCCTCGGTGCTGGAAGTGCTGAACGAGGACTACATCCGCACCGCCCGCGCCAAGGGCCTCAGCAACCGCGTCGTGTTGATGCGCCATGCGCTGCGCAACGCCGCCGTTCCCATCCTGACCGTGATCGGCCTCGGCGTCGCCATCCTGATCGGCGGCGCCGTGGTGACCGAGAGCGTGTTCGGCCTGCCGGGCCTCGGCCGCCTCACCGTCGAGGCCGTGCTCAGCCGCGATTTTCCGACCATCCAGACCGTCATCCTGATGTTCTCGGTGGTCTACGTCGTGATCAACCTGCTGATCGACATCAGCTACACCGTTTTCGATCCGAGGATCCGCTATTGACCGTCGCGTCAGAAGACCTCGTCGACTCCGCCTCCATCGCGGCGGCATCGACCAAGCGCAAGAGCCTGTGGCTTGTTGCCCTTCGCAACCCGAACGTCATCATCGGCGGCGCCATCCTGCTCGTCATGCTGGTAGTCGCCGCCCTGGCGCCCTTCCTGGGCACCGTCGACCCGACGCGCATCGATCCCGCGGCGCGCAACAAGAAGCCGGGCACCGAGATCACCATGCGCCTGGATGACGGCACGCAGGTCAAGCGCGTCGCCATCATGGGCACCGACAGCCTGGGCCGCGACGTCTACAGCCGCGTGCTCTACGGCACGCGCGTGTCGCTGGCGGTCGGCATCGCCGTCGCCCTGATCGCCATCGCCATCGGCACCGTGATCGGCCTGGTCTCGGGCTACATAAGATGGCTCGACGGCATCATCATGCGCGTCATGGACGGTCTGATGGCGATTCCGGGCATATTGCTCGCCATCGCCATGGTCTCGATCTGGCGCGCCGGCCTGATCACCGTGATCTTCGCCATCGTTGTGCCCGACGTGCCGCGCGTCGTGCGGCTGGTGCGCTCGATCGTGCTGACGGTGCGCGAGGAACCCTATGTCGAGGGCGCCATCTCGGTCGGCACGCCGACCTGGGTGCTGATGTTCCGCCACATCCTGCCCAACACCATCGCGCCGCTGATCGTGCAAGGCACGTTCCTGGCCGCCGCCGCCATCCTGGTCGAGGCCGCCCTGTCGTTCCTGGGCATCGGCATCCCGCCGGAGATCCCGAGCTGGGGCAACATCATGGCCGAGGGCCGCACGCTGTTCCGCGTGTTCCCGCACAACATCTTCTATCCCGCCATCTTCCTCGCCATCACCGTGCTCGCCATCAACATCATGGGCGACGGCTTGAGGGATACGCTCGATCCAAAGATGAGCAAGAAAGTCTGATGCGTGTGACGCGATGAGTGACGCCAAGAAGCCCGTACTGGAAGTCCGCAACCTCTCGGTCACCCTGCCCAAGGGTGCCGACCGCGAGCACGCGGTGGAGAAGGTGAGCTTCACCGTCAATCCTGGCGAGATCGTCTGCCTGGTGGGCGAATCTGGCTCGGGCAAGTCGGTGATCGCCTTCACCGTCATGGGCCTGCTGGCCAAGGCGCTGAAGCCGAGCTCGGGCGAGATCCTGCTGCAGGGCGAGAACATCCTGTCGGCGAGCGAGGACCGGCTGCGCGAGCTGCGCTGCACGCGCATGTCGATGATCTTCCAGGAGCCGATGACCGCGCTCAATCCGGTCATGACCTGCGGCGAGCAGATCGACGAGGTGCTGCGCACCCACACCAAGCTCGAAGCCGGCCAGCGCAAAGCCAAGATCATCGCCATCCTCGACCGCGTGAAGCTGCCCGAGCCCGAGCGCATCTACGCCTCCTTCCCGCACCAGCTCTCGGGCGGCCAGCGCCAGCGCATCATGATCGCCATGGCGCTGGTACTCGATCCGGTGCTGCTGATCGCCGACGAGCCGACCACCGCGCTCGACGTCACCACCCAGGCCGAGATCCTGAAGCTGATCGCCGAGCTGCAGGAAGGCCAGGGAACCGGCGTGCTGTTCATCACCCACGATTTCGGCGTCGTCGCCGAGATCGCCCATCGCGTTGCCGTGCTGCGCTGGGGCGAGCTGGTGGAGATGGGACCGACCGAGCAGATCCTGTCGCGCCCCGAGCAGGGCTACACCAAGATGCTGATCTCTTCGGTGCCGTCGATCCATCCGCAGCACCGCGGCGCGCGCAAGGACGGCATCACGGTGCTGCGCACCGAGAAGCTCGGCAAGATCTACTCGGGCAGCGGCTTCTTCCAGAAGGCGCGCGTGGTGAAGGCTGCGGTCGACGTCGACCTCGACATCCGCAAGGGCGAGACCCTGGGCATCGTGGGCGAATCGGGCTCGGGCAAGTCGACGGTGGCGCGCTGCATCGCCCGCCTGATCGATCCGACCGACGGCAAGGTCTTCCTGGGCGACACCGAGATCGCCACCATGCCGGCCGGCAAGCTGCGCCCGCATCGCCGCAAGGTGCAGATCGTCTTCCAGGACCCCTATCGCTCGATGAACCCGCGCATCACCGTGGGCGAGTTCATCATCGAGGGGCCGATGAATTTCGGCATCAAGCGCGACGAGGCGATGGCCCGCGCGCGCAAGCTGATGGAAACCGTGCGGCTCGATCCCAATTCGCTCGACCGCTTTCCGCACCAGTTCTCCGGCGGCCAGCGCCAACGCATCTGCATCGCCCGTGCGCTCGCCATGGAGCCCGAACTGCTGATCGCCGACGAGGCGGTGTCGGCCCTCGACGTCTCGGTGCAGAAGCAGGTGCTCGAGCTTCTGGACGAGATCCGCACGCGGCTGAACCTCGCCGTGCTGTTCATCACCCACGACCTGCGCGTCGCCGCCCAGATCTGCGATTACGTCGCGGTGATGAGCAAGGGCCGCGTCGTCGAGTACGGCTCGGCCGAGCAGGTCTTCGGTGCACCGCGCGACGACTACACCAAGGCGCTGTTCGCCGCCGCGCCTGGCCGGCACTGGGAATTCGGCAAGTTCGCGGCGGCGTAGCTTACGGCTGTCCGGCAACAAAGGCCGGCGGCACATGGTCGGCCAGCCATACCTTGTCGTTGCCGGCATAGAAAGCCACGCCGGCGGCCCAGGCGTCGTGGGCCCTGACAGTCAGGATGACCGGGCTCCCGGTCTTGCGGCCGCCGACCGCATCGGCCATCGCCTGCTCGACGGACAGGTGGACGTACTGCCGGCCCATCGGCATCAAGCCGGCCTTCAGGATCTGAGCCGCCGCCTCGCGTGACGTGCCGTGGAACAACATGGTGGGCGGCTCCGCCGGCGTGCGGTGCAGCTTGCCGGGCAGAGAGTGGCCATAGATCGCCCGGATGCGACCCGCGGCCATTTCATGCCGCTGCTTGGGGGAGCTGCCGATCACGTCCAGAAGATCGCGCTCGCCGAGCGTGGACCAGGACGGCGATTCGGCGCGCAGGGCGACCAACAGCGCTTCGACGTCGGTCCATCCTTCGTCGTCGAGCTCCAGCTCGTACAGCCACGGCTCGTGACGCAGAGCATGCGACATCACGCGACTGAGCTTGTTCAGGTCCCTGGCCATGGCCGGCTGTACTACAGCGCCCGGCCGGCTCGTGCTAGATTGCAACCAAGGAAAGGCCACATAGGCACCCGCTGCCGCGCCTCCCCTGACCGGCATCGGATGAGACGGTGAAACCGTGTCGAGGGAGGTACCCATGGCGGACAGCGTCTACAAAGTGATCGAGCTGGTCGGCACCAGCAGCGAATCCTGGGAAAAGGCGGCAACGGCGGCGGTGAATCGGGCGGCCAAGTCGCTGCGCGACCTGCGCGTCGCCGAAGTCGTCGAGCAGGACCTGGTCATCGAAAAAGGCAAGGTCACTGCCTTCCGCACCAAGCTGAAACTCTCCTTCAAGTACGAAGGCGGCGGCTGATCGACGTCGGAGCGCTGTTGTTGCCTGTCATCCTGAGCGCAGCGAAGGATCTCACGCCGGTTGCAAGCGGCGATGAGGTCCTTCGCTTACGCTCAGGACGACAGTAAACTTCGCCATGTCCTCCGGCCTGCTCGAAGACGCCTCGTTCAACCAGTCGCCGGCATTCGGCGATATCGACCTGTTCAGCGCCGACCGGCCGCTGGCGGATGCGGCGGCGCGCGCCGGGCTCGACCTCGCGGGGCTTTCCGCCTGCGGCAAGGACTATGGCGCCGCGGCGACGCTCGATCTCGGCCGCGTCGCCAACGAGAATCCGCCCAAGCTCCACACCATGGACGGCAAGGGCAACCGGCTCGACCTGGTCGAGTTCCATCCCGCCTATCACGCCATGATGGCCAAGAGCATCGGACACGGCATCCATGCCTCGGCGCACGACGGCAGCGACAGGCCGGGCCCGATGTCGACGCGTGCCGTGCGGCTCTATCTCGCCACCCAGGCCGAGAGCGGGCACATGTGCCCCGTCACCATGACCCACGCCTGCGTCGTCGCGCTGCGCTCCGAACCGGCGCTGCTCGCCAAGTGGCTGCCCAAGATCCAGACCCGCACCTACGACCCGCGCGCCCTGCCGTGGTGGGAGAAGAACGGCGTGACGCTGGGCATGGGCATGACCGAGCGCCAGGGCGGCACCGACGTGCGCGCCAACATCACGCGCGCGGTCTCCCGAGGCGACCACGTCGAGATCACCGGCCACAAGTGGTTCATGTCGGCGCCGATGTGCGATGCCTTCCTGGTGCTGGCGCAGTACGAAGGCGGTCTCACCTGCTATCTGATGCCGCGCTACCGGCCCGACGGATCGCAGAACCAGATCCGCTTCCAGCGCCTGAAGGACAAGCTCGGCAACAAGTCGAACGCCTCCTCCGAGGTCGAGTTCCATGGCGCCTATGCCGAGCGCGTCGGCGCCGAGGGTGCCGGCGTGCGTACCATCATCGAGATGGTGAACCTGACGCGGCTGGACTGCGCCATCGCCTCGGCCGGCCAGTCGCGCATTGCGCTCAGCCAGGCACTGAACCACGTCCGCAACCGCTCGGTGTTCCAGCGCAGGCTCGCCGACCAGCCGTCGATGCGCGCCACCGTGGCCGACCTGGCGCTCGAGCTGGAGGCGCAGGTCGCGCTGGTGTTCCGCCTGTGCCGCGCCGCCGAGCGCGCCCACGACGATCCGGCCGAAGCCGCCTACGTGCGCTTGCTGACACCCGCGGTGAAATTCCTGGTGTGCAAGAGCACGCCGCAGCTCGTCTACGAATCGCTCGAGTGCCTGGGCGGCAACGGCTACACCGAGGACCTGCCGCTGGCGCGCTACTTCCGCGAATCACCGCTCAACGCCATCTGGGAAGGCTCGGGCAACGTCATGGCGCTCGACGTGCTGCGCGCCGCCGGCCGCCATCCCGACCAGGCGATGGCGACGGTGGGCGCGCTGGCCAAGACGGCCGCACCCGCCTTCGACGTGCGGCCCTTGGCGGAGACGTTGGCCAAGGTGCTGCAGTCGGGCGATGCCGAGCGCCGCGCCCGCTTCCTGTGCGAGGGCCTGGCCAAGATCGCCGCCGTCGCCGCCCTGGCCGAAGCGAAGTCCGACTTCGCCACTCTCTATGGCGACACCCGCCTGAAAGGTGCGCACTTCGCCCAGTTCGGCACCGCCGACTTGGGCGGCGCCGAGCAGGCGCTGATGGACCGCGCCCTCGCGGCGTGATGATGGCGGTGTGATGCTCTCATCGTCCATCGACTGGGCCCTGCGCGGCGGCACCGTCGCTTTGGTGCTGCTGATCGCGGCCACGCTGATGCGCGATCACGGTCGGCTGACGGCGGCCCGGCTCGCGGCGCTGTTCGCCGTGGGCACCGGCGCCTACGCAATCACCTCGGTCGCCGGATTCTCGCCGCAACTCGGCCTCTGGACCGTCCCGCTGCTCGCCCTCTCGGCCGGCAACAACGTCGTGTTCTGGACCTTGTCGGCGGCGCTGTTCGATGACGGCTTCCGCCTGCGCTGGTGGCTCCTGGCCTTGTGGCTGCTGCTGGTAGTGGGCGGCACGGTGGGCTGCTTCCTCGCGTGGCAGCCGCTCGGCGTCGCGCTCACCCTGAGCTCGCTCGCCTTCGCGGCGCTGGCGGTGGCCCAGGCGGTCGCGTCGTGGCGCGCCGACCTGGTCGAAGGCCGGCGGCGGCTGCGGCTCTTCGTGGTCGGCGCCTCGTCCGCCTACATCGCTGCGACGGCCCTGGCCCAGCTGGCGGGCGCCCAGCGCGCGGCGCCCGAGGGCATGAGCCTTGTGGGTGCCGCGGGCCTGCTCCTGATCGCCGGCATCGCCGCCTGGTCGCTGCTCGCCGTCGGCCGCCGGCAGTCGCTGTTCGCCGAGACCGCCGATCTCGCCCCGCCTCCGGTCGCCGAGCCCGGTCCCGCCATCGAGCCTGAGGACCGGCAGCTGGTGGTCAAGCTGGAGCAGCTCATGACGGCCGAGCGGGCCTATCGCCAGGATGGCCTCACCATCGGCGGCCTGGCCCAGCAGCTCGGCCTGCCGGAATACCGGTTGCGGCGCCTGATCAACCAGGCGCTGGGCTACCGAAACTTCAACAGTTTCGTGAACCGCTACCGCATCGCCGAGGTCAAGGCGGCGCTGGCCGACCCGCGGCAGGCGGAGGTGCCGGTCCTCACGATGGCCCTCGACGCCGGCTTCAGCTCGCTCGGCCCCTTCAATCGCGCCTTCAAGGCCGAAACCGGCATGACGCCCAGCGAATATCGGCGCGTTGGCGGATTCAGCCAGCCGATTCCAGAATCGGCGAGCCCCGTTTCGAACTCGGCGAGAAGCAATCTGGCCGCTCACTAGGCTCTGCCCGACCACTCGTTCGGGAGAACCTTCATGCGCCGTGCCGTTTCACTTGCCCTGCTGGGCGCCGCCACCCCCGCCGCGCTGCTGGGCTGCAGCAGCCTCGACCGCGCGACCGACGTGGCGACGGGCTACGTCAGCCACCAGCTCTGCTCGGCCACCTTCGTCTCCAAGGTCGAGCCCGAGCAGTTCTATCGGGAATCGATCGCCCCCATCCTCTCGCCGGCGGACGTCCTGTCGAGCCATCGGGTCGACCGCCAGCGCGCCCAGGTGACCTCGGGCTTCGCCGGCGTCGCCGAGGCCCGCGCCGTCGATCGCGGCCCGCTGGGCTGCCTGGTGCTGCATGGCGAGCCGCCCGCGCCGGTCTCGCTGGCGCCGCACACGCCGGCGCCGGCCCTGCTGCCCGATATTGCCGGCGCCGAGATCGTCGAACCCACGAGGCCGGCGCTGAAGCTCGCACTCGGTCGCGCCTTCGCCGAGAACACGGCACCACCCTACCGCAACACCAAGGCCGTCGTGGTCGTGCGCGACGGCAGGGTGATCGCCGAGCGCTACGCGCCGGGGTACGGCATCGACACGCAGGTCATGGGCTGGTCGGCGACGAAATCCGTCACCAACGCCCTGATCGGCATCCTGGTGCAGCAAGGCAAGGTTTCCCTCGAAGGTCCCGCCCCGATAGCCGCCTGGACCGACCCCAAGGACCCGCGGCGCGCCATCTCGATCGGCAACCTGTTGCGCATGAACAGCGGCCTCGACATGGGTGAGTCGCTCACCGCCCGCGCCACCACCGCGTTCGATCCGACGGCCTACATGGTGTTCGGCGTGCGCGACATGGCGGCCTTCGCCGAAAAAGCGCCACTCAAGACCGCGCCCGGCACCTGGTGGAACTACACCAACGCCAACACGATCCTGTTGTCCAAGATCATCCGCGACAATGCCGGCGGCGATGCCGCCTCCACGCTGGCCTTCACCCGCCGCGAGCTGTTCGACAAGCTCGGCATGCGCCACGTCACCCTGGAGTTCGATGCCGCGGGCACGCCCATCGGCTCCAGCCACATGCTGGCCTCGGCACGCGACTGGGCGCGCTTCGGCCTGCTCTATCTCACCGACGGCGTTCTCGGCAGCGAGCGCCTGCTGCCGCCGGGCTGGGTCGATTACTCGGCCTCGCCGACACCGGGCAGCGAACGCTTCGGCTATGCCGCGGGCTTCTGGACCAACCGCGGCGACGGCGAGGGCCAGCGCTATCGCATCGCGCACGGCATCCCGGCCGACGCCTTCTTCGCTCGCGGTGCGAACGGGCAGTACATCATCATCGTGCCGTCGCAGCGCCTGGTCGTGGTGCGGCTCGGCACCGCCTTCACGCCGCGTGACGACATGGATGTCGTGGCACGCCTTGTGGCTGACGTGATCGCATCATCACCGCCATCATGACAGGCGGGCGTGACATTGCTTGCCGAGGCGGCGTCGCATCTCCAAGATCGCCGCCCATGAAAAAGATCTTCACCGCCTGCCTCGGCACCGAGACCAACACCTTCGCCTCCATCCCCACCGGCCATCAGCTTTTCGAGGAGACCTGCCTCTTCCGCAAAGGCAGCTACGGCAAGAACGTGCCGATGTTCGGCGCGCCGCTCGCGGTGTGGCGCGGCCGCGCCGAAGCCAAGGGCTGGCAGGTCGTCGAGAGCCTGTGCGCCTTCGCCCAGCCGGCCGGCAGGACGGTGAAGAAGGTCTACGAATCCTTCCGCGACGAGATCCTGGCCGACCTCGAGGCCGCCCTGCCCGTCGACGGCGTGTTCCTGTCCATGCACGGCGCCATGGTGGCCGAGGGCTACGACGACTGCGAAAGCGACATTCTGGCTCACATCCGCAAGGTCGTCGGGCCGGACGTGCCGGTCGGCGCCGAGCTCGACCTGCATTGCAACATCGGCGACGGCACCCTGCGCGACGCCACCGCGCTGGTGCTGTTCAAGGAATATCCGCATGTCGACGTGCCGGAGCGCGCCGACGACCTGTTCAACGTCATGGAAGGCGCCATCGAAGGCCGCACCAGGCCGGTGATGGCGGCGTGGGACTGCAAGATGATCGGCATCTTCCACACCACGCGCCAGCCGATGCGCGGCTTCGTCGACAAGCTGCAGACCATGGAGGGCAAGGACGGCGTGCTCTCGCTGTCGGTCGCCCACGGCTTCCCATGGTCGGACATCAAGGAGATGAGCAGCAAGCTGATCGCGATCACCGACGGCGACCGGCCCAAGGCCGAGCGCATCGCCAAGGAGCTCGGCCAGGAATTCTTCGCCATGCGCGAGGCGACGCAGCCGCCCTACGTGTCGCTCGACGCGGCGATGGCGCGCGTTTCCTCGCACAATCTGCCCAAGCCCATGGTGCTGGCCGACGTGTCGGACAATGCCGGCGGCGGCGCCGCCTCCGATTCGACCTTCATCCTGAAGGCGCTGCTCGACAAGAAGGTGCAGGACGCGGCGATCGCCATGATCTGGGATCCCGGCGCGGTGAAGCTCGCCTTCGAGGTCGGCGAAGGCGCCGAGCTCGACATTCGCCTGGGCGGCAAGCTCGGACCGCAATCCGGCCCGCCGGTCGACGCGCGTGCCAAGGTGCTCAAGGTCGAGAAGGACGTCACCATCGAGTTCGGCGGCCAGCGCAAGGGCGTCAACCCGATCGGCGACGTCGCCGCGCTACAGATCGAGGGCGTGACGGTGATCGTCAACAGCAAGCGCAGCCAATGCCACAGCCGCGACTGCTTTACCAAGCTGGGCGTCGACCCTTCGACCAAGAAAATCGTGGTGGTGAAGTCGATGCAGCACTTCCACGCCGCCTACGCCCCGATCGCCAGCGAAGTGGTCTATGTCGCGGCCCCCGGCGCGCTGGTACCCGACTGGTCGCTGCTGCCCTACACCAAGGTCGACAAGGGACAATGGCCGTTCGTGGCCAATCCGCACGCGTGAGACCGCTCGTCCTCGGCGCATTGCTCACCGCCGCCGCCACCAGCGCCGCCTTCGCCCAGTCGCCCAATGGCGTACGCACCCTCGATCCGCCCGGCGCCATCAAGGTCGAAGGCACCTGGAGCCTGGGCGCGCGTGCCGGCGATTTCGTCTTCGTGGCCGGCATGCAGGGCGTCGATCCGACGACCGGCAAGCTGGTCGCGGGCGACGAGGCGCGCATCCGCCAGGCTTTCCTCAACATCAAGCTGATCGCCCAGTCGGAGGGCGCCACCTTGCAGGACTGCGTCAGGCTCACCGTCTATGTCAGCGATCTGGCGCGCATCGCGCCACTGGTCGACAAGGTGCAGGCCGAGCTGTGGGGCAAGCCGCCCTATCCGCCGCGCACCATGTTCGAGGCCAAGCGCCTGTTCGACAACGACATCATCGAGATCGACAGCGTGTTCTACGCGCCGGCGAAGAAGTAGCCCTCACGCGATCAGAACCTGATCCTGAGGCCGAGCGTCATCGAATGCGTCGCGTAGCTTTGCAAGAGGTTGGCGTCGTAGTTGAAGAAGGCCTGGGCCGCCTTCATCAGGACGTTGGCGCTGACGCCGACCGTCGCCGCATTGCGGTCCGGCGTCGGCTCGAGCACCGTGAAGCTGGTATCCGGCTTGCCGAGGAAGTTCGCGGTAAGCGAGCCTGAGAGATCGGCATAGTCGTGCGCCCAGCCGGCGCGCGCGGCCAGCCACAGGCTGAGAGCGTCCGCCAGGACCGCCGTTCCCGACAATTGCAGGCCAAGGATGCCGCGGACGCCGGTCGTCGTCTGGGCCGACACGTTCAGCCCGATCGCGCCGGCGCCGCTTTCGCTGAAGCCGTTCTGGGTGGCCGTCGTGACGTCGAGGCGGCCGAAGGGTGTGACGGCCAGGCGAGGATTGATCGGCACCGCCAAGCCCGATTCGATGCTGCCGAGGAACTGATTGGCGGTGGGGTTTCCCTGCCGTGCGCAAGACGCTGGGAAAGGCGATGGTGCGCGAGAGCGTGCCCCAGTTGTAGCTGTAGCCCGCGGCGGCATCGACGTACCAGGCGCCCGGCGCATAGCTCGCATAGGCCGCCACCGACACCGCCTCGTTGCTGCCGGCGCTGTTCACGACGCTGGTCGAAAGGCCCGCACTCGAGTAGCTCACGGCTGCGCCGACCAGGAAGCCCTCGGCGAGCTGCAGGTGGCCGCCGCCGGCAAAGCCGTGCAGGGCGTGTGCGTCGACGCATCGCCATAAAGATTGCCGATCGACCCGTAGGGCGCGAGCCAGACGCCGCCGCTTTCCGTCCGCCGTTCACCGGCGCCGGCGAACGGCTGTTTGAGCTCGGCGACCGTTTCACGATGGACCGCGACGGGTTCCGTGAGGCTGAGCGGCGCCGCCGCGACCGGTCCCCGCGCGCGGCCGCCGCGCATCTGCTGGAGCAATCACGTCGAGGAACTGGCGGGCAGACGTCAGGCGCATGTATCCGTAGTCGGCATAGGCCTCGCCGCCGAGTTGCTTCAGCGCCATCTGCAGAGCCGACGGCGAGCTGAAGTTCAGCGCATCCAGGCTGTTGTAGATGCCGTCCATGTCGGAGAACTGTGCGGGAAAGCTGCCGACATCGAGGGCCGAGGCGACGGCATAGGTATTGCCCTGGCCGGCGTTGGGCCGGTAAGCCAGCGCGAAGCCGCCGATCGCCTGCCGACTGGTGAAGTTCTGCGCCGGCACGAAGCCCGCATCGGCGCAACCGGGTTGCGACGACGGGCCGAGCAGGACTCCCTGCAGCGCGCCGCCGCGCCGGGGTCAGCGAGGTCGGCAGGTACGGCAGGGCCAGGACGTCGCGGATCTGCTCGGCCGTCAGGCCGCGCACTGCGTCGATCGGCGCCACGAAGCCGCCGACAGGATTGGTCACGCCCGCCGTGTAGGCCCGCACATAGAGGCTGGAGACCGCCGTCCTGACGACCGCGGCCGGCACACCGCTGACAAAGGCCAGCGTCGGCGACGTGCTGAGGATATGGGTGTTGGCATCGGCCCCGGTCGCAATCGAGCTGACCGACGTTCCATTGCGCCGCACGATGGGGCCGGTCAGCACCTCGCCATTCGGCAGGAGCATGCCGCCCACCATCTGCTGGCCGACCGCGGCATCGGAAAGAACGACCAGGCCGGTCAGTATTGCAAGGCAACCCGACCAGGCGCGTAACGTCATGCGTCTAAAGCTTCACGTCGATATCGACGATC
>JAIEOV010000028.1 GCA_019750135.1 Reyranella sp. | reverse complement strand
TGCATCTCGGCCAGCGCCGCCACCACCGACGGCGCGTCGCCGCGCATGGTCTTCTCGAACAGCTCGAGCACCCGGCTTCGGTCGGCCAGGCCCAGCATGTCGCGCACCTGCGCGGCATCGACCACGCCGCCACCGTGGGCGATCGCCTGGTCGAGCATGGAAAGACCGTCGCGCACCGAGCCGTCGGCGGCACGGGCCAGCAAGGTCAGTGCCTCGGGCGAGATCTCGACCTTCTCGGCAACGGCGATCTTGCTGAAATGATCGATCAACGTCTGCTGCGGCACACGCTTCAGGTCGAAGCGCTGGCAGCGGCTCAGCACCGTCACCGGCACCTTGCGGATCTCGGTGGTGGCGAACAGGAACTTCACATGCGGCGGCGGCTCTTCCAGTGTCTTGAGCAAGGCGTTGAACGCCTTCTCCGACAGCATGTGCACTTCGTCGATGATGTAGATCTTGTAGCGGCCGCTGGGCTTGTAGCGCACGCCTTCGATCAACTCGCGCACGTCGTCGATGCCGGTACGGGAGGCCGCGTCCATCTCGATCACGTCGACGCTGCGGTCCTCGGTGATCGACACGCAGCTGTCGCACACGCCGCAGGGATCGACCGTCGAGCCGCCCTTGCCGTCCTTGCCGATGCAGTTCAGCGCCCGGGCGATGATGCGGGCGGTCGTGGTCTTGCCGACGCCGCGCACGCCCGTGAGCATGAAGGCATGGGCGATACGGCCCGTGGCGATGGCGTTGCGCAGGGTGCGCACCATCGCCTCCTGGCCGACCAGGGTGGTGAAATCGACAGGACGGTATTTGCGGGCGAGGACCCGATAGGGAAGCTGTTCCTTGGCTTCCGGCATGGCGAGCGTCCTACCCGAAGGCGCCGTGGCCCCATGAGGCCCGGCGGTCGTCGCGCCCGGCCGCCTGCGCCGGGCGGCGGCGCGCGCCAAGCGACAGGTGAGAGACCGGCATGACCCGAAGCGAATTCGTTACGGCTGCTTCCTTCCGGATCTGACCGGGTTGGCGACTGCTCCGCCCACACCGGCCCCTCGAGGCGGTTATATCAGGAGTCCGGCCACCGGACGCAAGAGCCGAACGCGGCTCTTTGTGGACGTTTGCGCGCGGCCGCCAACGTCATGATTCTGTGGGCGGAATCCCGGTGCGCGGCTACTTGGTAAGGATCAGCTTGCCCGACCCGGTAAGCCGCAGGCGGTAGGTGTCGCTGCCATGCCGGATGCGCAGCTCGCGATGACCGTTCAGGAGGGCCGTGCTCTCGGCCACGGGGAAGTCGACAAGGGCGCCCTCTGGCCTCGTCTGGCCGGAGGCGTGTTCGGCTGCCTTTACATGAAGTTCCATCGTCCGCTCCTCTGAGGTTATGCTATTGATAATTATTCGCAAATCATGCCCTGTCAACGCGGCATCGTTCGATTTCGCTTTCCGCCCGTGACCTTCTCCCTGACAGTCCTTCGATGACGAGCGCGTTGATGATCGTCGACGTCCAGGAGGGCATGTTCGCCGTGTACCCGCCCATTCACCGCGGCGACGAGATCGTGCGGCGCATCGCGGGCCTCCTGGCCCGCGCCCGCGCCGAAGGTCGGCCGGTCGTCCATGTGCAGCACGATGGCGGCCCGGGCCATGTGCTGGCCAAGGGATCGGCGGGCTGGCCTCATCATCCCCTGGTGGCGCCGCGACCGGGCGAGATCGTCGTCGAGAAGCGGCACAGCAGCTCCTTCCACGACACCGACCTGCACCGACGCCTCACCGATGCCGGCATCGACCGGCTGGTGATCGCCGGCATGCAGACCGAGATGTGCGTGGATTCGGCCTGCCGCGGCGCGGTGGCGCTGGGCTATCGCGTGGTCCTGGTGGCTGACGGCCACACGACCTGGGACACGCCGGTGATGGACGCCGAACGCATCGTCGCCCATCACAATCGCCTGCTGGGCCAAGGCTTCGCCGACGTCGTCGCCGCCGACGACGTGACGTTCTAGGAGCGCCGAGCCGGGCGCTTCAGCCCGAGATGATCGCGCAGCGTCGTGCCGGTGTAGTCGGCACGGAACAGGCCCCGCTCCTGCAGATGCGGCACGACCTCGGCGACGAAGGCGTCGAACTGGCCGGGAAAGAACGGCGGCATGACGTTGAAGCCGTCGGCGGCGTCGGCGCGGAACCAGGCCTCCAGCACGTCGGCGATCTCCGCCCCGGTTCCGATCAGCAGCAGATGGCCGCGCGCCGCCGCCACCCGATAGTAGAGCTGGCGCAAGGTAAGCTTCTCGCGCCGCGCCATCTCGAGCAGCAGGGCGGCGCGGCTCTTGAGATGCTCGGTCTCGGGCAGCGCGGGCACCGGCTCGTCGAGCGGATGGGCCGACATGTCGGAGCCCAGCCGCTCCGACAGCACGGTGAAGGCCTGCGCCGTGTCGATGTTGCGGTTGAGCTCGGCGAAGATCTTTTGGGCCTCGCCGGCCGTGCGGCCGATCACGGGGAACACGCCGGGCATGACCAGGACTTCGTCGGGTTGGCGGCCGAACCCGGCGACCTGCGCCTTGACGGTGCGATAGAAGGCCTGGGCTTCGGCAAGATCGTTCTGCGCCGTGAACACCACGTCGGCGATGCGCGACGCCAGCGCCTGGCCGGGGCCCGAGGAGCCCGCCTGGATCAGCACCGGATGGCCTTGCGGCGGGCGCGGCACGTTCAGGCCGCCTTCGACGGTGAAGTATTTCCCGTGAAACGACGGTACGTGCAGGCTGCCCGGTCGCACGAACGTGCCGGCCTTCTTGTCGGCGATGAAGGCGTCGTCGGCCCAGCTGTCCCACAGGATGCGGCAGGCCTCGACGAATTCCTCGGCCATGGCATAGCGCTCGGCATGCGGCGGATGCTGGCGGCCGAACACGGCGGCCGACTTGGCATAGGCGGTGGTGACGACGTTCCAGGCCGCGCGGCCGCCCGATAGATGGTCGAGCGAAGCGAAGGAGCGGGCGATCTGGTAGGGCTCGGCGTAGGTGGTCGAACCCGTGGCTGCGAGCCCCAGCTTGCTCGTGGTCATCGCCAGCGCCGAGAGCAGCGTCAGCGGCTCGAACTTGCCGATGGTCGAGGGATGCTCGCCGTAGCCCGTGGCGAAGCCGTCGCCCAGGAAGAACATGTCGAACTTGCCGCGCTCCGCGGTGGCCGCGATGTGCTTCATCAGGCCGAGGTTCGGCCAGCCGTCGACGACGGCGTCGGGATGCCGCCAGCCGCCGACGTGATGGCCCGGCGTCTGCACGAAGACGCCGAGGCGCATCTGGGACGGCCTTGAAGAGGTTAGAAGTGACATTTAGTATGACAGTGTCATATCCCGTAAGGAGCTACTAGTCTTTGCCTCGTGCCAGCAGACCGATCACCGTCACCCTTGGCGATCTTGACCGCGGCGTCAGGGCGCGGGTCAAGTCTGGTGCCTACGCATCGGCAAGTGAGGTAATGCGCGCGGCGCTCCGAGCGCTCGATCGGGAGGAGGCGGCCGTCGACGAATGGCTGCGTCAGCGAGTCGACGAATCGCTGAACGATCCACAGCCAAGCCGGCCCGCTGGCGAGGTTTTCAAGAGACTGCGCGCCCATCATGCCGGACGATCGAAGAGCCGGCGGGATGAGAAGATATAGGATTACGTTTCGTCCTCGAGCCGAAGCGGATTTGTTCGGCCTCTATCGCCATATCGCTGAAGAAGCTGGCGATGAAGCCGCAGGCGCCTACGTCGATCGAATTGAAGCTGCCTGCATGGCTCTGCAGATCTTTCCCGAACGAGGTACCAAACGCGATGACATTCGCCGAGGTCTCCGCACCATGGGATTTGAACGTCGGGCGACCATCGTCTTTCAGGTACAAAAGACTGACGTTGTGATCATCCGGGTTTTCTACGGCGGACAAGACCACGAGCGAGCACTCAGGCGCTGACTGATCTCAATGCGCGAAGTTGCGCATCCCGCCGTCGACCGGGATGACCGTGCCGGTGATGTAGCGCGCGCGGGGCGAGGCGAGGAACGCCACGAGATGGGCGATGTCTTCGGGCTCGCCGAAATGGCCCATTGGGATGTTCTTGGCGATGAAGGCGCGGCGGGACTCTTCGGTGGGATGGAGCTTCTCGAGGATCTGCTCGCTGTTGATGCGGCCGGGCTGGATGGTGTTCACCGTCACGCCCTCGGCCGCCACGTCGCAGGCCAGCCCCTTGGCCCACAGGTGCAGGGCGGCCTTGGCGGCGACCGCGGCATTCAGGCCGCGCGGCTCCATGGTGCCGCTGACGTTGATGATACGGCCCCAGCGGCGCTGGCGCATGCCGGGCAGCAGCGCAGTGGTGAGCCGCCGCGCCGAGGTGAAGTTGAGCGCGAACGCCTCCTCCCAGAACGCCTCACTGGCATCGACCGTCGTCGGCCGCGATCCGCCGGCGCAATTGACCAGGATGTCGACCTGGCCGAGGGCCTGGGTGGCTTCCCGGGCGAGGCGGGTGAGGTCGGTGGACGAGGTGATGTCGGCCGCGATCGGCGTCACGTTGGCATGCCGCTCGATGCGGTCGACGCGGCGCGCCGTGGCGGCGACCCGCGCACCCTGGTCGGCCATCAGACGGGCGATGCCGGCGCCGATCCCGGCGCTGGCGCCGGTGACCAGGCAGGTGCGGTCCTTGAGCTCGAAGTCCATCGGCCCTTGATGGACGAGCCGCACCAACTTGCCAACAGCCGGTCGGCGTCTTGGGCTTTGTCGAAACCGCCAGGCGCGATAGAGTTTCGCAACTGCTGGGAGATGCCCATGGCTGCTCGGAAAAAGAAGTCTGGCTCCAAGAAGAAGTCGGCCGCCAAGAAGGCGCCGAAGACGCGCAAGGCCCGTGTCGCGCCGAAGGCGAAGAAGAAGGCGGCCAAGGCGCCCAAGCGGAAGGTGGCGGCGGAGAAGGCCGTGCGCGCCCGCGGCAAGCCCGCGGCGGCCAAGAAGAGGCCGGTGGCGGCGCCGAAGGCGGCCGTGGCGCGGCCAGCACCCGCGCCTGTTCGCGAACCGGCACCTCCGCCCGCACCTGCACCCGTTCCCGCGGCGGCCCCCGAACTCGACAATCGCATCGCGATCGTGCGCGCCAACCTGCGCGAGCTCGTCGAGCAGGCGGCGTCGTCGGCGGGCGCTGCCAATGAAGAGCTGCTGTCCGAGCGCATCGCCGAGCAGGAGGAGAAGCTCCGCCGCCTGAGGCAGGAGCGCGACGCCCTGGATTGCTGAAGAGCAAGCGTCGTCCGGAAGTTCCCAAGACCGTCCTGGCGCGGCTGCGCAAGGCCTGCCTTGCCCTGCCCGAAACGCGCGAGGAGCAGGCCTGGGTCGGCACGCGCTGGTGCGTCCGCCAGGAGACGTTCGCCCACGTGCTCATGATCGCCGACGGATGGCCGCCGGTGTATGCGCGCGCCGCCGGCACCGACGGCCCTGTCTGCGTGCTGACCTTCCAGTCGCTGGGACCGCGGGTCGATCCGGAAACGTTCTCGCAAGCGCCATACTTCAGGCCGCGCTGGCGTCCCGACATCGTCGGCCGCGTTCTCGACAGCGATGCCGACTGGGCCGACATCGCCAAGCTGCTGACGGCGAGCTACTGCCTTCTGGCGCCGAAGAAGCTCTCGGAAGCAGTCCGGTCAGGGCAGGCGGCCGATCGCGAGACCCGCAGCCAGCGCAAGAAACGACAGTAGCGTCATCACCGTCAGCGACGGCCGCAGACAAGGCAACTCAACGCATACCGACGTGCGCATCATGACATGTGCGGCCGGCGCCGGAAATCGGCTACGCTCCGCCAAACGACAGCGAGAGGAAGTGCCATGCGGATCGGCGTGACGATGTTTTCGACAGACTATGCAATCCCGCCGCACGAGCTCGCCGTCGAGGCCGAGAAGCGCGGCTACGAATCCGTGTGGTTCCCCGAGCACAGCCACATCCCGACCAGCCGCAAGTCGCCGTGGCCCGGCGGCCCCGAGCTGCCGAAGTGGTACTACGACACCTACGATCCCTTCCTGGCGATCGCCGCCGCGGCCGTCGTCACCAAGACCATCAAGCTCGGCACCGGCGTCTGCCTGGTCGTCCAGCGCGATCCCATCCATACCGCCAAGGAGGTCGCGACGGCCGACCGGCTCAGCAACGGCCGGGTGCTGTTCGGCGTCGGCGGCGGCTGGAACGCCGAGGAGATGGAAGACCACGGCACGGCCTACGCTACGCGCTTCAAGCTGATGCGCGAGCGCATCGAGGCGATGAAGGAGATCTGGGCGCGCTCCAAGCCGAAATATTCCGGCGACATGGTGAAGTTCGACGAGATGATGCAGTGGCCCAAGCCGGTGCAGAAGCCGCACCCGCCGATCATCGTCGGCGGCGGCCTGCCCCATGGTGCGCGGCGCGCCGTCGCCTATGGCGACGGCTGGATGCCGATCGGCGGCCGCGGCGGCGACACGCTCGGCATGCTGCCGGAGTTCCGCGAGATGCTGAAGCTCGCCGGACGCAAGGAGGCCGACGTGCCGATCACGCTGTTCGGCGTCGGCATGAACGCCGACGGCCTGAAGCGCGCCGAGGATGCCGGCGTCGACCGCGTGGTGTTCGGCGTTCCGCCCGAGGCCAGCGACAAGGTCCTGCCGTTGCTCGACAAGGGCGCGGCCCTGATCAAGTAAGGTGATCCGGTGACCGCCGGTCTTGCCAACCTCGTGGAGGTCCCGTCGGAGCCGATCCCGCTGTCGGTGCTGACGGGCTTCCTCGGCAGCGGCAAGACCACGCTTCTCTCCCGTGTCCTCAATGTGCCGGACCTGAGCGACACTGCCGTGCTGATCAGCGAGTTCGGCGCTGTCGCCCTCGACCATCAGCTGCTGGACGCCGCGGCCGACGACGTCGTCGAGCTGCCCAACGGCTGCACCTGCTGCGCGGTGCGTCAGGGACTGGCCGATGCCTTCTATCGGCTGCTGCGGTCGCGCCAGGCGTCCGGCCGGCCGCCGTTCCGGCGCATCGCGCTCGAGACCAGCGGCCTCGCCGATCCGGGACCGACGCTCTACACGCTCTCTGCCGATTCCTTCCTCGAAGCCTCGCTGCGTCTCGATCGTGTCGCCACGACGATCGACGCCATGCTCGGCGAGGGCACGCTCGACCGCTATCCCGAGGCCGTCGCTCAGGCCGCCGTGGCCGATCTCTTGCTTCTGACCAAGACGGACATGGCCCCCGTTCCGGACAATCTTCTGCAGCGCCTGGCCTCGCTGAACCCGATGGCGCCGATCGTCGACGGCCGCAATGCCGAGGCGAGCGACCTGCTGTTCGGCGGCGCGCCCCGAGCGTTGCCGCGGCCACGACCTCACGTAACGGCGGTACATACTCACGGCATCCACGCCCTGTCGCTGCGGCTGCAGCGGCCGATGAGCCGCCTTGGCTTCGCCATGGCGCTGGGCGGCCTGGCACGCGATCACGGCGAGAAGCTTTTGCGCGTCAAAGGGCTGGTTGAGTTCTCCGACCGGCCGGGCGGGCCGGCGGCGATCCATGCCGTACAGCACACGCTCTATCCGCCGCGCTGGCTGGAACGCTGGCCGGATTCCGACCGGATCAGCCGGCTCGTCTTCATCGTGCGCGATCTCGAACCGGACGAGATCCTGCGCCGCTTCGCCGACGGCTCTCCGGTAGGAGTCACCTGATGCTCGACCTCGCCATCATCGGCGGCACCTGCGTGCTGCCGACCGGAACCCAGGCCGCCGATATCGGTGTCAAGGACGGGCGCATCGCCCTGGTCGGCGGCCCGGGCTCGCTGCCGCCGGCGGCGCGCACCGTGTCGGCCACGGACCGGCTGGTCATTCCCGGCGGCATCGATCCGCACATCCATTGCCTGATGCCGGTGCGCGCGCCGGGACGGCCCGACGTGCTGACCGATCCGCCGTCGCAGGTCAGCAAGGCTGCGCTGCATGGCGGCACGACCACGTTGATCGATTTCGTGCAGTGCGTGCACGACCGCACCATCCAGCAGTCGATCGAGGCGACGCAGGCGCAATGGAAGGACACCTGCTACTGTGACTACGGCTATCACCTCACGCTGATGGGCGAGGTGCCGCAACCGCATTTCGGCCAGCTCGCCGATGCCATGCAGGACGGCCATGCCAGCATCAAGATCTTCACGACCAACATCCGGCCGGGGAACCTCGGCCGCATGGTGCCGCACGGCCACATCTGGGAGGCGCTGAAGGTCGTGGCCGGGGCGGGCGGCATCGCCTGCATCCATGCCGAGGACAACGACATCGTCATGTTCATGTACGAGAAGCTGATGCGCGAGAACCGCGTCAGCTTCGAGCACATGGCCGAGGTCCACAACGCGCTGTCGGAGGAGCTCTCCTTCAACCGCGTGATCCGCCTCGCCGAGAACGTCGAGGGTGCGGCGCTCTACATGGTGCATGTCTCGGCGGCGACCGGCGTTGCCGCACTCGAGTCCTCACGCGCGCGCGGTTTCCCGATGTACGGCGAGACCTTGCATCAGTACCTGCTCTACAACGCCGAGGATTATAAGCGGCCGGGCGGGCAGATGTTCCATACCTACCCGTCGCTGAAGTACCCCGAGGACCAGAAGCGGCTATGGGAGGCGACCAACCGCGGCGCCATCCAGGTCATCGCCACCGACGAGCTGTGCTGCCCGCTCAGGGTCAAGCTGCAGGGCAGCCGCATCGACGACACCACGGGCAGCAACTCGGGCGTCGAGCCGCGCGTCGGGCTGATGTACACCAACATGGTCACCAAGCGCGGCTACTCGCCGGCGCACTTCGTCGACATGATCTCGAGCAACGCCGCGCGCATCATGGGCCTCTATCCGCGCAAGGGCGCGCTGGCGGCCGGGTCCGACGCCGACATCGTGCTGCTGCAGACCGGGATCGAGAAGACCATCCGCGCCGCCGACCTGCACGAGACCGACTACACGCCCTGGGAGGGGCATGTCGTGACGGCGTGGCCGACCACGACCATCCTGCGCGGCAATGTCGTGGTGGAGGACGGCGCCTTCCGCGGCGACCTGAAGCACGGGCAATTCCTCAAGCGCAAGGTGGCGGACGAGATCCGCAGCCGGCCGGTTGTTTAGAGCGTGCTCCGTTTTGTATCCGCGCCCGTCGGATGATTCGACTAACGCCGGCCTGAAACCGAAGCTGTCCAATAGTCAAAGATGCAGACGTTTCAGGTAGCGCGAATCTCGAAGTAGATTACACTCCACAGGAGTAAAGCGTCCCCCAGTGCTGGCGTTTCCATCACATTCCAATGCAGCCACCAAACTGATCGAAGAGTCGATGCAGGACCACACCGTGACCAATAGTCCCGAAGCTTTCCTCAGCTACACGAGAATAGATGACGAATTTTTTGGCGGTGCGATTACCTCATTGAGGCGCTTGTTAGAACTCGGGGTCCAAGTCGTCACCGGCGATCGGACCTTCACTATTTTCCAGGACATCGACGCCATCGAATTTGGCCAGAAGTGGCAGAAGCGACTCGACGAGGCCGTTTCGTCGTCCAGGTTTCTCATACCGGTCGTCACACCGCTCTTTTTCAAGAGCGATGCTTGTCGCGATGAGTTGAAGCGCTTCATGGAGCATGAGAAGGACCTCGCTCGGGATGACCTCATTCTCCCGATCTACTTTGTGACCGCGCCCGTGCTCGAACGGCCGGAATTGCTCAAGGATGACGCGCTTGCTTCTGAAATCAGCAGTCGTCAGCGATACGACTGGCGTGTTCAGGCAGATTTGCCACTCAATGATCCGCAAATACGCAGTGCTGTTCGAAAACTGGCTGGGAAAATCGCGGCGGCCATCGCGCGCACGTCAGGCCCAGTTCGCACCGCTGTGTTGCCAAGACGCGCCGACGATCCGACCGCGGACGAGGTTTCCGACTTGGTTAAAAGTCTGGGACAAGAAAGAGAGGCCAAAAGTGGCCGAAAGCTCGTGTTGTGGGTGGATGATAGGCCTAATAACAACATTATAGAGCGCCAGGCGATGGCGGCATACAACATCGATTTCGTCCTGGCCCTGTCGACTGGCCAAGCCTTGGCGGAGCTGAGAAAGCAACGGTTCGACGCGATCATCAGTGACATGGGCAGACCTCCGGATGGGCGCGCCGGCTATACGCTGTTGGAAGCGGTGCGAGACAGTGGCGATAAGACACCGTACTTCATCTACGCTGGTTCGAGGGATCCGGCACATGTCCGCGAAGCGCGCCGACGTGGTGCCCAGGGCACCACAAACATGGGAGACGAACTCCTCCAGATGACGTTGAGCGCTGTGAATAGGTGAAAGCTTTGCTTTCCGCGGCGATCTGAAACACGGGCAATTCCGGTCCGGCCGTCTTGAACGATCTGGTTGTATGTGGGTATTGTCACTTCATTCTGAGGTAATCCCCTCTATTCCAGCCTCATGACGATCCTTCGTCGTCGATGGCTGCAGCTTGCCGGGCTGACTTCCCTGGCCGCGTCAGCGCGTGCCGGCGCGCAGGCCTGGCCCGACCGACCGATCCGCCTGGTCGTGCCGCTGCCGGCCGGCGGCGCCGCGGACGTCGTGGCTCGTCTCATCGGTCGCAGGCTGGAGCGCCTCGGCCAGCCGGTGATCGTCGACAACAAGCCGGGCGCCGGCACCAATGTCGGCGTGCAGGCCGTCGTTACGGCCGCGCCCGACGGGTACACGCTGTTGGTGGTGATGACGGCCAGCGCCATCAATGCGACGCTGTACGACAAGCTGCCATTCAACGTCCTGCAGGACATTGCGCCGGTCGCCGGCCTGGTCAGGTTCCCGCTGGCCATGGTGGTGAGCCGCTCGGTGCCGGCGGCGAGCGTCGCCGAGTTCGTCGCTTACGCCAAAGCCAATCCCGGCAGGCTCAACATGGCGTCGGCGGGCGTGGGCACCGCGCCTCACATGGCGGGCGAGATGTTCAAGGCGATGACGGGCATCGAGATGACCCACGTGCCCTATCGTGGCGAGCCGCCCGCGCTTGCCGACATGATCGCAGGCCGGGTGGAGGTGATGTTCAGTGCCGTCGCGGCATCGATCGCTCATCTGCGGTCTGGCGCC
Organism: Reyranella sp.; assembly: GCA_019750135.1. GTDB lineage: Bacteria > Pseudomonadota > Alphaproteobacteria > Reyranellales > Reyranellaceae > Reyranella. The sequence continues at coordinate 99,524 of JAIEOV010000028.1, read as the reverse complement.
TTGCGGGCGCTTGCCGTGACGACGGCCGAACGCATCGCCGTCCTGCCCGATCTGCCCCCCGTCGCCGACACGGTGCCGGGCTACGAAGCGAGCGGCTGGTTCGGCGTCGGCGCACCGAAAGGCGTGCCGGTGGAGATCGTCGAGAGACTGGGCCGCGAGGTCGAGCTCGGATTGGCCGATCCGGCGACCAGCGCGCAGCTCGCCGAGCTCGGCTCGACGCCGTTGCGGCTCGGTCCCGCGCCGTTCGGCGCCCTCATGGCTGCCGAAACCGAGAAGTGGGCCAAGGTCGTCAAGACTTCCGGCGCCAAGCCAGACTGATCGCGTAACCAGCGTGCGAAGTCTCACATTCGCCGGCGCCATCGCAGGCGTATCGTCGCCGCGGCCTCATGCCCGGAGGAAGCGATGAACAGTGGCCCGCAGCTCGCGCTCGGCGCGCGCGGACGAGACGTTCTGCGCGTTCAGACCATTTTCGTGATGATGAAGATCCTGGGATTCGACCAGATCGACGGCGTGTTCGGGCCGCGGACCCGGAACGCCGTGATCGCCTTCCAGGAAGGCGAGGGCCTGCCGGCCGACGGCGTCGTCGGCGACAGCACCTGGCAGCGGATGCCGGCGGACCCCGACACGCCCGTGTTGAAGCGCCATTCGGCGGGTGGCGCCGTCGGTGGCCTGCAGCTCGCCTTGCACAAGCTGGGCGGTCCCGGATCAGCGACCGATCCCGGACCGGCCGACGGCGACTTCGGCCCGCGCACCGAAGCGGCAGTCAAGGCCTACCAGGTCCAGCATGCGCTGGCCGACGACGGTGTGGTCGGCCCGCGCACCTGGTGGGTGCCGGCCGGCGGCGCCGGCGCGACGTTGGCCTCGCTCGCCGGGCTGACGACGGCCTAGCGGCAATCACTCTTTCGCGGAGGACATCGTCATGGCTGAACCCGTCCTGAAGCAAGGGTCGAATGGCCCCGATGTCCGCGACCTCCAGCAGGCGCTCAAGGCGCTGGGTCACGACCCCGGGCCGATCGACGGCGTCTTCGGCGCCAGGACCACGGCTGCGGTGAAGGCTTTCCAGCAGGTCCGCGAGATCAACGTCGACGGCATCGTCGGCCGCGTGACCTGGATCAACATCGATGAAGCCGACCAGAGCGAGCCTGTGCTGCGCCTCGGGTCCAGCGGGCTGCCGGTGCGCCGGCTGCAGAGCCGCATGAGCGCGGTCGGCTTCGACACCGGCGGCGTCGACGGGCGCTTCAGCCAGAAGACCGAGACGGCCGTGAAGGACCTGCAGCAGCGGTCGCGCCTCGCGGTCGACGGCGTCGTCGGACCGCAGACCTGGCTCGTGGTCGACGCGCTGGAAAACGAAGGCGGCGCGAGCTAACGGGACGCGCGCTGCTGCGTCGTCGCGGCCTGATCGACGACGCCGCTTACCGACACCACGACGCCGTAATCCCTGAGCGCCGTCTCGACCGAGATCACGCCGTCGAGCACGTCGTCGGCGACCTTCGCCGGATCGCGCTCCAGCGGGTTGCCGTAGCCGCCGCCGGCCGGGCCGTAGCAGACGAAGCGGCCGTCCTTGCCGATGCCCATGTAGGGCACCTTGGAGGGCAGCGCCTTGGCGTCGTTGCTGCCGGACACGAACAGGTCGAGCTTGGCCGGCATGCCTTCGCCGCCGCCCAGGAAGCCCCACGGCCGGTAGCGATGACCTTCACCTTCGACCGAGGCACCGCCATCGCTGAGGAACGTGAACTCGCGTACAGAGCCCAGCCCGCCGCGCCACTTGCCGGCGCCGGCCACGTCCTCGCGCAGTTCGTAGCGCAGCACGCGCAAGGGCAGGTGGGTCTCGATGTCCTCGATCGGGTTGTTGCGCGTGTTGGCGTAGAGCGTATCGACGGCGTCCATGCCGTCCTTGCCCAGGCGGCCGCCATAGGAGCCTTCGAAGATCTCCATGTGCACCCAGTGCGTCTCGTCCTTCAGGCCGGAGAAGGCGATGACCTTGAGGTTGCCGATACCCGCCGAGACGTTGCCCGGCATTGCCGCCGACAACGCCTTCATCACCGTGTCGGCGAGCTGGTTGCCCGGGCAGAAGCGGGCGATGGTCGGCGCCGGGAAGGTCGGATTGGCCAGGCAGCCCTTGGGCGCGACGATGGTGATGGGCCGGATCAGGCCGGCATTGACCGGGATATGGCCGTGCACTTCGGTATCGAGCAGCACCGAGCGGACGGTGAGCCAGATCGCGATATCCGCCGTGCCTTCCAACGGCATGTTGATCGGCCGATCGGGCACTTGCGGCGCGGTGCCGGTCAGGTCCACGACGAGGCTGTCGTCCTTCTTGGTGATGGTGACGACGATCGGCAGCTCTTTCTTGGCAGGATCGTCGCTGTCGAGATAGCCGTCGATGGCGGTCTCGGCGCGATAGACGCCGTCGGGCAGCTTTTTTATTGCCTGGCGCATCAGCCGCTCGGCATGGTCCATCAGGGCCGTGCAGGCGAGATCGAAGGTCTCCAGCCCATAGCGCTCGACCAGCTCGGCCATGCGCTCGGCGCCGATGCGGGCGGCGGCGACCTGGGCGTCCATGTCGCCCACGACGAGGTCGGACGCGCGGATGTTGTCGCGCACGATCTGCCAGACCATGTCGTTCTTGACGCCGCGATCGTAGACCTTGATCGCCTTGAACTGCAGGCCCTCGGCATAGGCGTCGATCGCCTCGACGATGCCGCACGAGCCCGGCGACAGCGCGCCGATGTCGAGGTGGTGCGCCGTGGTGGCGGCGAAGCCGATCAGCTTGCCCTGGACGAACACCGGCACGATGAAGGCGACGTCGGGTCCATGGCTGGCGCCCGAGTAGGCGTCGTTGTGCATGACCACGTCGCCCGGCCGGAACTGATCGCCACGCTCGGCCAGGATCTTCAGGACACCGCGGACGTAGCCGGGAATCGGCCCGGACTGCAGTGGCGTCGACTGCGCGGACTCAGCGAGCCCGCGGCCCTCGGCATCGACCAGAGCCGCCCCGAAATCCTCCGACTCGCGGATGATCGAGGAGTAGCTCATGCGCATGAGCTTGTAGCCCATCTCGACGGCGATGTTCTCGAGCGCGCCCTGGATCACCGAAGTGGTGATCGGGTCGATGCGGTCGGGCTTGGGAATCGGCTGGCGGAGGGGGGCGGTGCTCATGAGTTTCTCCGGAGGATCAGGTTGCCCGCCGCGTCGGCTTCGAAGCTGTGCTGTGGCGGCACGACGGTGGTCGAATCCATCTGCAGCACGATGGCGGGACCGGGAATGCGTTCGCCGACCGGCAGCAGGTCGCGACGATAGAAGGTCGTGGGATAATCGGCGAGCTTGCCGTCGACGCGGAACGTGCCGGTGCCCTGGCGGACCTTGGCCGCGTCGAGTGACTTGGCCGCGCCGACCGCAGGCTTGGCGATCTTGGCGGCGCTGGCGGCGCCGATCAGGCGCAGGTTCACGATCTCGATGCCGGAGTCGGCGAAGTGATGGCCGTATTCGCGGCGATGAATCTCGTGGAAGGTCTCGAAGACCTTGGCGAGCACCTTCTCGTCGATCGGCCCGTCGGGGATCGGCACCTTGAGCTCGTAGCCCTGGCCGACATAGCGCAGGTCGCCGCGACGCTCGAAGGTGACGTTCGCGAGGTCGACGCCGTCGGCGGTGAAGCGCTCGGCGAGCTCCTTGGCCATGGCGGCGAAGTCGGCATTGATGCGCGCCAGATCGGCCGCTCCCGACACCTGGAACGAGGTGCGGATGGCGTCGTAGCGCAGGTCGCTGATCAACAGGCCGACGGCCGAGGTGATGCCGGGATGCGGCGGCACGATGACCTCGGGGATGCCCAGCATGTCGGCCACCTCGGCGCCGTGCAGCGGCCCCGCGCCGCCGAATGCGACCAGGGCATAGTCGCGCGGATCGATGCCCTTCTGGACGGTTCTGGACCGGATGGCGTTCGCCATGTTGGCGTTGATCACGGTGATCACGCCCTCGGCCGCCTCGCGGTCGGTAAGCCCAAGCTCGCGCGCCAGCTCGCCGATGACGCGGCGCGCCGCCACTTCGTCGAGCGACATGCTGCCGCCCAGGAAGTTGCCGCGGTCGAGGCGGCCCAGCACGACGTTGGCGTCGGTCACGGTGGCCTTGGTGCCGCCGCGGCCGTAGGCGGCCGGTCCCGGCACCGCGCCGGCCGAGCGCGGCCCGACCTTGAAGGCGCCGGCCTGGTCAACGAAGGCGATCGAGCCGCCGCCGGCGCCGATCGTGTGCACGTCGATCATCGGCACCAGCACGGGGAAGCCCGCGATCCAGGTGTCGCGCGCGGTAGCCTCGCCGAAGCCGCCCTGGGTGACGATACCGATGTCGGCCGAGGTGCCGCCGATATCGAAAGTGATGAGGTTGCGCCGCCCCGACAGGCCGCCGGCCCAGTCGCCGCCGATCACGCCTGCCGCCGGGCCCGAGAGCAGGGTGAGGACGGGCCGCTCGGCCACCATGCCGGGCGTGGCGACGCCGCCGTTGGACGCCATGATACGCAGGTCGGCCTTGAAGCCTGACGACTCGATCTCCGCCTCGAGCCGCGTCACGTAGTTGCGCACCTTGGGGCCGACGAAGGCGTTCATCGCCGTGGTCGTGAAGCGCTCGAACTCGCGGAACTGCGGCGACACCGACGAGGAGGTCGTGGCGAAGCACTCGGGATACTCCTCGCGCACGATTTCCATGGCGCGTGCCTCGTGCGCGGCATCGAGGTAGGAGAACAGGAAGCAGATGGCGATTGCCTGGACGCCCGCTTCCTTCAGCTCGCGCACCGCCTGGCGGACGCCCGCCTCGTCGAGCGGCTCCAGCACCTCGCCCTTGGGCGGCACCAGCCGCTCGGTCACCGTCTTGCGATGGCGGCGCTTGACCAGCGGCCGGTCCTGCCAGGGGATGTCCTGCATGATCGAGTAGTGCTGCGGCCGCTGGTGGCGGCCGATGTGCAGGATGTCGCGATAGCCGCCGGTCGTGATCAGGCCGGTGACGGCGCCGTCGTGCTCGAGGATGGCGTTGGTGGCGATGGTGGTGCCGTGGAACACCACGTCGATCGTCTCGCGCGGGATGCCGTACTTGTCGCAAAGCGCCATCAGGCCGGCGACGACGCCGCGCGAAGGATCGTCCGGGGTTGTGGACACCTTGTGGACAGCCGTCTCGCCGGCCTCGGTGTCGGCATAGACCAGGTCCGTGAAGGTGCCGCCCACGTCGACGCCGATCAGCCGCATTCGTTTCCTCCCCCGACGCTACTCTTCCTCCCCAGCTTCGCTGGGCAGGCACGTCGGCTCAAGCAGCAAGAGTTGCGACACAGGGTGGCGATTTCTTCCCCCGGCTATTTTACAGTCCTGGCATGGGGCTTGCTTCCTGGGGGCACGATGGCAACGAAGCCTGATGTTGAACTGGTGGCCGTGACCAAGCGCTACGGCGAGACCGTGGCGGTGGACAATGTCAGCCTGAAGATCCCCGCAGGCTCCTATTGCTGCCTGCTGGGTCCCTCGGGCTGCGGCAAGACCACGACCTTGCGCATGATCGCGGGCCACGAGGAGGCGAGCGAGGGCGACATCATCCTCGGTTCGGAGAACATCACCCATTTGCCGCCGGCGGCGCGCGGCACGGCGATGATGTTCCAGAGCTACGCCCTGTTCCCTCATCTCGACTGCACGGACAACGTCGCCTTCAGCCTGCGCATGCGCGGCGTCGACAAGGACAAGCGCCGGGCCCGCGCCCTCGACATGCTGAAGCGCGTGCAGATGGAGCCGTTTGCCGGTCGCCTGCCGGCCCAGCTCTCGGGCGGCCAGCAGCAGCGCGTGGCGCTGGCGCGCGCGCTGATCACTGACCCGCAGGTGCTGCTGCTCGACGAGCCGCTGTCGGCGCTCGATCCCTTCTTGCGCATCAGGATGCGCGAGGAGCTGAAGGCGCTGCAGACCCGGCTCGGCATCAGCTTCATCCATGTCACGCACAGCCAGGACGAGGCGATGGCGCTGGCCGATCTCGTGGTGGTGATGAACCACGGCAAGATCGAGCAGGCGGCCAGCGCCCGCGAAGTCTTCAACAAGCCGGCCTCGGCCTTCGTGGCGCGCTTCATCGGCGGCCACAACGTGCTGCCCGCCGCCGTGGCCCGCGCCAAGGGCGAGGGCGAGTTCGTGGCGATCCGCGCCGACCGCATCGTCGTCCAGCCCGGCAATGCGCCGGTCGATGCGACGTCGCTGGCCGGCGTCACCCGCTCGGTGGAATATCTCGGCTCGACCGTTCAGGTCGGCGTCGACGTCATGGGTCTGGAGACCTTGTCGGCCGTGGTCCCGGAGGCGCGCTTCGACGCCAATCCGGTGGCGCCCGGCCAGCCTGTCGTTTTGTCGTGGGCGCCCAAGGACGTTCATGTCCTAGGGCGATAGATTAGGGGCGATAAAGAAGGAGGTACGTCAGATGGCATCAAATCGGAAATTCGGACGCCGCAGCGTCCTGAAGGGGACTGCGGGCCTCGCGGGTGCTGCGATCGGCAGCGGCGCCGTCACCGGCTTCCCGGTGATCTGGGCGCAGAACAACAAGAACATCGTGCTGCGCCAGTGCGGCACCGGCGTGTCGGCGATCAACGAGATCGCCGAGAAGTGCAAGGCCGACCTCGGCATCACCTTGCAGATGACAGCGCTCGACTCCGACGCCGTCGTTCAGCGCGTGGTGACCCAGCCGAACTCGTTCGATATCGGCGACATCGAATACTGGATGTGCAAGAAGGTCTTCCCGGGCGGCAACCTCCAGGCGATGAACGTCAAGAAGATCAAGTACTTCGACAAGATCGTGCCGATCTTCACCTCGGGGAAGCTCAAGCCCGATTCGGTGATCGCCCAGGGCACCGCGCCTAACACGGTGAGCTTCGTCGAGGGCGCCGGCTCAAACAAGTTCGCCAAGGGCCAGACCGACTTCTTCACCATGATCCCGACGATCTACAATGCCGACACGCTCGGCATCCGTCCGGACCTGGTCGGCCGCAAGATCGAGAACTGGAAGGACATCCTCGATCCGAAGTTCAAGGGCAAGACCTCGATCCTCAACATCCCGTCGATCGGCATCATGGACGCCGCGATGATCTGCGAGTCGGCCGGCATCGTGAAGTACGGCGACAAGGGCAACATGACCAAGGCGGAGATCGACAAGACGATCGAATTCCTGATCAAGACCAAGAAGGACGGCCAGTTCCGCGCCTTCTGGAAGACCTTCGACGAATCGGTGAACCTGATGGCCTCGGGCGAGGTCGTGATCCAGTCGATGTGGTCGCCCGCCGTCTCGGCGGTGCGCGGCAAGGGCATCCCCTGCACCTACCAGCCGCTCAAGGAAGGTTATCGCGCGTGGGGCGGCGGTCTCGCGCTCGCCAAGCACCTGCAGGGCGCGCAGCTCGACGCGGCCTACGACTATATCAACTGGTACCTGTCGGGCTGGGTCGGCGCCTTCCTCAACCGCCAGGGCTACTACTCGGCGGTGCTCGATACGGCCAAGGCCAACATGACCGAGGACGAATGGGGCTTCTGGATGGAAGGCAAGCCCGCCAAGGGCGACATCAAGAACCCGCAGGGCCAGATCGTCGAGAAGGCCGGCGCCGTGCGCGACGGCGGCTCGTTCTACGAGCGCATGGGTGCGGTCGCCTGCTGGAACGCGGTGATGGATGAGGACCGCTACATGGTCCAGAAGTGGAACTCGTTCATCGCGGCGTGATGTCGAGGGAATAGGAGAAGAGAGGGCGCCGCCTCGGCGGCGCCCTCGCCATGTCATGAAACGTGTCTCCGCCTGGGTGACCTATCTGCAGGTGGCGCCGCTGGCGCTGGTCTTCCTGCTGTTCCTGGTCGTGCCGATCGCCACCATCATCGTGGTGAGCTTCTTCGACTACAACACGACCCAGATCATCCCGGCCTTCCTGCTGCAGAACTACGAAGAGCTGCTGCTCTCGCCGGTCACCTGGGCGACGTACCTGCAGACCATCCAGTTCTCCGTCATCACCTGGGCGATCACCCTGGTGATCGGCTTCGCCGTTGCCTATTTCCTGGCCTTCGAGGTGCGCTCGACGACCTGGCAGATGGTGCTGTTCCTGGTCTGCACCATCCCGTTCTGGACCTCCAACGTGATCCGCATGATCTCGTGGATCCCGTTCCTGGGGCGCAATGGGCTGGCCAACATGACCCTGATGCAGCTCGGCCTGATCCGCGAGCCATTGGAGTTCCTGCTGTTCTCCAACTTCGCCGTCGTGCTGACCTACGTGCACCTCTACACGCTGTTCATGGTGGTGCCGATCTTCAACTCGATGATGCGCATCGACCGCAGCCTGCTCGAGGCGGCGCGCGATGCCGGCGCCTCGAGCTGGCAGACGCTGTGGGCGGTCATCGTGCCCCTGTGCAAGCCCGGCATCGCCATCGGCTCGATCTTCATCGTCACCATCGTCATGGGCGACTTCGTCACCGTGCGCATGATGAGTGGCGGCCAGAGCGCCTCGGTGTCGCTGATGATGATGAACGCCATGTCGCTGCTGCAGTATCCCGCGGCGGCGGCCAATGCCGTGATCCTGCTGCTGCTCGTGCTGTTCACCGTCGCCGCCATGATGCGGCTGGTCGACATCCGGAAGGAGCTGTGAGGTGATCGGGCGCCGCCGCGGTCTCGGGTATTGGCTGCTGGCCGGCTTCTTCGGCCTGTTCGTGCTGTTCCTCTACGGACCCACCCTCACCATCCTGGTCCTGTCGTTCCAGGGGCCGTCGGGCGGGCTCACCTTCCCGATGAACGGCGTGTCGGTGCACTGGTTCAAGAACCTGTTCGAGAAGCAGATGGTCGGCGACTTCGCCGGCTCCCTGCAGCGCTCGATGATCCTGGGCGTGGCCGTCATGCTGGTGACGGTCGCCGCGTCGTTCTCGGCCGGCCTCGCCTTCCGCAGCCGCTTCAAGGGATCGGCCTTCATCTTCTATCTCGCCATCGCCAGCCTGATCGTGCCCTCGATCCTGATCAGCCTGGGCATCGGCCTGCTCTACCGCGTGCTGGGCTGGGACGCCGCCTGGTACAGCTCCGCTTTCGGCGCGCACCTGACCTGGACCTTGCCGTTCGGTCTCCTGATCATGTTCGCCGTGTTCAACCGCTTCGACCGGCGCTACGAGGAGGCCGCCCGCGACCTCGGCGCCACCTCGTGGCAGACCATCCGTTTCGTCGTCATTCCGATCCTGCTGCCGAGCCTCATCGGCGTCGGCCTGTTCGGCTTCACGCTCTCCTACGACGAGTTCGCGCGCAGCCTCTACACGTCGGGCACCTTCAACACCCTGCCGCTGGAGATCTACGGCATGACCACCAACGTCACCACACCCGTCCTCTATGCCCTGGGCACCGTGACCACCGGCGTGTCGTTCCTGGTGATCGCCCTGGCCCTGGTCTCCTTCACCTGGGTGCGCCGCCGCCGCCAGCGCCACGGCAGCGACGCCGGCAAGGCTGCATGACCGCTCATCCGAGCATGGGGCGCCGCGCGAAGGTGCTGCGCCTGGCGACGGCGGGTCCGAGCGACACCGCGCCGCTCGCGGCCGCCATCGATCGCGGCGAGGTCGATCCCGCGACCATCGTCGCCATCGTCGGCAAGACCGAGGGCAATGGCTGCGTCAACGATTTCACCCGCGGCTACGCCACGCTCGCCCTGAAGCTTCTGCTGGGCGAGCGCCTGATGTGTCCGATGGCCGAGGTCGAGGCCCGCGTCGCCATCGTCATGTCGGGCGGCACCGAGGGCGGGCTGTCGCCGCATCTGCTGGTGTTCTGCCGTGAAGCCGCGGCCGAGACAGCGGCTGGCCCGCGTCTTGCCATCGGCGTCGGCCTGACTCGCGCCTTCCAGCCCGAGGAGATCGGCCGCGCGCCCCAGATCGCGGCGACGGCCGAGGCTGTCGCTGCCGCGATGAACGATGCCGGCATCGGGTCGGCCGCCGACGTCCACTTCGTCCAGATCAAGTGTCCGCTACTCACCAACGAGCGCATCGAGGACGCAGAGCGGCGCGGTAAGACGGTGGCGACCGACGACACCTATCATTCGATGGCCCTGTCGCGTGGCGCGTCAGCCCTGGGCGTCGGCTTGGCGCTGAGCGAGATCACGGACGCCCCACAGGCCGCCGTGTGCCGCGACTGGTCGCTCTATTCCAGGGTCGCCAGCACCTCAGCCGGCGTCGAGCTTTTGCGCAACGAGATCGTCGTGCTGGGCAACGCGCCGGGCTGGGCAGGGGACCTTTTGGTCGACCACGACGTGATGAAGGACGCCATCGACGCCGACGCCGCCCGCCGCGTGCTGGCGCGGCTCGGCGGCGAGACCGTCGCGGTCCTGGCCAAGGCCGAGGCTTCGCCCACCGGCGAGATCCGCGGCCGGCGCCACACCATGCTCGACGACAGCGACATCCATTCCACGCGCCACGCCCGCGCCCTGGTCGGCGGCGTGCTGGCCGGCGTGATCGGCGACACGCTGCTCTACGTCTCGGGCGGCGCCGAGCACCAGGGCCCGCCGGGCGGCGGGCCGGTGGCGATCATCGCGAAGGTCTAGCGTTTCGGCCCGATTGGACTTCGAGGCCTTCGCGCCCTTTCCGCTCTTTCCGGAAGTCGCCGCGTAGTAGTTTTCACTGGACATGGCCACTACCGGTGGGAATTCGGACAGTTACGCAAGTTACGCAACCGGAATCTCGTTGCCCGTCCTCTCATGCTCTTCTGGACCGCGCGCCTCCGGCGCGCGGTCCAGAAAACGATGACGCGCCACTGGCAGCGCGGGTATCCAGTCAATAACTTAAGTTCGCCACGGTCCCGAGTGCCAGCAGTGCACTCAGGATAGATTGCCAGCCAACGCCCCAAGCGCGCGGACGTCCTCCAGCCCGTCGAGGCGATCGACCATCTCGATCAGTCGCGTGCCCGCATTCGCCGCCAGCGGCGTTGCAGCGAAGTCCAGGCAGCGCTGGAACTTGGCGAGATGCTGCTCCTTCGTGAGCGCGCGGGCTGGATGGGCGAGCATCGTCTCGCACGTCCAGTCGAACTCGGCGCCGCTCGTCAGGCGCACCGTCACGCGTTGTGGCGCCAGGGCGTTGGGGTCGGGGTTATCGTCAGTCTCGACGCTGACGCGGCGGGCAAGCGCCAAGGTCGCCCGGTCCATCAGCGCGTCGCCGCGGTAATCGGAGAGGTCGATCTTCCCGTTGATCAGTACCTTCGCCACCGTCCACGCCATGCAGAGCCGCGTGTAGCTCGCGCCGGCCTCGGGCCGCGGCGGCCGGCCGACCAGGCGCACGATCAAGGGAGGTGCGCTGATCGCGACACTTTCGGCATCTGCGGCGGCAAAGCCATGCCTGGCCTGCAGAACCATGGCGCCTTCGATGCCACCGTGCGTCGCGCGGCCCGCCGGGAAGGGCTTGTGGCTGAACTCCGCAATGCGCCAGTCGCGGCCCAGGCTCTCCAGAACCGGTTCGAGCGCAGAATCGCCCTCGAACAGGTTGAGGTAACCGAAGGGGCCTTCGAACACGGCCTCTGGTGCCGCGAAACCGAGCTTCGCCAGTTCGCAGGACTGGACGGCCGCGCGTGCATTGAAGGCGAGTTGCGCGGGCAGGATCGGACTGCCCTCGACATGGGCCTGCATGGTGCCGCTCGCCTGGGCGAGCTGCCAGGCGAACGCGGCTTTCAGGGCCGGCTTGTCCAGGCCGAGCAGACGGGCCGCCGCCGCCGTGGCTCCGAAGCCGCCGGCCGTGCCGGGACGAAAGAAGCGGAAGCCCGAGCGCGAGGCCAAACCGAGGCCTGCAGCAATGTCGACGCCGACGGCGACGGCCGCGATCAGCTCGGCGCCGCTCGCGCCGCCGCGCATTTCGGCCGCGGCCAGCGCCGCGGGCAGCAGCGTCGCCAAGGCATGGACGACCGCGCCCTCGTGCAGGCCATCGTATTCCTGGTTGTGCATTTGCCAGGCATTCATGAAGGCGGCAGCCGGGGCGGAGAGGCGGGCCGCGCGTCCCCACACCGGCACGGCGGGCGCGCCCCACCCGGCAGCGACGTGCATCAGACCGTCGCCGCCCTCGACCGAGGAGCCGGCGATTCCGACTCCGAGACTGTCGAGCACGAAGACCTTGGCCTTCTCGACGGCAACCGCCGGCAGATCGGCGAACCTTGTGTCGAGCGCGTGGTCGGCGAAACGATCGGCGGCGGTCACGTCGGCCAGCTGCGACGGATCGGGTTGCTGCCGTCCCAGCCCACGGCGGCGGCGCGGATGGCGTCGAAGATGCGCCGGCGCGCCTCGGTCATGTGGGCCATCTCGATCACCGTGCCGGGATGGCCTTCGTTCCAGAGATAGACGAAGCGGCCGCGGGCGCTGTCGCCCTGCTGGCCGACCGAGTAGCCCGAGCCCAGCGCCTTCTTCAGGATCGCGTCGTAGTCGACCGGCCAGCTCGACCAGTGCTGCATGCCCTCGTGGCCGGCGGCGAGGAAGTCGCGATACATGCTGGGCGTCGCGCAGCGCTGCTGGATCAGCTCGAGCTGCACGTCGCCCGAGTTGGCGAGGGCGATCGAGACGTGGATATCGTCGTAGCGCGTCCCGCGGTAGCTGAACTCCGTGACCGCGAGCTTGTCGGTATAGAACCATGGACCGACGCCGCAGACCTCGACCCAGTGCTTCATGGCGGCCTCGATGTCGCGCACCACGATGCCGACTTGGCGGAACTCGCCGAACAGACGACTCATCGCGATATCCTCCCAATGTTCGGCGATCGTGAAGCGCCGACGACAGGCAGGCAACATCCTTGCTAAGGTCGCGGCATGAGCGATCCTTATGCTGTCCTCGGTGTTCGCCGCCGCATCAATGCCGCCGGTGCGCTGACGCGGCTGGGCGGCGCCGTCATGGCGCCGGAAGTCATCGCGGCAATGGCCGCCGCGTCGCGCGCTTCCGTCGACATCGGTGAGCTGCAGGATGCCGCCAGCGCGCGCATCGCCGAGGCGACAGGCGCCGAGGCGGGACTGGTGACGACGGGGGCGGCCGCAGCGCTGACCCTGGCGGCCGCGGCGTCGATCGCGCGCTGGGACGTGGCGAAGATGGCGGCGCTGCCGCACGGCGATTTTCCGCGCGACATCCTGATCCCTCGCACCCATCGCACCGGCTATGCGCATGCACTGGCGGCATCCGGCGCGCGGCTGATCGACATCGGCCACAACGACCGCGGCACGGGCGCCGGCGTCCGCGGGCTCGAAGCCTGGGAGATCGAGGCGGCATTGTCGCCGTCGGTGGTCGCCATGGCTTTCTCCGTCAACGCCACGAGTCTCGCCGACCTGCCGACGGCCGTTGCCGCCTGCCGCGCCGCCGGCATTCCGTTGATCGTCGATGCAGCCGCGCAGCTTCCGCCCAAGGAAAACCTGAGACGCTTCGTCGCCATGGGCGTCGACCTCGTGGCCTTCTCCGGCGGCAAGGCGCTGGGCGGGCCGCAGGCGTCGGGCATCCTGGCCGGCCGACGCGACCTTGTCGCCTCGGCGCTGCTGCAGCAGCTCGACATGGATGTGGCGCCGGAGACGTGGTCGCCGCCCAAGCTGGTCGATCGTGCCAACCTGCGCGGCGTGCCGCACCATGGCATCGGGCGCGGCTTCAAAGCGGGCAAGGAGGAGATCGTCGGGCTGCTGACCGCGCTCGAGCGCTTCGTGACGGCTGACGATGCGGCCGACAATGCGCGACTCGAGACGCGCTTGAAGGCGATCGCGGCCGAATTGAATGGCCATGCGGTGACGCTGGTGCCCGCCTCGGTCACCGGCCGCGTGCCGGTGCTGGAGATCGCCGTGCCAGAGGCGCTTGTCGTCAGCGCACGCCTCCAGCGCGGCGATCCGCCGGTGCATCTGTCGGAGCGGCACGCCGCGCGCGGCGTGCTCACCCTCGATCCGCAGGTCCTGCTGCCCGAGCACGACGCGCCGCTCGTCGCGGCGCTGCGTGCCGCCCTTTAGGCCGCCTTCAGCAGGCCGAGCTGCTGCAGAGCGGTCACGCCATCGTCGAGGCCGATCTCCTCGGCGACCTTGCCGTTCTCGATGCGCAGCACGGTGGTGCCCGTGAAGTGCATCTTGCGGCCGGACCTGGCCGGCAACGCGCCGATCAGGAAGTCGCTGAAGGCCGGACCGATGTGCGTGCCGCCGCCTTCCCAGCGGCCGACGACATAGTCGCCCTCGGCGATCAGGTCGGCGGTGCCGCCGAAGCCGAGATCGGGGAAGGCCGCGCGGAAGTCCGTCATGAACCGCTTGATGTCGTCATGGCCACGGCGCGGGGCATGCAGCGAGTACTGCAGCAGCATGTCGGGGGCGGCGAGCTCGTCGACGACGGCGAGATTGCAGGTCTTGCCCCAGAACTCCGTGAACCAGCGGCCGACGATTTCCTTGTTTTCCTGTTCCTTCGACATGATGCGATCCTTCGGGTTGGTGTTGTTCTCACCACGACCGTAGGACTCCGAAGTCTCGCGGCGTTATCCGCCTGCTGATTGATATTGGGAGCGCGGGCCAGAGGCCCGCGCTCCCGTTCAGTCGGCGATCGCACCCTCGTCGCGATAGGCCCAGCAGGTGTCGGGCGGCAGGGTGACGGCGATCTCGCCGTCCTGGTGGCGTGCCGCGGTACCGAGCTCGAGGGCCTCCAGGCGCTGGCCGCCCAGCTCGACGTCGTACAGGGTCTGCATGCCCTGATAGCGGCGTTCGATGACGCGTCCGGAGAACACGTTGGCCGGGCCGCGCTCGCCCAAGCGGATGTTCTCCGCGCGCAGCGCCACGCGTGCCTTGTCGCCGGCGGCGAGGAGCTGCGGCGTCCAGGCTTCCATGCGGCCGGCGGCGCCGAGATCGATGGTCGCCTTTCCGCCGCTGCAGGCCAGCACCTTGCCCAAGAGGACATTGGAGGCGCCGGTGAAGTTGGCGACGAAATGATCGGCCGGGCGATTGTAGATCTCGGCCGGCGCTGCCATCTGCAGAAGCTTGCCGTCCTTCATGACACCGATGCGGTCGCCCAGCACCACGGCCTCGGACTGATCATGGGTGACGTAGAGCCCGGTCATGCCGGTCTGCTTCAGGATGCGGCGCAGCTCGTCGCGCAGGCGGATGCGCAATTTGGCGTCGAGGTTGCTCAGCGGCTCGTCGAGCAGCAGCAGTTGCGGGCGATAGACCAGGCTTCGCGCCAGCGCCACGCGCTGCATCTGGCCGCCCGACAGCGACGTCACCGGCCGCTCGGCGTAGTCGCCGAGACCGACCAGCTCCAGCGTCTCGTTGACCCTCGTATTGATGTCGCCGCCACCGTTCTTTCGCCGGTGCTTCAACGGATAGGCCACGTTCTGGCGCACCGTCATGTGCGGCCACACGGCATAGGACTGGAAGACCATGCCGATGTCGCGCTCGCGAGGGGACACCAGCAGGCCGCGTTGCGGCTCGGAGACGACGCGGTCGCCGATCGAGATTCGACCGCCCGTCGGATGTTCCAGACCGGCCACGCAGCGCAAGGTCGTGGTCTTGCCGCAGCCCGAGGGGCCCAGCAACACCACGATCTCGCCCGCCGGGACGTCGAAGCTGACGCCGTCCACGGCGGGCTTGCCCGCCGCGAACTGCTTGACCAGGTCCTTGATGTGAAGCGCGCTTGTCACTGACGGTAGCCGTAGGTCTTGTTCCACTCCTCGAGCCAGGGCGTACGCAGCTTCTCGAACTGCTCGAAGTTCGGCACCCACACCTTGACCACCTTGGGATCCCAGCCCTTGGGGAAGGAGGGCGGCTCCTTCATTGAGGTGATGTTGCCGAGCTTGGCGATCTGGAAGGCCTGGCCTTCCTTGCTGAGGCGCCAGTTCATGAAGAGCTTCGACGCGTTGGGGCTCTTCGAGGTCTTGGTGATGCCGTCGGCGTAGGGGATGATCGGCACGCCCTCGGGCGCGAAGATCGCCTCGGCCGGCGCTCCCTCGACGATCTTGGTGTAGATGATGTTGTAGAGCAGGGGCGCGATCGAGACCTCGCCGCGCACCAGCGAATCGGAGGCCGGCGCGCCCGACGGGTAGAGCGTGATGCCGAGCGCCGCCTGCTTGGCCCAGTAGTCCTCGCCCAGCACCTGGCGTTCGAACATGACGCGGGTCCAGGTCGTGCCCCCCGACGGCCCGACCACCTGGCCGATCTGCTTGCCCTTGTATTCCATCTTGGTGAGGTCCGCCCAGGTCTTGGGCGCGTTCTTCACCAGCTGGGTGTTGTAGGCGATCGCCCAGCCCAGGGTGACGCCCGGCCAGAACTTGGGCGAGACCAGCGCGTCGGGCCGGTAGTCGGCGGCGTTGGGCGGCTTGTAGTCGGCGAACAGGTCCTGCAGCTCCAGCATCAGGCCGCGGTCGGAATGGTTGACCACGTCGGCGCCGAGCTTGCCGGCGGCCGCCTCGGTCTTGATGCGGGTGATGAGCTGGCCGCCCGGCGCGCGCACCATCGCGACCTTGATCTTGGGGAAGGTCTTGTTGAACTCCTTGATGACCTCCTGCTCGGTCTCGGCGAAGTTCGCGGTGTAGTAGGTGAGCCCGCCTTCCTTCTCGGCGGCGGCGATCTCCTCCTTGGTGCCGAACTTGTCCTGCTGCGCCAGCGCCGCCCGGCTGCCCAGCATCCCGGTCGTAATGAGTCCCGCCGTGCCGAGCACGGCTGTCTTGGTGAACGTACGCCTTTTCATCGGTTCCCTTCCCTCCAGGTCTGTCGTTCAGTTGAAGCGCGTGTTCTGAGTGGTCTCGCGCGAGATCCAGGTCGTGAGCCCCAGCAGGACTCCCAGGATCACCGTCTGCACCAGGCTGAACGCCGCGGTCTTTCCGACGTTACCGCCCTCGTAGTAGTCGAGCAGCAGGACCGCCATCACGGTGGTGTCGCTGGTGTAAAGGAACAGCGACGATCCCAACTCGCGGATCGCCAGCACGAACAGCAAGGTCATCGACGCCACGACGCCGGGCTTGGCGAGCGGCAGTACGATGGTGCGGATGGTGCCCAGAATCCCGCGGCCGCAGATCCAGGCGGCTTCCTCGAGCTCCTTGTGGATCTGCAGGAACGAGGTCGACAGCGCCTTCACCGTGTCCGGCATGAAGCGGGCGACGAAGGCCAGCGCCAGGATCCAGATCGTGCCGTAGAGGCCGCCCGGCAGGCCGATCCACGCCCACAGATAGGCGACGCCGACGACCAGGCCCGGGATGGCGACCGGCAGCGTGGCCAGGAGGTCAATCGAGCGGCGGCCGCTGACCGTGGTGCGGTTCACCGTGTAGCCGATGGCGAAGGCCAGCGCGCCGCCGACCAGCGCGGTGATGACGCCGACCTTCAGCGTGTTCCAGATCGACAGCATGGTCAGCGGATTGTCGAACACGCTCTGGAAATGGAACCAGCCGTACTGCTTCCAGTCGAACAGCGCGTTGAAGTCCTTGAAGAACAGGAACTTGCGGAAGGCGGCGATGACGAGCGCCAGGGTCGGCAGCACGACGACCACGAACAGGTAGACCAGCGCCAGGCTGAAGGTGAACCAGCGCCACGAGCCGAGATTGAGGGCGCGCGGCCGGAAGGCCTTGCCGGCGACCGTGGCGTAGCTCTTGCCCGACAGCACCCTCTGCTGCGCCCATACCAGGATCGCCGTGACGACCATCAGCAGGATCGCGACGGCGGCGGCGGTGTTGTAGAGCGGCGGGCTCCAGGCGGTGAGCTTGAAGATGTAGGTCGTCAGCACGCTGATGTTGGCGGGCGCACCCAGCGCCGCCGGCACGCCGTAGATGCCCAGCATGACCACGAAGGAGAGCAGGGAGCCTGCCAGGATCGCCGGCGCGATCAGCGGGAAGGTGACGGTGAAGAGCGTGGTGAAGGCCGAGGCGCCCGATACTTCCGAGGCTTCCTCCAGGCTCGGATCCATGTTCCTGAGCGCCGAGGCGGTGAACATGTAGACGTAGGGCGCGTAGTAGATGCCGAAGACGATGATCAGCCCGCTCATCGAGTAGAAGTCGAAGCGGAAGTCGACGCCCATCCACTTCAGCATGGTGTTGAGCAGGCCGGTCTTGGGCGAGCCCAAAATGCCCCAGGCGACGCCGGCGACCAGCGGCGGCACGAACAGGGGGATCAGGCTGGCGCCGGCGATGAAGCCCCTGAACGGCGTGTTGGTGCGCACGACGATCCAGGAGAAGGCGAGCCCGATCACCACCGCCAGGATGGTGCCGCCGCCGCACGCCGCGAGGGCGTTGAAGAAGGCGAGGTGGACGTTCTCGTTGGCGAGCACGTCCAGGAAGTGCTTCGCCGACGGCCGGAACGCGCCAAACCCGTCGACGATCGGGTTGGAATCGCTCAGCGCGCCGAACACCAGCATCAGGAGCGGATAGATCACCAGGAACGCCAGCAACAGCAGCAGCGCCGTGACCCATAACGGGGCGGCCCACCGTCGCGGCGCGTCCGTGGTTTCACGGGCAGCCGGCAGGGCTTCAGCACTCGTGGCCGTCAACGCGAACTACTCCTCCCAACATCCCAACAGCGGCGTCAAACGCCGACTTCTTCTTCATTCGCTGTGTAACCGTAGCGCATCGGCGTTGTGCGCGCTACGCCCCGCGGGTGCGCGGAGTCGTCGCCCGGCGCTATGCAGCGATCATTGGAGCTTGGTCGCCCTGATCTCCGATGGCCCCGGATTGAGCACAACACCGGAGACCTTGCCCTGCTCGTCGCGCACGAAGGCAAGTCGCGTTGTGGTCGCCACCCTCGTAGCGGAATTCAATATCGGAGGTCGCGGTGAGGGGCATCGGTTTGTCCTTCTCGAAGTCGAGCACGGCCCACCGACCGGTTGCCGCGACCAGGAGCTTGCCGTCCTCGACGCGGACCTCGATTCGCGCTCCGGGAACCCGGACAGGTTCGCGCACGATGGTGACGTCGATCGGATTGTCCTCACCGTAGCGCGAGATCGTCAATCGGACAGGCGTGCCCATCTTGCCGCGCAGCCTGCCCAGAACCTCGCCAAGGGTGAGGCCGCGCGCCGGCGCGTCGTCGATGTCCGTGATGAAGTCGAGCGCCTTCACGCCGGCCCGTTCCGCCGGCCCGCCGTCGATCGTCTCGCGGACCACAACCTTGTCCTCGACGATTATGAAGACGAGACCAGTCCCGGTGAAAGTGAGGGGCGCATTCTTGTCACGCGCGCTGAGCGACGGGCCAAAATCGTACGTGCCGACGTAGCTCTTGAGAATGTCGGTGCTGACCGGCACCGCTGGCGGCGTCTTGTCCGGTTGAGGAACGCTGAGCGCGGCGTAGCTGAAAAACCGCAATGCCCCCCAAGGAGGCCCCACCATCGCGGGGGGAACCTGGATCATCAAAATCGCGATCATCTTCTCGACTGGATCGATCCAAAAATAGGTTCCCCAGATCCCGTTCCAGTTGAAGCTGCCGACAGCGCCGGGCAACGAGCTGAAATCTGCATTGGTGCGCACGGCAAAGCCCAGTCCCCAGCTTGTGCCGAGCTGCGGCCCGACGAACTGCCCGACGATGCCGGCAAAGGGTGTGCCGGGTGGCAGCGAATCCGTGGTCATCTGACGCACGGTGTCGGGCGACAGGATGCGGACGCCGTCGAACTCGCCGCCGTTCAGCAGCATCTGGCAGAAGCGCAGGTAGTCCGGCGCTGTCGAGGCGAGACCGCCGCCGCCCATGAACAGCGTGGTGGGCTTGCTAAGGTCCCAGAGCGCCAGCCGCCCACCTTCTAGCGGGTCGACCAGCCGCGCGAGCTTGTCCGGCGGCACGAAGAAGCCGGTATCGACCATGCCGAGCGGCTTGAAGATGCGGTTCTCGAAGAATTTGTCGAGCGGCTGGCCCGAGGCGATTTCGACGACTCGGCCCAGCACATCGACGCCATGGCTGTACTCCCAAACCTCGCCGGGCTGGTGGACGAGCGGCATCTGCACCAGATCGCCGACGAGGTCGGCGAGCGTCTTGTCGCGCCGGAACGATCTTATGCGGCTGTACACCCGATGCAGGGCGTCGTTGCCTTCTTCCCGATGGGTGAAGCCCGAGGTATGGCGCAGGAGATCGATCACTTGCATCGGCCGCTTTTGCGGCGCGTTGTCGGGGCCGACGCGCATGTCGGCCACCGCGGGGATGTATTTGCTCACCGGATCGGTGAGCGCGAGCTTGCCTTCCTCGATCAGCATCATCGCCGCCACGCTGGTGACCGGCTTGGTCATCGAGGCGATCCAGAAGATCGCGTCAGGCTTCAGCGGGACCTTGCCCGCGCGGTCATACGTCCCGATGGCCTGCAGGTAGGCGAGCTTGCCGTCGCGCGCGATGGCGATCACTGCCCCCGGAAACGCGCGACTCTCGATCTCGGCCTGATACCAAGGCGCGATGCGCGCCAGTCGAGCAGGCGAAAACCCGGCTCCGACGGGATCGGGCGTCGTGAGACCCTGCGCCCAGCCGTTCGCCGACAGCCCAAGCGCCAGCAGAGCCACGCTCACAACGTGTGCAAATCTCGCTGCGAATACCACGATGGCGATCATGAGCGAAGTCGGCCGCTCGTTCCACCGTGTCTGTCACCCCGAGCGAAGCGAGGGGCCTTGAAGGCTGCAGGAAAGGTCCCTCCCTTCGGCTTCGCTCAGGGCAGGCGCTACGCTCGGGATGACAGCGGGGTGTATCAGGACCTTAGTCGTCGCCGTTGACGCCGGTGAGAAATCTCTCGGAGTAGGAATTCATGATCTGCTGCCAGCTCGCCTTGGTGCCGCGCGCCGACCAGTTGAAGATCGGGGTGAGGGTCTTGACCGTGAAATCGGTCATCGAGCCGAACGAGCCGGTGATGCCGTTGGTGATGATGTCGGCGTTCTTCGTGCCCTCGGGATCGGCCTTCGAGGCCTTCGCCGCGAAATAGGAGAGATTGTAGTAGCTGTAGCTCGAGCAGCCGAAGAAGCCGTAGATCTGGTACTGGTCGTGATTCATCTTGATGGGCGCGCCGATCTGCTCGCCCATGTAGGTGAGATCGAGCAGGCCGACGCGGGAATGTCCCGAGTACAGGAACACGGAACCGCGTTCCGCAGCCTCCTTGGCCATGCAGAAGAAGGCCTTGCTGTCCTCACCGATGTTGGTGATGCCCCAGAACAGGCGGACGACGATCCTGCGCGCGCCATCCTTGCGCGTGAACTCCTCGACGTATCCTGGCCAGTCGGCCATCGGCTTGGAGTTGCCACATTCGCGTTCGCGCTCGTCGACGGCGACGGTGCGCACCGCGAAGCCCTGGTTCAGCAGGAACTTGCGGATGTCGCGGTAGTTCGCGGCGTTGTAGTCCTTGTTGTTGCTGTCGGGGGCGGACTTGCCGTTCCGGTCGTCGTCGGCGCCGAACGTCAGGACGATGCGGATTTCGCCGTTGCCGTTGGCCAGGCGCTCGTAGGCGGGGGCGGTGTTGGCGGTGTTGGCCTGCTTGGAGACGATCGTGGCGTCCGAGGTGATGTAGTCGACGCCGTCGACCAGCGCGCAGCCTTTGTTCAGCGGCGCCCAGAAGTAGGCCATTCGGTACTTGTCGCCCCAGCTGAAGCAACTGTTGCTCGAGCGCTCCCAGATCTCGTCGAGGTTGAGGGGCAGGCGGATCTTGACGACGTCCTGCAGCCCGTTGTCGAGAACGAACGTGCCGGTGTAGCGATAGCGCACGTAGAGCTTGTTGGTCTTGGCATCGCGATGCCTGCCGATAACGTCGACTTTCGCGTCGTTCTTGGCGGCGGCCTTCCTGGGCGCGGCCTGCAGCGGGCCGGCGAGATAGAGCAGCTGCCGGCTGATGTAGGAGGGCTGCAGCAGGAAGTCGGGCGAATCCTCGGCGATCTCGACCATGCTGGTGAAGGAGACTTCGCCTTCGTAGGAGTCTTTCGAGTAGTAGGCGAAGGCCGGGGAGGCGATGGGGAGAAGCAGGCAGCCGGTGAGGGCCGCGGACAGCAGGCGCGTGAGCATGGTCTAACCGTAGCCCTTCGTGTCTTCCGACGTTAATTTCCCGGGATGCAGCTCCGAACACATAACCGCTACGGCTATGCGCCTCTGCGCGGTCGCGCCGATTACACTTGGCCGAATGCCCGACGGCTCGCCGTCTATTTCGCCCTCAATCTGGAGCATTTTTCCTACGGCGAGGGACTCGGTGCGGAATTGGCGCCGGGTGGACCACATCCAGACATTCTCAACTATGCATGGCGCGATTATGGCAATCGCGTCGGCGCCTGGTACATGCTCGACGCCTTCGATGCCCTGCAGCTGCCGATGGCCGCCCTGGTCAACAGCGCGATGTACGACTATGCGCCGGCCCTGGTGGCGGCGTGCCGGGCCCGCGGCGACGAGATCGTGGGGCATGGCCGCACCAATGCCGAGCGCCAGGGCACGCTCGACGAGGCGGCCGAGCGCGCCCTGATCGGCGAGGCGACCCAGCGCCTGACGGAAGCCGAAGGCCAACCGCCGGAAGGCTGGCTGGGGCCATGGATTTCGCACAGCCACGTGACGCCCGACCTGCTGGCGGAAGCGGGCTATCGCTACCTGCTGGACTGGTGCATGGACGACCAGCCGATCTGGTTCGGCTGTCGCGGCGGCAAACGCATCCTCGCCGTGCCCTATCCACAGGAAGTGAACGACATCCCGCAGATCGTCGGCCGCAAGATCGGCGGCGAGGCATTCGCCGACATCATCATCGACCAGTTCGACGAGATGCTGGAGCTGTCGCAGGCGCGGCCGCTGGTGATGGGCGTGGCGCTGCATGCCTATCTCGTGGGCCAGCCGCATCGCCTGCGGCACCTGAAGCGCGCGCTGCGTCACATCGCGAAGCACCGCGACCGCATCTGGCTCACGACTCCCGGTGCGATCGCGCGGTATTGCGAGTCGTTGCCGGTGGGTGTCGTTCCGTAGAAATACCGTTGGGCCTCACAGCCACCCGTTTTCCTTGAAGGCGGAGAGATCGACACCAGGAGGCGCATACCAACCGCCCGCGGTGTAGCGGGCCCCGAGTTTCAGGGCGATTTCCTTGTTGCCATAAGGAATCTTCAACGGCGTGTTCCCGCCGACATCCGTCGAGCCATTGGACTTGGGCTTTCGCGTCGCCTTGCCTCGTGCTGCGCGCTTGTGCCCAGGAGCAGCTGCTGTCGCTTCCTTGCTCCGGCGGCGTTTCCTGACAGGCCGATCGCTATCGTCTGCCGATCCTTGCGCCGAGGTCGCCGCTTTCTTGGGGGCGTGCTGCTCCAGGAACGCCCGGCAAATGGATCCTGATGTGGCGTAACCGGGCGGCAGCTTGATGCCCTTCTGGCGAGAGAGGGCAACGGCGAAACGCTTCATCGCGGGCGTGGGCGTGCGGGCGCCGTCACTGCCCCGGCCTGGGGAGCCAAACAACGAAGCACCTCCGGCCGCTGGTCCTTGGGTCAGCTTGCCGATAATGCGCCGCGCGACGTCACACACGGCATCGACGGCGGCCACCATCTCCTGCTTGCCGACAACGACCTCGTCGAGCAGGCACTCGAGTTGCGCCGTCACGCCCGGATCGACCAGGGCCGGATCCGCCTGCTTCAGGACGTCGAACAGTCTCAGCCCGGTTTCGGTGGGAACGATGTTCTTTCCCTGGGCGACCAGGAAGTCCTGCCGCTTGAGTCCGCCGATGATCTCGGCGCGGGTCGCCGGTGTGCCGATGCCCTTGGCTTCCTTCAATCGGTCTCGCAGAATCTCGTCATCGACGAAACGCCATGCGTTCTGCATCGCCTCGATCAGCGTTCCTTCGTTGTAACGAGGAGGTGGCTTGGTTTCCTTGGGTTCGACGATCGGATCTCGCAATCGCGCTGTCTCGCCGTCGCGCATCGCCGGAAGCAGCGGTGCGACGTCGCCTCTCTCGTCGGCCGGCTGCCACTCCGGAAATGCGGCGCGCCATCCAAGATCGATGGGCTGACGACCGACCGCCTTGAACGGAAAGCCTTTCACATCGAGCGTCGCGGTGGTCTGCCGGTAGCGAAAATCCGGCATGAGGGCAGCGAGATAGGCTCGTGCGATCACGTCGAACAGCTTCTTCTCGTCGAGCGACAGGCGCGGCCAGACTTCGCGGAGGCTGTCGACTGTGTTGACGTTGGGGATGACAGCGTGATGGCTGGCGCCCTCGAGCCCCTTTTCATGGAACGTGCCGCTCGCGCCCCGGCGGATCACCGGCGGCGTGGGGACAGGGATATCCCTGAAAGATTGGCCAACCTGAAGGCCGGCGACGAGCTTCGAAACGTCGGCGATCAAGCTCTCCGGCAGGTAGCGCACCTCGGCTCGGGGATAGGTGATGATCTTCTTGCCCTGGCCATCATAGAGCTCCTGCGCGACCTCCAGCGTCCTGGCAGCCGACCAGCCGAAACGAGAAGCGCAGAGCTTTTGAAGCGAAGGCAGGTCATGAAGCTTGGGCGGCGCCTGACGCTTGTCCTCGACGCGCACGCCGAGCGGCCCCTCGAAACCTCGAGCGGCGTCGGCAATGCCATCGGCGATTTCCCGCTTGAGGATTTTTTCCTGTGGTGCATGCCGCATCTTGAAGTCGCCGCTGGCGACCTTCGCGGTGGCGACGATCTCGAAGTAAGTGATCGGCACGAAGTTCCGGATTTCCAACTCGCGCTTGCAGACGATCGCGAGCGTCGGCGTTTTCACGCGACCCACTCCGATCACGCCTCGGGCGCCCCGTCCCAGGATCACGGTCGCGGTGCGGGTCAGCGACAGATTGTAGATCTGGTCGGCCTGCCGGCGTGCGACCGCGGCGGCGTACAGGCGGGCATACTCGGAATTGGGTTTGGCGTGGCCGAAGGCGTCGCGGATGGTCTGGAAATCCTGCGCCGTGAACAGCACGCGCATGACTTGGCCGCGATAGTCGTAGTGCTCGAGAATCTCCTGGCCGATCAGCTGGCCTTCACGGTCGCAGTCGGTCGCAAGCCAGACACGCTTTGCGGTGCGCAGGGCGTCGCGAATGGCCTTGAGCTTGGCGACCTTGTTGCCGCCCACGGCCGGTCGTGTGCCGTAGAGCCCGTCGGGCCGTAGCAGGATCGGCGACCACCGCTTCCATTCCGGAACCACGTCCTCCGGCTCGAGCAGGTCGATCAAATGGCCTTCAGCTGGAAAAATGTTGCCGTAGCGAGACCCCACCGCGGCGCGGACGTCTTTCGCCTGACTGGTTTTCTCGGTGATGACGATTTGATCGGCCATTGCGAGGTGGCGGAACATATACGGAACAAGCGCGCGCCACAAGATGCGTCTTGTAGCTTTTGACCCTGCCGCCGCCGTATGACGGCGACACCTCAAGGGAGATCGAATGCGTCTGTTCACCGCCACGCTCGCCACCGAGACCAACACCTTCTCGCCGCTGCCGACCAGCATTGAGAATTATCGTGAGTCGGTGTTCCTGCGGCCAGGCGAGCATCCGGCCGATGCGCCGCGCATGTGCACCGCGCCGTTGTTCGTCGGCCGCAAGCGCGCCGAGGCCGAGGGTTTCGAGCTGATCGAGGGCAGCTGCTTTGCCGCCAGCCCGGCCGGCACGACCAATCGCGCCGACTACGAGACCATGCGCGACGAGATCCTCGACCAGCTCAAGGCGGCACTGCCGCTCGACGGGCTGCTGCTCGGCCTGCACGGCGCCATGGTGGCGCACGGCTACGACGACGTCGAAGGCGACATCATCGAGCGCGCACGGGCGATCGTCGGGCCGACATGCGTGATCGGCGTCGAGCTCGATCCGCACTGCCACCTCACCATGAAGCGCGTGTCGGGTGCCGACATCATCGTGCTCTACAAGGAATTCCCGCACACCGACGTCGTCGAGCGTGCCGAGGACGTGCTCGACCTCGTGCTGGCGACCCTGCGCGGCGAGGTGAAGCCGGTGATGTCGGTCTACGACTGCCGCCAGATCCAGAGCTATCCCACCACCCTGCAGCCGATGCGCGGCCTGGTCGACCGCATCAAGGCCATGGAGGGCAAGGGCGGCATCCTGTCGGTGTCGATCGCCCACTGCTTTCCCTATGGCGACGTCGCCGAGATCGGCACGCGCGTGCTGGTGATCGCCGACGGCGACAAGAAGAAGGCCGATGCCTTGGCGACGACGCTCGGTGAGGAGCTCGTGTCGCTGCGCGGCAAGACCCAGCCGCCGTCATTCGACGTGGCGGGCGGCGTCGCCGAGGGCGTGGCCTTCAACGACCTGCCGGTGGTGATCGCCGATCCGGCCGACAATGCCGGTGGCGGCGCGCCGTCGGACAACACCGACATCCTGCGCCATCTGATCGCGAGCAACGTCGAGAATGCCTGCCTCGGCCCGATCTGGGATCCGATTGCGGTGCGAATCTGCTTCGACGCGGGACTCGGCGCGAAGATCGGCCTGCGCTTCGGCGGCAAGATCGCGCCCAGCTCGGGCCAGCCGGTCGACGCCGAGGTCGAGATCATCGGTTTGAAGCGCAACGCCTGGCAGCGTTTCGGGCCGACACAGGTTCCGGTGGGCGATTGCGCCGCCGTACGTGTCTGCGGCGTCGACGTGGTGCTGATTGCCAATCGGACGCAGGCGACGGGCCTGGAGCTGTTCACCAACGTCGGCATCGATCCGACGCAGAAGAAGATCGTCGTGGTGAAGTCGACCAATCATTTCATGGCGGCGTACGGCCCGATCGCCAAGAAGGTCGTCTACGTCGAATCGAGCGGCCCACTGCGCCGCGATCACAGGAAAGTCCCCTACACAAAGGTCGAGCGTCCGATATGGCCGCTCGATCAGGACGCGAAACCGCGGGGATTGATTTATTGAACGCGATGCGTCGTTCGCATACGCACATTGCTCGGGATGACATTCCCTTCGGCTTTGCATAGTTTGTGCATGGGATCGGGGAGTTTAGAGGGACACAAATGATGCTCCGGAAATTAGCCGGCCTTTCTGCGTCACTGGCCGCGCTCGCTCTGCCGTTTTCGGCAATGGCGCAGGAAAAGGTGTTGAAGGCGGTGATGCACGCCGACGTGCGCGTCATCGATCCGATCTGGACGACGCAGACCATCGCCAACATCCATGGCGCGCTGGTCTACGACACGCTGTTCGGCAACGACGCCAACCAGAAGCCGCAGCCGCAGATGGTGGGCAAGTACGAGATCAGCCCCGACCGCCTGACCTACACCTTCACCCTGCGCGACGGGCTGAAGTTCCACGACGGCTCGCCGGTCACGACCAAGGACGTGATCGCTTCGCTGAAGCGTTGGGGCGCCAAGGACGGCGTCGGCCAGCGCCTGATGGGCTTCGTCACCAAGCTCGAGGCGGTCGACGACAAGACCTTCACCATGGTCCTGCGCGAGCCCTACGGTATGGTCCTGGAATCGCTGGGCAAGAGCCAGAGCTCGATCGCCGCCATCATGCGCGAGAAGGATGCGCAGACCGACCCGCAGCAGCAGGTCAAGGAATCGGTCGGCTCGGGCCCCTACATCTTCGCCAAGGACCAGTGGGTGCCGGGCAGCAAGGCGGTCTACCTCAAGAACAAGGATTACGTGCCGCGCACCGAGGCGCCGTCGTCGTTCGCGGGCGCGAAGATCCCGGGTGTCGACCGCATCGAGCTGGTCTGGATCTCCGATCCGCAGACGGCGATGTCGGCCCTGGCCAACGGCGAGATCGATTTCTACGAACAGCCGCCCAACGACTTCCTGCCGCTGCTGGCCAAGGCCAAGGGCGTGAAGCTGATGAAGACTGGCACGATCGACAGCACGCAGGGCATGATCCGGCTCAATCACCTGCATCCGCCCTTCAACAACGTGAAGGCACGCCAGGCGATGTACCACCTGATCAACCAGGAGGACTACCTGCGCGCCATCGTCGGCGATCCGAAGTACTACCGCGTCTGCCCGGGCCTGCTGACCTGCGGCGGTCCGTACGAGAACGACGGCGGCACCGCCTTCATGAAGGACTACAATCCCAAGAAGGCGCTGCAGCTCCTGAAGGAAGCCGGCTACAACGGCGAGCCGATCACCGTGCTGGCCGCCACCGACCACAACACCATCACGCCGGCGACGCAGGTGCTGATCCAGGCGATGCGCGAGGCCGGCCTCAACGTCGACGTCCAGTCGATGGACTGGGGCTCGGTCGTGTCGCGTCGCGCCAAGAAGGAGCCGCCGGCGCAGGGCGGCTGGAACATCTTCGTCACCACGTCGGGCGGCGTCGGCTCGTCCAACCCGGTGCTGCATACCTGGATCGGCGCGGCCTGCGACAAGGGCCTGTTCGGCTGGCCGTGCGATCCCGAGGTCGAGAAGCTGCGCAACGCCTTCGGCATGGCGGCGACCGAGGAGGAGCGCAAGAAGATCGCCAAGGAACTGCAGACCAAGGCGATGGAGACCGTCGTGTTCCTGCCGTTCGGCCAGTGGGACACGCCGCTCGCCTATCGCGCCGACCGCATAGACGGCGTCGTGCCCAACACGGGGCTGGCGGTGCTGTGGGGCATTACGAAGAAATGATCACGCGGGTCTCGTCCGCGCGACATGCGCGGACGATGACCGAATGAGGCATCGTGACCGCCTATATCATCCGTCGTCTGTTCGCCACCCTGCCGGTGATGGCCGTGGTGGCGCTGTTTGTCTTTTTCCTGCTGCGTCTCGCGCCGGGCGATCCGGCGGCGATCATCGCCGGCGATGATGCCACCAGCGAGACGATCGCGGCCGTGCGCATGAAGCTCGGCCTCGACCGGCCGCTGGTCGAGCAGTTCGTCGTCTGGGTATGGGCCCTGCTGCGGGGCGACATGGGCACGTCGATCTTCTCCAACCTGCCGGTGACGCGCCTGATGGCGCAGCGCGTCGAGCCCACCATCGCGCTCACGCTGTCGACGCTGGTCGTCGCCGTGTCGCTCGCCATTCCCATCGGCGTGGTGGCGGCGTGGAAGGCGCGCAAGCTGGTCGACCGCCTGGTCATGGGATTTGCCGTGCTGGGCTTCGCCATGCCGGTGTTCGTCCTGGCGTACGTGCTGATCTATTTCTTCGCCGTGCAATGGCAACTCCTGCCGGTGCAGGGCTACCAGCCGCTGAGTGCCGGCCTGTGGCCGTTCGTCGAAAGCCTGATCCTGCCCTCGGTGGCGCTCGGCATCACCTACATGGCGCTGATCGCCCGCATCACGCGGGCCTCCATGCTGGAGGTGCTGCAGCAGGACTACATCCGCACCGCCAATGCCAAGGGCCTGGCGACCGACCGCGTGCTGCTGCTGCATGCGCTCAAGAACGCCTCGGTGCCGATCGTCACCGTGATCGGCATCGGCATTGCGCTGCTGATCTCGGGTGTCGTCATCACCGAGACCGTGTTCAACATCCCGGGCCTGGGTCGCCTCACCGTCGACGCCGTGCTGAAGCGCGACTATCCGATCGTGCAGGGGCTGATCCTGGTATTCGCCGGCGTCAAGGTCGTGGTGAACCTGATCATCGACATCTCCTACGCCTTCCTCGATCCCCGGATCCGGTACTGACATGGCCGTCATCACCGACGATCTCGCCCCGTCGCCAGGCCGCCGGTTCTCGCTGTGGACGGCGATCCGGCGCAATCCGACCATCGCCTTCGGCGCGGTCATGCTTGCCCTGCTGATCCTGATGGCCGTCTTCGCGCCGCTGATCGCCACGCACGACCCGTTCAAGATCGCGCCGGTCAATCGCCTGCGACCGCCCTCGGAGCGCTGGTGGTTCGGCACCGACCAGTTCGGCCGCGACGTGTTCTCGCGCACGATCTACGGTGCGCGGGTGTCGCTGATCGTCGGCCTGTCGGTCGCCGTGTTCTCGAGCGCGCTCGGCCTCGCGCTGGGGATCGCCTGCGGCTACTTCAAGCGCATCGACGGCATCGTCATGCGCATCATGGACGGGTTGATGGCGATCCCCTCGATCCTGCTCGCCATCGCCCTGATCACCCTGGCGCGGCCCGGGCTCGGCATCGTCATCGTCGCCATCATCGTCCCCGAGGTGCCGCGCGTCGTGCGCGTGGTCCGCGCCGTGGTGCTGTCGATCCGGGCGCAGCCCTATATCGAGAGCGCCATCGCCGGCGGCACCAGGAATTTCAAGCTGCTGGTGCGGCACGTGCTGCCCAACACCCTGGCGCCGCTGATCGTGCAATCGACCTATGTCTGCGCCTCGGCGATGTTGATCGAGGCCGGCTTGAGCTTCCTCGGCGCCGGCGTGCCACTGGAAACGCCGAGCTGGGGCAACATCATCTCCCAGGGCAAGACCTTCTTCCAGATCGCGCCCTGGACCATCCTGATCCCGGGTGCGTTTCTGGCCGTCACCGTGCTGGCGGTGAACCTTCTGGGCGACGGGCTGCGCGATCGGCTCGATCCGAGACTGGCGAGACGCCTGTGAGCGCCATCCTCGAGGTCCGCGACCTCCACACGCAATTCAACACGCTGGACGGCGTCGTGCGCGCCGTCGACGGCGTGTCGTTCGACGTGGCACGCGGCGAGACGCTGGGCATCGTAGGCGAATCGGGCTGCGGCAAGTCGGTGACGGCGCTCTCCATCCTGCGCCTGATCCCGCCCGAGACCGGCCGCATCGCCCAGGGCTCCATCCGCTTCGAGGGCAACGAGCTCACGACCCTCTCCGAAGAGCAGATGAAGAGCCTGCGCGGCCATCGCATCTCCATGATCTTCCAGGAGCCGATGACCAGCCTGAACCCGGTGCTGACGGTCGGCACGCAGATCGCCGAGAACGTGGTGCGCCATCTCGGCGTGTCGTGGTCGGCGGCGCGCGATCGCGCCCGCGAGATGCTCGACCTGGTACGCATCGCCGACGCCAAGCGCCGTCTCGACGAGTACCCGCACCAGCTCTCGGGCGGCATGCGCCAGCGCGTCATGATCGCCATGGCGCTCTCCTGCGATCCGCAGGTGCTGATCGCCGACGAGCCGACGACGGCGCTCGACGTCACCATCCAGGCGCAGATCCTCGACCTGATGATCGAGCTCAAGGAGAAGACGGGCACCGCGATCGTGCTGATCACCCACGATCTCGGCGTCGTCGCCGAGACCACCGAGCGCGTCGTCGTGATGTATGCCGGCCGCAAGGTCGAGGAGGCGCCGGTCGAAGCGCTGTTCGAGAACCCGCTGCATCCCTATACGCGCGGCCTGATGCGGGCCATCCCGCGGCTCGACGTCGAGGCCGACGCCGCGGGCACGCGGCCGCGCCTGCAGGAGATCCCCGGCCTGGTGCCGATCCTGACCCAGCCGATCGTCGGCTGCGCCTTCGCCGCGCGCTGCGAGCTCGCGACCGACCGCTGCCGCGTCACGGCACCGCCGTTCGTCGGTGCCGGTGACGGCCATACCGTCGCGTGCTGGGAGGTCAAGCTGTGAGCGCGCCCTCGACGGCACCCGTTCTCGAGGTCGACGGCCTCGTAAAGCATTTCCCGATCCTCGGCGGCCTGCTGCAGCGGCGGGTGGGCGAGGTGAGGGCGGTCGACGGCGTTAGCTTCAGCATTGCCAAGGGCGAGACGCTGGGCCTGGTGGGCGAATCCGGTTGCGGCAAGTCGACGATCGGCAAGACCGTGCTGAAGCTGATCGAGCCGACCGCCGGGCGTATCCTGCTGAGCGGCGAGGACGTTACCAAGCTCAAGCCCGGCGCGATGTGGCAACACCGCCGGCGCATCCAGACGATCTTCCAGGATCCGTATTCTTCGATGAACCCGCGGCTCGCCGCCGGAACGATCGTCGGCGAGCCGCTGGAGAATTACGGCATCGCCCGCGGCAGCGAGACCAGCGACCGCGTCGCCCAGCTGTTCCGCCGCGTCGGCCTCCGGCCCGAGGCGATGCGCAAGTACGCCCACGAGTTCTCCGGCGGCCAGCGCCAGCGCCTGGGCATCGCCAAGGCCCTGTCGGTCAATCCCGAGCTGATCGTGGCCGACGAGCCGGTGTCGGCGCTCGACGTGTCGGTGCAGGCGCAGGTGCTCAATCTCCTGATCGACCTGCAGGAGGAATACGGGCTCGCCTATCTGTTCATCAGCCACGACCTCGCCGTGATGCGCCATATCAGCCATCGCATCGCGGTGATGTATCTCGGCCGCATCGTCGAGCTTGCCGACAAGCGCACGCTCTTCACCCAGCCGCTCCATCCTTACACCGAGGCGCTGCTGTCGGCGGCGACGGCGCCCGATCCCAGACGGCGGCGCACGCGCAAGCGGATCGTGCAGGGCGATGTGCCGAGCCCGGCCAAGCCGCCGCCCGGCTGCCACTTCCACACCCGCTGCCCCTATGCGGTGGCCGACTGCAAGGTGACGGCGCCGCCGCTGGTCGAGGTGGCCCCCGGCCACCACGTCGCCTGCCTGCGCCGGCCTGTCGGCGGCGCCCCGGAGCCGCTTTCGATTCCCCTGTAACGCCTGCCGTCGTCGCCTCGTCCTCCTGATCAGGGAGGGCGCGAACATGCAGCGGCGATCTTTCATGGCTCTGGCGGGGAGCGGTCTTGTCTGCGGGTGCGGAGCGGTCCATCGGCTGCCCGAGCTCAGCGGCGGCAACATCGCCGCCGCGCAGGCGGAAGTGCGCATGGCGGTGCCACCGCTGCCCCGCTCGGTTTCCGACGACGAGGTGGTCCGGACCTTGCGCACGTCGATCCAGCTCGTCAGGGCGCCGGCGGCGCGCCTCTGTCACGAGATGGATGTCGGCGTGTGCGAATGGAACTTCCGTCTGTCGCGCAGCAGGGAAATGAACGCCGGCGCCACGGGATACGGCCAGATCACCCTCAACCGCGGCATCGTCGAGTATGCTGCCAACGAGGAGGAAGTCTGCATGGTGGTCGCCCACGAGATCGGCCACCACGCCGCCAACCACATCGCGAGAGGCACGCGCAGTCGCATGATCGGCGTCCTGATCGGCGTTACGCTCGTTGGGGTCGCCGGCGCATTGGCCGGCGCCAGCCCCGACGCCGATGTGATGCGGTCGGCGGCCCAGCTCGGGGGTCACATCGGCGACCTGTCCTTTTCCAAGGAACAGGAGAGAGAGGCCGACTACATGGCGGCGCTCATCCTGTACCGGGCCGGTATCGACCTCGACAAGGCGCGCGGCCTGCTGGTGACCATGGCGGCCGGCTCGGGCCGCATGGCGACCAGCTTCCTCGACACGCATCCCGCCGGCCCCGAACGCGTCGCCGGCTGGGATCGCGCGGTCGCCGAGATCCGCGCGTCGAACGGCCGGTTGCCGAGACGAGCATGATGAGCGGGCGAGCCGCTTGTCGGCTCTGACCTTGGCCCGGCTTTTGCGATCTCGCGCCAAGCAGGCTTATGATGAAGCCTTGCGACAGGCGATAGCGGAGGCGATCTCATGGCGACGCACGTGCGGTGTGGCTCTCTCTTCACCGGAGATCAGGCGGCGGCGTCGACGGGCGGGACTCTCGTCTACGGTGACAACGGGCTGCTCACCTATGTCGGCCCGACAGCGGGCGCCCCGCCGGTCGCCGTCGGCGAGACGGTGCTGAACTACGACCAGCTCTTCGTCATGCCAGGCTTGATCGACGTGCATGTCCATCTGGCCTACGGCAACGCCAAGACCGAAGAGGACATCGATCTCTATCAGCCGATGGAGTTCCGCGCGCTGCGCGGCATGTTCTTCGCCCAGAAGGTCGTCGCCGCCGGCTACACCTCGATCTGCGCGCCGGGCGATGCCGGGCAAATCAGCCTGTCGGTACGCGACGCCATCACCGCCGGCCTGTTCGACGGCCCGCGCGTCACGGCCGCCGGCCGCTACATCACCTCGCGCCAGGGCCTGACCGACTGGTATCCGAGCTGGATCGGCGCGCCCGACACCTCGATCGGCCGGCTGGTCGCCAGCAAGGACGAGGCGATCGAGGAGATCCGCGTCCAGGTCAAGAACGGCGTCGACTGCATCAAGATCGCCATGGACGGCTTCCAGACCCGG
Organism: Reyranella sp.; assembly: GCA_019750135.1. Taxonomy (GTDB): domain Bacteria; phylum Pseudomonadota; class Alphaproteobacteria; order Reyranellales; family Reyranellaceae; genus Reyranella. The sequence goes on along the minus strand of JAIEOV010000028.1, from coordinate 65,721 downwards.
CCCGACGGCGAGCTGATCGCCGCCTTCACCCAGGACGAGACGACGGCCATGGTGACCGAGGCCCAGCGCCTCGGCCGCAAGGTCGTGGTCCATGCCCGCGGCCGCGAGGCCACGCTCTATTCGGCGCGCGCCGGCGTCGACCTGATCTTCCACGCCTACTATCTCGACGACGAATGCCTCGAGGCGATGGTCAAGTCGGGCTCCGCCATCGGCCCGACCATGACCTTCCCGCGCAACATCATCGACTTCACGCAGCCCTACGAGCGCGCCGCCACCAAGGGCCGCATCGAGAATACGAGCCGGGAGTACGAGATCGCCTGCACCAACCTCCAGCGGGCGCGCAAGGCCGGCATCCCGATGATGACCGGCACCGACACTGGCTTCGCCGTCACGCCCTACGGCGAATGGCATGCGCGCGAGCTGGAGATCTTCGTGCGCGATCTCGGCTTCACGCCGGCCGAGGCGCTGCGTTGCGCCACCGAGGTCGCCTCGCGCTTCCTGGCGCGCGGCGACAAGCTCGGCGTGCTGGCGCCGGGCCGCCAGGCCGATTTCATCGCCGTCGAAGGCTCGCCGATCGACAACATCGCCCTGCTGCAGGACAAGAAGCGCATCCGCCATGTCCATATCGGCGGCAAGCACCTGCAGATCCCCGAGCGCGGCTACGATCCCAACCTCGTCACCGACAAGTCGTGGATCAACTGGAGCGACCTCTACACCCAGGAGCGGGTGCAGGAGCTCGGCCTGCTCGGAGCCAAGAACCTGGCGGCTGCCGAGTGATGCATGCCGAGATCGCCGGCGCGGGATTCGCCGGCCTGGTCGCCGCCACCGCGCTGCGCCAGCGCGGCTGGACGGCCCGCGTCCACGAGATCGACAGCGAGCTGCGCGCCTTCGGCGCCGGCATCTTCATCTGGGACAACGGCCTGCGCGTGCTGCAGGCGATCGGCGCCTACGACGACGTGGCCAACGGCGCCTATGCTGCGCCGGGCTACCGCACCGAGCGCAACGGCGTCTGCATGTCCTTCGGGAAGGTCAATTCCGACGGGCATTTCCGCCTTCTCACCATGTCGCGGCAGCATCTCTACTCGGCCATCCTGGCGGCGGCGCGCCGGGCAGGGGTCGAGCTGGTCACCAGCTCGGGCGCCGTCGGCGCCTCGCCGGACGGCGTGCTTCACCTGGCCGACGGGCGCCGCCTGCAGGCCGACCTGGTGATCGGCGCCGACGGCGTGCGCTCGGCGGTGCGCGAATCGCTCGCTCTGCCCGGCGCGCGGAAGAAGTACATCGACGGCATCATCCGCGTGCTGGTGCCGCGCGGGCCGCTGGTCGGCGGCCGCTGGGACGAGGTCATCGACTTCTGGGCCTTCGAGCCCAGGACCTTGCGCATCCTCTACACGCCGTGCGGCGCCGATGCGCTGTACATGGCCATGATGGCGCCGGTGGCCGACACCGCGGCGTCGGCGATCCCTGTCGATCCCGACGTCTGGGCCTCGTGCTTCCCCGACCTGCGGCCGGCGCTCGAGGCGATCGGCGACAAGGGCCGCTACGACGTCTACGAGACGACACGGCTCGATCGCTGGTCAGCCGGGCGGGTCGCGATCGTCGGCGATTCCGCTCACGCCATGCCGCCGACGCTGGCGCAGGGCGCCGGCTGCGCCATGATGAACGCGCTCGGCCTCGCCGTTGCCGTCGAGGGCGTGAGTCGTGCCGACCTGCCAGTCGCCCTTGCCGCCTGGGAGGCGCGCGAGCGGCCCCTGACCGACCACACCCAATCGAGCGCCGCGCACCTCGCGGCGACCCGCGCCCTGGCCGAGGGCATGCCCTGGGACAGCGACGTGTTCCGCGCCGTCCGCCACGTTCCCACCGGGACCTGAACTCGAAGCCCTTGACGGCACGGCAGCAACGCCTCCAGAATTAACTAGCTAGTTAGTTAAAGGGGACGGCATGCCGGAGGATGGGGCGACGGCGGCGAGCAAGGTTGCGATCGACATCGGGGGCACCTTCACGGACATCGCGCTGGCGACGGCCGACGGCCGCATTCACCAGAGCAAGATCTCCTCGACGCCCGACGATCCCAGCCGTGCGGTGATCGAGGGCGTGGCCCAGCTGCTGGCCGAGCTCGGCCTCGATCCGGCGGGCGTCAGCGAGGTGATGCACGGCACGACCGTGGGCTCGAACACCATCCTGCAGAGGGCCGGTGCGCGCACCGGGCTGATCACGACGCGCGGGTTCCGCGACGTGCTCGAGATCGGCCGCATCCGCATGCCGGACATGTTCGACCTAACCTGGGAGAAGCCGCGGCCGCTGGTGCCGCGCCGGCACCGCCTCGAGGTCGCCGAGCGCATCGCCGCCGACGGATCGATCGTGACGCCGCTCGACGAGGAAGCGGTCGTGGCGGCAGGACGCGCCCTGGTCGCCGACGGCATCGAGGCGATCGCCATCGCCTTCCTGAACAGCTATCGCAATCCGGTGCACGAGCAGCGCGCTGAGGCCCTGCTGCGCGAGGCGATTCCCGGCCTGCTGGTGACCAGCTCCTGCGCCGTCCTGCCCGAGATCAAGGAGTACGAGCGGACCAGCACGACGGTGGTCAACGCCTACCTGCTGGCCGCCATGCAGCGTTACCTGCAACGGCTCGAGACCGGGCTGCGCGGCATCGGCGTCGCCGCGCCGATCCTGGTCATGACGTCCAATGGCGGCATGCTGGCGGCACAGGCGATCTGCGAGAAGCCGGTGCTGGCCGTTGCGTCCGGCCCGGCCGGCGGGGTGATCGGCGCGGCCCGGCTGGGCGAGGCGCGCGGCGACCGCGACGTCATCGTCTTCGACATGGGCGGGACGACGGCCAAGGCGGTGATCGTCGAGGACGGACGGCCGACCATGACGTCGGAGTACGAGTTCCGCGACGGCATCTCGACCTCGAGCCGCTTCGTCAAGGCGGGCGGCTACATGCTGAAGGTGCCGGCGATCGACATTGCCGAAGTGGGCGCCGGCGGCGGCTCGATCGCGGGTATCGACAAGGGCGGCCTGCTGGTCGTCGGGCCGCAATCGGCCGGCGCGGTGCCGGGACCGGCCTGTTACGGCCTCGGCAACGACCGGCCGACGGTGACCGATGCCAACGTCGTGCTGGGCTTCATCAATCCAAGCAGCCTGGCCGGCGGACGGCTCGGCATCGACAAGGCGCTGAGCGAGAAGGCGATCGCCGACCATCTCGCAGACCCGATGGGTCTCGACGTCGCCGATGCCGCGCACGGCATCCGCGCCGTGGCGAACGCCAACATGGCCCGCGCCGTGCGCGCCGTCACGGTCGAGCGCGGGCGCGACCCGCGCGATCTCACCTTGATGGCGTTCGGCGGCAATGGCGGCGTGCATGCCTTCGATCTCGCCCGCCAACTCGGCATTCCCAAGGTCGTCGTCCCGCCGCTCTCCGGCGTGTTCTGCTCGGTCGGCATGTTGGCGAGCGACGTCGAGCACATCGCCATGGCGACCGTGGTGCGCCGCCTCGACCGCATGGATGCGGCCGAACTGGCGACGCTGCAAAAGGGCGTGGCCGCGGAGGTCGATGCGCGGCTGGCGGCCGACGGCTACCGGCCCGACCGCCGGGCGATCGTCTTCGAGGCCGAGCTGCGCCACGAGGGCCAGGCCAGCGAGCTCACCGTGCCGCTCGGCGGCGACGATCTGGACGTGCTGCGCGAGCGCTTCGCGGCGGAGTACTTCAAGACCTACGGCTACCGCGACACGACGCCGGTCGAGCTGATGAAGCTGCGCGCCATCGGCCGCGGCCTGCGCGACAACCGGCTGGATTTCCTGGACATGAAGATCGCGCCGCGCGCCGGCAGCTCGGGCGGCGCGAGCCGCGCCGTGTCGTTCGCGCGCGGCGAGCCCGCCGTGCCGGTGGCGATCGTCGGCCGCGACGCGCTGGGCAGCGTTCCACGGCCCGGACCCCTGATCGTCGAGGAGTTCGACGCCACCGTCGTCGTGCCGCCGGACGCCACCGTGCATTGCGATGCGATCGGCTGCATCGTCGTGGAGATTGCCGCATGAAGATCGATCCGATCACCTTCGCCGTCGTCAAGAACGGCCTCGATTCGATCGCCGACGAGATGGCCTACACGGTGGTGCGCACCGCCCGCTCTGAGATCGTCAAGGACGTCATGGATTTCTCGGCCGCGCTCTGCGCCGCCGACGGCCAGATGGTGGCGCAGGCCAAGACCATCGCCCAGCATCTCGGCGCGATTCCCGAGGCCATGGAGTCGGTGCTGACCGCCTTCGCCGACGACCTGCACGACGGCGACGTGGTGATCATGAACGATCCCTATCACGGCGGCATGCATCTGCCGGACATCTTCATGTTCGTGCCGATCTTTCACGACGGCGTGCGGCGCGCCTTCGCCGTGGTGATCTGCCACCACACCGACGTCGGCGGCCGGGTTCCGGGGTCCAATGCCTCCGATTCGACCGAGATCTACCAGGAAGGCCTGCGCATGCCGCCGCTCAAGCTCTACGAGCGCGGCAAGATCAATCGCACCCTCGAGAAGCTGATCCGCATCAACGTGCGCGTGCCGGACCGCGTGCTGGGCGATCTCGCGGCCCAGTATGCCGCGGCCCAGGTCGGGCGGCGCGGCCTGGAGAAGCTCATGCAGCGCTACGGCGCCGACGAGCTCGACGCCTACATGCAGGAGCTGCTCGACTATGCCGAGCGGCTGACCCGGCAGGAGATCATGACGTGGCCGCGCGGCACCTGGCGGTTCACCGACCATATCGACAGCGACGGCTTCTCCGATACGCCGATCCCGATATCCGTCGCCGTCACCGTGCGCGACGACGGCACGCTCGCCGTCGACTATTCCGGCTCCTCGCCGCAGGTGCGCGGCGCGCTCAACTCGACGCTGAGCTTCACGCGCTCGCTCACCTATCTCAGCGTGCGCTGTGTGCTGGCCAAGGACATTCCCAACAATGTGGGCCTGTTCCGCTGCGTCGACGTGACGGCGCCCGAGGCCTCGATCCTCAATCCGGCGATGCCGGGCGCCTGCGCGGCGCGGGCGCTCACCGGCTACCGCGTCTTCGACGCCATGCTGGGCGCGCTGGCGCAGATCGTGCCGGACAAGGTGCCGGCGGCGGGCGAGGGCGGCAACAGCGTCATCTGCATCAGCGGGCTTCGTCCGAACCGCGAGCCGTTCATCATCGTCGACATGATCTGCGGCGCCTGGGGCGGCCGGCCGGACAAGGACGGCCTGGAGGCGGTGACCAACGCCTCGCAGAACCTCTCCAACATGCCCGTCGAGGTCATGGAGGCCGAGCATCCCGTGCGCATCGAGGAATATGCCTTCGTGACCGACAGTTGCGGCGCCGGCCGCTATCGCGGCGGCGTCGGCATTCGCCGCACGTATCGCGTCCTTGCGTCCGAGGCGCTGCTGCAGATGCGCACCGACCGGGTCCGCTTCGCGCCGTACGGCCTGGCCGGCGGGGCGCCGGGAGGCACCTCCGCCAACTACATGGAGGTCGCCGGCGAGCGCCGGGCATTGCCGGGCAAGATCACCACCAACATCCAGCACGACACGGTGATCGTGCACGAGCAGGCGGGCGCCGGCGGCTTCGGCGATCCGCTGGAGCGGCCGCCCGAGGCGGTGCTGGAAGACCATCTCGAGGGCAAGATCACCCGCGACTACGCGGCGCGTTTCCATGCCGTGGTGCTCACCGAAGGGGGCGGGCTGGATCGCGATGCCACCGCTGCGTTGCGCGCCGCGCGAGCGGTCGCGACGGCGGCCTGAGGCCATGCAGGTCGCTGAGGTCCCGTCGCCACCCCGCCGCGCCCGCAATGCGGCGGCGACGCGCGCGCATATCCTCGCGGTGGCGAAAGCCGAGTTCGTCGACCACGGGCTGAGCGGCGCCAGGATGGACCGCATCGCCGAGACCTGCGGCGTCAACAAGAACCTGCTCTATCACTACTTCGGCTCCAAGGAAGACCTCTACCTCGCGGTGATCGAGGGCATCTGGGCCGGGCTGCGGGCCAACCAGCATGACGAAGAGCTGGTGGCTCTGCCGCCGGAGCAGGCGATGCGCCGGCTGGTCACCAACACCTTCGATCATTTCGTCGCCACGCCGGAACTGATCCGGCTGATGAGCGTGGAGAACATCCACTACGCCCGCAATCTCAAGCGCTCGACCGTGGTCAAGCCGCTGTACGGAAACCTTTTGGACACGCTGCAGACGATCCTGCGGCGTGGTCAAGCCGAAGGCATTTTCCGACGCAAGGTCGACGTGATCGATCTCTATCTGTCGATCTCGGGCCTCGCCTATTTCTTCCTGTCCAACCAGTACACCATGTCCTGGCTGCTCGATCGTCCGTTGGTCACGCCGCGTCGCGTTGCCGCCCGGCGTCGGCACGTGGTCGACATGGTGCTGGCCTATCTCGTGCATCCGTCGTCGGAGGGGCAGGACATGCCGGCGGCGCAATCTTGTAAGGGGAGAAGGGGATGAGCAGGATATCTTGGGGAATGGCGGCCGCAGCGACGGTCATCGCGGTCGCAGGTCCGGCGGCAGCACAGGAAAAGATGTCGGTGCGCCTCGATTTCGCGCCGTGGGGTGTCCAGGCTGCCATGCACCTGGCCAATCAGAACGGCATGTTCAAGGCGGCCGGCCTCGAGGTCGACGTCCAGGACGGCCGCGGCTCAGGCAACACCATCCAGCTGGTGAATGCCGGGCAGGTCGATGTCGGCCAGGTCCAGGTCGGTCTGCTCGGGGCGGCGCGCGCCCAGGGCGCCCCGCTGAAGGCGATCGCCACCATCATGCCCAAGACCGATCTGTGCGTGCTGGTCGACAAGACCTCGCCGATGAGCAAGGCGGCCGATCTCAAGGGCAAGACCACGGTGGTGTTCGCGGCCAGCCCGTGGGCGCCGCTGATCGATCCCTACCTGAAGGCGGGGGGCCTCAATCGCGAGACCGCGAAGATCGACTTCGTCGATCCCGCCGCCCTGTGGGGCACCTACATCGCCAAGCGCGCCGACGGCCTGATGTCGACGGCGAGCTCGGCCGTGCCGGTTGCCGAGGCCTCGCGGCCGTCCAAGTGCCTGTGGGCCTCCGATGCCGGCCTGAACTTCATGAGCTACGGGCTGGTCGCGAAGGAGGACACGATCGCCAAGCGCGGCCCGGCCTTGAAGAAGCTGATCGAGACCCAGCAGAAGGCCTGGGAGCAGATCCGCAAGGACCCCGAGCTTGGCGTCAAGGCGATGCTCGCGGCGCGCCCCGACGCGCGCCTCGATCCGGCCGTGCAGAAGAGCCAGATCGTCATGTCCCTCGATTTCTTCGAGACGCCGGCGACCAAGGGCAAGCCGATCGGCTGGCAGGCGGCGGCCGACTGGGAGGCGACGTTGAAGACGCTGGAGGCGGCCGGCGTGGTCAAGCCGGGCTGGAAGGCCGACGACTACTTCACGAACGCCCTGATGGACTGAGCCGGTGCCCGAGGCATCGACTTTCATGGGGGCCGCGCATGTCTGCCTGCGCAACGTGGGCAAGACGTACGCTTCGCCGCGCGGACCGGTGCCGGCCTTGGCCGGCATCGACCTCGATCTCGGCGCCGGCGAGTTCGTCAGCATCGTCGGGCCCTCCGGTTGCGGCAAGAGCACGCTGCTGAAGCTCGTCGCCGGCCTGGAAGGACTGAGCGTCGGCGAGATCATGGTCGACGGCCGGCGGATCGACGGGCCGCCCGACGGGCTGGGCGTCGTGTTCCAGCGCGACGTCCTGCTCGACTGGCGGACCATCCTTCAGAACGTGCTGCTGTCCGTCGAGCTCGCCGGCAAGCCGACGGCGGGCTACCGCGAGCGTGCCGAGGGCCTGCTCGCGCGCTTCGGGCTGGGCTCGTTCGAGCATCGCTATCCGTGGGAGCTGTCGGGCGGCATGCGCCAGCGCGCCTCGATCTGCCGCGCCCTGCTGTCCGATCCGCAGCTCCTGCTGATGGACGAGCCGTTCGGCGCCCTCGACGCGATGACGCGCGACGATCTCAATCTCGAGCTGGCGCGCATCTGGCAGGAAACCCGCAAGACCGTGCTGTTCATCACCCATTCGATTGCCGAGGCGGTGTTCCTGTCGGACCGGGTGGCCATGATGGGCCGCGCCCCGGGCGCGATCATGGAGATCGTCGCCATCGACCTGCCGCGGCCGCGCTCGCTGGCGGTGCGCGAGAGCGCCGCCTTCGGGCACTACGTCGCGCACATCCGCCATCACTTCGCCGAGCTCGGCATCGTCAAGGAGTAACCGATGCTGAAGCGCCTGCTTGCGCCCAGCGAGGCGCGCGACGTCATCCTGGTCCTCGTCGTCAGCCTGCTGTTGTGGGAGGCGGGCGTGCGGATCTTCCAGCCGCCGCCCCTGATCCTGCCAGCGCCGAGCGCCATCGTCGGCGCCTTCCTGCAGACGCCCGGCCTGTTCATGCGCCAGCTCGGCTTCACGCTCGGCATGACCTGCCTGGGCTTCGCGCTGGCCGTCGTGCTGGGCGTGTTGCTGGCGGTGGCGATCGTTTCCTCGAAGCTGCTCGAGCGTACGATCTACACGTTGCTGGTCGCCTTGAACTCGATTCCCAAGGTGGCGCTGGCGCCGCTGTTCGTCATCTGGATGGGCACGGGCACCGAGCCCAAGGTGGCGATCGCCCTGATGCTCGCCATCTTCCCCATCGTCATCGACACCGTGCTCGGTCTGCGCTCGGTCGATCCCGACATGCTGCATCTCGCCCGGGTGTCGCGCGCCTCGCCGCTGGCCGTGCTGGCCAAGATCAAGTTCCCCTGTGCGCTGCCCAGCCTGTTCGCCGGCATGAAGGTCGGCATCTCCTTCGCCCTGGTCGGCGCCATCGTCGGCGAGTTCGTGGCCGGCAGCAAAGGCCTGGGCTTCCAGATCCTGGTGGCGCAGGGCCAGTTCGACACCTTGGGCGTCTTCGTCTGCCTTGTGCTGCTTGGCATTTTCGGCACACTTCTGTTCTTCGTGCTCGATTACGCCGAGCGCCTCTGCCTGCCGTGGCACGTCTCCCAACGCGGCCGCCACGGCGCCAGCGACTAACGGGCGCGATGCCTGACGAACGATGTCCCGCCGGCGACGGGCTTGCCCGGCCGGCGCCGGAGCAGGTCATTTCAAGCACCTGCCTCGCACGTTCGACATCTCCGGTCACGTGCCGGGCCTGTTCGCCAAGCTGGCGCCGGTCGCCCATCCCAACCTCAGCCAGAAGCGCGCGCAGGAGATCAATCTCAACGTCAAGGACGGCAGCCCGGCATCGATCCGCGCCATCGGCCGGGCAGCGCTCGCTGCCGACAACAAGCTCAATGGCGACGGCATCGGACGCCTCGCTTGGCTGGTGACCGGCGACAGCCGCACCGACTGGCCGGTCGCCAAGATGTTCACGACCGCCAACGATTGCTACACCGGCGAGCGGCTGGTCGTCGGCCAGGCTGTGGCGCGTCGCAACGGCATTCCGCTCGCCCATGCCGCCGCGGCCAGTTCCTCGCTGCCCGGCGCGATGGGTTCCGTCCTGCTCGGCCAGCGCCACTGCATGGACGGCGGCATGCCCGGACGTGGGCCCACACCGACCTCGTCGCCGGGTCGAAGCGGGCGCTGGTGATCACCCTCACCAACGGCTACGAGGGCTCGTTGCTGAGCGGCATCCCGCACAACATCCACGACGAGATGAAGGCGCTCGAAGCCACCGGCACCAAGGGCATGCTGATCATTGCCGGAGCGCCGCCCGGCGTGAACCTGCTCGACCCGAGGCAGAGCAAGCCGGCCCTCGATGCCGGCTTCGAGCGCGCGAAGGCCGAGGCGCCGAAGATCCAGGCGTTCTGGCCTGAGGCTTCGGTCTATCGCCGGGCGCCCGGCGCGGTGTCGCGCAGATAGGTGAGGGCGGCCTGTGCGCCGCCCGCCTTGTGCGGCACCTTGGCGAGACCCAGCGCCATCTCGACGCCCGACAGCGTGCCCAAGAGCATCAGGTCGTTGAAGTCGCCGAGATGGCCGATGCGGAACACCTTGCCCGCGACCTTGCTGAGGCCCTGGCCGAGCGACAGGTTGAAGTTCTCCAGCGCGACCTTGCGGAAAGCGTCGGCATCGTGGCCCTCGGGCATGACGATGGCCGTCAAAGAGCCGGAGTAGGCCTTCTCGTCGCTGCATAGGATTTCCAGGCCCCAGGCGTTCACCGCGGTGCGCGTCGCCTCGGCATGGCGGGCATGACGGGCGAACACCGCGTCGAGCCCTTCCTCCAGAAGCATGTCGCAGGCCTCGTTGAGGCCGTAGAGCAGGTTGGTGGCGGGCGTGTAGGGGAACCAGCCGTTGGCGTTGGCCGCCAGCATTTCCTCCCAGTTCCAGAACGCCTTCGGCATCTTCGAGCTCTTCGATGCCGCGACCGCCTTCTCGCTGACGGCATTGAAGGAGAGGCCGGGCGGCAGCATCAGGCCCTTCTGCGAGCCCGCCACCGTCACGTCGACGCCCCAGGCGTCGTGGCGATAGTCGATCGAGCCCAGCGAGGAGATGGTATCGACCAGCAGCAGGGCAGGGTGGCGCGCTGAATCGATGGCGCGGCGCACGGCGCCGATGTCGCTCACCACGCCGGTCGAGGTCTCGTTGTGCACGATGCACACCGCCTTGATCGTGTGGTCCTTGTCCTCCTTCAGGCGCTTTTCGATGGCCGCGGGATCGGCCGGCTTGCGCCAGTCGCCGCCCATGAACTCGGACTTGATGCCGAGCTTGTCGGCCATCTTCTTCCACAACGAGGCGAAGTGGCCGGTCTCCCACATCAGCACCAGGTCGCCGGACGACAACGTGTTGACCAGGGCGGCTTCCCACGCGCCCGTGCCCGACGCCGGATAGACGATGACCGGCTGCTTGGTCTGGAAGACCTGGCGGACGCTCCGCAGGACCTTCTTGGCCAGCGCGTTGAACTCGGGTCCGCGGTGATCGATGGTCGGATGATCCATCGCCCGCAGAATGCGGTCCGGCACGTTGGTCGGGCCGGGGATCTGCAGGAAATGCCGTCCGCTGGGATGTGAATTCAGGCGCATGTTCTCGGCCTTTCCGATAGTGGCTTGCATTTTGTATACAACATGCCAAACTGAGTCCATAGGCATGTGATGGACGGCTTCAACATAGCAATTGCCCGTTCGACGCTGCCGCAGGTGGCGGCGGAGCGACTGCGTGCCTTGATCATCGAGGGCATTCTGGCGCCTGGCGCGCGGCTGAATGAGCGCGAGCTCAGCGAGCAGCTTGGGGTCTCGCGTACGCCGTTGCGCGAGGCCTTCCGGTTGCTCGCCGCCGAAGGCCTGTTGCTGCAGCTGCCCAATCGTGGCGTCCAGGTCGTGGCCCTGTCGCGCGAGGATGTGCGCCATGCCTTCGAGGTCATGGCTTCGCTGGAGGGGCTTGCCGGGGAGCTTGCCGCGGCCCGCGCGACCGACGCCGATCTCGAAGACATCAGGGCGCTGCAGGACGACCTGGAGAGGGCCCACAAGCGGCGGGACTTGCCGGGCTACTATCGCGTCAACCGCGCCATCCACGACCGTCTCAACCTGATCGCCGCCAACCCAGTGCTCGCCCAGACTTACCGCACGCTCAATGCACGGCTGCATGCGCTGCGCTTCCGCTCCAACCTGAACGGCGCCAAGTGGGACCGGGCGGTAGCGGAACATCGTTCCATGCTCGCCGCCCTTGCGGCACGCGACGGCGCTGCGCTACGTGAACTCCTCGTCCGGCATCTGCACGCCAAGCTTCAGGTGGTGCTGGAGACGATGAAGGGGCAAGACAAAGAGTAATTGGGAGGAGTGAGCATGACGTATGCGTACAAGACTTCGCGCCGCGGAGCGCTGAAGCTCGGTCTGGCCGCCTCGCTGGCGGCGCCCGCGATCGCGCGCGCACAACAGGGCTGGCCGAGCGGTCCGATCACCTGGGTCAACCCGTTCCCGGCCGGCGGCGGCACCGACACGTTCGCGCGGCCGCTGGCGGCGCAGGTCGGCGAGCAGCTCGGCGTGCAGGTCCTGATCGACAACAAGGGCGGAGCCGGCGGCACCGTCGGCGCCTCGCAGGCGGCCAAGATGAAGCCCGACGGCCAGACCTTCCTGGTCGGCGCCGTCCACCACACCATCGCGCCCTCGATCTACAGGACACTCGACTACGACCTCGAGAAGAACTTCGAGCCGATCACCATGATCGCGCTGGTGCCGCAGGTGATCTCGATCAATCCCAACCGCGTGCCGGCGAAGACGGCCGCCGAGTTCATCGAGTACGTGAAGAAGAATCCAGGCAAGGTGAACTACGCCTCGGCCGGTGCCGGCACGGCCCACCATCTCGCGGGCGAGCTGTTCAAGCTCGAGACCAAGACCGACATCGTCCACGTGCCCTATCGCGGCGCAGGACCTGCAATGCAGGACCTGCTGGCCGGCAATGCCGACATGATGTTCGACGGCATGGGCACCTCGGCGCAACAGATCAAGGCCGGCAAGCTTTTGGGCCTCGCCGTCGCCACGCCCAAGCGCAACGCGGAGTTTCCGGACATGCCGAGCGCGCCCGAGATCGGCGTGCCGAACTGGATCGTGTCGACCTGGTATGGTCTGTGGGCGATCAAGGGCACGCCGGAGCCGATCGTCGACCGCATGTACCAGGAGATCGTGAAGGCGCTGAACAATCCCAAGCTCCAGACGATTTGGAAGGAACAGACGGCGCAGGTCGGCGGCGAGTCCCGCGCGGACTTCGCCAAGCGAATCCGCGCCGAGATCGAGAAATGGCAGAAGGTCGTTGACGCGGCCGGAGTGAAGCTGGATTGACGCTCCGTCACCCTGACCGGAGCCGAGCGAAGCGAGGCGCAGTGGAGGGACCTCTTTTCCTGCCGCAGGCAACCTCAAAAGAGGTCCCTCCGCTGCGCCGCCCTTCGGGCGGCTCCGGTCGGGATGACGTCTAAAATGACACTCGAACAAACCCTCCGCCGCACCATCAAGGGCGACGTCCTTTTCGACGCCGCCTCGCGCGGGCGCTATTCGACCGACGCCTCGATCTACCAGGTCGAGCCGGTGGGCGTCGTGCTGCCGCGCGACGAGACCGACCTCGCGCTGGTGATGGACGTGGCGCGCGACGCCAAGGCGGCGATCCTGCCGCGCGGCGCCGGCACCTCGCAGTGCGGCCAGACGGTCGGGCAGGCGCTCGTCGTCGACATGTCGAAGTACATGCGCGAGGTCGTGGGTTTCGACAAGAACCGCGCCGAGGTCACGGTGCAGCCCGGCGTCGTGCTCGACCAGCTCAATGCCTGGCTGAAGCCGCACGGCCTCTGGTACCCGGTCGATGTCTCGACGTCGGCGCAGTGCACCCTGGGCGGCATGGCCGGGAACAATTCCTGCGGCAGCCGCTCGATCCGCTACGGCAACATGGTGCACAACGTCGCCTCGATCGATGCGATCCTGGCCGACGGGCAACGCGCACGCTTCGGCTCGGCGCGGCCCGAGGATATGCCGGCGGCCGTGCGGACCATCGCCGACAGGGTGGCGGCACTCGCCTTCGCCGAGCGCGACGAGATCGAGCGCATGTACCCCAAGGTGCTACGGCGCGTCGGCGGCTACAACCTCGACATCTTCTTCCCGCAGTCGGAGCGGCCCTACACGCTCGACAATTCGGTGAACCTCGCCCACCTGCTGGTCGGCAGCGAGGGCACGCTCGCCGTCACCGAGCGCCTGACCTTGAAGCTGGCGCCGCTGCCCAAGCACAAGACCCTGGGCGTCGTGAACTTCCCGAGCTTCTACAAGGCGATGGAAAGCGCCCAGCACATCGTCAAGCTGAAGCCGACGGCCGTCGAGCTGGTCGATCGCACCATGATCGAGCTGGCGCGCGCCAACCCGGCCTTCCGACCGGTGATCGAGCGCGCCCTGATCGGCGAGCCCGAGGCGATCCTGCTGATCGAGTTCGCCGGCGAGGAGCGCGAGGCTCAACTGCGCGACCTGCAGCGCCTCGTCGAGCTGATGGGCGATCTCGGCCTGCCCAAGAGTGTCGTCGAGATGCCCGAGCCCGGACCGCAGTCCGCGCTGTGGGAAGTGCGCAAGGCCGGCCTCAACATCATGATGTCCATGAAGGGCGATGGAAAACCCGTCTCCTTCATCGAGGACTGCGCGGTGCCGCTGGAGCATCTGGCCGACTATACGCAGCGCCTGACCGACGTCTTCACCAAGCACGGCACCAAGGGCACATGGTATGCCCACGCCTCGGTGGGCACCTTGCATGTGCGGCCGATCCTCGACATGCGCAACGACGGCGCCGAGAAGATGCGGACGATTGCCGAGGAAGCCTCGGCCATGGTGCGCGAGTACAAGGGCGCGTTCTCGGGCGAGCACGGCGACGGGCTGGTGCGCTCGGAATGGGTGGCCTGGCAGTTCGGCCCGCGACTCACCAAGGCGATGGGCGAGGTCAAGGACCTGTTCGATCCGACGGGCATGCTCAATCCCGGCAAGATCGTGCGGCCGACCAGGATGGACGACCGCTCGCTGTTCCGCTTCAAGCCCGGATACAAGAACGTCGCCTACAAGCCCGCGCTCGACTGGTCGGCGTGGAACGTCCAGAACGATCCCATGACCGAGGCGCTGACGGCGCCCGGCAGCGGCGGCGATTCGACCGGCGGCTTCGCCAAGGCCACCGAGATGTGCAACAACAACGGGCATTGCCGCAAGTTCGACGCCGGCACGATGTGCCCGTCCTTCCGCGTCACCCGTGACGAGAAGCATCTCACGCGCGGCCGCGCCAACACGCTACGGCTGGCGCTGTCCGGTCAGCTCGACGGCGCTTTGACTTCCGATGCCGTCGCGGCGGCGATGGATCTCTGCGTGAGCTGCAAGGGCTGCAAGCGCGACTGTCCGACCGGCGTCGACATGGCACGCATGAAGATCGAGGTGCGCTCGGCGCGGCGCATGGCCAAGGGCCTCAGCTGGCGCGACCGGCTGATCGGCAACCTGCCCGAGATCGCGCCGTGGGCGCGGCGCGTGCCGTGGCTGTTCAATCTCGCCTGGTTCTTCCAGTCCTATGTCGGCTTCGCCAAGCAGCGCCGCCTGCCGAGTTGGCGCAGCGACACCTTCCTCGCCACCACCGACGTCGACCAGGCCGACGCCACGGTGGTGATCTTCGCCGACACCTTCTCCAACAACTTCGAGCCGCACGTGTTGCACGCCGCGCGGCGCGTGCTGCAGGCCGCCGGCCATCGCGTCGCCGTCGCCTGGCCCAACATCGGTTCGCCGGCGCTGTGCTGCGGCCGTACTTATCTCGCCACCGGCCAGGTCGAGAAGGCGAAAGCGGAAGCGAAGCGGTTGCTGCAGGCGCTGCTGCCCTTCGTCGCCAAGGGCGTGCCGATCGTCGGCTTGGAACCCTCGTGCCTGTTCACCCTGCGCGATGAGTTTCTGGCGCTCGGCCTCGGCAAGGACGCCCAGGCGGTCAGCGACAATGCCTTCCTGTTCGAGGAATTCCTGGCCCGCGAGAAGAGGGCAGGGCGGCTGCAGCTCCCGTTGAAGCCGCTGGTGCAGAAAGCGGCGTACCTCCACGGCCACTGCCATCAGAAGGCGTTCGGCGCCATGAGCGCAGTGCAGGAGGCGCTGTCGCTGGTGCCCGAGCTCACCGTCAACACGATCGAATCGAGCTGCTGCGGCATGGCCGGCAGCTTCGGCTACGAAGCCGAGCATTACGAAACGTCGATCGCCATGGCCGAGCTGTCGCTGATGCCGGCCGTGCGCAAGGCGCCGGCCGATGCGCTGATCGTCGCCGACGGCACCTCCTGCCGCCACCAGATCGCCGACGGCAGCGACCGGCAGGCGATACACGTCGCCGAGGTGCTGGCGCGGGCGTTACCTTAGGTTGCATTCGTGTCGCATTGACGCCGCATGATTGCGTCACACTCACCGTCATCCCGAGCGGAGCGAAGCGAAGCCGAGGGACCTCTTTTCGCGGTGATGGCATGCGGCAACCCGTTGTTTACATCATGGCCAGTGCGACAGGCCGGGCGCTGTACATCGGTATCACGACCGACCTTGGCCGTCGGCTACTTGAGCATCGATCTGGCCGCGTTGTTCATACTGCGAAGTACAAGATTGATCGGCTGATTTACGTCGAGAATTTTGACACTGCGCCCGATGCAATCGCACGGGAGAAGCAACTGAAAGGCTGGCGCCGGAGCAAGAAGATCGCCTTGATCAATTGTGCCATCCCGATTGGCGCGACTTGTCAGGCGAAATCCACACTAACGGCTAGCATCGCGAAAAGAGGTCCCTCGGCTTCGCTTCGCTCCGCTCGGGATGACGGGAATTGCAGCTTCCCCGCCGCTATGCCACCTTTCGCCGGCATGCAGCAAAGACCCAGAAATCCTTATTCCAGCGCCGAAATCGACCGCGCCAGCCATGAGCGCGAGAACGAAGAGCGCATGATCGAGCTCGCCTCGTCGGGCGCGGCCCGGTTCGTTCCGATCGACACCGAAAAGAATTTGGTGAAGACCGGCGGTAATCCCGAGGCGGTGTTCCTGCAGGGCATGATGGCCCGCGCCGTCGTCAACCAGGCCGACCATCACATCTTCCTGGGCTATGTCGAGGGCACGCCGTATTTCGCCGTCGACGTCACCGGCAAGGATGTGCCGCTGAAGGAGCTCGGGGAGTTCGTCGATCTGCGCCAGGTCGGTGCGCTCCTGTTCGCGCGCGAGGGCTCGATCCTGGCCTATGCCCGCGGCATGACCTACTGGCACCGCCGCCACCGCTATTGCGGCGTGTGCGGCGCCAGCACCACGGTGACGCGCGGCGGCCATGTCCGCCGCTGCACCAACGAGAGCTGCAAGACCGAGCATTTCCCGCGCACCGATCCGGCGGTGATCATGCTGGTCCATCACGGCGACAAGTGCCTGCTCGGCCGCAGCCCGCATTTCCCGCGCGGCATGCATTCGACCCTGGCGGGCTTCGTCGAGCCGGGCGAGAGCTTCGAGGACGCCGTCGCCCGCGAGGTCTACGAGGAGGTGAGGGTGCACGTGAAGAACGTCACCTATCGATCCTCGCAACCCTGGCCGTTCCCGGCCTCGGTGATGATCGGCTTCCATGCCGAAGCCGAATCGCTCGACTATGACGTCAACAAATCCGAGCTCGAGGCCGCGCGCTGGATGAGCCGCGACGACCTCAAGCCGGAGAACCTGCCCAAGGACGGCTCGTTCTTCATGCCACGCCGCGATTCCATCGCCCGCCGCTTGATCGAGGAATGGCTGGGCCACGAGGCTGGCCCGTCGATCAGTGGTTGATGGGATCATTGCCGGGAGCGCGCCACTCCAGTGGCGCTCATACGATGCGTGATCCACAAAGACGCGCCACTGGAGTGGCGCGCTCCCGGCAATGAGGAAGACAATGACCGCCCAGCTCTTCACACCCGTCGAGCTCGGCGGCGTGACTCTGCCCAATCGCATCGTCGTGTCGCCGATGTGCCAGTATGCGGCCGTCGATGGCAGTGCCCAGCCCTGGCACCAGGTGCATTACGGCATGCTGGCGATGTCGGGCGCCGGCCTGCTGTGCCTCGAGGCGACGCACGTCGAGCGCGACGGTCGCATCACGCAGGGCTGCCTCGGCCTCTACAGCGACGAAAACGAAGCTGCCATCAAGTCGATCGTCGACTGGACGCGCGGCTGGATGCCCACGGTCAAGCTCGGCATCCAGCTCGCCCATGCCGGCCGCAAGGCCTCGGCGCAACGGCCGTGGAAGGGCGGTGGTCCGCTGACCCAGGCCGACGCACCCGACCTGCCGTGGACCACGGTCTCGGCCTCGGCCGTGCCCTACGATGCCAAGTGGCACACGCCGGTCGCCCTCGATGCGGTCGGCCTGACGCGGGTCAAGCAGGCCTTCGTCGACGCCACCCTGCGCAGCGCCCGGCTGGGCTTCGACGTCGTCGAGCTGCACGGCGCACACGGCTATCTCCTGAGCCAGTTCCTGTCGCCGCTCAGCAACAAGCGCAACGACGAGTACGGCGGCTCCGCCGACAAGCGGCGCCGCTTCCCGCTCGAAGTGTTCGAGGCCTGCCGCAAGGTCTGGCCGGCCGACAAGGCCCTGGGCATGCGGCTCAGTTGCGTCGAATGGGTCGAGGGCGGGGTGACGATCGAGGAGACGATCGAGACCGCGCGCCAGCTCAAGGCGCTGGGCTGCGACTTCATCGATGCCAGCTCGGGCGGCAATGCCGCCGCCCAGAAGATCCCGGTCGCGCCGGGCTATCACGTCGATTTCGCGGCCCGCATCCGCAAGGAGGCCGGCATCAAGACCTGGGCGGTCGGCGTCATCACCGAGCCCGAGCAGGCCGAACGCATCATCGCCACGGGCCAGGCCGATTGCACGGCCCATGCACGCGCCTTCCTGCTCGATCCGCGCTGGGGCTGGAACGCCGCCCGCGCGCTGGGAGCGGAAACACCGCCCTTGCCGCTGCCCGCCGTCCGCGCCACAACCATTCTGCCGTTCAAGCCTCAGCCCACCATGGCCAGGGCGGCTGACTAGCCACCCTACGCTGCTACGCAGGTTCGGATGGCTGAAGTGGCGCGAACAGAGATGTCCGCCGAAGCTCCGCAGGAGCGAAGGGGGGCTAGAGTGGGAGACTGTATGGCAAGTGTGCTGCTGGCGGAGGATGAGTTCCTCATCCGCGCCGTGATGGTCGATGCCTTGAACGCGGCCGGCCTCGACTGCATCGAGGCGGCGACGGGACAAGCCGCCCTCGATGTCGTGACAGGCGGAGCGCCGTTGGGCGCCATCATCGTCGATATCGGCCTGCCCGACATGTCGGGCGAGAAGGTGATCGAGGCGGCACTTCGGCACCGGCCGGACGTGCCCATCATCCGCTGCTCGGGCAACAACGCGCCGCCGACGGTGAGCGGCCCGCGCATTCACGTCTTTGCCAAGCCGTACAGCGTCGAGGAGCTCTCGAAGTTCGTGGCGTCGCTCGTCCGCAAGGCCTGATAGGACGCGCGAAATCGGTTATCCTGTCGGTCGATGAGCGATACCGCGTCCCCACCGGCACCGCCCAAGCCGGAGCCTCGGAAGCCCGAGGCGCCGCCGGCTGACGCACCGGCCTCCGCGCCCAAGGTCGCAGAACCGCCCGCCGAGCCGGTGCCGCCGCCCGCGCCGCAGCCTGTGGCACCCTCTGCCCCAGCGGCACCTGCCGATCAACCGGTGGCCAGCCGCGTCACGAGCCGGGTGCGGCGCTTCGTAGCCGTCGTCACCACGCTGCTGATCCTGTTGGTGGTCTGGGAGGTCGCGACCTATTACATCGCCTACACCGACGACGCCTATGTCCGCTCGGACCTGATCGGCGTCGCCCCGGAAGTGACCGGCCCGATCATCTCGCTCCACGTCGTCGACAACCAGCAGATCAAGAAGGGCGACAAGCTCTACAAGATCGATCCCACGCCCTTCCAGCTGGAGGTGAACACGCGGCAGGCCCAGATCGAGGAGCAGACCGCGCTGGTCAAGGTCGCGCAGGAGGAGCTCCAGACCGCCAAGGCAGAGCTGGACTCGGCCACATCGGCGCACACCTATGCCATGGAGCAGCAGGCGCGCTACGCCATACTCGCCGCCGATAACAATGCACCGCGCTCGGAACTCGACCGCGCCAACAACGAATTGCGCCGCACCGCAGCCGAGAAGACCATCTCCGAGATCGCCATCGCCAAGGCGCAGACCGGCATCAACGTGCACCAGGCGGCACTCGCCCTCGCCACGGCGGAGAAGGCCACCGCCGAATGGAAGCTCGGCAAGACCGACGTGGTGGCGCCGGCCGACGGTTGGATCAACAACCTGACGGTCCGCATCGGCGACACTGCGACCGTGAGCACACCGAATATCGGCATCGTCGATGCCCATGCCTGGCGCATCATCGCCAACTACAAGGAATACTATATCCGGCCCTTTGCCATCGACGGCACGGCCTGGGTATGGCTCGACAGCGCGCCGTGGAAGCTCCACAAAGCGCGCATCACCGGCATCGCCCGCGGCATCAGCCGCGATCCGCAGGCGCCGATGCTCCTGCCCTATGTCGCGCCGACCACCGACTGGATCCGTCTGCAGCGGCGCATCCCGGTGACCATCGTCCTCGAGGAGCCCCCGCCCGGCGGCAAGCTCTACATGGGCGCTGACGCGCGCACCATCGTGTTCCCGCGATGATTGGGCATCTTCGCCACTTCCTCCACGAGGTCCGCGACATCTCCGTCGAGACCTGGGATATCACCTACGACACACTGGTGAAGTTCGGCCGCGAGCTCGCCGAACTGGGCGAGACGCCGGACCGCACGCGCCAGGGCATCGTCGCCGCCGGCGCAGTCATGCTCGCGACCTTCCTGGCGCTGCTTCTGGAAATCCAGTCACCCTGGTGGGCGGCGATCAGCGCCTTCATGTCGCTGACCGCGACCGGCGGCGGCTCGGTCCGCCGCGGCCTCTTGCGGCTCGCCGGCACGATCGCGGGCGCGCTGCTGGGCTTCATCATGGCGCGCTGGCTGCCCTACGACCATTTCGCCATGTACCTCTTCATCGCCGGCATCACCATGCTGGGCGTGGTCGGCATGCAGGTGAGCCCGCATGGGCTCGCCTGGATGTTCCTCTCCATCACCACGATCCTGGTCTTGTTGGAGGCCATCGCCAACCCCCTGCAGGCGGCGTCCATCGCCTACTATCGGACGTTCGAGGTCGGCATTGGCGTGCTGTCCGCCATCATCGCCTCCAACCTCATGTTCGGCTGGAACCGCGAGCCGCCGGCCGTCGCACCCGGCTGGCGTCATCTGTTTGGTGCGCAGTGGCCGGTCGTCCTGCACGGCGCTCGGTCGGCGATCGCCGTCTGTGCGGTGCTGGCGATCTGGATGATGCTCGAGATCCAGGAGGTGGTGCAGATGGCGATCACCGTCGCCGTGGTGATGGCGGCGCCCGTGGTCGCCGACGGCGGGCTGGGCACGCGGCATGCCGTCGCCGTGCGCTCGCTGCACCGCCTGCTGGGCTGCACCTTGGGCGGCGCCGTGGCGCTCGGTTGCCTCGCCCTGAACGTCGAATCGCTCGTGTGGTGGCTGGGCATGATCGGCATCGCCGTCTGGATCGGCATGCACATCCAGGTCGGACCGCATGGCGTCGGTTACGTCGGCACCCAGGCTGCCTTCGCCTTCATCGTCACCCTGATCCAGGGCGCGCGCCCGCCCGACAGCATCATGCCGGGCGTCGAACGCTTCGCCGGCATCGTCGGCGGGCTGGCGATCCTGATGGTCATCTCGCTGGTGCTATGGCCGACGGACGAGGAACTCGCGGAGCAACGGGCCTCGGCAAAAGAATGAGCCCGATCCTGCGGGCCATTGTCGCCATCATCCTATCGGTGATGTGCTTCTCGGTGCTCAACGCCATGTCGAAGACGTTGGGCCAGTTCCTGCCCGTCATCGAGGTCATCTGGGCGCGCTACGCCTTCGCCTTCCTGCTGATGTTGGCGATGTTCCTGCCGCGCGCCGGGCTGAAGCTGTTCACCTTCCACAATGTCGGCAGCCAGGTCGTGCGCGGCCTGCTGCTGTTCTTCTCGTCGTACCTCTATTTCAACGGCATCGTCGTGCTGCCGCTCGCCACCGCGGCCTCGATCTCGCTCACCAGCCCGCTGATCGTGACGGCGCTGTCGGCGCGCTTCCTCAACGAGCCGGTCGGGCCGCGCCGCTGGGCCGCCGTCGCCGTGGGTTTCATCGGCGCGCTGATCGTGGTGCGGCCGGGCCAGGCGCATTTCGACTGGCATATGCTGCTGATCGTCGGTAGCACGCTGTGCAGCGCCTTCTACCAGCTCTTCTCGCGCCGTTACGGCCAGACCGAGCGGCCCGACGCCTCGGCCACCATGGCCACCATCGTCGGCACGGTGATGGCGACACCGTTCCTGCCGTTCGAGTGGGTGACGCCGTGGCCGTCGTGGCACTGGGCGTTGATGGCTGGCATGGGCGTGATGGCGGGGGTGGGGCACTACTTCGTCACAATCGCCTACAGCCAGGCGCCAGCCGCCGTGATCGCGCCCTTCAACTATCTCCAGCTCGTCGGCGCCGCCCTGCTGGGCTACCTGCTGTTCGGCGACATGCCCGATTTCTGGAGCTGGGTGGGCGCGGGCGTCATCGTCTGTTCCGGTCTCTATATCGGCCACCGCGAGCGCATCCGGCATCGGCTGGCGAAGCAGGCATCGTCACCGCTGAAGAAGTGAGCCTCGATCGTCATCGAGCCTAACGGAAATGCATACCGCCTTTGGTTGCATGGGAATCGATGCTGTGTCACGGTGCGGCGAACCTGGTTGGCGGGCGTTGCGGGGCTTTTGGGCCGGACAATCCTCGGAAATGCCAACAGTGTGACTGTTTAAATAAAGTGAAAAAGACTGGTTGGCCAACGCTGGCGTGAATGATCCGCCGGAATGCAATGCGGCCGGAACGCTCGCCTCCATATGCAACTATAGGTTGTTAATTGCCATCCGTACATGGCTATAGGAGGAATTCATGCAGACTGTATCAGCCGTTCTCGACCGTGAACCGGCGACGCCACCGGACAACCCCAAGCCGCTCACCCGGGCGCCGCTCAATGTCCGCAGTTCCAGCAGCCTGGCTGAAGAGTTCCTATCTCGTCAGGACCTCTTCCTCAATCAAGCCGGATCCACGCTCGCGCTCTACAGGAACCCGTTCAACAACGATTTCGTCGAGGGCGCCGTCGCCGCCGACGGCAACTGCTCGAGGCTGACACGCGGCCCGGACGGCGGTACTTGGCAGCTCGAAAAGTATCCGACGGACCCGGAGAACTCGGATGGGTGCACCGAGGTCGTGAGCGTCATCTATCCCGGCGGCAATCCGGGCGTCGTGGCGTCGCTGCCGGGCTGGCTTTACTACTACGACATCGCGGCGGACGGCCCAAAGTGGATCAACGGCGATCCCATCAGCAGCGTCAACCTCAAGGTCAGCTATACGCCGCCGCTGCCCCAGCGAATCCCCGTCGTCTACGGCGCCACGCCCGACGGCAACCTGATGGTGACCCGGTGGGAGCCTTCGTCGTCACCCCGTTTCCAGGCCTATACGCAGGACGTCAAAGGCTCGCTGGCGGGTGGCGACTTCGTGCTCGCGTCACTCAACTGGGCGGATCACGTGCTCCTCACCGTCGTCGGCGGCCATCTCACCTGGTACACGATCGGTCTCAACTCGCAAAATACGGGACCCTGGACGAACGGGGGGTTCAAGGTTCGTCAGATCCTGATGGCCTATCAGCAGGATTACCAGAACATCGAAGCCATCGTCCTCGGGGAAGACAATCATCTCTATGTGGCGTGCGATCTGCAGCACGGCGGCCGGTTCGCGCGCATCGGCAATGTGACGGCGAGCAGCGGAACCGGCGTGCGCGACGCGGATTCGCTCATGCATCTCTACCTGATCGGCGACGACGACAGCCTTTCTGTGCTGCACCAGACCGGCTGGGACAGCACCAGCGTGCCGCTGTTCACGCGCGCGAAGACAAAAGGCGGCACCGAAGTGCCGGTGGCTATCCCGCTGGCGAGCGGGGTTTCGGCAGTCGCCGTCGACCAGTATCCCGTCGACCATGCGGTGCTGGTGACGTTCGCCGCGAAGGGCGTGAAGGAGGGCGCGGCGGAGCAGGCGCCGGTCCGGCTCATCGGACAGGACGCGGCGACCATGCAATGGTGGAACGAGTCCGTTCAGCTGTCCGCCCCGCACTTCTACAAGGTGAGCCGTTGGCAGACCCGGGTCACGCTGCTCGACCGCGATGGCCAGCCAGTGCCTCTCTACTATGTCTCGCTGCACGCGGGGAGCACGACGACGGTCGACGTCGGCGGCGAGACCTACGTGCTCGATCCTCAGCGACGCACGCCTGTCCGGGTCCTGACCGATCTCCGCGGCCAGGTCGTGTTCACCTCGCCGGCGTCTGGCCTGGTTGCGCCTGCCATCACGGTTTCTGCCGAGGGCCTCCCCGTCAGTGCCGAAATCCGTCCCGACTCGGGTGTGCAGTCCTATCTCGCCGGAACCGGCAAGCTGCCGTTCAAGCCGACCTTCGACGGCGCGACTCTGGAGGGCGCCAAGGTCAACGGGCGGCCGCTCGTGCCGCCCAGCGTCTGGACCCCGCAGCGGACCGCGGCCGACGCCGTCAAGGGGATGCGGTCCATCATCGCGATCGCCGATCCAAATCTGCCCAAGCCGCAAGGCGCCGGCTTCATGCTCCAGATGTATGCGTCCGATCGGCCGTTCTTCCAGCCCTTCGCCAATGCCGAGGAATTGGAAGCGGCGCGCAATCACCTCGGGACGCTGCCCGAGTTCGGCGGCTGGTGGGACGTCGTCGCCGACTTCGCCGGCGAAGTCTGGCAGGGCATCAAGAGCGGGGCGATCGCGGTCGCCGGCGCCATCGTCGACGTGGCCAAGCAGGCGATCGAACTCGCGATAAACATCGGCGGCAAGATCTACAGGCTCGGGGAACTCGCCATCGCCACGCTGGCGGACGCCTTCGAGGCGGTCGGCGCGGCGTTCAACATGCTGCTGGTCAAGGCCAATGAGCTCATCGAATGGTTCCAGCGCGCCTTCTCCTGGGAGCACATGTGGAACACCCACAAGGCGATCGACGAGGCGTTCCGCCGGATCGGACCGGTCGTCGCCGGTTACGTGGGCACGGCGCGAACTTTCGTCGACGAAAAGTTCTTCGCCGGGTTGCCGGGCCGGATCGATACGGCCTTCGCCTCGGTCGGCGCCCGCTTCGACAACATCATCGTCGGCGAACTGAACGACAGGCATGGCGAGCCGTCGTTCCTCACCCGGGCGGGCCAGGTCCTGGCCTATGTCAATGAGATCCGGGAGACGCTCGTCGATCCGATTGCGACGTGGTTCCTGGACAAGGTCCTCGGCCCCTGGATCGGCCTGCTGTCGAAGGCGCTGCCGTCCGTGGTGCTGCCTTCCCTCGAGCCGCTTCGCGAACCGGGGCAGCGCCTCCTCACGGCGCTCGAAGGCGTGTTCGGCGAACTGGAAGCGGCCTTCGCCGATCTCTTTGCCTGGATGGCGTCGGCAATGTCCCGCACGGATGTGGACGCGGCCGAATCCTTCGAGAGCGCCTCGTTCAACGGGTTGATGGCGGTGCTGCGCAAGATCAGCCTGAGCGGCGTTCAGGCGGTCCAGGCGATCTTCGACGCGCTGTTCGATCTCGTTGCCGCGGCCGCCAACCTGATCGGCACTTTCTTCGGCAGCGCGATCGACGTCGGCGTTATCGGCGACGTGTGGGCGTGGTTCCAGGAGCAGGTCGGCATCCTGGCTGCCGATCGATCGGCGCTGACGATAGGCGGGCTCGTCAGCCTGATCATCGCCGTGCCGACGACGGTGTTCTACAAGCTGGTATACGGCGTCGACGCCGAGCCGTTCCCGGGCGGCGTCCTGCCACCCAGCGATGTCGTGCCTGCTGTCGCCGGCACTCAGGGCGGAGACGCCTGTGTCCTGGTCGGAATGTTCGCGGCGATCCTCAACAACATCGTTCTCGCCATCGCCGATACCTATGTCTTCGTCAAAGTGCTCGGCCCGCCGATCACGCACAACGAGAACCTGCCTTTGCTGCAGGATCCCGAGGTCTGGCTCGGACTTGCGTCGATCGGGCTCGCGATCGCGGCCAACGCGTTCTCATGGCCGAGCGAGTCGGCCGTCATCTTCTCCTCGCCCGACATGGATACGGCGGGGGAAAAAGCGACGTTCGCCAACTGGATCGTCAACTGGGTCCCGCCGGGGGCCGACCTGCTTTTTGCCCTGGTTTCCACGGCAAAGCGGCTGGGCGGGAAACCCGGGCGTGTCATGCAGTTCGTCGATCCGCTCGGCGTGTATGTGGATGCCGGCCTGGCGGTCGCGACGCTGGTCACCGGCATCGTGGAGAGTGCGCTCGCCGAGGAGAACGCGCTGCAGTGGTCGGCGAACATCTTCCTGCCCCTGGGGACGGCCACGTTGCCGCTGCGAAGCGAGTACGTGACACAGTTCAAGCCGCTCCTGCCGTATCTTCTGGCGCTGGGGATCAGCAAGGGGGCCTTCGACAGTGTCTCGGTGCTCGGCGCCACGTTCAAATGGGCCTGGATGCCGTCGAAGCGCGACCAGGGACCTGCCGCGGTGGCAGCCTAAGAACAAGATTTGACCATCTGATCAAGATTTGACCTCAGCCTTCCTTCCCACGCTCCGCGTGGGGAGGTGGCGCCGTCATACGGCGTCGGAGGGGTCCTGGGACAGAGGGTGCAGCCCATGACCCCCCGGCCCTGCGTTCCTCCCCAGCGAAGCTGGAAGGTTTCGGCGCGTGGCACAGCGCTTGCACGAATCCCCGCAGCGCAGGCCGCATCAGCGGTTCTATTCGGTTGGCGTGCCGACGTGTTCCAGCAGGGAGTTCGTCAGGAGCCAGATACCGACAAAGCCAATCCCACTTCAAGAAACCCGCTCGACGAGGAGGCCCCGTCATGTGTGATCGCATTGGCTGTACGCATTTTCCCAAGCTTTCGGAGATGGATTTTTCGGGCGTCGCGGCGCCGTCGCGGCGGCGCTTCCTGAAAGGCACCGCGGCCGCCACCATCAGCATGGGCCTGCTGGGCGGCACGGCCCACGCCGGCGCCCCGGTGAAGTCGACCCACGGCTCCGGCTTCTGCAATCTCAACATCTTCCTTGCCCATTCGCGGCAGTATTCCAAGGCGGCCGGCACCGAGCTGGTGTTCATCAACACGCCGACCTCGGCCGAGATGGTGACGTTCCTGGGCATGGGCCAGGTCGATGTCGGCCTGATGCCGTACACCAGCTTCATGGCGCTCTACGACAAGGGCGCGCCGGTCAAGATCGTGGCCGGCGGCGGCATCGAAGGCTGCGCGATCGTCGCCCGTCCGGGCCTGGACAAGCCTGAGAAGCTCAAGGGCAAGACGCTCGGCACCTTCCAGATGGATACGCTGGAAGTGATGCCCTATGACTACCTCAAGAAGCATGGCATCGCCTTCAAGGACGTGAAGGTCCGCTACATGGGCAACACGCCCGAGGCGGTCGAGGCCTTCAAGGCGGGCGCCATCGACTGGATCTGCACCATCGAGCCTTACGCCTCGGCCCTGGTGAACGACGTCAAGGGCGCGGTCATGCTGACCGACGGCACCGATCTCTACGGCAAGGGCTACACCGACTGCGTGCTGGCCGCGCGCGCCAGCCTGATGAAGGACAATCCCGCCGGGCTGAAGGCCATCATCAAGGGCATGATGCAGGCCCAGCTCGACGCCGAGACCAAGACCGAAGAGGTGCTGAAGGAACTGGTCGGCAAGTACTACAAGACCTCGATGGAGAACGCCAAGATCGCCCAGGGCAAGCAGCCCGCGGTCGTCGACGCGCGCAGCCAGACCGACTTCATCCTGAAGCGCACCGACAGCGTCGTGGAGATGGGCTACATCAAGAAGAAGCCCGGCCGCGACGCCATCGACTGGACCCTCCTCGAGGAGGTGATCAAGGAGAACCCCGACCTCTACGGCAAGCTGAAGTACAAGTCGGCCTCGGCCTGACGATGGCGGTGGTCGAACGCGACGCCCCCACGGGAGCCTCTCCCCGCCCGGCGGCGGCGACCAACTGGCTGTCCGCCCTGGCCGTGCCCGACTGGCTCGGCAAGGCCTGGTGGACCGTCCTGTCGGTCAGCCTGTTTGCCGGTCTCTGGGAGCTGTGCTGGGCGCTGGGCTGGGCCGATCCCCAGCTCCTGCCGCCGCCGCACATCTTCCTCTCGGACTTCGGCGAACAGGGAAAGTTCTTCAACACCGCCACCCGATGGCAGGTCGGCCAGTCGATGGGCGAGGGGCCGTCGGCCTTCGAATCGGTGATGATCACCGTTGCCGCCACGACCATGCGCGTGTTCGTCGGCCTGGTGATCGCCTGTGTGCTGGCGATCGGCGTCGGCGTCGCCGTGCGCTACTGGCACGTCATCGACAAGCTGGTGCTGCCCACGGTCACCTTGCTGTCGCCGGTGTCGCCGATCGCCTGGCTGCCAGTGGCGATCTTCCTGTTCGGTATCGGCAATGCGCCCGCGATCTTCATGGTCGTGGTGGCGCTGTTCTTCCACATGGTGCTGGCGACCATCGCCCAGATCGACGGCGTCAGCCCCAACCTGATCAACGTCGCGCGCACCATGGGCGCCTCCAAGCGCCAGATCTATGGCCGCGTCATCGTGCCGGCGATCCTGCCCGGCATGCTGCAGGTCCTGCGGATGAACCTGTTCGGCGCCTGGATGGTGGTGCTGGTCGCCGAATCGACCGGCGTCGGCTACGGCATGGGGCAGGTGATCATGCTGGCGCGCAACACCTTCAACCCGTCGCTGGTGTTCTTCACCATCGCCGTGGTCGGCGTGCTGGGCTTCGGCTTCGACTGGCTGCTGCGGCTGGCCCAGCGCCGCATCCTCTACTGGCTCCCCGACACCCAGGAGAAGCTGCGTGGCCTTTGACGCTCCGCATTTTTCGTCGAGGGCGGCCGTCGTTTGCCGCGGCGCCGGCAAGACCTGGGCGGCCGGCACCAAGCGCGCCCACGAGGCGCTGCGCGACGTCGACCTCGACATCGCGCCGGGCGAATTCGTGGTCTTCCTCGGCCCCTCGGGCTGCGGCAAGAGCACCTTGCTCTACCTCATCGCCGGGCTTGAGGACGCGACCGACGGCGCCATCTGGTCGTTCGGCGACAAGGTCGAGACGCCGTCGCCCGAGCGCAGCCTGATCTTCCAGGAGACCTCGCTCTTCCCCTGGCTGACGGTGTGGCAGAACGTGAGCTTCGGCCTCGCCATCCGCGGCGCCAGCCAGGCCGAACGCCGCAAGGTCGCCGCCGAGGCGCTGCAGCGCGTCGGCCTGAAGGCCGCCATGGACAAGCGCCCCGACGAGCTGTCCGGCGGCATGCGCCAGCGCGTCGCCGTCGCGCGCGCGCTCGCCATGCGTCCCAAGGTCCTGCTGATGGATGAGCCGTTCGCCGCCCTCGACGTGCAGACTCGCGCCCGCATGCAGGACTTCCTGCTCGACGTGTGGCGCGATTCGGGTGCCTCGGTCCTGTTCGTCACCCATCACATCGACGAGGCGGTGGCCTTGGCCGACCGTGTCGTCGTCTTCACCGCGCGGCCCGGCCGCATCAAGACCATCGTGCCCATCGACCTGCCGCGTCCGCGCAACCTCTTCAGCCGTGAGGCCGAGGCCCTGCGGATCCAGCTTACCGACCTGCTGCGCGATGAAGTTGACCGCGCCTTCGCCGAGCAGGAGGCGATGGGCGCGACGGCATAGCCGTCATCCCGAGCGTAGCCGAGGGACCTCTTTTGTGGCTGCATCGCCAAAAAAAGGTCCCTCCGCTCCGCCTCGCTGCGCGAGGCTCCGGTCGGGATGACGGACGGAAATTTGTAAGGAGGAAGCCTTGGCCACCAGTCTGATCCGCAGCCGCGCCACCATCACCGGCGTGAAAGACCGCTTCGCCTGGAACGAGATCAAGGACGGCGCCGTGCTGCAGGAGGACGGCGTCATCGTGGCCGTCGGCACCTACGACGACCTGCACGCCAAGCACCCGACCGTCCCCGTCATCGGCACCGGCAAGGAGATCCTGCTGCCGGGCTTTGTCAACGGCCATCACCATGTCGGCCTGACGCCGGTGCAGCTCGGCTCGCCCGACATGCCGCTGGAGCTCTGGTTCATCACCCGCATGGTGATCCGCAACCTCGACCTCTATCTCGACACGCTCTACTCGGCCTTCGAGATGATCGGCTCGGGCATCACGACGGTGCAGCACATCCAGGGCTGGATGCCGGGCGTGCTGTCGGACGTCGAGAAGCGCGCCACCGAGACCATCCGCGCCTACGAGGATGTCGGCATGCGCGTCAGCTACTGCTATGCCGTGCGCGACCAGAACCGGCTCGTCTACCAGGCCGACGAGGAGTT
Source organism: Reyranella sp. (assembly GCA_019750135.1). GTDB lineage: Bacteria > Pseudomonadota > Alphaproteobacteria > Reyranellales > Reyranellaceae > Reyranella. The sequence goes on along the minus strand of JAIEOV010000028.1, from coordinate 35,838 downwards.
CGTGAAAAGCCTGCCGGCGGAGCTGCAGGGCCCCATGCAGCGCTGGTTCGACCGCTTCAAGATGAGCCTCGACGATGCGATGGATATGTTCAAGTCGTTCCACTCGCAGCATCACAACAAGCGCCGGGTGAAGATCCAGCTGGCGCCGGCCAACCTGCACTGGTGCTCCGACAAGGCCTTGGCCTTGCTCAGCGAGGCCTCGGCCAAGTACGACGCGCCCATGCACATGCACCTGGTCGAGACCGCCTACCAGAAGGAATACGCCAAGCGGCGCGGCGACTGCACGGCGCTGGAATACATCGACCGCTTCGGCCTGGTGACCAACCGCCTGACCCTGGGTCACGGCGTGTGGTTGAATGAGAAGGACATCGACCGCCTGGCAGCCGCGGGCGGCTGCGTCTGCCACAACTGCTCCTCCAACTTCCGCCTGCGCTCCGGCGTGGCGGCGCTGAACCATTTCGAGAACAAGGGCATCAACACCGCGATCGGGCTCGACGAGGCCGGTATCAACGACGACCGCGACATGCTGCAGGAGCTGAAGCTGGTGCTGCGCGCCCATCGCGTCCCCGGCATGGTCGAGGCCGACGTGCCGACCATGTCCCAGGTGCTGCGCATGGCGACTGTCGGCGGCGCCAGGACCACGCCCTACGGCGACACGCTCGGCTCATTGGAAGTCGGCAAGGGCGCCGACATGGTCCTGATCGACTGGGACCAGGTCGCCTATCCGTACCTCGACGAGCTCACCCCGACCCTCGACGCCGTCGTCCAGCGCGCCAAGAACCAGGCCGTCACCATGACCATGTGCGACGGCGAGGTGATCTACCAGAACGGCACGTTCACCAAGGTCGACAGGACCGCGGCGCTGAAGGCGTTGCACGACGACCTCAGCAAGGCCCTGGCCGACGACGAGGTCGAGCGCCGCAAGCTCTCGGTGGCGCTGCTGCCGCACGCGCGGAAGTTCTACGAGAACTACATCGACACGTCGAAGCACCAGCCGTTCTACCGGCCGAGCTCGATGGTGTAGTTAGCGCCGCGGGAACGGCGGCATCGCCAGCAGGCTCACCAGCTGCGACTGCTGGCCGGCGCCGGTCTTGGCGAACACCGCCTTGAGCTGCATGCGCACGGTGTTCTCCGTCACGCCCTGCTGGCGGGCGATCGCTTCAACCGGCCGGCCCTCGACCAGCAGCCCGGCCACCCGCGCCTCCGCCGGCGTCAGGTCGAACAGCGCTTCGAGTACGCCGACATCGGGCGCCTTGCTGGGCGTCACCGGCGTCACGAACAGCAGCGCCGAGGCGCCGGAGAAGATGTCCCGGCCCTGTCCGCGCAACGGCAGCAGGTGGGCGACGGCCGGTGGCCCCATCGCGTCGCCCGGCAGGGGGATCGACCGCCCGGCCGGCACGCCGCCGCCGTCGTCCGCAGCCTGCAGCCCCTCGTTCAGCAGCGCCTGGGCGGTCTCGCTGGCGAGGACGAGGCGGTCGCCGGCACCGATGGCCATCGCCGTGCCGCCGCCCGCCAGCGCCTGGTTGGCGGCAAGGACGCGGCCGCTCGGCGTCAGCACGGCTGCCGGCAGGCCCATCACCTGCAGCATCTCGACCGACGCCCGCGCGCGCTCGAGGCCGAGGCGCGCCGCCAGCACCGCCGCGCGCGACAGATGCGGCCGCAACTGGTCGAGCAGGTCCAACGCACTGCGCTCGACCGGGCCCTTGTGCAGCAGCCGCTCGGCGGTGAAGACCAGCGTGTCGCCTGCCGGGGTCCGGATGGTCGTGCCGGCGCACCAGCCGAAACCCAGCGGCTTCAGGAACTCCTGGTAGAAGGGCTCGCGCTCGATCTCCTCGAGCGTGAAGCCGTCGAGGTCGCTAAGGAAGCGCGGCTCGCGCTGCGAGATCAGGCGGGCGCGGCGCGGGTTGCGCTCCGTCCAGTCGCTCGCGAACCACTTGTCGATCAGCGGCCGGATCGCCGGCGAGCAGGCCCACTGCAGGCGCTCGGCGTCGCTGGCGAACAGGAAGGTGCCCTCCGCGCCGCAGATCTCGGCCAGGCGGTCGAGCGTGCGCTCCCAGGCTTCAGGCGCGACGGCGGCCTCATAGATCTCGTCGATCGCCGCCCCGAGGTCGATCGGCATGCATGTCTCCCCAATGCCATTCTCCGATGGCTGCCGGCAGACTGGCAAATTTCCGGGCGGCGGTGAAGGCCAAAGACCTGCCATGCCGAAGACAGGGGTTTACCTCGCCGGCCGGCAGCGCATGATGGCGGCCCGTTCAAGCAACAGGTCGCCATGCCGCTTTCCTTCCGTCCGCTGAGCCACGCCCTGGGCGCCGAGGCTTTAGGCGTCGATCTTGCCCAGCCGCTCAGCAACTCCGAGTTCGACCAGATCCATCGCGCCTTCCTGGAGCGCGGCATCCTGCTGTTCCGCGACCAGAAGATCACGCGCGAGCAGCACATCGCCTTCAGCCGCCGCTTCGGCGAGCTCGACCGGCACGACAACCTGCCGCGCGATCGGCATCCCGACTATCCCGAACTCCTGCTGGTGACGAACATCCCGGAGAAGGACGGCAAGGAATCGGCCTCCAAGTACACCGGCCAGCAGTGGCATTCGGACATGTCGTTCACCCTGGTGCCGTCGCTGGGCTCGCTGCTGCGCGGAATCGTCATTCCGCCGGTCGGCGGCGACACCATGTTCACGAACATGTATCGCGCCTACGACACGCTGTCGGACGGCATGAAGGCGATGATCGAGCCGCTGCACGCCATCCATACCGGCCGGCGCAAGGTGTTGGACACCAACACCGAGCGCGAGAAGGAGCAGACGCGGATCAATCCGCCGATCGCCCAGCCGGTCGTGCGCGTCCATCCCGAGACCGGCCGCAAGGCGCTCTATATCGGCGACAAGGTCTCCTGCCTGGTCGGCATGACCGAGGAGGAGAGCAAGCCTTTGATCGACTACCTGGTGAAGCACGCCACGCGGCCGCAGTTCGTCTACCGCCACCAGTGGCGCCAGGACGACATCGTGCTGTGGGACAACCGCTGCACCATGCACATCGCGCTGGGCGACTACGAGGAGGGCGAGACCCGCCATCTCGAGCGCACCACCGTGAAGGGCACGCCCTCGGGTTTTTATCTGCAATGAAGCGCTCGGCCTTTCTTCGTGGCCTCGGCGCGCTCGTCGTGGCCTCGCCCGCCGTAGCGCAGCGCGCGGAGGCGGGGTATCCCGACAAGCAGATCCGCATGGTCATCCCTTTTGCCCCGGGCGGAACGACGGATCTCCTGGCCCGCGCCGTCGGCCAGCATTTCTCGCAGGCCTGGAGCCAGCCGGTGGTGGCCGACAATCGCGCCGGCGCCAACGGCGTGGTGGCGGGCGAGATCGTGGCGAAGGCGCCGGGCGACGGCTACACGCTCTCGGTCGTGGCCATGGGCCACGCCATCAATCCGCTGATCTACAAGAAGCTGCCCTACGACGGGGACAAGGATTTCACGCCGATAAGCCTGATCGCGACGTTCCCGCAGCTCGTGCTGGTGAAGCCCGCGCTCAAGGCCGGCACGCTCTCCGAGCTTCTGGCCCTGGCCAAGAGCGCGACGCCGCCCATCACCTATGCGTCGGGCGGCAACGGCTCCTCGCAGCATCTGGCCGGCGCGCTGCTGGCGCACATGGCAGGCGTGACGGTGACCCATGTCGCCTACAAGGGCGGCAATCCCGCCCAGCTCGACCTGATGGCGGGCAACGTCGACATGATGATCACCCAGCCCAACTCCAAGGACCTCGTCACCACGGGCAAGATGCGGGCGCTGGCGGTGAGCTCGTCGAAGCGCTCGAGCTTCTATCCCGACCTGCCGACGGTCGATGAGGCGGGCGTGACGGGCTACCAGTCGGTCGCCTGGTACGGCCTGGTCGGGCCCAAGGACATGCCGTCCGACCTGGTGAAGAAGATCGCCGACGAGGCGGTGCGCGCTGCCGCGACCGAGGGCGCCAAATCGATCGTGGCGCAGCAGGGTGGCGACATGGTCGCCAGCACGTCGGCCGCCTTCGCCGAGTTCATCCTGGCCGAACGCAAGCGTTACGAGACGATCGTGCGCGATGCCGGCATGACGGTGGAGTAGGGCGTCTTGCCGGACCGCGGACCTCCAGGTCCGCTCATGTCTTCATCTTCCGGAAAAGCATGAGCGGACCTGGAGGTCCGCGGTCCGGCAAAACCATGAGCATTTCCTTTGATCCCGGCTCCGTTTCGGCAACGTGACATTCCTCACACACCGGCGCCGCGAGCAACGGCTACGGTTGACGGCATCACCCACAGTTTGAAACAGTCGTTCCTTCAGCCAGCCCAGGAGGCCCCCGCATGGTCGCGTCACGTCACCCCGAAACGATTTCGCTGCATGCCGGTTGGCGTGCCGACCCCTCGACCGGCGCCGTGGCCGTGCCGATCTACCAGACGACCTCGTATCAGTTCCGCGACACCGAGCACGCCTCCAAACTGTTCGCCCTGAAGGAGCTCGGCAACATCTACACCCGCATCGGCAATCCCACGGTCGACGTGCTCGAGCAGCGCGTCGCCGCGCTGGAAGGCGGCGCCGCGTCGCTGGCGCTGGGCTCGGGCCAGGCTGCATCGGCCTTCGCGCTGCAGAACCTGGCGCGTGCCGGCGACAACGTCGTGAGCTCGACCGATCTCTATGGCGGCACCTGGAACCTGTTCGCCAACACCCTGAAGGACCAGGGCATCGAGGTGCGCTTCGTCGATCCCGCCGATCCGCAGGCCTTCGCCCGCGCCACCGACGCCCGCACGCGCGCCTATTACGCCGAGACTCTGCCCAATCCCAAGCTGACGGTGTTCCCCATCCGCGAGGTGGCCGACATCGGTCGCCCGCTCGGCATTCCCCTGATCGTCGACAACACCGCTGCGCCCATCCTGTGCCGGCCGTTCGAGCACGGTGCCGCCGTCATCGTCTATTCCAGCACCAAGTATCTCGGCGGCCACGGCAACTCGATCGGCGGCCTGATCGTCGACAGCGGCGCCTTCGACTGGGCGGCCCATGCGGCGCGCCAGCCGGCGCTCAACACGCCCGATCCCAGCTATCACGGCGCCGTCTGGGTCGAGGCGGTGAAGCCGATCGGTCCCGTCGCCTACATCATCAAGGCGCGCACCACCTTGCTGCGCGACCTCGGCGCGCCGCTGGCGCCGTTCAACGCCTTCCTGATCCTGCAGGGCATCGAGACCCTGGCGCTGCGCATGGAGCGGCACGTCAAGAACACCCAGGCCGTCACCGACTTCCTGGTCAAGCGTCCGGAGATCGCCCGCGTCATCCATCCGTCGCAGCAGAAGGGCGAATCGCGCCGCCGCGCCGATACCTATCTCAAGGGCGGCTACGGCGGTCTGGTCGGCTTCGAGCTGGCCGCCGGCCGCGAGGCCGGGCGTCGCTTCATCGATTCGCTGAAGCTGCTCTATCACGTGGCCAATATCGGCGATTCGCGCAGCCTTGCCATCCATCCGGCCAGCACCACGCACTCCCAGCTGACGCCCGAGGAGCAGCTCAAGACCGGCGTGTCGGACGGCTATGTGCGCCTGTCGATCGGCATCGAGCATATAGACGACATCATCGCCGATCTCTCGCAGGCTCTGGACGCGGCCGGCACGCGCGCTCAAGCCGCCGAGTAGAGGATAGGTCGTCCCTCCCCATCGTAAGAACGATGGGGAGGGACCGATTCTTACTGCACGACGATCTGAACGCGACGGTTCTTCTCGTTCTTCGTCTGGTCAGGCGTGTCGATCAGCAGGCCACTTTCGCCCGAGCCCGTCACGGTGACGGCCTGGGGTGCTACGCCGCTGTTCACCAGCGCGTTCTTCACGGCGTTGGCGCGCCGCAGCGAGAGCTGCTGGTTGTAGGCCGGGTTGCCGTCGGTATCGGTGAAACCCGTGACGACCACCCGCGCGTTGGCCGTGCCTTTGGCGACGCCCGCCGCTTCGCCGATCGTGGTCGAGCTCTGCTGCGACAGTGCCGTGCTGTTGGTGTCGAAGAACACCATCCAGGCCTTGGTCGGCGGCGGCGGCGCCGGCGGTGGCTTCTGCAAGGACATGTTCTGCGTGGACTCGCCACAAGCGGCGACGAGTAGAAGCACGCCGAACAGGGCTGAAACGCTCTTTGGCATTCTGTCCTCCGTAGGGTTGGTATGCTGTCGCGCATCAACGCTACGCCGCGCGTCGCCGGGATGCGGCAACGCGGCAGCCGGCACCCCTACGGTATCGCCTCCGGTTATCGTCCCGGTGTTGCCGGGTGGACGATTTGTGTCGTCTGTATTGCGCTCAGCGCGCCATGCCCGTCGCCCCGTCCGGAACGTCGTAGAAGGCGAGCGTCATCGCCACGCTGGTATAGTGCCCCATCAGGGTGATGACGTCGGTGACGCCAACATGGCCCAGCGCCTTGACCGCGCGCTCGTGCAAGCCGCGCGACACCCAGCGCCCGTTGGAGAGGGCGATCGCCATCTCGTAGACGACCTGCTCGCGCGCGTCGTCGAACGACGTCGGCAGCCCGCCCAGGATCGCCTCGACCTTGGCAGCCGGCAGCCCGGCCGCCTTGGCGAGGCGCTCGTGCGCCGCCGTCGGATAGGCCGAGCGCCAGTGGCTGGTGATGACGCAGACGGCGATCTCGCGCTCGCGCTCGGTGAGCGAGTATTGGCCCGGCTGGAAGTGAGCGCCGAACGGGCCCGCGACCTTGGCGAGCTTCGGGTTGTGCACCCAGATCTTGGTCGGGCCGGGCAGGCGGCCGCGCGCCTCGATCATCGACTTGTAGCCCGCCTGCTGTTCGGGGCTCATCTTGTCGTACGGGACTTCGGCGTAGCGGCCAAAGGTCGGGGTCTCGGACATCGGTTTCCTTCCTATCATTGCTTGGGGCCCGCATCGGGCGATGGCCCGGCGGTGCTGTCAACCCGCCCTTGTTCGGCCGGGGCCTCGCACCTAGACTTTCTGCATAAGTAAATAGTGCTGAGTAACAGCAAGCGTTCACAGGGAGGATACGATGGCTCGTTTTACGCGTCGCCGGTTCCTGAACGCGTCCGGTACCGGCATGGCCGGCATCCTGGCTTCAGGCAAGGCACCTGCTTATGCGCAACAGTCCGCACCGCTGCACTGGCTGAAATGGAACGACTTCGTTCCGGCCGGTGACCAGATCCTGCGGCAGTCGATGTTGGCGGAAGCGGAGAAGGCGCTCGGCTTCAAGGTCAACATGGAGACGATCGGCCTCAACGACCTGCAGCCGCGGGCAACCGCGGCGATCCAGGCGGGGAGCGGCGCCGACATCATCATGATCTTCGACAACAAGGCGCAGCTCTATGCCGACAGCGTCGCCGACGTGTCGGCGGTGTGCGAGGGGATCGGCTCGGCGCAGGGCGGCTACTACGACCTCGCCAAGGCCAACACGCACGACGGCAAGAGGTGGATCGCCGTGCCCTATTGCATCATCGGCGCCATGGTCGCTTACCGAAAATCGTGGTTCGACGAGATCGGCGTCACGAAATTCCCCGAGACCTGGGACGAGTACCGGGAGGCCGGCAAGAAGCTCAAGGCCAAGGGCCGGCCGCTCGGGCAGACGCTCGGCCATACGGTCGGCGACGCGCCGGCCTTCTCCTATCCCTACCTGTGGTCGTGGGGCGGGCGCGAGGTCGAGGAGGACGGCAAGACCGTGAAGCTCAACACCAAGGAGACGGTCGAATCGGTGAAGTTCCTGACCGCGTTCTGGAAGGACAGCCACGACGAGGGCGGTCTCGCCTGGGACGATTCCAACAACAACCGCGCCTTCCTGTCAGGGACGATCAGCGCCACGTTGAACGGCGCATCGATCTACATCGAAGCGCTGCGCAAGCCCGACCAGTACAAGACCGACAAGGGCGCCCAGCTCAAGACCGACATCCAGCACGCGCCGCTGCCCAAGGGCCCCGCCGGCCAGTTCGGCGTGCATCCCTTCCAGTGCATGATGGTGATGAAGTATTCGAAGAACCAGAAGCAGGCGATGGAGTTCCTGAAGTGGTTCCATTCGGCCGAGGTCTACGACAAGTGGTTCAACGTCCAGAAGGGGTTCGCCACTGGTCCGACCAAGCAGTGGGAGAACCACAAGATGTGGCAGGAGGACCCGGTGATGGCGCCTTACCGCGTCGCGCCACGGCTCGGTCGCGTCTACGGCTATGCGGGACCGGCCGGGCAGAAGGCGGCGGAGGTGCTCTCCAAGTACATCATCGTCGACATGTACGCCAAAGCCGTCCAGGGCATGCCCGCCGAGGACGCGGTGAAGTGGGCCGACGGCGAGGTGCGCAAGGTCTACGCCTGAGTCAGTACGATTTGCCCGTCGGATAGGTCGCGAAGGTCGGCACCGTGGGATCCATGTGGTCCCACGGCTGGGCGCTCTTGGTGAAGATGTTGGCCTCGGGCCGGAACCAGCTCGCATCGTCGAAGGTGCAGACGCGGACGCCGACGATGTCCGGACGCGTCGACACCTGCACGTAGAGCGGCGTGCCGCAGTCGCCGCAGAACACGCGGGTGATCTCGTTGCCGGAATCGGCCTTGGCGACGTAGCGTTTCGGTGAACCCTCGACGATGCGGAACCCGGCGGACGGCATGCGCACTGCCGCGACGTGCGGTGCGCCGCTCTGCAGCTGGCAGTCGCGGCAATGGCACTGCAGCGCGAATTGCGGCTCGCCGGCGCATTCGTAGCGCACCGCGCGGCACAGGCATCCGCCGGTTCTGGTTGGCATGCGGTCCTCCCTCGGTGTGTGATTCCCCACAGTCTTTCTTCGCATTATCGGCTCACCATGCCCATCCTGGCAGGAGGTGCCGATGTTCGCGGGTCCGATGCGCAGGGACTATGCCTTGTCGCTGATCGACAGGTTTCCGCCGCTTCCCAAGGGCCGCCCTTTCCCCCGCATCGATCCGGCCGAGCTGATCGCCGGCCTGCGCGAGCGCGTCAACAACCCGGTCAAGCAGGACCAGGGTGCCGCGAGCCTGTGCTGTCCCGCGTCCTTCTTCTACTGCGTGCTGAACTACAAGCCCGAGCTCTACGTCCAGTACGTGATCGATCTCTTCACCACCGGCAAGGCGCGTATCGGCGCGCTCGAGGTCAAGCCGGGCATGGCCTGCCGCGTCTACCAGCCGCCGGCGGGCAAGATCGCGCCCGTCGACTGGGTGGCGCTGGCGAGCCTGCGCGATTCCTACAACGCCATCCTCGACGTCGCGTCGGTGTACGACGACATCGCGGCCCGCTCCCGCGAGGGCGAGGTCGCCAAGTGGTTCCGCCAGATCGGCTATGCCGGGGTGCACGATGTCTCCAACATCTTCATGTCCAAGGGCCGCAAGGAGATCGAGGCGTTCGACCGCGATGCCCGCGCCTGGCGCGACGTCTGCCTGTTCGTGCACACGAACATCCTCGACGACGTGAAAAACAAGATGAACTCGCACTTCTGGAACCACTGCGTCGTCGTCGACGAGCCGCCGGAGGTCCACAACGGCCGGATCGCCGTCAAGGTCTATACCTACGGCGACGTGTGGCGGATCCCCAAGGCCGGCACGCTGTCGGTCGAGGAGTTCTCGCGCAATTTCTATGGCTATGTGTCGGGCCAGCCGACGTTCAAATAAGGCCCCGGCCCCTCGCCTAGGTTGTTGGTCGGATTCGCGCTAGACTTCCCCGTCGCCAGCCCGATGCAAGGGAGCCAGCCGATGACCGCGCAGACCAAAGGCCGCATTCGTCACGTCGCCCTCAGCGTAAAAGACCCCTGGGAAACCGCCGAGTTCTACAAGCAGGCCGTGGGCCTGCAGGAAGTCATGGAGATCGACGGCGCTTTGGCCGAGGGCGTGTTCCTGACCGACGGCGTGGTCAACCTCGCGATCCTCCACTTCAAGAGCGACGAGGCCTCTCAGGGGACCGGCGTCGACTTCGTCGGCATCCACCATATCGGCTTCTGGGTCGATGACGTGGTGGAGCAGGGCAAGATCGCGCGCAACGTCGGCGCCACCTGGATCATGGGCGATCCCGACAATCCGGATGGCTACGAGGTGAAGCACACCGACCTCAACGGCATCATCTTCGACATCGCCGCGCACGGCTGGGCCGGGTCGCAGAAGGATCCGGGATCGGCGGACAACGTCTCGAACCTGAACCCGCAGCGGCGCCTGGCGAAGTTCGATGAGCGCCGCTCGCGCGCCTATGCGAAGTACGCAGCGATGCGCGGCAAGCGGGTTCCCCAGGCCGCCGAATAACGCGCTCCCAGCCAGGACTCTGCGAAATCCCCGACCTGATCGCGATTGTTCGCCGTCCGCCGGCCATCCTAGGATGACCGGGGTTGCGACGGAGGACTCATGGGCCAGGAAATCACGCTGACGGCATCGGACGGTGGACAGTTCGCCGCGTACCTGGCGCTGCCGGCGACGCTCCCGGCGCCCGGCCTGATCGTGCTGCCCGAGGTGTTCAACACCAACCCGCACATCCGCTCGGTCGCTGACGGCTACGCGGCGGCAGGCTTCATCGCCCTGTCGCCCGACGTTTTCTGGCGCCAGGAGGCCGCCAACTACCTGCCCTATACCGACGAGGGCCGCGCCAAGGCGCGCGCGCTGTGGGCCAAGCTCGACACCGACCAGTTCGCCCGTGATCTCGGCGACATGGTCGCGGCGTTGCGCGGCCGCAAGGACTGCACCGGCAAGGTCGGCGTGATGGGCTTCTGCCTCGGCGGCAAGTTCGCCTACTTGGCGAGCACGCGCCTGCCGATCGAGGCCGCCGTCAGCTACTACGGCGTGCAGATCGACCAGCATCTCGACGAGGCTGGCCGTCGCAGGTGCCCGATCCTGATGCATTTCGCCGAGAACGACCCGCACGTGCCGCCGGAGACGGTGGCCGCGATCAAGGCCCGCGTGGGCAGCGAGCCGGATGTCGCCATTCACGACTATGCCGGCACCGAACACGGCTTCAATCGCGCGGGATATCCGCCTTTCAACGGGACGGCCGCGGCAGAGGCCCGCCGGCGCACGCTGGCGCATCTCGGCCGGCATTTGTCGTAGTCTTGCCGGACCGCGGACCTCCAGGTCCGCTCATGGCTGGGGGCACGCGACTCCAGTCGCGCGTCTTCGCCGAGGCGAGAGATAATCGCGCCACTGGAGTGGCGCGCCCCCAGCAAAGATTCATGAGCGGACCTGGAAGGTCCGCGGTCCGGCAAGAGAGCTACGAGCCGACGTAAGCTACCGCCTCGATCTCCACCTTCATGCGTGGATCGACCAGCGCCGTGACCTCGACCAGAGTCGAGGCCGGCCGGTTGTCGCCGAAGTACCGCTGGCGTATCGGGTTGATGCTGGCCCGCTCGGTGATGTCGGTCATGAAGACCAGCACCTTGACCACCTGGTCGGCGCGGCCGCCGGCGTGACGCAGGCAGGTGTCGATCGACTTCAAGGCGATCTCGAACTGATCGACGGTGTCGGGCGGTATGGTGCCGTTCGCTTTCATGCCGACCATGCCCGAAAGGTAGATGAAGTCGCCCGCTCGGACGACATGGCAATAGTGGCTGACTGGTTCCAACTCGCCGGGAACCATGAAGCGCTGGATGGGCATGGGGCGATCTCCCGTTTGGTGACCGCCCGAGCCTATCACGGGAGCGCGGGCCTCTGGCCCGCATCATGATCATGAGCGGGCCGGAGGCCCGCGCTCCCGGAAGGCAACTACTTCTTCAAGAACTCCCGGCACTGCTCGATCACGATGGCCTTCGTTTCCTCGAAGCGCGCCATCCGGTCGAGCTCGGGGCGCTGGTGGAACCAGCCGATCTGGGCGAGCCCGCGGATCAGGCGGAACATCGGCAGCAATGCGAGCGTCTCCTCCGAGAGCTGTCGCACCGATCGGTAGCCGGCCACATATGCGCCCTCGAACACCGCGTAGTTCGCTTCGCGTTGCTGATAGACCAGGGCAACTGCGATGTCGTAGGCGTGCCAGCCCCAGCCGGCATCGTCGAAATCGATGACGGTCAGCACGTCGCCATCGACCAGGACGTTGCCGGGGTGCATGTCCGCGTGGATCAAGCTGTAGCCGGCCGGCTGCCGGTCCAGGTCGGCGAGGGCCGCATGCAGGCCAGCTCGCGCATCGAGCACCAGCCGCCGCTCGGCGTCGGAGAAGCCCTGATGGTCCCAGAACGGTCCCCAGTGCGGCGCATTGCCCATCAGGCCGTCGGCGTCGAGGGCGTGGCGCGTGAACGTCGCCGGCGGCTGCCAGGCCGCTGCCTGGTCGTGGAGCGATGCCGTGAGCGCGCCGAGCTGCTCGAAGCGGCGGGCGGCCAGGCCGGTGTCGGTCGTCTCGCGGAGCACCTCGGCCAGCACGCGCCCCGTCGTCCAGCGGGCCAGCCCGGCGAAGCGCCGTTCGCGTGTCGCCGGGATGGTCACGGACGCGTACTCCTGGCCATCGCGCGTGCCTATGGGGGCCTGGACGGCAATGCCGGCGTCGTCGAGCGCGCGGATCCAGTCGCGCTCGGAGATCAGCTCGTCGATCGTGTGATACCAGGGCCGATGGAGCCGCAATCCGTAGGCGGCGCCGTCCCGGCGGTCGAGCACGCGGTAGGTGACGTTCTCCGAGTGCGACACCAGCTCGAGTCCATGCGGCTCGATGGGAAACGCCCGCAAAGCCTCCTCGGCCGCCGGCGCGAAGATCTCCGCCCCGGTGTCGTCAGCCATTTATTTCGGCAATCGTCGCGTCGAAGGCGGTGAGGAACTCGTCGGCGTCATGCTGCTGGAAGACCAGCGGTGGCCGGATCTTCACGACGTTGCGGAAGGCGCCGGCGTTGCTGGTGAGGAAGCCGCGGTCCTTCAGCTTGTTGACGACCTCGATCGCCCGGTCGGAGTCGGGCTCGAGCGCGCCGCCGCCCTTCACCATCTCCACGCCGATGAACAGGCCGTGGCCGCGCACGTCGCCGATCGCAGCGCACGTCTTCTTGCGCTCGGCCAGCGCCGCCTTCAGGGCCGCACCGACGCGCGCGACGTTTTCCTGCAGGCGATCGCGCTCGATCACATCGATCACCGCCATGCCGACGGCGGCCTGCAGGGGACTCGAGGCGAAGGTGTTGAAGTAGCGGGTGCGGGAGCGGAAGCCGTCGACCAGGGCCTTGCTGGCGGCGGTGGCGGCGAGCGGCAGACCGTTGCCCATCGGCTTGCCGGTGACGACGATGTCGGGGGTGAAGCCCGAGTCCTCGTAACCCCACCAGCGCCCGGTGCGGCAGTAGCCCGCCTGGACCTCGTCGGCGATCACGTAGCCGCCGGCCGCGCGCACGATCTCGGCGGCGCGGGTCATGAACCCGCGCGGCACGTCGGGCAGGCCCTCGTTGGCGAAGATCGAGCAGACGATCAGGCCGGCAAAGCCCGTGCCGTCGTCCTCGAAGCTGCGGATCGTGTTGCGCAGGCGCTCGAGATAGGCCTCGCAGAGGTCGGCTTCGCTCGCTCCCGGCACCAGCGGCCGAAACTTTTCGGGGAAGGGGATGGCGCGCACGTCGCCGCCGGTGTTCCGGCCCCCCTTGTCCTGATTGGCGCCGATGCGGGTCATCTTGCCGACCGCCTCGCTGTTGCCGTGATAAGTGTGGTTGGTGCAGATGATGCCCTGCTTGCCGCTGGCGCCGCGGGCGATGCGCAGGGCCACCTCATTGGCCTCGGTGCCCGAGCAACTGAAGACGACGCTCTCGATCGCCGGGCCGTGCAGGGCGGCGATCCGTTCGGCCAGGACGACGATGCCTTCGTGCAGGTAGCGGCTGTGGACGTTCAGCGTGGCCTGCTGGCGCGCCATCGCCTCGACGACGTGCGGGTTGGCATGCCCGACGCAGGGCACGTTGTTGTACATGTCGACGTAGCGGCGGCCGGTATCGTCGAACAGGTAGGTGCCCTCGCCGCGCACGATGTGGAGGGGCTTGTCGTAGAACAACGGCGCTCCGGTTCCCATCGCCCGGTCGCGTCGGGCGGCAAGCGTCGTCGTACTCATTTCAGGACCTCTCGTGCGCTTACGTCGGCGCCTCGACCCTATCAAGAGGAGGAAGGGTGGGCGAGCATTTCATGCTCTTCCGGACCGCCGGCCTCTGGCCGGCTCATGATCATGATGCCGGCCAGAGGCCGGCGGTCCGGAAGACGAAGACAGCGAGAGTCCGACTACTTCGCGACGGGCTCCGTATCCGGGACGCTTTCCAGCGTGCGCAGGGAAAAGTAGGAGATGGTGGCCACCGCGAACCAGATCACGGCGCCGACGACCTTGACGATCGCTTCGCCGCTACGGTCCTCGATGAACGCGAAGACGATCCCGAACGCGGCGAAGACGAAGCCGAGCCAGATCAGCATCTTGAGCTGCTTGCGGTAGGCGGCCAGGAACTTGGGCCGGTCACCCTTGAACTTGTCGCGCACCCAGCCTTTGCGGATCTTGCCGACCTCGATCGGCATCATGATGCAGACGATCAGCCCGGCAACGATCGAAATCAGCTCGAGCATCGAGTCCTCCGTGGGATCGGCGAGCACGACTATGCGACATCGGGGCTCGACCGAATGTGCCCGTTGTCACATTGGCCGGTGGTGCACCCAGTGTTCGTAGGCCTCGCCCCGCAGCTCGAAAGTCCGTTCGCATACCGCGCCGAGGCGCTCGACGACCCGCTTCGACGCGAGATTGTCGGGACGAATGAAGCTCGCCGCGCGGTTCAGCGGAAAATGCTCGAACAGCCAGTCACGCGCCGCCCTTGTCGCTTCGGTGGCAAAGCCCTGGCCCCAGAAAGGGCGGTCGAGCGAATAGGCGATTTCGGGTTCCGGCCAGTCGAGCGGATGGAAGATGCCGACACTGCCGACGAACACCTCGCCCTCGATCCGTTCGCAGGCCCACATGCCGTAGCCGCGCAACGCCCACGACCCCAGCGACATCAGCATCGTTCGCCAGACCTCAGGCGGGGTGGACGGGCGGCCCATGACCATGTGGCGCATCACCTCCGGGTTCGCCTGCATCGCCGCGTAGGCGTCGAGGTCGCCGGGGCGGAAGGCGCGAAGCCGCAAGCGCGTGGTCGTGACGGTCGGAACCTCGAACGTCGTCGCCATCTCAACCCTTCTGCAGACGACCTATGAAGAAGCCATCCATGCCCCGCCGCTCCGGCCACATCGAGGGCAGGGTGCGGACATCGCCCTGGGGCGTGATGGCGTCGACGATCCCAGGCAGCTCGGCCGGCTCGACCGGAACCCGCTTCAGGCGGTTCTCGCGCGCCAGCAGCGCCTCCAGCCGCGCCGGGCCTTCGTCGTCCTGCAGCGAGCAAACGGCATAGACCAGCGTGCCGCCCGGCTTCAGCAGTTCGGCGGCGCGTACCAGCAGGCGGTCCTGGGTCAGCGTGAGCCGGCCGACATCCTCCTCGTCCTTCAGCCAGGCGATGTCGGGATGGCGGCGCAAGGTGCCGGTGCCCGAGCAGGGGGCATCGAGCAGGATGGCGTCGAAGGTCTCGTCGGTCACCCATTTGCCGGCATCGGCAGTGACGAGGCGGGCCGACAGGCCGGCGCGCGCCAGGTTCTCGCCCACGCGCGTCATGCGTCGCGCCGAGATGTCGACCGCGGTCACGTCGGCGCCCGCTGCCGCGAGTTGCAAGGTCTTGCCGCCCGGCGCGGCGCAAAGATCGGCGACGTGCTTGCCGGAAATATCGCCCAGCAGGCGCGCCGGCAGCGTGGCGGCGGCGTCCTGCACCCACCATGCGCCCTCGGCGAAGCCCGGCAACTCGGTGACGTTCCCGCCGCCCTCGCGGCGGATCGAGCCGGTCGGCAGCAGCTCGCCCTCGAGCCGGCCTGCCCAGAAGTCGGCGTTCGAACGCGGCGTGAGGTCGAGCGGCGCCTCGATCAGATGAGCGGCGGCGATGGCGCGTGTCGCCTCCTCGCCGTAGCTCTCGGTCCAGCTCTCCCACAGCCACTGCGGCGTGTTGAGCCGCGCCGGATCGCGGTCGCCCAGCATGGCAGGTCCGTCGCGCGAAATGCGGCGCAGCACGGCGTTGGCGAGGCCCTTGAGATGCGGCAGCCCGGCATCGACCACCAGCCGCACCGACGTGTCGACGGCAGCATGCGGCGGCGTACCGAGAAACAGCAGCTGGGCTGCGCCCAGGCGCAGCACCTGCCGGCCGGCCGCGTTGGCGCCCTCGAGCGGCCGCTCGACCAGGAAGCCCAGGACCTCCTCGATCTCGCCCAGGCGGCGCAGGGTGGTGGCCAGCAGGAGGCGCACGAAGGCGCGGTCGCGCGGATCGAGATTGGCGAAGCCCTGATGGCGCGCCAAGGCGTCGTCGAGCGGCTGGCCCTTGTCGAGGCACGCCACCAGGATATCGAGCGCGACGCGCCGCGAAAGGAGCGGATCATCCATGTGCGCCGCGGTTATGGACCTGCTTGGCCTGCTTGTCATTCGCCGCTCATGGTCCTCTCCCCGGCTAGGGCAGGGCTATCGCATAAATCCCGTCATCCCGACCGGACCTGCCTGCGCGAAGCCGAAACGGCTTCGCTTCGGCGAAGGCAGGGCCTCGCGAAGCGAGGCGTAGTGGAGGGACCCCTTTTGTTGATGCGTCGACAAAAAAAGGTCCCTCGACTTCGCGCCTTCGGCGCTTCGCTCGGGATGACGGGGGCGGAGGCTTTGCCTATAGTTGGGGGAACAAACAATTTTGGAGGAAACAGCCATGAAGAAGCTCGCCTTGGCATTGACCCTCGGTCTCGCCGCGGTCGCGCCCGCCGTGGCGCAGGACAAGCCGGTCGACCTGAAGATCTCGATCTGGCTGCCGCCGGCGCATCCGCTGGTGCCGGCGACCAAGGAATGGGCCGAGTCGATCACCAAGGCCTCCAACGGCACGATCAAGACCGCGATCTTCCCGTCCGAGCAGCTCGGCAAGGCGTTCGACCACTACGACATGGCGCGCGACGGCATCGCCGACCTGACCTACATCAATCCGGGCTACCAGCCCGGCCGCTTCCCGATCATCGCGGTCGGCCAGATCCCTTTCACCTTCTCTGACGCCAAGAAGGGCACCGCGGCGCTCGACGCGTGGTATCGCAAGCTCGCGGCCACCGAGATGAAGGACACCCATTTCTGCTTCGCCTTCATCCATGATCCCGGCACCTACCACGGCCGCAAGAAGGTGGTGGCGCCCGAGGACATCAAGGGCATGAAGATCCGGCCGGCGCAGAGCACGATCGGCCAGATGGTGACCATGATGGGCGGCACCAACGTGCAGGCCTCGGCCCCCGAGGCGCGCGAGGTGCTGGAGCGCGGCGTCGCCGACGGCATCTTCTTCCCGTGGGGCTCGATGTTCCTGTTCGGCCTCGACAAGGTCACCAAGTATCATATCGACGTGCCGCTCTATTCGACCGTGTTCACCTACTCGATGAACAAGGCCAAGTACGACGCCATGTCGCCCGCCCAGAAGAAGGTGATCGACGATCACTGCACCGGTGAATGGGCGGTGAAGCTCAGCTCGCCGTGGCATGACTTCGAGGCGGCCGGCAAGGCCAAGATGAAGGCGCTGCCCGACCACGAGGTCTACACGCTGACCCCCGACCAGTTGAAGCAGTGGCAGGCTGCCGTGGCCCCGTTGCAGAAGGCATGGGCCGAGGCGGTGAAGAAGGCCGGCCAGGATCCGGATGCGATCTACAAGGACTTCCAGGCGACGGTCGCGAAGTACGGGGCGGGGTTCTAGTGCCTCTTCGCCGGGGGCGCGCCACTCCAGTGGCGCGTAACGGTCTTGCCGGAGCGCGGACCTCCAGGTCCGCTCATGATCATGATGCGGACCTGGAGGTCCGCGCTCCCACAGGACGCGCCACTGGAGTGGCGCGCCCCCAGCCATGAATCGTCGCTTCATGGATCGCATCATCGACACGATCGAGGCGATCGCGGCGGTGTTCGTCGGGCTGGTGGCGGCGGACATCTTCCTCTCCGTCCTGCTGCGCCGCTTCTTCAGCGTGCAGATCCCCGATTCCTATGATTTCGGCCGGATGCTTCTCGGCATCCTGATCTTCTGGGGCATCGCCGCCACGTCGTATCGCGGCGGCCACATCACGGTCGACCTGGTGTGGGCCTCGGCCAGCAAGCGCTGGAAGCGGGTGATCGACGTCTTCGCCACGCTGGTGTTGCTGTTCGTGGTCACGGTCCAGACCTACACGTTGTTCGACAAGGTGCGCGCCACCTACAACGACAACGTGCTCACCTACGATCTCGGCCTGCCGACCTGGCCGTTCTTCGCCATCGCCTGGGTGGGCGACGTCTCGGCGGTGGTGCTGATCGCCATCCGCACCTACCGGCTGATCTTCCATCCCGAGGATCTGCACGAAGAGACCCACGTCGAAAGCGCTGCCGACCGATGAGCGCCGACACCGTCGCCATCCTGGGCTTCGTCGCCCTGTTCGCGCTGATGCTGCTGCGCGTCCCGGTCGGCATGGCGATGGGGCTGGTCGGCGTCAGCGGCTACGCCTACGTGACAGGCGGCGCGCCGGCGCTGAAGCTGATCGGCCAGGTGTCGATGCGCACCGTCACCGACTACCAGTTCGGCGTCATCCCGATGTTCCTGCTGATGGGCGCCTTCGTCTCCCACTCGGGCGTGAGCCGCGAGCTGTTCCGCGCGGCCAACACGCTGGTCGGACACTGGAAGGGCGGGCTGGGCCTGGCCACGGTGTTCGCCTGCGGCGGCTTCGCCGCCATCTCGGGTTCCTCGGTCGCCACCGCCGCCACCTTCTCGCAGGTCGCCTATCCCGAGATGCGCCGCTACGGCTATCCGCAGAGCTTCTCGACAGGTGTCATCGCGGCCGGCGGCACGCTCGGCGCCATGCTGCCGCCCTCGACCGTTCTGGCGGTGTATGGCCTGATCACCCAGCAGGACGTCGGCAAGCTGTTCCGCGCCGGCATCCTGCCCGGTCTTCTCGCCATGGTGATGTACATGGCGACCATCGCGCTCATCTGCCGCGTCAGGCCCGACTTCCTGCCCACGGTTCCCAAGGCGAGCTGGAACGATCGGCTGAAGGGCCTCAGCGACATCTGGGCGCCCGTCCTGCTGTTCGTTCTGGTGATCGGCGGCCTCTACGGCGGCGTCTTCACGCCGACCGAGGCGGGCGGCGTGGGCGCGAGCGGCGCCTTCCTGCTGGGCGTGCTGCGCCGCCGGCTCGATCGCGCCGGCATCCGCGCCTCCCTGCTGCAGGCCACGCGCACGGCGGCGGCCGTGTTCACCGTGCTGATCGGCGCGCTTCTGTTTGGCTATTTCCTCACCATCACCCAGGTGCCGCAGAAGGTCACCGAGTTCCTGACCGGGCTGGGCATCGGCCCCTACGGCGTGCTCGCCATCATCATGGTCATGTACCTGATCCTGGGCTGCCTGATGGATGCCATGGCCATGATCATCCTGACCGTGCCGATCATCTTCCCGGTGGTCACGGCGCTGGGTTTCGACCCGATCTGGTTCGGCGTTATCATCGTCATGACCGTCGAGCTCGGCCTGATCCACCCACCGGTCGGCATGAACGTTTTCGTGATCAAGAGCGTCGTGCAGGACGTCACATTTTCGTCGATCTTCAAGGGTGTGCTGCCGTTCATCGCCACCGACATCCTGCGGCTGGTGATCCTGATCGCCTTCCCGATCATCGCGCTCTGGTTGCCCAACCAGATGTAAGGCCAAAGTCAGCAGGGCCAGCGGTCGCGACATATCGGACGATGTTTCGTTGCAGGGGGGAGGGTAGGGTGGTCACCCCGAAAGGAATTCTGCATGAAGCGAGTAGGCTCGTTCGTCGGCGACTGGTGGCGGCTGGTCGTCCCCTATTTCAAGTCGGAGGAGCGCTGGATCGCCATCACCCTGCTGATCGGCGCCATTTCGCTCACCTTCGTCGCCGTCGGCCTGGAGGTCCTGTTCAACGACTGGAACCGGCGCTTCTACGACAGCCTGCAGAACAAGGACGAAGCCGCCTTCTGGCGCGAGATCACCATCTTTTCGCTGCTGGCGGCCGGCTTCATCGCGGCCGGCGTCGCGCGCGCCATCGTCAGCCCCTACCTGCGCCTGCGCTGGCGCCGCTGGCTGACGCGGCAGTATCTCGCCCACTGGCTGGACGGCCGCGGCTACTACCGCATCGAGCTGCAGCGCTCGGTCGACAATGCCGACCAGCGCATCGCCGAGGATCTGCGCCAGCTCGGCGAATACACCATGACGCTCCTGCTCGGCATCCTGGGCGCGGTCGCCACCCTGATCTCGTTCCTGTTCATCCTGTGGAACCTGTCGGGGCCGTTGTCGCTGAAGCCGATCGGGATCGACATCACGATTCCCGGCTACATGGCCTGGGTTGCCCTGATCTACGCCATCATCGGCACCTTCTTTGCCAACCTGGTCGGCCGGCGGCTGATCCCGCTGAACTTCCAGAGGCAGCGTTACGAGGCCAACTTCCGATTCTCCTTGGTGCGCGTGCGCGAGAACGCCGAAGGCATCGCGCTCTATCGCGGCGAGGAGCGCGAGGCCGAGGTCCTGAACGAGCGCTTCGCCGACGTCTTCGCCAATGGCTGGCGGGTGCTGTTCACCCAGGCCCAGCTTGCGCTCTACCAGGTCTCCTACGGCCAGATCGCCATCATCTTTCCCTACATCGTGACGGCGCCCGGCTTCTTCTCCGGTGCGCTCACGCTCGGCGTGGTGATGCAGACGGCGTCGGCCTTCGGGCAGGTGCAGGGGGCGCTGTCGTTCTTCATCGACAACTACACCTACTTGGCCGAGCTGCGCGCGGTGATGGACCGTCTGATGGGGCTGCAGCGGGCTTCGGATGCCAGACCCGACACGGCCATCGAGGTCACGCCGGAAGCAGCGCGCACCGACCTCGGCGCGACAGGCCTGACGCTCGGCCTGCCCAACGGCCAGGCGCTGCTCGCGGATGCGACCTTTACCCTGCCGCGTGGCCGCTCGACCCTGATCACCGGCGCCAGCGGCTCGGGCAAGAGCACGTTGTTCCGGGCGCTTGCCGGCATCTGGCCGTTCGGCAAGGGACAGGTGCGCGTGCCGGCGGGCGCTCGCGTGCTGTTCCTGCCGCAGAAGCCCTACATCCCGATCGGCACTCTGCGCGACGCGGTGAAGTATCCCGACGAGGACTCCAAGGCCACGGATGCCGAGATCGTCTCGGCGCTGGAGGCGGTGAAGCTCGGCCATCTCGCCGGCCGCATGGACGAAGTCGCTCACTGGACCAACATGCTGTCGGGCGGCGAGCAGCAACGCCTGGCGGTGGCGCGTGCGCTGGTGTTCAAGCCCGACTGGCTGTTCCTCGACGAGGCCACGGCTTCGCTCGACGAAGCGATGGAGACCGCCGTCTACGAGGCGCTCAAGCAGCGCCTGCCCGCGACGACCATGGTGTCGATCGGCCATCGGCCGTCGCTGCGCCAATGGCACGATCGCCAGATCGAGCTCAGGCGCGCGCAGGGCGAGGTGGGAAGACTGGTCGAGGCAGCCTGAGTCGACTCGCGGCCCTGCAAGATCACGCAACGGGTACGCTGTTCCGACGTTGTCCAGACATGGCGCAGCCACGATCGGCGCTCGGTCGGCTTGGGATGCACGTGCGGACTGTCATATCGCTGGCGTGTTTTTTTGCCTTTCTTGCCGGCGTCGGGTCGGTGGCTGCCCAAGGACGGCAGTACGTCTGGTCGGACATGGACTGCCGGCAGTCACGCATCGCTACATGGCCCGGCCTCACGTGCCGTGCCACCAACGTCGTGACGACCGAAGGCAATGTTGGTGTATTCCGTCAATGGGCCGCCTTCGGCACGAGCCGGGATGGCTATTACGTCCACCTGTTCCTTTGGGAAGGCCAGAATACGTTTTCCTACCTCACGGCCGATGAGACGACGGCAGACTTCGTGAAGTGGGTATTCGAGTATGGGAAGTCGATCACCCAAGTCTCGCCCGTGTCCCGATACAGAGACGCCGACTATGTGACGTTCGTGGACGGCAAGATGGGACGGTCCTGCCTGGGCTTCCGGCGCGTGGGTAGGCCGCAACGCGGCGGGTACGATTCCGTGATGGGTGGCGTCCTCTGTGCGCCGCAGGGGAGGAGCATCGGCCAGGCCGACATCGCCACTTTGATCGACAATTCACGGCTCCAGCCGCAGACCCGATGAGGCGTACGGCAAGTCAAACGTCAGCGGCAGACGTCGGGCGGAAGGTGTTGGCTGTAGGCCGCCGTAAGGCAGTCCGCCGTGCTCGTGAAGCGCGTTTGCGGGAAGTACACGGGACGCAGCTGGAACGTGGGAACCTTTTCATCCTGGGGGGCGGCCGCTACGAGATTGCTCCACGACCAGCTCCCATAGCCGGCACCCCCGCCTGGGGAGCCCGAGGTCGTCCCATTGGCCGATGCACTGGAGGCCGAACTACCAGTGGCAATGCCGGCGCTGGGAGGACCGGCAAGGTTCGATGCCCCAGCCGCACTCGCGGCACCATTGGTGCCAGCGGTGCCGCCACTGGCGGCACCGCCACCTGCGGCACCACCACCTGCGGCACCACCACCTGCGGCACCACCACCTGCGGCACCACCACCTGCGGCACCACCACCCGCGGCACCACCACCCGCGGCACCACCACCTGCGGCACCACCACCTGCGGCGCCACCACCTGCGCCACCGCCACCTGCGCCACCGCCACTCGCGCCGCCACCGGCCGCTCCGCCGGCACCTGCACCGCTGCCGGCCCCGCCAGCTCCAGCACCGCCAGCCGCTGCGCCGCCGCCCCCGCCGGCACCACCTGCTCCGGCACCACCCGCTCCGGCACCGCCGGCTCCTGCACCACCCGCTCCGGCGCCACCACCACCGTTGCCGCCGCCGTTACCGCCTCCGTTCCCACCGCCATTCCCACCGCCATTCCCGCCGCCGTTCCCACCGCCGTTCCCACCGCCATTCCCGCCGCCGTTACCGCCACCATTCCCGCCGCTGTTGCCCTGGCACTCGTCGGTCGAGCCCAGAGTTGGCGGCGTTCCCGTGTTGTCGGTTTGCCGAATGGACGGCTTGGCATGGGCCGCGAAGCCAATGCAGAGGCTAACGAGGATGATGGGCACCCCGACCAGCGTCATGGAGATCAGGCGTGTGGGGGACTGAGCTTGTCCATCTGCCGGCTGGTTTCTGATCGCGGATCGGAGACTCTTGTGCATGCGGCCTGTCGGTCAATCACGGCGTGGACAACGGGTGACGGCAGAACGCGCAAGGCTTGTCTTTGGTGTCGGCCATTCGCAAAAAACCCCGATTTGCGAAATCATGTCCTCCGGCAAGCTCCGTCGATTGGATCGCTTCTTGATCGCATCTTGTGGTGGCTTTGCGCCATGACGATTGTCAGCTCCACGACTTGATGACCGGCAGCACCTCCTTGGCGAACAATCGCAGGGATCGTTCTGCGTCGCTGAAGGGCACACCGCCGAATCTGAAGGAAGTTGCCAGTTCATAGCGGCCGAGGAGGTCACGACGCGCTTCGAGCGTGCGCAGGATGCGATCCGGCGTTCCCCACGACGTCGCCTTCATGAATCCCTTCAGGAAGCCGTCCTTGCCCATCTTGTTGAGGCTCTTGGCAGCTTCCGCATAGGCCGCATAGCCTTTGGTCGATGCGAAGTGGCTGCCCATGATCTCGTAGTGCTCGAGGATGCTGTCGAGATAGGTCCCCAGGTATCGGCTGGCGGCTTCTTCCGCGGTAAGGGCGTCGGGAGAGCAGTAGCAGAAGTCGCACGTCATCGGGGGAGGGGCGCTCGCGGCGTGGATCTCCCGGTATCGTTGGCGATGCTTTTCGACCGACGGCATCCGATGTTCCCAGGAGCGGTCGGCAAACATGACCATCCGGGCCTTGATACGCGCAGCGGATTCGACGGAATCGTCGCTGGAGGCGACCGCATACAGACGATCGGCAAAATCGCGAGTGGGGGCCGGCCTGATTGCCGCGCGGGGCTGCGGGTAGAATTTGCCGCTGCCCTCCATGAACCCTTCGCGCAGGGCCTGGAGACTCAGAGCGGCAGCCTCGTCGAAGCGCTCGCGCGATTCATCCATTCCGATTCCACGGAACGATGCGAACTCGCGGCGTGAAAGGCCGCGTCCCATCCCGAAGCGCAGCTTTCCGCCCGTCAGATAGTCGAGCAAGGCAACCTTCTCGGCGACCCGCAACGGATCGTTCCACGGAAGGATCACCGCCGCCGTTCCCACTTCCGCGCGTTTCAGCCTTGCCGAAAGATGGGACAGCAGCTGCGTGTTGTCCGGGCAGAAGGAGTAGTCGAAGAAATGATGCTCAACGGACCACACGACGTCGAAACCGAGTTCGTCCGCCAGCAGGGCGAGCCTGATCTCCTCGTCGTATACCTGAGCATCGGAAATGCCCGCCCAGCCGTGGCTGGTGAAGACCATCTGCACACCAACATCCATCGCACTTCTCCTGTTCAGCAGCCGGCAGCTCAGCCGACGAAAGCGCCACCATTGACGTCGAGGACGGCGCCCGAGATGTAGGAGGCTGCCGGCGAGCACAAGAAGGCGATCGGCCAGGCGATCTCGACGGCCCGGCCCATCCGCCCCAGGGGCAAGGCGCTGGGGGCAAACGGCAAACCCTTCGCCAACGGCGTGTCGACGGGTCCCGGCGCCACGCCATTGACCAGTACGTTGCGGCCCACGCCACGGCGCGACAGGGTGCGCACCAGCGTGTGCACGGCGCCTTTGGAAGCGGCGTAGTCGATCGGTGTGCCGCCGGCGATGCCTCCGCCGTTTCGCCCGGCGGCCGAGCCGACGAGCACGATGAAACCGCCGCCGCGATCGGCGAACCGCTCGACCAATGCCTCGCCCAGCACCAGCGGCGCGCGGACGTTGATGCGCATCAACAGATCGAAGCGGTCGGACGGCGACAGATCGCTCCTCCAGCCATCGCGACTCAATACCGCCGCGCAGTTGGCCAGGGCGAACAGATCGGCTTCGTTCGCCAGATCCTGCAGGAAGGTGTCGTCTGCGAGGTCGCCGGGCTTCAGGATGGGATCTGCGCCCGCGGCCCGCACGGCGCTTTCGACCTCCCCGAGGGGTGAGATGTCTGCCAGAACAAGCTTTGCGCCCAGCGTGGCCAGAAGCTCGGCGGTCGCACGGCCGATGCCGCTCGCGGCTCCCGTGACCAGGACTTTTCTTCCGGCCAATCCAAGGCCGTCTCCGACCGCGCCGCTGTCATCCACGGCATTCCTCCCATCGTTGTTGCCGGCAAAATCGGGTATGTCTTGTGTATTTGTCAATAGCGAATGATATTCGCTAATAGCGAATAGCCAATCGATCCCATCCCTGCCATTGGGAAGGCGAACAAAGGGGATAAGCGGCATGGCGAGCGCTCAACGCGGCATTCAGTCGGTCGAGATCGGAGGAGCCTTGCTGCAGGTGCTTGCCCGCAGCCGCACCGCCATGCCGTTGCGCGATCTCGCGAAGGCGGCCGGCATGACGCCGTCGAAGGCGCATCCCTATCTCGTCAGCTTCTCGAAGCTCGGCTTGATCACGCAGGACCCCGAGACCGGGCAGTACGATCTCGGCGAGGCGGCGTTGCAGATCGGCCTGGCTGCGGTCCAGAGGCTGTCGCCGTTGCGGATCGCCCAGGAGGAACTGAAGAAGGTCGGCGTCGCGGCGCAGTACTCCACGGCGGTGTCGGTGTGGGGAAACCTCGGCCCGACGATCGTGCAGTTCACCGAGGCCGACCATCCGCTCCATGTCTACATCCGCTGCGGCACCGTGTTGTCGCTGCTGCACACGGCAGCCGGGCTCGTCTTCGCGACCTACATGCCGAGGAACAAGGTGCTGGCCGCGCTCAAGGGCGAGCGCCATCGCTACGCCGGGCACCCCGAGACGGTGACCCCGGCCCAGCTCGACGCGCTTACCGCGGAGGTTCGGCGACTGGGACTCTCGCGCAACATCGGCGAGGTGGTGCGGGGCGTGAACTCGATCAGCGCGCCCGTCTTCAACGAAAAAGGCGAGGTCGTCCTCGCGGTCAGCCTCATGAAGCCGGGCTTGCCGGCCGATGCCGATCCGTCCGGCGTGACCGCGCGGGCGGCGCGCGAATGTGCCCTGCGGATTTCCCAGAAGCTCGGCTACCGACCGGACGATCCGGCGAACAGCTAGTGCGCTATTGCTTCAGGCTGAATCGCGACCACGGAAACCTCACCCTGAAGGAGGGCGCGAAGCGTGGCGTCTCGAAGGCGACTGCCGCTGGACGACAGCATCCGATATTCGTCATTGGCGAATATAGTTTGACATAATTGAACGTCGTTCCTATCGTCCCGCCGCGCCGCAGTCAAAGACGGCACGAAGGGACGGAGGACGCTCGATGTATGGACGCCGGATGCTGGCCGTGGGCGCGTTGCTTGGCGCGCTGTTGCCTGGACTTGGCGCGGCGCAGGAAAAGCCGCTGAAAATCGGCGTGCTGACCGACATGAGTGGGCCGTTCGCCACCCTGGTCGGCGAGAACTCCGTCGAAGCGGCACGAATGGCGGTCGAGGACGCCGGCGGCTCGGTTGCCGGCCGCAAGATCGAAGTCGTGTTCGGCGATACGCTGAACAAAGCCGACGTGGCGGCGAACCTGGCGCGGCGCTGGTTCAACGTCGAAGGCGTCGATGTCCTGGTCGACGTGCCGGTGTCCTCGGTGGCGCTTGCCGTTCAGGCCGTCGCCAAGGAAAAGAAGAAGGTGGTGCTGTTCTCCAGCGCCCTTACCGACAGGCTGAGCAACGAAGACTGCGCCCCGTACTCCGTGCAGTGGATGCTCGACACCAATGTCCTGGCCCGAGGCACGGTGCGTTCGATCCTGGAGGGCGGCGGTGACTCCTGGTTCTTCATATCGGCCGACTACGCCTTCGGCCATTCCATGGAGAGGATCAGCCAGGAGCTGATCACGTCCTACGGCGGCAAGTTCCTCGGCAGCGTCAAGAATCCGCTGAACACGCCGGACATGTCGTCCTTCCTTCTGCAGGCGCAGGCCAGCAAGGCCAAGATCATCGGCGTTGCCAATGTGGGCGCCGATTTCCGCAACATCGTCATCGGCGCCGCCGACTTCGGACTGCTGGCCGGCGGCCAGAAGCTCGCCAGCATGATCGTCTATGACGCGGACATCATCGCGTTGGGCCTGGACAAGGCGAGGGGCCTGCTCATGACCACCGCCTACTACTGGGACCTCGACGACAAGACGCGCTCGTTCGCCGAGCGCTTCTTCAAGCGCCGCAACGTCATGCCCAACATGATCCAGGCGAGCGTCTACTCCTCGGTGGCCCACTACCTAAAGGCAGCCAAGGAGACCGGCACCTTCGAGCCGGAGAAGATCCTGCCGCAGATGAGGGCAATGCCGGTGAACGACATCTTCGCGACCAACGGCAAGCTTCGTCCCGATGGGCTCATGGAGCACGACACGTATCTCCTGGAGGTCAAGACGCCTGCGGAGTCCAAGTCGAAATGGGACATCCTGAAGCTGGTGCGGCGGATCCCGGCGGAGGTTGGCTATCCCCCGCTGTCCGCCTCGAAGTGCCCCACCCTCGCCAAGTAGGTCTGCGGACATGATCGACCTGTTCGGCGACCTGCGACTTGGCGATCTCGCCGCACGAGCCGGTGCGAGCTGGCCCGACCGTGAGGCCCTCGTCCACGGCGAGTCACGGTGGACCTTCCGCCAGCTCGACGAGGAGGTCGACCGTCATGCCTGGGCGTTGATGAAAGCAGGTCTCGGGCGAGGGGACCGGATCGGGCTGTGGTTCACCAACCGGCCTTGCTACATCTTCCTGCTGTTGGCGATCAGTCGCCTGGGCGCCGTCGCCGTTCCGCTCAATACGCGCTACCGCTCGCGGGACATGGCCTATTGCCTGGCGCAATCGGAGTGCAACGCGCTCATCTACGCCGAGCGGTCCGGTCCGATCGACTATGGGGCGCTGCTCGCTGACGTCCTGCCGGATCTGCGGCAACGGCCGGACGGTGGCGTCGAGAGCGCTTCCTATCCCGCGCTCCGCCGTCTCATTTCCGTGGATGAGGCGCGTCTGGCGGCGGCCGAATCGTTGGCGGCGCTGCTGGGGCAGGCCGGCCCTGCCGATCGAGCCGCTGTGGCGGCCTGTGCCGACTCCGTCGCCGTCTCGGACCTGGCGATGATCGTCTATACGTCAGGCACCACCGGCAACGCCAAGGGGGCGATGCTCACTCATGCCGGCGTGCGCCTCTGCATCCTGCGCTCGGTGATCTGGGGGACCACGTTTCGCGACGTGCAGATGCACTACCTGCCATTGTTCCATCTCTATGCGATCGGGTTCGTGACCGTACCGTCCGTGGCGCTCGGCGCGTCGCAGATCCTGATGGAGACGTTCGAACCGGAGGAAGTGCTCGACCTCATCGAGCGCGAGAGAGCCACCATCGTCCATGGCTTCGATCCGCACTACCGCGACCTGATCGAGGCCCAGGAGCGCCGTCGCCGCGACATCTCGAGCCTGCGGATGGGCAGCTTCCCGTCAGGGCCGGACAATTGCGTCGCCATCGTACGGCGGGCCCACGCCGAGTTCTGCCCGATCTATCCGTCGTTCGGGATGACGGAGACGTGGGCGGGCATCACCGCGGGTTTCCTGGACTGCGACGACGAGCAGCGCAGCGAGGCCTCCGGCTTTCCGCTGCCCGGCGTCGACGTCCGCATCGTCGATCCCGACACGGGATTGCCCTGTCCGGCCGGCACGTTGGGGGAGATCCAGGTGCGCAGCTACTCGCTTATGAAGGGATACTGGAAAATGCCGGAGGAGACGGCGGCGGCCCTGCTGCCCGACGGCTTCCTGCGGACCGGCGATGCCGGGTACGTGCGGCGGGACGGCTATCTACGTTTCACCGGGCGTTACAAGGACATGCTCAAGGTCGGCGGCGAGAACGTTGCCCCGGCTGAGGTCGAGGCGCTGCTGCTGGAAATACCGGGTGTGCAGGACGCTTCGGTTGTCGCCTACCCCGACGAACGGTTGAACGAGGTCGCCGCGGCGTTTCTCATTGTTGCCCGCGACGCGGTGGCTCCCGATGCGGCGGCGGTGCATCGCCACTGCTACGGTCGCGTGGCCAGCTTCAAGATACCGCGTCACGTCTTCGTCGTGGACGAGTTCCCCATGACGCCTTCGGGCAAGGTGCAGAAGGTCAAGCTGCGCGAGGTCACGCGTCAGCACTTCCTGGAAGCCAAGGCGGAAGGAGAGGCGGCATGACGGCCTTTGCCGCCCAGCGCTACCAAAGCGGTGCAGCCGCGATCGCTGGCGGCTCCGGCGGCCTGGGGCGTGCCATCGCCCGAGTCCTGGCCGACGCGGGCGCCCGGATCGCGGTCACCTGGAACCGCAACCGTGCGGCGGCCGAAGAACTGGTCGGGGAGCTCGGCGGTGCTGGCCGCGCCGCCGCCTTTGAGGTCGACCTGCGCGAGCCGGACGCCGTGGCGGCCTTTCATGATGCTGTGCAAACGACCTTCGGCGGCCTGCACACGGCCGTGTACGCGGCTGGTCCTTACATCGACATGCGCTACATCAGCAGCCTGGAGCCGTCTCTATTCGAGCGCACCGTAGGGACCGACCTCTTCGGCGCATACAATTTCCTCCATCATGCGCTGCCGGGACTTCGCGCCACGCGAGGGGCGGCGATCTGCCTCGGCACGCCGGCCATCCGCCGCTACGCGAAGAAGGACGTTCTGTCTTCGGCGCCGAAGGCCGCTCTCGAATCGGTCGTTCGCGGCATTGCCTCGGAAGAAGGGCGCCACGGCATTCGTGCCAACATGGTGGCCGTGGGATTAATCGACGACGGCATGTTCCATGAATTGATGGCGCGCGGCGACTTCGACGAAGGTTTCATCGAGGCCACGAAACGCGCGGTCGCTTTGGGGCGCATGGGCAAGGCTTCCGAAATCGCCCAGGCGGTCGCCTTCCTCGCTTCCGACGCCGCCAGCTACATCACCGGCCAGACCTTGATGGTCGATGGTGGGTACGCCCTTTAGCGTCCGTTGCGCATTCCTCATGACGGGTGCGTTTTGGCCGCTCGGCACGCTTCGGGCGAGAGTGCCGCGATGCCGGAAAATCCTAAGTTCATTTTCAGTCGATATCCTGCGCCTTGGTTCGGCGGAGAACCGCGTGTATTTGCAGTCGATGCGGAAGACGACTTTCCGCGCAACCGAGATCTTCGAGGGGCTCGTCTGCTGACGGTGGAATACGAGGGCGGTGGGTTCAACGTGCTGTCCAACGATATCGCTGCAGCCGCCCAGATTCCGTCCAGACCTCATTTCAGGCGCTGATGGAGAATCTCAGCGAACTGTCCGATGAGGAGCCCCTGATCGTACACGTCCGTCATGGTGACCGACTTCTTGCGGATATTGGGCCTGCTTTGATCCACGTCCTGACAGGTTGGGAACAGTACGTCAGACACGCAGCAGGAGTGCATCCGATGTATCTTGTCGTGGAAACCGGTCCGAGAGCGAGAGTGAACGCCGCTTTCTGTCCTGGTGGTAAGGTGGACTGGCTATAGGGCCACTCAATTCGCGTCGAGCAACGCGGCCTTCACGCACGGGGTCACATATTTGGCGACCGCGGGTGACCGGTAGCTGGCAAGCTCGCGAATGGTGCTGCTGCTGATGAACTGGAACTCGGGCGGCGCGATCAGGAAGACGGTGTTGATCTCCGGCGCGATGTCGTGATTGATGCCATGCATCTCGAATTCGTAGTTGAAGTCCTGCGCCGCGCGCAGCCCGCGGATGTTGAAGCGGATGTCGTGTCGGCGGCAGTAGTCCACCAGCAGGCCGCTGAACTGGCCGACGTGGAACGCTCTTTCACCGCGATCGAACCACTTCATGTGCTCCAACGACCCTTCAATCAATTTCAGGCGCCTGACGACCGGAAAGAAGCCGCCGCTCTTCTTCGGATTGACGCCGATCATGACGTGCAGTTCGTCGACAATGAGACTGGCGCGCCGGATGACGTCGAGATGTCCGAGGGTCATGGGGTCGAACGATCCCGCGTAGATACCCCGCTTCACGGATCGAGCTTCCGGAGCGGTGACGGCACTGCTGGCATGCGGACCTCCGCGTCATTTACGACGACAGTTATTGAAAATTTCTTCAGTTATTGATACGATGGGCCTGGCTGCCACGCTCGTAACCGGCAGCTGGCAGTGGCCAAGGGGGGCTGCGCGAAATGCGGAAAATGCGCAAACTCCTACGCCGCCTTCGCCCGATCCAGCTCGGCCGCTCCCGCGCGCAGGCGAGGGATCAGTTCGCGGCCGAAGTCGATCGTGTCGTCGTAGGGATCAAAGCCCCGGATCAGGAACGAGTGGATGCCGAGCTTGTAGTATTCCAGCATCGCGCGCGCGACCTGCTCGGGCGTGCCGACCAGGCAGGAGGTGTTGCCCGTGGCGCCGGTCGCCTCGGCGATCGGCATCCACAGCCGCTCGTCATGGGTCTCGCCGGCGGCGGCGAAGTCGAGCAGGCGGCGGGCCGATTGGTCGAGCGGCTTCTTGTTGTTGCCGAACCCCGTCGGATCGCCGGGCTTCTGGACCGAGGCCAGGATGCGCCGCGCGCGGTCCCAGGCTGCGCCCTCGCTGTCGGCCAGGATCGGCCGGAACGACATGTTGAAAGTGGGGGTATTGGAAGTGGAATGGCGGCCGAAGGCGGCGGCGCGGGCGCGGAACTCGGCGATGCGCTCGGCCGTCGGCGCCAGGGGCTCGCCGAACATGGCGAACACGTCGCAGTGTTTCGCGCCCATGGCCAGCGCGCCCTCGGACGAGCCGCCGAAGAACAGCAGCGGATGGGGCTTCTGGAACGGCTGGATATCGGACTTGGCGCCGCGCACCTTGAAGAACTCGCCCTCGAAGTCGAAGCGCCGAGGGCTGGTCCAGGCGAGCTTCATGACCTCGATGTATTCGGCGGCACGGCGGTAGCGCACGTCCTTGGGCTGGAAGTCGCCGTCGCCTTCCTGTTCGGCGTCGCTGGCGCCGGAGATGATGTGGATGGCGACGCGGCCCTCGGTGAGATGGTCGAAGGTCGCGATCTTGCGGGCGGCCAGGGTCGGCGCCACGAAGCCCGGACGATGGGCGATCAGGAAGCCCAGCCGCTCGGTGTGATGGGCGGCGTGCTGCGCCACCAGGAAGCCCTCGGCCGACGAGGCCGTGTAGCCGACCAGCGCCAGGTCGAAGCCCGCCTTGTCGTGCGCCTGTGCATAGGACCTGAGGTAGGGGGCGGAGATGCCGCCCTTGATGATGTGGACGGTGGCCTCGCCGCTGGGCGGCGCCACGCCGATCATCCCGATGATGCGCACGGGCATGTGTTCCTCTCCACGCTGTACCGTCGACGCTTCGGCCGATGCTATCCTGATCGGATGGCCGGCACCACTCAGCACCCGATTTCGCAGGAAGAGCTTTTGGCCCGGTTGTCGGGCGAGCGGGTGTTCAGCGACGTGCTGTTCACGGCTGACGTCGTTCTGGACGAGCTCGATCTCACGGAGGCCCGCTTCGGGCGCTGCCGTTTCCAGGCGCCGGCCGTTCGCGGCGCCGATTTCTCGGGCGCCGCGTTCAGCGACTGCACCTTCGGGCCGATGCGCATCGCGAGCTGCAAGTTCGCCAAGGCGAGATTCAGCGGCTGTTTGGCCTTCGAGGCCGGCACGCGGAAGGGCTGCACCTTCGCCTTCTGTGACATGCATGGTGCGGAGGTCATCAAGTGCAACTTCGCGACCGCCACGTTCGAGCGCTGCGACCTCTACGATCTCAGTGCCACGGAGTCGAGCTTTCGTGGCGCGAGCTTCCGCCAATCCACCTTCACCAAGGCGATCTCGCGGCGCTCGGTGCTGACCAAGGCGGCCTTCGAGGGATGCAACCTGAGCTTCGCCGATCTCTCCGGCCTCGGCCTGGAAAACGGCGTCTTCCGGTCCTGCAAGCTGTCGGAGGCGTCGTTCATCGACACTGATCTCAGCCACGCCTCCCTGGTGGCCTGTGAGCTCGACCGCGCCGAATGGGATCGCGCCAAGCTGCGGCAGGCCGATCTTCGCGGCTCCAGTCTCGGCGGCCTGAACCTCGCGGTCGTCGCCGACTATGCCGGGATGAGGATCAGCGACAGCGAGCAGGCGGAAATCCTGAAGCAACTTGGCGTCGAAGTGTGCGTCTCCTGATGGCTGATTGTGTCCCTTGCCGTTGCGGCGCGTTGAACGAAGTTGCTTCTTGGGGAAGCGGTCGGCTCTGCCGTTGATAGGCGGTTCGGCATGGTGTTCCCTGCGGTCGAGAAGGAGCCGGTGATGTCAGATACGAAACCGCTGTCGTTCCACGTGCCGGCTCCGGCCGTCCGGCCCGGCGGTACGCCGGACTTCAGCGACGTACAGATCAGCCGCGCCGGCGAGGTCGACCGGCCGCCGGTCGACGTGGCACCCGAGAAGATCAGGGACTACGCCTTCAAGATCATCCGCGTGCTCGACCGCAACAGCCAGGCGGTCGGCCCGTGGGCAGGGCTTCTGAGCGATGCCGAGCTGCTGGCCGGCCTGAGGCACATGATGACGCTGCGCGCCTTCGATGCGCGCATGCAGATGGCGCAGCGGCAGGGCAAGACGTCGTTCTACATGCAGCACATGGGCGAGGAGGCGGTGAGCTGCGCCTTCCGCAAGGCGCTCGAGCCCGGCGACATGAACTTCCCGACCTACCGCCAGGCCGGGCTGCTGATCGCCGACGACTATCCCATGCTCGACATGATGAACCAGATCTACTCCAACGAGCTCGACCCGATGAAGGGCCGGCAGCTGCCGGTGATGTACTCCTCGCGCGAGCACGGCTTCTTCTCGATCTCGGGCAACCTCGCGACTCAGTACATCCAGGCGGTGGGCTGGGCGATGGCCTCGGCGATCAAGGGCGACACGCGGATCGCGGCCGGCTGGATCGGCGACGGCTCGACGGCGGAGTCGGATTTCCATGCCGCCCTGGTCTTCGCCTCGACCTACAAGGCGCCCGTGGTGCTGAACATCGTCAACAATCAGTGGGCGATCTCGACCTTCCAGGGCATCGCCCGCGGCGGCTCGGGTACCTTCGCCGCGCGCGGCCTGGGCTTCGGCATTCCGGCTCTGCGCGTCGACGGCAACGACTATCCGGCGGTGCACGCGGTGGCGAAGTGGGCGGTCGAGCGGGCGCGGCGCAATCTCGGGCCGACGTTGGTCGAGTACGTCACTTATCGCGTCGGCGCGCATTCGACGTCTGACGATCCCTCGGCCTACCGGCCGAAGACGGAGTCGGACGCCTGGCCGCTGGGCGATCCGGTGCTGCGGCTGAAGAACCATCTGATCGTGCGCGGCGTCTGGTCGGAGGAGCGCCACAAGCAGGCCGAGGCCGAGATCATGTCCGAGGTCATCGCCATCCAGAAGGAGGCCGAGACCCACGGCACCCTGCACACCGGCCCGCATCCCTCGGCACGCGACATGTTCGAGGGCGTATTCGAGGAGATGCCGCCACACCTGCGCCGCCAGCGCCAGCAGGGCGGGGTCTGAAGATGCCGCGCAAGACGATGGTCGAGGCGATCCGCGACGCCATGGACGTCAGCATGGAGCGCGACGCCAACGTCGTCGTGTTCGGCGAGGATGTCGGCTACTTCGGCGGCGTCTTCCGCTGTACCCAGGGCCTGCAGCAGAAGTACGGGTCGAACCGCGTGTTCGACACGCCGATCAACGAATCGGGCATCGTCGGCGCCGCCGTCGGCATGGCCGCGTACGGCTTGAGGCCGTGCGTAGAAATCCAGTTCGCCGACTATATGTATCCAGCCTACGACCAGATCGTGTCGGAGGCCGCGCGGCTGCGTTATCGCTCCAACGGGCAGTTCACGGCGCCCATCGTCGTGCGCATGCCGACCGGCGGTGGCATCTTCGGCGGCCAGACGCACAGCCAGAGTCCCGAGGCGCTGTTCACCCATGTCTCCGGTTTGAAGACCGTGGTGCCGTCCAATCCCTATGACGCCAAGGGTTTGCTGATCGCCTCGATCGAGGACAACGATCCGGTGATCTTCCTGGAGCCCAAGCGTCTCTATAACGGCCCGTTCGATGGCCACCACGAGCGGCCGGTGACGCCATGGGCGCGCCATCCGCTGGGCGAGGTGCCCGACGGCCACTACACGGTGCCGCTGGGCAAGGCGCATGTGCGGCGCGAGGGCGGCGCCGTCACCGTGCTGGCCTACGGCACGATGGTCTATGTCGCCGAGGCGGCGGCCGAGGAAACCGGCATCGACGCCGAGATCATCGATCTGCGGACCCTCCTGCCTTACGACCTCGAGACGATCGTGGCGTCGGTCAGGAAGACCGGGCGCTGCGTCGTCGTCCACGAGGCGACCTTGACCTCGGGTTACGGCGCGGAGCTGAGCGCCATCGTGCAGGAGAACTGCTTCTACAATCTCGAGGCGCCGGTCGCGCGCGTCACCGGCTGGGACACGCCCTATCCGCACGCCCAGGAATGGGACTACTTCCCCGGGCCCGCGCGTGTCGGCCGCGCGCTCAAGGCCGTGATGGAGGCCTGACATGGGGACCCGCATCGTCAAGCTGCCCGATGTCGGCGAAGGCGTGGCCGAAGCCGAGATCGTCGAATGGCACGTCGAGGTCGGCCAGTCGGTGCTGGAGGACCAGATCCTGGCTGCCGTCATGACCGACAAGGCGACGGTGGAGATCCCGTCTCCCGTCGCCGGCAAGGTTCTAGCTTTGGGTGGCGAGGTCGGCTCTACGCTGGCGGTCGGTGCCGAACTGGTGCGCCTGGAGGTGGCCGGCGAAGGCAACGCAGAGGTGGCCGCTGCGCCGCGCGAGGCGGTGGCGCCTGCGCCGGTCGAGCGGCTGACCACGCCGCCGCCGGCGCCAAAGGCACCGGCGCCGACGCCCGTGGAGGCGGCAACGCCGGTTGCCCGCGGCTCGC
>JAIEOV010000105.1 GCA_019750135.1 Reyranella sp. | reverse complement strand
CATCGGGCGCGGGCGCCGGAACAGGCAGTGCCGCGAGCAGCGCCGGTAGTTCGAGCAGCGGCTCGAGCAGCGGCTCGGGCGGCGGTGCGAGCAGCGGTTCGGGGGGCGGTTCCGGCAGCGGCAGTTCGGGCAGCAATAGCTCCGGCGCCGCGAGCGGCGGCAGCGCAAGCGCCGGCGGCAGCGCCAGCCCTGGACCGGGCAGCGCGGCGGCCGGCGCGACAGGGGCGCAGGATCTTTCTGGGGGCATCTCCGTCGGAGTGGCGACCAGCGCGGCCTCGCCAGGCAGAGGATCAAACGGCGGAAGCACATTGGAAGAAGATCAGGGTTGGCCGGTCTTCTCGGGCTCGACGGCAAGGGCGTCGCAGCCCTCCAAGCAGCCATTCTCCATGCAGGCGGTCTATTTCCGGCCCGATCAGTTCAAGAGCAAGGCGGACTGCCTGACCGCCGCGTCGGGACGACGGCTGCCGCTCGAGGTCTGCCGGTGAGAAAGGCGATTGCCACGGAAGACAGGAAGCCCCCGCAATGGGTGGCAGCGCTGTGGGCTTCGTCTTGCCTCCACATGATCGTTGTCGGCGCACTGCAGCCGGCACCCATGGCGATGGAGGATCGCTTCTCTCAGCGTGCGATCGAGGTCACCCTGGAAAGGCCGGCGTCGCCGCCCGCCTTGTCCGTAGCAATGACAGAGACCGACAGCGACGACATTCGCCGAGACACACCGCCGGATTCAGCACCTGGTGCGTTGGCAGCGGCGTTGCCGCCGTTCGGTTCAGTACATTGGACCAAGCTCGATGAAGCAGTGGTGCTATCCCAGCCGCCGCCCGCCGTGAGTGCTCGCGAACCGGCACCTGCCGCACCTGATGCCGCCGGACCGCGGCCGCCGGATGCAACGGATCCCATTCCGCAACGACCGGCGCAACATAAGGCGATCAAGCCGCTGACATCCGCGGCCTCTACTTCTGCCAGCCAGCGGCAGGCGCTGCAGGACTACGTGCTGCAGGTCGTCGCCAAGTTGTCGCATACGCGCTTCTACGCCCTCTCGCAGGGTGCCCGGAATGGCGACGGCGTCGTCGTCGCCCGCCTCACGGTCGCGCGCGATGGCGGGCTGGTCGACCTCTCGCTGCCCAAGCAAAGCGGATCTGCCGGAGTCGACAGCAGCGTCCTCGACGCCATCCGCCAGGCGGCGCCCTTCGCGCCGCTGCCCAAGGCGTTCGCCGACAACCGGTTCACCTTCATCGTGCCGATCAACTACGCGCCGGAACGGTAAGTGTCCCTGGGAGACGTCATGCGCCTAGTCGCTTCGCTGGCATGCTTCGCTGCCTCGTTTGCTGTCGCCGGAACAGCCGTTGGCCAGTCCCAACGCTATACCTGGAAGGACGTGGACTGCCGGCAGTCACGCATCGTCGCCTGGTCGGGATTGAAATGCAGGGCCACCAACGTCGTCACGAGCGAAGGCAACATCGGCGCCTTCCGCCAATGGGCGGCCTTCGGGACAAACCGTGATGGCTACTATGTGCATATGTTCTTCTGGGAAGCCGAGAACGACTTCTCCTATCTGTCGGCCGACCAGACCACGGGCGATTTCGTGAAGTGGATGTTCGAACATGGAAAATCCATCGCGCAGATATCTGCCGTGTCGCGCTACAACGAAGTCGACTACGTGACTTTCAGGGACGATGGGAACGGCCGCGACTGCATCGGCTTCCGCCGGCTCGGGAAGCCCAAGCGAGGTGGCTACGATTCGGTCACCGGCGGCATTCTCTGCGCGCCGGCCGGCAAAGGCGTCGCTGCCGGCGATATCCCAACGTTCATCGACCGTGTCCGGCTGCAGCCCGCTGCCGACTGACGAAGGCCCGGTCACTGTCGCATTGTGTATCTCCCGGCAACAGCCTCAGCCGCGACGGCGACGCTCGCGAAGCACACCTCCTCGCCTGCCGGCAGCGGCGGCAAACCGCGCTCGATGTCGCGCAGGACCCGGTCGCGCAGATTGCCGAAGGCGAGCCGGATGCCGCGGTCCCTGAGCTCGCTGTCGAGCTCGACCAGCATGTCGCAGGCCATGATGTCGACGTCGTGGATGGCGGCGCCACCACCACGGCCGTCACGGGCTCGATGGCGCTCGCGACCAAGGCCTCGATGCGCTCGCGGAACCGCTCGCCGTTGGCGAAGAAGAGCGGCGCGGAGAAGCGATAGACCAGCAGGCCGGGAACGGGCGCGGCCTCGGGCCGGTGCGCGGGATCGTGCCATTCTCCGGCCGGCGTACGGCCGAGCACGGCGTCGGGCGGAAAGGCCAGCGCGCGCAGCAGCAGCACCAGCGAGAACACCACCCCGAGCAGGATGCCTTCCATCAGGCCCAGCACCACGACGCCCAGAAGCGTCACCAGCGCGCCGGCCAGGCTGATGCCGCGGAAGCGCAGCAGGCGGGCAAACTCGCCGAAGTCGCAGAGGCCCCAGGCCGAGGCGATCAGGATGCCGCCCAGCGCCGCCGAGGGCAGCCAATAGAGGAGCTGGGTGAACCACAGCATGACGGCGGCGACGACGACGGCGGCGACCAGCGAGGTGACCTGGGTGCGGCCGCCTGCCGCCTCGACGACGGCGGTGCGCGAATCGCTGGCGCTGATCGGCAGGCCGTGGCTCACGCCCGACACCAGGTTGGCCATGCCGATGCCCAGAAGCTCCTGGTTGGCGTCGATGCGGTAGCGGTTGCGGGCGGCGAAGGCGCGCGCCGTGACCATGGTGTCGGAGAAGGACAGCAGCGCGGCCGCAAGGGCCACCGCCAGCAGGTCGTCGAAATCGCCGAGGGTCGGCGTCGGCAAGGTGAGCTGCGGCAGGCCGGTCGGGATGCGGCCGACCACGGCTATGCCGTAGCGGTCGAGGCCGAGCAGCACGACGGCGAGCAGCCCGCCCACCAGCGCGACGACCGCGCCGGGCACGCGCGGCACGAAGCGCTTGCAGAGCAGGATGACGGCAAAGCTCGCCGCGCCGATGACAAGGGAGACCGGGTTGGTGTCGCCGAGTCGCGGGACGAGGGTCACGACCTGCTCCAGGGTCGTCTCGCCCTCGGCGCGAATGCCCAGCACCTTGGGCAGCTGCGAGCCGATGATCACCAGGGCGATACCGTGCATGAAGCCCACGATCACCGGCTTGGACAGGAAGTTGGCGACGAAGCCCAGCCGCAGCAGTCCGGCCAGCAGGCAGAGCACGCCCACCATCACGCCGAGCGTGGCGCAGAGCAGCGCCAGCCGGCCCGGGTCGCCCAGCGCCATCGGCGCCACCGCGACGGCAACGATGGCCGCCATCGCCGAATCCGGACCGACCACGACCTGGCGCGAGCTGCCGAACAGGAAATAGGCGATCAGCGGCAGCATGCTGCCATAGAGGCCGGCGAGCGGCAGTCCGGCCAGCTCGCCGTAGGCCAGGCCGACCGGCACCAGCACGGCGCCGAGCGTGACGCCGGCCGCGAGATCGTGCGGCAGGAACGACGTCTTGTAGTCCCTGAGTGTCGCCAGCCCGGGCAGCCAGCGTGTGAGCAGCACGTTCAGTCCCACCGGCGCGCGAGGAAGCGCAGGATATCGTCGGAGAACTGCTCGGGCGCCTGCAACATCGAGAAGTGGCTGACCTCCGGCTGCAAAAGCAGGCCGGCATCGGGGATCGACTTCGCCATGAACTCGGTGTTGGGGCGTTCGATCGCCTCGTCGTGGTCGGCGTCGACGATCCAGGTATGGACCTTGATGGCGCCGAGATCCGCGGCGGTCCAGTGCGGCTGGGTCATCCACATGGTGCTGATCTCGTCGACGAACTTCTTGTACTCCGTGGGCGTGGCCGACAGCGCCTGGTACTCCTTCTCGGCGCGGGCGATGAAGGCGGTGAAGACAGGACTCTTGGTGACGTCCTTGACGCCGCTGGGGTCGGAGTTGGCGGCGAAGGCGAACAATCGCGATACGCGGTCGGGATGGCTCATTGCCAGGCTGAGGCCGATGATGGCGCCGTCGCTCCAGCCGACGATCGCGGCCTGCGGGACGCCGAGATAGTCCATCAGGCCGATCACGTCGGACGCCATCAGCGTGTAGCCGTAGGGCTTGCTGTCACGCGTGCTGCGGCCATGGCCGCGGCTGTCCATGACAATGACGCGATGGCTCTTCGCCAGCACCGGCACCTGGTTGCCCCAATAGTTCGAGTTGGCCAGCCCGCCATGCAGCAGGATCACCGGCGGGCCGCTGCCGAAGCTGGCGTACCAGATCGAGATGCCGTTGACCGGCGCCAAGCCGCTCTTGTCCGGCGTCGGTAGGCTCGGCGTGGGTGGCAGGGTCATCCAGCGCGGCACGGTCTGCGCGGCGACGGATGAAGCGATGAGCCCAAGGAACAGGCTGAGAAGGACGGCTCTCATGGCCGATTCCTAGCGTACCTGCGCGCGCCGCTCTACGCCGCTGTCGGCTACCGCTCCCGCAGGACCTCGTGCTGGTAGCGCAGCAGCGGCGACAGGAGGTAGCTCAGGATGCGGCGCGAACCGGTCTTGATCTCGACCGTCACCGCCATGCCGGGCGACAGGTTGACCAGCCGATCGTCGATCTGCATCTGGGTGCGGTCGAGCGAGATGCGGGCGCTGTAGGTCAGCTCCTGCCCCTTGGGCTCGCTGCTGTCGGTCTGCGCCCCCTGCCCGCGCTCGTCGCGGTCCTGCTTGCGCTCGCGAATGATGGCGTCCTGGGAGACACTCAGCACCTCGCCGTGCAGCAGGCCATAGCGAGTGAAATTGAAGGTATCGACCTTGATCTCGGCGATCTGGCCGGGATGGACGAAGCCGATGTCGCGGTTGGGCACCATGGCCTCGATCTCCAGCCGGCTGTCGGACGGCACGACGACCATCAGCGACTGGGCCGGGGTGACGACGCCGCCGACCGTGTGGATGGCAAGCTGCTGCACGACGCCGTCGACGGGCGCGACCAGCCGCTGCAAACGGGTCTTCTGCTCCGCCTTGATCAGCTCCTGGGCCAGGCCCATCGCCTTCTGCTCGCTCTTGGTGAGCTCGTCGGACAGGGCGCGCCAGAATTCGGCCACGGCCTGCCGGCGTGTCTCGCCGATCGCCGACACCGCCGCCGCGGCTTCCTGCAGGTGGCTGCTCTGGATGCCGAGCTCCTTCTGCTGCTCGACCAGGAGCTGCAGGGTCTCGAGATAGGCGATCTTCGAGCCCAGATCCTTCTCCATCAGCACCCGGCGCATCTCGACCCGGGGCTGGATGACCGGGATCACGGTCTCGAGCTTGTGGATGGTGGCCTGGATCGTCGCCTGCTCGGCCTCCTTCTGCGCCTGCTGGCGACCGAGTGCGCCCACCTTGGCGCGGTGCTCGCGGACCTGGTTGACC
Organism: Reyranella sp.; assembly: GCA_019750135.1. GTDB lineage: Bacteria > Pseudomonadota > Alphaproteobacteria > Reyranellales > Reyranellaceae > Reyranella. Next base: position 101,521 of record JAIEOV010000105.1, on the reverse strand, counting down.
AGCAACTGACGCTGGGCGGCGACCAGGGTCGCGGGCGCATTCGCCGGCGGCGCGAAGTCGGCCAGAGGATCCTCGCTGCCGGACAGCGCCGCCCGCAGGCGCGCGATATTGAGCCGCTCGGCCAGAAGGTCGGATTGCAGGCGGTCGCGGTCCGCCGCGTTCGCCGTCGGATCCAGCTCGATCAGGACCTCGCCAGCCCTGACCGCCTGCCCGTCCTGCACCAGAATCGCGCGCACGACGCCGGTCTCGAACGGCTGGATGACCTTGGTGCGGCTGCTCGGCATGATCTTGCCGGTCGCCGACGCCACGATGTCGATGGTGCCGTACCACGCCCAGGCCAGCGCGGCAGAGAACATCAGGACGAGGGCGAAGCCGATGGCGCGGCCGACCGGCGACGGCGGCGTCTCGACGATCTCGAGCGCGGCCGGCAGGAAGGCAAGCTCCTCTGGCCGCCTCGGTTTGACGAGTCGAAGGTTAGTGGACGTCATGGATGCCAGCCTGCAGGCGGTGCAATGAGGCGTAGCGGCCGCCTGTGCCGATCAACGCCTCGTGCGTGCCATCCTCGATGACGCGGCCGCCCTCGAGGGTGACGATGCGGTCCATGGCGCGCACGGTCGACAGCCGGTGCGCGATCACCAGGACGGTGCGGCCCTTGGTGATCTCCTTCATGCTCTGCTGGACGGTGCGCTCGCTTTCGTAGTCGAGCGCGCTGGTCGCCTCGTCGAAGATCAGGATGCGCGGATCGCTGACCAGGGCGCGGGCGATGGCGATGCGCTGGCGCTGGCCGCCCGACAGGGTGGAGCCCCGCTCGCCGACGACCGTGTCGTAACCCTCGCTGAGCTCGAGGATGAAATCGTGCGCGCCGGCGAGCTTCGCCGCAGCGACCACACGCTCGAGCGACATGGCGGGATCTGCCAGGGCGATGTTCTCCCGCACCGAGCGGTTGAACAGCACATTCTCCTGCAGGACGACGCCGATCTGGCGGCGCAGCCAAGCCGGGTCGACCATCGACAGGTCCATGCCGTCGACGAGCACGCGGCCGCTTTCCGGCACGTAGAGGCGCTGCACCAGCTTGGCGAAGGTGCTCTTGCCTGAGCCGGATGGTCCGACAATGCCGACCGTCTGCCCGGCCGGAATGTCGAAGGTGACATCGTGCAGGATCTGCTGGCCGTCGAGGCGATAGCGGAAGGAGACGTGGTCGAAGCGGATGCTGCCCTGCAGGGCCGGCAGCCGGGCACGCCCCGCCGCATAGGTCGGCTCGGCCGCGGTGTTCAGGATGTCGCCCAGCCGCGCGATGGACAGGCGCGCCTGGTGGAAGTCCTGCCACATCTGGGCCAGCCGCAGCACCGGCGCGCTGACCCGCGAGGCCAGGATGTTGAAGGCAACGAGTTCGCCGACCGTCAGGCTGCCCTCGATCACGAGCTTGGCGCCGAAATAGAGGATGGCGGCGGTGACGGCCTTGCTGACGAACTGCACGCCCTGGCTCGCCGTGTTGCCGAGGCTGAGCACGCGGAAGCTCGACGACACGTAGCCGGCGAGCTGCTCTTCCCAGCGCCGCTGCATCTGCGGCTCGACCGCCATGGCCTTCAAGGTCTCGATACCGGTCACGCTCTCGACCAGGAAGGCCTGGTTCTCGGCGCCGCGCTGGAACTTCTCATCGAGCCGGCGGCGGAACAGCGGCGTGACCGACGCCGAGATCGCGACATAGAGCGGCAGCGAGCCCAGCACGATCCAGGTCAGTGTCGGGGCGTAGAAGAACATCACGCCGAGGAAGACGAAGGTGAAGAACAGGTCGATGACCAGAGTGAGCGCCGAGCTGGTCAGGAAATTGCGGATGTTCTCCAGCTCGCGCACGCGCGCCACGGAATCGCCGACCCGGCGCGACTGGAAATAGGCCATCGGCAGCGCCAGCAGGTGGCGGAACAGGCGGGCGCCCAGCTCGACGTCGATGCGGTTGGTGGTGTGCGAGAACAGGTAGGTGCGCAGGACGGCGAGCACGGCCTCGAACAGCGCGATGGCCAGCAGGCCGATCACAAGCACGTCGAGCGTGCCGAGCGAGCGATGCACCAGCACCTTGTCGATCACCACCTGGAAGAACAGCGGCGAGACCAGCGCAAAGAGCTGCAGGAAGAACGAGGCGACCAGCACCTCGCCCAGCAGGCGGCGGTACTTGTGGATCGCCGACAGAAACCAGGAAACATCGAAGCGGCGGGCAACGTCGCCCAGGCCGGCGCGGCGCGTCATCCCGACCAGCCCGCCGTCCCAGACCGCCGCAAGCTGCTCGCGGGTCATGACGGCGGGTCGCTGGGCCATCGGCTCCTGCACCAGCACCTTGTCGTCGGACGCCTTGGCCAGGACCATGAAGCCGCCGTCGCGCAGGACCGCGATGGCGGGCAGCGGCGTCCGGGACAGCCGCGACCAGTCGGTGCGCCAGGTCCGGGCCTTGAGGCCGAGGTCCCGGGCGCAGCGGATCATCTCCGGCACGCCGATCGTGTCCTTTCCCAGGCGGTGCCTGATCTGGCCACGATCGGCGGGGACTTCCTTGAGATGCAGCAGAAGAAGGAGGGCCTCGAGTCCCGGGTCCGCCGGGGGCTGCAGGGAGGGGCACATAGCAGCGGACTCCGGTACCCGAGGCCTTTGTCGTCAGGCGTGCGGCTGCGCGAGCAACGGCGCCTGGTTCGTGGTGTTGTCCGGCAGCGGGGTGCTGCCCAGGCCCTGACCGGCGGGAGCGAAGGTCGAGGCCATGAACTGGGTGAGCAGTGCGGACTGGATGACGACGTTGCTGCCCGGGCCGCCGTCGAGCATGTCCTGCCCAGGCCCGCCGATCAGCACGTCGTCGCCGTTGCCGCCCAGTAGCGTGTCGTTGCCGGCACTGCCGATCAGGACGTCGTCGCCGTCGCCGCCGTTTGCGGTGAGCAGCATGCCGAGCGGTGCGCCGTTCGCCGTAATGACGTCGTCGCCGCCGAGGCCGTTGATCACCAGGCGGTCGCCGGCCTCGAAGCCCGTGATCGTCACGTCCTCGCCGAGGCCGCTCACCGTGATCACGCCGTTGTTGTTGGTGACGGTGATCGCATCGTCGCCGTTGGTGGCGTTGAGGACGACCGTGTCGGCCGCATTGTCCGCGCCGCCGAGGTCGATCTTCACCTTGGCAACGTCGGTCCCGGTCAGGTCATTGACCGTGATGGTGTCGGCGCCGCCCTTGGCCTGCACGTCGATCGTCTCGACGTCGTTCATATCCATGGTGATGGCGGCGACATCGCGGGTCAGCCGGGCGCGGCCGCCGTTGGCCGAGAGCTCGATGCGCTCGCTGATGTTGGCGCCGTTGAACAGCAGGGTATCGCTGCCCGCCTGCCCCTCGACGACGTCGTTGCCGTCGCCCGGGTTCCAGATGAAGGTGTCGTCGCCCGCGCCCATGAAGGTGGTGTCGCTGCCCTGGCCGCCGATGACGAAGTCGTTGCCCTTGCTGCCAAAGAGCGTGTCGTTGCCGACGCCGCCATTCAGGGTGAGCTGGACCTTGCCGGCATTGAGGCCGGAGGCGTTGATGACGTCATCGCCGAGACCGCCATTGACGACCAGCGAGTCGTTGGCGCCCTCGGCCCCGGTGATCGTCACCTTCGCCGCGAGGCCGTTGACCACCACCGAGGCGCCGCTGCCGGCGACGGTGATCGAGTCCGCGCCCGCCGTGCCGTTGACGTTGACCGTATCGGCCGCGCCATCGCCCTGCCCGCTGCCCGCCGTGGCCGACAGATCGAGAGTGACCTGCTTGACGTCGGTGCCGCTCAGGTCGTTGACGGTGATGGTGTCGGCGCCGCCCAGCGCGTTGAACTGGATGGTCTCGACGTCATCCATGTCCATCGTGATGTTGGCGACGTCGCGGGTGAACCGGCTGCGGCCGCCATTGGCCGATATGTCGATGCGCTCGGCGATGTTGGCGCCGTTGAACAGCAGCGTGTCGGTGCCGGCCTGGCCCTCGACGACGTCGCTGCCGTCACCCGGGTTCCAGGTGAAGGTGTCGTTGCCGGCGCCCAGCAGGGCCACGTCGTCGCCGCGGCCGCCGGTCACGGTGTCGTTGCCGTCGCCGGCGACGATCAGGTCGGCGCCCTGGCTTCCGACCACGGTGTCGTTGCCCGCGCCGGCATCGATGGTGAGGCCGATCACGCCGGCCGGGAGCGCGCCGGCGTTGATCGTGTCGTTGCCGTTGCCGGCGTTGATGATCAGGCGGTCGCCCGCCTCGGTGTGATCGACGGTGACGGCCGCCGGCAGGCCACTCGCCGTGACCTTGGTGCCCGCACCGCTGATCGTGATCTGGTCCGCGCCGTTGGTGCCGGTCACGGTCACCTGATCGGCTGCACCGTCGCCCAACGTGCCGCCGATCGTGCCCGCCAGGTCGATATCGACCTGCTTGACGTCCGTGCCGGCGAGATTGTTGACCGTCACCTTGTCGGCGCCACCCAGGGCATTGAAGCGGATGCTCTCGACGTCGTTCAGGTCCATGTTGATGGCCGCGATGTCGCGGGTGAAGCGCGTCCGGCCGCCATTGGCCGAGATGTCGATGGTCTCGCCGATGTTCGAGCCGTTGAAGATCATCGTGTCGTTGCCGGCCTGGCCTTCGACCACGTCGCTGCCGTCGCCGGGATCCCACTGGAAGACGTCGTCGCCGGCGCCCAGGAAGATGGTGTCGTTGCCCTGCTGGCCGTCGATGAAGTCGTTGCCGTCGCCGCCCAGCAAGGTGTCGTTGCCGTTGCTGCCGAGGATGGTGTCATTGCCGGCGCCGCCATCGACCCTGAGGCTGATCAGGGCGGCGAGATTGCCGGTCGCGGAAAAGTGATCGTCGCCACCGTTCATGTTGACGACCACGTTTTCGGTCGTACCGATGTCGATGGAGAACGGGGCCGGATCGAGACGATCGAAGCGAACGCGGCTGCCGTTGGCGGTGAGGCTAAAATTTTCTGAGCCATTGCCTCCGTTGACCTCAGCCGTGTCGGTGCCGTCGCCGCCCTCCATGAGGTCGCTGTCGTCGCCCGGGTTCCAGATCATGCGGTCGTTGCCGCCTTCGCCGAACATCTGATCGTCGCCGTCGCCGCCGGTCAGCGTGTCGTTGCCGGCACCGCCGAACAGCAGGTCGTTGCCGCCCTTGCCCAGCAGCACGTCGTTGCCGGCCTGGCCGAACAGCAGGTCGTTGCCGGACCCGCCCGTCATGGTGTCGTTGCCGGCGCCGCCGAAGAGCTGCGCGGCCGGCAGCGCGCCATTGGACTCGTCGAGCTTGATGGTGTCGTTGCCGGCCTGCCCGAACACCTGGATCAGCGTGGTATTGGCGACCGTCGCCTGGCCTCCCAGGACGGGCACCGCGCCGCCATTGATGAGAAGCACACCGGCGGCATTGCGGCTGACCGTGATCAAATCGTCGAGGGAGTCGCCAAGCACGGACAACAGGCCCGAGCCGGGAATGAAGGTGGCCTTGATCGCCATGGTCCACGTCCTTTCAATGTCTTTGCCGCAGCGCTGATGAAAACTGCTCGAGGGAGAAGCGCAGCGGCACGGACGCGTATGATTACCGGCAGACCGTGTGGCAGACTTGAAGCCGCACTGCGGATGCCATTGATTTTTTCTTGAGATGTCTGAACTTTTGTCGCGTGTAGTGCGCGCGAAGTTCTGCTACCGGCCCGGTGCGAAAACGCAACACTTGATTCGCAAATGCGGCGAGTGCGCTGCTTGCCACGACATCGTCGTTTTCGCGCGAAGAATGTTGGGCAAACGTCGGGGGCTTGGCTGGTGCAATTTGTCTTTGCCGATCACACGCTCGACACCAACCGGCGCGAGTTGCGCCGCGGTGCCGAGGCCGTGGCCGTCGAGCCGCAGGTGCTCGACCTTCTGATCTTACTCGTCGAGAACCGCAATCGCGTCGTCACCAAGGACGATCTCATCGCCTCCGTGTGGGGCGGCCGGATCGTGTCGGATGCGACCCTGACCAGCCGCATCTACGCCGCGCGCAAGGCGGTCGGCGACAGCGGGCACGGCCAGCGGCTCATCCGCACCGTCTCACGCAAGGGACTGCGGTTCATCGGCGATGTGCGGGCCGAGACGCAGGCGGTCCTCAAGAACGAGCTCCACGACGAGCTCCGTGACGGACCTCGATCAGCCCTGCCGTTGCCCGATCGCCCGGCCATCGCCGTGCTGCCCTTCGACAACATGTCGGGCGAACCCCAGCAGGACTATTTCTCCGACGGGATCAGCGAAGACATCATCACGGCGCTGTCCAAGCTGCGCTGGTTCTTCGTGATGGCCCGCAATTCCTCGTTCATCTACAAGGGCAAAGCCGTCAACATCAAGCAGATCGGCCAGGAGCTCGGCGCCACCTATGTCCTCGAAGGCAGCGTGCGCAAGCTCGGCGACCGCGTGCGCATCACAGCACAGCTCAACGACGTCACCACCGGCAGCCATGTCTGGGCCGAACGCTACGACCGCAACGTGGCCGACGTGTTCGCCGTCCAGGACGAGATCACCGAGGCGATCGTCGCAGCGATCGAGCCGCAGATCTATGCCGCGGAGAACTTCCGCGCCCGGCGCAAGCCGACCGAGCGGCTGGATGCGTGGGAACTGGTGATGCGGGCGCTGTCGCACTACTGGCGGGTGACGCGGCAGGACAATCTGATCGCGCAGGAGCTGCTCGAGAAGGCCGTCGCCATCGATCCCAACTATGGTCAGGCGCTGGGACTGCTCGCCACCAGCCACACATTCAGTGTCCATATGGGCTGGGCGACCGCGGCGATCGCGGCGCCGATTGCCGAGCGTGTCGCGCTGGCGGCGATCGAGGTCGATGCGGAAGATCCGTGGGCGCACCATGCTCTGGGCTGCACGCACCTGTTCGCGCGGCGCTTCGACGACGCCGTGGCCGAGTTCGAGCTGGCTCTGCGCCTCAATCCGAACTTCTCCCTGGCCCAGTGCTACTATTGCGTCTCGCTGGCCTACAGCGGACGATGGCAGGAGGCCGAGGAGGCCGCCAACCGGGCGCTTCGCTACAGCCCGCGCGATCCCTTGTCGGCGCTCTATCACGGTGCGGCCTCGTACGCCCAGTATGTCGGGCGCAACTACGACAACGCGATACAGGCGGCACGCGAGTCGATCCGCCTGCGCAGCGATTTCGCCGGCGCCCATCGCGTGCTGGTCGCCGCGGCCGGAATGGCCGGGGAGACAGCCGTCGCGGCCGCCGCCCTGCAGGAGCTGCGGCGCGTCCAGCCCGACGTTTCGCTGGCGTGGATCGCGACCGCCATGCCAATCCGGCTCGACGCCGACCGCGAGCACTATCTGGAAGGCTTTCGTCGCGCCGGGCTCAGCTAGGTCATTCCTCCCCACGCGGAGCGTAGGACGGCGATGCCGAACCGCTACACCCTGCCGTTCTGGTAGACGGCGGCCTCGAAGTCGGCCAGCAGCTGCAGCGTCTTGGCGTCGGCGAACGGCAGGATCTGGGTCATGATCAGGCCGGTCATCTTCTTCTTCGGGTCGAGCCAGAAGTAGGTGTTGGCGAGGCCCGCCCACGCCAGGCTACCGGCGCTGCGCCGACCGGGCACGTCCTGGGTGTTGATCATGTAGGCGAGGCCCCATTTCTTCGGCATGCCGGGGAAGAACTCGGCGTCGTTGGTGAGGTCGGGCTGGGCCGTCTTGAGCAGGGTGACGTTGAGGTCGCCCAGGCTGTTCTTGTTCACCAGGGCGACGGTCTCGGGTTTCAGGATCTGCGCGGTGCCGAGCTTGCCGTTGCCCAGCAGCGCCCGCAGGAACATCAAGTAGTCGCGGCCCGTCGAATAGAGCGCGCCGCCACCCATGAAGAACTCGGGCGCCTGCGGCATGCCGAACTCGATCGGGGTGAACTTGTCGTCGGCGCCGCGCGCATGCACGGTCGCCAGCCGCGCCTGCTGGTCGGGCCGCAGGATGAAGCCGGTATCCTTCATGCCGAGCGGCGTGAAGATGCGCTCGCGCATGTAGCCGTCGAGCGACATGCCGCTCACCCGCTCGACCGCCTTGCCGGCCCAGTCGATGTTGATGCCGTACTCCCACTTCTCGCCGGGGTCGGCGATCATCGGCACCTTCAGCGCCTCGAGCTTGCAGGTGCCGATGCCGGGGACATTGGCGACCTTCATGTAGCGCTCGATGTCCTTGTTCCACAGGTCGTAGCTGAAGCCCGCCGTGTGGGTCAGGAGGTGCCGCAGCGTGATCGGCCGCTTGGGCGGCCGCAGCTTGGGCTTGCCCTCGGCATCGAAGCCCTCGAGCACCTGCGCGGCGCTGAGCTCCAGCACGACGTCGCTGATCGGCTTGTCGAGGCTGAGCTTGCCCTGCTCGACCATCTGCATGGCCGCGACCGAGGTCACCGCCTTGGTCATCGAGGCGATCCAGAACATGGTGTCCGGCGTCATCACCGCACCGGTCTGGAGGTTGCGCTTGCCGAAGGCGCCTTCGTAGAGCACGCCTTTGTCGTCGGCAGCCAGGGCCACCACACCGGGGACACTGCCGGCCGAGACTGCGCCGCTGAGGACGGCATCGACCTTGGCCTTGTTGGGCTGCGCCGCGGCCGGCCACAGGGGCACGGCGGAGGCCAGGACGGCAGCAGCGCCGGCCTGCATCGTGGTTCTGCGTGTGATGGTGCTGGCTTGTTCGTGCTTGCTCCCATTGGTCACAAGGGACATCTCGTACGCGCTGCTATGTCGGCACTACCCCACAACTATAGCGCGCACGTGGAGGACGAGCGATTGTTCCAAGACCGCAACTGTTTGGCGAGCAAACTAGAGCGGGCGCTTCGACCCTGAGGCACTTCGCTCGTTGCGCTTGTCGCGCTCGGCGTCTACGGCTGCAAGGGTCGGCGCGGCTCGCTTGCCTGTGCCATTTTGCACGGGAAAGCCCCTCTATTGAAAAGCAGACAGGATCCCGCGGCCGCCGCCGCGACAGTGAGGGACGCCCGCGCCTGGACGCAAATCCTCGCACGCTACCGGCAGCCGAGCACCGGCCGCAGCGTCTTCGAGATCGCCATCACGATCGTGCCGCTCGCCACGCTCTGGGTGCTGGCATGGGCGACGCTCGACATCGGCTATTGGCTGGCCCTGCCACTTGCCATCGCCGCCGCCGGCTTCCTGGTGCGGCTTTTCGCCATTCAGCATGATTGCAGCCACGGCGCCTTCTTCCCTGGGCGGCTGGCCAACGACTGGTTTGGCCGCGTCGCTGGCGTGCTGACCTTCACGCCGTATGGCGTGTGGCGCCGCGCCCATGCCATCCATCACGCCAGCACAGGCAATCTCGACCGCCGCGGTCTCGGCGACGTCGAAACGCTGACGGTCGACGAATATCGCGCCCGCTCGTTCTGGGGGCGGCTGCGCTATCGGCTGTACCGGCATCCGCTGGTGATGTTCGGCCTGGGACCGGCCTATCTGTTCATTCTGCAATATCGCCTGCCGGTGGGCCTGATGCGCAGCGGCTGGTGGCCGTGGGCCAGCTCCATGGCAACAAACCTGGCCATCGCCGCAGTCGTCGCCTTGTTGATCTGGCTCATCGGCGTCAAGGCCTTCCTGCTGGTGCACCTGCCGAGCCTGCTGCTGGCGGCCTCGGTCGGCGTCTGGATGTTCTATGTGCAGCATCAGTTCGAAAAGACGAGCTGGGCGAGCGACGGGGAGTGGAACCTGCATAACGCAGCCCTGCACGGCAGCTCGTACTACGACCTGCCGCCGGTGCTGCGGTGGTTCACCGCCAATATCGGCGTCCACCACGTGCATCATCTCAACAGTCGCATCCCCTACTACCGGCTGCCGCGCGTGCTGCGCGACCATCCGGAATTGCGGCACGTCGTCGGCCGGTTGACACTGCTCGACAGCTTTCGCTGCGTGCGTCTCGTGCTGTGGGACGAGGCGAAAGGCCGCCTGATATCGTTTCGTGAGGCCCGCTCAGCGGCCTGACGCTAGAGCCGCCCCTTGCGCCGCGCCACCGCCTCCGACAGCAAGCAGAGGATCTCCCACATCATGGTGACGCCGACGAGGGCGGTGTTGCCGCTCATGTCGAAGGGCGGCGAGACTTCGACGACGTCGCCACCGACCAGGTCGAGGCCGCGCAGGCCGCGCAGCATGCGCTGCGCCTCGTGCGGTGTGTAGCCGCCGATCTCGGGCGTGCCGGTGCCCGGCGCATAGGCCGGGTCGAGGCCGTCGACGTCGAAGCTGACATAGGTCGGGCCGTCGCCGACGACCCGCCGGGCCTCGGCGATCACCTTCTCCACCCCGAGGTCGAAATACTCCTCGATGGTGATCACCCGCATGCCCTGCTCGACCGCCCACATGTTGTCGTCGCGCTTGTAGAGCGAGCCGCGGATGCCGATCTGGACCACGCGCTTGGGGTCGAGAAGTCCCTCCTCGACGGCGCGACGGAACGGCGTGCCGTGGGTGTACTTGTAGCCGCCGAAATAGCTGTCCCAGGTGTCGCTGTGGGCGTCGAAATGGACCATGCCGAGCGGCGGCAGACCCTTCCGGATGCCGCGCATGATGGGCAGCGTGACCAGGTGGTCGCCGCCGGCCGACAGCGGCACCGCTCCGACCGAGTGCAGCTTGGCGTAGAAGGCCTCGATGCGCTCCAGCGAATCGTCGAGGCTGGCCGGGTTGACCGGGGCATCGCCGAGATCGCCGCACTTGGCGAGCTCATAGGGCGCCACGCCCGTGACGTGGTGCACGCGGCGCATCATCGTGGAAAGGTCGCGCATCTGGCGCGGACCATGGCGGGCGCCCGGCCGGTTGGTCGTGCCGCCGTCCCACGGCACGCCGACCATGCCGATCTCGACGTCGGCGGGGTCGCGGAACAGCGGCAGGCGCATGAAGGTGGCGACGTCGCCGAAGCGCGGCACCACCGTGCCGGAGACCGGCTGCGGGAAGGCAGGCTTGGAGGGGTGCGAAGCGTCGTTCATGCGCGCCATATAGGTAGTTATTTGGGCTGCAAAAGAGCCTTTCTCGCCGTGACGAACTCCTCGACCGCCGCCACAAACCGGTCACCTTCGCTGTCGCCGATCATGATGTTCAGCGCCACGAAGCCGCGGCGGGCGATCCAGATGCCGGCCGCCATCATGTCGAAGAAGAACAGCTCCTTGGCGTCCTGGCTGCCCGAGGCGATGTCGGCCGCGGTCTTGATCGGCCGCGAGGTGGCGTGGGCCGTCATCATCGAGCCGATGCCGGAGAACTGGAAGGCCACCTTCTCGCGCTGGCAGATGGCGTTCAGCCGTTGCCGGATCTTCTCGCCGCGCTCATTCAGCTCCTGGGCGGCGGCCGGCGTGTAGACCTCGCCGTAGCCCGCCGCGCCCGCCGCCATGGTGAGCGCATTGTTGTTGAAGGTGCCGGCGTGCGGCAGGTGGTCGGGCTTGGTCGGGTCGAACAGCTCCATGATGTCGCGCCGGCCGCCGAAGGCGCCGAACGACATGCCGCCGCCGATGTACTTGCCGAGCGTCGTCATGTCGGGGATGACGCCGGTCTTCTCCTGCAGGCCGCCCGGCGACAGGCGCGAGGTCATGACTTCGTCGAAGATCATGGTGATGCCGCGAGCCTTGGTCTCCTCGCGCACCATCTTCAGGAACCCGATGTCGCCCGGCAGGCAGCCGTGGCTGCCCTGCATGGGCTCGAGCAGGACGGCGAACAGCTCCTCGCCGTGCTTGGCCAGCAGGGCGCGCGTGCCCTCGACGTCGTTGTAGGGCGCCACGATGTATTCGTAGGGCACGTTCACCGGGCTGCCGCCGCTCACGAAATAGAGCACGCCGCCGTGGTAGCCGCCGTGGAACACCATGACCTTGGTGGCCGACTTGCGGCCCTTGCGCTGGGCGAAGACGCGGGCGCCGGCCAGCGCCATGACATTGCCCTCGGTGCCCGAGTTGGTGAAGCGCACCAGGTCGATCGACGGCATGCGGTCGGCCACCAGCTTGGCGAGCTTCGCCTCGTTGGCGTTGCGGCCGCCGTAGTTCCAGCCGTGGTTCAGGGCGCGGTCGATGGCCGCGCGGATCACCGGATGGGAGTGGCCGTAGATGCCAGCGGTGTATTCGCCCAGCACGTCGATGTATTCGTGGCCATCGGCGTCCCACAGCCGGCAGCCCTCGCCGCGCACCACGGTGAGCGGGAACGGCGAATTGTGCAGCGTGGTGCGGGTGTTGCCGCCGGGCATCGCCTCGCACGCCTCGTGGTGGCGCGTCAGGCTTTTCGGGTTGCGGGCGGTATAGGCCTGGCGCGCCTCGTCGAGCGCGGACTGCAGATCCGAATTGACCAGCGCGGTATCGGGCACGGAACTCTCCTCGGGATTACGAGGCAGAGTATCACACCACATTCAACTCCCGGATAGGCTTGCCTGCGGATATCCGCTCATATCCGAACGGCGAAAGGTCGAGCGTGCGATAGCTGCCATGCACGATCAGCTCGGCGACGGCGCGGCCGACGGCCGGCGACTGCTGGATGCCGTGGCCCGAGAAGCCGGTGGCGAAGATCAGGCTGTCGATCGCAGGATGGCGGCCGACGATGCCGTTCTGGTCGAAGGTGTTGTACTCGTAGTAGCCTGCCCAGGAATTCACGACCTTGGCCGCCTCGAAGGCCGGCACGCGGTTGGCCAGCACCGGCCACACCATGTCGTCCCATTCGTGGTGCTGGACCTCGAGCGGCGCGGCCGGCGGGTCGTTGCCGTCGGCCGGCGTCGTGCCGCCGATGTAGAAGCGGCCTTCCGGGCGGAACCAGGTGCCCGACGGATCGATGGTGAGCGGCGTCGGGCCCGGCGGCTCGCGGACGTCGAACACGAAGACCGAGCGGCGGCGCGGCTCGACCGGCAAGGCGATGCCGGCGGTGGCGGCGACCTCGCCCGACCATGGGCCGGCAGCCAGCACGACCGTCGCGGCCTCGATCGTGGCGCCCGAGCGCAAGGTGACGGCGTTGGGCGCCAGTTTCACGACCTCGTCGGCGACGTATTCAGCGCCGAGCTCACGCGCCTTGCGGCGGAAGGCCTGCATCAGCGCCGGCCCGTCGAACCAGCCTTCGTTGGCGACGCCGTGAGAGGCGAGCCGGATGCCCTCGTCCGATATCCAGGGGAAACGGCCGCGCAGCGCCGCCGGATCGAGCAGTTCGACGGCGCATCCCTCGCCTTTCTGAATGGCGTGGTTGGCCCGCAACACCGCCTCGCCGGCGTCGCTCGCCAGGAAGAGATAGCCCGGCTCCTTCAGGCCAAGATCGACGTCCAGAAGCTTGGACGCCTGGCGCAGGAAGCCGATGCCGTAGCGCGACAGATGGATGTTGAGCGGCGTGGAGAACTGTTGCCGGATCGAGCTCGCCGACAACGCCGACGAGGCGCGGGCGTAGGTCGGGTCGCGTTCGACCACGACGACGTCGCCGGCGAAGTTGGGATCGCGCTTCAAGTGATAGGCGAGCGACGAGCCCATGGCTCCGCCGCCGACGACGACTACTCTCGAACTCGCTTCAGACATGCGCTCACTATACGGTGCCCAGCCTGTCCTGTCGGAGGTCTCGATGACGCAAGAGCCCGGTCATAGCCTGCGCAGCCGCGCGCCCTACCTGCCGATCCACAAGCGGCCGCGCCTCAGGCTGCCCAACGACGCGCGCGTCGCCGTCTGGACCATCGTCAATGTCGAGAACTGGAGCCCGCTGGGGGCGATGCCGCGCACGGTATTGCCGCCGCCGATGGGCAATCCCCTGCTGCCCGACGTGCCCAACTGGGCATGGCACGAGTACGGCATGCGGGTGGGCTTCTGGCGCTTCCTCGAGGTGCTGGGCGCGCGCCAGCTCAAGGCGACGTTCGCCGTCAACGGCACGGCCTGCGAGCTCTATCGCGAGGCCTGCCAGGCCGCGCACGAGGCGGGCTGGGAGTTCATGGGCCACGGCTTAGTGCAGCGGCCCATGCATCGCGTCGAGGACCAGGCCGCGGCGATCCACGACACCATCGCCGCCATCAAGGCCTTCACCGGCAAGCCGCCGCGCGGCTGGGAAAGCCCCGGGCTGACCGAGACCGACGACACGCTCGACCTGCTGGCCGAGGCCGGCATCGAGTACGTCGCCGACTGGGTGATGGACGAGCAGCCCATCGCGCTCAAGACGCGCACCGGCAGCATGGTCTCCGTGCCCTACACCGTCGAGGTGAACGACGTCGTCATCAGCGCCGTCCAGCAGCGGCCGTCGGACGAGATCCTGCGCCGCGGGCGCGACCAGTTCGACCGGCTCTGGCAGGAGGGCAAGACGGCGCCGCGGGTGATGGCGATCTCCATCCATCCCTATCTCACGGGCGTGCCGCACCGCATAAAATACCTGGAGATGCTCTACGATCACATCCTGGCGCACGACGGCGTCGTGCTGTGGACGGGGGCGGAGATCCTCGACTGGTATCGCGCCGAGACAGCCTAGGTGGCCTTCACACAGTCGAACGACGCCGTGGTGCCCGACTGACCGACGGCGCGGGCCAGCCGGTCGTTCTTGCTGCAGTACCTCTGGGCCAGGGTGAAGGCGGAATTGGGATTGGCCGCACCGGTGACCTGCACCGACACCTGGTTGCCGACGATGGTTTCGCCGTTGGGGCCGCTCGACGTGCTGAGCCCGCTGCCTGAACAGCCGGCCAGCAGCAGGGTGAGGAGGATGGTTCGCTTCATGGGCAAACGCTAGCCGCCAAGGCCAGCCAAGCAAACGCTGGGCCCGTGGCAAATTTGGGACTAGATCCCGTAGACCACGCGCGCCGTAGGTGCGCTGATCGCTCCCTCGGCAAGATCGCGCGCCGTCGCCGCGGGGTCCCGCTGCTCGGGCGAGCCGAACCCGCCAGCTCCCGGCGTCACGACGGCGAACCATTGCCCGGCTTTGAGGACCGCGGAATCGCCCTCGAAAACGACGCCCGGACCGGCCTCGACCTTGCCATGGGCGCCGGGACCGCCGCCGAACAGACCCCAGCTCTGCGACCGCTGCCGGGTGATATCGACGCGCACGCGGCAGTCATGCGTCGCCTGGTAGACGCGACGCAGGCCCATGCCGCCGCGGTACTGGCCGACGCCGCCGGAATCCTCGACCAGCTCGTAGCGCGTCAGCAGCAACGGATATTCGATCTCCAAGGCCTCGACCGGCAGGTTGGAGGTGTTGGTGGTGTGGACATGCACGCCGTCCAACCCGTCCTTGTGGGCGCGCGCGCCGCTGCCGCCGCCGATCGTCTCGAGATAGACCCAGGTCGAGCCGTCGGTCGGCCGCTTGCCGATGAAGTAGGCCACGGTGCAGGCCGAGTTCGAGCAGGCCATCACCCGCTCCGGCACCGGCTGGGCGAGCGCGCCCAGGATCATGTCGGAGACGCGCTGGCAGGTTTGTAGCCGGCCGTTCACCGCGGCGGGCGGCAGACAGTTCAGGATGCTGCCCTCGGGCGCGGTGATCTTCAGCGGACGCGCCAGGCCGGCATTGGGCGGAATGGACGGATCGAGCACCGACTTCACGACGTAGTAGGTCGTGGCCAGCAGCGCGGTGTAGGTCATGTTGATGCCGGCGCGCATCTGCTCGGGGGCGTCGAAGGCGAGCGACATCTCCTCGCCCTTCACCGTCACCTCGACCGACATCGGCAGAAGGCCCGCCACCTCCTCGTTGTCGAACACGTCCTCGAAGCGCCAGGTGCCGTCCGGCATGGCGGCGATGGCGGTGCGCATCTTGCGTTCGGCATAGTCCATCAGCGCGGCTCCGGCCTGCAGCACCGTGTCGGTGCCGTACTTGGCCGCCAGGGCCTGGAAACGCTGCACGCCGACTCGATTGGCGGCCATCTGGGCGCGCAGGTCGGACAGGCGCTCCGAGGGCACCTGGCAGTTCAGCAGGATCAGGTCCTGCACGTCCTTCTGCAGCTCGCCGCCGCGATAGAGCCGCACCGGCGGGATGCGCAGGCCCTCCTGGTAGATGTGGGCATGGCCGCGATCGACGAAATCGGCATGGTGGGCCAGGTTCACCGTCCAGGCGACCATGCGGCCGTCGACGAAGATCGGCTCGGCGACGACGATGTCAGGCAGGTGCGTGCCACCGCCCTCGTAGGCATCGTTGCCGATGAAGGCGTCGCCCGGCCGGATGTCCTGGGTCGGATAGCGCCGCATGATGTGCTTGATGAGGTCGAGGAAGCTGCCGAGATGGATCGGGATGTGCTCGGCCTGGCACAGCGTCTCGCCGGCGGCGTTGAACAAGGCCGTCGAGCAGTCGCGCCGCTCCTTGATGTTGGTCGAATGCGAGGCGCGGATCAGCGTCTCGCCCGTCTCCTCGACGATCGAGGCCATGGCGGCGCCGATCACCTCGACGGTGATGGGGTCGAGCTTGGTCATGCCGCGGCCTCGAGCACGAGATTGAGATAGGCGTCGACCCGGGCGGTCCAGCCGGGCGGTACGATCGTCGTGGCGTCCATCTGTTCGACGATCGCCGGGCCGGCAAAACGGTTGCCGGGGTGCAGCGCTTCGCGTCCGTAGACAGGGGTGTCGACGAAGTCGCCAGCCTCGGCCAGCCATACCGGACGACGCTGCATGATCGCGCCCGAGGCATCCGGTCCGCTCTCGGGATGCGCCTTGAGCTCGGCCTTGCGCACCTGGCCCGTCGCCTCCACGCGCAGGGTGACGATCTGTACCGGATCGCCGTCGGCAGCGAAGCCGTAGCGCTGGCGATGCACGTCGGCGAAGCCTGCCGCCAGCGCCTGCAAAGTCGCGTCGGAGACAGGGCCGTCGGGTACCGCGACGCTCAGCTCGTAGTTCTGGCCGTGGTAGCGCATGTCGACGGTGCGCGTGATGTGGCGGTCGGCGGACGCGATGCCTTCGTGCTCGAACCAGCGCTCGGCACGCTCGGCCAGGGCCGCGAATCCTTCGGCGACGTCGGCCGTCGAGGCCTCGGTCGCGGGCATCAGGCGCGTCAGCGCGAAGTCGGCACGCAGGTCGGTCAGCAGCAGGCCCATGGCGCAGAGGATGCCGGGATTGGCCGGCACCAGCACGCGGCCGATCTCGAGCTCCTTGGCAAGCCGTGCGGCGTGCAGCGGCCCCGCCCCGCCGAACGCCATCAGCGTGTAGTCGCGCGGATCGTGGCCGCGCTGCACGGAGATGACGCGAATGGCGCGCGCCATGTTCGCGGTGACTACCGACAGGATGCCCTGTGCCGTCTGCGGCACGCCGAGGCCCAGCGTTCCAGCCAGCCGAGCGATCGCCTGCTCGGCGAGGTCGCGTCGGATCTTCATGCGGCCGCCCAGCAGATGCTGCGGGTTCAAGGTCTGCAGCACGACGTTGGCGTCGGTGACCGCGGGCTCCGAATTGCCCTTGTCGTAGCAGGCGGGGCCAGGATCGGCGCCGGCCGAGCGTGGCCCCACCTTCAAGAGGCCGCCGCTGTCGATGTAGGCGATCGAGCCGCCGCCCGCGCCGACCGTATGGATGTCGAGCATCGGCGCCTTGATCGGATAGCCGTGCACGGTCGCTTCCGCGGCGAGCCGGCAGCGGCCGCCCTGCAGCAGCGCCACGTCGGTCGAGGTGCCGCCCATGTCGAAGGTTATGAGATCCTCGAAGCCTGCGAGCCGGCCGATCGCCTGGGCGCCGACGACGCCGGTCGAGGGGCCGGAGAGCACGGTGCGCACCGGCATCTCGGCCGCCGTCGCAAAGCCGATGACGCCGCCGTTGGACTGCGTGAGATGCGGCGTGGCCGTCATGCCGAGCGCCTGCAGCCGCGGGCTCAGCCGGCGGATGTAGTTCTCCATCACCGGGCCGAGATAGGCGTTCAGCACCACCGTCGACAGCCGCTCGTACTCGCGGAACTCGGGCGCGATCTCGTGGCCGGCCGAGATGAAGGCCTCGGGCATCTCCTCGCGCAGGATCTCGACCGCGCGCTTCTCGTGATCGGGGCGGACGAAGCCGTAGAGGAAGGACACGGCCACTGCCTTCACGCCGGCGGCCTTCAGAGCGCGGGCGGCGGCGCGCATCCGCGCCTCGTCGAGCGGCACGTCGACCTCGCCGGTGTGGCGCAGACGCTCGGGCACCTCCAGCCGCAGGTCGCGCGGCACCAAGGTGAGCGGCTTGTCGGCCTGGATGTCGTAGAGGTCGGGCCGCTTCTGGCGGCCGATCTCGAGCAGGTCGCGGAAGCCGTCGGTGGTCACCAGCCCGGTCTTCACGCCGCGATGCTGGATCAGCGCGTTGGTCGCTACCGTCGTGCCGTGGCCGAAATAGACGATGGGTGCGGCGGGCTCCGTCGCGTCGGGTGCGACGCGGCGCATCCCCTCCTCTACGCCCTGGGCGATGCCGCGCGAGGGATCGTCGGGAGTCGACGGCACCTTCCAGGTCTCGATCCGCCCCGCCTGCTCGTCGAACAGGCAAATGTCGGTGAATGTTCCGCCGGAATCCACACCGACGCGCCAACGTGACATGACGCCATGTTAGCCGGTGCCCCGTTGTGCGCCAGGATTACTTCGATCCCGCCTCTCGCTCGACGAACAGGCGGCCGCTCGGGCCTGTGCCGCTCACCTGCAGGACGACCTCCTCCTTGATCTCGATGTAATGCGGAACGTTCGCCGGTTCGGTGTAGAAACTGCCGGCCGGCAGGATCTTGAGCTTGTCGGCGTCGAACCTCTCGCCGTAGCCGGTGGCGAACGTCCCCGAGATGATCGTGACCTCGCGCGAGTCCGGGTGCGTGTGCGGCGCGATCGTGAAGCCTTTCGGGAATTTGAGCCGCAGGGTGTAGCGTCCCGGCTTCGCCGGATCGCCGACCAGATTGACTTGCTCCATGCCCGGCCTCGCGAGGCCGCCCTGCGATTGCCATTTCATCTCGGCTGGTGTCAGGGCCATGACAGAAGGAGCAGCGGTCTGCGCCATCGCTATGCCGATGACCATCACAGCCATCGCGATGAAAGCAAGCTTCAGATTTGCCGCGGCCGACATGGGCATGGAGTCACCTTTTCCTTGTTGTGATGCGATAGTCCGAAAAGTCGGCGGCGCCGGAAGTTGCGGCCGCGGGCTGGAGCCGAAGCCGGAGCCGGCGATGCCGGGACCGCTTCCAACCTGCAATCACGATGATGACGCCGCAGCCGACCGCATTGCTCAGAAACAGGATTGCCATGGCCCAATCGCCCTGATTGACGATCGCGTAGGCCATTGCCGACAGGTGCGAGACGAGAAACAGCGCCCATGTCCCGAACGAAATGGCTTCGGCGCCGCTCTGGTCCTTGATCGCCTTGGCAATCTGCGGAACGTAGGCCAGGAAACGAAGACTGTTGAAGAGAGTGAACACGGCAAGGGTAATGTCTGCGACTGTCATGCTGCGTCCTCAACCGTCCTTCGACGGCGCGCGAGGTGGGCCCATCCGCGCGGCATCGGATAATCCGGGTGGGAACGGGCCACAAATCCAGATTGCTGGGTCTGAGGCTCACCAATTTCGAGTCGGTACAGATCGTCCAGTGCGACGGGTCAGCTGTCGTGCGTGGCTTCGGCAATCGCCCACTCGCGGAACATCGCCACCTTCTCGCGGTCCGCGGTCGCCTCGGGGCAAACAATGAAAAAGGCGTAGGGGCCTGGCACCGCCAGGTCGCCGAACGGTTTGACGAGACGACCCGCCGCCAGGTCGTCGGCGAGAAACGCCGAGTTGGCGAGGGCGACGCCCTGGCCGGCGGCGGCGGCGTCCAGGGTCATATGCGAGTGCGAGAACCGCAAGCTGCGCCGCGTGTCGATGTCATGCTGGCCTATCGCCGCGAGCCACCCCGCCCAGTCGAGCTGGTTGGGCACACGATGGTCCGGCTCGTCGTGCAGCAGGACGTGCCGCGCGAGATCGGCCGGCTCGCGTAGCCGCGGCCCACGCGAGAGCAGGGCCGGACTGCAGACCGGCCAGAAGCTCACGCGCATCAGCAGGTCACTGCGCATTCCCTCGTATGATCCCGCGCCTTGGCGAATGGCGACGTCGACTTCTTCGCGAGCGAAGTCGGTGAACGTCGGCGACACCTGGATGCGCACTTCGACGTCGGGATGGTGCCGAGTGAAGCGGCAGAGCCGGGGAATCAACCAGCGCGAGATGAGCGACGGCGCCGCGCTGACCGTCAAGACTCGCGAGATTTCGAGACGCTGCAGATCGGCCGTCGCTTCCGCGAGCTGGTCGAGCAGTGTGCTGACGCGCCCGAGGTAGCGGCCACCGGCTTCGGTCAGCGCGACGCCCCGCGGCAGCCGTCGGAACAACGCGACTCCGAGCCGGTCCTCGAGAACCTTGACCAGCCGCCCCACGGCATTGGCGGAAACGTTGAGTTCCGCCCCCGCGGCGTTGAAGCCTCCCAAGCGCGCCGCTGCCTCGAAGGCACGGACCGCGTTGAGCGGAGGCAGCCGTCGATGAACCCGGCTCGGCTTAGAGATCACTGCCGCGCTGCTGCGCGAGGACCATGGCGAACTGCCCATTGCCGACCGACCAATCCGAATAGTCGTTCTCGTGCGTGAAGATGAACACGTCCTTCGGCGAGATACCGGCGCCCTTCTCCAGGTTGCCTGCGATCTCTGCGTAGAGCGCCTTCTTCATCGCATCGCTTCGGCCGCGCCTCATCGTGAGCTCGACGACGACCAGGTGATCGGAGCGGGCAACGCCATTGAACGTGCGCGACTACAGGAAGTCGCTGGCGTTGTACTCGCTCACCAGATTGAACAGCTCGTCTTCGGGCATGCCGATCGCTTGAATCAGGGCATGGTGGATGGCTTCGACGATCAGCTGCTTCCGGGACGCGTCTGTTCCCTGCGGGACGGCGGTTCTTACGAATGGCATGAGTGAGGGCTCCTGGATCGCGTGCTCTTTGTGCGAAAAGTAAGCGTACTCCGAGTTGTTCCTCCTTTCTTATTGACTAATCATCCTCATCTTTGTGAGTAATACTCACATGAGACGCAAGAACGTACCGCTCAACGCGTTGCGCGCGTTCGAGGCCGCTGCCCGGCTTGGCCGTCTAACGGTCGCTGCCGAAGAACTCGGCGTCACTCACGGCGCTGTCAGCCGACAGGTGCGCCAGCTGGAAGCCGTCCTCGGCGTCGACTTGTTCGGTGGTCCAAGAAGCAAGCCGGAACTGACGCCTACGGGCCAATCACTTGCTCCGGTCCTGACCGCAGCGCTCGACCAGATCGATAACGCCGTTCGAGCTGTTCTTGCCGAGGAAGAGGGCGTTCTCCAGGTTGCGTGTCTGAGCACGCTCGCGATGCGCTGGCTGATCCCTCGCCTGCATCGGTTCACGCAGATCCACCCAGGCATTGACGTGCGCCTCAGCACCGACAAAGAACACATCGACCCTGAGCGCGGGCGCTTCGATCTTGTCATCACAGTGATCGACGGCGAGGAGGCTCTCCGCGCACGCGACTCCCTGTTGTTTAGAGAACAGATCGGTGTCGTGCTGGTGCCGGCGCTGATGCCTTCAGCGAAGCAGCTTCGAACCAGCGGCCTTTCATCAATCCCGCGGTTGGCAACGCGGACCAGGCCCAACGCCTGGGCAACCTGGGATGCGTTGGTCGGGGCGTCGGCAGTGGACGCGAAGATCAAGCCTGCCGCCCAATTCGAGCACTACTATTTCACAATCGGAGCGGCGCTCAGCGGGCTTGGAGCATGCGTCGTGCCGTGGCATCTCGTGGCCGACGAGGTCGCTGGAGGTCGTCTTGTCGCCCCCTTTGGGTTCAGGGAGACAGGCTATCGGTACATCCTGCGCGGCTCGCGACCAGCTGATCGAAAGTCGGCACGTTTCTCAGCATGGTTGAGGGATGAGGCGGCTGCTCAAATCGTCCCGGCTGAGTGGCCGGAGGTCAAAGCCGCGCCTTGAGGAAATCGACAAGGGCCCTTACCCGCGGGATCGATTGCCGGTCGGGCAGCAACAATGCCGTTATCGGCTGCGGATCGTCATCGTGGCAGTCGGCCAGGAGCGGAATCAATTGTCCCTGCGCCAAGGCGGCCTCGCCGAGAAAGTCTCCCAGCCGCAGGATGCCTATCCCAGCCAGCGCAAGGTCGAGCAGCAATTCGGCACTATCGGATGTGACGTTCCCCTTGGCGGCAATCAGGACCCGCTTGCCGTTCTCGAACAGCGGCCACTGCGACAGACGAGAGAAGCCGCTGAGCAGCAGGCAATTGTGCCGAAGGAGATCGGCCGGCTTGCGGGGCGTTCCATGCAGCGCGAGATAGCGGGGACTGGCTGCGATAACGCGCCGAACCTCGCCGAGCCGCACGGCGATGAGCTCGCTGTCGGCAAGCGGGCCGACCCGGATCGTCACGTCGACCCTTTCGGAAATCGGATCGATGCGCTGGTCGCTGACCGACAAGTCGATCGTGATGTCCGGATACTGAGCGATGAAATCCGGCAGCAGCCTGGCCAGCCTGTGCTTGGCAAATGCCGTTCCGCTGTTGAGCCGCACGTGACCGCGGGCACGGCCGTGAGTGGAGGCAACGGCGGCCTGGGCCACCTCGACGGCACTCAGGATGCCTCTTGCGTGCGCCAGAAATGTTTCGCCCTCGGGCGTCAGCGCCAGTCGCCTCGTCGTGCGATGGATCAGCTTTACGCCGAGCCGGTCCTCCAGCCGGCTGACGATACGAGACACGCCCGAAGGAGTCAGGCCGATCTCGATTCCGACCGCCGCGAACGACCCGAGATCGACCGTCCGCACGAAACATCCGATGTCCGAGATATCTGTTCCCAATTCCTGACGAATCGGCACGATTGTCCCTCAAATCAGGCGGTTTATTTGCCTCAACCGCTACAATAAAACCTGCCCATGCCCCGCCGCCAGGGGGATTTTGGGAGACATCCTTCATGCCGCTTGCCCGCATCTCCGTGCCGTCACTCCTTTTGCCCGCCAAGGTGAGCGCCCTTGCTGACGCCGTGCACCACGGGCTGGTGACGACATGCGACGTCCCCGACAAGAACCGTTTCCAACTCGTCTCGAGCTATCCGTCGGGGTCGATGATTCTCGATCCGACGTTCCCGAACTTTCGTCGCAGCGCGGAGGCATGTGTCGTCGAGATCCTGTTTCTCGAGGGGCGCACGACCGAGCAGAAGTCGCGGCTCTTTCAGACCATTGCTGCACGCGCCATCGATGCAGGGTTCTCCAGCGATGACATCATGATCGCGCTCGTGGAGAACGCGCCGACGGACTGGTCGCTCGGACGGGGTCTCTCGTTCGGGAAGGACCATCGGCCCGTATTGCCGTAGCCAGCAACGGCCATGCCTCGCCCGGCAGACGTTCATCGGCGATTGCTGCCGCTGAACGCCGTCCGCGCCTTCGAAGCGGCCGCGCGCCTTGGAGGCTTCAACGCCGCGGGGGCGGAACTGAGGGTTTCCGCCAATGCCGTAGGGCGGCTCGTCAAGCTTCTCGAGGATTGGCTGGGCGTCGCGTTGTTCCGGCGGCTGCCGCGCGGCGTTGTGCTGACTGATGCCGGAGACCGCTACCTTGGGCGCGTCGGCACGCTGCTCGACCAGCTTGCCGAGGCGACCGCCGATCTGCAGCAGCTCGAAAGATCACAGGAGCTGACGGTCAGCGCCGCGCCATCGATGGTGTCGCGCTGGCTGATTCCCCGCCTCGGCCGCTTGACTGAAAAGCATCCCGAGCTCGACGTGCGCCTGCTTGCGTCTGTGGCATTGACCGACTTCACGCGCGAACAGGTTGACGTCGCCATTCGGACCGGCCCGGGATCCGCGCAGGGGCTCCGCTGCGACCTCCTGATGCATGAGGACTTCACCCCTGTCTGCAGCCCGGAGCTCCTGTCACGAGGGCCTCCCCTTCGCGAACCTTCCGACCTCGCCCATCACGTCCTGCTGCACGACGAATGGGATCGGCGCCTTCCCGACCAGCTCGACTGGAAGGGTTGGCTGGCAGCGATCGGAGCGACCGACATCGACGCCGAGCGCGGCCTGCGCTTTTCTTTTTCACACATGACGCTTCAGGCTGCCGCCGCCAGCCAGGGCGTCGCCCTCGCCAGCTCGGCATTTCTTGCCGACGATTTGGCGACGGGTCGTCTCGTCAAGCCGTTCGGCGACCTGGCGGTGCGAGGTCCCTACGCCTTCTTCGTCGTTTGCCCCGAGGCGACCGCGGACCGCGAGAAGGTCGCCATCTTCCGCGAGTGGGCGTTGGCCTCGGCGCGCTGAGTCTGAGACTCAGCCTTTGTTCGTTGATTGCCCGATTGCACGCGGCGAGAACTCCGGCCTCAAAATCCAGAGGAAGACAGCAATGCGCAGAGTTTCAATGGCAACGGCGGCCAGCCTGGCTGCGATCTTCATGTCGACCGGCGTCATGGCTGGTCAGGATCTCGAGGCGGTCAAGAAGCGCGGCAGTCTCATTTGTGGCGTCACGACCGGCGTTGCCGGCTTCGCCAGCGCCGACAGCCAGGGCAAGTGGGCGGGCCTTGACGTCGATCTCTGCCGAGCCGTCGCCGCCGCCATCTTCGGCGATGCCGGCAAGCTCAAGATCGTGCCGACCACCGCCCAGCAGCGCTTCACCGCGCTTCAGTCGGGCGAGGTCGATCTGCTGGCGCGCAACACGACCTGGACGCTGACGCGCGACACCGCGCTCGGCTTCGACTTCACGAGCATCAACTACTATGACGGCCAGGGCTTTATGGTGCCGAAGAAGCTCGGCGTGAAGAGCGCCAAGGAGCTGAACGGCGCCACCGTCTGCGTCGCCCCCGGGACGACGACCGAGCTCAACCTCGCCGACTACTTCCGCGCCAACAAGATGACCTTCAAGCCGGTCGTCATCGAGAAGCTCGAGGAAGTGCGCGCCGCCTTCTTCGCCGGCCGCTGCGACGTCTACACGACGGACGCCTCGGCCCTGTACTCGACCCGTGTGGCCAACGCGCCGAACCCGGACGACTACATCATCCTGCCGGAGATCATCTCCAAGGAGCCGCTGGGCCCGCTCGTGCGCCATGGCGACAACCAGTTCGCCGACATCGTGCGCTGGACGCTGTTCGCCCAGATCGAGGCCGAGGAGTACGGCATCACCTCGAAGAACGTCGACGAGATGATGAAGAGCGACAACCCCACCATCAAGCGCATCCTCGGCGTCACGCCCGGCATGGGCAAGGCGCTCGGCGTCGACGAGAAGTGGGTCTACAACATCATCAAGCAGGTCGGTAACTACGGCGAGAGCTTCGAGCGCAATGTCGGCATGGGCTCGCCGCTCAAGATCGACCGTGGCCTGAACGCGCTTTGGACCAAGGGCGGCTTGCAATACGCCCCGCCAATTCGCTGAGCGGCCATTGGCATCGCTCCTCACTCGGCGGCACGCAGCGGATGCACCGCTGCAACCAGGGTCTTGGCATAGACCTCGTGCCAGGAGCCCTGGTCGTCGGGGTTGACGAAATAGCCGCTGCGGGCGCCGCGATAGACTTCGGGATCGTCGGCGCCGGGCGGCCGTTCGCCCTTGTCGCGCAGCGCGCGCGCCGCCATCAGCAGGCGCCGGCGCGTGCGGGTGATCATCTGGTCCGACGGCGCCAGGTGCTCGTGGGCGAAGTCGGTGACGGGGCCCATGCTTTCGGTGATCGCCTGGTCCTGCAGGTGGACGCCGTCGATACCGCTGTAGATCTGGTTGCTGCGCTGCGCCTCGCGGTCCATGCCCCAATCGTTGGACTCGTCCAGCGCCAGGCGCCAGCGGCCCAGCCAATCCGTGGTGTTGGGCAGCATCTTGATGCCGCCGCGGCCAGTGCCGCCGATCGGCGTGCCGTCCTTGAATCTGGGCTGCGGCAGGGCCTGCGCCGACTTGGCGTGCTTCCAGAAGATGAAGACGAACATGCAGTGCCCGTCGTCGAGCGGCACCCAGGCGCGGGCGTGCATGTGGCTGTTGAACTCGCCGTTGGGCGCCTGCGACCAGCAGGGGAACAGGAAGTTGGCGAAGCGCCAGTAGGTCTGCCCCGGCCCGGCGGCGCGGTAGCCGGCGTACTGCGTGCCCCACGGCGCGTCGGCCACGTGATACTGCGGTGCGCGGTTGGTGATGGTGAAGTAGAACGGATCGGTCTCGGGCACGTCGTTCGGGTCGACGTGGCCGGCATGCAGAAAGCCGAAATGGGCGGTGTCGATCTCGCCCTCCAGCGCCTGCAGCCAGTTGCAATTGCGCTGCATCATGTGGACGACGATCTCGTCCGGCGGGAGATCCAGCACCTCGAAGGCCGGCAACGGTCTCGGCTCGCCCTCGCCCATGTGCACCCAGACCAGGCCGGCCCGCTCCATGACGCGATAGGCCTTGGCCTTGACCTTGTGCTTGAAGTCCTGGTCCTCGGGCACGTTCGGCATGTCGAGGCAGTTGCCGGCAACGTCGAACTTCCAGCCGTGATAGATGCAACGCAGGCCGCCCTGCTCGTTGCGACCGAGGAAAAGCGAGGCGCAGCGGTGTGGGCAGCGATGGTCCATCACCCCGACGCGGCCGGCGCTGTCGCGAAAGGCCAGGAGCTTCTCGCCCAACAGCATGAAGCGGGTCGGCGAGCCGTCGCGCTCCAGCTCAGACGACCGGAGCGCCGGCAGCCAGTAGTGCCGCATCAGCTGGCCCATCGGCGTGCCGGGGCCGACCTGGGTGAGTTCCTGGCCTTCGCTCGCCGTGGTCATGTCGTCACCTGTGGCTGTTGGGCTGGCGAAGGATAGCGGCGGCAGAAAGTCTGCGCCACGGCCGCGCGCAGCTCAGCGGAACGGGTCGTCAGCCTGCAGTAAGGCCGGCGGGGTGCCGACGGCGTCGTCGCCGTTGAGGTCCTGATGGAACTCGGCCTCGTGCGCGACCAGCGCGGTGCTCGTGCCCGACAGCACGGCGCTCTGCGACTGCCAGTTGCCGCCGTGATCGACGGTCCACAGGATGTACTGGTCGGCGCCCATCTTCCAGGCGACCTGGTAGCCACTGGCCGTTTGCTCCGCCGCGATCGGCGTCCAGCCACCGAACTGGCCGGCCGTTACAGGGGCGCCGCCGAACTTCAGCGACGTGCCGGACAGAAGATAGGTGTCGGCGAGCTGGGACAGGACGGTCGCGCCGAACGCTTCGATCACTGTCGTATGAAGGCCGATCGTGCCGTCGCCGTTGAGGTCCTGTCGAAAGGCCGGCTCGGCCGATTGCAGCGACGCGCTGGCGCCGGCCATCGCCACGCTCTGCGCCTGCCAGTTGCCGTTGTTGTCCGTGGGCCACAGCAGGTACTGACCGGCGCCAGACTTCCAGGCGAGTTGATAGCCGCTGGCCGTCTGTTCCGCAGCGATCGGCGTCCAGCCGGCGAACTGGCCGGCGGTGACCGCCGTGCCGCCGAACTTCAGCGAAGGCCCCATCGATCCTTCGGCCGGCGACAACAGATAGGTGTTCGTGACCTGTGCGAGCGCCGTCGATCCCGACGCTTCGATCACCGTGCGGGAGAGGATCGAGCCGTCACCGTTCAGGTCCTGCTGGAAGCCCGCCTCGAGCGTCTGCAACGACGGACTGGCGCCGGACATCACGGCGCCCTGGCTCAGCCAATGGCCGTTGCTGTCGGTGTCCCACAGGATGAATTGACCGCCCATCTTCCAGACGAGCTCGTAGCCGGCAGGCGTCTGCTCGGCGGCGATTGGCGTCCAGGCGCCGAACTGGCCCGGCGTCACCAGCGAGCTGCCGTAAGCCAGCTGCGGGCCCAACGCGCCGTCGTGCGCGGGCAGCAGGTAGACGCCGGCGGCCTGCACGAGCGCGGTCGATCCGAACGGATCGATCACCGTCATCGGCGCGATCGAGCCGTCGCCGTTCAGGTCCTGGTGGAAGCCGGGCTCGAGCGACCGCACCGCCGGGCTCGCCCCCGCGAACACAGCGCTTTGCGACAGCCAGTGGCCGTCGCTGTCGACAGTCCATAGCAGGTATTGGTCGGCGCCCGCCTTCCAGACGATCTCGTAACCGCCGGCCACCGGCTCCGCGGCAATCGGCGCCCAGGCCCCGAACTGGCCCATGGCGACGGGCGCGCCGGCATAGCTGAGCATCGCGTCGGCCGGATCGAGCAGATAGTTGCCGCCGACCTGCATCAGCGCGGTCGATCCCAACGCCTCGATCGCCGTCGACAGCGCGCCGGTCACGGCGACACCGGGCCCGACGACGACGGAGCCGCCGCCGGCGATGGCCAGCGTCCCCTGGCCTTGCAGGTTGGCGAGCACCGTCGGGTCCGCGCCGGCGCCGTAATACTCGTTGCCGACGCCGGTCAGCACGACCGGGTCACCCGTCAGGTAACCGCCGATCGCCGTCGCTTGCCGGCCGTAGGTCGCGAAGGTGTCGTCGGCGAAGCGCGCGGCGCCGAGGACGATGGCGCCGCTGCCGAGATTGTTCTCGAAGCCGCTGGCGCGCACCGAGGCGATGCCCGCGGGCGCCATGAGGCCGGGCCCGTCGTTGTCGACGAAGTAGGCGCCGGTGACGCTGAGATCGCGCGCGCCGTTGTCGAGGATCAGGCCGGCGACACCGTTCTTGCGCACGCCGCCGCCCCACCACTCGAGCTCACTCACCTCGCCGCCGCCGGCGCTGTCGGCGAAGCGGGCGCCGCCCTTGGCGTCGTCGTGCATCCACGAATTTCGTACCGTGCCTTGCGAGACGTTACCCAGCACGTCGAGCCCGATCCCGCCGACATGCTCGACATTGACGTTGCTGATCGCCCAGTCGTGGAGAGAACGGTCGGCGCCGTCGGCCACGATCTTGATGCCGTCGCCCTCCCCGCCATTGCCCAGGATCGAGAAGTTGCTGAGCGTGAGCCCACCGAAATCCACGCCGGGGGCCACGATGATCTCGATCACCGGCGAACCGTCGGCGATCTGCGAGAAGATCTTGGCGCCGCCGAGATCGATGCCGACCGGCCCCTGGCCGGAACGGGTGACGTTCATGACGATCGGCGTGGTGACGGTGTAGGTCGCGTCCGTGAGATGGGCGACGTAGCCGTCGGCGATCGCGGCCCGTAGCGCACCCTCCAACGGACCCGTTCCGGTGCTACTGGGCCTGGCGGCTGTCGTGGCGGCGGTGATGGGCGCAAGCGTGGGCAGCGCCACGCCGGCCGTGCCCGTCGTCACGTGGGCCATGTCCCCGCCCAGCGCGTTGGGCACCAGGCTCGGCCCTGTGACGACCGCGCCGTCGTTGCCGGTCATGTAGAGGACGCCGGTGCCCTGCAGGTCGGCCAGGGTGGCGCCGCGGTTGGCCACGAGCGTCGCGGTGCCGGCGAGGAAGCCGTCAATGCCGACGGTCTGCCGTCCGAAGGTCGAGAAGACGTTGTCGCTGAAGTTGCCGTAGTTCTGGAAGGCGATGCCGGCGCCGCCATTGTTCTCGAAGCTGCTGTCGCTGACCGCCGTGATGCCCGACAGCGCGCTGATGCCCGCACCGGCATTGTTTGCGAACAGGGCGCCCTCGACGCCGAGGTCGCGCGCTCCGTTGTCGAGCACGATGCCGGCGCCGCCATTGTCCTGGGCGCCGCCGCCGAACCAGCGCAGCGCGCTCGCCACGCCGCCATTGGCGCTGTGGGAGAAGTAGGCGCCACCCAGCCCGTTGTTGTTCATCCACGAATCGGAAACCAGGCCCTCGAACGCGCTGCCCACGACAGCGAGGCCGTAGCCGCCGACGCCATGGACGGCAACGTCGCCGATGGTCCAGTTGTAGGCCCAGCGGTCGTTGCCATCGGCGACGATCTCGATGCCGTTGCCGTCGCTGCCGGTGCCCTGCAGCGTGAAGTTCGACAGCGTCAGGTAACGGAAGTCCACGCCCGGATCGACCACGATCCGGATCAAGGGTGAGCCGTCGGTGACCTGCGAGACCAGGGTGGCGCCACCGCCGTCGATGCCCAGCGCCCCCTGGATGGTGCTGTCGACGTGAATGACGATGGGTGAGCTGATCGTGTAGGTCTGGTCCGTCAGGTGAGCGACATACCCGCCATGGATCGCCGCGGAGAGGATGTCGCCGAACTCCGTACCCGTACTCATGGACTACCCGCGCTCGTTGACCTCCTTCTCCCTAACCCCTTCCCGTTAAATCTATCTATGGTGGTGCTGTGACCATGGCATGACCTACTTCAGCAATTCATCCAATGGTTGCTTGTAGAATTTGGCCATGCCGGTCGTGCCGTGGCCACGCGTCTCTTCGCTGGCTGGAATCAGGAACAGGCGCGCCGTCTTGATTTGCTTCAGCGCCGCCTCGGTGAGGCCGGTCTCCGGCGGATTGCGCTCATCGTCGGCGGCGTTGATCACCAGGACGGCTGCCTTGATGCGCGCCAACCCCGGCGACGGATCGTAGTCGCCGGACGCTTCCCACTGGTAGAGATAGTCGTTGGCATCGGCGTTGGTCAGCGCGGCCAGGCGCTGGTCCAGAAGCTTGTCGGCGGCCTCGCGAGTCGGCGCCATCCTCTGGGTAGCGAGCGTGCCGCCGTTGGTGGCGAGATTGTAGAACACCGCTGCCGAGCGAAAGGCCTTCGGCTGAGCCGCGTAGTCACCGCCTTTCCAGTCGGGATCGTTGCGGATGGAATCGATGATCAGGCGGCGCAGCATCCAGTTGCGGCCGGCCATCGCCGTCGGCTGCGAGGCCATGGGCGCCGCCGCGTCCATGAAGTCGGGATATCTCACGGCCCACAGCCAGGTGTGCATGCCACCCATGGAGTTGCCGATCACCAGGCGCAGGTGGTTGATACCCAATCCCTCCTTCACCAGCCGGTACTGGGCGTCGACCATGTCGGCGTAGTTGTACCTGGGGAACTTCGCCTTCAGCCCGTCGGAAGGCTTGGAGGATTTCCCATGGCCGATCGAGTCGGGGATGACGATGTAGTACCTGGCGGCGTCGAGCGGCTGGCCGGCGCCGAACAGCTCGCCGGCGAAGGCGGGCGTCAGCATGCTGGTCGCCGAGCCGGTGGTGCCGTGCAGGACCAGCACCGGGCGCCCCGTCGGCTCACCGATGGTGGTGTAGCCGAGCTTGAGCTCGGGCATGACCTCGCCGGTATGGAACTTGAAGTCGCGGGCGATCCATTCGCCGGTCTTGGGCGCCGGATAGTCGGCAGCGATCGCCGGCGTGGCGAAGAACGCGAGGATCAACGCGACGACGACCTGAATGCGCCTCATGGCGACCTCCCTGCTTCTTGTTTGCAGGGAGCTTAGATCAGCTACCGAGCGCCGCGCACCAGTCTTCCGGGCAGGGCGCCGGTGAAATCGCCGTCGCAGTACGTGACCTCGCCGCTGACGATGGTAGCGCGGTAGCCCTCGGCCTTTTGCTCCAGGCGGCGGCCGCCGCCGGGCAGGTTGTGCACCGGATGCGGGGCGGCGACGCGCAGATGGTCGAGGTCGATCAGGTTGATGTCGGCCTTGTAGCCTACCGCCAGGCGGCCGCGGTCGCCCAGCCCGACGGTGCGGGCCGGCACGTCGGTGAGCTGCTGCACCGTCCAGGGAAGCGGCCAGTGCTCGCCCTTGCGATCGCGCGTCCAGTAGGTCAGCGCATGCGTGGGATAGCTCGCGTCGCAGATCAGGCCGTAATGCGCACCGCCATCGCCCAGCGCCATCACGGTGTTCTCGTGGCGCAGCATGCTCGCCATGTTGGCGTCCGAGCAGTCGGTGTAGTTGGCGCCGGGATGGAACAGGATGGTGCGGCCATCGCCCGACACCAGCAGATCGTAGCCGAGTTCCAGCGGCGTGACGCCCAGCGCAGCGGCCCGCGCATCCAGCCGCTCGCTGGCCGGCGGCGTGTAGTTCGGCGGATCGCCCAGCACGAACATGTTGGCGACGCTGCGCATGAAGGCCAGCATGTTGGGATTGCTATAGACCGGCTCCTCCTTCAGCAGGAGCGCGCGCATCGACGGGTCGCGCAACCGTTCGAGCTTGCCCGCGAGCGGCAGGCCCTCGATCGCGCGATAGCTGGGGCAGGTCGAGAACGGATGAAACGACAGCTCCAGCCCGTAGAGGATCGCCACCGGCCGCGCCGCGACCTGGCCCTTGATCGGCAGGCCGTCGCGATTGGCACGGGCGACCTCCTCCAAGAGTGTCTTCCAGCGCCCGGGATAGAGCGACAGGTCGAGCAGGGTGAAGGACAGCGGCCGGCCGGAGATCTCGACCAGGCGGCGCAGCATGGCGAACTCGGTGGAGCCTTCGGGCGTGGCGTCCTGGAAGTCGTCGAGAAGCTGGATCACGCCCTTGCCCGCCCGGCGCATGCCGCGGGCGATCGCCGCCAGCTCCTCCTCGGCGGCGGTGATGGTGGGCGTGAGCGAACCGTCGGGCGTGCGATGGAACAGGGAGCGCGAGGTGGTGAAGCCGAGCGCGCCGGCCTGCAGCCCCTCCTCCACCAGCGAGGCCATTGCTGCCATGTCGGCCGTCGTCGCGGGCTCGCGGTCGACGCCACGGCGACCCATGACGAAGACGCGCAAGGGCGCATGCGGCACCTGGGTGGCGAAATCGATGTCGCATTGGCGCTGCGCCAGGGCATCGAGATAGTCGGGGAAGCTCTGCCAGTTCCAGGGCACGCCCTGGCGCATCACCAGCTCGGGGATGTCCTCCACGCCTTCCATGACCTTGATCAGCGTGTCGCGGTCCTGCGGCCGGCAGGGCGCGAAACCCACGCCGCAATTGCCCATCAGCACGGTGGTGACCCCGTGGCCCGAGGACGGCACGAAGCGCTGGTCCCAGGTCGCCTGCCCGTCATAGTGAGTATGGATGTCGACGAAGCCCGGCGTGACGGCGAGCCCCTTGGCGTCGATCTCCTCCCGCCCGGCGCCGGCCACGATGCCGACGGCGGCAATGCGGCCGTCCTGGACCGCGACATCGGCTTCGCGCGCCGGACCGCCCGTGCCGTCGAGCACGGTGCCGTTGCGGACGACAAGATCGAATTGAGCGGCCAAGGCATCTCCCCTTCAGCAGACGATGCGGCGCAGTCCAGCGAAACTGCCATCGGCAAACCAGTCCCGCAAGCCGGCGATCCCCTATAAGATTTCCGACGGATGGCAAAGGTCGCATCATGAAATTGGGCCGCTTCGAGATCGGCGTCGACATCGGCGGCACCTTCACCGACATCGTCTGCCGCGAGCGCGGCGGGGCGCTGCATGTCCTGAAAGTGCCCACGACCCGCGGCGATCCCAGCGTGGCCGTCATCAAATCGATCGCCGAGCTGGCCGAGCGCTGGGGTGTCTCGGCCGACCGCATCGGGCGCTTCGCCCACGGCACGACGGTCGCCACCAATGCCGTGCTGGAGCGCAAGGGCGCGCGCATCGGCGTGCTCACCACCGCCGGCTTTCGCGACGTGCTGGAGATCGGCCGGCAACTGCGCACCGACGTCTATCGCGTAATCCTCGATCCCCAGGCGCCGGTGTTCCTGGCGCCGCGCCGCTACCGCCGGGAAATACCCGAGCGCCTGGATGCGTCCGGAGCGGTTTTAACAGCGCTCGACGAGGCCGCTGTCGTCAAAGCGGCGGACGAGCTGGTGCAGGAGGGCGTCGAGGCGCTGGCGATCTCGTTCCTGTTCTCGTTCCGCAATCCAGTGCACGAGCGCCGCGCCGCGGAGCTGATCCGGAAACGCCATCCGACGCTGGCGCTGTCGCTCTCCCACGAGGTTGACCCGGCGTTCCGCGAATACGAACGCACCGTCATCACTGCCTTCGACGCCTACCTGAAGCCGCGGGTCGACACCTATCTCGCGCGCCTCGGGGAAGGCCTCGCCCAGGCCGGCATCGATGCCCCGTTGCAGGTCATGCAGTCGCGCGGCGGCCTCGCCATCGCGGAGGTCGCCCGCCAGCGGCCGGTCCGCCTGTTCCTGTCCGGTCCGGCCGCCGGGGTGATCGGCGGGCAGATCGTCGGCGCATCGGCAGCGACCGACGATTTGATCACGATCGATGTCGGCGGCACCTCGGCCGACATCGCGCTGATCAGCCGCCGCAAGCCGATGCTGCGCTCCGAGGGCGTGATCGGCGGCTATGCCGTGCGCGTGGGCATGGTCGATGTAACCACCCTAGGCGCGGGCGGCGGCAGCATCGCCCATCTCGACGCCTCGGGGGGATTGCGCGTCGGCCCGCACTCGGCCGGCTCCGAGCCCGGACCCGCCTGCTACGGGCGCGGCGGCGAGAACGCGACGGTGACCGACGCCTCGATCGTGCTGGGCTATCTCGACCCCGACTTCTTTGCCGGCGGCCGGCTGCGGCTCGAACCCGCCAAGGCCGTCGAGGCGATCGACACCAAGGTCGCGAAGCCGCTCGGCATGACGACAGCCGAGGCGGCACTCGGCATCCATCGCGTGCTCAACGCCCAGATGGCCGAAGGCATCCGCCTGGTCTCGGTGCGCCAGGGCATCGACCCACGCACCTACGCCCTCGTGCCCCTGGGCGGCGCCGGCGGCATCCATGCCACGGCGTTGGCGCGTGAGCTCGGCATCCGCCGCATCGTCGTCCCTCGCCTGCCCGGCGTGCTGTCGGCCGCGGGCCTGCTGGCGGCACCGATCGAGCACGAGATCACCGCCGAGTTCGCCACGCCGCTTGCGGCACTCGGTCTGACCGCCCTGCGCGAGAAGCTCGGCGAGATCGACCGGCGGGCCGCCGCGCTGATGGCGGCCGAGAAGGCGGAGGCCGCCGAGGTCACGATCAGCTATTTCGCCGACGTCTGCTACATCGGCCAGTCCTACAATCTTGAGATCCCGCTCGATCCTGCCGATGCCGATCCCGCGGGCCGCCTCTATCGCGACTTCCTCGAAGCCCACGACCGTATCTACGGCCACAGCGTGGAGATTCCGGCCAAGATCGTGGGCGTGCGCACGGTCCACCGAGCCGGCGGCAGCGAGGTCATCAATGAGATGCGGTTTGCCCCTTCTGACGGCCCCCGGGAAATCGGCCAGCGCAAGATCATGGTCGAAGGCGAGCCCGGATTCGTGACCGCCACCGTCTACGATCGCAATGCCCTGCCCGAGGGCTTTTCGTTCGCCGGCCCCGCCATCGTCCAGCAGTCCGACACGACCACCCTGGTCGAGCCGGGCTGGTCCTGTATGGTGGACGGCGCCGGCAATTTGATCGTCACGCGACGAGAGGGATGAGGGACATGCCTGATGTGACCGCGAGAGGCGGACTCGACCCGATCACCGTCGAGGTGGTGCGCAACAAGCTCGAAGGCATCGCCAACGAGATGCAGCAGACCCTGCTGCGCTCGTCCTTCTCGCCGATCGTCAAGGAGGGCCTCGACGCCTCATCCAGCCTGTTCACCATCCGCGGCGAGACGCTCGCCCAGTCGATCGCAATCCCGATTCATCTCGCCACGCTCATCCCGGTCGTCCAGAAGATCATCGAGGTGTTTCCGCTGGGGACGATGCGGCCAGGCGACGTCTATTGCATGAACGATCCCTACCTCGGCGGCACCCACTTGCCCGACATCGCGCTCGTCCAGCCGATCTTCTTCAACGACCGGCCGATCGCGATCTCGGCCACCATGACCCACCACCAGGATGTCGGCGGCATGTCGCCGGGCTCGATCCCGACCCGTGCCACCGAGATCTTCCAGGAGGGCCTGCGCCTGCCGCCGCTGAAGTTCCGCGACGCCGGCAAATACAACGAGACGCTCGTCGCCATCATCCGCCAGAACGTGCGCATTCCCGACGCCGTCATGGGCGATCTCAACGCCCAGCTCGCGGCCTGCAATGTCGGCGCCCGGCGCATCGCCGCCCTGGCTGCCGATCTCGGGGACAACCATGCGCTCGCGATCTTCGACGAGCTTCTGGACCGCTCGGAGGTCCTGACGCGGACGGCGCTCAAATCCATTCCGGAGGGCACCTACCGTTACGTCGACCACAGCGACAATGACGGCATCGACCTCGACACCGGCATCCGCTTCGAGGTCGCGGTGACGGTGAAGGACGGCACGTTCCACTGCGACTTCACCGGCTCCTCGCCGCAGGTGCGCGGGCCGTTCAACTGCGTGCCGTCGGGCGCGCTGGCCGCCGCCTGCTACGCCGTGCGCGCCGTGACCGACCCTGAGATCCCGACCAATGCAGGCTGCTTCCGGCCGATCACGCTGGAGCTGCCCAAGGGTAGCGTCGTCAATCCGCTCGAGCCTGCCCCGGTGAACTCGCGCACCGCCACCATCAAGCGCATCACCGGCTGCATCCTGGGCGCCCTGAAGGAGGTTCTGCCCGAGCGCGTGCCGGCCGACAGCTCGGGCGAACTGGTGGTGCTGGCCTTCGGCGGCCGCCACGACGGCAAGCCCTACGTCACCGGCGAGCTCATCGCCGGCGGCAGCGGCGCGGGTCCGCACTCCGACGGCGTCGACGTCGTCGAGACCGACGTCACCAACTGCATGAACCTGCCGGTCGAGGCCATGGAGATGGACGTACCGATCCGCGTCCATCGCCTGGCCCTGCGCCAGGACTCGGGCGGCGCCGGACGGCACCGCGGCGGGCTGGGCGTGGTCAAGGAGTACGAGATCCTCGACGGCGAGGTCGCGTTCACCTATCGCGGCGAACGCCACTTCTACGCGCCGCAGGGCGCGCTGGGCGGCGCCGAGGGCGCCAAGGCCCATGCCGTCATCCGTCGCGCCGACGGCCGCGAGGAAATCATCCCGTCCAAGATGATGACGACCCTGATGCGCGGCGACCGCGTCGTCATCGAGACCGCGGGCGGCGGCGGCAATGGGGCGCCTGATGCGCGCGATCCTGCGGCCATGGCGATCGACGTCGCCGACGGCAAGGTCAGTGCTCGCCGCTAGGCAATGTCGGCGATAAGGTCTCGTCATGAACGAGACCGATCTGTGCTTCACCCCGGCGACCGAGCTGGCCGACGCCATCCGCGCCAAGAAACTATCGTCTGTCGAAATCACTTCGGCGGTCCTGAATCGCATCCAGAGGCTCGAGCCGAAGCTCAACGCCTTCGCCTATCTCGCCGCTGAAGAAGCCATGGACGCGGCGCAGGCCGCCGACCGCGCCCTGGCCACGGGCGGGCCGATGGGGCCGCTGCACGGCGTGCCGGTGACGATCAAGGACCACGAGGCCGTACGCGGGATGCAGACCGAGTACGGTACCCATCTGCGCCGAGGCGAGGTCGCGACGGCCGACAACGCCATGGTCTCCCGCCTGCGCGGTGCGGGCGCCGTCATCCTCGGCAAGACGACGACGCCGGAATTCGGCTGGATGGGCGTCAGCAACAGCCCGCTGACCGGCATCACCCACAATCCCTGGAAGCATGGCATGAATGCCGGCGCCTCCTCGGCCGGCGCCGGTGTCGGCGCGGCGGCCGGCTACGGGCCGTTGCACCAGGGCAGCGACGGCGCGGGCTCGATCCGCATGCCGGCGCATTTCAGCGGCGTGTTCGGGCTGAAGCCGACCTACGGCCGCGTACCGCAGTCACCGGTGGCGGCAAGCGACCATACGGTGCATCTCGGGCCGCTGACGCGCACGGTCGCCGACGCCGCGCTGATGCTGCGCACCATGGCGGGGCCGCATCCCGACGATCACACCAGCCTGGAGGCCCAGCCCGCCGACTATCCGCGCCATCTGGCGCGGCGGCCACGGGCGCCGCGTATCGCCTACAGTCCCGACCTCGGCCACGCCCGCGTCGACCCGGAAGTTGCCGAGCTGGTCGCCACGGCCGTCGGCGCCTTCGAGAAGGACCTGGGCTGGCGCGTCGAGCAGGTGAAGACGCCGTGGGGGCCGAAGGGCCCGGAGCTCGCCCGCTTCTTCTGGCCGGCGCATTTCACCCGCCATATGGAGAGGATTCCGGAGTTCCGCGACCGCATGGATCCGGGCTTCGTCGCCTGCATCGAGGCCGGCTCGAAGATCACCATGGCCGACTACCAGAAGACGCGCCTGGTGAAGTACGCCTATTGCGCCGAGATCGCCCACTTCTTCGACGACTGGGACTTCCTGGTGACGCCCGCGGTCTCGGTCGCGGCCTTCCCGGCCGATTTGCTGCAGCCCAGGCACTGGCCGCAGCATCCCTGGGACTGGCTGTCGTGGGCGGAGTTCTCCTACCCCTTCAACCTGTCGCAGAACCCAGCGGCGTCGGTGCCCTGCGGCTTCACCAAGGATGGATTGCCGGTCGGCCTGCAGATCGTCGGCCGGCGGTTCGACGATCTCGGCGTGCTGCAGATGTCGGCGGCGTTCGAAGCGGTGCGGCCCTGGGCGGACAAGCGCCCGCCCATCGACTGAGATCAGCCGCCCGCACCTACGCCGACGATCGGCACCTCGCCGCCCAGGGTCGTGCGGCGCATGTCGCGCACTTCATTGCGATCAAAGCGGCGCGCGCGATGCATCGTGGTCCGGTTGTCCCACACCACCAGATCGTGCTGGCGCCAGGAATGAGCGTAGACGAACTCGGGCCGCGTCGCGTGCTCGGTGAGATCGCGCAGGAAGGCCCGCGACTCCGGCACCGACCAACCGACGATGACGCCGGCATGCGCCGACAGGTACAACGACTTCCGGCCCGTCGCCTTCTGCACGCGCACCAGGGGATGCCGGACGGGTTCAAAATTCCTGATCTCCTCCGGTGTGAAATCGGTGAATCCGACCGCCT
Organism: Reyranella sp.; assembly: GCA_019750135.1. Classification (GTDB taxonomy): domain Bacteria; phylum Pseudomonadota; class Alphaproteobacteria; order Reyranellales; family Reyranellaceae; genus Reyranella. The sequence continues at coordinate 63,110 of JAIEOV010000105.1, read as the reverse complement.
GGCGCGAATAGAGCAACGAGTGCTCGCAGACCAACCCCGCCACCTCGGCCTTGGTCCGATCATCCAGGGCGTCGTAGGCCGCGCGCATGTCGGCGAATTCGGTATTGCCGCCCCAGCACGGAACAGTACGGCCGGACAGCAGCGAGTACTTCGCCGGGATCGGCCGAAACGAGCTGTCCGAATGCCAAAGCCGGTCGCCCAGCTTGAAGAACCACACCCGATCGTCGGCCGATATGATCTTCCCGTCCTTGGTCAGGTTCGAGAGATCGGCCATGCCGGGACCGAGCCGGTTGTCCTCCCGCTTTCGCACCGTGCCGGACGTATTGTAGTTCTCGAGTTCCCCGAAGTTCCGCGTGAAGGCGATCTGCTGCTCGTCCGAAATGGCCTGGCCGCGGAACACGAACACGCCAAAGCGGTCCATCCCCGCTTCGATCGTCGCAGCCTCCTCGGCGGAAATCGGTTTCGTCAAATCGACGCCCGACACTTCGCCGGCAAAGAGCGGATGAAGTTCAGCGATCTCAAGGGCCATTGTGACCATTCCCTCAATCGGTCCGGTCATTAAGCCAGAGCAGGTGTTCGGCCGCAAAAGCGAATCGCCCACCTGAAACCGCTCGGCGGCTCTCGACGTCAGGTCTTGGTGAGCCTGCCGCAGTCGGGCGCGTCGCAGCGCAGGGTCAGGCTGCTCACGCCCAGGGCACCGAAGTTGGGGTCGGGGGTTTCCTCGATCACGTCCAGATGGCCGGCTCCGCACCATGGGCAGAGAGGCGGCGCCTCGTAGGGGGCGATCCGTGTCGCCACCCTGTTCAGTTCCTCGAAGAGCGTCATTTATTGTTCTTTCTTGAGAGGGGTGCTGAACTATAGCACGAATTCGGACGCTCCGCCCGGCTCATGGCTTGTGGACGATGACGTTGAAGCCCTCGTCCGCCGCCGGCGGGGCGAAGTGAGCGGTGAACTGCTCGAACTCCGCGTCGCTCACCTGGAACTGATGCTCGCCGCTGGCATTGCGTTGGCGCAGCCGCTGCTTGCAGAGCTCGTCCGACAGATCGAGATAGTGCAGCTCATGCGGCACCCCGGCGGTGTCGATCAGCGAGCGCATCCATGCCCGCTGGCGCCGCGTGTTCGCCGCGAAATCGAGCACGACCGACAGGCCTTGATGTAAAATGTCGGCGATATGCGGCGTCATGGCGGCCCGCAGGCGCGCGGACAGCCGGGTGTAATCGTCGATCGTCTTGAGCTCGACCGGATAGAGGGTCGACGTCCAGTGGTCCTCGCTGATGAGCAGCGTCGAGGGCCGCGCGGCAAGCTGTCGGGCCAAAGTCGACTTGCCGGCCGCGATCTTGCCGCACAGGAGGTAGAGGGTGCGCATCGTCAGTCGAGGATACGTCGGCGCGACTCAGCCACCATCGCCACCGCCCGCTGGGCATCAAAGCCCTGCAGCGCCCCTGCCCTCATCCTCACCTGGCCGTCGACCAGCACCGTGTCGATGTCGCGCGGGCTGGTCTGCAGCAGGACGTGGGCGCAGGCATCGTCGACCACGGAATCGCCGAACGGGCCCTTGCGGACCAAAACGATGTCGGCTCGCTTGCCGGGCGTCAGCGAGCCGATGCGGTCGGCCATCCCCAGCACCCGTGCGGCGGTGATGGTGGCGGTCTCGATCAGGTTGCGCGGCGTCAGTAACGGCAGCCCCGGCCGCACTGGCGGGCGGCGGCCCAGCACGGTCGAGAAGCTGCGCTCCATGGCGCCATCGAGATAGCCCTGGACGTTGAACATGACCCGCAGCTGGCCCAGCGTGTCCGACGCCACGGTGCAGGGAATGTCGCAGCCGAACACTACGTCGACGCCGCGCTCGACGGCGCGGCGCACGACATCGGCCGGCGTGCCCTGGGTGTCGGCCGTGGGCGTGAAGCAGAGCGGCATGCCGGCGTCGGCCATGCGCTCCAGCTCGGGATTGCTAATGAGGTTCCCGTGGATCACCAGCAGGTCGGGCCCGAGCAGACCGGCATCGGCGAGCTTGTCGATGGTGCCGGTCTCATTGACGTGGATGCAGCTCGGCGCCTTGCGGTCGCGGGAAAAGGCAAGCTGCTGCTCCAGGCCGGCCGCTCCCCAGGAATCGATGCCGAAGCCGATCGTGGTCAGGCCCTTGGAGTCGTGGAAGCGGTCGTAGACGTCCTTGCCGTCGGCCAGCCGGTCCTCGGGTCGCGCGAACTCGTTGGGCGCCATCGGCATGAACGAATAGGTGAAGAGATGGCGGATGCCGGTCTCCTTCAACGCCGCGACCGACGCGGGTGCGAAGGCCGGGCTGCGAATGTCGTGGCAGTAGTCGACGACGGTGGTCGTGCCGTAGGACAGCATCTCGAAGGCGCCGATCCAGGCGGCGTTGAAATTGTCCTCGGCCGTGTAGCGGCTGCGCAGCGGCAAGAACTTGGAGTAGTAGGCGCCGGGCCACAGGTCGGGCACGTAGCCGCGCAGCACGGTCTGCCACAGGCAGGTATGGGCGTCGATGATGCCGGGCAGTGCGATCATGCCGGCGCCGTCGATCGTTTCGGCGCCACTGCCGTCGAGCGACGGGCCGACGGCCAGGATCGTGCCGTCCTCGATCAGGATGTCGGCCGTTGCGAAATCGCCCAGCGTCTCGTCCATGGTGACGAGCTGGGCGCCGTGGATGTGCAGTCTGTTCGCCATGGCCGAGAGTCTTAGTCAATGCCGGGCGCGCCGGCTATGGTTCGTCGAGGAGGACTGCATGGCGAAGACGGCATTGGTGACCGGCGCCACCGACGGAGTCGGCCGCGTCGTGGCGAGGGCACTGGGCAAGGACGGCTGGCGCGTGCTCGCGCACGGCCGCGACCGCGAGCGCGGCGAGACCCTGGTCAAGGAGATCGAGCAGGCGGGCAGCAGCGCCACCTTCCTGGCCGCCGACCTGGCGTCGCTGGCCGAGGTCCGCCGCCTCGCTGCCGAGGTGCGCAAGACGACCGACCGGCTGGACCTCCTGATCAACAACGCCGGCATCGGCACGGCCGGCAACGGCCGGCAGACCAGCGCCGACGGCCATGAGCTGCGCTTTGCGGTGAACTATCTCGCGGGCTTCCTGCTGACCTACGAGCTGCTGCCGCTGGTCAAGGCGGCGGCGCCGTCGCGCATCGTCAACGTCTCCTCGGCGGGCCAGCAAGCCATCGACTTCTCCGACGTCATGCTGACCAAGGGCTACAGCGGCGTCGCGGCCTATTGCCAGAGCAAGCTGGCCCAGATCCTGTTCACCGTCGATCTCGCCGATGAGCTGAAGGGCACGGGCGTGATCGTCAATGCCCTGCATCCTTCGACCTACATGAACACCACCATGGTGCGCCGCGCCGGCGTTTCGCCCATGAGCAAGGTCGAGACCGGCGCGGAGGCGATCCTCCAGCTTGCGGTCTCGCCCAGGATCGAGGGCAAGAGCGGGCTTTACTTCAACGTCATGAACGAGGCCCGTGCCAACCCGCAGGCTTACGACGCCGAGGCGCGCCGCAAGCTCAGGGCGCTGAGCTTGGAGCTGACGGGAGCTAAGCCCTAACCGTCATCCCGAGCGAAGCCGCCCGAAGGGCGGCGAAGTCGAGGGACCTGTTTTGCCGATGCAGCAACAAAACAGGTCCCTCCGCTACGCCTCGCTACGCTCGGCTCCGGTCGGGATGACGGACGGGCGAAGCCTCGCCAGGCGGTCAATCTCGCGCCAGAAGCTTGCGATCGTGTCGTCGACGATCTGTTGCACAGACTTGATCTCGTGGATCAGCCCGGCGCTTTCGCCGGCGGCGCCATGCGTGTTGTCGACGTCGCCCTGGACATAGAGCATGTCGAGCGTGGCGTTGCGCGGCAGGCGCTCGCGCTTGCCTTCGGAGACTTCGACGGCATAGGGCGTGCGCAAGCCCCGCGAACGCGCCCGCGGCGGGTTGTCGACCAACGCCGTGCCGGTGATGGGCGCCGCCACGATCGCCTGCTTGTAGTTCAGGTGCACCGGGCTCTCGAACGAGGCGACGAAGCGCGTGCCCATGGTGACGCCCTCGGCGCCCAGCGCGAAGGCCGCCGCCATGCCGCGGCCATCGACGATGCCGCCCGCCGCCACGATCGGCACATCGACCTTCTCCCGCACCGCCTGCAGCAGCGCGAAGGTATGCGCCTCCTCGGGATTGCGCAGGCCTGCGCTCTCCGCGCCCTCGACGATCAGCCCGTCGACGCCGGCATCGACCGCCTTGATGGCGCCGCGCAGGGTTGCCGTCGCGTGATAGACCGTGACACCCGCGTCCTTGAGCATCTTGGTGTAACGCGTCGGGTCGCCGGCCGAGGTGGTGACGAAATGGATGCCCTGGCTCAGCAGCCAGTCGATGATGGCGCTCTCCTCCTTGGGATCCATCTGCAGGTAGCGCACCGGCAGGTTCACGCCGAACGGCTGGTTGGTCGCGGCACGGATGGCCGAAAACTCGCGCTGGGTGACCGAGAGGTCGCGGATGGAGTTCTCCAGCAGGCCCATGCCGCCCGCGGCGGAGACTGCCGACACCAAAGGGGCGCGGGCGATCCAGGTCATCGGCGACTGGAAGATGGGATAGCGCGAGCGCGTATGCGCCGTGACGCGGTTGCCGTCGAACATCTCCAGGCTCGTATCACAGCGTCAGACGGGCGGCACCCGCACCCAGCCCTCCATGAGCCGACGCGCGGAACGGCTCATCATCACCTTCTTCACCGCCCAGCGATTGCCGTCCTTCTCGACCTCGGCACCGACCTTCAGCGTGCCGGAAGGATGGCCGAAGCGCACGCGGCCGTCGGGCCCGACCGGCGCCACGCGATGCACAACGGTGCCCGGAATGGCGGCGGCGGCTGCGATGGCGACCGCGCCGGTGCCGGTCATGGCGTGATGCAGCACGCCCATCGAGAAGATGCGGGCCAGCAGGTCGATCGAGCCCGCTTCGACCGTGCTGCCGTCGGAGGCGGTGTAGCCCGCCGGCTTGGCGACGAAGGAAAGCTTGGGCGTGTGCTGGCGTTTGGTGGTCGCCTCCTCCGGTGTCCCGGCAACACCCATCGCGACCGCGGCCAGCGCGCGCGCCTGCTCGACGCGCGCCAGCAACGCCTTGTCGCCGTTGACGTCGCCCTGCAGCTCGGTGCCTTTCAGCCCAAGTCGCGCGGCATCGACGAACACCGTGGGATTGCCGGCGTTGATCAAGGTTGCCTCGACCTTGCCCAGCCCGGGCACGTCGAGCACGTCGATGTGGTTGCCGGTCGGGAAGGTTGGGCCGCCCTCGCCGCCTTCGTCGTCGGCCGGATCGAGGAATTCCAGCTGGATCTCGGCCGCCGGGAACGCCACGCCGTCGAGTTGGAAGTCCCCGAGCTCCTGGACCTCGCCGGCGCTCATCGGCACATGATTGACGATCTTTTTCTTGATGTTGGCCTGCCAGATATTGACCGTCGCCAGGCCGTCGGCCGGCGCGTCGACCAGGCCCATGCTGATGGCGAACGGGCCGACCGCGGCGCTGAGGTTGCCGCAGTTGCCCGACCAGTCGACCAGGGGCTTGTCGATGGCGACCTGACCGAACAGGTAGTCGACGTCGCAGCCGGCCCGCTTGGACCTGGACAGGATCACGACCTTGCTGGTGCTCGAGGTGGCGCCGCCCATGCCGTCGGTATGCTTGCCGTAGCGGTCGGGGCTGCCGATCACCCGCATCAGGATGCGGTCGCGCACGGCGGGATCCGACGGCAGGTCCTCGGCCAGGAAGAACATGCCCTTGCTGGTGCCGCCGCGCATGTAGACCGCGGGAATCCGGAGCTGTTTCATGGCGGCCACTATACACGGCCGGCATGCGGCTGACGGAGGCGTGATTACACAATCCTGAGCGCAATCTCGACGCGCCGTGGCTGGCGACCTACGATCGGCCGGGCAAGGGACAGCGGGGTTCGAGACACATGCGGGTGCTGGTGGTCGAGGACAACGACGATCTCGTCGCCCTCGTGACAAAGGCATTGGCGAGGGCCGGGCTCGACGTCGATGCGGCGCAGAACGTCGCCGACGCCGAGGCATCGTTGCGCACCGTGCAATACGCGGCCGTGGTGCTCGATCTCGGCCTGCCCGACGCCGACGGGCTCACCCTGCTCGACCAGATGCGGCGGCGGCGCGACCAGACGCCGGTGCTCATCCTGTCGGCGCGCGGCGGACTGGACGACCGGGTCGGCGGGCTGAACAAGGGCGCCAGCGACTACATGGTGAAGCCGTTCTCGACCGACGAGCTGATCGCCCGCCTGCAGGCGCTGCTGCGCCGCTCGCCCGGCCCGGACGGGCCGACACTGACGTTGGGCAACCTGGCGCTCAAGACCGACGGACGCCAGGCGATCGTCGAGGGCCGCATACTGAGCCTGCCCGCGCGCGAGGTCGACGTGCTGGAAGTGCTGCTCAAGCGCAGCGGCAAGGTGGTGTCGCACGATTCATTGCAGGGCCAGGTCTTCGGCTCCTCGCAGGACGTCGCCTCCAACGCCATCGAGGTCTACGTCCATCGCCTGCGCAAGATCCTGGCTGAGGCGGGTGCCAACGTGCAGATCCACACGATCCGCGGCGCGGGTTATCTGATGGATATCGTCAAGAGCGCCTGATCTTGCCGGACCGCGGGCCTCCAGGCCCGCTCATGAGTATGAGCGGGCCTGGAGGCCCGCGGTCCGGCAAGATTTCAGCGACGGCGCCAGGCCTGCAGCCGCCCCAGCAGGAAGCGGTCGGCCAGCACGTGCAGGGTCTTGACCGCGGCCGAGGTGATCACGATGACGATGCAGAGCGCCGCCGCCACGGCCGTCGCGCCGCTCTCCTCGATGTTCACCGCGGCCACCGAGGCGAGCTTGGTGTCCGATGAATAGAGGAAGATCACGGACGAGACCGTCGTCATGCCGTTGACGAACAGGTAGATCGCAATGTCGAGGATGGCGGGCAGGCAGATCGGCGCCGTCACCCGTCCGAAGGTGCGCCAGACCGGCACCTTGAGCGAGGCCGATACCGATTCGAACTCGGGGTCGATCTGCTTCAGCGCCGTCGTCGCCGTGAGGTGCCCCACCGTGTAGAAATGCGCCACGGTGTTGACCACCAGGATGCCCATGGTGGCGTAGAGGAAGTTCAGCGGATTGTTGGGCGCGTTGAAGAAGAAGATGTAGCCCAGGCCCAGCACCAGCCCGGGCACCGCCATGGGCAGGAAGGCCAGGAACTGCACGATGCCGCGCATCAGGTGGAACTCGCGCGTCTTCTCGTTCAGCCAGGCGCCGACGAACATCAGGGTCGTGCCGAATACCGCCGCGCCGACGGCCATCTCGACCGAGTTGAAATACGAATCCCAGCCGCTGGCGTCGAAGTTGGTGAAATAGTAGTTGTTCAGCGTCAGGCTGAGGTTGTAGGGCCAGTACTTGATCAGCGAGCCCCATGCCGCCATACCGAGGATGGCGAGGATGCCGACCGACACGATCGTGCAGAAGATGGTGAAGACGAGGTCGCGACCGAGCTTCGGCTTGGGCACCAGCGGTACGGCACGCGCGGTGAGCAGCGCCACCTGTTTGCGCTGCACCAGGCGGTCGACGACGAAGGCCAGCGCCGCCGGCGCCAGCAGCATCATGCCGACCACCGCGCCCATCGAGAAGTTCTGCTGGCCGATCACCTGCTTGTAGACGTCGGTCGCGAGCACGTTGAAGTTGCCGCCGATCACCTTGGCAATGCCGAAGTCGGTGATCACCATGGTGAAGACGACCAGGGCCGCGCTGATCAGGCCATATTTCGCGCCGGGCAGCGTGACGGTGAAGAACACGCGGAGCTTGGAGGCGCCCAGCGCATCGGCTGCCTCGTAGAGGCGGGCGTCGGCGGTGGCGAGCGCCGTCACCAGGATCAGGGTGGCGTGCGGGAAGCAATAGAAGATCTGGGCGATGACGATGCCGTCGAAACCGTAGATCGGGCCGCCCAGCATTCCCTTGAAGAAGCCCTGGTTGCCGAACAGGTAAACCAGCGCCAGGCCGGGCAGCAGCGAGGGCGCGAAGATCGGGATCAGAGAAATGCCCTGGAACAGCCAGCGCAGCGGCAGGACGGTGCGGGTGAGCGCATAGGCGTAGAAAAAAGCGAGCGGCACCACGATCAGGGTGCACACGCCGGCGACATGGAGCGAGTTCAGCGCCGAATCGAACAGGGCCGGCGTCGAGAAGTAGGCCACGTAGTTGGCAAGGCCGACGAATTTGCCGTCGCGGTCTTCGAAGCCCTTGGCCAGCAGCGACCACAATGGCAAGCCGACGATGACCAGCAGCACCAGGGCGAACAGCACGACCCCGAGGCGCATCATCAGGTCGTCGCGTGACAGGGCCACGCGCAGGACAGGCGCCCGTCCGGAAGCCGCGAGGCTCACGCCGCGAAGACCCTGAGCCGGTCAGGCGGCAAGGCGACCTCGAGCTTGCGGCCGAGTTCGACACCCAGGTCGCGGATCAGGTTGCTGGAGAAGTCGGCCGTCATCGCCACGTCGGCCGTGCCCTGGACCTTGAGGGTGGCGCGGCAGAAGGCACCGACGAAGTCGAGCTCGGTCACTTCGACGGCGACGCGATTGGCGATGTCGGCCGGCAGGTCGCGCACCCGCACATCCTCCGGCCGGATGCACAGCGCCACCTTGGCGCCGGCCGTCAGGCCGTCCTCCGCGCCGCAGTCGAAAGTGAGACCGTCGACCTTGACCTTGTCTGGTGCGACCAGGGTGCCGGTGAGGAAATTCATCGAGCCGACGAAGTCCGCGACGAACGCCGTGGCCGGGCGGCGGTAGATCTCCTGTGGCGTGCCGACCTGCTCGATGGCGCCCTGGTTCATCACCACGATGCGGTCGGCCATGGTCAGCGCCTCCTCCTGGTCGTGGGTGACCATGATGGTGGTGACGCCGAGGCTGCGCTGCAGCGCCTTGATCTCATGGCGCAGTCGCAGCCGCACGCGGGCGTCGAGGGCGGACAGCGGCTCGTCGAGCAGCAGCAGGCCGGGCGAGGTCGCGAGCGCGCGCGCCAGCGCCACGCGCTGCTGCTGGCCGCCGGACAGCTGGGCGGGATATTTCGGGCCGGCATCGGGCAGGCCGACGAGGGTCAGCAGCTCGTTCACCCGCTGCCCGATCGCCGCCTTGCCCTCGCGCCGGCTGACCAGGCCGTAGCCGACATTGTCGACGACGGTGAGGTTCGGGAACAGCGCATAGGACTGGAAGACGATGCCGAAGTCGCGCTTGGACGGCGGCAGGGCGGAGACGTCCCGCCCCTTCTGATGAATGGTGCCCGACGTCTGCGGATCGAGGCCGGCGATGGCGCGCAGCAAGGTGGTCTTGCCGCAGCCCGACGGCCCCAGGAAGCAGACGAACTCACCCTCGGCGATATCGAGACTGATATCGCCGAGCGCGGTGAAGTCGCCGTAGCGCTTGTGGAGGTTGCGAACCTCGAGGTGTGTCACTTCGCCTTCGGCGCCGACTTGCCGTCGTAGCGCTTGGTCCATTCGGCCAGGATGCGATCGCGGTTCTTGGCCATCCATTCGACGTCCATCTTGGCCATCAGCTTCTCGCCGTCGGCCGGATAGTTGGCCGGCATCGACTTGACCGTCGGGTCGGCGACGATGGCGTAGTACTTGCCGTAGAGCTCGTTGGCCTTGTGGGAGCTGGCCCAGTCGGCGAGCTTCTTGGCGGCCTCGAGGTTCTTGGTGCCCTTCATGATGGCCGTGACTTCCATCTCCCAGCCGAGGCCCTCCTTCGGCACGATCAGGTCGATCGGCGCGCCCTTGGTCTTCTCGGTGGCGCCGCGCATGTCGAAGCCGATGCCCATCAGGCGCTCGCCCTTGGCGGCCTGCACGCAGGGCGCCGAGCCGGAATGCAGGTACTGGGCGACGTTCTGGTGGAGGGCGTCCATGAACTTCCAGCCCGCCTCCTCGCCCATGATGGTGAGCCAGCCCGCCACCGTGAGATAGCCGGTGCCCGACGAAGCCGGGTTCGGCATCACGATTGAATCCTTGTATTCGGGCTTGGTGAGATCGGCCCAGCTCGTCGGCTTGGGCTTCTTGTTCTTCTCGGCCTCAGCGGTGTTGAAGCACAGCACGGCGAGGTAGGCGTCCATGCCGACCCAGGTCTCGGGGTTCTTGCCGCTCTTGAAGATCGGCTTCAGCGTCGCGGCGCCCGACGGAGTATAGGGCTCGATCATGCCCATGCTGCCCATCAGGCCGATACTCGAGGCGGCGAGGCCCCACACCACGTCGGCGCGCGGATTGTCCTTCTCGGCGATCAGCTTGGCTGTCATCACACCCGTCGAGTCACGCACCCAGGCGATCTCGATGGTGGGATTGTCGGCCTCGAAGGCCTTCTTGAACGGATCGAGCTGCTCGTTCTCGATCGCCGTGTAGACCGTGAGCTTGGTCTTCTGCGCGAACGCAGTGCCGCTCAGGCCGACGGCGGCCAGCGCCACGGCGCCCATGGTGACGGCACGCCGCATGGTTGTCATCATCGTCATCGTAAAAGCCCCCTCTTTCCGATCGCTCCCGATCGTCATCGCTACACGCGCTATGTGATGTTTTCGTTGCAGCGCATCACAAAACCTTAACATGGCGCTGGGGCCCGGCAAGGGCCGCGTGCTACGCTCTGGCTGCAAGGAGACACGGATGGACGGCACGCCACTCAAGGCCCGCCACACGCTTTCGCCGGAGATCGCCCGGCTGGTGGCCGAACACAGGCCCGGCGGGCCGCTGCAACGCGATTTTTATGTCGGGCGCGAGGTCTTCGAGGCCGATCTGGCACGGATTTTTCGTCGCCATTGGATTTTCGCCGGCTACGCCTTCCAGGTCGGCCGGCCGGGCGATTTCATCACCTACAAGGTGGGGACAGAATCGGTCATCGTGGTGCGCGACCGCTCGGGCGAGATCCGCGCTTTCCACAACGTGTGCCGCCACCGCGGCTCGCGCATCTGCAAGACCGAGCAGGGCAGCAGCCATCGCCTGGTCTGCCCCTATCATCGCTGGACCTACGAGCTCGACGGCTCGCTGGTGCTCGACACGTCGAAGGAGTTCGGCGTCAACAAGTCCGAGCTGTCGCTGCGGCCGGTGGCGGTCGAGAATGCCGGCGGCCTGATCTTCATCTCGCTCGCCGAATCGCCGCCCGACTTCGCCGAAGCGTTCGCCACCATCCGGCGCAAGATGAAGCCGCATGCGATCGAACGCGCCAAGGTCGCCCACCAGGTCGACTATGTCGTGAAGGCGAACTGGAAAATCGTGTTCGAGAACAATCGCGAGTGCTACCACTGCCCGCCCAACCACAAGGAATACAACAGCGCGGCCTACGACGTGCAGCGCGACATGGCGATGCTCGATCCCTCGCTGCAGCCAGCCATGGACGCCATCGTCGCGCGCGCCAATGCGCGCTTCCGCTCGCTCGGCCTCGACGAGGGCGACGCCACGTCGACCATGACCGGCGCCAACTTCCGCTGCCATCGCACGCCGGTGGTGGAAGGCGGCGTCACCCAGAGCATGGACGGCAAGCCGCTGTGCAACCGCCTGATGGGCGACATCAAGGAATGGGATTCCGGCACGCTGCGCACCACGATCTTCCCCAACTTCTGGCAGCACACCAATTGCGACTATGCTGCCGCAGCGCGCCTGACGCCGATCGGGCCGGATGAGACGCATGTGCGCGGCTACTGGCTGGTCGATGCCGAAGCGGTCGAAGGCCGCGACTACACGCTCGAGCGGCTGCTGCCGATCTGGGACCTCACCAACAAGCAGGACTGGACGATCTGCCAGGACCAGCAGGAGGGCGTGAGCTCGCAGGCCTACGTCCCGGGCCCCTACTCGCTGGTCCGCGAACGCAACGTCGCGCACTTCCTCGACTGGTATCTCGGAGAGCTGCGCGCGTGAGCCTTCCAAGTCAGGCCCGCATCGTCGTCATCGGCGGCGGTGCGGTGGGCTGTTCCATCGCCTATCACCTCGCCAAGCTCGCCCAGAAGGACGTGCTGGTGCTCGAGAAGCTCGGCCTGACGCACGGCTCGACCTGGCATGCCGCCGGGCTGGTCGGGCAGCTCCGCAGCAAGCGCAACCTCACCCGCCTGATGCAGTACAGCGCCCAGCTCTACGGCAAGCTCGAGGCCGAGACCGGGCAGGCGACCGAATGGAAGCCGGTCGGCAGCCTGAGGCTCGCCTCCTCGGAGGAGCGCTGGAGCGAGCTGAAGCGCATGGCGACGACGGCCAGAAGCTTCGACTTCGAGCTGCATACGCTCAGCCCCAGGGAAGCACAGCAGAAGTTCCCGCTGATCGACCCGGACGGCATCGTCGGCGCGGTGTTCGTGCCCAACGACGGCTCGGTCGAGCCTTCGAGCCTGACCATGGCCTATGCCAGGGGCGCACGGACGGGCGGCGTGCGCATCGTCGAGAACGTGCTGGTCACGGGCTTCGACGCAAAGGACCGGCGCATCACCCGCGTGCGGACCGACCAGGGCAACGTCGATTGCGAGATCGTGGTCGTGGCCGCCGGCATCTGGGCCCGCGACGTGGCGCGCATGGCCGGCGTAGAAGTGCCGGCGGGCGCCGTCGAGCACCAGTACCTGATCACCGAGAAGAGCAACGCCATCCCGTCCGGCCTGCCGACGCTGCGCGATCCCGACCGCATCTTCTATTTGAAGCCCGAGCCTGGCGCGCTGGCGATCGGCGGCTGGGAGAAGGGCACGCCGACCTTCGGCGCCGAGGGTGTGCCCTTCTCGTTCGGCCGCGAGTTGCTGCAGCCCAACCAGGAGCGGCTGGAGCAGTTCGTGCTGCCGGCGGCAGAGCGGCTGCCGATCCTGAACGAGCTCGGCATCCGCACCGTGATCAACGGGCCGATCCCGATCTCGCCGGACGGCGAGCCGATCATGGGTCTGGCGCCTGAGCGCGACAACGTCTACGTCGCCTGCGGCTTCACCTCGGGCATCGCGGCCTCCGGCGGCGCCGGCAAGGCGATGGCGGAATGGATCGTCGAGGGCGAGCCGGGTCTCGACCTGTGGGCCTTCGACGTGCGCCGCTTCGGCAGCCATCACATGAGCGCGCGGTACCTGGCCGAGCGCAGCGTCGACAGCTACTGGCGCTACTACCAGATCCACTATCCGATCGAGGAGCTGGAGTCCGCGCGCGGCGGCCGGCGCTCGCCGCTCTATCCCCTGCTCAAGGCCAAGAACGCCGTGTTCGGCTCGCGCTTCGGCTGGGAGCGGCCCAACTGGTTCGCGCCCGCCGGCACCGAGGCGGTCGACCGGCCGTCGTTCGAAAGCCGGCCCAACTGGTTCGGCCCAGTCGGCACCGAATGCCGCGCCGTCCGCGAACGCGCCGTGCTGATCGACCAGAGCTCGTTCTCCAAGTACGAGATTTCCGGGCCCGGCGCCTTCGCCGCGCTGCAGCGGCTGGCGGCCAACGATCTCGACAAGCCGCAGGGTGCCCTCATCTACACCCAGCTGTGCAACGAACGCGGCGGCATCGAGGCCGACCTCACCTTCGCTCGGCTGGACGAGAACCGTTTCTACATGGTGACGGGCAGCGCCTTCGGCGTGCGCGACATGGGGTGGATCAAGAAGCACCTGCCGACCGACGGCTCGGTGACGGTGCAGGAGCTGACCTCGGCGCGCGCCACGATCAACCTCGCCGGGCCGTTGTCGCGGCAGATCCTGGAGCAGGTCGCCGACGGCGATGTGAGCAACCAGGCCTTTCCCTACATGACCGCGCGCGAGCTGCGCATCGGCTTCGCGCCGGTGCTGGCGTTGCGCGTCACTTACCTGGGCGAGCTGGGATGGGAGCTGCACGTGCCGACCGAATACGCCGCCCATGTCTACGAGCTTCTATGGGCGGCCGGCCGCGATCTCGGCTTGGCCGATGCGGGCTACCGCGCCATCGATTCGCTGCGCCTGGAGAAGCGCTACCTCTACTGGGGCAGCGACATCACGCCGGACTATACGCCCTACGAGGCCGGCCTCGGCTTCGCCGTATCGCTCAGGAAGAAATCCGACTTCATCGGCCGCGCCGCCCTGGAGAAGGCCAAGGCCACCGGTCCGTCGCGCAAGCTGATCACGCTGCTGGTCGATGCCGATGTCCAGCTCTACGGCGGCGAAGCGATCCGCCGCGACGGCAAGGTCTTGGGCGTCACCTCCTCCGCCGGCTGGGGCCACACGATCGGCAAGGCCATCGCCTTCGGCTACGTGCCTGCCGACGAGGCCGGCCATACCGACTACGAGATCGAAGCCTTCACACGCCGCCACGCCGCGAGCCGCATCGACGGCGCCGCGGTGGATCCGCAGAGAAAGAAGATCTTGTCATAGCTGGGGGCGCGCCACTCCAGTGGCGCGTCTTCGTTGAAGCAGAGCATGACGCGCCACTGGAGTGGCGCGCCCCCAGCGCAGCTACTTCGTCAACGCCTCGCCCACCGCGCTCAACCAGCGGCGCACCACGCGCTCCTCGTCGCGGCCGAGCAGGCCGCCCAGCCGGTCCTCTACCTCCATCACCCGCCACCGACAGCGCTTCAACAGCGCCTGGCCCTTGGCCGTCGCCGTCAATCGCAGGATGCGGCCATGCTCGGCGTCGGCCGACTTGGCGATGGCACCCATCCTCTCGAGGTTGCGCACGATCACGTTGATGGTCTGCGGCGTCAGGAAAGTGAGCCGCGCCAGGTCGGCGCCCGACGCGCCGGGATAGGCCACGATCATGGTGAGCACGCTGAACTGCGGTGGCGTGACCTCGACGTCGGCCAGCGCCTTCTCCATCGCCGCCCGCACGGCCACGCTCGCCTGGCGCACCAGGTAGCCGAGATGCCCCTGGGCCCCGCGCTTGCCCTCGCCGGGCTTCGGGAGGATCGGCTTGCGCATGATATCAAAGTTCTTATATTTCATCAGACTTCGAATATAGCAGGAGACCACCCATGGACCAGCAGCTCGCCGCTCTCGTCGGCCGCCATCTCGCGGCCGAGAATGGCCAGGACCTCGCGGGCACGCTGGCCACGCTGCATCCCGAGTGCGTGTTCAAGGACCTCGCGACCGGCCAGGTCTGGCACGGCCACGAGGGCGCAGCGGCGCATTATCGCCAGTGGTGGACCACCTTCGACGTCACGGTGAAGCGCGGCCCGGGCCAGCGCGGCGGCTGGCTCGAGGACGGCGGCTACATGGCCGAGGTGACCTGGCACGGCCGCCATGTCGGCCGTTTCCTCGGCATCGAGCCGACCGGCCGTGCCATCGCGCAGCCGTTCGTCGTCACCCTCTCCTTCAAGGACGGGCTGATGTTCTCCGAGAGCTCCCACTACGACCTGGCCTCGCTGCTGCGCCAGATCGGCGCCGATCCCATTCCGGCGCTCAGCGGTCTGCAGCACCGGGCGGCGGCTTAGCTGGTAGCTCGGCGGCGGCGATGGCATTGCCAGCATCTGGCTGAGCGCACAGGCAATGGTATGCCGCCGGCGTCGGCCCCTCAGCCATGGCCCCTCCTGGAGCCTCAAAAGAATAAACGAACCAAGACGCCGATCTGCACTACAGTTATTGACAACCACGGTGGTTTTTAATAGGATCCGAGCGTTTGTCGCTCTATGCATCGTTCATCCGACGCTGTGCCAGATCGGCTCCCGTCGCGGAGCCGGTCATCCCGTCCGGCTGTGACGCGCCGGGCGGGATGGGCACCAAGGCCAACGCGGCGAGAAATCCAATAGCGAAACTTGCGTAACTGTCTTAATTACAACCGATAGGCCGATTGGGTTGCCCGAGCCACAAGGCGGCCGAGCGCAACATTGACGAGGTGCTGGCGGCGGCGCCGGCCGGCTTACTTCGAGAACACCATCGCCCTGTCACGCACCGAGCCGTAGCGCAGGCTCAACAGGTCGAGCGCGTAGTTCTGGTTGAGCCGCCAGGGCTTGCGCGCGCCCTGCTTGGGGAACTTGTCGATGGCGCGCTTGATGTAGCCCGACGAGAAGTCGACCCACGGCAGGCGCTCCATGGCCGGATCGTCGAGCCGCGGCGTGCACTGGCGCAGGCCGGCCTTCTGCATGTGATTGAGCAGCCGGCAGACGTATTCGCAGACCAGGTCGGCCTTCAGCGTCCACGAGGCGTTGGTGTAGCCCGACACGACGGCGAGGTTGGGCACGTCGCTGTACATCATGCCCTTGTAGGAGACGGTATCGGCAGGCTCGACGGTCTTGCCGTCGACCGCCACGGTCACGCCGCCCATGAGCTGCAGCGCAAGGCCGGTGGCGGTGACGATCAGGTCGGCCTCGAGCTCCTTGCCCGACTTCAGCCGGAGGCCGGTCTCGGTGAAGGTCTCGATCTCGTCGGTGACGACCGAAACCTGTTTGCGGCGGATGGCGCGGAACAGGTCGGCGTCGGGCACCAGGCAAAGCCGCTGGTCCCACGGGTTGTAGCGCGGCGTGAAATGGCTGGCGACGTCGTAATCCGGACCCAGACAGTAGCGCACGCCCTTCATGATCAGTTCCTTGGCGCGCTCGGGCCGGCGCTTGCAGAGCTGATAAAAGAACATGCCCAGAAGCACGTTCTTCCAGCGCGCCAGACCATAGGCCAGACCGAGCGGCAGGTGGCGGCGCAACCGGTTGGCGATCGCGTCCTCGGCCGGCCGCGCCACGACGTAGGTCGGCGAGCGCTGCAGCATGGTGACGTGCGTGGCGTCCTTGGCCATCTCCGGCACCAGGGTGACGGCGGTGGCGCCGCTGCCGATCACGACGACCCGCTTGGCCTTGTAATCGATGTCGTCGGTCCATTTCTGGGGATGGACGATGCGTCCTTTGAAGCGATCGATGCCCGGGAACGGCGGCAGGTAGCCCGCCGCGTAGTCGTAGTAGCCGCTGCACATCAGGAGAAAGCCGCAGGTGATCGTCGTCCGGCGCTGCTCGGGCCCCTGCTCGATCTCGACCGTCCAGCGCGCCTCGGGCGTCGACCAGCGGGCCGCGACCACGCGATGGCCGTAACGGATCCTGGAGTCTATGCCGTGATCGCTCGCGACCTCGCGGATGTAGGACAGGATCGACGGGCCGTCGGCGATCGCCTTGGCGTCCTTCCACGGGCGGAACGAGTAGCCCAGCGTGTACATGTCGGAGTCCGAGCGGATGCCGGGATAGCGGAACAGATCCCACGTGCCGCCACTGGCCTGACGCGCCTCGACGATGGCGTAGCGCTTGCCGGGACACTTGTCCTGCAGATGCCAGGCGGCGCCGATGCCCGACAGGCCTGCGCCGACGATCAGCACATCGAGATGTTCGCTATCAGCACGTGCAAAATCGGCGGCAGTATCCATATCCCTAGGATCATCGAGGTCATCAACCGGCGCAAGGCCACCCCTTCTGCAACCATCTCGCGTAAAGCGGGGCACGACGTTATGTTGCGCCCCGGAATTCGACCCATGGAAGACGATCAGCGCACCGAACGAAGGCTCGCGGCCATCCTGGCAGCCGATGTCGCCGGCTACAGCCGGCTGATGAGTCGCGACGAGGAAGGCACGCTGCAGCGCCTGAAGGGCCACCTGGGCGAATTGATCGAGCCCCATATCGCCGCCCATCGCGGCCGCATCGTCAAGCGCACCGGCGATGGCCTGCTGGTCGATTTCGCCAGCGCCGTCGAGGCGGTGCGCTGCGCCGTCGCCATCCAGGCCGGCATGGCCGATCGCAATCGCGGCGCCCCCGACGACGCGCGCATCGAGTTCCGCATCGGCATCAATCTCGGCGACGTCATCATCGAGGACGGCGACATCTTCGGCGACGGCGTCAACATCGCCGCCCGGCTGGAGGGCCTGGCCGAGCCCGGCGCCATCTTCGTGTCGCGCGCGGTGCGCGATTCGGTGCGCGACAAGCTCGGCATCGAGCTGGAAGACCTGGGCGAGAAGCCGGTCAAGAACATCGCCCGGCCGGTCCGCGTGTTCCGCATCGGCCGGGCCAACGGCAAGGGGCGCCCGACGGCGCCCGCCGTGCCGGACAAGCCCTCGATCGCCGTGCTGCCCTTCACCAACATGAGCGGCGATGCCGAGCAGGAGTATTTCAGCGACGGCATCTCCGAGGACCTGATCACGGACCTGTCCAAGGTGCAGGCGCTGTTCGTGATCGCGCGCAACTCGTCCTTCACCTACAAGGGCCGCGCCGTGAAGGTGCAGGAGGTCGGCCGCGAGCTCGGCGTGCGCTTCGTGCTCGAAGGCTCGATCCGCAAGGCCGGCAACCGCGTGCGCATCACCGCCCAGCTGGTCGATGCCGAGAGCGGCGGCCATCTGTGGGCCGACCGCTTCGACCGCGAGCTGACCGACATCTTCGCGACCCAGGACGAGGTCGTGCACAAGATCGTCGAGGCGCTGGCGGTGAAGCTCAGCCGCGTCGAGGAGCAAGACCTCAAGCGCGGCGGCACCAAGAACATCGACGCCTACGAAAGCTGGCTGCGCGCCCGCCAGCTGCTGGGGCTGGGCACGCGCGAGACCATCGCCGAAGCCAAGGCCCTGCATCGGCGCGCGCTGGAGCTCGATCCGAATTTCACCGCGCCGCATGTCGGCCTGGCCTTCGCCTCGGTGTCCGACTACGTCAACGCCTGGATCCCCGATCCGCAAGGCGCGCTGGCAGAGGGCGAACGGTGGGCGCGCCGTGCGCTGGAGCTCGACGAACGCCAGCCCGGCGGCCATGTCGCCATGGGCAACGTGCGGGTCTGGCAGCGCCGCTACGACGAGGCGCTGACGGAACTCAACCGGGCGGTCGAGCTGGACCACAACTATGCGCAAGGCCATGCGCTGCTGGGCATGGCGCTGATGTATTCGGGCCATCACAAGCAGGCGCTGGAATCGCTCGCCGTCGCGATGCGGCTCGATCCGCTCTACCCCAACATCCTGCTGCATCTCGCGGCGCAGGCGCATTTCAGCATGGGGCAGGACGAAATTGCCGCCGGCTATCTGGTGGAGCGCATCGCGCGCAATCCCAACACCGACGCCAGCCGCATGCTGCTGGCGGCCTCGTACGGCCATCTCGGGCGGACCGAGGAGGCGCGCGAGGCCTGGGCGGGGCTGCTCCAGGTCAATCCCGGTTTCTCGCTGCAGCAGCGCGAAGGTGTCCTGCCCTACAAGGATGCTCGGGATTTCCAGCGCATCCTGGATGGCCTCGCCAAGGCCGGCCTGCCGTAGACAGGAAGCGTGCCAGCCCTAATATTGCAGCGATGGTGTGGGGTGGAAGAAAGACGATGCGGCCGAGACTCATCGCCGCCGCGGTGACGCTGCCGGTCGCCCTGTGGCTTCAGACGGGCCCGGCGACCGCGCAATTCTGCGACAACCTCGAAGGCCAGGACGTCAAGGTTTCCGGCACGATCGACCGCATGGTCGAGGCGGCCGGCGTGATCTTCTTCCGCGACCGCAAGACCTCCTGCCAGTTCGGCATGGTCACCCATCGCAACGACAAGGGCTGCAAGGTCGGCGCCCAGGTCGAGGTTTCGGGCAAGCTGATCAAGAACAAGTTCCTGCCCGACACCTACGACATCGACCGCGGCAGCCGGCCGGCGGCGGAAACTCTGAGCTGCAAGTAGGCGGTCGTCACTCCTTCATGAACGCATTGAGCTCGGGCGTCGGAACCGACGAATCGAGGTAGGTAAAGGTGCCCTTGTCCTTCACTTCCTTCGCCGCGTTCACCAGGCCGGTCATCGCGGCGCGGTAGAGTGAGGTCGCGAGACTGATGCGCTTGACGCCGGCGGCCTGCAGCTCGGCAACGCTGAAGGACCGGCCCTTGATGCCGACCATGAAGTTGAACGGCTTGCCGATCGAGCTGCAGACCTTCTTCACCGCTTCGATGTCCGGCAGCCCAGGCGCGAACAGCACGTCGGCGCCGGCCGCCTCGTAGGCCTTCAGGCGCTTGATGATGTCGTCGAGGTCGGCCTTGCCGCGCAGGAAGCCCTCGGCGCGCGCCGTCAGCATGAAGGGGAACGGCAGCGCCCGCGCCGCCTTCACCGCAGCCGCGACGCGCGCCGCGGCAGCCTCGATGTCGTACAGCGGCTTGTCCTTGTCGCCGGAAAAGTCCTCGATCGAGCCGCCGACCAGGCCGATGCCGGCCGCCTGCCGGATCGTCTCCGCCGCAGCCTCGGGCCCATCGCCAAAACCCTTCTCGAGATCGGCCGCCACCGGCAGGTCGCAGGCCTCGACGATCTGCTTGGCGTTGGCCAACGCCTCTTCACGCGTGACCTTGCCGTCGCGCTTGCCCAACACGCCCGCCTTGGCGCCGCTCGAGGTCGCCAGCGCCTCGAAACCCAGGCCAGCGAGGACACGTGCCGAGCCGCCGTCCCACGGGTTGGGAATGACGAACGACCCCGGCGCCTCGTGCAGGGCGCGGAACTTCTTGGCTTTGTCGGCCTGGCTGACGGTCATGGCTGGCTTCCTCCGCTCGCAAAATGCGCGGCGAGTTTGTCGGCAGGGTCACCCCTCGCACAACGAGGAATAACCCGATCATCGCTCATGCATGGCCCTAGCTGGGCTTGATGTTGCCCTTCTGGATGACGTCGGCCCAGCGCTTCATCTCGGTCGGCATCTTGGCCTGCACCTCGGCCTGCGAGCCGCCGGCCGGCACGATGCCGAGCTTCAGCATCTTCTCGCGGAAGCCTGCGTCGCTCACAACCTCGTTGCCGGTCTCGTTCAGCTTCTTCTGGATGTCGGCCGACACCGCCTTGGGCGCGAACAGCGTGTAGTTGGTGGCCGATTCGAAGCCCGGCACGCCCGCCTCGGCCATGGTCGGCACGTCGGGCAGCAGCGGCGAGCGCGCCTTGCTGGTGACGGCCAGGCAGCGGACCTTGCCGGCCGCGATGTTGGGCAGGTGGGCCAGCACGTTGTCGATCGAGACTTGCACTCGGCCCTCGTAGAGGTCGGCCTGGAAGAAGCTGGTGCCCTTGTACGGCACGTGGGTCATCTCCGCGCCCGTCATCTGCTTCAGCATCTCGTAGTTGAGATGAATCAGCCCGCCGAAGCCCGACGAGGCATAGGAGAGCTTGCCGGGATTGGCCTTGGCGTAGGCGATCAGCTCCTGGACGCTCTTCGCCGGCAGGCTCGGCGTCACCAGCACGCCCACCGTGCCGTTGCCGATCTCCAGGATCGGCACGAAGTCCTTGGCCATGTCGAAGCTGAGGTTCTGGTGGAAATAGGGCGCGATCGAGTAGTCGACCATGCTGCCCACCATCAGCGTGTAGCCGTCGGCCGGGCTCCTGGCCAGCGCCGCCGCGCCGATCGTGGCGCCCGCCCCCGGCTGGTTGTCGACCACGATGACCTGGTTGAGGCGGGTCGACACGCCCTCGGAGAAGGCCCGCGTCACCGTGTCGATGCCCCCGCCCGGCGGATAGGGCGCGATCATGCGGATCTGCTTGGAAGGCCAGGCCTGAGCACGGGCGAGCGAAGGCGCCGCCACAAGGGCGGTCGCCGCCATCAGCTGACGGCGGGAAATCATCGGCATCAAAAGGCTCCTACTTGCTGCGTCCGTCCCACGGTTTGGGACTGAGCTTATCGACATCGACGCCGTCGACACAGCGGAGATTGATGCCGACCATGGGTGAGCCGTCGGGGCCGGTGCCGTTGGCATAGCTCTCGATGCCGCAGGACGTGCAGAAGCGGTGGTGCAGCTTCTTCTGGTTGAACAGGTAGTCGCCCTGCTCGTCGGCTCCCTTGGTCAGCTTGAACTTGGCCTGCGGCGCGAAAGCCCAGACGGCGCCAAGCTTGGCGCAGATCGAGCAGTTGCACTTCAGGGCCTGGTCGGTGTCGACCTCGACGGTGTAGGCGACGGCACCGCAATGACAGCTTCCGGCGTAGCTTTGGGCGGCCAATGTTTCCTCCCTGGAAAGGCTACCCCGGCCAGGGCAGCGACCAGGTCTTTACATTGGTGAAGCTCTTCATGGCTTCAAGGACGCCTTCCTTGTAGCCGAGGCCCGAATCCTTGATGCCGCCGAAGGGCGACATCTCGATGCGATAGCCGGGAACCTCCCAGATATTGACGGTGCCGACCTGCAGCTCGTCGACGAATCGGGTGATGTAGTCCAGGCGGTCGGTGCAGACGCCCGAGGACAGGCCGTAGGCCGTGCCGTTGGACACCTTGATGGAGTGATCGATGTCCTTCACGCGGATGATCGGGATAGCTGGCCCGAACGTCTCCTCGCGCACCAGCTCGCAGGTCGGGTCGACATGGTCGACGACGGTGGGCGGGAACAGCGCGCCGCGGCGGTCGTTGCCGTGCAGCAGCTTGGCGCCGTGCTTGGCGACGGCCTCGCTGACACGGTTCTGGAACTGCGCGGCGGCGCGCTCGTGGATCACCGTGCCGACGTCGGTCTCGGGATCGAGCGGATCGCCGGCCTTGAGCTTCTTCGCCTTGGCCAGCACGCGCTCGACGAAGGCATCGGCCACGCTGTCGACCACGATGATGCGCTTCACAGCGGTGCAGCGCTGTCCAGAGTTCTTCGTCGCGCCGGCGACGGCGAGTTCGGCCGCCTTATCGAGGTCGGCATCCTCCATGACGATCAGCGGATCGTTGCCGCCGAGCTCCAGCACCAGGCGCTTGTAGCCCGCGGTCGCCGCGATGTGCTTGCCGACACGCACCGAGCCTGTGAAGGTCACGAGGTCAGCGTGGGGATCGGTGATCATGGCGTCGCCGATGTCCGACGGATTGCCGGTGATGACCGACAGCATCTCGGGCGGCAGGCCCGCCTCGTAGAGCGTGTCGGCCAGGAACAGCGCGGTGAGCGGCGTCAGCTCGGTCGGCTTCAGCACCACGCAGTTGTTGGTGGCGAAGGCCGGCGCCAGCTTGTGCGCCACCATGTTCAGCGGATGGTTGAACGGCGTGATGGCCGAGATGGCGTTGAGCGGCTGGCGCAGGGTGAAGATCTTGCGCGACTTGCCGTGTGGCGTGAGATCGCAGGAAAACGTCTGGCCATCATCGAGCATACAGAGCTGGCCGGCGAAGGTGAAGACGTCGAAGGCGCGACCGACCTCGTAGAGCGAGTCCTTCAGACACAGGCCCGATTCCAGCGTGATCAGCCGCGACAGCTCCTCCTTGCGGGCGACCAGCAGCTCGGCCGTCTTCAGCAGGATCTGCTGGCGCTGATAGCGCGTCAGCTTGGGCTTGTAGGCGTGGGCGATGCGGAAGGCCTCGGCCACCAGCTCGGGCGTGGCGCGCGGCACGCTGCCGACCAGCCGGTTGTCCCACGGGAAGCGGACTTCCAGGCGGTTCTGGGTTTCGACCTTCTTGCCGGCGATGCGCAGGGCTTCGTGCCGCACATCGCTGCGGATCATGGTGTCCATGGTGTCTCTCAGGCGACGAGGTTGAGCGCGAGATCGAAGGCGTCGAAGTTGCGCCAATGGCGCGACGCGGCGTCGGCTGCGAGCTTGCGATTGCAGAGCAGCGGAACCTTCTGCTCGGAGACGCCGCCATGGCTGCGCAGCGGCTCTGTCAGGCCCGACAGGTCGTGGCGCGACGCCGAAGTGCCCAGCACCTTGTGCTTGGTCGAGACGACGACGAGGTCGCCCAGGCGATCGGCCGGCAACTCGAAACGGGCCGCGGCCTCCTGCTTGGAGAGCGCTGCCTCGATGCCGGACATCGCCTTCAGCTTGGCGGCCGCGGCCTCGGGCGTCGTGCCGGCGGGCAGGTAGACCACGGCGAAGGAGCCCAGCGCGCCGTGATGTACGACGTAGGGATCGGTGATGGGCAGGATGACCCGCGCCTTGTCCTTGCCGAGCCAACCGTCGAACACGTCCTGCAGGTAGATGACGTCGGGCTGGCCGTCGGCGCCGAACTTGGCGTTCATGCCGTGGTCGGCGGTCAGCACGATCGTGCAGCCCATGGCGTCGAGCTTGGCCATGTAGCCATCCATCATGGCGTAGAAGTCGTCGGCGACCGGCGTGCCGGGCGCGTGCTTGTGCTGGATGTAGTCGGTGGTCGACAGATACATGATCTGCGGCCGGTCGCGTTCCATGATCTTCACGCCGGCGGCGAACACGAACTCCGACAGGCCGGCGCTGTAGACGTCCGGCACCGGCATGCCGACCAGCTCGTTCACCTTGTCGATGCCATTCTCGGCCACGCTCGCCTTGTCGGACTTTTCGGAAGAGAAGCTGCACGCCTTGCCGACACCCAGCTCCAGCCCCTTGCCCAGAAGACCGCGCAGCTTGTCCTTGGCGGTGACCACGGCGATGCGGCAGCCGGCGTGCTGGAAGGACGGGAACAGCGTCTCGATGCGCAGGAACTTCGGATCGTTCATCATCACCTCTTTCCCGCTATCGGGATCGAGGAAGTAGTTGCCGCAGATGCCGTGCTCGGCCGGCGGCCGGCCCGTGACGATCGAGAGGTTGTTCGGGTTGGTGAAGCTCGGCACGACACAGTCGGCTAAAAGGTTCGTGCCCTGGGTCAGGACCTTGCCGAACCACGGCGCGCGGCCGGCCTCGACGGCGCGCTCGATGTAGCCCGGCTCCGAGCCGTCGACGCAGACCACGACGGTGGGCTGGCGCGGCACGCGGTAGCGGCGGCCGTTGACGGCGATCTCGCCGACCCCGTCCTTGTTGAGGGTGTTCAAGCTGTCGGGTGCCATGGGTACCTCTCCTACTCTGCCGCCAACGCCGGGCCGCCGTTGCTGACCCGCATCTCGTCCAGCACCTCGCGCACCGCAACCAGGGCGCCGACCATGTGCTGGGGATACAGCCGCCCGATGCAGCCGATGCGGAAGGAATCGGCGACCGTGAGCTTGCCGGGATAGATCACGTAGCCGCGGTCCTTCAGCGCATCATAGAACGTCTGGAAGACGAACCGGGGATCGGTCGGCATGTGGAAGGTGACGATGATCGGCGCCTGCAGGCGATCGGGTAGCAGGGTCTGGAAGCCCATGGCGCGCATGCCGTCGATCAGCACGCCGGCATTCTCCCGGTAGCGCCTGCCGCGGCCGACGACGCCGCCCTCGGCTTCATGCTCCTCGATCGCCTTGCCCAGGGCCACGATGACGTGGATCGGCGGCGTGAAGCGGTACTGGCCGGTGCGGGCGAAGGCTTCGGCCTGGTCGAACAGGTCGAGCACGAGCGTGGTGGCGTTGCCCTTGCACTCGGCCAGCGCCTCGTTGCGGCAGATCACGAAGCCCAGGCCCGGCACGCCCTCGAGGCACTTGTTCGACGAAGCGGCCAGCGCATCGTAGCGGATCTTGCGGGCATCGATTTCGATCGCGCCGAACGCGCTCATGGAATCGACTAGCAGGCGGCGGCCGTGGCGGGCGACGGTCTCGGCGACTTCGGCAATCGGATTGAGGATGCCCGAGGTCGTCTCGCAATGGACGGCAAAGACGTGGCTGATGGCCGTGTCGTCGGCCAGCATCTTGTCCAGGCGCGCCAGGTCGGGCGGCGTGTCTTCCGGCGTCTCGAGCGAGGCGGTGGCACGGCCGGCGATCTGGGCGATCTTGAGCGCGCGTTGGCCATAGGCGCCGTTGAGCAGCACCAGAAGCTTGCCGGACTTCGGCACGAAGGAGGTGATCATCGCCTCGACGGCGAAGGTGCCCGAACCCTGCACCGGTACGGTGACGTGCGTGCCCTGCCCGCCCGCCAACTCGACGATCTTGTCGAGGACCATGCGGTTGATGCGCAGGAACTCGGCATCGCGCGAGCCCCAGTCGTGGACCATGGCCTGCTTGACGCTGGCCGAAGTGGTGAGCGGACCGGGCGTCAGCAACAGCGGATCGCCGGTTTCAGACTGGGCGGGCTTGGTGGTCATCCAAAGATTCATGGGCTCGCGCCCTCTATGCGTCCAGTATATAATCCATATGTTACTTATTGGTTCTTCATATATGACGCCGACGCAGCTGCGCGCCTTCCATCTGGTGGCCGAATCCGGGTCGTTCTCGGCCGCGGCCCGGGCCTCGGGGCTGAGCCAGCCCAACCTGTCTAGCCAGGTGACCACGCTGGAGCAGGCCTATGGCGTGCGTCTGTTCGACCGCCGCGGCCGCACCGTCACGCCGACCGAGACCGGACGGCAGCTCCACGGCATCACCACGCGGTTGTTCGCCGTCCAGGACGAGGCACGGGCCCTGCTGGCCGGCGAGCAGGCCCTGACCCGCGGACATCTCCGGATCGCAGCCGATTCCGCGCACCATGTCGTGCCGATCATGGCCGCCCTGCGCGACCGCGCCGAGGGGCTGACCTTTGCGCTTGCGATCGACAACTCGGCTGTCGTTCTGGAGCGGCTGCTGCGCCACGAAGCCGACGTCGCGGTGATGGCCAAGAGCGTGTCCGACCCGCGGCTGCATGCCGTGCGATTGCGCACCGACCGCATCGTGCTGTTCGTGCCGGCGCGTCATGCGCTCGCCAAGCGCGGCCGTGCGCCGTTGTCGGCGCTGGCCGGGCTATCGCTGGTGCTGCGCGAGCGCGGCTCCATCACCCGCGAGGTGGTCGAGCAGGCCATGGCGGCGGCCGACATCCGGCCCGCCGCCATCATCGAGGTGCAGACGCGCGAGGGCGTGCGCGAGGCGGTGGCGGCGGGCTTCGGCATCGGCGCGGTGTTCGAGAGCGAACTCGGCGAGGATCGGCGCTTTCGCCCCGTGCTTGTCACGGACACCGACCTCAATGTCGCCGAATATGCGGTGTGTCTGCAGGAGCGCCGCCGCGTGGCGCTGGTACGCGCCTTCATGGACGAGGCGTCGAGTCTTGCCGGAGCGCGGACTCCGGCAAGAACGTCATAAAACTGTCAAAAAACTTTTACTGATGGAATTCGAGGCGTAGGATTCCGCGATCATGCATGGCGTCGAGACCGTCCTGAACGTGCTGGGCAGCGTGGCGCTGCTGCTGTGGGGCGTGCGCATGGTGCGCACGGGGCTGACGCGCGCCTTCGGCGCGGCGCTGCGCCGTGCCATCGCCGCCTGCTCGCGCAATCGCGTCACCGCCTTCCTGGGCGGCATCGCCATCACCGGCCTGCTGCAGTCGAGCACGGCCACGTCGCTGCTGGTCTCCTCCTTCGCCGGCCGCGGCCTGATCCCCCTGTCGATCGCCTTCGCGATTATGCTGGGCGCCGACATCGGCACCACGATCGCCGCCCAGGTCCTGTCATTCGACCTCGGCTGGGTCTCGCCCCTGCTGATCGGCGCCGGCGTCATCGCCTTCCTGTCGAGCGATACCGACAAATCACGCCATCTCGGCCGCGTCGCCATCGGGCTCGGCCTGATGCTGCTGTCGCTGAAGCTTTTAGCCGCCGCGACCCTGCCGCTGCGCAGCGCCCCTGCCTTCATGGCGATGCTGCAGGGCCTGCAGGACGAGTACGTGATCGCCGTCGTCGTCGGCACGCTCGCCACCTGGTTCGTGCATTCCAGCCTCTCGACGGTGCTGCTGGTGATGTCGTTCGCAGGCTCGGGGCTGATCGAGCCCAAGCTCGCCCTGGCGCTGGTGATCGGCGCCAACATCGGCGGCGCTCTGGCGCCCTACATGGCGCAGTCGGGCGCCGACGTTGCCGCCCGCCGCGTGCCTCTCGCCAACCTCATGACGCGCGCCATCGTCGGCGTGGCGCTGCTGCCCTTCCTGGGCCCACTGGTCGACTGGCTGACACTGATCGATGGCTCGGCCACGCGCATGCCGGTGAACTTCCATACCGGGTTCAACGCCGTGGCCTCGCTGGTCTTCCTGCCGCTGGTCGACGTCGTCGCCTGGGGCTGCCGCAAGCTGCTGCCCGACAAGCCGGTGGCCGACGACCCCGGCAAGCCGCGACACCTCGATCCCAACGTCCTCGATTCGCCGGCCGAGGCGCTGGGCTGCGCGTTGCGCGAGACCTTGAACCTCGGCGACCGCGTCGCCGACATGCTGCGCCAGACCATCGATGTGCTGGAGCGCAACGACGCCAAGGCGGTGAAGGCGATCGAGACGGCAGACAACGCCGTCGACCAGCTCTACGAAGCGATCAAGCTCTACCTCGTGCAGGTCTCGCGCAACGAGCTCGGCGAGGAGGACGGCAAGCGCTATGTCGAGATCCTGACCTTCACCACGAACCTCGAGCATATCGGCGACATCATCGACAAGAACCTGATGGAGCTCGCCGCCAAGAAGATCAAGAACCGCTACGCCTTCTCGGCCGAGGGCATGGCCGAGCTGCGCGCCTTCCACGGCCGCGTGCTCGACAATCTGCGGCTGGCGCTGAACGTCTTCACGACGCGCGACATCACGCTGGCGCGCCGCCTGGTCGGCGAGAAGGCGGCGCTGCGCGAGGCCGAATCGCGCGCCGCCGACAGCCACTTCGCCCGCCTGCGCGAGGGCCGGCCGGAATCGATCGAAACCAGCTCGATCCACATGGACGTGATCCGCGACCTCAAGCGCATCAACGGCCATCTCGCGTCGGTGGCCTATCCCATTCTCGAGGCCGCCGGCGAGCTTGCCGACACGCGGCTCAGGACAGCACCGGAGCCGACGACGGGCCAACCGGCGCCGTCGACTTAGCCCTTGATGCGGGCGCCCGTCGGGTCGAAGGGGCAGCGCAGGGAGACCTTGGCACGCAACCGCGTCCCCGCGAGATCGACCTCGAACTTGCCGCCGTCGAGCCAGGCGGCATCGATGGCCGCGTCGTCGGCGCGCTTCACGTAGCCCAGACCGACCGACGCGCCGACCGAGTGGCCGTAGCCCGCCGAGGTGAGGTCGCCGACCGGGCGGCCGTCGCGCAGCAGGGCTTCGCCGCCCCACAGCAGCGGCTCGGAATCCTCCAGCACCACCGACACCAGGCGACGCGTCAGCGGCTTGGCTTTGGCCTCGACCAACGCCTTGTGGCCTAAAAAGCCGCCCGGCTTGTCGAGCTTCACCGCCCAGCCCAGCCCCGCCTGGAACGGCGTATCGTCGGGCGTGAGCTCGCGGCCCCAGGCGCGATAGCCCTTCTCCAGGCGCATGCATTCGACGGCGTAGTAGCCGGCATCGCGCAGGCCGAACTCGGCGCCGGCCTCGTGCAGGGCCTCGAACACGGTGACGGCGAACTCGACCGGCACGTAGAGCTCCCAGCCCAGTTCGCCCATGTAGGTGCGACGCGAGGCCAGCACCGTGCCATGGCCGATCCCAACCTCGCGGATGGTGGCGAAGGGGAAGGCCTCGTTTGAAAAGTCGGCGCGGCTCACCTTCTGCAGCAGCGCGCGGCTCTTGGGGCCCATCACCGACAGCACGGTCCACGCGCCCGTGACGTCGGTCAGCGTGACATGGGCATTCTCGTCGACGTGGCGGTTCAGCCAGTCCATGTCGCGCACCGGCTGCGCCGAGCCCGTGATGATCAAGAACTTGTCGCGAGCCAGACGTGCGATGGTGAGATCGCTTTCGAAGGTCCCTCGCTCGTTCAGGATGCCGGTATAGACCGTGGTGCCGATCGGCACGGCGACGTTGTTGGCGGCCAGGTGCTGCAGCTGCGCCTCGGCATCGCGACCCTGCACCAGGATCTTGCCGAACGATGTCTCGTCGACCACGGTGACCGCCTCGCGCGTGGCGCGATGCTCGCCGGCGACCGCGTCGAACCAGGCGCCGCGACCCCAGCCGTACTGCATGTCGGGAGTCTTGCCGACGCCGGCGAACCAGTTGGGCCGCTCCCAGCCCATCTTGTTGCCGAACCAGGCGCCCCTCGCCTTCAGGCGGTCGTAGAGCGGCGAGCGACGGAACGGCCGGCCGCTCTCCTGCTCGCGCTGCGGCCACGGCATCTTGTAGTGCAGGCCGAGGGTCTCGGCGACGCGGCTCTTCAACCAGGCATCGTTGCCGTGGAAGCCGGCGAAGCGGCGGATGTCGACCGGCCAGAGATCGAGCGTCGGCTCGCCGGCCACGATCCATTCGGCCAGCGCCATGCCCGCACCGCCCGAGCTCGCGATGCCCATCGAGTTGAAGCCCGCGCCGACGAAGAAGCCCCTCACCTGTGGCGCCTCGCCCAGGATGTAGTTCAGGTCGGGCGTGAAGCTCTCCGGCCCGTTCATGAAGGTCTTGATGCCGGTCTTCTCCAGCGACGGCACGCGGATCAGCGCGTTGTCCATCAGGATCTGGAACTGGTCCCAGTCGTCCGGCAGCATGCCGAACTCGAAGTCGTCGGGGATGATGTCCTTGTTCCACGGCTTGGCCTCGGGCTCGAAGCCACCCATCAGCAGGCCGCCGACCTCCTCCTTGAAGTAGATGTAGCCGTCGGGATCGCGCATCACCGGCAGGTCGCGCGGCACGTTCTCCATCTTCTCGGTGACGATGTACATGTGCTCGCAGGAATAGAGCGGCACCGTGACGCCGACCGTGCGCGCGAGCTGGCGCGCCCACTGGCCGCCGCAGTTGACGACGATCTCCGCCTTGATCGGGCCCTCGGTGGTCTGCACGCCGGTGACGCGGCCGTCCTTGGTGTCGATCGCCGTGACGCGTGTCTTCTCGAAGATGCGCACCCCGCCACTGCGCGCGCCGCGCGCCAGCGCCTGGGTGATGTCGGCCGGATTGGCCTTGCCGTCGCCCGGCAGCCACACCGCGCCCACCAGGTCGTCGGTGCGCATGATGGGGTACTTCTCACCGGCCTGCTTGGGCGTCAGCGGCTCGCAGTCGACGCCCTGGGCGTTGGCCATGGCGGCGGAGCGGCGCAGCAGCACCATGCGCTCCTCGGTGCGCGCCACGGAGAGCGAGCCGCACTGCTTCCAGCCCGTCGCCAGGCCGGTCTCGGCCTCGAGCTTGGAATAGAGCTCGGTGCTGTAGCGAATGAGCCGCGTCAGGTTCTGGTAGCTGCGCAGCTGGCCGACGAGGCCCGCGGCATGCCACGTCGTGCCGCCGCTCAGCCGCCCCTGCTCCAGCAGCACGACGTCCTTCCAGCCGAGCTTGGCCAGGTGATAGGCCGTCGAGCAGCCCATGATGCCGCCGCCGACGATGACGACGCGGGCCTGGGTGGGGAAGTTCGTCGCCACTACAGCCTCCCCGCCACCGCGGCCTCGTACATCTTGCGCATCTCCGGCACGCCCGCCTTCACCGGGTTGCCGCCGGCCGTCGGATCGACGGCCGCCATCTCGGCGAACTTGTCGAGATGGCTCTCCTTGACGCCGAGCTCGGCCAGGGTGTGCGGGATGCCGACCTGTCGGCGCAGGTCGAGGCTCCATTCCATGAAGCCGTCGAAGGTCGGATTGCGCAGGCCGAGCCAGCGGGCCAGCCGCTGGATCTTCTCGTCGATCGCCGGACGATTGAACTTCAGCACATAGGGCATGGCGACGGCGTTGGTCAGGCCGTGATGCGTATCGAGCACGGCGCCGACCGGATGCGACAGCGAATGGATGGCGCCCAGCCCCTTCTGGAAGGCGGTCGAGCCCATTTGCGAGGCCGCCAGCATGTGGCCGCGTGCCTCGATGTCGCGGCCGTCCTTCACGGCGCGCGCCAGGTTCTCCTTCACCAGCCGCATGCCCTCGACCGCGATGCCTTCGGCATAGGGGTGATAGCCCGGTGCGCAGTAGGCTTCGAGGCAATGGATGAACGCATCCATGCCGGTGCCGGCCGTCAGCCTGGCCGGCAGGCCGACGGTCAGTTCGGGATCGGCGATGACGATCGACGGCATCATCTTGGGATGGAAGATGATCTTCTTGGTGTGCGTGCCCGTGTCGGTGATCACCGAGGCGCGGCCGGTCTCCGAGCCGGTGCCGGCCGTGGTCGGCACGGCGATCGTGGGATAGATTCCCAACGGGTTGGCGCGCGTCCACCAGTCGCCGACATCCTCGAAGTCCCATAGCGGCCGCGTCTGGCCGGCCATGAAGGCGATCGCCTTGCCGGTGTCGATGCCGGAGCCGCCGCCCCAGGCGATGACGCCGTCGCTCTTGGCGGCGCGCAGGATGCGCACGCCCGCCTCGACGTTGGCGGCCACGGGGTTGGGCTTCACCTCGCTGAACAGGGCGACGTCGATGCCGGCCTTGCGCAGCGACAGCATGGCGTCGCTGATCATCGGCAGGCTCGCCAGTCCCGGGTCGGTCACCAGCAGAGGCCGCTTCAAGCCGATCGCCTTGCAGGCGTCCGGCAGCTCGCGGATGCGGCCCGCGCCGAAACGGATCGAGCTCGGGTAGTTCCAGTTACCGACCAGGGGCTGAAGCATCAGGGGTTTTTCCGTCCGGCTAGACACATGCGCAATTGCTGCACGCTAGCACGGCACGCACTTGATAAATCGCGGAAATCTTCGCCTCGAGGAACCTTGCCGCAGCGTGCACGTTGCCGCCCCAGCACACTTCAGCCCTGAGGAACTCGAGATGACTACAATCCTGATCATCGTCCTGCTGATCGTCCTCCTCGGGGGCGGCGGCGGCTATTACGGCTACCGCAGCTACGGCGGCGCCGGCCTGGGCGGAGCGCTTGGACTCGTCCTCGTGGTTCTGCTGGTCGTCTGGCTTGCCGGCGGGTTGGCCGTCCACCCCGTCTGACGTCAGATGATCTCCATGTAGCGATCGAGTTCCCATTCCGTGATGGCCTTGCGGAACTCGCGCTCTTCCCATTCGCGCGTTGCCGAATAGTGATCGACGAAGGCGTCGCCGAACAGATCGCGCGCCGCCCTCGAATCCTTCAGGCGGCCGGCCGCCTCCATCAGGGTCCGCGGCAGTTGCGCCTTCTCGGGATGCTCGATCTCGTAGGAATTGCCCTTGATGGGCTCGCCCGGATCGACCTTGTTCTCGATACCCCACAGACCCGAGCCGACGGCGGCGGCCAGTGCCAGGTAGGGGTTCGCGTCGGCGGCAGCAATACGATATTCGACGCGCGTCGACTTGGCCGAGCCTGGGATCACGCGCAGGGACGTCGTGCGGTTCTCCGCGCCCCAGCTCGCCACGGTCGGTGCCCAGAAGCCTGGAATGAGCCGGCGGTATGAGTTCACGTTGTTGGCCACCATGGCCAGCAGCTCGGGCATCAGCGCCCGCTGACCGCCGACGAAGTGGCGCATGGTCTCGCTCATGCGATGCGGGCCGGCATCATCGTGGAAGACCGAACGGCCCCCCTTCCACAGCGACATGTGCATGTGGCCGCCGCAGCCCGGCCAGTCCTTCGACCACTTGGCCATGAAGGTGGCAAGCCAGTCGCGCTTCTGCGCCAGCACCTTGGTGTAGAGCTTGAACAGCGCCGCCGAGTCGGCCGCCGGCAGGCCGTCCTTCACCCGCAGCGCCGCCTCGAGCACACCGGCGCCGGTCTCGGTGTGCAGGCCTTCGATGCCCATGTCCATGGTCTCGCACATCGCAAGCAGGTCGCGGTACCAGTCTGACAGGACCGAGTTGCGCAGCATCGAATAGCCGAAGAAGCCCGGCGAGATCGGCTTCAGGTTCTTAAAACCCTTCTCGCGGATCGAGAAGGCCGTCTCGGCGAACACGAAGAACTCGTACTCGAAGCCGACCTTGACCTCGAAGCCCAGGTTGGCGGCGCGGTCAAGCACGCGGCGCAGGGTGCCGCGCGGACAGATCTCCTCGGCCTTGTCGACGAACTCGCAGAGGAACAGGAGATTGCCGGGCTCGGTCGCGATCTCGCGGCAGGTGTCCGGCAGGATGCGCACGTTGGCGTCGGGATAGGCCGTGTGCCAGCCGGTGTAGGTGACGTTGTCGTAGAGCTGGTCGTTGGAATCCCACCCCAGGACGACGTCGCAGAAGCCCATGCCGCCGTCGAGGGCCGAGCTGAACTTGTCGATGTGCAGGTACTTGCCGCGCAGGATGCCGTCGATGTCGTGGACGCCCACCTTGACGTGGCGCAGCCCGCGCTCCTGCAGGATGCGACGCGCATCGGCCGCCGTTCTTACCTGGCGCGGTTCCATTCAAGCCCCCATTTTTCTGCGTCGAGACTAGCTGCTGAGATAGCGGGGAAGCCAGAGGGCAATATCGGGCAGCACGGTGACCAGCATGGTGAAACCGACCATGATCAACAGGTAAGGCAAGGTGACGCGCGCGATATAGCCCAGGCCGTCCTCGGTCAGGCCCTGGATCACGAACAGGTTGAAGCCGACCGGCGGCGTGATCTGCGCCATCTCGACCACCAGGACCAGGAAGACGCCGAACCAGATCGGGTCGAACCCCGCGGCCTTCACGATCGGCATGACGATGGGGAGCGTCATGACGATCATGCTGAAGCCGTCGAGGAAGCAACCCAGGATCAGGTAGAAGACGATCAGGGCGACGATCAGCATGAAGGGCGAGAGCTGCAGGCTGGTGACGAACTCGGCCACCGCGGCGGGAATGCTGAGGAAAGCCGCCGCGCTACCCAGGATCGAGGCGCCGAGCACGATCAGGGCGATCATCGAACAGGTCTGGACGGCGCCGATGGCGATCGACCGCAGCGCCGACCATTTGAGCTCGCCCTGGAGACGCGCCACGATCAGAGCGCCCAGCACGCCCACGCCGGCCGCCTCGGACGGCGTCGCCAAGCCGCCATACATCGAGCCCAGCACGCACAGGATGAGGAACACGGCGGGCCCCAGTTCCTTGATCGATTCGAGATACTGCGCAGCGGTGGCGAACCGCACCTTGCGCTCGCCGGCCGGCACGAACTCGGGCCTGATCGCGGTGTGGATCATGATCCAGGCCATGAAGCAGCCGGCCAGCAGGAAGCCCGGGATGAAGCCCGCCGTGAACAGCTTGGCGATCGAAACGTCGCCCAGCACGCCGTAGATGATCATGACGTTGGAAGGCGGGATCAGAAAGCCGAGCGTACCGGCGCCGGCCAGCGAGCCGACGGCCACGTCCTTCGAATAGCCGCGCTTCAGCAGCTCGGACAGCGAGATACGGCCGACCACCTGGGTGGTCGCCGCCGAGGACCCCGAGATGGCGGCGAAGATCGTGCAGCCGATGACGTTGACGTGCAGCAGGCGTCCCGGCAGCAGCGCCGCCCAAGGCGACAGGCCGCGGAACAGCGACTGCGACAGGCGGGTGCGGAACAGGATCTCGCCCATCAGGATGAACAGCGGCAGGGCGAGCAGCTCCTGGGTCGTGAGGATGTTCCAGGTGTACTGCGCAAGCAGCTTGTCCAGCGGGATGTCGCGGAAGACCGCCAGCAGCACCGTGCCGGTGACGGCGAGCGTCCAGCCGATCCACAGGCCGCCCGCGAGGAATGCGAACAGCACGACGAACATCGTGATGACTATGACGAGCATCGCCGCCTACGCGCCGCTTCGCGTCATTCGGCGACTTCGCCGGCGCGCATGCTGAGGTCCTCGAGCGGCAGACCGAGCGCTGCCTGGAAAAACCGCGCCACGAACTGCACCGTCAGGAGAAAGATGCCGAAGGTCACGAACGCCTGGGGGATCCAGAGCAGCGTTCCGCTCGAGATCGACGTCTGGCCGCTCTCGAAGCTGCGCCAGGTGAAAGAGACCATCGCAAGGGCGAGATAGCCGCAGAAGCAGACACCGAGTGCCGCGAGCACGGTCTCCATCCACCGCCGCGTCGCCGGCGACACGCGCGCCAGGACGATCGTCACGCGGATATGGCCGCCGGCGCGCAGGGTCATGGCGGCGCCGAAGGTGAAAGTCGCCGCCATGAGGTAGGAGCTGTATTCCCAGGCCACCGGAATGTCCGCCGGCACCCAGGGAAAAACGTTGGACAGCGCGCGCACTGCGACTTCGGCCAGCATCAGCGCCGTCAGGGTCACCAGGCAACCTGCGCCCAGCCAGCCGTCGAGCCGACTGAGCATGTCGATCCCGTCGAGCAGCGGCCGCAACAGCGGCGGCGCTGCCGCGTTGGGGCTGGCGCCACCGTGGTTCATGCCCGCTTGACTTCGACGAGATAGGCCTTGATGGGCTGCTCCGCGGCGGGCACGCGTTTGAAGAAGTCGGCGACCAGCGGCGCCGTGCGCTTGCGCAGGTCGGCCATCATCGTGTCCGGCACGACGACGAGCTGCATGCCGCCCGCGGTCAGCTTCTCCGTGCTATCCTTGTCGGCTTGCAGCGAAGCCTTCCAGAAGTCGGGCTCCAGCGCGCGCGCCAGGTCGACGATCGCCTTCTGGTTGGCCGGCGAGATCTTCTTCCAGGTGTCATTGTTGATCGTGACCATCTGGGAGTTCCACGCATTGTTGGTCTGGTGGAAAAACTTCAGGAACTCCCAGAACTTGCCGTCGACGCCCGAGACCGCCGAGGTCAGCACGCCGGAAACGGCGCCGGACGACAGCGCCGCGATCGTCTCGCCCCAGGGGATCAGTGCCGGCGCCATGCCGATGGCGCTGCACATGTCCTGGGAGTTCTTGTCGGCCACGCGGATCTTCACGCCCTTGAGCACGTCGACCGCATCGGCCTTGAACTTCAGGTGAATGTAGGCGGTCGGCCACGGCACCATGTAGAGGACAGTCTGATTGTACTTGGTGGCGATCTTCTCGTAATCGGGCCGGATGTACTTGTGCAGGATCTTCAGCTCGTCGATGTTGCCGACCAGAAACGGGATGCTCTCGATGCCCAGCATCGGCTCGTCGCCGACCTGCTGGATCGTCAGCACGTCGGCCATCGGCACCAGCCCGTCGCGAACGGCGCGCAGCTGCTCGGGCCCCTTGAAGCCGAGCTGGCCGCCTGACTTCACGTCGATCTCGACGGCCCCACCCGTCGTCTTCTTGACTTCGTCGGCAAAGCGGCGGGCGTTGGTGACGTGGAAGTTGCTGTCCGGCCAAACCGTCGACAGCGGCAGCTTCAGCGGAGCCTGCGCCTGCAGAAGCGCCGGCGCGGCAAGGCCGCCCGCGAGCATGGCGGCGCCGGCCCGCAGGGCCTGTCTGCGTCGTATCCTCATGGCCGACCTCACGCCCGCTTCATTTCGACAAGGTAGGCCTTGATCGGCTTCTCGGCGGCCGGCACACGCTTGATGAAGTCGGCGATCATCGGCGCCGTCTTCTTCTGCAGGTCGGCGACCATCGCCGGCGGCGGTACCACCAGGGTCATGCCACCGTCGATCAGCCTCTTGTTGCTGTCCGCGTCGGCCTTGAGCGAGGTCTGCCAGAAATCCGGCTCGAGCTTCTTGGCAAGGTCGACGATGATCTTCTGATTGGCCGGTGAGATCTTCTTCAGCGTGTCGTTGTTGATCGTGACGATCTGGCTCGACCAGGCGTGGTTGGTCTGGTGGAAGAACTTCAGGAACTCCCAGAACTTGCCGTCGACGCCCGACACCGAGGAGGTCGACACGCCGGAGACCGCGCCCGACGACAGGGCGGCGATGGTCTCGCCCCATGGGATCAGCGCCGGCGCCATGCCGATGGCGCTGCACATGTCCTGCGCGTTCTTGTCGGGCACGCGGATCTTGATGCCCTTCAGAGCATCGAGCGATTCGCACTTCACCTTGAGGTGCAGGTACTGCGTCGGCCACGGCACCATGTAGAGGATGGTCTGGTTGTTCTTCAGCGCCACCTTCTCGTACTCGGGCCGCAGATACTTGTGCAGCACCTTCAGCTCCTCGATGTTGTTGGAGATGAAGGGAATGCCCTCGACGCCGAGGATCGGCTCGTCACCGATCTGCTGGATGTTGAGGATGTCGGCCATCGGCACCAGCCCGTCGCGCACGGCGCGCAGCTGCTCGGGGCCCTTGAAGCCGAGCTGGCCGCCCGACTTCACGTCGATCTCGACGGCGCCGGACGTGCCCGCCTTGACCTCCTCGGCAAACCTCTTGGCGTTGATCGTGTGGAAGTTGCCGTCAGGCCACACCGTGCTCAACGGCAGCTTCAGCGCCGCCTGCGCCTGCACCACGGCCGGCGCGCCGAGCATCATCGCGCTCATACCCACGCCCGCCTTCAGAGCGGTTCTACGTCCCAGCTTCATCGAAGCCCCCTTCTTTGATTGACACCCTTCCCCGAACTCATTCGGCCGCTTTTGACGGCCTGAACTCATAGATCTTCTCGGCCGTATCGGCGGAGATCAGTCCGTCGGCCAGGTCGCTGGCGACGTGCACGCGATCGCGTTCTGCCGGTTTGCCGATGCCCGCGCCGCCCGGCGTCATCACCACCAGCCTGTCGCCCGGCGGGATGAGCTGGAAGCCCTTGCCCTTCAAGGTCTTGCCCGACTTCAGCGCCACGAAGCCCGCCTCGCCGTCCCGGCCACCGTCACGGCCGCGCGGCGGATGGTCGATGCGGTCGAACGCTGCCAGGAGGTCGAACGGTTCGGCGATGCCGCTTTCGATCTCCATGATCTGGCCGAGCCCGCCACGGGTGCGGCCGGCGCCGCCCGAATCTGGGCGGAATTCCTTGCGCCAGAAGATCAGCGGCGTCTGGGTTTCGGCGATCTCGACCGGCGTACCGCGCACACCGCTTGGGTAGGCCGTGGCCGACAGGCCGTCCTTGTCGGGACGCGCGCCGGTGCCGCCGTTGGACGTGATGGCCATGCCGAAGCCGTAGTTGCCGCCCTCGCCGCCCTTCACATGGCCGCGCACGTTGAGGTTCCACAGGCACGACGTGCCCTCTGCAGGCACGCGGTCCGGCACGATCTGGCGCAGGCAGCCGAAGGTCACGTCCGGCAGCATCTGGCCGATGATGTGGCGCGAGGCGACGGCGCTGGGCTTGGGCGCATTGAGGATGGTGTCGGCAGGCGCCGACACGGTGAGCGGCTCGAGCGAGCCCGCGTTGTTGGGGATGTGCGTCGCCACCACGCAGCCCAGGCCGAACACCGTGTAGGCCGTGGTGTAGGCATGCGGCACGTTGATGCCGCGGCCCGACACGGCCGAGGTCCCGCTGTAGTCGACATGGATGCCGGTGTCGGTAATGGTCAGCGCGGCCTTGAGAGTCAGCGGCTCGTCGTAGCCGTCGATCGTCATGGCGTTGTGCCAGGTCCCATTGGGCAGCTTGGCGATCTCCTCCAGCACCGCCTCGCGCGAGCGGGCGATGATGTGGTCGCCGAGCTGGTCCAGCGAGTCGATGCCGAACTCGTCCATCATCTCGACCAGGCGACGGGCGCCGACGTCGTTGCAGCCGGCCAGAGAGTAGACGTCGCCCTCGGTGTCGACCGGCAGGCGCGTGTTGGCGCGGATCATCGACATCAGGGTCTCGTTCACCTTGCCCTGGTCGAACAGCTTCAGCATCGGGATGTAGAGGCCTTCCATGAACACGTCCGTTGCATCCGGCCCGAAGCCGATGCCGCCGATGTCCATGAGATGGCTAGTGCAGGAGAACAGCGCCACCAGCTTGCCGTTGCGGAAGGCCGGCGTGGTGATGACGAAGTCGTTCAGATGACCGGTGCCCATCCACGGGTCGTTGGTGATGTAGGCGTCGCCCGCCTTCATCGTCTCGATCGGGAAGTAGCGCAGGAAGTGCTTCACCGATTCGGCCATCGAATTGACGTGGCCGGGCGTGCCGGTGACGGCCTGGGCCAGCATGCGGCCCTCGAGGTCGAATACGCCCGCCGAGAGATCGCCGCATTCGCGCACGATCGGGCTGAAGGCGGTGCGCATCAGGGTTTGTGCCTGCTCCTCGACCACCGCGATCAGGCGGTTCCACATGATCTGCAGGTCGATCAGGCCGACGCTGTTGGACTGGCTCATGATTTCCTCACGCGTCCTTGCGATCCATGACGATACAGCCGGAGGCATCGATGTGCGCGGCAAAACTGGCCGAAATATAGGTCGAGGTCTCGTCCTCGGCGACGATCGCCGGCCCCGGGAAGGCGCTGCCCGGCGGCAGGGCTTCGCGGCGATAGAACGGCACCTCGGTCGTGCGGCCACTGCGGCCGTCGAACACCGGCCGCTTGCCGATCGGCCGGGGCGCCGGCACCGACGGCGCCGCCCCCTGCTTCGCCGGCAGCTTGGCCTCGGTCGAGACCTGGACCGACCAGGACAGGATTTCGATGGCGGCGTTGGGGATATGGCGCTCGAACAGCACGGCGTAGTCGCGCTCATAGGCCTCGCGCAGGGCCTGGGCGTCCGACACCTCCAGCGGCCGCCCGGGCAGCTCGACGACGATCTCATGACCCTGGCCGACGTAGCGCATGAACGCGAGACGTCGCTCGAAGGTCGCCATGCCGCGTGCACCCGGCGCCACCAGGGCCGTGGCCTCCACGCTCATCTCCTTGAGAAGGTCGCTGGCTGCCGCGGCATCGAAGGCGTCGAGCCGCATGTAGCGGCTGCGCACCAGTTCGTAGGACACCGGTGCAGCGAGGAAGCCCACCGCCGAGCCGACGCCGGCATTGGGCGGCACGATCACGCGCCTGACCCCGATCTTCTCGGCGACCCGTGCGGCATGCAGCGGCGCACCGCCACCGAAGGCGATGAGGTTGTACTGGTTGACGACGGCGCCGCGCTCGACGGCATGCACGCGCGCGGCGCTCGCCATGTTCTCCGACACCATCTCGTAGACGGCATAGGCCGCCATCTCGGTCGAGAGGCCGATACCTTCCGCGACGTCGCGCTCCAGCGCGCCCTTGGCCGCGCCGAGATCGAGCTTGATGCTGCCGCCGGCAAAGTCGTGCGGATCGATGGTGCCCAGCACGACGTTGGCATCGGTCACGGCGGGATGCAGGCCGCCGCGGCCGTAGCAGGCCGGGCCGGGCTCGGCGCCGGCGCTCTCCGGCCCCACCGTGACGCGCTTCAGTGCATCGAGCCGCGCGATCGAGCCGCCGCCCGCACCGATCTCCACCATCTCGATCACCGGGATGCGCACCGGCAGCCCCGATCCCTTGAGGAAGCGCGCGGCGCGGTCGACCTCGAACAGCCGCGCGGTGTGCGGCCTGTAATCGTCAATCAGGCAGATCTTGGCCGTGGTGCCGCCCATGTCGTAGCTCAGCGCCCTCGCCTCGCCGGCGCGGGCCGCCACTTGCGCAGCAAAAATCGCGCCGCCGGCCGGGCCGGATTCGACCAGCCGCACCGGGAAGCGCCGCGCCGTGGCGATGGCGGTGAGGCCGCCGCCCGAAGTCACGAGGTAGATCGTGCCGGTGAACTTCTCCGCCGCCAGCGCCGCCTGCATGCGCTCGAGATAGGAGTCCATCAGCGGCTGGACATAGGCATTGGCGACCGCGGTCGAGGTGCGCTCGTACTCGCGCACTTCCGGGCAGACCTCGCTCGACAGCGTGACCCACAGGTCGGGAAGCTCTTCCTTCAGGATGTCGCGCGTGCGCCGCTCATGCGCCGAGTTGGCGTAGGCATGCATGTAGGCGACGGCGAGGCTTTCGACGCCGTCGGCCTCGAGCTTGCGCGCCGTGTCGCGCACCGCCTTCTCGTCGAGCGCCAGGCGGACCTGGCCGTGCACGTCCATGCGCTCGGGCACGGTGAAGCGCAGCGCCCGCGGCACCAGGGGCTTGGGCTTCTCGATGGTGAGGTCGTACTGGTCGTAGCGGCTCTCGTTGGCGATATCGAGGATGTCGCGGAAGCCCTCGGTGGCCAGCAGCGCCGTGCGCGCGCCGCGCCGCTCGATCACGGCATTGGTGGCAAGCGTGGTGCCGTGCACGAAGACCGTGACGTCGCCGAAGCCCCGGCCGGCATCGGCCAGGATCAGCCGCACGCCGTCGAGAACCGCCTCTTCGGGCCGCTGCGGCGTGGTCAGCAGCTTGCGTGTCAGCCGCTTTCCATCCTCTTCCAACACCACGTCCGTGAACGTGCCGCCGATGTCGACGGCAATGCGCAAATCCCTGACCACCTTCAATCCAGACCCATCTCCTGCAAAACGGACGCGACCGTAGACCCGCCTCCCCTGCGTTGCAATTCGCACGCCAGGATGCCTAAGGTCGTATCGTGACGGCCACGGCCCCGACTTTCAGGGCAAGACTCTACGCCCTGCTGCGCTACAGCGACCCCACACCCGGCGCCCGCCAGGTGCGGGTGGCTCATCTGATCGTGCTCGGCATCGGCCTGTTCGCCGTGATCATGCTGTCGGTCGACGAGTTGGACATGCAGATCCGGCATGTCCTGCGCATCGTCATCTGGACCGTCACGTTCATCTTCCTCGTCGAGTACCTGGCGCGCCTGTGGGTGGCGCCCGAGGCGCCGCACTACGACCAGGAGTCGGACACCGGTGCGCGTCTGCGCTGGGCGGTGTCGCTCCAGGGTCTCATCGGGCTTCTGGCGATCCTGCCGGCCTTCATGTTCTTCGGCGGCTACGGCATCACCGGATCGGACGCCGCCTCGGTGTTCTGCATCCTCTGGATCATGAAAGTCGGCCTGCATGCGCCGGCCTTCAGCACGCTGTTCCGCGTGATGTCCAACGAGCGCGCGCCGATCGCCAGCGTGCTGATCCTGTTCGCCATCCTGCTGATGATGGCGGCGACGGCCGCCCACATCTTCGAGCGCGTCAAGCAGCCCGAGCAGTTCGGCTCGCTGCCGAACGCCATGTGGTGGGCCGTCGTGACCCTCACGACGACGGGCTACGGCGACGTCGTGCCCCTGACCTTGGGCGGTCGCCTCGTCGGCTCGCTGCTGATGATCTCGGGCATCGCCGTGCTTGCGTTGATGACCGGCGTGCTCGCCACCGGCTTCGCCCAGGAAGAGCGGCGCCGCGAGTACCTGAGGGTGTGGGAGCAGGTCGCGCGCGTGCCGCTCTTCGCTTCGCTTGGCGTCGTCACCCTGTCGGAGATCGTGGGCAAGCTGCGCACGCGCTACTACCCGGCGCGCATCACCGTGGTGCGCCGCGGCGATGCCGGCGACTCCATGTTCTTCATCTCGAGCGGCGAGGTCGAGGTCCGCCTGCCCAATGGCGGCTCGGTGCGGCTGGGCGAAGGCGCCTTCTTCGGCGAGATGGCCCTGCTCGAACGCCAGCCGCGCACCGATTCGGTGGCCACCACCAAGCCGACGACCCTCCTGGTCCTCTACGCCAGCGACTTCTACGAAATCGCCTCCCACATCCCCAAGCTCGCCGAGGCCGTCGAAATCGAGGCCAAGCGCCGGCGCGACGAGAATCTGGAGCGCCAGACGGCCGGCCGGCGATGAAGGAAGCCGCCGCCCGGGGCCATTGGCCGGGCCGGTCCCTTGGGCTATATCGCGCTTCATCAGGCCCAACGGCCCAGTAACGAAAGCCCCCTTATGTCGTCGATCACGCCTGTCATCCTGGTCGGAGGCTCCGGCAAGCGCCTTTGGCCCCTGTCGCGCGAAAGCATGCCCAAGCAGTTCGTGCCGCTGCTCGGCACGCAATCGACCTTCCAGCAGACGCTGCAACGCGTCGCCGACCGCGGCCTGTTTGCACGGCCTGTGATCGCGACCAACGAAGCCTACCGCTTCATGGCCGAGCAGCAGGCCAAGGAAATCGGCATGGAGATCGACATCCTGGTCGAACCGTCGCGCCGCGATTCGGGCCCCGCCATGGCCGCCGCGGCCGCCTATGCGCGCAGCCAGGGCGCCAAGGCGGTGCTGGCGCTGGCGTCGGACCAC
This sequence comes from Reyranella sp., assembly GCA_019750135.1. Taxonomy (GTDB): domain Bacteria; phylum Pseudomonadota; class Alphaproteobacteria; order Reyranellales; family Reyranellaceae; genus Reyranella. The sequence goes on along the minus strand of JAIEOV010000105.1, from coordinate 19,925 downwards.
CTCGTGATCGGCACCGAAGAGTTCCGGGCCGGCTGCCGCGAAGGCCTTCTGGCCGTGGAACGCGGTGGCATCGTCACGTTCGGCATTCCGCCGACGGAGCCCAAGACCGACTACGGCTACATCCGCCCGAGCAGCCAGCAGATCGGCACGGTGCAGAAGGTCGCGGCCTTCGTCGAGAAGCCCAACGCCCAGACGGCCCTGCGCTACATCGCCGAGGGCCTGCTGTGGAACAGCGGCAACTTCCTGTTCCCGCCCGACCTGCTGCTGTCGGAGATGGCGCGCTTCGAGCCGGCCATGGCGGCGGCGGCCGAAGAGGCCGTGGCCAAGGCCAAGAAGACCGGATCGACCGTGTTCCTCGACGCCGAGGCCTTTGCCAAGGCGCCGGCCAAGTCGATCGACTACGCCGTGATGGAGCGCACCGACAAGTGCTGGGTGGTGCCGGCCAGGTTCCGCTGGTCCGACCTCGGCACCTGGGATGCCCTGCTCGATATCGGCGAGGCCGACAGCGCCGGCAACGTCACCGAGGGGCCGGTCGAGATCGACCATGTGCGCAATTCGTACGTCCGCTCGGACGGTCCGCTCACCGCGGTGATCGGCGTCGAGGAGGTCGTGGTGGTGGCGATGAACGACGCCGTCCTGGTCGGCCATCGCGACAACCTCCCGCGGCTCAAGGACGTGGTCCAGCGCATGTCCGACGGCAAGCACAAGGCCGCCACCGAGCATGCGGTGATGCATCGGCCGTGGGGCAGCTATCAGGACATCGACCGCGGCGAGCGCTTCCGCGCCAAGCGCCTCTCGGTCAACCCCAAGGGCAAGCTCAGCCTGCAGAGCCACAAGCGCCGCGCCGAGCACTGGGTCGTGGTCAGAGGCGTGGCCGAGGTCACGCTCGACGGCAAGATCATGACCCTGCACGAGAACGAGTCGATCTACATCCCAATGGGCGGCATCCATCGCCTCGCCAATCCCGGCGACGAGCCGCTCGAGGTCGTCGAGGTCCAGACCGGCGAGTACCTCGAGGAAGACGATATCATCCGCTACGAGGACATCTACGCCCGTGTCTAAGACCGACCTCATGCTGAGGAGCATCGCGAAGCGATGCGTCTCGAAGCATGGGCCCCAGACACTGTGCCTGCTGCCACCCTTCGAGCCGGCCCCGAGTTTACCCCGAGGTATCGAGGGGGCCTCCTCAGGGTGAGGCCGTTCCGGTAATGCGATTCGGGGCTCATCACGAGTGGGGCAAGCTGCGCGAGGTCGTGATCGGCATCTCGCCGGCCGAGGATTTCGTCGTCTTCCATGAGGAGTCCCAGCGCTGGCTGCTGCCGGAAGGCGAGAAGGTGAGCCGCGCCCACAAGGGCCGTCGCCTGATCGACGTCGCCCCCGAGTGGGCCCATCGCATCGAACGCCAGGTCGACGCGTTGGCCGAGCTGGTGGCACGCGAGGGCGTGACCGTCCATCGCCCGCAGCGGCTGGAGGGCGTGGAGCGCACCTTTCTCGCGCCCAACGGAGAGGGCGCCCAGCTCTTCGCGCGCGACGGCATGATCGTGGTCGGCGACCACGTGATCGATGCCTCGCTGCGGCTGATCTGCCGCCAGCGCGAGCGCTATGGGCTGCGGCCCATCATCCAGCGGATGGTGCAGCAGCGCGGCGCGCGCTGGTCGAGCGTGCCCTTGGGCTCGCCGGGCTGCGTCGACGGGCCGTTCCTCGAAGGCGGCGACACGCTGCTGAACGGCCGCGAGGTCTATGTCGGCATCTCGGGCTGCGCCTCCGACCTTGCCGGCGCCGACTGGCTGCAGGCCCTGCTGGGCGACAGGTATCGCGTGCTGGCCGTGGCGATGAAGTCGAACGTGCTGCATCTCGATTGCGCCCTGGCGCTGATCAAGCCCGGGCTGCTTGTCTATTGCCCGGAGAAGCTGATCGACGGCCTGCCGATGTCGCTGCGTGGCTGGGACAAGATCACCGTGTCGGTTGACGAGGCCAATCATCTGGCCACCAACGCACTCGTCCTCGAGGAAGGCCGCGTCATCGTCGATGCCGACAATGCCCGCGTGATCGACGAGATGCGCAAGCGCGGGATCGACGTCATCCCCCTGCCCTTCGACGGGCCGATCGCCACCGGCGGCGGCCTGCGCTGCGCGCACCATCCGCTGGTGCGGGAGAGCGTGCTCGCCTGAAAGGCGCGCGCAGGCGCCTCTCGGCGTTGCCAGCGGGTGCATGCACTGTCGTTCGCCGCTCGTGAATTTCTGCATTTTCTGCATATTTTTTGCAGGTTGGCCGTGGTCCGCCAAACCATTGAATTCATGCGGCTTCTCAATTTTATGCATTTAATGCATTTTCTGCAGGCCCCTTCGCTGTGGACTGCCCCTTACGGAAGATCATTGGGTGACTCCCGCACAGGAGCCCCCGGCACTCGATCGGATTGACGATGCATAGCGCGGGAACACCGACATGCAGTGCAACGAATCATCTATATAACCATAGTGCCGACCAGTCAATAACTGTGGTTTCTATTCCCGATTTCGTTTTCGAGAGTTTTTGCGTCCCATAAGGGGGGTCCCGACGCAATAACGCCTCGCCTTGTGTCGCCGGACGGAGTGCCAGCAGTGCTTTCAACCCGAAACGTCTAGGCGGCCGACGCAGGCGCGTTGTCGGCGAATGTCGCCATCTGCGCAGCAAGCGCCTTCTGGAAAGCCGGACGCGCTTCGCAACGCGACACATAAGCCGCCAGCGCCGGGATCGAGACGACCAGGTCGGTGTGCCGCAGGAAGCGCAGCACCGTCACCATCAGCAGGTCGCCGGCGGTGAACCGGTCCTCGAGGTAGTCGCGTTCCCCCAGCCACGCGGCCACGCCCTCCAACCGGCCCTTCACCGCATCGACCGCGCCTTCGCGCATCCGCATCGCCGCAGCGTCGTCGGCGAACTTCAGATCGATCTGGACCAGGAACATGACCGGCGGCTCGACGGTGTTCAGCGCCGCGAACATCCAGCTCATCGTCCGCGCGCGTGCCGAGGGATCAGCCGCCAGGAGCGCCGTCGATCGTTCGGCGATGTGCTGCACGATCGCCCCCGATTCGAAGAGCACCAGCGCGCCGTCTTCGAAGGTCGGCACCTGGCCGAACGGCTGAAGCTTCCGGTAGCCTTCCGGCTTGTCCCTGAAGTCGAGCAGACGCTGCTCATACGGCAGGCCCGCCTCTTCCAATGCCCAGCGCACCCGCAGATCGCGGACCAGTCCCTGGGCGAACGGCGGGACCCAGCGGTAGGCGCTGACCTTGATTGCACTCATCGGCTCGCTCCCTCGCACAGATAACGATCCAGCTTGCTCAAGGCGCTGTGCCAGCCGCGCACGTGGCCGTCGCGGCTTTCGACGGAGCCGAGGCCCTCCTGCCTCAAGGTCAGCTCCGTCTTGCCGCCGAGTTCCCTGAAAGTCAGCGTGATCAACGACTGCCGGATGGGATCGCCCTCCCAGCCCCAGGTGAAGACCAGGCGGCAGCAAGGTTCGATCGACCGGAAGACCCCCGACACCGGGATCACGCGCTCCGGCGTGTTCATGACGAGGCGGTAGCGGCCGCCGACCTGCGGCTCGAGCAGCTCGACCTCGCAGTCGATGCCCTCGGGGCCGATCCACGACTGGAACTGCCCGAGGTCCAGCCACGCCGCGAACACCCGCGCCGGCGGAGCGTCGAACACGCGCGTGATCTCCAGGACCGTGTCGTCGGATGGAGCGGTCATCATGGTTTACTTCTCCGACTTCAGATGGGCATCGAGGCGATCGAGGCTGCCGGCCCAGAACCGGCGGTGGAACTCGAGCCATGTCATGGCGCTTTCGAGCGCCTCGGGCCGGAGGCGGCAGCGGCGATGCTTGCCCTGCCGTTCGTTGGAGATCAGGGCGGCCTTCGCGAGCACCTTCAGGTGCCGCGAGATCGCCGGTTGGGAGATCGCGAAGGGCTCGGCCAGCTGGCCGACCGTCGCCTCGCCCTGCGCGAGACGCGCCAGGATCGCCCGACGGGTTGGATCGGCCAGAGCATTAAAAGTATGGTCGAGGGCATTCATTTAACTGATAAGTTATATCACTATTCTGTTAAGTCAATGACCCGTCTCAACGGTCCTGTTTGCGCGCGGAAAAGTCAGGCGCCCTTCTTGGGTGTGCGGTCGAAGACGATCGGCTTGGGCCTGTTGAGGCGCTTGTTGATGTGCACCCCGAGGGAGCGCACGAGCATCGCCACCTGGCCGCCGACGAAGCGCAACAGCACCAGGGCGAAGCGCGCCGGCGACATTTCCCCGCCACGGATGAAGTTGTGGCCGGCGCGCAGGAACGTCGTGGCGCAGAACAGCACCCAGGCCAGGGTCACGAAGAACAGGGTCAGCAGCAGCGGCGCCAGCGACGGCGCAAGCAGCCCGGACAGCAGCCCCGAGACGACGCCGACCAGCAGCACCGGCTGGTTGAGCGACATGCAGAGGTGGAGCAGCGCAGCCGCCTTCGATGACGGCGTGATATCGCGGCTCCTCAGGATCTCCGGGAACATGCGCAGCCCGACATGGCGGAAACCATCCTGCCAGCGCTGCTGCTGGCGCAGCCAGGTCTTGGTGTCGGCCGGCAGCTCGCCCGGCACCGGCACGCTGGTCAGGAACAGCGCCCGCCAGCCCTTGACCCAGCCGCGATAGGTAAGGTCGAGGTCCTCGGTGACGGTGTCGCCTTTCCAGCCGCCGCCCGCCTCGATGGCGGCCCTCTGCCAGATGCCGCACGTGCCGTTGAACGGCAGCGGATGGCCGGCCCAGCAACGCGTCGCCTGCTCGATGCCGAGATGGGCGTCGAGGGTCACCATCTGCATCTCGGTGAGCGCGTTCTCGTGCGGATTGAGGAAGTCGAAGCGCGCCTGCACGAACGCCCAGTTGGGGTTGGCGAAGAACGGCCGCATGCAGGTGCGCAGAAAGTCGGGCGACGGGACGTAGTCGACATCAAAGATCGCGAAGTAGTCGTGCGGCGTCTTCTGCATCGCCTCGTGCAGGGCGCCGCCTTTGAAACCCGAGCGGTCAGTGCGCTGCAAGGCGACGATGTCGAAGCCCTTCGCCTTGAGCTCGGCCACCACGGTGCGGGCGAGCTCGGCGGTCTCGTCGGTGCTGTCGTCGAGTACCTGGATATGCAGCTTGTCGCGCGGCCAGTCGAGCAGGGCCGCGGCCTCGATGCCGCGCCGGAGCACGCCGCCTTCGTTGAAGGACGGGATCTGCACGACGACGTGCGGCAAGTCGGCATCGGGCGGCAGCGGCGTGGCGAGCAGCGCCTCCTCGCGGGCGAGCCCCCGCTCCTTCAGGCGATGATGCAGGATCACCATGTAGAGCAGGCTGCCGACGAAGGCCGCCAGCAGCACGCAGCACACCGCGAAGACCGCGGCGAGAGCCAAGGCCAGGGTAGCGATCGCAGCCATCAGGCGCCGGCCTTGGGCGTGCGGTTGAACTCGGTCTTGCGTCCGAACACGGCGGCAACGATCGGACCGGCATTGGCGGCGGCAAGATAGACGATCAGCGCCGGCACACTGGCCGCCGTGACGAGATAGCGCCCGAGGTCGCCCCGCTTCAGGCGGCGCCAGGCGCCGAAGGTCATGCCGAACAGCACCGCCAGCATGGCGATGAACCACAGCCACAGCAGGAAGCGGAAGAACCCCGGCAGATAGCCATGGCCGATCGCCGACAGGACCAGCGCCACGATACCGGCGGCCAGCACCGGGAAGATGAGCTGCTGGCCGAGCGCCACGGTGGTCATGAACTTGGCCTCGTCCGACCAGTCCGAGCGCCAGATCGGGCCGAGGAGCTTGCGGGCGACCTGCATGAAGCCCTTGGACCAGCGGCTCTGCTGGGCGCTGAAATCATCGAGCTTGGCCGGCAGCTCGCCGACGACATGCGGTTCCATCAGGAACACGCCGTGCCAGCCCGCGAGCGAGGTCCGCAGCACCAGGTCGAGGTCCTCCGACAGCGTGTCGTGCGACCAGCCGCCCGCCTCCTCGACCGCGGCGCGCCGCCAGATGCCGCCCGTGCCGTTGAACTGGAAGGGCATGCCGCGGCGGGCGCGGATGTCCTGCTCGACGGCGAAATGGGCGTCCTGCATCAGCCGTTGCGCCCGTGTGAGCCAGTTCTTCTCGCCGTTGCCCCATTCGATGCGGGTTTGCACGAAGGCAGCGCGCGGTTCGGCCAGCAGAGCCGCCATGGCGCCGCGCAGCCAGCCCGGCTCCGGCACGAAATCGGCGTCGAACACGGCGACATAGGGCGCATCGCAGAGCTTCAAGCCTTCGGCCAGGGCGCCGGCCTTGAAGCCGCTGCGGTCGTCGCGCCGGATATGGGCGACGTCGACGCCGTCGCGCTTGAGGCGCGCCACGGCATGGACGGCGATGTCGGAGGTGATGTCGGTGCTGTCGTCGAGCAGCTGGATGATCAGCCTGTCGCGCGGCCAGTCGAGGGCGGCGGCGGCGCCGAGAACGCGGTCGATCACCAGAGGTTCATTATAGACCGGGATCTGCACCAGCACGCGCGGCAGCTCGTCGGGCAACGTCGGCGCGGCCGGGTCGACCGGCGGCGCTTCGATCGACCAGTAGACGAGATAGAGGAAGTACCCAGCGATGACGAACTGGACGGCCAGGCAGAGGAAAGCGATGAGGTCGACGACCGCGAGCAGCATGGCTGCCGCTCAGTGATAGTGGATCGGCACGTCGAAGCAGCGGCCGTCCTCGATATGCAGGCGGCGGGAGGCGACGTCGAAGATACGCTCGTCGTGGGTCGACAGCACGACGGCGCACTTGGCACGCATGGCGAGGTCCTTCAACTGATCGACCACCAGGCGACCGGCCACGCGGTCGAGGGCCGAGGTCGGCTCGTCGGCGATGATGAGATCGGGCAGGCCGATCATGACGCGGGCGATGGCGACACGCTGCTGCTGGCCGCCCGACAGCTCGTCGGGCCAGGCCGCGGCCTTGTCGCCCAGCCCCAGCAGGCTGAGCAGGTGTCGCGCGCGCGGCTCGTCCCACTTGGGGTCCGACAGCGGCGTCGTCGAGACGCCGGCCATGACGTTCTGCAGCGCCGTCAGCGACGACAGCAGGTTGCGCTTCTGGAACAGGAAGCGGATGCGGTTGCGCAGCGCGTCGAGCTCTCGGCCCTGCAAGCCCATGAGGTCGGTGCCGAGCAGGCGCAGCTTGCCCTCCGAGGGGCGGCGCATGGTGCCCAGGATGGTGAGCAGCGTGGTCTTGCCCGACCCGGAGGGGCCGGTGACGATCACCAGCTCGCCCTCGCGCACCTGCATGTTGATGTCGAACAGGACGTCGGCCCGCTGCGGCCCCTCGCCGTAATGGTGATGGACGTCGACCGCTTCGACGACGGGCGGTCCAAAATTATGGGCAGCGTCGGTCGACATGGTCACTCGAACAGCATGATGGGATCGACCTTCCACAGCCGGCGGATGGCGAACAGGCTCGACACCACCGTCATGATCACGCAGGCGACCAGCGAGACCGTCATCTCGCGCAGCCCCATCGACATGCCGAGATGCATGGCGGCCTCGGTGACACCGTAGACCACGCGCGCCAGCGCAAAGGACACGACGAAGGCCGGGGTGATGATGGCCGCGCCGATCTGGCCGATCATGAACAGGAAGAACCACCAGTCGTAGCCCAGGCTCTTCAGGATGGCGTATTCGGGCAGGTAGAAGCGGATGATCTGGTACTGGGCGTAGTAGATGAACACCATGCCGATCATCACGCCCATGACGAAGCCGAGATCGGTGATGTAGCCGACCGGCGTCTCGCGCGACCAGTAGACCCGCTCGCGGGCCTCGAACTCGCGCTTGTCGATCGCCTCGCCGCGGCCGACCAGGGTGCGGTTGAGCTGGTCGCGCACCGCATTGACATCGGCGCCGGGCGCCAGATGGATCGAGATGAAGGCCGGACGGTCGGACCACCAGTTGCCGAACACCTCGGCCATGGTCTCCTGGCTCATCATGATGGCGCCGTCGTTCAGCACGTTCGGCCCGACGGCGAAGGTGCCGACGGCGAAGAGCTGGCGCAGCAGTCCGCGATTGTCGGGCGGGCCCAGCACCGTGTACTCCGAGCCGCTGTCGGCCTGGGCGGCGAGATCGCCGAAATAAGGCCGCGAATCGCGATCGAACAGGATGCGCCGCGTTTCCCGGAGCTTGTGCAGGTTCTCCTTGAGGCCGGGCACGTCGACGGCAGGCTTCTCCGGGTCGACGGCGTACCAGGCGAGGCGGCGCGAGGTCGGCATGCCGGTATGCTGGAGCGACATGACGCCGAACCAGAATGGCGAATACGAGGAGACCGCGGGATTGGTGGCGATGATGTCGGTCACCGCCACGGGCACCTCGGCGTGCAGCTGCATCGACTTGAAGCCGTAGGGCACGATGATGAGGTCGCCCGACACCATGCGGTGCAGGCGCACCGACGATTCGTAGACGGCGCGCTCGATGCCAAGCTGCGCGAAGATCACCAGCAGGCTCGCCGTGACGCCGCCCAGCGACAACAGCGTACTGGTGCGCTGGCGCTTGAGCTGCTGGGCACCCAGCGGCATGGTCGTCGAGGTGCGGCCGGCCGCCCGGATCGCGGCCATGGACAGGCTCGGGCGCCAGCGCCCGATCCGCGCCAGTCCGGCCCAAAGGCGCGACAACCGATGCCGCAGCCCCGGAACGTCAGGCAGCGTGATAGCCATCAGAGGAAGGTGACGCGCGTCTCACGCCCCAGCACGGGGGGCATGCTGGACGAGTCGTCGATCTTGATTTCGACCTGGACCACGCGGGCATCGGTCGACGAACCGCCGTCCGGCTCGACGCGCTGCATGCGCTTCACCGTCGGCGCGATACGCTCGATCGTGCCCTTGTAGACGTCGTTGTTGCCGCGGAAGGTCACGTCGACCTTCCCGCCGGGCTTGAGCCGGCCGACATGCAGCTCGTCGACGTCGGCCAGCACGCGCAGCTGGTTCATGTCGACGATCTTGACGAGGCCGGTGGGCGACACGCGCTCGCCCTGGCGCGAGAAGATCTGGACCACGACGCCGTCGAGCGGCGACCGCACCAACGCGTCCTCGATGGTGCGCTTGGCGCTGTCGACGCGGGACTGGGTGTTGGCGAGGTCGATCTCGTACTGCGCCAGGTCGTTCTCCAGCGTTGTCTTCAGCAACGCCAGCCGGACCTTCTGCCGCTCCAGCCCCTGCTCGGCGATCGAGGTTTCGAGCTCGCGCTGATCGGGCGGCTTGCCCGAGCGCGCCCGCTGCAGGGCGTCGAGCTTGTTCTGCTCGATCGAGGACTTGAGCGTGGCCTCCTGCAGGGCGATCTCGGCAACCCGCGTGCCCTTCAGCACGAAGTCGTAGGTCTGCTTGAGCTTGGTGAGGTCCGCCTCGGCCATGCGCAAGGTCACGTCGGCGCGGGCGTAGTTGGACAGGACCGCGACGATCTCGCCCTTCTTGACCTTCTGGCCGTCCTTGACGCGCAGTTCAACCAGCACGCTGCCGCCGGACGGATCGCCGGCGACCACCGCCGTGCCCTCGGGCGCGTCGGTGTAGCCGCGGGCGATCAGCGGCGGCGGAGCGGGCTTGCCGGTGTCCTGCGCGCTGCTGGTCTGCCGGCTGGGCGTTACCCACAGACCGGCGCCGGCAACGGCGACCAGGATCGCCAAACCGATGGCGCCCCACCTAAATTTCTTCGCTCGAGCCATTGCGAATTCTACCAAAAAACTCCGTGGCGCGCTTGCCAAGCCATCAGAACGTTGTCGTGAGGGGGATGTTACCCCTGGCGATACCGATGATGGAGAACGTGCGATAGATCGATGTCAGGATCTTGTCGTACTCGTACAGCGGCGCGTTGGTGACATAGATCACGTCCCGCGGCTGCAAGCCGAATTGCTGTGCGACAAAAATAGACACCGGTTGAAACAGATCCAGGCGGAAAACCCGCCCGCGGGCCGTCGGATTGGTCTCGAGATCGCCCATTCTGAACACATAAACGCCCGTTTTGTTGGCGCGCACGTCGTTGAGGCCGCCGACTTGGCCCAGCGCCTCGAGCAGGGTCAGGTTGTGCTTTGTCATCTCCACGTTGCCAGACTTCAGCACCGCTCCCAGCACCGTAAAAATCCGTGAATTGGGCCGGACAATGATCTCGTCGCCCTTTTGAACCGCGATGTCACTACCGGCCAGCAAATCGGAGAATTGCGACGTCAGTATGACCTGACCGTTACGCCGCACCACGACCTGGAGCTGGTTGGCCGAGCCGGTCTGGGAAACGATCGGGCCGCCGGCCTTGTTGATGGCGTCGACGACGCTGCGGACGTCCTCGAGCATCGATACGCGCCCGGGATTCTTGACGTCGCCCGACACCATCACCGTATGGGTGCGCGGCGCATCGAACTCGACGATGACCTCGGGTTCCTGCACTTGGGTGCCGAGCTGCTGGATGATCTTGCGCTCGATCTGGTTCAGGTCGAGGCCGGCCACCTGCACGGTGCCGACGACCGGCACCTTGATCGAGCCGTCCTCGCCGACGCGCTGGATGCCGAGATCGGCGCTCTGGCCCTGGATGGTCGGGAAGATGTTGCCGCCATAGCGTTCGAAGATGCGCACCTTCAGCGAATCGCCCGGGGCGACGGTAAGGCGCTGCGCCGGCGACAGCGAGCTGGTCATGTTCGTCGGCTTGTCGGGGGTCGGCGGCTGACGGTAGGCGACGACCGTCGTCGGCGTGAGATCGATGACGTCGAACGGCAGGGCTTCCGTGCTGGTCGTCTGCGCGCCCCCCATCCAGGGGCCGTCGCCCGGCAACGCAGTACATGCCGCCGTGCCCAGGCCGATGCCTAGGACAACGGCGAGGGGTCGCGCGGCGGCGCACAGCCGGCTCCATACTGTCAAAATTCGATCCCCGTCTAGCAGTGGTAGCACGTCACGCGCCGCGCCGCGTTTCGTCTCAGGATATAGTCCAAGGCCGGCCAGTAATTAACCCGCACGGGTGTGGGGGTGCAAGCGTTCCGCAGCCGCGCCTGCGGGGTTTCGACGCAACATTGCGGTCGCGTCTTCCACTGAGGCGACGACCTCGAACAGCACGGTGAAACCGCTGACCAGCAGGCAATCGGCAGCAGCGCCGGTGAAGCGGCAGAAGGCGATGCGGGCGCCCACCTCCTCGGCCCGGTGCAGGGCGCGGGCGAACACGCGCACGCCGGCGGCGCTCATATAAGTCACCTCACTGCCGTCGACGATCACGCCGGCGCCCGGACCAAGGGCGTCGATGATCAGCTTCTCGACCGACGCCGAGGTTTCCGAATCGACCTGCTGGGGCAGCATGACGGTGGTGATCTTGTTCATGACAGTCTCACTCATACGTGCTTTCCGGCGGTGCCGTCCCTGCCCGGCTGCCAGCCGGCCGCAAGGTTCGTGCCGCGCCAGTCGATGCGGTTGCGGCCGAGCCAGGCCTGGACCGCGAGCAGCGGCACCAGCGCCTCACGCGCCAACGCCGCAGCCCAGGCGCGCGGGCCGAATGGCAGGCCGTGTGCGGCGAGGAACCACGCCTCTGCGGCAAGCCACGCCAATGTGTGCACGACGACCGCGAGAGCAAGCCAGGCCGGGGCGACGCCGGCTGCAAGCAGCGCCACGAGCAGGGCGAGGCCCGATGCCAGCCAGCCGATCGCCGGCTCCAGCAGGACCAGCGCCCTCACCTCGGGGCTGAGCTTCAGCCGCGTCGATCCCCAGCGGACCTGGCGCCGCCAGACGTCCTGCCAGCGCCGGTCGCCGACCAGCAGCCGCGGCATGACGCGCGCCAGCCAGGTCGTCTGACCGAGGCGATCGCGCACCATGCGCACCACCGAGTAGTCGTCGGCAAGGTAGTTGAGGAACCCCTGATGGCCGCCGATCCGCTGCAGGACATCCCTGGTGAGGATGGTGACGCCGCCGGACGCAACCGGCATGCCGAGCCGGTCCGCCGCCATCAGGAACCGCGCCTGGTGGCCGTTGATGTAGCTGCACTCCATCTCGGCCGCGAAATTCTCCGGCCGGTCGCCGGTCTTGAGCGCCAGCACCAGCCCGACCTTGTCGGACAGATGGGCGGCCGCCGAGGTGAGATCGGAGAGCGTGAGGTCGATGCCGGCGTCGCACAGCGCAACGACCCGCCGGGTCGCCGCCTCGAGGCCCTTGCGCACATTGTTGAGCTTGGGATTGAAGGTGTCGTCGCTGCCGACCAGGATCGGCGCATCGGGCCAGTCGGCGCGGGCGCGGCCCACCGCCTCGTCATCCTCGGCGGTCACGCAGATCAGGACCTCTGCGCCGGCCCGCGCGAGCTCGGCGAGACCGCGCACGTAGCCCGGCGACGCGTCACGCCGGCCGACCATCGGGGCGACGATGCTGAAATCCGCCGCGACATGGCGCACCGTATCGGCCGGCCGGCGCCAGCGCCCGAGCCCCGCACTTATCCACTGCACCAGCATCGTGGCCGCCCACCAGCCCAGCCCCGCCCAGAAGAGGATGCATGCGGCCATCGGACATCACTCGCTCACCGAGAAGCGATGGATGTCGTCCTTCTCCATGGCCATCGCCCGGTGGTAGGCGCGGATGACAACGCTCGGTTCGCCCTGCGAGCGGATGCGGCCGTCCTCGATCCAGATCGCGCGGTTGCACAGGCGCCGCACCTCGGCCGGCGAATGCGACACGAAGAGCAGCGTGCCCTTGCGGCGGAAGCTGTCGATCCAGTCGAGGCACTTGCGCTGGAAGGCGGCATCGCCCACCGCCAGCGCCTCGTCGACGACCAGGATCTCGGCCTCGACATGGGCGCAGATGGCGAAGGCAAGGCGTGTGCGCATGCCCATGGAGTAGTGCTTGACCGGCTGCTCCATGTAGTCGCCGATGCCGGCGAACTCGGCCATCGAATCGAACTTTTCCAGGACCTCGGCACGTGACAATCCCATGACGGCGCCGCCGATCATGATGTTCTCGCGGCCCGACAGCTCGGCGTCGAAGGTGGCGCCCAGCGCCAGCACGGGGGCAACCCGGCCGGTCACGCGCAGCTCGCCGTTGGACGGGAGCGTCATGCCGCAGATCACCTGCAGCAGGGTCGACTTGCCGCAGCCGTTGCGGCCCAGGATGCCGATCGAATCGCCGCGATAGACGTCGAGGTCGATGTCGCGCAGCACCCAGAACGGCTTGTAGTAGGTCTTGAAGTGGCCGAACATGACCTGCTTCAGCCAGTCGCTGCGATGAGCGTAGAGCTGGTAGGCCTTGCCGAGGTGCCGGGTCCGGACGACGACTTCAGATGACGTCGACGATGACATTCCGGTACCTGTCGAAGAACCAATAGCCGAAGTAGAAGGTGAAGATCGACGTCGCCAGCGCCCACAGGACTGTCAGCGGATTGGGCAGCACGCCGGTCAACACGAGGTCGCGCATGATCTCGACGTAGGCCGTCAGCGCGTTGCCGTAGATCAGCAGATTGGCGGGGAACGACCAGCTGGCTGGGGAAAAGAACACCGGCGTCATGAACATGAACAGCGGCACGATGTTGATCATCAGGTAGCCGGCATCGCGCGTGAAGGCGCCGATGGCGGACAGGAACCACGACAGGCCCATGAGGAATGCCGACAGCGGAATGAAGATCAACGGCATCAAGATCACGGTCCAGGGCAGGCCGCCCTTCACGGCCGCTATGCAAATCAGCATGACGACGGCGCCGATGCCGGTGTAGGCGGCGGCGCGCAGGGTCGAGATCACCGCCAGCATGTCGCTCGGGAAGATCGTCTGCTTGATGAAGTGGGCGTACTCGTGCAGCAGCATCGGCGAGCGGTACGCCATCTCCGAGAAGAAGTTGAAGACGATCAGGCCGGCAAAGATGAACAGCGCGTAGCTGAGCGGCGTCTCACCCTGCGTGCTCACGAACGTCATCTGCAGCTTGGTCGTGAAGGCAAAGGTGTAGACCGCGATGGCGAACAGCGGCGCGGCGACCGCCCACAGCCAGCCGCCGGCAGAACCCGTGAAGCGCGAGGCGAGCTCGCGGCGCAGGATCGCCAGGACGATCTCGCGGTTGTAGCGCATCTCGAGTAACGGCTTGGCGAGGAACCGCTTGAAGCGCTGCGACGGATCGAGCGCCTCGACCACGATCTGCTTGCCGTTGACGACTTTCACCGACGGCATGAACCGCGTCTCTCCTTCTCGCCTGTGCTGGTGAGCCCAGTAGGGATCGAACCTACGACCACCTGATTAAAAGTCAGATGCTCTACCGCTGAGCTATGGGCTCGCTCCGGCCTGGCGCGGAGAGCCGAAACCCCGCGCGGCGCCCGTATAAGATGACCCGGCCGCTGGGTCAACGCGGCGGCAAGGACCGCCGCCACCCCGTCCCGGCCGGTCAGGCCTTCTTGAACTTGTCCTTGAGGCGCTGGAACACCCTTTTGGACACGAACTGGGAGGTGTCGCCGCCCAGCCGGGCGATGTCCTTGACCAGCGAGGAGGCGATGAACTGGTGCCGGTCGGAGGCCATCAGGAAGATGGTCTCGATATTGGGCTCCATGCGGGCGTTCATGTTGGCCATCTGGATCTCGTACTCGAAGTCCGAGACTGCACGCAGGCCGCGGATGATCACCGAGGCGCCGACCTCGCGCGCGAAGTGGATCAGCAGCCCGTCGAACGGCACGATCTGGATGCGCGACTTGTCGGCCGGCGAGAAGTCCTCGATGTCGTCCTTGATGATGTCGATGCGTTCCTGCAGCGAGAACAGCGGCCCCTTGCCGATGTTGGTCGCGGGCCCGATCACGAGCTTGTCGACCAGCCTGAGCGATCGGCGCACCACTTCCATGTGCCCGCTGGTGATGGGATCGAACGTGCCCGGATACACGCCGACGCGTTCTGACGCCATGTCTTGCCCCCACTTCCCCATGACTGGTGCGCCCCTCCGGGCGGCTTCTGCGGCGGCGAAGTCTTAGCGGCACGGCTAGTCCTTATCCACCGTTGTTTCGGCATGGCTTTCGCCATTGCCGTTGCCGTTCTCGGCGCTGGCATCGTCCTCGCCCATGCGAACCGCGGACACCACGCGCTCGCCCTCGCTGACATTGACGATGCGTACGCCGCGCGTGCCGCGGCCCGCAATGCGGATTCCATCCACCGGACAGCGGATCAGCGTGCCGCCGTCGGTCACCAGCATGATCTGGTCGCTGTCCAGCACGGGGAACGCCGCCACGACCTGGCCGCCACGGGCCAGGCTCATCAGCTCGACGCCTTTGCCGCCGCGGCCGGTCACCCGGTACTCGTAGGCCGAGGTGCGCTTGCCGAAGCCCGACGAGGCCACGGTCAGCACGAACTCCTCCTTGCCCTGCAGTTCCTTGAAGCGGTCCTCCGACAGCGTCGCGGCGGCAGGGGCAGCCTCCTCGGCGGCCGGCGTTGCCTCTTCCTCGGCTGCCTCGACGGCGTTCTCGGCCATGTTCTCGGCTTGCCGCAGGGCGCGGGAGCGACGCAGATAGCCTTCGCGCTCCTCGGCGGTGATGCCCTTGCCGCCGTCGACCAGCGACATCGAGATCACCTCGTCGCCCTCGGCCAGCGCGATGCCACGCACGCCCGTCGAATTGCGGCTGGCGAAGACGCGCACCGTGGCCACCGGGAAGCGCATGGCGCGGCCCTGGCGGGTCGCCAGCAGCACGTCCTGCTCCTCGCCGCAGACGCCGACGCCGATCAACCGGTCGCCGGCATCGTCGCCCTCGAACTTCATGGCGATCTTGCCGGTCTGGTTGACGTTCACGAAGTCGCTGAGCTCGTTGCGCCGCACGCCGCCACGCGCCGTGGCGAACATGACGTGCAACGTCGACCAGCTCGCTTCGTCCTCGGGCATCGGCATGACGGCGCTGATCGTCTCGCCTTCGCTGAGCGGCAGCAGGTTGACGAAGGCCTTGCCGCGCGCCTGTGGCGCACCGAGCGGCAGGCGCCAGACCTTGAGCTTGTAGACGATGCCGCGGCTGGAGAAGAACAGCACCGGCGTATGCGTATTGGCGACGAACAGGCGCGCCACGAAATCGTCGTCGCGCGTGGCCATGCCGGCGCGACCCTTGCCGCCGCGGCGCTGGGCGCGGTAGGCGGAGACCGGCACGCGCTTGACGTAGCCGCCGTGCGTCACCGTGACGACCATGTCCTCGCGCTGGATCAGGTCCTCGATGTCCTCCTCGAACTCGTTGTCGAGGATCTCGGTACGCCGCGGCGTGGCGAACTGCTCCTTGATCTCGAGCAGCTCCTTGCGCATCAGGGCGAACAGCTTGCCGCGGTCGGCCAGCAGCTCGAGATAGCCTTCGATCAGCTTGGCGACCTCGGTCAGCTCCTCGGCGATCTTGTCGCGCTCGAGGCCGGTCAGGCGCTGCAGGCGCAGCTCGAGGATGGCGCGGGCCTGCGCCTCGGACAGCCGGTAGGTCCCCTCGGCCGAGACCTCGCGGCCGGGCTCGGCGATCAGCACGATCAGCGGAGCCACGTCGGCCGCCGGCCAATCCTTGGCCATCAACCGCTCGCGCGCGACCACCGGGTCGGGCGACCGGCGGATCATCTCGATCACCTCGTCGATGTTGGCGACGGCGATGGCGAGACCGACCAGCACGTGGGCGCGGTCGCGGGCATGGCGCAGCTCGTAGTTAGTGCGTCGCGTCAGCACCTCGGCGCGGAAGCGGATGAAGGCCTCGAGCAGCTCCTTGAGGCTCATCAGCCGCGGGCGGCCGCCGTCGAGCGCCAGCGCATTGACGCTGAAGTTCGTCTGCAGCGGCGTGTAGCGGTAGAGCTGGTTCAGCACGACGTCGGCCATGGCGTCGCGCTTCAGCTCGACGACCAGGCGCACGCCGTCGCGGTCGCTCTCGTCGCGCACCTCGGACACGCCCTCGACCTTCTTGTCGCGCACCACCTCGGCGATGCGCTCGTGCAGGCGCGCCTTGTTCTCCTGGTAAGGGATCTCCGAGATGATGATCGATTCGCGGCCGCCGCGGTTCTCTTCGATCCGCGTCTTGGCCCGCATGATCAGCGAGCCGCGCCCCAGTTCGAAGGCCGCGCGGATGCCGTTGCGACCGAGGATGCTGGCGCCGGTCGGAAAGTCTGGCCCGGGCACGATCTCGGTGATCTGCTGGATGGTGAGCTCGGGATTGTCGATCAGCGCGCAGCAGGCGTCGATCAGCTCACCGAGATTGTGCGGCGGGATGTTGGTCGCCATGCCGACGGCAATGCCGCCCGCGCCGTTGGCCAGCAGGTTGGGAAACGCCGCCGGCAGAACGGTCGGCTCCTGCTCGCGCTCGTCGTAGTTCGGCTGGAACTCGACCGTGTCCTTGTCGATGTCGGCCAGCAGCGTCTCGGCGGCCGGCGCCAGACGCGCCTCGGTGTAGCGCATGGCCGCCGGCGGATCGCCGTCCATCGAGCCGAAATTGCCCTGCCCGGAAATCAGCGGCAGGCGCATGGAGAAGTCCTGCGCCATACGCACCATGGCGTCGTAGATCGCCGAGTCGCCGTGCGGATGATATTTGCCCATCACGTCGCCGACGATGCGGGCAGACTTGCGGAAGGGCCGCGTCGAGTCGTAGCCGCCTTCCTTCATCGCGTAGAGGATGCGGCGCTGCACCGGCTTCAGGCCGTCGCGCGCGTCGGGCAATGCGCGCGCCACGATCACGCTCATGGCGTAATCGAGGTAGGAGCGGCGCATCTCCTCTTCGATGGTTATCGGCGCGATGTCATGCGGCGGCTGAGGCGGCGGTGGAGGCGCGTCGGGGGGCGGCGGCGCCGGCGGAAGGGTCGTATCGTCGCTCACGGAAACCTGGTTTTTGCTCGCTTTTGTGGCCCTGCCAGAGGGCCCGGCGGAACGAAACCGCACCCTAGCAAAACAGGCCGCAAAGACCAACAAAAAACGGTTGGGGGACCTCTATTTAACGCTTTGATTTTATTGGCTAAATTGGCCGCGAAAACGCTCCTTGGAAAGGCTCTGAATTGACCCCCAAAACAGCCCAAAAAACAGGCCCGATGGCCCCCTCCACGGGCCCCTCCGTAGTGGTCTTTGACATGGGCGGCGTACTGATCGATTGGAACCCCCGCTACCTCTACAGCAAGCTGATCGCCGATCCTGCGGAAATGGAGCGTTTCCTGGCCACCGTGACCACCACGCCGTGGCACAATCTGCAGGATGCAGGCGGCGACGCTGCCGAGGCGACGCGGCTGCTGAAGGCCCGGCATCCCGGCCAGGAGGCCCTGATCGAGGCCTTCTACGGCCGCTTCGACGAGATGATGGAGCGGTCCTTCCCCGAGATGGTGGCGCTGGTGGAGCGCCTGCACGGGGCCGGAACGCCGCTCTACCTGCTGTCCAATGCACCCGACCTGGTCGACGTCTGGGTGCGCGGGCCGGCGCATGCCCGGCATCCGTTCTTCGGCCATTTCCGCGACTACGTGGTCTCAGGCGTGGTGAAGTGCCTCAAGCCGGATGCCGCGATCTACGACATCGTCTGCCGCACCGGCGGCTTTCAGCCGGGCGAGGCGGTCCTGATCGACGACAATCTGCCCAACGTCGAGGGCGCGCGCGCCTTCGGCATGCATGCCGTCCATCACCGCTCGGCGGCGGATACCGTGGAGGCTTTGCGCAAACTGGGCCTCCCCGCTTGAGGTGGGCGGACGAAGCTGCCGACCGCGCTCGGTGACCTGCCGCGGCCGATCCAGCCCAACGGAAAGCGCCCGAGCGGGCGATGGATCGCCTTGCCGAGAAGGCTACGAACGAGAACGAATTGGGTCACGGTCCATTCGATGGGGACGACGGCCTTCAGAAGCAGACGCCGTCGGTCCCGCAACAGCGGCATCGACGGAGCATAGATAGCGGACTAAGTTATATGGACTAAGTCCGAGGATTTCATGCGCACTGTGAACATGCACCAAGCCAAAACGCACCTATCACGCCTTGTCGATCGCGCGTCCAAGGGCGAGGGCTTCATCATTGCCCGGGCCGGGAAGCCGCTGGTCAAGGTGGTGCCGATCGAGCCCCGCGACGCCGCCCTGCCCCGTCGCCTGGGATTTCTCGCCGGCGAGATCAAGGTGCCCGACGACTTCGATCGGATGGGCCAGGACGAGATCGAACGTCAGTTCGGCGTACGCTCTTGATACTGCTGCTGGACACGCATTTGCTGCTATGGGCTGCAGGCGAACCGGAGAGACTGTCGAGAAAGACGCGCCGTCTGCTCGAGGATGCTTCTACCCAGCTATGGTTCAGCGCTACGAGCCTGTGGGAAGTGGCAATCAAGCATGCGCTGGGCCGGGAGGATTTTCAGGTCGAACCCAACCGCCTTCGGCGTGCACTCGTCGCCAATGGCTGGCACGAACTTGCGATCTCAAGCGACCACGCGCTTGCGGTCCTGGACCTGCCTCCGATTCACAAGGATCCGTTCGATCGCATCTTGATCGCCCAAGCGCATGTCGAGGGAGTGACACTCGTTACATCCGACGACATCGTCGCCCAGTATCCGGGCGCCATACGCAAACTTCAGTAGCTTCTTAACAGGCGCCGCGGCCGCCGGATCGTCATGCCTCCAACAGCATGCAGTTCTCTGGCGAGAACGATTGCCTCGCATCCGCGCCCTCGCTCAGGCGCTGGCGCATCTTGCCAGGCACGTGGTTGTCGCCGGAGCGCGGCTCGAGGTCGACGTAGGCGGCGTGTTGATCATCGATCTGCAAGCCATCCGCGATAGCGAACCAGCCGCCCGATAAACGGCAGGCCGATCAGCACGTCAAAGCGGAACCGCCCCTCTTCTTCCGTTTCCGTTGCTTCGATAACCGGCCACAGGGCGCGCGGCAAAGGCAGGCCGCCGCAGCTCATGCCCACCATCGAGAGCGTGAGACGCTCGTCGCCGACCTGGACTAGAGCATCGAGCTTGAAATAAGAGTCGAAAGGGGATTCCCAAGGAATCGGAAGTCTGATTCAAGATGCTGGCTGG
>JAIEOV010000017.1 GCA_019750135.1 Reyranella sp. | reverse complement strand
CGATCGGGGATCGCGGCGATCACGTCGTGCAGCTTGCCGTCGGGGCCCCACATCTTGCCCGACTCGCGGATCATCGCCGGCATGGACGCATCGATGATCACGTCGCTCGGCACGTGGAGGTTGGTGATTCCCTTGTCGGAATTGACCATGGCGAGCCCCGGGCGCTTAGCGTACTCGGCCTGGATGTCGGCCTTGATGGCGGCTTTCTCGGCCTCCGGCAGCGTCTCGATCCGGGTCAGCATGTCGCCCACGCCGGTGTCGGGATCGACGCCGAGGCGCTTGAACGTCTCGCCGTACTTCTGGAACACGTCGGCGAAGAACACGGAAACGCAATGACCGAACAGGATGGGATCGGAGATCTTCATCATGGTCGTCTTGACGTGCAGCGAGAACAGGATGCCGTCCTTTTTGGCGGCATCGATCTGCTCGGCAAAGAAGGCGCGCAAGGCCTTGGCGTTCATCACCGAGCAGTCGATGACCTCGCCGGCCTTGAGCGGAATCTTCGGCTTCAGCACCGTGGTGGCGCCGTCGCTGCCGACCAGCTCGATCCGGGCGGTGGTCGGCGCGGCAACGGTCGTCGCAACCTCCGAACCGTAGAAGTCGCCGCTCGTCATGTGCGCCACGCGCGTCTTCGAATCCCTGGTCCAGGGACCCATCTTGTGCGGGTGCTTGCGGGCGTACTGCTTCACGGCGCCGGCGGCGCGGCGGTCGGAATTGCCCTCGCGCAACACCGGATTGACGGCGCTGCCCAGCACCTTGCCGTAGCGGGCGCGGATTTCCTTGTCCGCCGGCGTCGCGTCGCTGTCCGGATAGTTCGGGACGTCGTAGCCCTTGCTCTGCAGCTCCTTGATCGCAGCCTTGAGCTGCGGGATCGAGGCGGAGATGTTGGGCAGCTTGATGATGTTTGCCTCGGGGCGCATCGCAAGCTTGCCGAGTTCGGCAAGCTCGTCGTTGATCTTTTGCGCGGGCGTCAGCTTGTCGGGGAAGTTGGCGATGATGCGGCCGGTCAGCGAGATGTCCTTCAGCTTCATCTTCACGCCGGCCGTCGCGACGAAGGCCTCGACGATCGGCAACAGGGAAAACGTGGCAAGCCCGGGCGCTTCATCGACCTTTGTCCAGACGATTTCGAGATCTGACATACTTGCACCTCCGTGCGCCGCTTTCGTATCGGCTGGGTTGATCTACGTCCTGATTGGGGCCTGTCTTTTTGCACCGCAGCGAGGCAAAGGCAACGCGCTCCCCTACCGCGTCACACGCGGTCCAGCCGCTTTTCGACGCCGGCTGAACGCGGCATTGCCGCGATCGCCGGCAGGACGTCCTTGAGGTCGCTCACGAACGCGAGATGGTCGAGGTGGGTCGGTTCGGCGAAACCGCCTTCTACGACACCGTGCAGAAGGGCTGCGAGAGCCTGCCAGTAGCCGCCCTGGTCGACGATCACGATCGGCTTGGTATGGAGGCCGAGCGTCCGCCACGACAGGACCTCGAACAATTCCTCCAGCGTGCCGATTCCGCCCGGCAGGACGACAAAGGCGTCCGAGCGCTCGAACATCTTGAGCTTGCGCTCGTGCATGGTCTCCACGACCACCGTTTCGGAGAGCGCCGGGTGGCCCGCTTCGCGCTGCAGCAGGAAGCGGGGAATGATGCCGACCACCTTTCCGCCGGCCTTGAGGGCGGCGTTTGCCACCAGTCCCATCAGGCCGACCCCGCCGCCGCCATAGACAAGGGCTATGCCCTCGCGGGCCAAAAGCTCGCCCAGGCCGGTGGCGACCTCCCGGGCCCCCGGGTCGGTGCCGAAGCGAGAGCCACAAAAGACGCAGAGGGAGGAGGGGGAGGATTTCACTGTTTTCTACACGGGCCGGGAACGGACGGTTCTATTTACAGACGATCCGACATCTTTCCGGACCGAGACAACATGCTATCATTTCGCAGAGGCAGGGCGCGACGCCAATGGGGGCGGTAGTCGCACCGTCGGGAGGATGATGTCTCGCACAGTTATCTGGCTCGTCGTTGGCGGGGCCGTCGTGCTTGCGGCGGGCCTGGGCGTGGCGTGGCAGGTGCGGCTGACAGAGCAGGCCGTCCTCGACCGGGCGACCAAGCCGACAGCCGCTACCGAGCAGCGGCCCGCGCCGCAAGCAGCGCCGTCCACCGCAGCGGGTGCGCCGCCGGCTCAGGCCGCGCCAGCCGCACCGGCAACACCGCCGGCCGCGTCGCCGCCGGCCGTCGCGGTGCCCACCTTTGACATTGCGCGCATCGGGCCGGACGGCCGCGCCGTTGTCGCCGGCCGTGCGACGCCCGGCGCCAAGATCGTGCTGCTGGACGGCGGCAAGGAGATCGCGCGCAGCGAGGCCGATGCGCGCGGCGAGTGGGTCGTCATCGCCCAGGATCCGCCGCTCAGTTCCGGCCAGCACGAACTGCGCGTGGTGCAGCACATCGAAGGACGCGCGCCGGTGACGTCGGAGCAGGTGGTCGTGGCCGTGGTGCCCGAGAAGCCTGTCGCGTCCGCGACGTCGCCTGCTGCCGGACAGCCGCCGCGCGAAGAGACGCTGGTGATGATCGCGCCGCCCGGCGGCGGACCGGCGAAGCTCGTGCAGGCGCCGTCGGCCGCCGGCGTGCCGCGCTCGGGCGACCTCGCGATGTCGACTCTCGATTATGACGATGCCGGCCATGTGACGGTCACCGGCCAGGCGACGCCGGGCGTCGTGGTGCGCGTGTACATCAACGACAACATGGTGGCTGAGGGCGCGGCCGGCCCGGATGGCCGCTGGAAGCTCCAGCCGTCCGATCCGATCGGACCCGGCAAGCACACGCTGCGACTCGATCGGCTGGCGAGCGACGGCAAGCCGATGGCGCGTCTCGAACTGCCGTTCGAGCGCATCACGGTCCCGCCGGGCGCCAAGGACACGCGTCGCCTGGTCGTGGTGCGCGGCGACAATCTGTGGAACATTGCGCGCGCCCATTACGGCACGGGCCACCACCACACGGTGATCTACGGGGCCAACAAGGAACAGATCGTCAATCCCGACCTGATCTATCCTGGCCAAGTCTTCAGCCTGCCCAAGGTCAACTGAGACCGCGGCAACAGAGAACCTTTCATGCTGGCGAATTTCTTCGTGCCGATCCTCGACGACGGCTGGCGCTTCATCGCGATCTTTGCCGCGATCACCTTTCTCGCGGCCTTGACCGGCGCTGCCTGGCTGTTCTGGCCATTGTTCGTGCTGACGTTGTGGTCGATCTACTTCTTCCGCGATCCATCGCGCGGCGTGCCACAGGACGACGACGTGCTGGTGGCGCCGGCCGACGGGCTGGTGCAGATGGTGGCCGACGCCGTCCCGCCGGCCGAGCTCGGCCTCGGCGACCAGCCGCTCACGCGCGTGTCGATCTTCCTCAGCGTGTTCGACGTCCACATCAACCGGGCGCCGTGCGCCGGCACCGTCGACGTCGTGTCCTATCGGCCGGGCAAGTATCTCAACGCCGCGGCCGACAAGGCGAGCGAGGACAACGAGCGCATGGCGATCGCGCTCAGGCGCACCGACGGCCGCACCATCGGCTGCGTGCAGATCGCCGGCTGGGTGGCGCGACGCATCGTCTGCTACATCAAGCCCGGCCAGGCCGTGCAGGCCGGCGAGCGCTTCGGCCATATCCGCTTCGGCAGCCGCACCGACCTCTATCTACCGCCGGGCGCGCGATTGCTGGTGGCGACCGGCCAGCGCATGATCGGCGGCGAAACGGTGATGGCGGAACTTGATCCGGTGAAGCCGGAACCTCGGCGGGTGGTCGAGTTTTAAGTAGTTCCTCCCCACGCATAGCGTTGGGAGGTGCCCGAGAAGCGGGCGGAGGGGTCATGAAAGCCTTACTGAGGCTCTTGACCCCTCCGGCCCTGCGGGCCACCTCCCCAGCAGAGCTGGGGAGGAAGGAGGGCAATCGATGGACAGCGACTTTCGCACCCGCCGCGGCCGGTTGCGGGGCTTTTCGATCAACCGGCTGATCCCCAACGTGCTGACGCTGGCGGCGCTGTGCTCGGGCCTGACGGCGATCCGCTTCGGGCTGCAGGGGCAGATGAGGCTCGCGGTCATCGCGATCTTCGTCGCCGCGGTGCTCGACGCGATGGATGGCCGCGTCGCCCGGCGGCTGGGCGTGACCAGCCGGTTCGGCGCCGAGCTCGATTCGCTGTCGGACTTCCTGTGCTTCGGCGTGGCGCCGGCGCTGGTGCTCTACATGTCTTCGCTGACCGGGGTGGGTTCGCTGGGCTGGATCGTCACCCTGATGTTTCCGATGTGCTCGGCCCTGCGACTCGCGCGCTTCAACACAGCGTTGGTCGCCGACACGCCGCCGCCGGCCTGGACGGGGTCGTACTTTACCGGCGTGCCGGCGCCGGCCGGTGCTCTGCTCGCGCTGATCCCGTTGATGGTGAGCTTCGAGATCGAGGCGGCATGGCCGCGCCACGCGCTGGTCGTCGGCACGGTGCTGGTGCTGGTCGGCGGCCTGATGGTGAGCCGCCTGCCGACCTTCTCCTTCAAGAAGGGCAGGGTACCGCGCCATCTCGTGCTGCCGGCGCTGCTCGGCGCGGCGCTGGCGATGGGTGTGATCGCAAGCTCGCCGTGGATCGGATTGTCGCTGCTGGGCCTGGCCTATGTATCGCTCATTCCCTACAGCTGGATGACCTACCAGCGGCAGGCGCGTCAGGATCGTGCGGGCGCCGGCGCGGAGGTCGTGAACCTGCGCGCGGTCGATTCGGGGGCGCCGCCGCCAAGCGAGTGATCGATCGTCGATGCTCGATCCGCTTTTGCGGCGATGGATCGATCCATCGCTCAATCGGGCCGGCGCCTGGTTCTCGCGCCGGGACGTGTCGGCCAACACCGTCAGCCTCGCAGGCCTCGCCGTCGGCCTCGTCACTGTCCCGCTGCTGGCGTGGCAGCAGTACCATGCGGCGCTGGCGGTCATCGTCCTCAACCGGCTGATGGATGGCCTCGACGGCGCCATCGCCCGTCACAAGGGGACGACGCGGTTCGGTGGCTACCTCGACATCATGTGCGACATGGGCTTCTACGCCGCCGTGCCGGTCGGGTTCGCGCTTGCCCGGCCCGACAACGCGCTGTGGGCGGCGCTCCTGCTGGCGTCCTTCGTCTGCACGGCATCATCGTTCCTGGGCCGGGCTGTCCTTGCCGCGCAACGTGGCGAGCCTGACGACGGCGCGCGCGGGACCAAAGCGTTCTTCCACGCTGCCGGCATCGTCGAGGGCACGGAGACCGTCGCCGCCTTCGTACTCTTCTGCCTTTTTCCGATGGCGTTTCCCTGGCTGGCTGGGGTCTTCGCCCTGCTGTGCTTCGTGACGGCTGTCGCCCGTGTCGTTGAAGTTAAAAGGTAATTTTTTCAAATGATTATCCATCGTCTTTAATGTTTTTATTGACGTTGGATTCAGTGTTGGGTACGTTTCTTCCCGTAACGGCCCCATCAGAGGGTCGCATCCCCCTTTGAATCGACCCCCGAGAAATCAATGTTGTCCTTTTTCCGACGTCTCATGAAAAACACCCAAGGCGCCACGGTCGTTGAGTACACGCTTATCGCTTCGTTGATCGCCGTGGCTGCCATCGCGTCAATGCGTTCGGTCGGTACGAAGGTTTCCAGTGTGTTGGGAGCGGTCGGACCGGCAATCAACTGATCGATTGCTCGGCGAGAGAACTGCCAAGGCGGCCCTGTAAATGGGCCGCCTTTTGTTTTGAGCCGCTATCAAATGTATCAAATATGGATTTTTTCCTTTAGAATGAATGTATTACCGCCTTGACTTGATGTAACACTGAAAATATCCTTCGTAACGATTTTATTTGCTGTCCTTTGTTTGTTCATTCGTTTTGGAAGTTTGTTACTCCAGCCTATTTTGCAGGCCGTGTGTGCGGCCGATTCCAGACGAATCTAAGGGCAGCGGCACGATGGGAATCGGATGTCGCTGTTTGCCTCTGTTCCGACCGGCTGCCTGATCGCCTTCGCGCTGCTCCTGCTGGTCGCGGCCTGGCAGGACTGGCGCACCATGCAGATCGCCGACGGGATCTCGCTCGGGATCGTCGGGATCTTCGCCGTCTGGGCCGCGGCTGGCTTTGCGAACGGCACTTTCTCGCTGCTCGACCTGGCGCTCGCGGCAGTCTGCGCGGCCGGCATGTTCGGCCTCTGCACGCTCGCTTTTGCCGCCGGGATGATGGGCGGCGGCGACGTCAAGCTCGCGGCCGCCGTTAGCCTGTTTGCCGGTCCGGCCCTGATCCTCGACTTCATCGTGGTGACGGCCATCGTCGGCGGAGCCCTGGGCCTGGCGATCCTGGCCGGTGCGCCGATCGGATCGCCCGCCCCGACGGGCGACGGCTCGATGCGGGCGCGGCTGCGCGGCAATCTTCCTTATGGTCCGGCGATCGCCGTGGGCGGCCTGTCGGTCGCCCTGGCCCTTGCCTTGACGTGACGCAAAGAGCGGGGAGCGTCATGAACAGCAAACGCATCGTCTTCCTGCTGCTCGCCGTGATCGTTGCGGGGACCACGGCCTTCCTTGCACGCGCCTGGCTGCAGGCCGAGCGCGCCGCGATCGCCGCCCAGATCGCCGCCCCCAAGCCGGTGGCCGCACCCGCGGTGCAGGTCCTGGTGGCGCGCAACGCGCTGCGCACGGGGCAGCTCATCAAGCCCGAAGACCTGCGCTGGCAGGCCTGGCCGCAAGGCGCGCTGCCGCAGACCTACATCATCGAGGGCAAGCGGCCGCTCTCCGACTTCGTCGGCGCCGTCGCCCGCGTCTCGTTCCGCGTCGGCCAGCCGCTGGTCGAGACCGACATCGTGATGCCGGGTTCGCGCGGCTTCCTGGCTGCCGTGCTGCGGCCCGGCCTGCGCGCCGTCAGCGTGCCGGCATCGGCGACCTCCGCCGTGTCGGGCTTCATCTATGCCGGCGATCGCGTCGACGTCCTGCTGACCCATGCGCTGAAGGCGGAAAGCACCGGCGCCGAGCACCACGCTACCGAGACGATCCTGCGCAACGCCCGCGTCATCGCCATGGACCAGAAGCTCGACTTCGCGCCGGGCGACAAGCCCGACGTTGCCAAGACGGCCACGCTCGAGCTGACCGCCAAGCAGACCGAGATCGTTACCCTGGCGGTAAAGATGGGCGAGCTTTCGCTGGTGTTGCGCAGTCTCCAGGACGAGGAGGAGCGCGACAGCGAAGGCAGCAGTGACGATGCCACGGCCGAGCTCGGCCAGAGCTATACCCATGACAGCCAAGTCAGCCGGCTGATCAAAGAACCGCCGCCGCCCAAGGCGCCGCCAGCTGCGAAGCCCGCGATCTTCGTCCTGCGCGGCCCCGGCCGCACCAAGCTCGAGCTGGATGGCAGCACATCACCCGACGGCCTGCCGCCGGGCGAGGCCGACAAGCCCAACACGCCCAACGCTCCCAGCTCTCCCAAAGGCCCCACCTTCACCCGCACCGACCCGAGTTTGTTGCAATGACCCCCTCATTCGCGCCGACCCTGCCTTCCCCTTGGCGCCGCGTCGGTCGGTCGGTGGCGTTGATGGCCTCGCTGTTGTTCGCGTTCCAGCCGTCGCTGCTGCTGGCTCAGGTCCAGATGCAGGATCCCGATCGGATCCAAACCAAGCCCAAGGCGCCGCCGCCGGCCAAGAAGGCGTCGCGCAAGACGGCGACCGACAATGTCTCCGACGACCTCAATCGCCGCGAAGCGGAGCGTGCTCAGGCCATCGTGCAGTCGATGAGTGCCCCGGCTGCGGCAGTTCCCGCCGCGATGCCGATGCCAATGGCGATCGAGGCCAAGCCCGCTGCCATCCTGCCGGCAGCAGCGCCGGTCGATTCCTTGCCGCCGACCGTCGCCGCCATCCCGCCGCGGGCGCCGATCGCCAAGGCCGCACTGACACCCACCGTTGATCTCGGCCAGGCCGATGCCGTCGCGACGCAGCAGTCGCCTGCTGCCGCGCCGCCGTCGATCGTCGAACGGTCGCCGCCGCCACAATTCGCCCAGGCGCCGACACCGTCGCCGCAGCCCGTGCCCGCGCCGGTGCCGATCCAGCCGCCGGTCGCAGGAACACCCAGCCCGCCCGCCGTGACGGGCGGTGCGCCGGGTCGCCCGTTCGCCCAGAGCCAGATCGTGCCGACCGAGCCGCCGACGCTGACGCTCGAGGTCAACAAGGGCACGGCGCTCAAGCTGCCGGGCCCGGCCTCCACGGTGTTCGTGGCGGCGCCCGACATCGCCGACGTGCAGGTCCGTTCGCCCAACATGGTTTACGTGTTCGCCAAGAAGCCCGGCGATACCGTGCTTTATGCCGTCGACGGGCAGGACCGCGTGCTGCTCAACACCATCGTGCGCGTGACCTCGCCGCTCAGCCGCATCAAGGGCGCGCTCGACCAGATCCATCCCAACAACGGCGTCATCTTCGACAACCAGGGCGAGACGATCGTGCTGACCGGCACGGTGCGCTCGGGCGTCGTCGCCGAGGATGCGCGCCGGCTCGCGGTGCAGCAGGTCAACGGCAACCCCAACAAGGTGATCAGCAACATCCGCGTCGATGCCCCGACCCAGGTGCAGTTGCGCGTCAAGGTCGCCGAGGTCAAGCGAGACGCCCTGAAGCGCGTCGGCATCAACTGGCAGAACATCAACAACATCGCCCTGTTCGGCACCGGCAACCTGCTCGCCGGCTTCGCCGTCCGCACCACGTCGCAGATCGGCGGCACGGTCTCGACCGGCGCCCTGCAGGTCGCGACCCGCGACGGCAGCCTGAACGGCATCGTCGACTTCCTGGCGACCCAGAACCAGGCGACGGTCCTGGCGGAGCCGAATCTGATCGCAATGTCCGGCGAGACGGCGAGCTTCCTGGCCGGCGGCGAGGTGCCCCTGCTGGTGCCCCAGAGCGGCGCCAACGCCGGCACTGTCACCATCCAGTACAAGCAGGTCGGCGTCAGCCTCGCCTTCACCCCGACCATCATCGGCGAACGCATCAACCTGCGCGTTGCGCCCGAGGTCAGCGAGCTCTCGGCCGTCGGCTCGATCAGCGTGCCGCTCGGCACCGGCACCGTGACGATCCCGGGCATCCGCACGCGCAAGGCGGCGACCACCATCGAGCTCGGCAGCGGCCAGAGCTTCGCCATCGCTGGCCTCCTGCAGTCGACCTCGCAGCAGGACATCAACAAGTTCCCCTGGCTGGGCGACGTTCCCGTGCTCGGCACGCTGTTCAAGTCGGACGCCTACCAGCGCTCGGAGACCGAGCTCGTGATCATCATCACGCCGTACTTCGTCGAGCCGACCAACAACAAGCTGCAGACGCCGCTGACCGGCCGCGTGCCGCCGACAGATGTCGATCGCCTGCTGATGCAGCGCTACAACCATCCGACGCCGCCGCGTCGCCTCGCCGTCGGCCGCGAGACCGGCCCGGTCGCGCCGACCGCCGGCTTCAAGCTCGACTAGGAGGCAGCCATGCGATCCGCCCTCACGCTCCTCGCCGCGGCCTGCCTCGGCGCCTGTGCGCAGAACCCGGTGGCCCAGCAGGCCACGGTCGACACGCGCTACGATCCAATTCGCGGCGACACCATGGTCGCCGTCAACTTCGCGCCAAGCGCCGGGTCGCCAGACGGCGCCCAGGTCAACGGCCTCAGGACCATGGTCGAGACCGGTCGGCGGGCGCAACGCGACGAGTTCGTCGTCGTGTCGGACGGCACAGGCGGGCCGATGCAGCAGGCGCGCGCCCAGCGCGTCGGCCAGGTCCTGTCCAACGCCGGCGCCCGCTGGGTGTCGACGTCGGTCGAGCCGGCGATGGCGACAGGCCCCAACACCGTGGTCGTGGTGCGTTCGGAATACCTGATGGGCGTCAACAACTGCCCGAATTTCAACCCGGCGACGACCGCCAATCCAAACGAGGCGGCGATGCCGGGCTTCGGCTGCTCCGACGCCTACAACATGGGCCAGATGGTGTACCGCCCGCGCGATGCGGTGGTCGGCCGTTCGGGCGGACCGGCCGACGGCACCGTGACCGCCGCGGCGATCGCCCGCTACCGCGACGGCAAGGTGCCGGCGCTGAACACCACCGGCATGAGCCAGAGCGGACAGATCGGCACCGGCGCCGGCACCAGCACGGGCGGCGGTGGCGGCGGAGGCAGCGGCTCGTCGACCGGCGGCAACTGAGGCTTCGGCATGTCGTCTTCCGCGACCGTGCAGCGTCCGCCGTCCGTTGCCGGCGACGAACGGCCAGCCCTCAGCGCCATGGCCTTCGTGTCAGACACAGTCGCGCTGTCGCGCGTGTCGGCCGACCTGTTCAACATGACGCTGGGCAAGGCCAATGTCCGCGAAGGCACGATCGAGGCCGCACTCGCCATCAGCGAATGGCCGCGCGACCTCGATCTGCTGATCGTCGATATCGGCAATACCAGCGATCCGGTGGCCGACGCCGCCGCCCTCAAGACCACGGTGCCGGGCACCGCTCTGGTGATCGGCGTCGGCCGTATCAACGACGTGGCGCTCTACCGCGACCTGCTGGCGGTCGGCTTCAACGACTATCTGACGATGCCATTTGCCGAAGGCGTGATGGGCCGCGCCGTCGAGCGCGCGCTGGAGGCGCGCGAGCGCACCGGCGGCACCGTCATGCAGCACGCCGGCGCAAAGGACGCGAAGCCGCGCACGCTCTCGGTGATCGGCGCCCGCGGCGGCGTCGGCACGACGACGGCGGCGGTCACGGTCGCTGCCATGCTCGGCTCGCGCCTCCGGGAAGACGTGCTGCTGATCGACTTCGACCTGCACTACGGCTCGCTCATGCTGGCGCTCGATCTCGAGGCGATCGACGCGCTGCGCGAGGCGCTCGATCAGCCCGACCGCATCGACGCGCTGTTCATCCAGCAGGTCGCGCAGAAGAAGAGCGAGCATCTATATGCCATGGGTGCGGAAGAGCCGCCGACCGGCGGCTTCCAGGCACGGCCGCACGCGGCCAGCGACTTCCTGCGCTCCTTCCATCGCCGCTTTCGTTGGATCGTCGCCGACGTGCCGCGCGGCGATCCCGTGATCCAGCGCCAGGTGCTCGAAGCCTCGAGCGACATCCTGCTGATCACCGACCTTTCGCTGCCGGGCGTGCGCGACGCCATGCGCCTGCAGCAGATGGTCCACGAAGTGGCGCCCGGCGCCAAGCTGCACATCGCCACCAGCGGCGCGGTCGATGCCCGGCGCTCGGCCGTCAAGGTGGCGGACGTCGAACGCACGCTGAAGCGCAAGGTCGACTGCAAGATCCCGGCCGACGCCGCCGCCACCCTGGCGGCGATCAACTTCGGCAAGCCGTTGTCGGAGGCCGCGCCCAACAGCGGCATCGTCAAGGCGTTGCGGCCGCTGGTCGCCGGCCTTGATCCGCTGGGCGGAGGCGGCGGGGGCGGTGCCGCGGGCATCGCCTTCAAGGCATCGGGACTGCTTGGCCGCTTCGGCCAGAGCCTGAAGAAGAAATAGCGGGCGATGTTCGGCAGGCTCAGCAAGCAACCCGAGGAGGCGCCGAGCGCGGCGTCAGGACCACTCGACCGCATCGGCCGGCGCACCCCGGGCGAGGCCCGCAGCGAGACGACGCCCGCACCGGCCGACCGCACGGCGCGGTTGGCATCGGCGGCCGCGTCGCTGACCGAGGCTGTCGAGCCGCGCCTGCGCGCCCTGGTCAAGGCTGGCGCTGCGGCCGGCGAGGTGACCCGCCAGGCCGGATTGCTGGCGCAGGCCCATTTCCGTACCAGCGGCGTCCTGCTGGCGCCGCTCGAATTGCGCGGCTACGTGGCCGACG
This sequence comes from Reyranella sp., assembly GCA_019750135.1. GTDB lineage: Bacteria > Pseudomonadota > Alphaproteobacteria > Reyranellales > Reyranellaceae > Reyranella. The sequence goes on along the minus strand of JAIEOV010000017.1, from coordinate 94,420 downwards.
TGCTGCGTCCGGTGCTGCCCGCGACCAGCTTCAGCTTGCCGACGGCTTCGGAAACCGAAGCGTCAGAGCCTGCTGCCGCGCCGGCCGAAGCGCCGCGGGCGGTGACGGCGCCCGACCTGTCGGAACACGCCGCCCAGATGGCTCGACTTGCCGCACCGCGGCCGATGGAGGTCGCGGCAAAGACCGAGGCGGCCGACAGGTCGGCCAGCCGCCTTTCGCGCAGCAAGGTCGATCAGGCGCGGCGCGCCGTGCAGCCCGGCGTCATGACGCGTATCGATCTCGCCGCCGTCGTCAGCCTGCCGCGCAAGGAGTTGGTGCGCCAGCTCGAGAGCCTGGTCGCCGAGCTGCTGGTCGAGCATCGCCTGCAGCTCAACCGCCCGGAGCAGGACGACCTCGTCTACCAGATCGTCAACGACATGCTGGGGTTGGGCCCGCTCGAGCCGCTGCTCGAGGACGACGCCATCACCGACATCATGATCAACGGGCCGAAGCAGGTCTATATCGAGCGCGGCGGCAAGCTCGACCTGACCTCGGTGACCTTCGAGGACAACGCCCATCTCCTCAACATCTGCAACCGCATCGTCAGCCGCATCGGCCGGCGCGTCGATGAATCGAGCCCGATCTGCGACGCTCGCCTGCTCGACGGCAGCCGCGTCAACATCATCATCCCGCCGCTCGCCATCGACGGCGCCACAGTGTCGATCCGCAAGTTCGGCAAGCGCCAGATCGGCTTCGACCAGATGGTCCACCAGGGCAACATCTCGGCCGCCATGGCGACGGTGCTGCGCATCGCCGCGCGCTGCCGGCTGAACCTGGTGGTGTCGGGCGGCACCGGCTCGGGCAAGACCACGCTGTTGAATGCGCTCTCCGGCATGATCGACAACGGCGAGCGCGTGGTCACCATCGAGGATGCGGCGGAGCTGCGCCTGCAGCAGCCGCATGTCGTGCGGCTCGAGACGCGGCCGGCCAATCTCGAGGGCAACGGCGAGGTCAATATGCGCGATCTCGTGAAGAACGCGCTGCGCATGCGGCCCGATCGCATCATCCTGGGCGAGGTGCGCGGACCGGAAGCGATCGACCTCCTGCAGGCGATGAACACCGGCCACGACGGCTCGATGGGCACGCTGCACGCCAACCGGCCGCGCGAAGCCCTGACGCGCCTCGAGAACATGGTGACCATGGGCGTGGCCAGCCTGCCGCCCAAGGCGATCCGCACCCAGATCGCGGGTTCGCTGCAGATGATCGTGCAGATCAGCCGCATGCGCGACGGCGTGCGCCGCATCACGCACCTCACCGAGGTGATGGGCATGGAAGGCGAGGTCGTCATCACCCAGGACCTGTTCACCTACGAGTTCAAGGGCGAGACCCACGACGGCAAGCTGGCCGGCGCCTTCAAGAGTTCCGGACTGCGCCCGCACTTCCTGTCGCGCGCTGCCTACTACGGTCTCGACAAGGTGCTCATGGAGGCAATGGGATGAAGAGTGCGGGCGTCGACCTCGCAACGGTGACGATGCTCGTCGCCTTCGGCGCCGGCCTGATCTTCCTGGCCCTTTGCGTCGTGTTCGGCGGCTTCTTTGCCGAACGGCGCCTGCGCGACAGGCTGGAGGACATCGAGACGCGGGCGCTGATCGGTTCGCGTTCGCTGCAGATGGCGACGCTGCGGCGCGTCGAGCGCGAGGGCCGGCTGCCGACGCTCGATCGGCTTTTGTGGCGTTGGCTCCCCAATGCCAGCAGTGTCCGCCAGAAGCTTCAGGCGTCGGGGATGAACCTCACGCTCGGCGACTACGCCTTCATCTCGATCTCGATCTCGATCGCCATCGGCGTGGCCTTCGTCCTCTACCTCGTGCTCGACCTCGCGCCGGGGGTGGCGCTGGCCGGCTCTCTGCTGCTCGGTGTCGGACTGCCCAACGTGTGGGTCGGCGCGCGCGCCAAGAAGCGCGGGCGGAGGTTCAATCTGTTGTTCCCCGAGGCGGTCGATCTGATCGTCCGCGCGCTGCGCGCCGGTCTGCCGGTGCAGGAGGCGGTGGCCAACGTGGCGCGCGACATCAAGGATCCGGTCGGCGGCATCTTCCAGCGGGTCCAGCAGGAGGTGCAGCTCGGCACGCCGATCGAGGCAGCCTTGTGGCGCGCCGCCAAGACCGTGCAGACCGACGAGTTCAACTTCCTGATCGTCGCCATGTCGATCCAGCGCGATACCGGCGGCAACCTCGCCGAGACGCTGGCCAACCTGAGCGCACTCCTGCGCGCCCGCCAGCAGCTGCGCCTCAAGATCCGCGCCTTCACCTCGGAGGCGCGCACCACCATGCTGATCATGGCCGGCCTGCCGTTCCTGATCGGCGGCGGCCTGTTCCTGATATCGCCGGGCTACATCGGCCCGCTGTTCACGACGGAGACCGGCCAGGTGATCGCCGCCGCCGCGGGCTGCAGCATGGGCCTCGGCATCTTCGTCATGAACAAGATCGCGACGATCAAGGTGTAGACGGCCATGGACCTTGCCAGCACCGAGAAGAGCTTCGTGGTCATGGTGGCAGCCGCCACCTTCGTCGCGTTCTGGGCGATCTGGCTTGCGATCACCTGGGAGCCGCCGATCGAGGCGCGCCTGCGGGCGCTGCGCACCAGGCGCATGAAGGCGCGCAGCGAGCAGGGCGCCGCCGCCGCCAAGGCATCGACCAAGGAGACGTCGCTCGGCCTCATGCGCCAGATCGCCGACCGGCTAAACCTGCTGCGCGGCTCGGCGGCCGACCAGACGACGCGCAAGCTGCGCCGTGCAGGCTTCCTGTCGCGCGACGCCTCGGTCGTCTACGTCTTCATCAAGCTCGCGCTGCCGCTCGCCCTGGGCTTCCTGATGACCCTGCTGGCATCGTCCGGCCTGCTGGGCGTGCCGGAGGACATGAATCTGTTGGTCGGCATGGGCGCGGTGCTGTCGGGCTTCATCATGCCCGAGGTTTACCTGAAGAACGTCAGCGCGCGCCGCCGCGAAACCCTGAACTACGTCCTGCCCGAGGGGCTCGACCTCCTCACCATCTGCGTCGAGGCCGGCCTCTCGATCGACGCGGCGTTCCGCCGGGTCGCCAAGGAGATGCAAAGCTCGATGCCCGAGCTTGCCGCCGAGTTCGAGCAGACGGCGATCGAGCTCACCTACCTGCCGGACCGCCAGCAGGCGCTGGAGAACATGGCCGAACGTTCGGATTCGCCTTCGGTTGCCGCCTTGGTGAATGCCCTCCGCCAAACTGAAAAATACGGCACGCCGCTCGCCAATTCGCTTCGTATCCTGTCCCAGGAATTCCGTCAGACGCGCGTCTCGAAGGCCGAGGAGAAGGGCGCGCGCATGCCGGCGTTGATGACCGTGCCGCTCATGGTCTTCATCCTGCCGACACTGATCACGGTGCTCATCGCGCCGGCTATCCTCCAAGTTATCAACTTGACATAAATGTCATATAGTTCTAGCTCTTAGAGATTATTGTTAATATTCATATTGAAGTGAATTTTTGTGACCTGTCGGTAGCCGACGGGTGCGTCATTGATAGAGGCAAAGCATGCCGCGACCGATTTCGCGCAGCGCCGGCGTTGCCTGGCGTCTCGACATCACTTGCCGTCTGAGGCGGCTCGCATGCGTCCTGCCCGATCGGCGCGGCGTCTCCGTGCTTGAATTCGCGATCGCCGCACCGGTGATGTTGGCGCTGGCCATCGGCACGTTCAAATTCGGCGCTACGCTGATGCATCAAATGGTGCTGACGAACGCGGCGGCGCAGGGCGCGCTCACCTTGGCGCTGAGCCGCGGCACCACCTCGCCCTACAGCTCGACGACGACGGCAATCAACAACGCCGCGTCGAGCCTGACCACAGCGAGCATCACGACGACCGTCACGATCAACGGCACGGCCTGTTCGACCAACACGGCGTGCTCGGCATTGATGAGCGCGGGCGTCACTGCCGTCGTTCGCACGACCTACCCCTGCGATCTCTCGGTGATGGGCATCAACTACAAGTCCAGCTGCACGATCTCGGCGCAGACGGCGCAGATGGTTCAATAGGAGGCTCGCGATGAAGCACTTCAATATCCCGCTGCTCCGCTCCGTTCGCGGCCTCTGGCGCGACCGCAAGGGCGCGATGGTCGCGGTGCTTGCCGCCGCGATCCCGGCCGCGATCGGCGTCGCCGGCCTGACGGTCGACCTCGGCCGCGCCATGGTCGCCAAGCGGGCGTTGGAGGCGGGCACTCAGGCGGCCGCGCTGGCTGGTGCCTATGCGCTCGCGTCGCCGACGGCAACCTCATCCACCGTAACCACCGCGATCACCAACTGGAACACGGCAAATCCCATATCGAACGTCACCCTCACGAGCTCGACGCCGACGCTGTCCTGTGTGACGTCGACGTCGAACCTGCCGAGTTGCAGCGTTACCAGCCCCAACGTCGTCTCCGTCACTCAGACGGCGTCGGTCCCGACCTACTTCCTGAAGGCACTCGGACGCGATTCCTTCGCGCTGCACTCCACGGCGTCGGCTGCCAAGGCCGGCGGCAACGCCCAGTCGCTGAACGTGATGTTCGTGCTCGACGCTACGGGCTCGATGAGCGACGCCGACAGCAACTGCACGGGCGTGCCCGGCATCAGCAGTCCGACCCGCTTCCAGTGTGCGTTGTACTCGATCCAGAGCGTGCTGAAAGTAATGCCGACGTCGCTCGACAAGGTCGGGCTGATGATCTTCCCCGGCATGGGAACGCAGTACAGCCCGACCTCCCACCCTTGCTCGACGCAGCCCAGCTCGGTGAAGTGGTACACCACCAACATCAAGTACCAGATCCACACCGCGTTCGATAATACCTACAACGACGGCGCCGGTTCGCTGGTCACTACCTCGCCGATGATCCAGGCCATCGGCAACTACAAGACGTCGAGCTCGCTGTCGCCGTGCGTGACGAACAAAGGCGGGCAGGGCAGCTTCGCCGCCGAGGTCATCGCCAAGGCGCAGGCGGCGATGCCGGCAGTCGTGACGGGTACGCAGAACGTCATCATTTTCCTGAGCGACGGCGCCTTCAACGCCGACTCCAGTGACTTCGCGAGTGGCTTTTCCTCCAAGGCTACCAATCAGTGCAAGCAGGCCGTCGAGGCCGCGCAAGCCGTGACGACGGCGGGCACCAAGGTCTATTCGGTAGCCTACGGCGCTTCGACGGCGACCAGTGGCTCCAGCAGCTGCAGCACGGAAAGCGGGTACACGCCGAAATACACTGCCTGCACGACCATGCAGGCGATCGCCTCGGACTCGAGCAAGTTCTATACGACAAGCTCGACCTGCAATATCGCCGGCTCGGCCAATCCCGTGACGAAGCTGCCGGATGTCTTCAAGGCGATCACGACCACGCTGACCAAGCCACGCCTGATCGTGAACTAGCAGTGTGTGCGCCAAGAGATAGCGGTGTTTGTTGCGAGTGACCGCTAGATTTTGATACTCTGAGGAGCAAACACTGAGGCGGGGAGCCCTCAAGCTGGGAATGAAACTGGCGCCGATCATGTCCGCGGGCCTGGCGCTCCTTCTGGCTGCCTGCGGCACCGACCTCGATCCCGCGGCCAAGGGCGACGACTACACAGCATCGGTCAAGCTGGCTGACGAGGCGCGTCAGGCGGGTGACTTCGATTCCGCCATACCCCTGTATGGACGGGCCCTGCAGGCCAACCCCAATGGCGTCGAAGCCAAGCTCGGCCTCGGCCAGTCCTACCTGACGCTCGGCCTGCCCGACGAGGCGGCCGCGATGTTCCGCGACGTGCTCGACAAGCGGTCCGGCGAGCAGGCGGCGCGGCGCGGCCTTGCCATGGCGATGATCTCGATGGGCCAGGCGCAGCTTGCCGAGCGCCAGCTCGAGGCCGCGATCCAGGCTGATCCGCGCGACTATCGCACGCTCAACGCCTATGGCGTCATGCTCGACATGATGGGCCGGCACGCCGAGGCGCAGGCACGCTATCGCCAGGGCATCGAGATCGCGCCCGACTTCATGGCGCTGCGCTCCAACTACGGCCTGTCGCTGGCCATTTCCGGCCAGACGCAGGAGGCGATCGCCCAGCTCGTGCCGCTGATCGGGAGCCGCGGCGCCGATGGGCGCGTGCGCCAGAACCTCGCCTTTGCCTACGCCATGAACGGCGATCTGGAGGCCTGCCTGCAAGTCTCGCGCAAGGATCTCGACGAGGCGAGCGCCCAGCGCCAGCTGCAGTATTTCATGCAACTCCGGGCGCTGCCGGTCGAACTGCGCAGCGCCGAGCTCCGACGCAATCCAAACTTTTTCCCGCAATCGGCCGCAAGCGGCTAGAGTAGGGCAGAAGGGGGAAGATCATGCGCGGACTTCGACTCGGTACTTTCGGCTTCGTGGGCGGCCTCGCCGCGTTGACCATGATGGCGGCAGCGGCGTCAGCCCAAACGCCGCGCAGCAGCGTCGACATGCAGTCGAGCCAACCTGTGCCGGAATTCAAGGATCCCAAGACCGGCCAGATCTGGACGCCGCTCAATGTCGGCCAGCAGAGCGGTCCGCCGACGCCGCAGGACCTCGCCTTCGATCCGCTGGCCCAGGCGGTCTACGTCAAGGGCGTGGTGACGCAGAAGCCCAGCATCGTGCCGCTGGCATCGGTGCCGATCACCGCCGGCCCGACCATGCCGATCGTCAATATCGGCGACGCCACCTTGAGCGCCATTCCCGGCAAGCGCTGGCAGGTCGTGCTCTACCTGCAGAACAACAGCGCCAACACCGTGGTGCCGATGCTGACCTGCCGCTTCACCAACTCGGGCCGGCTGGTCGAGGAGACGCACGTGCTGGTACCCGCCGTCGGCCGCGGCCTGCGCGTCGGCATGATCATCTACGGACCCAAGACCGACCTGTTCGTCGACCGCGCCAATTGCGGCGTGAAGTCGCCGTGAGTTCTTCCGGACCGCCGGCCTCCGGCCGGCTCATAGTTCATGATGCCGGCCGGAGGCCGGCGGTCCGGAAAACCATGAGCGCCACGGAGTGGCGCGCTCCCAGCACTAACCCAATACCGAATACCCGCCATCGACGGTGATGGCGGCGCCGGTCACGAAATCGGAGGCCGCCGCGGCCAGAAACACCGCGATGCCGGCGAAGTCCGACGGCTCGCCCCAGCGGCCGGCCGGCGTGCGGCGCAGCACGTTGTCGTGCAGGCCCTGAATCTGCTCGCGGGCGCGGCGGGTCAGGGCGGTGTCGATCCAGCCCGGCAGGATGGCGTTGACCTGGATGTTGTCCTTGGCCCACGCAGTCGCCATCGCCTTGGTCATTTGCACCATGCCGCCCTTGCTCGCGGCGTAAGCGGTGGCGAAGGGGGCGCCGAAGATCGACATCATCGAGCCGATATTGATGATCTTGCCCATGCCGCCCTTCTTCATCTCGGGATAGGCGGCGTGGCTGCAGATGAAGGCGCTGGTGAGGTTGCTGTCCATCACCGTGTGCCACTCCGCGACCGTGTACTGCTCGGGCTGCTTGCGGATCGACATGCCGGCGTTGTTGACCAGGATGTCGAGCCGGCCGTGCGCCGTCATCGTGTCGGCCATCAGAGCGCGGCAGGACTCTTCCTTCAGCACATCGACCGGGATGGCGCTCGCCTTGGCGCCGGCCTTCTCGATCTGCTTGACCGCATCGGCATTCTTGGCGGCATCGCGGCCCGCCACGACGATGGTGGCGCCGGCGCGCGCCATACCGAGCGCCATGCCGAGTCCAATGCCGCCGTTGCCGCCGGTCACCACCGCGACGCGGCCGGAAAGATCGAAAAGCTCCATATCCAGGTTCCTCCCTCAGGTCGGTCTGTATAGCGAACCGAAGCAACCCGGAACAACGGTGCTCGTTAATTGCGGGCATGGAGATCGGGAAGGGCGCACATCAGGTGTCAATCCCCACAGTCGAGTTCGCGGTGCGCCGGCCGGGCTGACCGACGCGTTGCGAATGAGGGTGGCGGCGGCCGAAAGGCCGCCGCCATTCTCGTTTCTTGAGGCTGAGGGGCAGACGCCAGGCGAGGGGCCTCGAGGGCTCTGCAGCCCTCTCAACTCTCTAAGGTCCGAACTTCGTCGGCGCGCCATCTTCCTCGAGGTGGCCGGGGAGATCGAGTTTCTCCTGCGCCTTCTTGACGTCGGCGAACAGACTGTGCTCGCCCTCGGTCATGCCTTCCTCGGTTGCGACCTGCAGCAGGCGCGCGTCGAGCTCCCACTGCTTGAGGATGGCGGCCTTTTCCTTTTGGTCGAGGTCCTTGCACGCGACGACGTCGCCTGGATGCTTGAAGACGCTGCTCGGATTGGTCAGCGCCTTCTTCTTATCCTCGCTGGCAAGCATGTCGGTCTCCATCTGGTGGAGACAGAAAAACGGCTAACAGTTTGGCGAAGTTCCTTTTCGCTAAGCCTTCTTGCCGCCCGGCGTCTTGCCGCCAGGGCCGCCTTTCCCGTCGTCAGCATCGGCCGCGTCGTGATCAATCAGATTGAGAAGGTCGTTGGGCAGGGGCTCGCTCGCGATCTCGTCATACATCGCGTGAAGCTGCTTCTGCAGCCACATGTCGAAGGGTCGCTCTGCAGAAGCCTTGATAACTCGCGGCGCCTTTGCGTCCGCACCCTTCGAACCCGCCTTGGAAGGTGGGGCCGCCGGACGCCGTCTGTCGTCATGGGCCATGACGTTCTCCTCGGGGAATGCTGCCCATTCCTCCGGGTCCCGCCTGAGCCATCGATCTCTCCCCCACGAACTATCCATGACTATACCACAACCTTACGCCGTCGTCGGAAGGGGATTAGCGGTACTGCTCCGGGCGCGCCTCGTCGGCGTCGCGGTCGGCGGCGAGGTCGACGCTGGCCGTCGGGCGCGGCTTGGCGTCGCCTTCCAGCAACAGGCGCTCAAGCGTATCGCGGGCGCGGCTGATGCGGCTCTTCACAGTGCCCACCGACACGCCGGTATGCTGGGCGATGACCTCATAGGGCAGGCCCTCGAGGACCGCCAACAGCAATGCCTCGCGCTGCGTCGGTGCAAGTTTAGCGAAGGCGGATACGAACTCGCGCATCACCAAGCCGCTGTCCTGATGCGCCGGATGCGACAGCGATTCGGCAATTGCCGTATCAACCGGCACCGTGGGCCGCTGGCGGCGCAGGCCGGAGATGAACTCGTTGCGCTGGATGCGGAACAGCCAAGCGGCCAAGTTGGTGCCCGGCTGGAAGCTGTGCCGCCCGGTGAGCGCCTTGATGACAGTGTCGTGGACCAGGTCATCCGCAGCGTCGCGATCTCGCGTCAGCGACAGTGCGTAGATCCGGAGCCGGGGAAGGATCGCCTTCAGCTGCTCGTGGAAGTCGCGAATGTCGTTGCTCGTCTCGGGGACCATGAACCTCTCCAGTAATTCCGAACGACCGACTAATGCCCAGTTATCGAAAAGGTTACATGCCGCGATATCTTCAGGCCAAGTCTTTGATATATCGGGATTTTTTTATCCCAACTTCCCTGACAGCTGCTTGCGCGCCCGCGAAACGCGCGCCTTGAGAGTGCCGACCGAGCAGCCGCAAAGCGCGGCCGCTTCTTCATATGAAAAGCCGCCGGCGCCGACCAGCACGAGGGCCTCGCGCGACTGCGGGCTGAGCTCGAACAAGGCCGCCGACAGCTCTTTTAGCGCGAGCGTTGCTTCGGGATTGTCGACGGCGGTAAGCATCGGCGCGGTGTCGCTGTCGATCGAAGCGGGACGTCGACGTAGCGTGCGCAGATCCGAATAGAAGCGGTTGCGCATGATGGTGAACAGCCAGCCTTTGAGATTGGTGCCTGGCTCGAACTGACCCTGCTTGTCGAGGGCCGAGAGAATGGTGTTCTGCACGAGATCGTCGGCGGCCTCGCGCTCGCGGCACAGGAAGCGCGAGAACGCACGGAGGTCCGGAAGCAACGCCACGATGTCGTCCGTAATCATCGAGCGCAGATCTCCCGCGACGAATGTGAGTCTCGATCGGCCGCTTCCTATGTGGGCAATCGGCTGCTGCCGCGCAAAGGAAATCTGCCCGCGCATCGCGGGCAACCGCGTCAGCATTGCCGCGTTGAGCGGGCATCGCGCAAGGCGACGAAATCCACACATCGGAAAGGACAGTCAGATGAACTGGGATCGCGTTGAAGGCAACTGGAAGCAGATCACCGGCAAGGTCAAGGAGCAGTGGGGCAAGCTGACCGAGGACGACATGACCGTCATCAACGGCAAGCAGGACCAGCTCGTCGGCCGCATCCAGGAGCGTTACGGCATCGCCAAGGACGAGGCGCAGCGCCAAGTCGATAGCTGGATCAACCGCATGTAGCGGTCCACAGGGAACCCTGTGGCGCATCCTGCGTTGTAACCGCGGAATTTGTGGAGGTTGGCGATGGGACGCGCCGCAGTGTTGTGGCTCCTGGGAGTGCCGATCCCAGTGCTCCTGCTGATGTGGATACTGGGCTGGCTGCATTGAGGCAGCCGCCGAGCAGGAACCGGGAAGGGAGGAAAAGATCATGACGTTCCACGCATTGAAGCTGGGCGTGGCGATCGCCGGGCTTGGGATGCTGACCGCGGCCTGCGGTGAGCGGCCGGTCGACCGTGCGCTGACGGGCGGCGCAATCGGCGCGGCCTCCGGCGCAGTGGTCGGCTCGACCGTCGGTTCGCCGGTGGCGGGTGCAGTGGTCGGCGGCGCAGCGGGCGCCACGATTGGTGCGGTAACGGCGCCAGAGCGGTAGTAGGAGCGGTAGTATAGTAGCGAAATACGTCATCATCCGTGCAGGCTTGCAGATTTGTCCTGCGCGACGGTCGGCGTAATGTATGTTGCAACGGCCGGACCCGATTTCGATCGGGCCGGCCGTCGCTCGTGACCAAACGAGGGAGAGGACCGTGGCAGAGGCACCAGCCACCAACAAGATGTCAGAAGCGATCAGCAGGGCGCTGCCCTTCCTGAGGCGGTACGCCCGGGCCGTCACCGGCTCGCAGAAACGCGGCGACGAATGGGTGCGGCTGTGCGCCGAAGTCGTCATGCAGCAACCCGACCTCGTCGCCAGGACGGAGGATACCAAGCTCGGCGTCTTCACGCTGTTCCATCGCCTGCAGCAGCCGTTCGGCGGGCTGGAAGAGGTGGGCGCCGAAAACAGCGTTAGCGGCCGACTGAAGGAATCGCTCACCGACATGGCGCCCTTGCAGCGTCAGGTGCTGCTGCTCACCGTGCTCGAGGGCTTCACCGTCGCCGACGCCGCGAAGATCCTCGGCATCGACACCGATGCGGCCGAGCGCAGCCTGGACGAGGCGCGCCGCGAACTTCAGCGCGTCGCGGCGGTGCGCATCCTGGTCATCGAGGACGAGGCGGTGATCGCGCTCGACGTAGCCGATATCGTGCGCAATGCGGGCCATCAGGTGGTCGGCATCGCTGCCACGGAGAAGACCGCCGTAGAGCTCGCCAAGCAGCATTCGCCGCACCTCGTGCTGGCCGACATCCAGCTGCGCGGCGGCGACAGCGGCATCGCCGCGGTCAACCAGATCATGCGTTCGATGAACGTCCCGGTGATCTTCGTCACCGGCTATCCCGAGCGGCTGCTGACAGGCAAGCAGGTCGAGCCTGCCTTCGTCATCTCCAAGCCGTTCGATCCCGATCTTCTCCGCGCGGCGATCGCCCAGGCGCTCGATACCGTCGCAATCTGAAGACCGGAGCAGCGCGATGCTGGCCGGTTGGTCGCTGCGCACCAGGCTGGTCGTAGTCGTCACCATTGCGCTGCTGCCGGTGCTGGCGCTCTCGGCCTGGTACGCCATGCGCGAGCAGCGCATGGACAGGGCGCGCCATGCCGAGGCGGTGGCTACAGCCGCCGAGCTCGTGGTGGCGCGCCACCACGAGATCATCGAGGCCTCGCGACGTCTCCTGGTGGCGATGTGCGAGGAAGACACCGTCCGGCTGAGCGCCAGTCCCGAGGCGAGCGCCGCCGACATCAACCGGTGCGAGGCCTATCTCGGACAGGTGCTGCAGAAGTTCCCCAACGAGTACTCCTCCGCCATCATCACCGATGCCCAAGGCACGGCCCGTTGCGCCAGCTCGCCGACAGCCGTGGGCATGGGCTTCGCCGATCGTGAGATATTCCAGCTGGTGCGCGATACCCGGAAGTTCACCGTGGGGGCGCAGCTCGCCAGCCGCGTCACGCCGAACGCGGTGATCCCGACGGCGCTGCCGATCCTGCAGGGCGGCGAGTTCCGCGGAATGTGCGCGGTCGGCATCTCGTTGCGCTCTTTCGCCGATCTCGTCACGCCGGCAGCGGCGACAGACCAGATTGCCGTATCGCTGGTCGACCGGCGCGGCAGCTCGCTTGCCGGCAGTCCCGAGGCGACGCGCGTCCTGCCGGTCGCCGTCCGGCTCGCCGCGGCGATCGTCGGCGGCCAGAACGCCTTTCGCGACTACGGCCAGGACGGCCAGCTCTACGAATTCCGCCTGCTTCCCCTGGCTGAGACGTCGATCTTCGTCGTCGCCTCGGCACCGGTCGTCGAGGGGCTGCCGACCTTGCTGACCGACTGGGGCGGCTTCGCCCTGGTCGTGCTGGCGCTCGCTGCAGCGTTGCTGGCGGTTTGGTTCGCCGCCGACCGCTGGTGTGTGCAACCGCTGCGCTACATCCGCGATTTCGCCGATCGCGTGGCGCGCGGCGACGATATGAAGCTCGAGTCCAGGCGGCCCTGGGGACCGGAACTGTCGTCCGTAGCCGAGGGCGTGCGGGCAATGGCGGCGGCAATCGCCAGCCGCGAGGCCGAGCTGAAGGACGGTCTCGAGCAACGCGACCACATGCTGCGCGAGATCCATCATCGGGTGAAGAACAACCTGCAGATGATCTCGAGCCTGCTGAACCTGCAGGCCGGCGAGATCCGCTCGCCGCGCATTCGCCGCTTCTTCGGCGACGCCCAGAACCGCGTGCTGACGCTGTCCATCCTGCACCGCCATCTCTACGAACGCTCGAGCTGGGCGCTGGTCGACTTCCAGCAGTTCATCAGCGACCTGGTGCGGCAGATCTCGGTCGGCCGGCGCAGCCCCGACCGGCCCCAGCCGCGCTACCAGATCCGCGCACCGATCATGGCGGTCGGCCCCGACATCGCCATTCCCATCGGCCTGATCGTCACCGAGGCGGTGAGCAGCGCGCTGAATCGCAGCTTCGACAATTCCACAACGCCCGAGATCCGCATCGAGGCGGCCGACAGGGCGGGCACAGTCGAGCTTACGATCGAGGACAACGGCGCGGGCGGCGCCGGCTCGCTCGGTCCCGGTGCGCGCGGCGGCTTCGGCCTGACCCTGATCCGGGGCCTTGCCATGCAGCTCGGCGGCGAGGCACAGATATCTCCGCGAGAGGGCGGAGGAATGCGAGTGGCGGTGACCTTCCCCATGCCGCAGGACGAGGAACTCCGTGCGTAGCGTCGCCGGCACGGCGCGCTCGACCGGCGTCATTGTTGGCCTGACGATTGCGGTCCTGATCGGCACCGCGGCATTGCTCGCCATCACCCATTCCAATTCCGCGTCGCGCCAGCAGCGCCTGGTCGTCGGCAGCTACGAGATCCTGGCGCTGATGCGTCAGACCGTGATCGCCCTGCAGGACAGCGAGATCGGCCAGCGCGCCTACCTGCTGAGCGGCCAGGCGAGCGATCTCGAGCCGTACGAACGGGCGCGCCTGCGCATCGAGACCGGGGTGCGCCAGCTCGAGGCCGCGGCTGCCGGCGATCCCGACACGACCCGCCAGGTGCGCGAATTCCGGGCGGCGGCCAACGAGAAGCTCGAGCAGATCAACAGCACCATCGGCGCCTACCAGCTCTACGGGCGCGACTACGCGCTCGCGCAGGAGCGCACCGGGTCGGGCAAGACCACCAGCGACCAGATCCGCCAGATCTCCGAATCGTTCATCGAGGGGCAGAGGCTGCTGCTGGCCCGCCGGCTCGCCCTGCTGCGCTCCGAGCAGGAGCAGTCCGACATCGCTGGCCTGCTGCTGCTGGCCGGCGCCTTCCTCTGCCTGTTCATCGGCATGTACATCGTCATCCGCAGCGCCCGGCGTTTGGAGAATGCGCAGCTCGCGCTGGCCGACCGCTCGCACCTCCTGCAATCGACGCTCGAGAGCCTGCAGGACCCGATCTTCGTGATCGACGCCGACGGCAAGGTCGTGGCGTGGAACGAAGCCTTCCTGCGCCTGTCGGGCTGGGATCCCACCAAGCACGCGACGCTGACCCGCGAGCAGCTCCTGTCTGACCGGTCGCCCGCCATGCGCGCGCTGCTCGAACCGCTGAAGCTCGATGCCGAGCCACCCGACCGGCTGGTCACGACACGCTCCAGCCACGACGGGCGCGACTATGAGGTCTCGCGCGGCGAGATGTCGGGCGGCGGATCGGTGGTGCGCTGCATCGACATCACCGAGAAACTGCGCGACGAGACGGCGCTGCGTCAGGGCCAGAAGATGGAAGCGACGGGCCAGCTCACCGGCGGCATGGCGCACGACTTCAACAACATCCTGCAAGTGATCCAGGCCAACCTCGATCTGGTGAAGAGCGCGGTGCCGAACGACCAGGCGGCGCTCGCCCGTCTCGGCGCCGCCGGCGCGGCGGCCGACAGGGGCGCCAGGCTGACCCAGCAGCTGCTGGCTTTCGCCCGGCGCCAGCCGCTGGCGCCGCAGCCGACCAACGTCGCCCGCCTGGTCCGCGACCTCGCCGACCTGCTGCGCCACTCGCTCGGCGAGCGTATCACCATCGAGCTCGACATCGCCGCCGAGCCGTGGAACGCCAAGATCGATCCGGGCCAGCTCGAAAACGCCATCCTCAACCTGGCGATCAATGCGCGCGATGCCATGCCCGAGGGCGGAACGGTGACGGTCGAGGTATCGAACGCCACCCTTGATCGGCGCTACGCGGCACTGCATCCCGACGTCACGCCGGGTCCCTATGTGCTGGTCGCGGTGAACGACACCGGCACCGGCATGCCGCCCGAAGTGGCGGCACAGGCGTTCGATCCATTTTTCACCACCAAGCGCGACGGCAAGGGCACGGGACTCGGCCTCAGCATGGTCTACGGCTTCGTGCGCCAGTCCAACGGGCACATCCGCATCGACAGCGCCATCGGCCAGGGTACCAGCGTCAAGCTCTACCTGCCGCGCACCCTGGATCCGGTGCTCGACCTGTCGAGCGACGCGGGGGGAGGCCAGAGCGGCAGCGAGCGCGTCCTGGTCGTCGAGGACAATGACGAGGTTCGGCGCGCCGTCGTCGCCCTGCTGGCCGGCTGGGGCTATCGCGTGGTCGCCGCGGAAAACCCCGACGTCGCCGCGGCGGTCCTGGAGAAGGACGCGGCCTTCGATCTGCTGTTCACCGACGTCGTCATGCCCGGCTCCCTGTCGGCCATCGAGCTGGCGGCGCTGGCGCAGCGCCTGCAGCCCGGCATCGCGGTTCTGCTGACCTCGGGCTATGCGCGCGACCTGATCCCGGCCAAGGACCGGCCGGACTATCCGCTGATCGCCAAGCCCTACCGCGGCGAGGAGCTCATGGCGCGCCTGCGCGGCGTCCTGGCGTCGCGCCGGCCGTCGTCACCGCCGGCCGAAGCGCGGCCCGCCGAGGCGACGGCCCCGTCGGACGAGGCGTCGCGCCGGCCGCGCCGCGTCCTGGTGGTCGAGGACGAGGTTGTCCTGCGCATGTCCACGACCGACATGCTCGAGCAGCTCGGCTGCTTCGTGTCCGGCGTGGGCAGCGGCGAGCAGGCGCTCGAGCTGCTGACACGCGGCGGCGCGTTCGACCTGCTTTTGACCGACCTCGGCCTGCCCGGCATGAGCGGCGAGGAGCTGGCTAGCGAAGTGCGCCGGCGCTTTCCCACCCTGCCGGTGGTCATTGCCAGCGGCTACGGCCGATCGGGCGCGCAGGCCGCCGGCATGCAGGCGGAGGGCCTGCAGTTCATCTCCAAGCCCTATTCCTCGGTCGATCTCCAGCAGGCGCTCGACCACGCAGCCCGCATGGCGGTTCCGTCCTAACAAGCTTCCCGTCGCCTGCAACCAAGCCGATTTGGCGGCGTTCATATGGCAACTCTGCAACGCAAGGTGAGGGTGACGCCATGCGGATCGTGGATTTGTCCAAGTCGGCGCCGGCTGCTCCTGAGCCGTCGGCGAGGAGTCTTTTCGAGGGCGAGTTGATGGACCTCTATGTGGCCATCCTCATCGTCGTACCTCTGGCGCTGTTCCTGAAATCGCTGTGGTCGTGACCTGATGCGGCTTCGGTCGCAAATCGGTCACGATCGGGAACCTCGCTGACCGGCCTCCGTTGAGGGGCACGCGCACTTTGCGCCGGCCATTCACAGCAGGAGTTCCCATGCGCTCGATCGCCATTCTCGCCGCTTGTGCGGCGCTCACTGTCGGCACGCTGCCGACCATCGTTCATGCCCAGTCGACCGGCCAGACCAGCCAGACCGACGCCAAGACGATCTGGGAGAAGTTCAAGGGCAGCTGGAACCAGACCAAGGGCACTGTGAAGGAGCAGTGGGGCAAGCTCACTGACGACGACCTGCTCGAGATCGAGGGCCGGCGCGACCAGCTCGTCGGCAAGATCCAGGCCCGCTACGGCATCACCAAGGAAGAGGCGGAAGCCCAGGTCGGGACGTGGGAGCAGAAGCGCTATCGCGACATGTAGTTGGGAGACTTGGGATCATGACGACCATTCGTAACCTGGCTGCGACGCTGGTGTGCAGCGTCGCGGCGATCGCGGTGACGGCGTCGGCCTTCGCGCAGGCCCAATTCCGCGACGAGAAGACGGGCAAGGTCTGGACGCCGGACAATGTCAGTAAGGACAACCAGCTTCGTCCGTCCAACGAGCCCAGCACGCCGGCCGACAAGGCCTTCGATCCCAACGCGCAGATCGCCACGGCAACGGGCGTCGTCGTGCAGCGGCCGAATGCCACGCTGATGGGCGTCGTGCCCATCACGGCGGGGCCGACCGTGCCCCTCGTTACGCTCGACAGCCCGACGCTGCAGGCCGTTCCCGGCGATCGCTGGATCACGCCGCTCTACCTGACCAACAACAGCGGCGCCGACGCCAACGTGCAGATCGGTTGCACCTTCACCAACGGCAGCAGGCCGGTGCAGGAGACCCGCATCGTCGCGCCGACGGCGGGTCCGGGTCAGCGGCTGGCGTTTGCCGCGTACGGGCCGCGCAGCGAGGTCTTCGTCGACCGCGTGCTCTGTCGCGTGCTCACGCCCTGAGCGTCGACAGCTCGAATAGCGGAAACGGGCCACTCAGCGGCCCGTTTTTCTTTGCCCGTTTCTCTTTGGCTGAATCGCGCTACCCTGCCGGCTGTTGAGTAGGGGGTATGGATGAGCGGAAGTGGATTTGGACGCCGGACGGCCATGGTGGGCGGTGCGGCGCTGGCGACGGCGTCGCTGATCAGGCCGCGCGAGGCGCGGGCGGCGAAGTCGATGACGGTGGTGCTGGAATCGGAGGTGACGATCCTCGATCCGCACGTCATCACCGCCACCATCACCCGCACCTTCGGCCTGCATGTGTTCGACATGCTGTTCGCCATGAACGAGAAGGGCGAGATCAAGCCCCAGATGGTCGAGGGCTACGACAGCAGCCCCGACAAGCTCACCTGGACCTTCACGCTGCGCGACGGCCTCAAGTGGCACGACGGCAGCCCGGTCACGGCCGAGGATTGCGTGGCCTCGCTCAAGCGCTGGTCGGTGCGCGACCCGCTGGGCAAGATGCTGATGGCCGACACCGATCAGCTGACGGCGACCGACGCCAGGACTTTCAAGCTGGTGCTGAAGCAGCCGTTCCCGCTGCTGCTCGAGGTGCTGGGCAAGCCCAACGCGCCGCTGCCGGTGATGATGCCGGCCAGGCTTGCGGCGACGCCTGCCGACCAGCGCATCGGCGATCCGGTCGGCTCGGGTCCGTTCCGCTTCCTCAAGGACCAGTGGCGGCCGGGCAATGCCATGGTGCTGGAGCGCAATGCCGCCTATGTGCCGCGCAAGGAGGCGCCGGACTTCCTGGCCGGCGGCAAGAACGTGAAGATCGACCAGCTCACGCTGCGCGTGATGCCCGACCAGTCGACCGGCGCCAACGCCCTGCTGCTGGGTGAGATCGACTACATGCAATACCTGCCATTCGACATGCTGCCGATCCTGGAGAAGGACAAGGCGGTCAAGCTGATGGGCCTGGGCGGCATCCACCAGTTCCAGGGCAACTTCCGCCTGAACCATGCGTTCCCGCCATTCGACAATCCGAAGGTGCGGCAGGTGATGTGGAAGCTGGTCGACCAGGACGCGACCTTGACGGCGATCGGTGTTCCCGACCAGTTCCGCGCCAAGTCCTGCCCGTCCTTCTGGATGTGCGGCACACCGCTTTCGACCGATTCCGGCTCGAGCGCCGCCAAGGTCGATTTGGCGGCGGCGAAGGCTGAGCTGAAAGCCTCGGGCTACAACGGCGAGCCGGTGATCATCCTCGAGGTCGCGGGCTCGATCAGCCAGACCGCGTCGCGCGTGCTGGTGCAGAACATGAAGGATGTCGGCTTCGTCGTCGAGCAGCAGCCGCGCGACTGGCCGACGGTGCTGGCGCGCCGCGCCAAGAAGGACGGCTGGTCGATGTTCCCCGTCTACTCGAACGGCACCGACATGTATTCGCCGCTGACGCATTTCTATGTAGCGGCGACCTGCAACGATTTCCCCGGCTGGTCGTGCGACAACCGCGTGCCAGAGCTGATGAAGGCCTTTACGCGCGCCGCCACTCTGGAGGAGCGCAAGAAGATCGCGGCCGACATTCAGTTGGTCGCCTACGAGATGGTGCCATCGGTGATGTGGGGGCAGTTCACCATTCCGGCCGGCTATCGCAGCGACCTCAAGGGGCTGATCCAGTCGTCCTATCCCATGTTCTGGGAGGTCGATCGTTGAGGGTGAAACGATGACAGTGCGGCACAACGCAGCGGCGAACCGCTATGAGATGGACACCGACAGCGGCCTTGCCATCGCGGTGTATCGCGAGCAGGGCGATCGGATGATCTTCACCCATACCGAGGTGCCGCCGGCGGACGAGGGCAAGGGCTTTGCCTCGCGCCTGGTCGCGGCCGCCCTGGCCGATGCGCACAAGCGCGGCTTCAAGATCGTGCCGGCCTGCAGCTTCGTCGTGGCATACGTGCGAAGGCACCCCGAGTACGACGATCGGTAATCTTGCCGGACCGCGGGCCTCCAGGCCCGCTCATGACCATGATGCGGGCCTGGAGGCCCGCGGTCCGGCAAGATTCAGGTTCGCATGGCGAGGAAGGCCGCGACACAGGCGGCCGCGCTGACGGCGGCACCCCAGGCGATATCGACGAGGCTCACCGCCATCGGCCAGCCGCGTAGCGTGGCGAGGTTGGTGAGGTCGTAGGCGGCATAGACGACGACGCCGAACAGCGCTCCGTACATCGCCGCGGATAGCCACGACGTCGCCAGCGCCACCGGAAAGACGACGATGCCGGCGGCGTGGATGAGATAGAACAGGATCGCCACCGGCCAGTTCGGCTGATCGAGCAGAAGTTGCCCCAGCCTCGCTTTATAGAAATCGCGGCTGACGAGACCCAGCCATAGCGCGTCGAGCACGGCCAGGGTGCCCAACGCGGCGACGTAGCCGATGAACCAAGTTCTCATCGGCTCAGTCTAGCGGTCGCGCCTATCGCGGAAAGAGGAATAGCCAGGCCAGTGCCAGCGCCGCGACGGCGCCAATCGACGAGAGTACGAGGATAGTCAAAATGCGGCCGCTGACGACGCCGCTGCGCGCCTCGACGGGCGTGAGTTCGCGTTCCATGGGGGCTCCATTGGCGTTGTTCAGGATCTCCTAAAGAACGCCTCCCCAACGACCGGGTTGCCGCCGCCGGACCGGAACTCCGGCCTTCGCCACGGCGTTAAACAGTCCAAGATCGAACGATCCCAAGGAGATTCACAATGTTGTACTGGGCGCTGATGTTCCTCGTGATCGCGCTGCTGGCCGGATTGTTCGGCTTCGGCGGGATCGCCTCGACCGCGACCGGCATGGCGCAGATCCTGTTCGTCGTCGCGCTGGTGCTGTTCGTGATCAGCCTGTTCGCCGGCTTCCTGCGGCGCAACTCCTAGAGCGGAGTCCTGGTGGCCTCGAAGTGGGCACGCAGCCGGTCGCGCGCCGCATAACCGGCGGCGCGGTCCCAGCAATTGACGATGGCTACGCGAAAGCCGCCCGGTGGCATGGCGTGCCGTCCGGGCGGCAGTTCTTCGTGGAAGGTTATCTGCACACTCGACACGCCGGGCATGGCCGTGATGGCGCGCTGCACTTCAGCGGGCGGATGGTGGTAGTGAAACCCGTGTGGCATGAACAGAACGACGCTGTATCCGGTGCGTCGCGCCGAATCGTCGAAGCGCCATTCACGCGAGGCATAGAGCCGGATGATCGATTCGACCCAGCCAGCCCCGTAGAGGTCGGGCCACTGGTCGGCAAAGCGCAGATGGACCTCGATGATGCGGCCGCCGATTGTCTCGAGGTTGAGCAGCCCCGTGTAGCCCTTGAGATGCTGGCGACACCAGGCGCCGCACCAATCCTCGACGGCAGGTGACGGCACTGCATGCACTTCCCAGTAATCGAAAGTGCCGGCACCGCTGGCAACACCGGTCGCATGGCGCCACCACTGCGGCTCGCCATCGACCAGCGCCACGTCACTGCTGACGTGATCGCCCTCCAGCAGGGTCGTCCAGAAATGACCGGGCTGGTAGGCGGTGGCGTAGTCGTCGGCCGAGAAGAGGGCGCGGCTGCCCACGCCCATGCCCTTCAAGTTGTAGATGGGCTTGGAAAAAACCGGGTAGTTCTGCGGAGCAACACCATGTGGCGCTGCTGACAGTCCCTGACTGAGGGCCACGGCAAGCTTGTCGTAGACCCAGCGATGCGCCGGATTCCACAGCCAGCCGTCGCTGTCCTCAGTCGGAATGAAAACGTCTGCCGGGCACGGCACACTCTCAAAATATTGAGTACGCCATGGATCGATCTCGCAAATCGGCACTTGCATCCCTACGTTCGACGATGTCCACAGTGAGTGTACGACCACGGCATTGCAACCGGCTACTATCGCCGGCGTTTGCCGACAGGGCGGAGGTGCCGTGTCCAACATGATAACGCGTGGCGTGCGGACCCACGGTGCCTCGCTAAGCAAGCGATTCCTGGATGTCCGCACCTGCACCGAACAACTCGCTGAACCCCTGTCGGCCGAGGACCAGACGGTCCAGTCGATGCCCGACGCCAGCCCCACCAAGTGGCACCTGGCGCACACCACTTGGTTCTTCGAGACCTTCGTGCTGCGGCCGCATGCCGGCGGCTACCGCAGCTTCGATCCTGCCTACGAATATCTCTTCAACTCCTATTACGAAACCGTCGGGCCGCGCCATCCGCGTCCGCAGCGCGGCATGCTCACCCGGCCGGGCGTGGCCGAGATCATGTCCTATCGCCGTCATGTGTCGCACGCGATGGCTGGATTGCTCGACCGAGCCAACCAGGACATCGACGCCATCGTCGAGCTCGGCCTGCATCACGAGCAGCAGCATCAGGAACTGATCCTGATGGATGCGAAGCATCTATTGTCTCTCAATCCGCTCAAGCCTGCCTATCGCGCGCCTGCGTCGTCACATGGCGCCGCGACACCGCTGGCCTGGCGCGACTTCGAAGGCGGGCTGGTCGAGATCGGCCATGACGGCGATGATTTCGCCTTCGACAACGAAGGCCCCCGCCATCGCGTATGGCTCGAGCCGTACGCCCTGGCGTCGCGCCCGACCAATTGCAGCGAGTATCTCGCCTTCATCGAAGACGGCGGCTACCAGCGGCCGGAGTTCTGGCTGTCGGCGGGCTGGGATTGCGTCAACCAGCGCGGCTGGACGGCGCCGCTCTACTGGGAGAAGGACGGCGCAGAGTGGCGCGTCTTCACCCTGTCGGGCCTGCAGCCGCTCGATCCGGCGGCGCCGGTCTGTCACGTCAGCGGCTTCGAGGCCGCCGCGTTCGCCAAATGGGCAGGCAAGCGTCTCGCGCGCGAGGCGGAGTGGGAGGCAGGCGCGTCGACACTCGAAGACACCGGCATCGTCTGGGAATGGACCGCCAGCCCTTACGTTGCCTATCCGGGATATCGCGAGCCCGCCGGCGCGATCGGCGAATACAACGGCAAGTTCATGGCCAACCAGATGGTGCTGCGCGGCGGCTGCTCGGCGACGCCGGCGGGCCATGTGCGCCCGACCTATCGCAACTTCTTCCCGCCCGACGCGCGATGGATGTTCGGCGGCATACGTCTCGCGGAGGACCTCAGATGAACGGCTCGCCCCTTCTTCTCGACCGTGCCGAACTGGACGACCGCAGCGAATTCAGGGACGCCGTCCTGGCGGGCCTGGAACAGAGGCCGCGGGCCATTCCGGCCAAGTTCCTCTACGACGCACGCGGCTCGGCCTTGTTCGATGCGATCTGCGAGTTGCCCGAGTACTACCTGACGCGCACCGAGACCGAGATCCTGCGCCAGTCGGTGGCAGACATCGCCGCCATGGCCGGACCGGGCTGCGCGCTGGTTGAGTACGGCAGCGGCTCGAGCGTGAAGTCGCGGTTGCTGATCGAGGCCATGCATGATCTCGCGGCCTACGTGCCGGTCGATATCTCGCGCCAGCATCTCGACGACACCGCCAACCGGTTGCGCCGCGACTATCCACGCCTCAGGGTCGAGCCGGTCTGCGCCGACTACATGACGCTGGGCCGATTGCCCATCGACTTGAGCGCTGCGGGCCGGCGCATCGGCTTCTTTCCCGGCTCGACGATCGGCAACCTCACGCCGGTTGAGGCTACGGCCTTCCTGCGCCGCGCCCGCGGCC
The DNA here is from genome assembly GCA_019750135.1 of Reyranella sp. Lineage (GTDB taxonomy): Bacteria > Pseudomonadota > Alphaproteobacteria > Reyranellales > Reyranellaceae > Reyranella. Next base: position 71,598 of record JAIEOV010000017.1, on the reverse strand, counting down.
TGCTGGGCGACGGCGGCGCCATGGTGCTCGGCGTCGATCTCAAGAAGGATCAGCGGCGCCTGCACGATGCCTACAACGATGCGGCCGGCGTCACGGCGCAGTTCACGCTGAACCTGCTGCGCCGCATGAATCGCGAGCTCGATGCCAATTTCGATTTGTCGGCCTTCGCCCATGAGGCCTTCTACAATCCCGTCGAGGGCCGCATCGAAATCTACTTCCGCAGTCTCAGGCCGCAGACCGTCACGGTTGCCGGACAGAGCTTCGCCTTCGCCGAAGGCGAGCGGGTCCATACGGAATATTCCTACAAGTTCGACGATGCCGGCATCGCCACGCTGGCCCGCAGCGCGGGCTTCACCATCGCCCGGACCTGGACCGATTCGGCGCGCCTGTTCGCCGTCGTCTATCTCGAAAGCCGCTGATCGGGGCCCCGGAATCAGGCAGCCCGCCTCCGAGTTTCCTCGGAGGCGGGCTATAGGTTGGGCGGGGAGAGTGGCATCGCTGAGCGGGGGCAGGGCGATACCGGTACCCAACCAATGCATTCTCAACGATAGCCGGCACTAAAAAGTTGCGGCGCCTGCCCGAAAAAACTTATCCAGAGCCTAAGTGTTTGATTCCGCGGATTCTTGTGCCCGGAGCTTGGCCGTGAGCTCGCGGTGAAGGACGTCATCGCGAACCTTGGGGAGCATCCGGCGCAGCATTTCCGCGTGCGGCTGGCCGGCACGCTCGGCCGCCTCCAGCTCTTTCAGGAAGGCCGCGATCTCTGCCCGGCTGGCGAAGCCCATGTAGGCATCATCAGCTTCATTGGTGCTGCAGGCAGGTGACGCGAACTCCTTGGGATCGCTCATCAGTGGCCTCAGGCGGGATGCCACCAGCGGCCCGCCAGCACCACGCCGGCCGAAAGCAGCCGCTTGGTTCCGATCATGCGCTCGCCGATCGAATCGGCATAGTCGAAGGAGCCGCTGACTTCGTCGATCACCGTCGCCTCGCCGACACCCCCGACCTTCAAGGTCCCAAGGTCGGAACGGTTGATGGCGGCCGCGGCGTTGCCGGTCGACAGCTTGATCACCGTCGGCAGGTCGACGCCCAGGCACAGGAACTTGGACATCGTGGTCAGAAGATCGAAGGCCGGACCTTCGATCGAGATGACGTGGACGTCCGACGAGATCACGTCCGGCAGGAAGCCCGCCGCCAGCATGGCGCGGGTGGTGCCGAAGCCGAACGAGCCGCCGCCGTGGCCGATGTCGAAGATCACGCCGCGGGCGCGGGCGGTCAGGATCTCCTCGCGCACGTTGCCGTCGGCGCGCACCGGCGCGTTGGGGAAGGGGCGGAAGCAATGGGTGAGGATGTCGCCTGGCCGCAGCCGGTCGACGACCTCGCGCCGTGCCGGCGGCGGGTTATCGAGGTGGCACATGACCGGCAGGCCGAGCTCCTCGGCGACGTCGAGGGCGATGTCGAGCGGCTTGACGCCGGAATCGCCGCTGGCCGAGCGACCGACGCGCACCTTGATGCCCAGCACCAGGTCCTTGTGCTCGCGCGCCACGCGCACCGCCTCGCGCGGATCGAGCAGGCGCATATCGGCATTCTCGCCGACCATCACGGTCTTGGAGAAGGCGAAGATGCCGGGGAAGGCGATGTTGAGATAGGGCAGGATGCGGACAGGCGACGGCTCGATCACGTGCTTGCGAAAGCCGTGGAAGTTGCCGGGGCCGGCGCTGCCGGCGTCGATGAAGGTCGTGACTCCGCCGGTGCGCGCGACCAGCTCGGCCTCGACGCCGAGCGAGGTGCCGCCCCAATAGACGTGGGTGTGCAGGTCGATCAGGCCGGGCGAGACGATCTTGCCGGCGACGTTGCGGCTGTCCTTGCCCGAGAGGTTGTCGCCGATCGCGGCGACCTTGCCGTTCGCGAAAGCGATGTCGGTCACCTTGTCGAGGCCCTGCGAGGGATCGACCACGCGGCCGCCTATCAACACCAGATCGTTCATTCGATTGCCTTGTTCCGTGTGCGCGATTGCTCGTCGCTTTATCGCATCCGGCCCATGGCCTTCGCCAGCGCTCCGGCGCGGGGCAGGGATACGCTTTCGAGGCCGAGCCAGTCGGCCATCAGCCGCAGCTCTTCGCGCAGCGGTCCTGCGACTTGGAGCGCATTCTCGCCCTGCTCGAGATGGGCGGCGTGGACCAGCAGCGTGGAGTTGGCCCGGTCGGCCTTGAGGTCGACGCGCGCCACCAGCCGCTCGCCCAGCAGGAAAGGCAGCACGTAGTAGCCGTGGGTGCGCTTGGCGGCCGGCGTGTAGATGCCGATGCGATAGAAGAAGTTCCAGATGCGATGGGTGCGGTCGCGCTCCCAGATCAGCGGGTCGAAGGGCGCCAGCAGGGCGCGCGCCTCGATCTTGCGCGGCTGGCGGGCGGCGGGATGCAGCCAAGCCGGCCGATCCCAGCCCTCGACCTCGACCGGCAGCAGGTCGCCCGCCTCGACCAGCTCGGCGAGCCGGGCCTTGGTGTCGGCAACGCCAAGGCGAAAATAGTCGCGCAGGTCGAATTCGGTGGCGACGCCCAGCGCCATCGCGGAGCGCCGCAGCAACTCATGCTGCGCCTCCTCGGCTGACGGCGTCGGCAAGGCCACGACAGCGGCCGGCAACACGCGCTCGGTAAGGTCGTAGACCCGCTCGAAGGTACCGCGTCGCGTCGCCGTCGTGACGAGGCCGGCGAAGAACAACCATTCGACGGCAAGCTTGCCGTCGTTCCAACCCCACCAGGCGCCGCGCCGTTCGCCGGCGTTGGACAGCTCTGACGCCGCGAGCGGGCCGCGGTCGGCGATCTCGCGCAGCACCGCGTCGATGTACTTTGCTTTCTCCTTGCGGAAGGCGTGCAGCTTGCCCTTGCCATCGCCGGCATTCTCGCGGTGGCGCTGCATGCGCCAGCGGAACAGCGGATGCATCGACAACGGCAGCAGCGAGGCCTCGTGCGCCCAGAACTCGAACAGCCCGCGCTGGCTCTTGCGGCCCCAGGCGATGCGATCGAGATGGTCGGCGGGGTAGTTGCCGAGCCGCGAGAACAGCGGCAGGTAGTGCGCCCTGGTCAGCACATTCACCGAATCGATCTGGAGCAGGCCCAGCCGATCGACGGCGCGCTTGACGTGGCCGGCATTGAGCTCGCCGTCCGGGCGCTCGGCGCCGAAACCTTGCGCGGCCAAGGCGATGCGCCGCGCGCGTGCCGCAGAGAGGGACAACGGTTTGCTCATCGCAGCGCTTCACACGGGTTCTGTTTCACGTAGTGGAGCAGGTAGGGATAGAACTGCCGGTCGCCGATGCGGGCCGGCGCGCTCACCTCGATGCCGAGCAGCTTGCCGACGAGCGTGTAGGGACAGACCGAGCTGACCTCGACGCGGGGCGCACCGCCGAATTGCTGAGCGCTGAGCGCGTTGGGCAGCACCAGGACAAGGAGCGCAGCGAAACAGGGAACGTGGCGGAGCACGAGCAGACACTAGTGCAAACGCTGGGGCGCCTGCCATTGGGATAAGCTCATGGAGTTGCCAGCACTGCTGGCAAGTTTTTGCGCCTTTTAGCCCGCTATGGGGCGCAATAACAGAACCGCAGTTGACTTTATGGCATACCTGAGTTATTTTGCCGGGTGCACGCTTTCCGGCGGCTCTGCTCTTTGCATCGTCTATCCGATACAACATCGCGTCCGGCCGCGGCCGGCCCGGACTGTCCGCTCGAGCCCCATGGCGAGGGGGTCGGCTTCCGGGCCATAGTTACAACCCTCGCCGGAAACGCCGCAAACCCCGGAAACCTCCCGGGCACTACGCCGTGTCAAGGGAGACGCATTGTCGTCGCCGTCCGCTTTCACCGGACATCGCTTGGCCGCCGCGATCCCGTTACCGCGCCTCAATGCGGGCGATCGCCTTCTTCACCGCTTCGGCCTGGCGGTTGGAGATATGGCCGTTGGCCTTGAACTCGGCGCTGACCTTGCGCAGGAACGGGCTTTTGTCGGCCAGCGCCTCCGCGCGCTTCATCAGCGCCCCGTGGATATGCGTCGGCCCGCGCTCGCGCGCGGCCTGTCGCGCGCGCCAGATGCGGATGGCGATGGCGACCACGATCGCCGCCGTGGCGGCGATGACAACCTCTGTCCATTGGATCATCGGCTACGCCCGCGTGACGCGCACCGACGCGTCCTTGCGCTGGTCGAGGCCGGGCAACAGGTCCAGCCCGAGCCCCGGCTTCATGTTCACCGTGACCTCGCCCTTGGTGGTCGGCGGCAGCTCGGTGACCAGCTCGGTGTACCAGCCGCTATAGAAGGCGCGCACGCTCTCCTGGATCAGCGCGTTGCGCGCATGCAGGGAGAAATGACAGGAGGCGGCATAGACCACCGGGCCGGTGCAATCGTGCGGTGCCACGGGCACGTGCCACGCTTCGGCCAGCGCGGCGATCTTGCGCGCCTCCGACAGGCCGCCGCACCACGACAGGTCGAGCATGGCGACCCCGGCGACGCCGGTCTCGAGGTACTCGCGGAAGGAATGGGTGTAGGCCAGCGTCTCCGACGCGCACACCCAGGCTTTCGAATGCTCGGCATAGGCCTTCAGGTCGGCGAGGTTGTCCAGGCGCAGCGGGTCCTCATGCCAGTAGGTGCCGAACGGCTCGAGCGCGCGGGCGAGCCGCTGCGCCATGGGCAGGCTCCACAGCGAATGGAACTCGACCATTATGTCCATGCGGTTGCCGACGGCCTTGCGGATCTTGGCGAAGGGCTCGAGCGCCGCATCGAGCTCGGCCGGCGAGATGTCCCAGCCGGCGGTGCGCTCGGCGGCGATGTCGAAGGGCCAGATCTTCATGCCGGTGATGCCCTGCTCGAGCAGCGACAGCGCGAGTTCGTCGGCGCAGTGCAGGAAGGCTTCGAGATCCTCGTAGGGACCCTGCTTGTTGCCGACGCCCCAGTTGGCGACGGCCTGGCTGCGCTCGTCGCGGATGTATTTGTAGCCGGCGCAGGTGTTGTAGACGCGGATGCGATCGCGGCTCTTGCCGCCCAGCGCCTCGCACACCGGTCGGCCGATCGCCTTGCCGAACAGGTCCCACAGGGCGATGTCGATCGCCGAGTTGCCGCGCGTCTCCACGCCGGTGCCGCGCCAGCCGAGATAGTTGGTCAGGCTGCGGTTGATCGCCTCGATCTGGATGGGATCGCGGCCGATCAGCTTGGGCGCCGCGCTCTCGTGGATGTAGGCCTCGACGGCGGCCGCGCCCATGAAGGTCTCACCGAGGCCGACCAGGCCCTCGTCGGTCCTGAGCCGGACCCAGACCAGGTTGGGGAATTCTGCCAAACGGACGGTTTCGACGGCGGTGATCTTCATGCCAGCGCTGCCTCGGCGCGCTGCGCCATCGCCAGCAAGGGGCGGTCGTGCAGGCGAGGGGCCACGATCTGCAGCCCGACCGGCAGCCCGTCGCGGCCGCTGCCGCACGGCACGGAGATGCCCGGCACCAGGGCAAGGTTGAACAGCGGCGTGAAGGCGGCATGGCCACGCGGGCCGACCTCACGGTTCTCGATCACCTTGGGATAGACCTGCTCGACCGGCCAGGAGACGCAGGCCGTCGTCGGCGTCAGCAGATAGTCGTATTCGGTGAAGAAATGCGCGACCGCACGGGCGCAGGCGTCGGCGAAGCGGAACGCCGCCACGACGTCGGTGCCGGGCACGCTGCGTCCACGCTCGATCAGTCCCGCGACGTTGTCGCCGAACAGGTTCTTGTCCTTGGCATGATGCTCGCCGTAGAGCAGGGCCGACGCTGCCTGGTTGACCGCGGAGAACGCCGTCTCGCTCGTCTCCTCGGGCCACGTCACGTCCGCATCCTCGATGCGCCAGCCGGCGGCGCGCAGGCGGGCAACGGCCGAGTCGAAGGCCGCCATCACATCGGAATCGACCGCGACGTCGAGGCCGAGCCGCGGGCTCACCGCGACACGCGGGTTGGAGGGCGGCGGCACGTCGAGCAGCGCTACCGAATGAGGATCGCGCCGGTCGGGGCCCGCCATGACTTCGAACGCGACCTTGGCATCGGCAACCGAGCGTCCCATCGGCGCCGTCACGCCGTAGAGCGGGCCATAGGCGCCGCCGAAGCCGAAAGGCGAGGGGATCGCGCCGGCCGAGGTCTTCAGGCCGACGACACCGCAATGCGACGCCGGCCGGCGGCCCGAGCCGCCGCCGTCGGTGCCGAGCGCGATCGGCGTGAAGCCTGCAGCGAGCGCTGCCGCCGCGCCGCCCGACGAGCCGCCGGGCGTCAGCGCCGGATTCATCGGATGGCGCGAGGGTCCGTAGACCTTGTTCTCCGTGTGGCCCTTGGCGGCCATCTCCGGCGTGTTGGTCATACCGAGGAAGACACCGCCCGCGGCCTTCAGGCGCTCGACCGCGACGGCATCGCGCGGTGGCCGAAAGTCCTTCCAGAGCAGGGAACCGTTGGTCACGCGCCGGCCCTGCACCCAGGTCGTGTCCTTGACGGTGTAGGGCACGCCCAGGATTGGCCCGTCGAAGCCCTGCTTGCGGCGGGCGTCGACGGCATCGGCCGCGGCGCGCGCCTCGGCGGGATCGAAGTCGACGATGGCGGTGATCGCCCGGTTCTTGGCCTCGACGCGCGCGATGGCGGCTTCGGCCACGCCACGGGCGCTCGTTTTGCCAGCGCGGACGGCCGATGCGATGGCCGCCGCGCCCTGATCCAGCAGATCGGTCATAGCTTTGTCATACCTACTGGGGCCGCGCCGTTCCAGACTGCAGGTCGAGCCGTTGCGGACGGCAGTTCCGACGGTCGGATTCGAACGAGAAGGGAGCAGTGCGATCATGCTGGCACCGCGTCTCCTGGAAGGCCTCAGGATCCTGGTCGTCGAGGACAACCTCCTGCTGGCCGAAGTCACCAGGCTTCTGCTGGAAGATAGCGGCTGCGAGGTCGTCGGCCCGGCCGGCCGACTCGATCGCGGCGTCATACTGGCGCGGGAGGAGGTGGTCGACGGAGCGATCCTCGACATCAACCTCCATGGCGAGATGAGCTTTCCCATTGCCGAGGTGCTCAGTGCGCGCGGCGTGCCGTTCGTCTTCGTTACCGGATACGAGGACCGCAGCATCGTTCCGATGGCCTTCCGCTCGGCGCCACGCCTCGACAAGCCGGTGATCGACGAGCAGCTGCTCGAGGTGATGATCGCGACCTTCGCCGACAAGCGCGCGGAAAGCGACCCACAGGCGGACATGATATTGTCGGCCGGGCATGCCGCTGGAGAGCGATCTCTACGCGCCGGTGAAGGCGCTGCTCGAGGGACAAGGATACGTCGTTAAAGGCGAAGTGCGCGGCTGCGACGTTGTCGCCGTGCGCGGCGAGGAGTCGCCGGTCATCGTCGAGCTGAAGCGCGTCTTCGGCCTGGGGCTGGTCCTGCAGGGCGTCGACCGCCTGGCGCTCAGCGACCGCGTCTATCTCGCGGTCGGCCAATGGCCCAAGCAGATCAAGAACGTGAAGAAGCTCTGCCGCCGGCTGGGACTTGGCCTGCTGGTGGTGGCGCACGAGCGGGCCGACGTCGTGCTCGACCCCATGCCCTACAAGCCGCGTGCCAACAAGCGCAAGGCCGGCCGGCTGCTCGGCGAGCATCGCCGCCGCGTCGGCGACCCCAATCTCGGCGGCAGCGCCATGCGAGCACCGTTGATGACGGCCTATCGCCAGGAGGCGCTGCGCTGCGCGGCCCTGCTCGCCAGCAATGGACCGATGGCGCCCAAGGCCATGCGGTTGGCGGCCGACGTGCCCAACGTTGCCAAGATCCTGCAGCATGACCACTACGGCTGGTTCGAGCGCGTCGAGCGCGGCGTCTACACCCTGACGCCGCGGGGTCGCAGCGGGCTTGAGGAGTTTGCGGTCAGGACGCCAACGACGTGAGCGTTCGCCGCATGAAGCGGCCTCGTGCAACGCCAAGGAGCGTGGGGCATTATGAAGACCCATGCGAACGCTCGAGATCGTTCATCATACGCGGTATGAGTATTCGGCGCCGGTGACACTGGGCGACCATCGCCTGATGTTTCGTCCACGCGACAGTCACGACCTTCGCCTGCTGCATACCGGATTGGCAATCGAGCCGCCGGCGGCTGTGCGTTGGATCCACGACCCGTTTGGCAATTCGATCGCCATCGCCTCCTTCGAGGGAACGACAGAATTGCTGGAGCTGACCAGCACGATCCGGCTGGAACATTTCGCACTGCCGCTCGAATTGCCGCCGATCGAGGGGTATGCGCGCACGCTGCCGTTCAGCTATCTCGCCGAGGAGGCGCCTGACCTGGCGCGTTACGTCGAGCGGCATTACCCCGATCCTGATGCCATGGTCAGCACCTGGACCCGGCAATTCCTCGAGGGCGAGGGTGGGGCCGAGACGTTCGCCACGCTGACGCGCATGTGCAAGGGCATCCAAGACGGCTTGACCTATGCCATGCGCTTCGAGCCCGGCACGCAACCGCCCGCTGTCACCCTGGAGACCGGAGGCGGGACGTGCCGCGACTACGCGCTGCTGATGATGGAGGGCGCGCGCGCTCTCGGCCTCGCCGCGCGGTTCGTCACCGGCTATCTGTACGATCCCGCGCTCGATGCCGCAGACGGCAGCGCTAGTTCGGCGTATCCGCACGCATGGATGGAGGTCTACCTGCCCGGCGCCGGGTGGGTGGAATTCGACCCGACCAACGGCATCATCGGCACTGAGCGGCTGATCCGAGTGGCTGTCGGTCGAGACCCCGACCAAGCCATGCCCATCAAGGGCACGTTCGCCGGTCCGCCCGACGTTGCCGTGAAGGCGATGGTCGAGGTCAAGGTGCACGCACCTGACGGTGCTCATTCAGCGGCAGTCGCAACAGCTGAGCCTCAGCCTCAGCCAGCTACTGCTGCGGCGCCCAAAGGCACCTGACTACGTGCCAAGCTTGGCGAGCATTCTTCGATAATTACATGTAAGATGCGATAAATTTGGGTGTATTCGGAACGCCCAACAAATGTTCTTCAGGGGAATAGAACGATCGCTTCGAATGTAACGACCTGGATGCTGCGCGGGCTTCTCGGCGTTGGCGGGGCGGTTCTCGCCGTCATCGCTTGGCCGGTCGCCAACGGCGCCTTGCTGGGCCAGAAGGCGGACGCGGCGCTTTTCGAGTTTCGTACCGGCGGAAAGGTGCCTCTCGGCACGGCAGTGGCTGCTGTGGCGGCATTGGACCTGGCGGTTGCTGCCGATCCGGTGGCCGGCCGCCGGCTGGGGCGCGCCGAGATGCTCCTGGTGGCAGCGCTGAGCCCAAACCTCGGGACGAGCGAGCAGCAACGCATGACATGGCTGAAGCAGGCCGAGGCCGATCTCGAATTCGGGCTGGCCAACGCGCCGGCTCGGGGTGTCGCATGGGCACAACTCGCTGCAGTCCGGCAGGCAATCAACGGACCATCGGCCAAGGTGGTCGCGGCGCTGATGATGTCGATCGACACGGCGCCGATGTTGGAGGATCTTTGGCCGAGCCGCCTGCGGCTCATCCTCGACAACCAGCAGTTCTTCACGCCTCAGGAGCGTGATCGAATCGGCGCCTATGTCTCAACGACTTGGCGTGCCAGCAGCGACCGGCGCTGGGTTGCCGACGTCATCAACTCGCCGCTCGACGAGCTTTTTGTGCGCTACTTCCTGCGTGACGAGCCTGGGGCCCAAGAGGAACTGACGCGATGGCTCGCGCTCCTGAAGAAGAGGTAGTCTTCGGCAGCGCCGCTGCCTCGCCCGCGGTCCGTTTGCTTGCAATGGCCCGGAACTCGGCCAGCGGGTTGTTGACCGTCGCTTTTTTTGCTGTCGTGGTGCTGGCCGCGGTGCCGATGGGCGCTAATCGCGACTGGGCCTGGGCCCCGATCGCCGTGATCATCGGTCTGTTCTCGGTGGCCGCCGCGGCTGGCCTTGGATCACGCAGCGGCTTCGAGGTGGTGGAGCGCGAACGCCTACCGTTGATTGCTCTAACCGTCTGCTTTCTGCTGTTCGTCCTGTTCGGCCTGTTCCAGATGGCGGTTTGGGCGCCCTTGTCGGGCAGCGCCTGGTTCTACGAAACGGCGGCGCGCCTGCTTGGCGGCGCGCATGCGCCGGTACCGGATCTGGCGATCGACGCTTCGCGGGACACGCTGCTGAAATGCCTGACCTGCGGCGCCATTTTCCTGATGGCGCGCGCTCTTTGCCGTGATCGTCGGCGCGCGCGGCTGTTGCTGCTGATGTTCGTCGCCGGCGCCGTGCTGGTGGTCGTCTACGGCTTTCTCATGCAGCTCCAGACGCATTCCTGCTACGTCGGCAGCTATCTGAAGAAGGTCAGCGCCTATGCATCGACCGACCGCTGCGTAATGTCGGGAACGTTCGTCAGCAGCAATTCTTTTGGTTGCTATTGCGGCATGGCCTTGATGGCTGCGATGGCGCTGGTCTTCGCCAGTCGCCGACGCCATGGAGACGTGCCCTATGGTTATGATGAGGATGACGAAGAAAGCTTCGTCGCCTCCTTCACCGGATTTCGGGTGACGATGCTGGCGGTATGTCTGCTGTTGCTGGGGGGGCTCCTGTTCTCCGCCTCGCGCGCGAGCCTTGCCGCGACCCTGGCAAGCGCCGGCGTGCTGTCGCTGCTGATGCTGCGCGGCCGCTGGCATTCGCGGCCGGGCTTGGCGCGCCTGTTCGTCGGGGGTGCCATTGTCGTTGGCCTGCTCGTCCTTGTGATCGCGGGCAACACCATCGTCGGCAAGATGGCCCGCGCGTCCGATGATTGGGACCGCGTCCGCATCTGGCTGGCCGCCGTCCAAGCGATCGAAATGTCGCCCTGGTTGGGATGGGGCCTCGGCAGTTTCGCCGACATTTATGCTGTCTTGCAGCCCGCGAGCCTGCCGCAGGCAAACAATCTCGCTCACTCCACGCCGCTGGAGACGATGGTCGAGGTAGGGCTGCCGATGGCCCTGTTCGGCTATGCCATCGTCCTGATCCCGTGCGGCGTAGCTCTCTTTGGCGCCCTGACGCGGCGACGAGCGCACCGCTACCTGCCCGGCGCCGCCTTCGCCGTTGCGCTGGTTCCGATCCTGCATTCCATGGTCGATTTCAGTCTGCAAATGCCGGCAATCGGCTTCATCGTCAGCGCCGTCCTCGGCATGGGCTGGACTCAGGCGTTCGGTCGCAGGGAACGCAGGTCTCACGGCTTTACGCCTTGGGAGTAGTTCAACTATACTCATCCAAGATGCAAACAGTGTGCAGTGGGGGCCGCTGGTTGTATGGTGTGCCGCGAGTGGCCAATCCGGCTCGCCGCCTTAGGGAATGGGGGAGGGCGTAGGCTTGCGCAGAGCGATTCCGATGGAGCCAAATGCCTTGACGGGGCATCGGGGAAATGGCTCGCGGACGATGCGGTCGGCACCGCAGCGCTTCATCGAGACGTGGATCGATGCGGCTGTCGGCTTCCTGTTCTGCGTGGTGCTGCCGATTCCAATCTACGCTACGGGTGAGCCGTTCATCGGTGCGTGGGGCGGCGCTGAGTTCACCATCATCGCCACCGCTGTCGGCTATTCGGTGGTGTGGTATTGTGGTCGAAGAATCGACGCCTTTCCGCGCGCTATCCTCCAGGGCAACCTCGGCTATGTCGCGCCAGTCGCCATCCTGACCTACGCCTTGATCGCCGCTATTCTGCTGTTGCTGCGCATCGACTATTCACGCGTGCAGTTCTTCGGCTCGGGCCTTTTGACGGTCATCTGGATGGCGAGTGTGGCGCAGCTGCGGTCGCGCTACCTGGTCCGCAACTACGCCGTGATCCCCCATTCGTCCATTGCCGACATGCCTATGCTCTCGACGTGCCGATGGCTCGACTTCGACGACGTGCAACGGCAGGACATCAGGGTGGATGCCATCGTCGCCGATCTCGGCGCAGACCTGGGCGAGGGCCGGCTCGCCGCTTTGGCCGATGCTGCGATCGCCGGCGTGCCGGTGCTGGACCGGCGCTACATCGTCGAGACCATGACTGGCCGTACGCCTCTCGGCGGGCTCACGCCCAACGAGTTCGGCGCCCTGCTGCCGTCTCGTCAGTATCTCGTCGTGCGCCGCGCCGTCGAGCTTGGCCTCACCGTGCTCATGTTGCCGATCCTCCTGCCGGTGCTGGTCGGCGTGGCGCTGATCGTCCGCTTAGACAGCCCCGGTCCGGTCTTTTTCATGCAGACGCGCATCGGCCGGCGCGGACAGGCGTTCCGCATGGTCAAGTTCCGCACCATGTTCCACGGTGCCGGTGGCCCGAGCTTCACCGCCGCCGCCGATCCGCGCATCACGCGCATCGGCGCCTTCCTGCGCAAGTGCCGGCTCGACGAGCTGCCGCAGCTCTTCAACGTCCTGCATGGCGACATGAGCTGGGTCGGACCACGGCCGGAGGCGGAATCGCTCGAGAAGAGCTATGTGCGCGACATCGAGCACTTCGCGCTGCGCGGCATCGTGCGGCCGGGCGTCACCGGCTGGGCGCAGATCAACCAGGGCTATGCCCATGAGTCCGACGAGATGCGATCCAAGCTCGAGTACGACCTGTACTACCTGAAGCACTGCTCACTGTGGCTTGATCTTGTGATCGTGCTGCGTACCTTTGCCGTGGTGTTCCGCGGCACCGGTGCACGCTGACCGTCGCCGCCTTCTTGCGATCCGAGCCATGTGTGGAATAGCCGGCATCCATGCCTACCTTGCCGTCGCGCCCTCGATCGATCGCGCTGAGCTGGCACGCATCAACGACCGCATGTTGGCGCGCGGTCCCGACGGCCGAGGGCTCTGGCTCGCCGCCGACGGCCGGACCGGTTTTGGCCATCAGCGGCTGGCCATCATCGACCTCAGCGCGGCCGGCGCGCAGCCCATGCACAGCGCGTGCGGTCAGTACACCATCACGTTCAACGGCGAGATCTACAACTACCGCGAACTGCGCGAAGAGCTGGTGGCGCGTGGTCATACCTTCCGCAGCGACTCGGACACCGAGGTGTTGCTGCAGCTCTATATCGATTGCGGCGCCGACATGGTGCGCAAGCTGCGCGGCATGTTTGCCTTCGGCCTGTGGGATGAAAGGAAGCGCACGCTGCTGCTGGCGCGCGATCCTCTGGGCATCAAGCCGCTTTATTGGAGCGACGACGGCTGGACCGTACGGTTCGCTTCCCAGGCCAAGGCCCTGCTGGCCGGTGGCGCCGTTGCCCGCGATCCCGATTCGGCGGGCATCGTGGGTTTCCATCTCTTCGGCAGCGTGCCCGAGCCGTTCACGGTGTGGCGCGACGTCCATTGCCTGCCGGCCGGCACGACCCTGACCGTCGACGCGACCGGCCCAGGTGCGCCGCGACGCTACTACGACGTCGCCGGCGCTCTGGCTGAACGCGCGCTGAAGCCGAGCACGGACGCGGCCGATGCGCGACGTCGCCTCGTCGATGCGGTGCGCGATTCAGTGCGCCACCATCTGGTGGCCGACGTGCCGGTTGCCGTGTTCCTGTCGGCCGGCCTCGATTCGGGCGCGCTGCTCGGCGCCATGGCGGGATTGGGGGCGCGCTCGGTCTCGGCGGTCACTCTTGCCTTCGCCGAGTTCAAGGGCCTGCCTGTCGATGAAGCGCCGCTCGCGGCCGAGGTCGCCAGCCGCTATGGCGCCCACCACATCGTTCGTACCGTCGATCGCGCCGAGTTCGAGGCGGATCTGCCGGCGCTCCTCGATGCCATGGACCTGCCGACCATCGATGGCTTCAACACGTGGTTCGTCTCCAAGGCTGCCCGCGAGGCGGGCATCAAGGTCGCGCTGAGCGGCCTCGGTGCCGATGAATGCTTCGGCGGCTATCCGTCGTTTGCCGACGTGCCGCGAAGCGTGCGCTGGCTCGGGCCACTGTCATGGTTGCCCGGCGTCGGTGCGCTCGCCAGGCGGGGTTTGTCGGCGGCGATCGGTGCGGGATTAGGCCTAAGTCCCAAGGCGGCCGGACTGCTGCAATACGGCGGGAACTGGGCCGGCGCCTATCTGCTGCGCCGCAGCGTCTACATGCCATGGGAGCTCGACGAGCTGCTCGACCCCGCGCTGGTGGCGGATGGCCTGCGCCGCCTGGCGCCGCTCAGCTACATCGCGTCGTCATTGCAGGCGGGGCGAGGGCTCGGCGATTTCGACCGGGTCGCCGCCATGGAGACCGCCCTCTACATGCGCACCCAACTGCTGCGCGACGCCGACTGGGCAGGCATGTCCCACGGCGTCGAGATCCGCGTGCCGTACGTCGATCCTTTCTTCCTCGCCGCCCTGCCGCCGGGCGAGGTGCTGGCTCGCCTCAACGCCAAGGACGCCGTGGCCGAGGTGCCGCAGCCGCCATTGCCGGACGCCGTCCGCAACAGGCGCAAGACAGGCTTCGTGATGCCGATCGGCCGATGGCTGCGCGATGCGGCCGGCGAGCCGGCTCGCGCGACGGTCGATTTCTCCGCCGCCTCGCGCGGATGGGTACGGCGCGTCTGGCACAGCGGCTGGACGAGTCCCGAGGTGGCGTGACGCGACGATGATGGTCCGGATTCTGGCTTTGGTCGGCGATGCCTACGGCGGGCGCGGCGGTATCGCCTGCTACAACCGCGACCTCTTCGCCGCATTGGCCGCGACGGGCGCGGAAATCCTCGTGCTGCCGCGTCTCGGTGCGGCGAGCGGCGAGGTGCTTCCCGCCGGCGTGCGCCAACAGCCCGCCAGGTTCGGGCGGCTCGCATTTTCGCTCGCGGCGCTGTGGGCCGCCTGGCGCTTTCGGCCCGTGGACGTCGTCTTCTGCGGGCATGTTTACATGGGGCCGTTGGCGGCCTTGCTGGCGCGCCTGCTTGGTGCCCACTACTGGCTGCAGACGCACGGCACCGAAGTCTGGCGTGACCGCCGGACCGTCGTGCGCCGGGCCATCGAGGCAGCAGACCAGGTGACCGCGGTCAGCCGTGGCACCCGCAAACATCTGCTGGACTGGGTCGATCTCGCGCCTGAACGGGTGCGGGTGCTGCCCAACACCGTCGACGAGCGTTTTGTGCCCGGCCCGGCCTCGCCCGTGCTGCGTGAGCGCCTGAAGCTCGGACCCGGCCCGATCCTGCTTGCCGTCGGCCGCCTGTCGGCCGGCGAGCGCTACAAGGGCCACGAGCTCGTCTTCGCGGCCTTGCCGGGGCTGCGCGCACGTTTGCCCGGCCTGGTCTACGCCATCGCCGGCGAGGGCGACGATCGCGCCCGGCTGGAGGCGCGCGCCCGTGAGCAGACGGGCGATGCGTCGGCTGTGCGTTTCCTGGGCTACGTACCCGATGAGGACCTGCCCGATCTCTATCGCCTGGCCGATCTGTTCGTGATGCCGAGCTCAGAGGAAGGCTTCGGCATCGTCTATCTCGAAGCCGCGGCCTGCGGCCTGCGTGTGATCGGCGGCGCAGGGGGCGGCAGCGCGGACGCCATTCCCATCGGTAGCGTGGGCACGATCGTCGATCCCACCGACCAGGCTGGCCTGACCGAGGCTGTCGCCCGCATGCTTGGGCAGGGACGGGCCGACCCGTCGGCGATCGAGCCCTATCGGCGACCGCACTTTGCCGAGACCGTCCGGTTGCTCCTCGCTCGTCTTCTGGGCCGGCCGCCTCGTATGAGGGAAAGGGCATGACGACGCGCAGTCCCGCGCGCGGCGCCATCTGCATCGTGAGCCCGGGCAACCTCGCGTCCAATCCACGCGTGCTGAAGGAAGCCGACGCTCTGCACGAGGCGGGTTACGCCGTCACCGCCATCGCCTGTGACTATACGGAAGCGCTACGCGGCTTCGACGACGAGATCGCCGCTTCAGTGGGATGGAAAGTCGTGCGTGTGCCGCGGTCGGCCAGCGAGCGACCGATCGGTCTGTTGGCGGGCGCCGTCGCGAAGCTGGCCGGAACGCACATCCCCGTGGCATTGGCCGCCCGGGCCTACGGCGGCCCGGTCGCCGCGTTGGCGCGGGCAGCGAGAGGCGTGCCGGCCGACCTCTATGTCGGGCACTACGTCGCTGGCCTGGCTGCCGCGGGTCAGGCTGCCCGGCGTCGCGGTGCGATGCTGGGCTTCGATGCGGAGGATCTGCACACGGGCGAGGGCACGGCGCTTCAGATAGGTCTGGTGCAGACCATCGAACGCGTCCTGCTGCCGGGCTGCCGCCATGTGACGGCAGCGGCGCCGCTGATCGGCAAGGCGTATCGCGCCCGCTACGGGGTCGAGCCGACCGCAGTGCTCAACGTCTTTCCTCTCGCGATGGCGCCGGCAGAGCCGGTATGCACAGGGCAGGGCGTGTTCAGGGCCTACTGGTTTTCGCAGACGGTCGGCCTGGATCGCGGCCTGCAGGCCTTCATCCGGGCAATGGCACGGACGACGATGCGCGTCACCCTCGACATCCGCGGCAGCAATCGGTGGGGGCATGGCGACAGCCTGATGGAGCTGGCGCGCGAGCTCGGCGTCGCGGACAGCGTCCGCCTATTGCCGATGGCAGCGCCGCAGGAGATGGTACGGCTGGCGGCGGACTACGATGTCGGCCTGTCGTTGGAAACCGACGTCAGCGAGAATCGCCGGGTCTGCCTTACCAACAAGATCTTCACCTACCTGTTGGCCGGCGTGCCGGTGTTGTTGAGCAACACGCCGGCGCAAGATGCCCTGGCCCCTGAACTGGGGGCGGCAGCGCGCGTTGTCTCCTTGGCAGATCCTGCCGGCATCGCGGCGGTGCTTGATCGGCTCGCGGCGCCCGACGAACGGTCGGCAGCACGAGAGATGGCGTGGCGATTGGGACGCGAGCGCTACAACTGGGACGTCGAGAAGAAGGTTTTGCTGAGCTCCGTCGAGCGGGCCTTTGCGAACAGGAGGGTAGCAGCATGACGACCCTGAAACAGGGGACCGGCGGCTGGCCTAGTCCACACTTGCACCGGAGCATATGCCGCTGATGCGCATCCTGATCACCGCCGATCCGGAGATCGAAGTGCCGCCTCGTCTCTATGGCGGTATCGAGCGCATCGTCGACGGCCTGGTGCGCCGCCTGCGCGCGGGCGGGCACAAGGTCTGCCTGGTCGCCAAGCCCGGCTCGCAATGTCCGGCTGATGCCTTCCATGCCTGGCCGGGCGAGAGTTCGCTGTCGCGCACCGACACACTGCGCAATGGCGTCGCCCTGTGGCGGGCCGTGCGCGCCTTCAAGCCCGACGTCATTCACAGCTTTTCGCGGATTGCCTACCTGACCCCGCTGCTGCGCGGTGCGATCCCGATCGTCATGTCGTTCCAGCGCGATCCGACCAGGCGCACGATCGACATGGCGGTGAAGCTCGCGGCGCCCGAGGTGCTGCGCTTCACGGGGTGCAGCGACTATATCGCCGCCTGCGGGCGGCGCTTCGGTGGGGACTGGCGCGGCATCCCCAACTTCTTCGAGATCGATTCGCTCACCTTCAGGCCGACGGTCGCGGCAGACGCGCCGCTCTGTTTCCTGAGTCGAGTCGAGAGTATCAAGGGCGCCCACTGGGCGATCGAGATCGCACGCCGTACTGGCCACCGGCTGGTGATCGCCGGCAATCACTCCGACACGGGCCCCGAGGGCGA
The DNA here is from genome assembly GCA_019750135.1 of Reyranella sp. Lineage (GTDB taxonomy): Bacteria > Pseudomonadota > Alphaproteobacteria > Reyranellales > Reyranellaceae > Reyranella. The sequence continues at coordinate 54,060 of JAIEOV010000017.1, read as the reverse complement.
GTACTGGCGGACCGAGATCGAGCCGTGGATCGGCCGCGACGGCATCGAGTATGTCGGGCCGGTCGACGACGTGCAGAAGAACAAGGTGCTGGGCGAGGCGCGCGCCATGGTCGTCCCCATCCAGTGGAACGAGCCGTTCGGCATCGTGTTCGCCGAGGCGCTGGGCTGCGGCACGCCGGTCATCTCCTGTCCACGCGGCTCGCTGCCCGAGATCGTGCGCCAGGGTGTCGACGGGTTCCTCATCAAGTCGATCGAGGAGGGCTGCGAGGCGGTGGCCAAGCTCGACACCATCGATCGTGCCGGTTGCCGGCGCCGCGCCGAGCAGGAGTATGCGCCCGACGTCGTGGTCGCGCACTACGTCGAGCTTTATGAGAGTGCGCGTTCGGCGTTGAAGTCGCGACGATGAAGCGGCTCGCCCTGGTGAGCGGTCACTTCGCGCCCAGCAACCTGGTCGGCGCGCAGCGGGCGCGGTTGTGGTCGCGCCATCTGCCGGAATTCGGCTGGGAGCCCATCGTCGTCACGGGAGACCCGGCGCTCTACGAAGAGCGGCCGGATGCCGATCTCGAGCGCCTGGTAGCGCCCGGGCTCAGGGTCATCCATGCGCCGACGATGTCGACGCGGCCCGTCAGGTTGGTCGGCGACATCGGCGTGCGCGCCTTCCGGGGGTGCTACCGCGTGCTGGCGGAACTGGCGGCGCGGCGCGAGATCGACTTCGTCCTGATCACCATCCCGTCGAACTTCCTGGCGCCCGTCGGGCGGCTGATCCATCGCCGCTACGGGCTGCCGTTCGGCATCGACTACCAGGACCCGTGGATCAACCGCTGGCCCGGCATCGACGTGCCGTTCAGTCGAGCCTGGGGCTCGTATCGGTTGGCATCGATCCTCGAGCCATGGGCGGTGCAGGGGGCGAGCCTGATCACCGGCATGGCGCCGGGGTATGTCGCGGGCATGCTCGAGCGCAATCCCGAGGTCGCCAAGAACGCCGTCGTCGCCTGCATGCCGATGGGCATCGCGCCGGAGGACTACGGCCTGGTGCGGAATCTCGACCGGCCGCCTTTCCTGTTCCAGCCGGGCGACGGCCGTTTCCACATGATCTACGCCGGCGCCCTGCTGCCGGCGGGAATCGTCGTGCTCGACGCCTTCCTGGCCGGACTGGGCGCCCTCAAGGCACGAGCGCCCGACATCGCCGCTCGCCTCAAGGTGCACTTCGTCGGAACGGGCAGTTCGCCCGACGATCCGGCCGGGCACCAGGTGCAGTCGCGCGCCGAACGGGCGGGGGTCGCCGACATCGTCGACGAGCACCCGCAGCGTATTGGTTATGTCGACGCCCTCAATCACCTGAGTCGGAGCGATGCAGTGCTGGTGCTGGGCTCGACCGAGACTCACTACACGCCGTCCAAGGTGTTCCAGGCCATGCTGTCGCGCCGTCCAGTCTTCGCCATGCTGCACCGGGACAGCACGGCGGTGGACATGGTGCGTTCGATGCATGCCGGCAGGGTGCTGACGCTCACCGAAGGGGCGCTGCCGGCGGCGGGCGAGGTGGCCGATGGCCTGCGGTCGTTCATCGACGACAAGACCTATGACGCCGATGCCGTGGATCGAGTAGCCTTCGACGCCTTTTCGGCCCGTGCGTCGACGCAGGCGCTGGCAACGGCGCTCGACCTCGCCTGCGAGCGCGCTGCGGCAGGGCGGGGCTAGCGATGGCGCGCATCGGCTTCCTGGTCAGCCATCCGATCCAGTACTACACGCCGATCTTCCGTGCCTTGGCGAAACAATGCGATCTCACCGTGTTCTTCGCCCATCGGCAGACGGCCGAGCAGCAGGCGCGCGCTGGTTTCGGCGTGGCCTTCGATTGGGACGTCGACCTGCTGTCGGGTTATGACAGCCGCTTCCTCGTCAATGTCGCCCGCGAGCCGTCGACCGATCGCTTCTCCGGCTGCGACACGCCGGGCATCGCCGAGGAGATCGCTCGCGGTAGGTTCGACGCCTTCGTCGTGCCGGGCTGGGCGTTGCGCTGCTACTGGCAGGCCGTCCGCGCCTGCCGCCGGCACGGCGTGCCGGTGCTGGTCCGTGGCGATTCGCAACTCCGCACCCAGCGCAACACCTTCATCCAAGTGGCCAAATGGCTGGCGTTCTCGCATCTGTTGCGTCGCTTCGACGGGTTCCTCTATGTCGGCCAAAGGAATCGCGACTATCTCCTGCATTACGGCGCCCCGACAGACCGCTTGTTCTTCTCGCCGCACTGCATCGACAACGAGGCCTTCGCCGCCGCCAGCGCCGCCGCTGCCGTATCGCGCGATCCCAGCCGCCGGCGCATCCTGTTCGTCGGCAAGCTGATCCCACGCAAGCGTCCTGCCGATCTGCTGCATGCCGTGTCACAACTCTCCGGACAACCGATTGAAGTCGCTTTCGCGGGCTCCGGCGAGCTCGAGGCTGAACTCCGGCAGATTGCGGCAAATGCGTCCGTTCGTGTCGAGTTCATGGGCTTCGTGAACCAGAGTGAACTGCCGGCAGTGTATGCCGCAGCCGACTTGCTGGTGCTGCCTTCCAATGCCCAGGAGACGTGGGGACTGGTGGTCAACGAGGCCATGGCATGCGGCGTTCCCGCTGTCGTGTCGGACGCAGTCGGCTGCGGGCCTGACCTCATCGATGCAGGCGCAACAGGAGCAATCTTCCCGTTCGGCGACGTCGCTGCCCTGGCGGTTGCCATGAAAGACGTGCTGTCGCTGGATCGGGCCCATGTTCGGCGCCGGCTCGCAGACAAGATCGAAGTTTATTCACCGCAGCGTGCCGCGGAAGCGATCATCGAAGCGGCGACGACACTCGGTCTCAGCAGGCGAAGTGGGGCTTCTTAGCTCCAATGCTGCGCCGCTGGCAGTCGCAGTTCATAATGGACGGTCTTTCTTGAAAGGGCTGGGTATTACCGTGGCGACAGTGACCGCTCGGGCGGACGACGAGCAGAACGACATTGAATGCGAGGGCATCGCGATCCCATGCTGGTGAACCTTGCCAAACGCGGAGCAAAGAGGCTCCTTGCGGTCATGGGGCTGCGTCTCTCGCGAACCGCACAAAACCGGTTCGACGCGATGGAACACTGCCTTCATCATCTGAAACAACTGGGATTTGAGCCCAGGGTGATCGTGGACGGCGGCGCGCACACGGGATGGTTCGCGCAAACCGCACACAAAGTCTTCCCGTCCGCGGTCATTCACATGGTCGAGCCCCAGCCGTCGTGCCATGAGCCGCTGAGAGAGCTGTGTTCGAATCGTCACTTCGTGATGCACCCGTATGCTCTGAGCAATCGACCGGGCGTGCTGCCGATGATCTGCGGGCAGACGCCGGACACTGGGGCGCACATACCGGCCGCCGACCGACTCGCAGACGCGACCGTGCAGGTCAAGGCAACGACGCTCGACGAGCTTTTCCGGTCAAATTGCCGGGAGGATGACCGGACTTTGGTCAAGCTCGACTTGCAGGGTCACGAACTGCCGGCACTCGAAGGAGCCTTGGACCTGTTGCCTCGCGTCGAAATGATCGTCACCGAGGTGACGTTTCTCCGCTGGGAAGGTCTCCCGACGCGTGCTGATCTAGAGCGATTTCTCGATGTGCGCGGCTTCGACCTGTTCGACGTCGCGTCACTGAGCGGGCGCGGGAGTGATGGGCGACTCCGGCAGGCCGACTTCGTGTATGTTCGGAGAGGGACGCCCCTGCACAACAGAAATGGGTGGGAGTAACGGCGCCTCAGATCACCTGGCCCGTTGCCACATCCCGGCGCGTTGAAGGCAACAGCCTTTTCACGCCGACGGTATACATTTCTACCTTGTCGAGCAGGCCGTGGTGATAGGCATTGGTGTTCAACACCCATTTGTTTGCCAACAAGCGGCCGACGCCGAGCAACCGCGCGTATGCCCGCACGCGCAAATAGCGGAAGATGCTTCCACGGCTGTACTGCGGCAAGAAATGTAAGCGAGTAGCGAGATTGTCGGCCCTGTGCTGTCCGGCGCGCGGCAGGCCGAAGACGGCATGCTCGGGATTGGGAAATCCCCCGTGCTCGCCATAGTTCTTCATGGGGATGAATGCATTGCCGCCACCGCCCATGACAAACCACTGCAGATGGGCGTCGAAGGGGAAATACACGCTGGTACCGTGGCGATCGATCTCGCTCTGGAAGAAGTCGCATAGGATGCGAGCGATAGCGGCGTTGACCACGTAGCCAACCAACGGGGAACAGTGCGCGCGCAAGTACCTTCTTTCGCCGATCAGCGCGAGGAGACGCGGGCTGCCAGCATAGAGATAGCCCCAACCCATAGGATCGGACAGCGGCCAGAAACTTGGGAGCGACCCAACGCCACGACAAGGCACATAGTCGGACTCGCAGATCAGCGTGTAGCCTTCCTGCTCACTCGCGCGCTGCCAGGCGGCGCGATGATTCAGGAAAGTCCTGATTGCCCGAGGAAGGGTCAGTTCCGCTTCCGAATAAGAGGCTCGCAGGATCTCGGGATTCAACTGCTCCGCGGCAAGGGCGCCGAACAGGGGCCCGACGTCTTCGGTATAGGCCAAGATGTACGAGCGCCGGACCAGTTCGTTGAGCGGCCGGTTGGGCTTGTCTCGTTCTTCTGGAAATTTCGACATCTAAAGAGCTCTCGGTGAATGATGCTCGCATCTCCATGCCCAGGTTCTCATCAAAACCGACTGGAGACTATGGGAACAGGATCGTGCGAATCGACCGGCAATTCTCGAATCTCAACCGTTGCGCGCTGCGCAGGAATCGTGGGCTGCCGATCAGCGCCACCGCGTCCCCGCGGCAGTCGAAAGTCCCGGAGACTGCCACCCGGCTCCACTTGGGCCCGTAGACATCGGATCCCCACAGGATGACGTTCGGATTGAGTCTTTGAGCGTGCGGCAGGCGGGGGAAATCGGTGATCACGAGCCCGTCGTGCGCCGCCGAGTCCACCTGCTCGATCTGGTATCGGTATTCGGAGTAGCCGAGGTCTCCGCTGACATCGAACTTCAGATAGATGCGTGCCGCCGAATAGACCAGGAAGGTCGTGAGGACGATGGCGTAGGAGGCAAAGCGCCAAGGCTGTGGCGCCCTCGCAAGTATGGCCGCCACGGCAAAGGCTGCCAGCAGGATATAGTACACTGGCGTGTCGCGTCGCACGTCGACGAAGGCGATCAGGCAAAGCGCGAGCAAGGGCGCGTAGAGCAACACGAGGCGCAGCGGGAGCACGCGTGGCGGCAAGGCCAAGCACGCCGCACCGATCGATACCGGCAGAAGGAAGCGACCCGTATCGCTCGCCGAATCGGCCTGCATGGCGAGCGCCCATCCTGCGATATACAAGCCGGAAACGGCGTACCAGAACCTCGGCAACCCGGGCAGGACGGCCAGCAGCCCGCCACCGGCCAGGAACCCGCCGGCGATGTACAAGAGCCACTCCGAATTCGGCTTCGACCAGGCCATCAAGTGACGTGCCAGATCGTCGGGCAGCGCCGGGTTCGGTCGTGCGCCTACCGGAAACACCGGATTGCCGAAGAAATGGAAATTCGAGGCGAGGTGCCAGAGAACCAGCACCAGCGGCAGCAGCGAGATCCAGCGCAACGTTCGCGCGCGCCAGAGCAACAGGTACAGCGGCGGGAGGAACAGCCAGAAGGTGTACTTGCTGAGTGCTGCGTACGACACCAGCGACCACAGGAACACGCTCCTCTCTCTCCCCGTGAGGATCAGGATTATGGCGAGCAAGCCGATGATCGAATTGATGTCGGTGCTGTAAACGCTGAAGAAGGCGGTCGCTGATGGTGCGATCAACGCCGCCGGCAGCAGGAAGCCGTTGCCATCCGACCGCGCGACGGCAAGCCGAAAGCTCAGCCAGAATACCGCGGCGACCTTCAGGCATTGGATCAACTTGATGGCGTAGATCCTGTAGTCGCCGAGAATCGCGGTTGCCCCGAGCAGAAGATACTCGGCCCGCGGATAGCCGAACGGGGCGTCGATGACGGAAGGGCTGACCGTCGTGGGCATGCCCCGGCTGAACAGGTAGTCCGAAACCGGGAGGTAGTAGTAGAGATAGTCGACGCCGGTCTGCTTGGTGAGAAGGATCGACGCAGCGGCTGCCACGAACATGGCGAGCAGCACGAAGCGAACTGTCTTCCCTTCGCTGAAAAGGTCGAGCTTCGTCCTGAGCATGATGGTGCGGGGTCAAATTCTCTCGTTTGCCGCCGCTATCGCATCGACATGTAGAGTTGCTTCATCATTCGATAGAGCGGCGTGTCCTGCTTGGCGAAGCGGGTGATGAAATTGCGAGACTGGTCCTCGAGCGCGCTTATCAAATGGTCTATGCCGGCGCGCCGACGATACTCGGCCAGGTATTTTGCGATTTCCGAGTCGGTTTCGGCCAGGCCATTGTCGCCATACTTCGCGACATTGTAGTTGAACTCGCCCGGCGGCTCGTTGAGGGACTCGAGCCCGTGCAGTGTCGTCTTCATGAAATTGCCGATCAGCAGATCGTCGAAAATGCGGTAGTCGACGGCGCTCATCAGGCTGGTGCGGGGTACCTCGAAGGTGACGCCGCGATTGGGCCGCCCGTCCATCCGGAGGCTGTGCTCCTTGCCGCCCACCTTGAAGGTGACGAAGCCGAAATGCTTTCGTATCCGCTCCTTGCGCGCAAAGTAGCTCTCGATCGCCGCAATGTCGGCCGGCTCGAGCTGGTCCGACCAATTGTCGCCAAAGTCCGCCGCCGGTCGCGGCGTCACGGTCACCGTGTCATGATGTGGCGTTTCGATGTTGCCGGTGATGCAGTCTACCGTGGAAAAGGGGGGCAGGCATTCCATGCCGCCCGACAGGCCCGAACGAAACACATCGATTGGGGTTGTGTAGGCTTGAGCCCAAAGTGAATCCTCCCGCTGGTATTGATGGAAGGACGAGAACGGAATGACCGACCGGGCGCCGGTGGCCTTGCAAAGGTTGCGGAGCTGGGCATCGACCGACGGCCGCTTGGCTGCGCGAGGAACGACGAACGTGCCATCTTCCTTGAAGATGTTGATCATGTCGGCGTCGCCGTACCCCGACAGCGCCAGTACGTAGGCGTGTTTGTAGTGGCGGGCTATGCTGCGGATGTAACGGGAGCAGTCGCGCGTTCCTGCGTCGTTCAGATTGATGAACAGGCGGCCGCCGACATCGACAAGAAGGATCGAGTCCTGAATACGCGTCGTGATGCAGTGGATTTTCACGTTGTCCGACAGCGTCACCCACTGCCGGTCGGGCAGAATGGTGACGTTGAAACCACCGGGTGTCAGATCTTTGTATATTCGGCTGCCGACGTGATCAGCCAGCAAGATCTTCTTGCCTTTGAAGCGCTCGATACTGGTGGGATTGAGGTGGTCGGGATGGCCGTGCGAGAACCACACATAATCGCAGGCGAGAATGTCATCCTTGAGCTGGCGCGGAATGCGGTGTGACAGCACCCAGCTACCAAAATAGGCCGGCTCTTCGTCGCCAAACCACGGATCCGTTGTCAGCAGCGGGTTGCCGTCATAGGCAATGAGCGTGGCGTTGCCAGTCGTGGCTACTTTTTGCACTCCTGATCTCCCCAAGCCGCTGGCGATGCGGACAGATGTCTTCCTCTTTTCTCCGCCGCCGGTCAAAATCGCAAGCGCGTCACCGAGACCGGGGCCGTGTTCAGGCCGCCGGCCAACGCAGCAGCCAGTCCCGATGGGTGTGCGAAGCGAAGAGGGCCGGCGCGTGTTCGAGTCTTGAGTCGCCGATGAGATAGCGACCGTAGCCCGCAAGGGCTGGACTTTGTTCCAACTCCTCGACGGTAAAGGGGACGACTTCGATCAACAGATCCGGCTTGTAGCGCTCAAGCAGGGGCTTGAGCGCCATTACGAGCCGAGGCTCGAAGCCTTCTACGTCGATCTTGATCAAGGCGCGACGGGCCGGCGCCAGCCATCTTTCGAGCTCGGACGCCGCCACTGTGACTGCAACGCTTTCCTCGATCCGATCGGAAAAGATCTCTGAGAATTCCCGCAGGAATGATCCATTGGTCAGGTGCCCCACGGGTTCGAAGAAGGTTTGTAGCCCTGATGTCGGACCAATCGCGGCTTGAAAGACGGACGTGAAGCGCGTGTCGTTCGCCGCCAGATTCTCGAGCAATCGCGCAAACGCCCTTCGCGAAGGTTCGAAGGCCACGATGCGCGGCGCCTCCTTCGTGTCGCGGTAGAGAGCATCGAGAAAGATTGTAAAAACTCCGACATTGGCACCGATCTCGATCACGAGATCGTAGGCCGCCGGCACATTGTCGGCCAACCATGCGAACACCGGCTTTTCATAGGTGAGGTCTCGACGAAACAGGGCTTCGGCGTCGAACTCCTCGAGATGGGGGGTGAGCATGATCTCGACACTTGCGGCGGGGCGCACGCTTCGAGGAGCAAAGCGCATTTCGGGCCAAACCGTCCGGCAAACGGAATTATAGGCGCGTTGCGCGAGCGGGAACGGAAGCAGGTTACGGCTAATGGCCGAGAGCAGACATAGGTAGGCGTATGCGAGTCGTCTGGGGCCGCGCGCAAGAGCAGAGTGAAACCACTGTGCGCATTGTCTGATCAGGTCGATGCCTTTCCGTCCCCGAGCCTGAACGCTTTACGCCAGCCCACTGGGCCTGATATATCATTGGGGATGCAACTAGCCAATGGGATATGATGACGGCCAATCCTGTGGAACGATACCCTGCGCTCAGGAAGGTCGGCTGGTATGACGTCAGCATCGTTGGCTCAATTGGTTGAAGGGCACGGCGGCCGTAGCGGGTGGGTTTTTGCATTGCGGGCGTGCGATGAATGACAATCGGGGCGAGCGCCTCGTCCTCGAGGCCGGGCGCGCCGATCGTCGCTATTGGGGCGATCTGTGGCGCTATCGCGAGCTTTTTTTCATCCTGGCCTGGCGTGACGTCGCTCTGCGCTACAAGCAGACGGTAATCGGCCTTGCATGGGCGTTCGTCCGTCCCTTCATGACCATGGTCGTCTTCACTGTCATCTTCGGACATATCGCCAAGCTGCCAACGGAAGGGACGGCGCCTTACGCCGTGCTGGTCCTTGCCGGCCTTCTGCCGTGGACCCTCGTTTCTTCGATCTTCAGCGATGGTGCGAACAACGTTCTCGGCAATTCCCATCTGGTCAGCAAAGTGTATTTCCCACGCCTCATCATCCCGCTGGCGCCGGTCGTCGTGGGACTGATCGATTTCGTCGTAAGCCTCGTCATCCTTTTCTGCGTCATGGCCTGGTATGGCGTGGCGCCAGACTGGCATATCCTTCTTCTGCCCGTGTTCACCGTTCTTGCGGTGTTGGTTGCGATTGGACCTGCGATGTGGGCGGCTGCGACGGTCGTGAAGTATCGTGACTTCCGCTTCGTCATTCCTTTCGTCATCCAGATTGGCCTCTACGTCTCCCCGGTCGGATTCTCCGCCAAGATCGTGCCGGCGGACTGGAAACTGCTTTACAGCCTAAATCCCATGGTCGGGGTGATCGACGGCTTCCGGTGGGCGATTCTCGGCGGCGAAAGCCCGCTCTACCTGCCGGGTTTCGCGCTCAGCCTGCTGATAACGGCCGGCATGTTGTGGCTGGGCATCCGCACCTTTCGCAACACCGAACGCGGCTTCGCCGACGTGATTTAGGCATGTCCGACACCGTCATCCGTGCCACGGGGCTCGGCAAGAAGTTCCTCATCGGCCACAACGTCGAACTCAGCGCAATGCTGGGCGAGGCTGCCACGCGGCGAGCGCGAAACATGGTGCGCCGCGCGGCTGACATGCTGCGCGGCCGGCCGTTGGTGGAGGCAGACGAGATCGAGGAATTTTGGGCGTTGCGCGATGTCGATTTCGAGGTTCAGCGCGGTGAGGTCGTCAGCATCATCGGGCACAACGGCGCCGGCAAGACCACGCTGCTGAAGATCCTGTCGCGCATCCTCGAACCCACCACCGGGCGGGTGGAACTCAACGGTCGCGTGGCAAGCCTGCTGGAGATCGGAACGGGTTTCCACCCGGAACTGACGGGCCGGGAAAACATCTTCCTGAACGGCGCCATTCTCGGCATGCGGCGCCACGAAGTGCTGGCGAAGTTCAATCGGATCGTCGATTTCTCGGGGGTCGAGAAGTTCCTCGACACGCCGCTCAAGCGCTATTCCGTCGGCATGTTCGCGCGCTTGGCATTCTCGGTCGCCGCTCATCTGGAGACCGAGATCCTGTTCGTCGACGAGGTCCTGGCCGTTGGTGATTCGGAATTTCAGAAGCGATGCCTCGATCGCATGTCGGAGGTCGCCAACGCTGGCCGATCTGTCTTGTTCGTCAGTCACAATCTCGCCGCGGCCGCGGCGCTGACGCGTCGCGGCATGGTATTGAAAGGCGGACGGCTCATCTTCGACGGCCCGATCGATGAAGCGCTGGCCCAGTACACCGCGTCGCTCGAGAAGGGAAAGATCAATCGTACCTGGGGACGCGGCCAACATTCGGCCATCGTTTCCGCAGATTTGCTGGATGCCAACGGACTGCCCACGAGCACCTACGAGCCGGGCACTCCCTTCAACCTACGGGTCGAGGTCGAAACATCGACGCTGCCTGGCCTGTCTCTGGAATTCCTGCTCCGCGACGCCAATAGCCTGCCTGTGGGCTTCTACTCGTCGAACACCTTTTCCGAGGTAGCGTTGCCGACGACGCCGGGGCGATATTCATGCACGCTCGCTTTCCAGCCTCTTTTTCTGGCGTCTGGCGACTACAGCTTCGACTTGACGACGAATTCCATGACGATCGTCGTCGACCACAAAGTGGCCAATGCGATCTCCTTCCACGTGGCCGCGTCCAATCCAAGTACGATCGCCTACGATTTCAAACAGAGCCTCGGTAACGGCGTCATTGCATTTCAGCTTGCCGCCCCCCTGGTCATAGAGCCGAGTCGGCAAGGGGAGGGCGCGTGAGCAGGCCGGCCTTCGTTTGCCGGTCCGCATCATCCCCGATTCCAGCGGTTGCTCACGCGCTGTCATGATCGACGTGTCGATCATAGTTCCAACCTACAATCGGCTTTGGTCGCTGCCGCAAGCCATTGCGTCCTGTCGCACGGCCGGCTGCACTGTCGAGATCATCGTGGTCGACGACGGCAGCACGGACGGCACGTGGAACTGGTTGGAGCAACAGAGCGGCATCGTGGCGATCCGCACCGAGAACTGGGGCAAGGATTGGGCCGTGCAAACAGCCATGGCGGTTGCGCGGGGCGACTATGTGCGCTTCCTCGACTCCGATGACTGGCTGACGCCGGACGCCAACCGCGAGCAACTCGTGCTCGCAAGAGAAGCAGGAGCGGACATCGTTCTGGCCGGGTACGAGGATTACGATGAGACGACCGAGGACCGGCACGTCTACGAATGGGTCGACTGTGACGACTTCATCGCTCAGCAACTCGGCGAGGTGTGGTCATCGCATTATTCGGCGTTCCTCTTCCGGCGCGGCCTGATACAGGACATTCCGCATCGGCAGGACTTCGCGTTGCGCGACGACCGGCTGTTCATTCTCGAGGCCGCCCTGCGCCATCCCCGGCTCGCCGTCTACAGAAAGCCGAGCTTCGTACACCGGCGGCACGAGGGCATACGGCTGCAGCGCACCACCGGCTTCAAACGAGATCTGGCGAACTGGACCTTTATCGCCATCTTTCGCAAGGTCCTGGACATGCTTGATGCGCGCGGCGAGCTTACGCTGCGGCGCAAGCGGGCCGCCATCAATACGATGTGGGCGGTCGTGCGCAGCTTCGCGAAAGCATATCCGGAAGAGGCGGCCGAGGTCGTCGACTGGTTCTATCGGCTGGATCCAGAATTCCGGCCCCCCGTCCGACCCTCCGTGTCTCTTGCCTACAAGCTTTTGGGATTTGCGAGGACCGAGCGCTTGCTTCGCTTGAGAGCTGCCCTCCTATGATGGCCGTCGTTGCCGATAACGGCCCTTCCGTACAAAGACGACGGATGCGCGTGGTTCATTGCGTCGGCTTCTATTTTCCCGAGTCGACAGGTGGCACCGAAGTCTATGTCCGCGATCTGACGAAGGCATTGTTGTCCCATGCGGTCGACGGGGCCATCATTGCAGCAACCAATGGCGCCGCCGATCGCTACCAGTGGCAGGGCTTCGATGTCATTCGCTACAGGCCCGATGCCATCAACGCACTTGCCGACTCTGCCGGCGGTCGCCATCCGGGGATAACGGCGTTCCAGGAGATCCTCAGCGAGACAAAGCCGGACCTCTTCCACCTGCATTCGTGGACGACGGGGGCGGGGCTTGATCATCTGCGGCAAGCGACAGAGCTGGGGATTCCGTCCGTTGTCACCGTGCATGTGCCGGCGGCGTTGTGCATGCGGGGCACGATGCTGTTGGACGGAACGTGGCCCTGCGATGGTCGTATCGACGACAAGCGGTGCGCTCGGTGCTTCGCATTGCATAGGGGGCTGCCGAGGCCGGCCGCTTGGCTGGTCTCGCGATTTCCGAAGTGGGATCTGCACGGCGGCGAAATATCGCGAATCCTGCCCCGAGCCAGCGCCCTTCTTTCGATCAGGGCCAGCGCCGGGCACAAGGCCCGCAAACTGCATGCCATGGCCGCCCTTTCGAAGCGCATCGTCGCACCGAGCCAGTGGGTGCGCGCGGCGCTGGCGGCCAACGCCATCCCTTTGCACAAGATCGTCGTGTCAGCTCAAGCGGCCAGCGAGACTTTCTCGTGGCGCGCGGCAAGTCGGCAAAAGCGCGACGACGGTCGCGAGGTTGTCATTGGCTTCCTCGGTCGCCTCGTCGTCGAAAAGGGGCCCGACCTGATCATCCGGGCAATGGCGCATGTCAGCAAGAACCTTCCCGTGCGCCTGCGTCTGGCGGGTGCTGGAGGGGAGCCGACCTATGAGCGGCGGATCCGACGACTGGCCGCGCGGGACCCCCGCATCGAGCTGGTCGGGCTCGTCGAACACGAGCAGGTCTCGCGCTTCCTCGAGTCGATAGATGTTCTCGCCGTGCCGTCACGCTACATGGAGACGGGGCCACTCGTGGTCCAAGAGGCCCAAGCGCTCGGGATTCCTGTGATGGGAGCAAATCTCGGCGGTATCGCCGAGCGCGTTCGCGACGGTGTCGACGGTTGGTTGCTGCCGCTCGACGACGCGCGCGCCTGGGCGGAAGCCATCGAGGAGGCGGTCAACGACCGCGACAAGCTCGCCAGGCTGTCGCAGAACATGCACCGAAACCGCACGGTCGACGACGTCGCTTCTGAAATGGCTTCGCTATACCGCAACGTCCTGGCCGAGAGCGCGGTATCAGGAGGGGAGCGTCCGTCCGCTTGAGACCTACCGCCTTCCTGCTCCGGCCAACACTCCTGATAGTGGCCGTCGCGATCGTCACGTCGGCGTATGTCATTGCGAGCGCGGTCATCCGGCCGGCCATGTACTCCGACAGTGCATGGGGCTTCGCCGGCTGGGATACCCGAAGCCGGACGACGGCATTCAATCATGCGTCCGGGCTGGATTCGTCAAATATTGCGCGGGAAGCGGAGGGCTTCCAGACGATGTGGAGCCCGGGCCAGCACGTCCTGCCCGGACTCGTCGAGGAACTCGGTGTCACCTTGGGCGCTGGCATCGTCGCTGTTTCTGCGGTCTTCTCCGTTTTGGGCCTTGCAGGCTGGTGCGCTCTCTACCGATCGTTGGGCTTCCCGCTGCGCACGGCCACCGTTGCACTCGCGCTCATTGCCTGCAGCCGCTTCTTCAACCTGCCGTTCTCGACCTACAATGGCGGTGAAGTCCTGCAATTCGGCGTCGCGCCCTGGTTTCTCCTCCTCATATGGACTTTACGGGATCTGCGCTGGTTCGCGGTGCCACCGCTAATCGCCGGGGCGGCAATTCTGGTCTTCATGAAGCTGACAGGGATCGTCGTAGCCGGCGCTGCGGTCGGCGCCGCAATGGTTAGCCATGACCAAGCATTGAGCCGCTGGAGAGACACCGTACGGAAACTGGTCGTTGGCGGCGTGACCATCGGCCTGATGGGCGCGATCTTCTACATTGCATGGTACGGCCGCGGCGCGACCGCAGCCACTCTCGTGGGCGTCCCGCATCCTCATGGATTGTTCTTCTACGTGGCGCTGACCATCAGTTCGACGTGGAGCGCCGCGCTCTCCCTGGGCGATCTCGCAAGCTACATCTTTCTCAATCCCGGCCGACCAATCCTCCGATCCGTCGAGTCCATCTTCTACATATTCTTGCCCTTCTCGGTGGCGGCCTTCGTCTTCGTCTATCTCGCCTTGCGCAAGGATCACGGCGAATATCTCCGCTTCGCGTTTCTGTTCGCGGCCGCGATGGTGGTGTTCCTGACGCTCAATTTGTTGGCTGGCATGTCGATAACCTTCGACGAGCGTCACCTGAGAGTCGTGTCCTTGCTCCTGCTTGTAGGAGGTGTGCACGCCGTCCTCGAAAGCCGATCGAGGATTCTTCAGGGCGTGTTTGCCGCCATTGCCGCCATCAGCATGGTCTATGGTCTATCGTCGTTCGTGAAACGCATGCATCACAACCTTCACGAGCCGCTCGGGATCAGAGGCGTCAGGGTGGACAATGCCACGCAGCAGTTGCTTGATTTCATCCGCAAGCTCGATGTTGGTGGTCCCGATGCGCGGCGAACCTTGATCTTCATGCCCTCGCCCGAGCTGGTCCTCGAAGTGAAGAATGCACGCAGCTGGTCGAATCATGCGGATTTCGAATCGATCGCGGATCTGCGCAAGCAGGTCCGGCGCGGTCGGGTCGATCGTCTATACGTCATCGTCCAGCGGAGGCTCGTCGAGAACGGCAAGGCCGACGTCATTCTGCGGTCATTCGTCGACTACCCGATCGACGGTTGGGCGCAGGTACCGCTGGGTGACTTCGTTTGCTTCTATCAAGTGGATTCCTGATCGAGGGTCGGGCTTTCTCTAGAAACTGGACGCTGCTGAATTGATCAAAATCTCGATCCTGCTGCCCTTCTTCAATCGCCACGTGCTCGTCCGGGAAACCGTGGCATCCGTGCTGGCGCAGACCTACCCGCATTTCGAGCTCATCATCGTGGATGACGGGTCCGTCCCGGCGCTGAGGATGCAAGACCTCGGCACGGCCGCTGGCGATACGCGGATCCGGATCGTCCGACAAGACAACGCGGGCTCCAGTGCCGCGCGCAACCGTGCGCTGAACCTGGCATCTGGCGACTATATCCTGTTCCTCGACTCGGACGATCTCCTGACGCCCGAGGCGCTCGAGGTGTTGTGGGGCGGCTCACGCGGTGGCGAGGTCGACGCCATCGTCGGCAACTGGACAAACTTTGCAGCGGGAACGGAAACGCCTCCTGTCCGGCCGTCCATGCCGTATCGTGACGCGCTGGCCAATGCGGTCGAAGGGGAATGGGCGACCGGAAGTGCGCTCCTGCGACGAGGTCTCAATGTGGAAATGTCTCCCCTCTGGGTGCCCTGGGAAGTCGCCGAGTTCTATCAGAAGGCGGTCCAGGCGCCGACGGCAACCGTCGCCCACGTCGATCGCCTCGTCATACGTATGCGGCAGGATACGCCCGATCGCTTGACCAACCTTCACGATCACTTCGACCCGCAAAAGGCCGGCCTGTTCTGGCGGACGATGAAACGGTCCGTCCCGCTCGACGACGAACGCCGGTCTGCCTTCGATCGCCAACTTTTCCGCTTCGCTTTCTCGGCGTATCACGTCGGCCGGCATCGCGAGGCCAGGGAGATATTGGCCGATATCGATGTCGATCGGCTCGGTCGCTACCCTTGGTATTCGCGCTTCTCGCCGGCCTGGTTTGTCCGATGGGGAGGACGAAGATACGGCCTGCACCTGCAGGCGTTGGCCCATGACATACGGGGTCGGCTGGCGCCAACAAGGACTTGAAGAGCGGTGATCGACCAGATGTCTGACCAATGAATCGAACGCAGCTGGCGATACTGATCACGATTGTGATCATCATGGGCGCCGTGCGTTTCGTCGGCGTCGAGTTTTCGCCGCCTGGCTTCTATGTCGACGAGGCTGCGGCCGCCGCCAACGTTCTCTGCCTCAAGCAGACGGGCATGGGTGAGTTGGGCGATCCGTGGCCGATCTTCTTTCCCGCCTACGATCGATACATGGGCGCGTTCTTTACAGCGCCGTACATCTATCCGCTGGCTGCCTGGACCACTCTGTTCGGCGAATCGATTGGCAGCTTCCGACTTTTCTCTGCTTTCTTGTCGTCGCTCTCGCTGATCGGCATCTTCTTCGTCGGCTCAGTGGTCGGCGACCGCAAAACAGGCTGGCTCTGTCTTCTCGCCGGTGCCGTCTCGCCGTGGATCTTTCAATTCTCCCGTATCGCCTGGGATCCGGCGATCTTGCCCTGTCTCATTGTCTGGGGCCTCTATTTCACACTACGGTCCCGTCGATGGTGGGACGGCGCGATCGCCGGTTTGCTGTTCGCGGCGGCCGCCTATGCGTATCCGCCCGCCCGCGCCCAGCTTGTGTTCTTTCTGCCTGTCCTGGCGTGGTTCCGATACCGCCAATTCGGCTTCGATAAGCCGTTTGCCCTGGCCTTCGTTGTAACGATCTCGCTGGTCAGCGTGCCGCTGGTCCATGCGACCTTGACGGGAGAAATCCAGGGTCGCTGGCGGCTCCTGAGTGTCTTCTCGCACGATCATCTGCAGGGACGCTATGGCTCCACCAGCGCATTCTACGGCTGGCTGACTTTTGCCAAGAACGTCGTGAAGCATTTCTCTCCCGACTTCCTCTTCTATCGTGGTGATTTCGGCGCCCGCAGCTCGACCAAGTACGTTGGGCTATTGAGCGGCATCGACATATTGGCGCTGCTGGCGCTGTTTGCCGGTGCGGTTCGAGTGAACAGTAAGTTCCTCGGCTTTTTCTTGCTTTGCGCCGCAGGGTACCTTTCCGCTGTCGTCGCGGCTTCGTTTACCTGGGATTGGATTCCCCAGGCGCTGCGGTCGTTCGGCGGGGCACCATTCCTGGCGCTTTTCACTGGAACTGTACTACGTGAAGCAATCGACCGTTTCAGGCTGGCCATGCCGGCCATCCTGACCGTGGCAGTCGCTTTTTCTGGCTACTTTCTTTGGGCGTATTTTGCGAAGTATCCGCACATCGACCCGAGCTGGTTCGATAACGCGGTCACCGAGAGCGCCAAGGCCAATCTCCCGGCTGGCCAGTGGGAAAGGTTCCTGGCCGAAAACCATTCCTACCTGCCGAGCGGCCTTCACTACTTCCTGATGGCTTATGGCGGCCAGACCTGTGCAGAAAGCGCTGCAAAATTGCACGACTCTTATCGCATCAGCAGGTAAGGCCATTGGTAGCGGTAGGATGTCGAGGGGCCGCAAGGCGCCGGACCGGCGACAATAGCCTGACAAGAAAATTGTCATCTGACACAAAGTCGAGTACAGGCAGCGCCGCGTTGTCTGGGCATTCCGCTTCGAGGGAGGCAGAATTCGGCCACAGAGGAGCAGTCGATGACAGTTTCCCCCCAAGCGTACGGCGGCCACGATGCTGAGCATCCTGTCTCGCCGTTGCGCTTTTAGTCGCAACCGTCCAGCGATGCGGGGAATCCATAAGCACCACGAGCCGCGCCTGTCGCGGCACCTGCGCGGCGGAAGTCGACCCAGTCCGGCGCCTGCTGAAGGAGCGCCTGGACGAATGACGTTTCGCGCGACCAGCCCATGACAACCGCGGTTGCGATGAGAACCGGCCGTGCGCCGGCAAGGCTCGACTTTGATCTGATCCGTCGGGGCCTCCTGTATTTTGCGATCGGCAATGTCATGGTCGCGCCTTTCGCTCCGGATCCTTTGGCCTACAGCGCAGGGGCGTTCTGCCCGTTCGTCCTGACGTCGATCATCGGTCGACCGGCCATGCCCAAGGCAATCGTTTACTTCCTGCTTTGGCAGTGGGCCCAGGTCTTTGCGCGCGTGCTCCAATCTGTGTTGGACGGCGAATCGATGGGCGCGACCATCGATGGTGCCGATCTGCTGTATGCCTATTGGTATGCGCTTGCGTCGCTGATCACGCTGGCGCTTGCCTGCCGGCTTGTGCTCGGGAACATGCGGCCGCCGACAGCCTCCGACTATCACGCCCACGAGCGGTGGCGATCGCCGGACTTGGTGACCATGTACTTCGCTGCGATCGCGGCGTCGCTGGTGTTCACCTACCTGGGCCGCTCGGTCGGAGGGTTGGACCAGCCCTTCCAGGCTGCCGCGCAAGTAAAGGTCGTTGCGCTATTCCTGCTGTGCACTTACGTCTTTACGACCGGACGGGGGCGGGGGGTCCTGGTCGCCGTCATTGCAGTCGAGATTCTGGTCGGCTTTACGGGCTTTCTTTCGGATTTTCGCGCGGTGTTCGTCTACGTCGCCGTCGCCGCCCTCGCGGCGCGTATCAAGTGGACGGGTGCGACGACGGCAGCGGCACTCACTTGGCTGGTGGCCTTGCTGTTTCTCGCGCTGTTCTGGACCTCCGTTAAGTTCGACTACCGCGAGTATGTGACCGCTGGAGAAGACTCTCAGCAGATCAGGGTGCCACTCGATCAGCGAATGGCCTATCTCGGCGAGAGAGTGCTGAATATTGGCGACACGCGTTGGGGCGAGACCGCCTATGTGCTTCTGATTCGCTTTGGCTACATCGACATATTCGGTCAGGTTATCGGCGTCGACAGAGGTACGTACGAGCCGATCGCGGTGAGGCAGTGGAAGGATGCTTTGGCACATGTTTTCCAGCCACGATTTCTCTTCCCCGATAAGCCTTGGCTCTCCGATAGCGATGTGTTCCTGAGGCTTGCGCGCTCCGATCCGATGGAGCAGGTCCGCGCCGGCACGTCGATCAGCGTCGGGTACATGGCAGAGAATTACGTCGACCTTGGCTTTCCCGGCATGCTGGGGGGCGTTTTCGGGTTCGGTCTGCTGTTCGCGCTGGTCGTCCGGTACTTCATGTCGAGGCCGCTTCCTTGGATGCTCAGGGAGGCCATCGCTATGGGGCTTGTTTTCAATACCGCCGGCACGGGGATGGAAATTTCGCTGCCGAAGATCTTGGGCGCGACGGTGATGTTTTTCTTGGTCTGGTCGCTGATGGCCAAATTTGCATTGCCGGTCGCCATGCGTTGGCTCGACCAGCGCGCCGCCCGGTCCTAGAATCGCTGCGGCCAAAGCATCGAGTCGCGGCAGGCGAGCCTTGCGCTTCCTTCACGTCGTTCCGACCTACCTTCCCGCAGTCCGATACGGCGGCCCAATTCGTTCTGTTCACGCGTTGTGCCGCTCCCTGGCTGCCGACGGCCACGATACTCACGTCTTCACGACCAGCGTCGACGGCCCGGGCGACAGCGATGTGCCGCTGCAGCGGCCGGTCGACCTCGACGGCGTCAAGGTCACGTACTTTCCAAGTGAGCGGTTGCGGCGCCTCTACTGGTCGCCGCCGATGCGCCGCGCCCTGGCCGCCGACGTGGGCAGCTTCGATCTCGTGCATCTGCACGCCGTCTATCTCTGGCCGATCCTGGCCGCCGCGCGCGCGGCGCGCGCACGTGGCGTGCCCTATGTGATCTCGCCGCGCGGCATGCTCGTGCCCGAGCTGATCCGCCGCAAGAACCGCTGGATCAAGTCCGCCTGGATCGCGCTCGTCGAGCGCAGCAATCTCGAGGGCGCGGCGGCAATCCACACGACCTCGTCGGTCGAGGCGACCCGCCTCGCGAGCTTCGGCTGGCGGCTGCCGCCGGTCGTCACGATCCCCCATGGCGTCGACGATCCGCCTCCACCCACGGCGGCGGCGCCGTCGGCCGACATCGCAGCGGCGATCGCGAACCGGCCACTGGTGCTCGCCTTCGGGCGGATCAGCTGGGAGAAGGGCCTCGATCGCCTGATTGCTGCCCTGCCGCTGGCGCCGGCCGCGCGGCTCGTGATCGCCGGCGATGACGCCGATGGTCAAGCCGCCGCACTGGCTGGTCAGGCCCGCACTTTGGGTGTTGCCGACCGCGTGATGATCGTGCCGCGTCATGTCGAAGGCGTCGACAAGGAAGCCTTGTTCGCGGCGGCCAGCGTGTTCGCCATGACGTCCCTGTCGGAGAATTTCGGTCTCGCGGCGTTCGAGGCGATGCGCCGCGGCCTGCCGGTGCTGGCGACGCCCGATGTCGGCATGTCGGAAATCGTGCGTGAGATCGGCGCGGGCCGCGTGATCGATCCGGCGCCGGCCTCCATAGCGGCCGCGCTCACCGCCATGCTGTCCGATGCCGCCGGCAGCCGTGCCATGGGCGAGGCTGGCCGCGCCCACGTCTCGGCACACTATGGCTGGCCAAGCGTCGCCCGCCGCATGGCCGGGCTCTACGCGTCGGTGCTGGACGGGAAAGGCGTCGGCTGCAGATGATGGATCTGCTGGCCCACAGCCCGTTCGACGTGTCGCGGGAGCGCCGCGTCGTCATCCTCGCCGACTGGCTTCCGCCCGATTTCGGTGCGGTCGGCCAGTACATGCAGTTGCGTGCACAGGCGCTGGCCGAGCGCGGTCATGACGTGACGCTGATCGGGTTGACCTCAGCCGCATCCTCGGAGCGCCGCGAGACGAGGGGCGAGGGCACGCTGACCGAACTCAAGCTGCACGCCAGGCCTGTGCCGCGCGGCTCGTTGCTCGGCCGCCTCGCGTGGACGGTGTGGACCGATTTGCGGTTGGTCGCGGCAGGCTTCCGCTACCTGCGCGCGGCGGACGGCATCCTGTTCACCGGCTCGCCGCCCTTCATGATCCATCTGCTGGCGCCGCTGCGCTTCCTGTGGCGGGGCCGTCTCGTCTATCGCATCACCGATTTCCATCCGGAATGCCTGATCGCGGCGCAGGCGCGCCCGTCGCTTGCCCTCTCCCTCTTGCTCGGCCTCACCAACTTCTGGCGTCGCCGCATCGACGGCTTCGAGGTACTGGGCCTCGACCAGAAGAGACGTCTCGCCACGACCGGCGTTGCCGGCCAGCGCATCGCCCTGGTCCGCGACGGCTCGCCGGTCGATTTCTCGGTCCACCATGCGATCGAGCCGTTGCCGGCGGCGTTGGCGGGCGCCTGCGTGCTCCTGTACGCCGGCAACTACGGCGTGGCGCACGAGCTCGACACCGTGGCCGAGGGCTATGTGCGGCATCATCGCGACGGCAGCGGGCGTGTCCGCCTGTGGTTGAGCGCGACCGGCACGGGCGCGGAAGAACTTGCCAAGCGCCTGTCGGTCCAGGGCGTGCCGTTCCATCGCTCTGCGCCGGTTCCGCTCGAGCGGCTTGCTGGTCTGCTGCGCGCGCCTCACGCCCATCTCGTGACCCTGAAGGATGCCTTCGTGGGCTTTGTCCTGCCGTCGAAGATCTATGCCTGTGTGGACAGCGGCCGGCCCATTTTGTTCGTTGGCAGTGCAGACTCCGACGTCGACCTGCTCGCGCGACCGGCCAAAGCCGGCTATTGGCGCGTGGCGTGCGGAGATGTCGCGGGCTTCGCAAATAGTCTCGAAATCCTTGCCGACCGAACAAATGTCGCTCGGTAAGGGCATACGACGATTTAGCTACGAAATAGCTTTCGATTTATTTGGTAAGACATTGAAATAGTGATATTTTGTTGTCAGATACAATTCTTTTATTTACTGCGTTGACGCTGCAGTTAATTTTGATATCACTACAGCCGGCGCTCGCGGGCGGCTTTTGGCCCAAAAGCAGCGTATAATACGCCTGCGTTCAGCTTGGCCCTTTGAGGCTCCACAATGAAAATCAGCAAAAGCCCTCTCGAAGTCCCGAATCACCCAGGTCTTGGCGTACGGCGTGCATTTCGGTATTTTGCGCGCCAGCTTGGCGGGGCCGTTTCGCGAGATGATCGAACGGGCCAAGCGGTGTCAGCGATCAATTCAGAGCTGCAGCTTGGGGGCCGAGCGGTGGGGCTGGGGTACATGACTAAAATTGCATTCCAGGCGCAGTGTATTGCTCTGGCATCGCTGCTGTGGGCAGCGCAGGTGCACGCGCAAGGGCCTGCGGACCAGGGGAACCAGCAGCGGCAGCTTGGTCCGCTCCAGGGATCGGGACCATTGCAAGGTGCCGGACCGCTGCAAGGTGTTGGCCCCAGCGCGTCGTCAGGTCCGGGCAGCGATCAGCAGCAGGATGGCAATCCGCTGCAGGGCGCCGGCCCGCTCCAAGGCTCCGGCCCATTGCAGGGTGCCGGCCCGCTGCAAGGGGCCGGTCCTTTGCAGAGTGCCGGTCCGTTGCAGAGCGCCGGTCCGTTGCAGAGCGCGGGGCCGCTGCAGAGTGCCGGGCCGCTGCAGAACGCTGGGCCGTTGCAGAACGCCGCGCCGCTGGTCGCGATCATGCCGACCGCGCTGTCGGTGCCGAACATGTTGGCTCCAACGGGGGCAGCGCCCGTAGGGCCACCCGGCCTGGTGCTGACGCCGGGGCAGGTCGCCACGCTGACGAGCGGCGATGCGGCAACGGTGAATCAGCTCCTGTCCCAGCTGGTAGGCGGCGGCAATCTGAGCCCCAGTGCGCTCTCGACCCTGGTCGATACGCTGACGGGTCCGCAGGCTCAGACGCCGTCGGGCTCGAGCCCGACAACGACGACAACAACAAGCACACCGACGGGCGGTGGTGGTGGCAGCGGCGGTGGTGGTGGACCGTCCCCCAATTCGGCTCCGGTCCCGACAAATCCGATCAACTATGTCAGCCGGTCGTAACGTTCACGGATTGGGATACAGCTTCTTCCAGCCGACGCTTGGTCCGTTGCCGGGATGGTCTGCCAGTTCCATGACGATTCGTGCGTCCCGCGTACAACTGATCTGGTCTCCCGTCGTGGGCTGGGTGCTGATGTCCTGTGCCGCCTCGGTGGCGCACGCTCAGGTCGACACGCCGTCGCCGGCGAGGCAGACGCTCGATCAGCAGACGCCGCAACTCGACTTGCCTGACGCGTCGACATCTGTGCCGGCGGCTGGCTCGAGAAACGACGGCGCCAACGAGCTCGGTATCAGCGTCGGCGCCTTCACGCTCTATCCGGAGCTCACGTTGCTCACCGGCTACGACGACAACGTATTTGCGACGCCGGCGCCGACCGTCGGCTCATCGTTCGTGGTGGTGAGGCCGCAGCTCGAGCTGCGTTCGGAATGGATTCGCCATCAGGTGCGCCTGCTGGCGTCTGGCGGTTTCGGTTTCTACCCTGCCGCGTCAACTCAGAACTATCAGAACTATCTGTTGCAGGTCGATGGCAGGCTGGACATCCGCTACGACATGTATGCGACTGGTCTAGTTGCCTTTCGGCGCAGTACTGAGGCCCTTGGCACGCCGAACGTGTCGTTTGCCCAGGCACCGACCGTCGCCGATTCCATGCCAGTTGAATTGGGATTCAATCATCGTTTCAGTCGGCTATTCTACGAGTTGGCGGCCTCGGCCACGAAGTATTGGTACTACGATTACAGCACCATCACTTCCCTGGGCTTGCCGGCCGCCAGCCGCAACCTCACCGAGTACGAGGAGAGGTTCCGCGTCGGCTACGAAGTGTCCGACAACCTGTCGTTCTTCATCGCACCTTCTATGAACCAACGCGTCTACGTCGAGACGATCAACATTGCAGGCCAACAGCGCGATTCGCAAGGCTGGACCGTCAATGCAGGTGCAACGTGGACCCCCGGACCCAAGAGCAAGCTCGAGGGTGCAATAGGCACAACCAGTCAAAACTACACCACGGCGGGAACAACGACCTCGGCGTTCATCTTCAGCCTTGTCGGCAGTTGGAACGGCTACGAGCCGCTGACGCTGCGTCCGGCGATAAACCGGACGATCAACGAATCGGCTTTGAGCAACTACCAGAACTACGTCTCCACGGTGGTCGGCGTCGACTTCATTTACGACATCCACTATCCATGGAAGGCCGTTGGCGGCCTGTCCTACAATCAGGCGGCCTATACGCCGGCCCCGGGCGTTGCCGGCGTCAGTCCGCGCACCGACACCTTCATCAAGGCGTCGATCGGCCTGCTTTACGAGGTGCGGCCGCAGTATTCGATTGGGCCGGTCTACGAGTACAGCCAGGGCACGTCCACCGACGTGGCGGGCGGCGGGCCGCAATTCACCCGCAACTTGTTCTCCATTCGGCTGGTCGCCAAGCGGTGATGTCGTGAGTATGCGAATTTCAGCCCTGTCCCATCTCTTGGTCGCGCTGTATCGCCGGCTGCTGATGCCGGCGCTCGGCGTCGTGTTGTCGTTGAGTGTCGTTGCCTGCGATCCGCAGCCGCCGATGACGGTCAACACCCTGCAGCAGCCGTCGCAGGTCACCCAGACCATCCGGATGGCGGAATACCGAGTTGCGCCAGGAGACCGTCTCCGGGTCGTCGTGCTCTCCGATCCCGAGCTCTCCGGCGAATACGAGGTCGATTCGGCGGGCGTGATCTCGCCGCGCATGGCGGGCCGGGTTTCGGTTGTCGGCATGACCACGGCCGAGATCGAGGAGTTGCTGCGCACGCGGTATCGGGCCGACGGGCTCCTGAGGGTGGCGAGATTGAGTGTTGACTTGGTCGCGCGCCGGCCGTTTTACGTTCTCGGTGAGGTAGGTCGGCCCGGCTCATTTCCCTTCGTTTCGGGGATAAATGTGGCCCAGGCCGTGGCCATCGCAGGAGGGTTTACGCGTCGGGCGTCCAAGACGCGTATGACGATTCAGCGGTTCAATCAGACCATCGGCATGGAAGAAACCGTGACCGAGGATAGCCCGGTGGGGCCGGGCGACATCCTTCGGGTCCCGGAGCGGTGGTTCTGATCCGGACTTAGCGTAGTGGAGTAGGCGTATTTGGGGCAGGCGGTGTGGGATCGCCTGGGTTGTTGGGAAGGTAAACCGTGGTGCCCGAAAAGGCGCCACGGAATGTCGTGTGCGGGTGTCGTCGCGCGTATACTTTGTCGCGGAGTAAATTGGGATGGGATCGTTTCCTAGGAGCGACCAGATCGCTGATGATGCGGCCATAAACCGGATCGTCCCGGCTTCCGAGCCTGGCGTGCTGGCGCCCGTTCGCCCGAGCGAAGCCCCGGACCAGCTGTGGGAGTGGTTGCGCCTGCTCAACCGCCGCAAGGCGTTGATCGTCGGCTGCGGCCTCGTCGCTGTTGCGTTGATGGCCCTGATCATCGCTCAGGCTACGCCGATGTACAAAGCCTCGGCGCGGCTGCTGCTCGACACGCGTACCTTCAAGGTTGTCAGCACCGAAGCGGCGCTGTCGGGCGTCGACACCATGAACCTCGGCGCCATCCAGAGCGAGCTCGAGGTCATCCAGTCGGAGTTCCTGATCGGCCGCGTCGTCGACAAGTTGGGATTGGCGAACAATCCGGATTTCAATGGTTCCAAGCCGCCGGGCTTCATCGACTCGGCCTTCGCGCCGCTGCGCGAGCTGTGGGCCACCGGCATCTCGACCCTGCTGGCGCCTGCGCCCAAGCCGCAGCAGGCGCAACAGGGGCAGCCGGCACGCTCCAGCCGCGCCGCCGAGGAGAGCGATCCGCGCCGTCGTGCGGCGATCGGTGCCGTTGCCGGCGGCCTCAACGTCTCGTTGCTGGGACGTACCTACGTGATCCTGATCACCGTCGAGAGCCCCGACGGCGCGATGTCGGCGCGCATCGCCAACGCTCTGGCCGAGGCTTATCTCGCCGACCAGATCGACACCAAGAACGAGGCCAACCGGCGCGCCACCGAGTGGCTGGAGCAGCGCCTGGCCGAGCTGCGCCGCAACCTGCAGGTCGCCGAAGAGGCGGTCGCCTCCTATCGCCGGGACAAGGGCCTCGCCGGGAGCCCAGAGGGCACCGTCTCGACCCAGACGCTGTCGGAACTCAACGGCAAGTACGTCGCCGCCCGCACCAAGCGCATCGAGCGCGAGGCGCGCCTGGTGGCGCTCAGCAAGGCAAGCCTCAATCCCGGCGAGATCGCCAACATCGCCGAAGTGTCGGGCAACACCACCTTGGCGGCGCTCCGCATCCAGGACGTCGAGCTCAACCGCAAGATGGCCGAGCTGTCGGCGACGCTGGGCGACAACCATCCCAAGATCATGCAGGCCCGCAACGAGCTCGCCTCGGTCCGCGCCCGCTTCCTGAGCGAGACCCAGCGCATCACCCTCGCGGTGCGCGCCGAGCTCGATGCGGCCAAGGCCGAGGAGGACGAGCTCAAGGAGCTGGTCGACAAGGCGGCCGTCGTCTCCGGCACGGCGAGCCAGTACGAAGCCGAGCAGAAGCAGCTCGAGCGCGAGGCCCAGTCGAACCGCACCCTCTACGAGAGCTTCCTGACGCGCTTCAAGGAACTGCGTGAGCAGCAGGACATCCAGCGCGCCGACGCGCGCATCCTGGCCTATGCCCAGCCGTCGGGCGCGCCTTCCTCGCCCAACTACAAGACGGGTCTGATGGCGGCCTTCGTGATCGGCTGCCTGCTCGGCATGGCGGGCGCCGTCGCCGCCGAGAAGCTCGACCGCGTGTTCCGCTCGGCCGCCCAGGTCGAGGACGCGACCGGTGTCGGCGTGCTGGGCATGGTGCCCGAGGTAAAGGGTGCGGCCGCGCAACGCTCCAACGTGGTCACCCATGTGCTGGAGAACAACACGTCGCCGGCGGGCGAAGCCATCCGGGCGGTGTTCACCGCCATCAGCCTGGGCAGCCTCGATCGGCCGCCGCGCGTCATCGCCGTCACCTCCTCGACGCCGAGCGAAGGCAAGACCACTTTCGTCGCCGCCTTGGGCGGCCTGCTCACCAAGATGAACGCTTCGCGGCGCGTCCTGATCGTCGATCTCGACCTGCGCCAGGCCAGGATGTCGGCCGCGCTCGGCCTGAAGGACCGTGGCGGCACCATCGACGACTATTTGATGGGCCTGAAGACCCTGGAGGAGTGCACCAAGCGGCACGACAATTCGGGCGTCGACTACATCCTGGCCCGGCCGAACACACCGAACGCACCGGAAATCCTCGAATCGCACGCCATGAAGGCCGCGCTTGCGACCTTCTCGGAACGCTACGACCTCGTGATCCTCGACGGCCCGCCGGTCATGGCGGTGTCCGACGCCCGCATTATCGCCCGTCTTGCCGACTACACGGTGTTCATCGTGCAGTGGGCCAAGACGCCTCGCGAGGTGGTCAAGACGGCGATCGCCGCCTTGCTGGGCGTCAGCAGTCACGTCGGCATCGTCATCAACCGAGTCAACCTCGCCAAGCACGCCCGCTACGGCTACGGCGACCACGGCGACTACTACTCGCGCTACCGCGGCTACTATGGTTCGGTCGCCGAGCCGCCGGCTCCCGCCGGGCGTCCGCCACTGACGCTGGCTAAGCGGTAGGGGCGGCCCACGCCTCGGATCTGGTCACGGTGGTTCGGACGAGCGCCTCCGCCGGCTGAGCCGCCGTCTGTTCCTGCTGGCAACGCCGTTTACGTTGTCGGCGATATTCACGGTCGGGCCGACCTGCTCGAGGTGCTGCTGGCCCGCATCGCCGAGGAGGCGACGCGGCATGGCGAGGACACCCAACGCAGCCTGATCTTCCTGGGCGACTACATCGATCGAGGCCCTTGCAGCCGTGGCGTGGTCGAGCGGCTGCTCCGCGACCCGCTGTCGGGTTTCACGACAACGCGCCTGCTGGGCAATCACGAGGAGGCGCTGCTCGACTTCGTGGACGGGCGCAGCGACGGCCTGGATTGGCTCTCCTATGGCGGCCTGGAGACGCTGTTGTCCTATGGCGTGCCGCTCAAGCGCTATCCGGATACGCCGCAGCGTGCCGCTGAGTTGCGCAGCGCGCTGGCGGCTGCGGTGCCACAGGCGCATCTCGCTTTCTACCGTGACTGCACCTTGCACTGCACCGTGGGCGACTATGTCTTCGTCCATGCCGGCGTGCGGCCGGGCGTCAGCCTAGAGAAGCAGCACCCGGCGGACTTGCTCTGGATCCGTGACGAATTCCTGCGCGCTCGGGCGGCCCTGCCGGGCAAGGTGGTGGTGCATGGCCATACGATCTGCGACCTGCCGCAGGACCTCGGCCATCGCATCAACGTCGATACCGGCGCGTTCGTGAGCGGCAGGCTGACATGCCTGGTGCTGCGCGGGACGCAGCGTCAGTTCATGTCGACCTTGGACGTCTAGCCGGGCAGCAGGACCGCCACGCAGACGCCGATCCAGATGACGATGGCGAGGGCGAGCGGCCAGTCCGACAGCACCGCATCGGTCGGCGATTCGCCGCCGCCCAGACGCTCGACGACATACCAGTAGCGGTAGAGGCCGAAGATGACCAAGGGGATCGTGGCGGCAAGCCTGGCGTTGGCCGACATCACGAACAGGCTGTAGAAGATCAGGGCGCCGGTTGCCGACATCTCGGCATAGCGGTCGATCAGCGCCGCGGAGTAGGTGCGTAGCACCTCGCGGCTTTCGGCGCCGTTGCTCGCCAGTTCCTGCCGCCGTTTGATGGCCGCCAGATAGAGCGCCAGGCAGAGCGTGGTGATCGCCATCCAGCTCGACAGCGGCACGGCCAGCGCAAGCGCGCCGGCATAGGTGCGCAGCACGAAGCCGGTGGCGATCGAGAAGAGGTCGAGCACCGGCTGGTGCTTCAGCCAGTAGGTATAGGCCACGTTCAACGCCAGGTAGGCGAAGATCGCCAGCATGGTATCCACCGACCAGAGCCATCCGGCGACAAGCACGCAATAGCAGGCGATCAGCAGACCGATCGCCGCGCGTGGCGAGACGGTGCCGGCCGCTAGCGGTCGGGAGTAGCGCTTGGTCGGATGGCTGCGGTCGCGGTCGATGTCGCGGAGGTCGTTCAGGATGTAGGTCGCGGACGAGGCCACGCAGAACAGCCCGAACGCAATCAGCGCATTGATGATGGAGTCGGGATGCGCGAACTCCCGGGCAAACACCAGCGGCGCCAGCACGAAGGTGTTCTTTATCCACTGCTTCGGACGCGCAAGGCGGAGCAGGCCGATCAGCGGCGACATATTGATAACGAGACCATACCCCCAACATGCTTATACTGGGGACCGGGAGCATGGAAAAGGTCAATCGATGCGGCTTGCGATCGTCTACGCGATCATTGCCCTGATCGCGATGGCCGCGAACCTCGCGGCGCAGGCGCTCGCCGTCTATCTGTGGACTGGTCCGTGGCAGATCGAGCTCTCGGTGCTGGTCGGCACCGCGGTCGGCTTGGCTCTCAAGTACGTGCTCGACAAGATCTTCATCTTCAGCTTCAAGGCCGAGAGTGCGGCGCACGACTTGCAGACCTTCATCCTCTACTCCGGCATGGGTGTCGTCACCACCCTGGTCTTCTGGGGTTTCGAATTCGCCTTCTACAGCGCCTTCCAGGACAAGAGGCTGCGCTACCTCGGCGGGCTGATCGGCCTCGTCATCGGCTATTGGGCAAAGTATCACCTCGACAAGCGCTTCGTGTTCCGCGCTGCCACCCCATGAGGCCGGTGTCGTCCTGGGGGCGGTTGTCGGCGCTGCCGCACGACGTTGTGGAGCTCTCGGATCGGACTGCCGTCACAGCCGCGCTGGTTCGCAGCCGGCCTGGCATCGCCTATGGGCTCGGTCGCAGCTACGGTGACGTCTGCCTCAATCCCGGCGGCACCCTGTGGCGGACGGCCGGCCTCGATCGTTTCATCGACTTCGATGAAGCGACGGGCCGCCTGGTCTGCGAGGCAGGCGTGGTGCTGCGCGATATCCAGGACCTGTTTCTGCCGCGCGGCTGGGGCCTGCCGGTACTGCCGGGCACTCGGCAGGTCACGGTGGGCGGCGCCATCGCCAACGACGTCCACGGCAAGAATCATCATGGCAGTGGGACCTTCGGAGACCACGTCATGTCGATCCGCCTGCAGCGCTGCGATGGCGAGGAGATCGTCTGCGGCCCGGCCGAACGGCCCGACTGGTTCGCGGCGACCGTCGGGGGCCTTGGCCTGACCGGGCTCATCGTCGAGGCCGAGCTGCAGCTGCGGCGCGTCCCGGGACCTTGGCTCGAAGCCGAGACCATCGCCTACATGGGGCTCGACGCCTTTTTCCGGCTGTCCGACGAATCACATCCTGCCTGGGAACACACGGTTTCCTGGATCGACTGCACGTCAGGCGACGCTGGCCGCGGCCTCTTTCTGCGCGCCCGCCCTGCCGCCGTTCAGCAGGGCGCTTGGCGCGCCCGATCGCTCGCCATGCCGGTGTCGCCCCCGATCTCCTTAATAAATCGCCTGACACTGAAGCCGATCAACCAGCTCTACTGGTGGTCCAACCAACGGCATCTTGGGCCGCGCATCGTCCACTACCAGCCGTTTCTGTTTCCGCTCGACGCCATCGCCGGCTGGAACCGTGCCTATGGACCGGCCGGCTTCTACCAGTATCAGTGTGTCGTGCCGCACGAGAACGCGCTGGCGGCGATTGCAAGCCTGCTGGAGGCGATCGGCCGATCCGGCGCCGGATCGGTCCTGGCAGTGCTGAAGACGTTCGGGGAGCGTTGGCCGCCGGGCCTGCTGAGCTTTCCCCGGCCGGGCGCGACACTGGCGCTCGATTTCCACAATCATGCGGGCATCGAGGCCTTGTTCGAGCGCCTCGACGCCTTGGTCGTTGCGGCGGGCGGCCGGCTCTATCCCGCAAAGGATGCACGCATGCCGCGGGCGATGTTCGAGGCCGGGTATCCGCGCCTCGGTGAATTCGTGCGCTATCGCGATCCCGGCATCAGCTCGGCGATGTCGCGGCGGTTGATGGGAAGCTGAAGGCCGAAGGAGGGCTGGAGTGAGGATAGTCGTGATCGGAGCAACGTCGGCGATTGCCGAGCATTGCTGTCGGATCTGGGTACAGCGCACGGCCTGTGATCTGCTGCTGGTGGCGCGCGATACGGCCAAGGCCGAACGTGTGGCGCAAGACCTCAAGGTGCGCAGCCCGACGTCGACGGTCCAGGTGGCGAGTTTGGACTTCCTCGATGCGACGGCGATCGGCCGGCTGGCCGAACGGGCTGCAGCCGACGCGCCGATCGACATCGTGCTGATCGCCCATGGCAGCCTTCCCGAGCAGCGGTTGGCCGAAGCCGACCTCGCTCTCTGCCGCAGCACCGTGGAGGTGAACGCAGTATCGCCGGCCCTGTTCGCCGAGGCTTTCGCCGCGCAATTGGCAAGGGCAGGGCGCGGCACGCTGGCGATCATCGGTTCGGTCGCTGGCGATCGCGGCCGCAAGACCAACTACGTCTATGGGGCGGCGAAGAGCTTCATCGAGTGTTACGCCGAGGGCCTGCAGCATCGCTTCGCCGGCAGCCCGGTCGCCGTCGTGCTGATCAAGCCCGGGCCAACCGACACGCCGATGGCCGCGCCCCTCAAGGCGCGCGGCGGCCGGCCGGCCTCGGTCGAGGAAGTGGCGCAGGCCATGGTGCGCGGAATCGATGCCAAGCGGCCGGTGTTCTACGTTCCGGCGCGCTGGGGGCTGATCATGTTCGTCGTGCGCAATCTGCCGCGGGTCGTGTTCAACCGGCTCAATATTTAGCGGGCAGCCTCGACGTGTCGCGTGCGTCAGCTTTGCCGAGCCACCCTACGCTACGGTTCGCGCGTCCGGCCGATCATGGCTGCTGCAAGCTTTTGTGCAAACAACTGATTGCCCGCGACGTCGAAATGCGGATCGTTGGCGGCCACCCGATAGCGCAGCGCCGCGGCCGTTCCCGTCCCGTAGTCCTCATAGAGGTCGACGACCGCGAAGCCCGCTGCCGCCGCAACTGCGGCAACGCGCCGATGCGCGTCACGCCACCTCTCGCCCTCGGCAGCCGTGAGCATCGGAACGATCGCCAGGATCGGCTGTTCCAGGGATCGTTCCGCTGCCAGCCGGTACAGCGTGTCGAAGGACTCGACCAGGAGTCGCCAGCGTGCCGGGAAGGCCGCTCCCTGCTGGTCGAAGTCGCCGAGAACCAGGTCGATGTAGCCGTCGACCGTCGGCGCGAGCGACAGTCTGGCGATGTCGAGCACCATCCGGGCGCTGACCGACGATCGGCCCAGCGCCAAAGAAAGCCGCTCCATCCAGCCGCCAAGCGTATCGCGGGGCGGCATGTCGTTCTGATAGAAGGACACGATCACCCGCCGGATCTTCGGCGCCGGTGGGACCTCGCTCAGCGCCTTCACGTAATCGTTGAGGCCGGCACCTATCATGCCGAGGCTGTAGACTCTGGCCGCCGGGTCGCGCCGCTGCAAGTCGGCCTGCAGGACATCACCGACACGCTCGCGGATGTCGACTCCCTGGCCCCAGACGAAGGAATCTCCGACCAGCACGATGTCGTGGCCGTTGAGTTTGCCGAGGTCGTAGGGCACGCGATAGCCCACGGTGACGCTGATGGTGCCCGCCGGTCCGCCTTTCGCCTGCCAGAGCAGGTAGCCGGTGTCGATTGCCGACGGCACGAAGAGCAACGCGGCGCCGGCGACGGCGGCGAGCGCTCCTCCGGGCTGCCTGCCGCGCACACAGATCCCGGCGGCGACCGCCAAAACGATCGCGGTGAGTAGCCGCGTCGCGGCGAGCAAGAGGGGGATCGCCGCCCCTGCGGAGATCACGTTGCTCGCGGGCAGCGGAAAGGTGAGAACGGCCAGTGCAATCAGGCAAATGACGAGGAGCGTGCCGCTGCGCCGTAGCAGCGCGAGAGCGAAAATGGCGTAGAGGAGGGCGGCCAAGAGCAGGAAGGCTGCCGCGCCGTAGGAGTATCGGTGGGCGATGACGGGGACTTGGGAAGGTTCGCCGAGCACCAGAATCGTTGGATACAGGAACAGAATGAATGGGCTTGCAACGACGAGCAGCATCGCTGCGCCGGTCTTGCCGGCATCCTTCTCCATCTAGCACCTCCTGCCGGGTGCTTAGCCCAGTTGCGGCAGCGGTGCCAAGTGGCACGTGTATCGGCTAGGGACGAGACCTCTGCACATTGCGCACTCCAGAAACGACTCAACCACTGATTGTAGCCGCATTCCAACCGAAAATTGTTTGCAATTGGCGATGTTTCGGTTGATAAAGCGGGAAATGGTCAACACGCAATCGTCGTTGGAGTTGAGAAGTCGCCCCGTCGGCAGAAACGCGCGTTGGACACTCTTTCTTTTGGCTATGACGGCCGCGAGCTTGCTGCCGATCCTTTTTATTCCGGCACAGCGGCATCTGTTCCCAAATGTGCAAGCGGCAATCTATGCCGTGGCCTTGTTCAATATTCTGGGTGCCCAGCTTCACGTGGCAGCGACCGGCTGGTTTTACACCGATCCCACGGTACGCACGTACTTCTGGCACAACAGGGGTCGATACGTCTTGGCTCCGATTGCCATCATCGTCGGCACTGCGGTCGTATTCGCCGCGGCGAACGCCGCGACGCGGTCGTACCTTCTAGGCGCCTATTTGATGTGGCAGCTCTGGCACTATCAGAAGCAAAACTTTGGCGTGCTTAGCTTCGTTTGTGCCGGTACGGATGGCGCCCCGTTGTCGAAGTGGGAACGCCGAACATTGGCGGCAGCATTCCTGCCAGGAGCCCTGGGCTTCCTGCACTTCTTCGACATTAATCTTCCCGATCGCGCCGGCGAGTTCGCGCAGATGTATCACTTCGGCGTCTTTGCCTATGCCCCAGTCTTGCTGTGCTTCGCGATCGCGCTCTGGTGCAACGACAGCTTGCGCCGGAACCCATTGCGCTTGGCTTTCTTTGTCTACGGCTCGCTCTTCTTCCTGCCCACCTACCTGTTTCCGGACGCGCCATCGGCGATCACGGGTTTCGCGCTGGCGCACGGGCTGCAATATCTCGTGTTCATGACCGTCGTGAGCGGGCGGACGAAGGCCCCGTTGGCCTCCCTGGGGGCGTTCGCTGTCATCTCAGGAGTCGGTTACTACCTTCTGCTCGGCGGCCTTGCCCTGCCCAACGCAACCGAGTGGTACGAGCACCTGTTCGCCGGCGCCGTGCTCGGGGTCGTCATGTCGCATTTTGTCATCGATGCCGGCTTGTGGCGCATGCGGGAGCCCTTCCAGCGAAGCTACATCGGCAAGAAGTTCGATTTCGTCTTCAATCGATCCTCGCGGTGACAACTCCTTCTGCGCTGCCGACGAGACTCCCCCAGCTCGCATTCGGCGTTGCTTGCGGAATCGGCCTGGCCGGTGCGTGGATCGGCCTCACCTATCACAGCTTCTGGTTCGACGAACTCTCCGGTGCGGCGGCCATCGGCGACGCCACGGATTTGCGGGCGACCATGGCTCGGATCGCGGCCGATACAACACCACCTCTGTACTACGTCGCGCTCTTCTACTTCGCGAAAGCCTTCGGGACGGGCGACGCGGCGTTGCGCGCTTTCAGCGCCTTTTTTGCCTGTGCTTCGATCGCCCTGTTCGTCGTCGGCACGCGTCGTTGCTTCAGCCTGTCGGCTCGTCTGTTTGCGGCTGCCATGGCGACGGGCTCCATGTTCTGGTTCTTCCAGTCGCAGAACGCTCGATTCTATACGGTTTGCCTCGCGCTGAGCGCCGTTGTCCTGATCCTTGCCCTGCAGATCCTTCGCAGCCCGCCGCAGTCGTTCCAAAGATCCATATATGCGGCACTCGGCATTGTCCTGCTGCTTGGCGTCTTCGTGCACTACTACTTCACGATCGAAGGTCTCGCCGTGCTGATGGTGCTCTTCCTGCATCGACGGCGTGAGCGGTTGGCACTTTGCCTGATAGGCGCGGTGCTCGTGGCAGCGACCCTGCTCTACCTGCACTTCGTCGTCACGCCGCACGTGCAGGTCGATCCGAACAATTTCTACATTCCCAATACGTTCCACTGGTACGTGGCGGGCATTCGCAGCGCCTTCCATTATTCGCTCGGCCGCAAGGGGGCGCTCGCCATTGCCCTTTGCCTTGCAGCGATCATCATCGGCCATCTCTCGGCGAAGCGACGTCCGGCTCTTGAACTCGACGGCACGGACACATTGATCGTCGGCGTTCCCGTTCTCGTTCTGGTGGGCGGGATCGTGAGCAGCACATTGTTCTCCCCGAACTTCACGGACAGGAATCTCCTGATCTGCTCTCCTTTCCTTTGGGCGATCTGGGCGCGGCTTTACGACTGGGCCCAGCAATCCATCGGCCCTGTGGCACGCGCCTGTCTCGCGTTGGCGCTCGCGCTTGTCGTCTTCTGGATGGCAACCATCGTGACGCTGCGTGTCTCGCCAAAGGAGTCGCCGTTGCTTTGGAGCGAACCGTTTCGGCAGTCGGCCGAATGGATCCGGAATGTCCCTGCCTGTCGCGGAGCCGTCATCCCGGTGATCGACCTCGATCGCAAGGGCTGGTATCGCAACGACTACGACCAAAGGCTGTTTTCGGCCATCTACGGACGATATCTGCAGGGCTATGCCACGACGAAAATCGTCTACCTCGAGGACATAGAAGCGCGCCGCATCGATCCGGGCCTGGCCGATGAGATGCGGGCGCGTCTGGCAGGCAAGGGTTGTCCCATCGTCGGATGGAGTGCGCACGGCATCTATCACGACAGTATTCCGGGAATGCGGACGGCTTTGCTTGCCGCCCTCGGCCTGCAGGATGCGCCACCTGATAGCATCACCATCCACTATTTTCAGGACGGGTGGTGGGGATTCACCTTCGCTGCCGGGAAGAGTGTCAAATGATCGATGTCGTGTTGCCAGTGCACAACGAAGGCGCCTCCATTGGCGCAACGCTACGGGAATTCCATCAGAAAGTTGCCGTGGAAGCCGGGATTCCTATCCGCTTCGTCATCTGTGAGGATGGATCGAGCGACGACACCGTGCCCGTCCTGCAGAAGCTCGCGCAGGAACTCCCGATCAAGTTGATCTCCGATCCGGTGAGGAAGGGCTACTCGCGCGCCGTGATCGACGGCCTGCGCGCCACGGAGTCCGATTGGGTGGTTTGCATCGATTCCGACGGCCAATGCGACCCAGCGGACTTCGTGCAGCTTGCCGCTGCTCGTCCCGGCCATGATCTAGTGATGGGATACCGCAATCCGCGCAAGGACACCGCGATGCGCAAGCTGATGTCGGGCGCATTCGGCTTTGTTTACCGCCTCATGTTCAGCGTCCGCCTACGCGACCCATCCTGTCCCTACATTCTAATCAATCGCGTGGGCCTGAATGCCATACTTTCGGGCAATGTCGGCATCCTGAAGCAGGGCTTTTGGTGGGAGTTCGTCGCCCGGGCAACGGCGCTTGGATTCGAAATAAAGGAACTGCCGGTACACCACCGCGTCCGTGCCAGCGGCACGACACAGGTCTATCGTCTCACCAAAATCCCGCGCATAGCGGCGGAGCACTTGGCCGGGCTCCGTGTGCTTCGCCGAGAACTGAGCGTCGTCGGACGGAACGATCGCTGACGGCACAACATGCTGCAGCTGCGAATACATATGCGGCGGTTCGCGGTCTACTGTATCGTGGGCGCATGCGCCTTCGCAGCGGACTACTCGCTGTTCCTCGTGCTGTTGGATCGGCAAACGAACCTCTATGTCGCCAATATCGCGGGAATCGCTGCAGGGATCATTGTCTCTTTCACCCTCAACCGGAAATACAACTTCCGCAAGACAGACGCGGTGGCGGTTCGCGCGACGAGGTTCGTGATAGTCGCGGGGACGGGGATGGGCCTCTCCAGCTTTTTCATCATGCTCCTCGTCCTTTCAGGCCTGGATCCACGGCTGGCGAAGATCATCTCGATGGGCGCCGTATTCGCATTCCAGTTCCTCGCTAACTCGTTCTGGACGTTCGGCTTCGAGAAACGAACATTGCCATAGCGCGATGGACGGTCACGGCGGTAGCGCCAGGAGCGGCCGTGCGAGGGCTGGCCCGTGCCTTCCCTCTGGGTTACCATCGGCCCAAGGAAAGAGTTCCAGATGGCCGGGGAAACCACTCCCCACGCAGGGGGGAACGGAGGGGGCTGGCACAGCGGTCGTTTTGCGCACACTTTCGCCGCCATCGATCTCGGCACCAACAAGTGCCGGCTCCTGGTGGCCCGGGCGTCGGTCGACGGCTACGAAGTCATCGACGCCTACTCCCGGCCGGTCCGGCTGGGTGAGGGAGTGGCGCTGAACGGGTCGCTGTGCGGCGAAGCGATCGAGCGCACCTTGCATGCGCTGGGCGTCTGCGCGTCCAAGATCGAGCGCCATCGCGTCAGCCGCGCCCGCCACATCGCCACCGAGGCCTGCCGCCGCGTGCAACGGCGAGGACTTTCGCGCTCTGGCGAGCTGCGAGAAGCTGCTCGATCCCGAGATCCCTTTCGGCCGAGCCGATCGCCTCGCGGGCACGGGCTCCATCGCAACGCACGCAACCAAGCGACCTGCCGCGCCGCTTGACCACGAGAAACTTCAGAAGGCGTTCACCGGTGGACTTCTCCAAAACCCGCATCAGCCTTAGCCGCAAGCCCACTGACTACTCGAAGGTGCAGTGGCTCATCGGGCAAATTGTGCGGGGCAAGGAGATGTTTTATCCGAGGGTAGTGGCAGGCTCTTACCTCAACGTCGGTTGCGGTCCCAACATCGAGCCGAACTTCGTGAACATTGACTACTCGTGGCGGCCAGGTTTGGACATGTGCTGCGACATTCGCCGTGGTCTGCCCCTGCCCGACGCGATTGTCGGCGGCGTCTACAGTGAGCACTGTCTGGAGCATCTTGCGCTCGCGGATGCAAAAGCTTTCCTCGCCGACTGCCACAGGGTCATGCGACCAGGCGCTTATATAAGGATGGTCGTTCCCGACCTCGAGATGTACGCGCGGGCCTACATTGCTGACCTCGAAGGCCAGTCAATTGAAATGCCGAACCAGCAGTTCGGCAATCGCACCGGCGTCAACCGGCCTGTGGCGATGATCAACGATCTGTTCTACGGGTCAGGCCATCGCTTCCACTATGACTTTCGGACGCTGGCGGAGGTCCTTGGTGGCGCAGGGTTCAAGTCGCCGACAAAGCGAGCGTTCAGGCTGGGCGAAGATCCACGCCTCCTGGTGGACGATAAATTTCGCGCATGCGAATCGCTATACGTGGAGGCCGTGCGGCCCTAGGGCCTTCCTGGTGCTCGGGCATGGACCATGGCGAGGATATTCGGTCGATGGATCTCATGCTCGACTAATGCCGCCTGAAGGGCCCAGGCCACGACGTGGATCGGGCACCGGCTCACGCAAATGTAACCGGTCATGCAGGCGCGACCGTGGCAGGCTCCCGCACCACGGACAACAGAAGGGAGCGTCCGATGACAACCATTCGTTCGATGCTGGCGAGCGTGGTCGCGCTGGTTGCGTCCTTGGGATTCCTCGCCGATGCGCTGGCTCAGACGCCGCCCGCAAGCCCGCCAACGCGGCTGCGCGGATCGATCGCGTCAATCGACGGCAAGACCGCGACCATCGCTACGCGCGAGGGCACGTCAGTGCCGGTGAAGCTTGCGGACAACTGGGCGGTGATGCTGGTGAGCCCGATGACCTTGGCCGACATCAAGGAGAACAGCTTCGTCGGCATTGCTTCGATGAAGGGGCCGGACGGATCTTTGAATGCGCTCGAGGTGTTGATCTTCCCGGAGGCCGCGCGCGGCTCCGGCGAAGGCCATTATCCCTGGGACCTGCAGCCTGAGAGCATGATGACAAACGCCACGGTGGCGACGGTCGCCGCTGCACCCGATGGTCAGACCTTGACGCTGAAGTACAAGGACGGCACGCAGACCATCAAGGTGAAGCCCGGCACGCCCATCGTCACGTTCGCGCCGGGTGATCGCGCCGATGCCAAGGTCGGCGCCAAGGTGTTCCTCGGTGCCACCAAGGGCGCCGATGGCAGCCTTACTGCGCCGCGGCTGCTGGTGGGCAAGGATGGTTTGACGCCGCCAATGTGAAGGGCGGGGCGTCTGTCTGATTTCGTACGAAGCAATCGGAAATCCGCGCGGCGCCTGCGTTTCGAAATGGCCCACCCCTGGGGCCATCCGGTGACACGCTGCATATCCGTAGTGACGGTGGTTGCTCGCGTCTACTATGTCAGTGCCTTGAATGAACTCGGGGATCCTGATGAAGACCGGCCGCCTGTCTCTCGTCTGTCGTGTTGCCGCCTTGGCGATAGCAGTCGGAGCTTCGGCCACGGAAGCGACGGCGCAGATTGTTCCCGGAGCCGTCGGCCAGCCTCAACAGCGTTATGAGCGGCCGGACGAACGCAGCCCGGCGGTGCGCGAGTCGGAGAACTATGATGCCAAAGGCGTGCGTCTCGGCGGGTTCAAGCTGTTCGCAAACCTGGAGGCAGACGAAGTCTTCAACGACAACATCTACGCGACGTCGAACGCGACGGGCAAACAGGCCTCCTTCATTCAGCTGGTCAATCCGACTCTCGAACTGAAGTCGGATTGGGCGAATCACATGCTGAACGCCTACGCCAAGGGCGGTTTTGGCTTCTACAGCAACAATGGTCCGCTCAACAACTTTCAGGATGTGTCGGTGGGCGCCGACGGCCGCCTGGATATCCAGCGCAACTGGAACGTCTATGGCGGGGCATCCTGGAACCGGCGTCACGATGAATTCGGCACGCCCAACACGCCCACCGGCATAGGACTGCCGATCACGGTGTACAATCAGACGTCGGCCAACGTCGGCTACTTCCAGGCGTTCAATCGGCTGAACGTTCGCCTCGACGGCCGCTACGACAATTATGCGTTCTTCAACAATGGTCTTGGCCCGGCGCAGGGCGTCATTCCCAACAGCGATCGTAACCGCAACGAATTGCGCGAAGCGCTGCGTTTCGGATACGAGTTCTCGCCCGGCTTCGAGGCCTGGGTGCGCGGCAGCCTCAATCAGCGCAGATATTTTCAGCTCGATTCATCCGGCCTCGACCGGTCGTCCAACGGCTTCGACGTCGTCGGCGGCTTGATCGTCGACCTGGGTGGGATCACGGCGGTCGAGATCTTCGCCGGCTACATGCAGCAGACTTACGTCGCCGGCCAGTTCTCGACCATCAGCACGCCGACCTTCGGCCTCATCGGCTATTGGAATCCGCTTCCCGAACTCTGGGTGAAGCCGTTCGTCCGCCGGACGGTTGACGATTCCGCCCTTACCGGAACGGCAGCCTACATCAACACCGCTGCTGGGCTCGACGTGAACTATCATCTGCGCCCGAACGTGCGTCTCGACGGGCATGCCGACTATGCGATCGCGGACTATACGGCGCTCAGCTCTGGCGCCAGCAACCAGTACGATCAGTACTGGACGTTCCGCGCCGGCCTCATGTACCTGCCGACGTCGAATTTCTACGTCGGTCCGACCTATCAATTCATCCACCGGACCTCGAATCAGTTCAACG
Source organism: Reyranella sp. (assembly GCA_019750135.1). Lineage (GTDB taxonomy): Bacteria > Pseudomonadota > Alphaproteobacteria > Reyranellales > Reyranellaceae > Reyranella. Next base: position 13,847 of record JAIEOV010000017.1, on the reverse strand, counting down.
CCGACTACGATCAGAACGTGGTGATGCTTCGGTTGGGCGCGAGGCTCTAGGCGAAGGTTGCTCCTCTCGAGCGAGTCGCCTGAGCTCCGCGATCATCGTCGATACATAGAGGCCGAGATTGGTCGCGATCCAGGCGACGCCGAAGATGTCGGGATAGGCCAGGGTCGTCGTGCCGATCGTAAAGGGCCAGGGCGGCACGAAGTAGAAGAGGGCGTTGCCGACCAGGAACAGGCAGCGGACCTCGGTCAGGCCCATTCCGCCGGTGGCCAGGTGGAAGACGCCGGTTGCCTGTACCCGCAAGAGGGACTGCGCGGTCATCATCAGATAGGTCGCCAGTCCCAGCATGACGATCTCAGGCCTGATGTAACCCGATGCGGCAAGACCGACGGCGAACAGAAGCTGGGACAGGATGTCGATCGACTGATCGAGAAAGAACCCATAGCGCGGCCGCTCGATGCCCCTCAGCCGGGCCACCTTTCCGTCCAATGAGTCGCCGAACCAGTTCACGACCAGGGCGACATTCACGAACCACAAGGCCAAGGGGTAACGCGGCGCCAGCGCATAGCCCGCCATTGCCACGATGGCCGCGGCAAGGCCCACGGCAGTCAAGCCGTCGGGCGTGAACCATCGCGGGACGCGGGGCGCCAACCAGTCGAGGGCGCGTTGCTCGGCGGCCGACAGCCAGCCGCTGTTGGTGCGTGTGGCTGGCGCGGGAGGATCCTGCGGACTCACTCGGGGGCCATGCCGGGTGGCGGCGAGGCGACGTGAAAGCGGGTGCCGCGCGCGCCTCGTCGGCGGACGAACTCTGGAACGAGAAGGCTGAGGCGCGACAGCCAGAAGGGAACCAAGGGAAACCCGACCAGCGCCTTGTTGCGCCGAAACCCCTCGAGGATGTGGGTTACCGCCTCGTCCGCAGAAATCTCGCCGGGCCGCGGACCGAGATGGATGTCGGCCATGGGCGTGGCGACGAAGCCGGGGCAGGCGGCCATGACTTTTACGCCTTCGCCTTCGACAGCATCGCGAAGCGCCACCGCGTAGGACACCAGGGCGGCCTTGGAAGCCGAATAGGCCGGCGCATCGGCAAGCGGGACGAAGGCTGCGAGCGATGAGACGATGATGATGCCGCCGCTGCCGCGTCGGCGCATGGCCGGGAGCACTGCGTGGACCGTATCCACGGCGGCAAGCAGGTTGATCTCCAGGACGCGCCGCGCCGTCTCGCCGGTTTCCGTGACCTGATCGCCATGACGGCCGTCCAGGATGCCGGCATTGGCGACGAGCAGGTCGATGGGGTGATCTCGGCCGAAATCGTCGAGGAAGCCCCGCAAGCGGGCTGTGTCGCGGATGTCGATGCTGGCGCTGCGGCAGCTTGCACCGGCCGCCGTGCACTCCGCCGCGACCGCCTCGAGCCGCTGCTGACTACGGCCGATCAAGCCAAGCACGCGGCCGGGCCCGCTCAGCCGTCGCGCCAGCGTCGCGCCGATGCCGCTGGAAGCACCTGTGATGACGATAGCCTTGAAATCCACGTGCGGGTCCGTCACTGCCAGCCGCGTGCCGGCCCGCACTTTAGCGCTTGGTGACCAGGGAGACGAGGGGCGGGCCGTTGCGGACCTTGGACAGCTCCTCGACCACGGCATCGAGCACGTTGTCGATCTGTTCGGACGTATGCTGGCTGGTCAGGAAGAAGCGCAACCGCGCCTGGTTTTCGGCCACCCCCGGGAAGAAGGCAGGCACGATGTTGAAGCCGCGTTCCAACAGGCGCTCCGACAGGATCACGGCATGCGGAGAATTGCCGATCATGATCGGCACCACGGCCGCCCCGATGCTGAGGCCGGTATCGAGGCCGCGGGCCTTCGCGCCGCGCAGGAAAGTGCGGCCGTTTTCGCGCAACTTCGCGAGCCGCCAGGTCTCCTGCTGCATGACGTCGATGGCGGCATGTGCCGCCGCCGCCACCGGCGGCGACAGGCCGACGCTGAACACGAAGCCGGGCGTCGTATCCCTCAGTATGTCGATCAGCGGCTGGCAGCCGGCAATGTAGCCGCCCATGGCGGCAAGCGACTTGCTGAGCGTGCCCATCCAGATGTCGACATCGGCCGGATCGATGCCCTGCTCCTCGGCGATGCCGCGGCCGGTCGCTCCGAGCACGCCGACCGAATGCGCCTCGTCGACCATCAGCCACGCGTCGTAACGCCGCTTGAGCTTGATCAGGGCGGCTAGGTTGGGCATGTCGCCGTCCATGCCGTAGAGCCCCTCGACGACCACGAGCGCGCGCCGGTGGCGGGCGCGGTTGAGGCGGAGCGCTCGCTCCAGTGCCTCCAAGTCGCCGTGCGGGCAAAGGATCCGCTTGGCACCCGAGAGCCGGGCGCCTTCCATGATGCTGTTGTGCACCACGGCATCGCCGATGATCAGATCCTCCGCCCCGAGCAGCGCGCCGATGACGGAGACATTTGTGGCATGGCCGCTGACGAAGGCCACTGCGTCCTCGGTGCCGTGCAGTCGTGCCAGCGCGGCATCGAGATCGCGATGGATCTGGCGCTCGCCGCCGGACAACCGGCTGCCCGACACCGACGTGCCGAAGTACTGGATTGCCGTCTTGGCGGCGGCGGCGACGCCGTCGTGGCCGTTGAGGCCGAGATAGTCGTATGATGAGAAATTCACGATCGTGCGGCCGGCGATCGAGGTCGTAGCGCCGGCGCGTCCATCGTGCAGGCGGTAAAACGGGCTGGCGATGCCGCTGATGTCGCCGACGGCGCGCTTGATCTTCAGGATCTCGTACTCGGGCAGCCTGTCGAACCGCGTTTCCGAGCTGTGCGAGCGAAAGGACGGTTGACCTCCCGTGCGGCTCGGGTGAGCCACGACATCCTGGGGCTTACGCAGGACATGGCGCACCTTGTCGACCGTCTCCTGTGCGCCGGTGCGATTGTAGGCGCTCATCGGGGGCCCTCCAGTTCACGGACTTTCTCGAGCACGGCGGCGACCGCGGCGTACTGCTCGTCGATATTCGTGGCCTCGGCCTCGGCGGCCGCGTGGCTGGCCGTCAGCGCCATCAGGGTGCCGGCCAGCGGCGTCACCTGCTTCTCGCCGGTGATGAGCGGCAGGACGCGACGCGCGACGTCCATCGGCGTGATGCCGCTCGAGATGGACATCATCGGCAGGTCGATCCCCAGCGATTCTTCGACCGTGTTGCGCAGTTCGAGCATCATCAGCGAATCCATGCCGATCTCGGCCAGCGGACGGTGGCGGTCGATCTCCTTGGGCGGCAGGCGCAGTACGCGCGCGATCTCCTCGACGACGATGTCGACCAGGGCGTCGATCGCCTCGTCGGGGGGCAGGGCGCGCAGGCGCTCGACGATGGCGGCGCCGTCGACGGCATGCCGCGTTCCCGAGGACGCTCCGATGGCGCCAAAGGTCGGCGTGCGCACCGCCGCCAGCTCGCGCTTGGCCATTGCCCAGTCGATGCGGGCGATGGCGCAGCCGGCTGTCGTCTGACGGCCGAGGGCGTCGTGGATCCAGTCGAGGCCGTCGAGGGCGGTCTGCGCCGAGATCAGGCTCGACGAGAACCGCTTCTTGAGATTGGCGTCGGCGGCGATGTTTCGCGACAGGTAGCCCGCATCCTCGATGCCGCCCCAGGCAACCGCGAGCGCAGGCATGCCGCGCGCGCGCAGCCGGCGCGCCAGGCCTTCGACGAAGCCGTTGGCGGCGACGTAGTTGAACTGGCCGGGATTGCCGAACAGCGTCGTGGCGGACGAGTAAAACAGCAGGTAGTCGAGTTCGAGGCCGGCAACGGCCTGCTCGAGATTGAGCGCGCCAAGAACCTTGGGCCGCATCACCGTCTCTATTGCCGCGGCATCGATGCCTTCGATCAGGCGATCGTCGAGCACCATCGCGGCGTGGACGATGCCCTTGATCGGCCCGTGCGCCGCCATGCGCTGCAGGAAGCGCGACAGCGCCGGGCCGTCGGCGACATCGACGCGCTCGAGCAAAACCTCGACGCCTCGGCGGCGCAGTCCTTCGACCTTGGGAAGATCGGCTTCCGATATCTGGGCACCACGGCTGGCCAGCACCAGCCGCGTGGCGCCCCGCTCGGCCAACCAGGCCGCTGTCGACAGGCCGAAACCGCTGGTGCCGCCGATGACGACATGCAAGGCATCGGCAGCAACGGGGAACTGGCCGCCGGCCGTGCTCAGGGCGGTGGTGCGGTCGGCCGCTTTCACCACGATCTTGCCGATGTGGCCGGCGCGCTGCATGAGGCGGAAAGCGTCGGCGATGTGGCCGGGGTCGAACACGCGGTGCGGCAGGGGAGCGAGATCGCCCGCCGCAAACAGCTGGATGACTTCGCCGAACAGCTGACGCGCCAGCTCCCGGTGTTCGCCAATCAACTGGTCGACGTCGACGCCGAAGTAGGAAAGGTTGCGCCGCAACGGCCGGAGGCCGAGATGGGTATTGGCGTAGAAGTCGCGCTTGCCCAGCTCGATGAAGCGCCCGAACGGGCGCAGGCAATCCATCGACCGTGCCATCGCCTGACCGGCCAGCGAGTTCAGCACGATGTCGACGCCCTTGCCGCCGGTGTACTCGGCGATCTCATCGGCGAAGGACAGGCCGCGCGAATTGCAGACGAAGTCGACGCCGAGATTGCGCAGGAAGGCGCGTTTCTCGTCGCTGCCGGCGGTGGCGATGATGCGTGCGCCACGCTGCCGGGCGATCTGGATAGCGGCGAGGCCGACAGCGCCCGCGCCGCCGTGGATCAGCACCGTTTCGCCGGCGCGGATCTGCGCCAAGTGAACGAGCGAATAGTAGGCGGTGAGGAAAGCCACCGGTATCGAGCACGCCGCTTCGAAGGACATGCCGGGTGGCAGCGGACTGACGGCAAATACCGGGGCGACGACGTGACTCGCGAAGGCGTGCGGCGCGAAGGCCACTACGCGGTCGCCGACCTGGAATGCGTCGACCTCCGCGCCGCAACGGACAACGGTTCCGGCGCACTCCATGCCGAGTCCGGGTCCCGAATAGCCGTCCTCCAGCGCCTCCTCGGGCAGCAGCCGGAGATTCCACATGACGTCGCGGAAGTTCAGGCCGGTGGCCCGGACGGCAATCTCGATCTCGTCCGGCCCGGGCTCTCGGCGCGGCTCGGCCGCCCATCCCAGGCCGTTGCGGGCGTGGCCCTGGCGGCTTGCCAGGACGATGGACGTCTCCGCCGTTGCCGGATGGCCCGAGACGCCATCGTGGATGCCGCGCTGAACTCGGAAGACGTGGCGGTGCCCGTCGCCCACGAAGATTTCGCGCTCGCCGTCGGGTGCCAGCAACTCTTCCGCCAGGCTTTCGACCGAAGCGTCCACCAGCGGTCCCGCCAACCCCAGGCAGCGGATCTGCAGCCCGGCGTATTCGTTCTGCGCCACGCGGACTGCCGCGGTGACCGCGCACCACACCGGCAGGTCGAGCGCCGACACGTCGTGCTGGTCCTCGCCGAAATCCATGACGACCCAGAGACGGGCAGGGTCCGCTGCAAGCCTGCGGCAGCGCTCGGCCAGCCGGGCGAGATGGTCGGCCAGGGCATTGGATGCTTCGAACGGGGATGAGGGCACATCGATCAGCCACACGATGTCCGTCACAGCCGCGGGGCTGCCATCGCCATTCGTCGCTGTCTTGCGTTCGCCGAGGTGGCCGTGCAGGCGCCCCGAGATGGTATGGGACCTGGCCTCGTCACCTTCCCAGGAGAAGATCGTTGCCTCGTCCACCGGCAGCCTGCCCGGAAGGGCGTGCTGCACGGCGAGACCGCGGACGACCACGCCGATCCGGGCGTCGCCGAGGATCGGCGTCGCGGAGATGTCTTCGAAGCCGGCAACCTGGAATTCGTCCATCCACTCCTGGCTGGTCAGCAGCGCGCCCACCGGAAATTCGGCGTTGGCCGATCTCGACCACCATTTGGAGCGGGTGCCCCGGATGATGTCCCAGAAGACGTTGGGCGCCGGCTCGGCAGCCAGGATGGCAGCACCCGGCCGCAGGATGCGGGCGACATGGACAAGGCCGCCCGTCATCGCCGCAATCTCGCTGGGGCCATCGATTGCGCAGGCAATGTCCATGCTGCCCGTGACAATCGCCTCGACATCGGTCCAGGGAACGCAGCGCACGCGCGGATAGTCGTCGGCCAGCAGCAGGCGAGCCTGCTCCAGCCGGTCCGTGTCCAGATCGGCCACGGTGATCTCGAGGTTGGCGAACTTCTCGACGAGATCGATCGCGGCATCGACGTGCTGCGCGCCGATCATGAACAGGCGCACCAGCCGGTCGCTGCCGCCACGGGCCACCGCGCTTTCGACGTCGACGAGAACGGCGTCGCGCAACAGGACCGATTGGCTGGAGCTCGTGGCAAGCTGGCGCCAATGCGCGGTGTTGAGATCGGCCGGCACTTCCGGATCGCCGACGACGATGCGCTCGAGCAGCTCTTCGATACGGGCCAGGCTGGCAGCCTCGGCCGCCATGGTCGGATGACGCAAGGCGAGCGAACTCACGATCGAGGCGACGTCCGGCAGCTCACAACTGCTGGCAAGGGTTCTTTCGCCGTCGGAATCGACAGCGAGCCCCCGATACTCGAGATGCCAGAGCAGCGCCGAGCGCAAGAACGTCGCCCAATCTGAAGGGGCCGGTTCGCCGTTGCTTGCCGGTCGAGAGGCAGCCTGTTCGGTACCCTTTGCCGCAAAGGCCTTCCATGTCGCGCAGAGGCAGCCGGCCTCCAACAGCAGCAGGGCTTCGCCGAATGCGCCCTTTTCGTCGCTCGACGTCGTGGCCGTGCTCGAAATGCAGTCGACGGCTGCCCGTTCACCGGCTCGGTCGAGGCGCCAGGTCGTCATGTGATAGGTGAGCGACTGGGCGTTCGGCGCCGTATCGGCCGGCGCATCGACAAGCCGGGCGTTCTCGACGGTGAGAATGAGCTGGCCGTCGGCGTCGTAAAGCTCGATGTCGATGAGCAGCGATGACGGCGACTGGCGAAGCGTACGCGCGACGGCGACAGCAGCTGCCTTGCCGGGAGAGAAGGCTCGTACGCAACCGAAGCGGATCGGCAGGTACGGCTTCATCGGCATGTCGGCGACCCCGGCCTCCTCCGAGGCGAACAGGGCGTGGAACGCCGAGTCGAAGGCCGTCAGGTCGATGACGTACGTGTCGATCGTGTCGGCTGCCGGTGGGTCGAGGCTGGCGATGGCACGCTTGGGGTGCGGGAAGGCGACATGGCGCGCCCGCTGAAAGGTCGGACCATAGTCGAAGCCGAGAGCCCGTGCGCTTTCGTAGACCTTGGGCTTGACGACGGAGACGGTGCCCGGAGCGGCCTGCGGGACCGGTATCGGCCTACCGGCGATAGGAGACCGGCCGACCACGCCGCGCGCATGGAGGGTCCAGTCGGGAACGCCGCCGCGCGCGCGCGACAGGAATTGCGCAAGACCTGTCTCGGGCGAGAGTCGCAGCAGGGTCTCGAAAGAGGCGCGACCGTCGAACACCAGCGGCCGGACGATGTCGAAGTCGCGCAGTTCCAGAGGTGCGTCGGGATGGACGGCGCGCGCCGCCGCGAGCATGACTTCGGCATAGGCGGTTGCCGGAAATACCGGCATGCCGGCGACCTTGTGATCCTGGAGCCAGGTGAACAGGACCGGATCGACGATCGAGAACCATTCGAAGCAGTCGAGGCGATACCGGCGTCCCAGCAACGGATGCTCGGCAGGCGACATGACGGTCGTCGCCTCGATTGTCGGCCGCGCGATGAACGGCGTGTGCTGCCATGGATAGAGGGGCAGAACCACCGCGGACGCCGGCGGCGGCCCGAAGAAGCGCTGCAGGTCGACATTGCCTCCGGCGAGCAAGACCTTGGCGGCGGCGCGTTCGATCGGATCGCCTGCCGCCTGGCCGTCGGTCTCGTTCATCGTCTCGATGATCGCACCGCGGACGCCGGCCTCGCGCTGGATGTCGCGGACGTAGCTCGTGAGGATCGGCTTCGGCCCGACCTCGACGAAGATTTTGAAACCGTCTTCCAGCAGCCGCGAGAACGCCGCCTCGAACCGCACCGGGTCGCGGACATTGTGCCACCAGTGCTCGGCGCCCAGCATCTCGGCAGTGGCGGCCTCGCCCGTCACCGATGAGATCATCTTGCGGCGAAGCGCCAGAGGCTTCAGGCCGCCGAGTTCGCGAAGCAGCGGCGCGCGAACTGGTTCGACGAGCGTGCTGTGGAAGGGATAGTCAATGTCGAGTCGACGTGCGCTGACGCGAACGCGGTCGGCTGCCGCCAGCACGCGCTCGATTTCCTGCACGGGGCCGGAGATCGTGACGCTGCGCCAGCTGTTGATCGCGGCCACGTCGACGCCCGATGCATTGACGGCTTTCAGGAAACGCCGCGCCTCGCGCTCGCTCAGCATCAGCGCCGCCATGCCGCCCGCACCGTGCGTAGTCTCCTGATGCCGGCTGCGTGCGATGACGATATCGATGGCCTGCTCCAGGCTGAGCGCGCCCGCTGCCCAGGCGGCGGAAATCTCGCCGACGCTGTGGCCCAGTGTCGCCGTCGGCATGACGCCGGCCTCCTCGAGGGCGCGAACCGACGCGACCTGCAAGGCCAGCAGCAAGGGCTGGGAGTAGGACGCATGGCGGAGCTTCTCGGCCAGGCTTTCGTCGAACAGCAGGTCGACGATCGACCAGTCCTGCACCTTGGCGAATTGGCTGTCGATCTCCTGCAGGGCCTCACGGAAGTGCGCGTTGCCCTTCCACGCATCGCGGCCCATGCCGGCCCATTGCGCGCCGTTGCCGGAGAATAGGAACGCCACCGGCAGGGCGTTGCCGAGCGCCTGGCCGGTCATCACCGCGGCATCCTTTTCGCCGGCAGCGAAGCGCTGGGTGTGCAGGCGGATTTCGTCGGTCGTTCCGCCGCGGATCAGCACGCGGTGGGACAGGAGATCGCGCTGGTGCGCACACGCTGCGATGAACTCCGGCACCGCCCGTGGCGCATCGGGCCAGTGCTGGTCGTACGCCTTCGCCAGCGCCGGCAGCGCCTCGGGGCTGTGCGCCGTCAGCAGCAGGGGCGGGGCAAGCGTGTCGGTGCGCAGATAGACGACGTGGGCGGTGGCGACGTTGCTGCGCAGGATGGCATGCGCGTTGGTGCCGCCGAAGCCGAACGAGTTGATGCCGGCAAGCCCGGCGCCTCGCCGCTCCGCCGGCCGCCAGTTCCGGTCGACGACGCGGAGGTTGAGCTCGTCGAACGGGATGTTGGGGCTGGGCGATTGCTGATGCAGCGTCGCCGGCACCATGCCGTGCTTCAGCGCCATGACGGATTTCAGGAGGCCGGCAAGGCCCGACACCGGCTCGAGATGGCCGATGTTCGATTTGATCGAGCCGATCGGCAGGGGCTGGGCACGGCGCTGCGCCAACCCCTTGCCCAGGGCATCGGCCTCGATCGGGTCGCCGACGGGCGTGCCCGTGCCGTGCGCCTCGACGAACAGCAGATCTGCCGGGTCGACGGCGAAATCGTCGTAGACGCGCTCGACCAGCCGGCGCTGCGATTCGGCGGACGGCAGCGACAGGCCGGTGGTTCGGCCGTCCTGGTTCATGCCCGATCCGACGATCACGCCATGGATTTGGTTGCGCGCCTTGGTCGCCGCCGCCATCGAGCGCAGCACCACCACGATGGTGCCCTCGGCGCGGACGTAGCCGTCCGCCGCGGCATCGAACGGCCGGCACAGACCGGTCGGCGACAGCATGGTGGCGCGCGAGAAGCCGACATAGGAGAATGGAGAGAGCAGCAGATTGACGCCGCCGACGATCGCCGTGTCGATTGTCCCCTGGCGGATCGCTTCCGCTGCGAGATGGAGCGCCACCATCGACGACGAGCATGCCGTGTCGATGGCGATGCTGGGGCCGCGGAGGTCCATGGCATAGGAGATGCGGTTGGCCATGATGCTGAGCGAGTTGCCCGTCATCATGTGCACATCGGCCATCGACGGATCGGCGAAGAAGCGCGCCGCGTAGTCGACGGACGATGCACCGACATAGACGCCGGTCTCGCCCCCCGCCAGGCTCGATGGACGGATGCCAGCGTGGGCGAGCGCATCGTGCGAGACTTCGAGGAGATGGCGATGCTGGGGATCGACCTGCTCGGCCTCGCGCGGACTCATGCCGAAGGCGGCGGCATCGAAGCCCCAGACGTCGTCGATTATGCCGGCTGCGAAAGTGTAGCTGCGGCCGGGTTGGTCGGCGGCGGGATGATAGAAGGGGGCCGTGGGAAACCGCTCGGGATTGATCCACGACACAGCGCAATGGTTGTTGCGCAGAACCTGCCACAACTCATCGCTGTTGCGCGCTCCGGGCGCGCGACAAGCATAGCCGACAATGGCTATTTCGCTTTTTACCTGCATACCCCGCGTCTCTTCCCAAACTCAGGCGACGCGCCGATCTCCCGGTCGCACCGAAACTCTTCGCGAACAAGCGTCCCCCAAGACGCTTCACGCGCTCTGCACCACCGGCTGTACAACCCATCCTGGCCAGGGTGCTTACACACAGACTTTATGGCGTTGTGGTATTAAGGTGCAAAGACATTTCGGCAGTTTCGAGAATAAATTTCAAAAGGACTGCAGAAATCCTGTGCTTGGGCGAGCGTTCGGTGGGGCAAAGATGAAAGTTGGCGCAGACGATCTTGACTGGAAAATCAGTGGGATATGCCGTATTGTTAAGGTAGATCCTACTATCGGGAACATCGTCGGCGCGCGCCAGCCGGGGGGCAGCGGGAGAGATCAAGCAGTCATGAATGCAACTGGTCGCTTTGGCGGGAGCGTGGGCCGCTGGATAGCCGCCGCAGCGCTTTGCGCTGGCCTCGCCAGCTGCGACCTCTTGCCCAGCGATGGACCGAACGCCAACAGCGTGCTCGCTAATGCGTCTGAGAATCGGAAGGGCGATCCCGCATCGGTGATGCGGTTTGCCCTCGTGACCGTGGATTCGCGGATCGCCCGAGACGCGGAACAGTACTATCAGCCTGTGCTGCCGACCGTTCCCGCCGCCTTTCAGCGGCCCGGCGCCTTCGGTCGCGCCGGCGTCGGCGACGTCTTGCGCGTGACGATCTGGGAAGCCAGCGAAACAGGGTTGTTCGCTGGCAAGGAGCGAAAGGGATCGGACGTCACCGTCCGTGTCGATGTCGACGGAACGATCGCCTTGCCCTACGCGGGACGTTTCATGGCCCGCGGCCGGAGCTTGTCCGACATCGAGAATGAGATCGTCGCTCGTCTTGCCGGCAAGGCGGTCGACCCTCAGGCGACCGTGATGGTCGCCCAGAACGTCAGCAGTGCCGCATCCGTTCAAGGCGAGGTCAACAAGCCCGGACCCTATCCGGTGGAAAGGACCGACCAGCGCGTGCTCGACATGATCGCCATGGCTGGCGGCACGAAATATCCGCCTTACGAAACATCCCTGAGGCTGACACGCGGGCAGTCGACCATGTCGATCCAGATGCAGGATCTGGTCGATCGGCCCGAGACCTTCAATGTGCCGGTTGCGGCAGGCGATGCATTGCTCCTGGCGCGCAAGCCGCAGAAGTTCGTCGCGCTCGGCGCTGTGCTGCAGCCTGGGGAGCAGATTTTCCGCAAATTGCCGCTCAACCTGACCGATGCGCTGGGCCAGAGCGTTGGGCTCGATCCCTCGCGTTCCGACGCCAAGGGCGTCTACCTGTTCCGCCGCGAACCGGTCGATCTGGCACGCCGCTATGGCGTCCAGCTCCTGGCGGAGGACCGGGAAACGGTGCCGATCGTCTACCAGCTGAATCTCAGGGATCCGCAATCGTTCTTCGCCATGAACGCCTTTCCGGTCCGGCCTGGGGATATCCTGTTCGTGTCGCAGGCCCCGTTGGCCGATGCCGCGAAGTTCTTCCAGATCCTGTCCGGGGCGACGGCAACCGTAGCCATACCACGTACCCTCGGGGGCAATTTCCCCAGCGGCAACTAGGAATTGAGCGTGGCGAAGTTGTGGCGTCCGTGCAACACGGCTGCAGATAATGCAGGCAAGGGAAAGAACGACACCGACGACAAACTGTTGTCGGTGTATTCTTCGGCCGCTGATTTGTTTGGGAAATTTGGGGAGATGCTCCGTGAAGCAAGCTAAGTATCTGCTGGCCGCTGCAGCGATCTTTGCACTGCCCGTGGGGGCGGCTGTTGCGCAAAGCCCGGACGGGGCGCCTAATTTCTGGTCCCAGGAGGGGTTCTATCTCGGCTTCGGCGCCGGCGCGAACTGGAACCTCGGTGGCCTCAACAGCAACGGCGGCGGCGTCACCTCGGGGACTGGTTTCACCCTCGGCGGTGCGATCGGCTACGACTTCATCGGTTGGCGCCCCCAGGTCGAGGTGGGATATTCCTGGCTTCCCGTGAACCTCAACATCCCGGGCACGGCGATCAACAACAAGGTGGGCCAGCTCACGACGCTGGCGGCCATCTACTACGACTTCATGCCCCAAAACGTGTGGACGCCCTATGCCGGCGTCGGTGCGGGTCTGGGCTTCGTTGACAGCAACACCAGCCTCGGCGCCACGGTTTTTGCCTATTCGGCCGCCGTAGGCATTGGCTACAACGTCAACCAGATGTTCCGCATCCAGGTCGAGGGACGCTACCTCGGTACGACGTCGGTCGGCGTCAACGTACCGGGCGTCGGTTATGTGACCGGTCCGAACCAGAACATTGGCGTCGGTGCCGGCGTGCTGATCAAGTTTGCTGCTGCTGCGGCACCGCCGCCGCCGCCGCCGCCGGCTGTCGCGCCGCCGTCGTTCATGGTGTTCTTCGACTGGGATCGCTCGAACCTGAGCCAGCAGGCGCTGAACACGATCAAGCAGGCTGCTGCAGCGTTCAAGAGCAAGGGCAACGCCCGCATCACGGCGACCGGCCACACCGACACGTCGGGCCCGGAAGCCTACAACATGGCGCTGTCGCTGCGTCGCGCGAACGCCGTGAAGGACGCGCTGGTGCGTGAAGGCGTGCCGGCCCAGGCGATCACGGTGATCGGCCGTGGCGAAGCGGGCCTGCTGGTCCAGACCGCTGACGGCGTGCGCGAGCCGCAGAACCGCCGCGTCGAGATCGTCATCCAGTAACGACTCTTTTTCATCGATTGACAAGGGCGGCCCTAAAGGGCCGCCCTTGATCTTTGGCAGAGAGCGGAAGAAAGGTTCCTGGTCAGAAGCTGGCCGCAGATGGGCCGCCTGACGGCGGCGGGCGCGGACGGCGCTGCGCGACATGGAGGCTCCGCACCGCCCGCGCCCCAGACGTCAGCACCATCGCCTTTAGCGGTGGATTTTGTGCCGGGCGACGTCCTCGCAACCTGTAACAGCAATTCGCTTTGACACCCAAATTCCAGGCCCCTACAAGCGGCTTTGCCGGGAGGGGCCCGGCTTTCCGTATGTGTCGGGTAAAAAAGGGGCAGGGAATGCACGACGAGGTGAGGCTTCTCGCGCGCGACCAACACAACGGGACGGCGCCGGAGCCGGTGGCTTCGATCGTCAGCCGCTTCCGCGCCCATCGGGCAACGATCGGCATCATGGGCCTCGGCTATGTCGGCCTGCCGCTTGCCTGCACCATCGCGAGAAAAGGCTTCTCTGTGCTGGGCTTCGACATCGACGACAGCAAGGTCGATCAGATCAACGCCGGCACCTCCTATATCGGCCATATCAGCAGCGATGAAATCGGCGAAATGCGCAAGACCGGGCGCTTCGCGGCGACCTGCGATTTTTCGCGCCTGGGCGAGGTCGACGCCATCATCCTTTGCGTCCCGACGCCGCTGACCAGGCATCGCGAGCCAGATCTGACGTACGTGACGCAGACGACCGAATCGATAGCGCCGCACCTCCGGCGCGG
>JAIEOV010000029.1 GCA_019750135.1 Reyranella sp. | reverse complement strand
ATCGACACCTGGTCGAAGCTGCTGGTCGACAACAAGCAGCTCGGGGCGCCCAAGACTCGCAAGGATGTGGTCGCCGAGCAGGCGCGGGAAAGCTTCCGCTGCCCATGACCTTGTCAGCGTTGGGGAAGGCCCGATGATCGACATTGCCGTGCGCGGGCTCGACGTCGACTTCGGCCAGGCGCGCAAGGTCCTGGCCGGCGTCGACCTCGCCGTGGCGCGCGGCGAGTTCATCGCGCTGATCGGCGCCAGCGGCTGCGGGAAGACGACGCTGCTGAACGTCGTCGCCGGGCTGGTGCCCGCCGCCGCCGGCAGCGTGGCGATCGCCGGCACGCCGCCGGCCGCCGGGCGTCGCGACATCTGCTACGTGCTGGCGCGGGACGCGCTGCTGCCGTGGCGAACCGTGACGGGCAATGTCGAGTACGGCCTCGAGCTTTCCGGCGTCGGTCGCGAGGAGCGGGCGCGCCGCGCGGCGACCTACATCGACAAGGTCGGCCTGGCTGCCGCCCGCGATCTCTATCCTTCGCGGCTGTCGCAGGGAATGCGCCAGCGCGCGTCGCTCGCCCGCGCCTTCGCCGTCGGTCGCAGCCTCTACCTGATGGACGAGCCGTTCAGCGCGCTGGATTCGCAGACCAAGCTGGTGCTGCACGATCAGCTGCTGGGCCTGTGGGAGACGAGCGGCGCCACCGTCGTCTTCGTCACCCACGACATCGGCGAGGCGATCACGCTCGCCGATCGGGTGCTGGTGATGTCCAAGAAGGGCACGGGCGTGGTCGACGAGATCCGCGTCGACCTGGCGCGGCCGCGCTCGGCCGAGGCGCTGCAGGCCGACGAGCACTATCACGATCTCTATCGCCGGACTTGGACCTCCCTGAAAGCGAGCGCGCAATGACCGATGTCGCGAACTCCGAAGCAAATCTCGGCTCGGCCGTGCGCTCGGCCGGCGGCCGGCCGGCCTCGATCTTCGCGGCGCGGGCTGCCTTCCTCGCCGTCATCCTCGCCGCCTGGCAGGGCGCCGTCGATTTCGGCTTTGCCAATGCCGCCTTCATCTCGACGCCGGCCAGCGTGGCGCAGTCGCTGTGGCACCTGTTCCGCGACGGCGAGATTTTCCCCGACCTCGGCACGACGGTGCTCGAGATCGCGATGGCCTTCGCCCTGTCGGTCGTGTTCGGCATCGCCAGCGCCGTCATCCTCGATCGCAACGACTGGCTGAACCGCATCGTCTCGCCGTTCCTGACGGCGTTCAACAGCATGCCGCGCATCGCACTCGGCCCGCTGTTCATCCTGTGGTTCGGCATCGGCATCGCCTCGAAGGTCGTGCTCGCCTTCTCGCTGGGCTATTTCATCATGCTGCTGAGCACGCTGGGCGGGCTGAAGAACGTCGATCGCGATCTGCTGCTGATGTCACGCCTGTTCGGAGCCTCCGAGCTGCGCCTGTTCCGCCACGTCCGCTTTCCCTGGGCGCTGCCGGGCATCTTTGCCGGGCTGAAGCTCACCTTGATCTATTGCAGCGCCGGCGCTGTCATCGGCGAGATGATCGCGGCCAGGAGCGGTCTCGGCGTGCTGCTGCAGAGCTTCAGCGGCCGCTTCGACGTCGCGGGCGTGCTGGCGCTGATCCTCATCGTCGCCCTGCTGGTGATGACCCTCACGTCGGTCATGGACCTGGCGGAGCGACGCCTGCTGGAGTGGAGCCGGGGCAGCACGGATGTGCCAGGCTGATTCAGGTCCGGAAGAAAATCAGTGCAGGCCGAGGCTCTCGGCCACGGCCTTGCTGGTGACCTTGTGCCGATGGACGTTGAGGCCGGCGGCGAGGTGCGGATCGGCTTCGATCGCCGCCATGCCGCGATCGGCGATGGCCAAGCCGAAGGGCAGCGTTGCGTTGTTCAGCGCATAGCTCGAGGTCAGCGGGACCGAGCCCGGCATGTTCGCGACGCAGTAGTGGATGACGCCGTCGACCTCGTAGGTCGGGTCGGCATGCGTCGTCGCATGCGAGGTCTCGAAGCAGCCGCCCTGGTCGATGGCGACGTCGACCAGCACCGTGCCGCGCTTCAGGGCGCTCACCAGTTGCCGCGACACGAGCTTGGGCGCGCTGGCGCCCGGCACCAGCACGGCACCGACGATGACGTCGGCGGCGACGGCCTCCTCTTCGATGGCGTGCAGGGTCGAGAAGCGCGTGCGCACGCGGCCGGCGAACAGGTCGTCGAGCTGGCGCAGCCGCGGCAGCGAACGATCGAGGATGACGACTTCGGCGCCGAGGCCCACCGCCATGCGCGCGGCGTGTGTGCCGACCACGCCGCCGCCGATCACGGCGATGCGCGCCGGCTTCACGCCAGGCACGCCGCCGATCAGGAGACCGCGTCCGCCGGCATGGCGCCGCAGCGCGCTGCCGGCGGCCTCGATGGCGAGGCGACCGGCGACTTCGCTCATCGGCGCCAGCAACGGCAGGCCGCCGGTGGCGTCGGTGACGGTTTCGTAGGCGACGGCAGTGCAGCCCGACTCGACCAGGCCCTTGGCCTGCGCCGCATCGGCCGCCAAGTGCAGATAGGTGAAGAGGATCTGCCCTTCGCGCAGCCGCTTGCATTCCTGGGGCTGCGGCTCCTTCACCTTGACGATCATCTCGGCGGTGTCGAAGACCTTCTCTGCGCTTGCGGCGATCGAGGCGCCGACTGCGCTGTAGGCGGCATCGTCGGCGCCGATGCCGAGCCCGGCTCCGGTCTCGACGACGACCGAATGACCGCGGACGACATATTCGCGAACCGCTTCCGGCGTCAGGCCGACGCGGTATTCGTGGACCTTGATCTCCTTGGGAACGCCGACGCGCATGTTCTGTTTCCTCCTGCCACGGTTCTACGAAGTGGCAGGCGGTGTTTCCCGGCTATTTGCCGGCAGGAGATTCCCGGAGATGCTCGATTCCGGCGCGGATTGCGCAGCTACGCGCCGGAAACCTGCAGCCGCTTGGCGAGCGCATGGAAGGGCGGGCGGTCGCACACCTGCCGCAGTGCGAAGCTCGATTGGATGCGCAGCACGTGGGGCAGGCGGGAGAGCTGATCCTTGTGGATGTGCTCGTAGTCCTCGATGTCGCGCGCGGCGACGACGACCAGATAGTCGTCGGTTCCCGACATCAGGTAGCAGCTGACCACGGACTCGCATTTCGCGATCGCCACCTCGAAGGCGTTCAAGGCCTCCTCGCGCTGACTGTCGAGGGCGATATGGACGATGACGGTCGTGCCCATGCCCAGCGCCTTGTAGCCGACCTCGGCGCGATAACCGACGATGATGCCTTCCTGTTCGAGCGTCTTCTGGCGCCGGGCGCAGGCGGTGGGCGACAGGCCGACCTTTTCGGACAGCTCGACATGACTGGCGCGGCCGTCGTTGACCAGCGCTCCGAGAAGGGCGATCGAGAAACGATCGAGGGACATCACATCAGGCCCGGCTCGCCGAGATCGGTGCCGTCGACCAGCCGGCTGTAGCGATAAGGATGCGGATCGACGATCGGCGGGTCGCCCGCGACGATATCCGCGGCGAGCCGCCCTGCGCCTGGACCGATGCCGAAGCCGTGGCCGCTGAAGCCCGCGGAAACATGCAGGCCCGGCAGCTTGTCGATGGCGGAGATCACCGGGATCCAGTCCGGCGTGAAGTCGATCAGCCCGCCGTACTTGTGCACGATCTTCAGGTTGGCGAGCTCGGGGTAGATCTCGGCGATGCGCTTCAGCGCAAAGCTCACCAGCTTCTCCTGGGCCGGCGGATCGTAGGTGCGCCAGCGCTCGAAGGGCGAGACGGTGTCGTTGCGCCAGTTCAGGATCGCCTCGGGGCCGTCGAAGAAGGAGCGGCCGACGCCGATGGTGACGAGCTTGTAGCGCTTCTTGAAGGTGCGCCAGAACGGCCTTGCATACATCAGGCCCTGCGGCGTGAGCTCGAGCATGCCGCGGCCGCTGATGCCGATCGTGTAGCCGCCGTCGAGCCGGCGGCGGAACGTGACGTCGGGTGTGGAAATCCCGCCTTCGGTGATCTTCGGCGCCGGTGCGGTGAAGAACGAGGTCGAGCGCACGCCGGCCAGCGGCATGTCGATGCTGTGATGGCGGCAGAACATCGAGGTCCAGACGCCGCCCGCGACCAGCACGGCGCTGGTGCGGATTGCGCCTTTCTCCGTGACGACACCCGAGACGCGGCCCGCCGACGTCTCGAGCCCGCGCGCCGCGCACTCCTGATGGATGGTCACGCCGAGCCGCCGCGCGCCTTCGGCAATCGCCGGCACGGCGAGAGCCGGTTCCGCCCGGCCGTCGGTCGGCGAATGGATGCCGCCGACCCAGGCGCCGGTGCTGCCCGGGGTCATGGCCTTGGCCTCCGCCGCGGACAGGACGTGGCTGTGCATCTGCATCTCGCGCGCCTTGTCGGTCCAGCTCGCGTACCGGTCCAGATCGGCCTTGCTGGTCGTCACATAGGTGAGACCGGTGCGGCGAAAGCCGGTCTCGGCGCCGAGCTCCTCGTTCAGCCCGCTCCATATGTCGACAGCACGCTGCGCCAACGGCAGCTCGCGCAGGTCGCGGTGCTGTTGGCGGCACCAACCCCAGTTGCGGCTGGACTGCTCACCGGCGACGTTGCCTTTCTCCACCACGGCGACCGAATGGCCTTTCTTGGCGAGATGATAGGCGGCCGTGATGCCGGCGATCCCACCGCCGATCACGACGACGTCGGCGGATTTCGGTAGTGCGGCGTCGCTTTGGACGCGGGTAACCGGCGGCGACATTCGGCGATCTTCCTTGATGGCAGGAACAGGCGAAGCGACTGCGATATAGCAGTGCGTCAACCAATAGACACCAAAATGAAACTCTGGCGCGAGTCCCAACCCCTGTAGGGCAGCGCGCTTACCGCCGGCTTCTTCTCATCGAGCGCGTCCAGGTCTGCAGGACCTTCTCGATGCTGCTCACCAGGCCGCTGGCATGGCGGGACAGCAGATGATTGCCCTGGCTCATCAACGTCACCGGCAGCACGACGGTGGGCGTGAACGGACGCCAGCCGAGGCCAGCCAGGCCCGCATTGAGCGCGAAGCTGTCGATCAGCGCCACGCCAAGCCCGCGCTGGACGTAGCAGGCGGCGACGATGCTCATGGTCACCTGCAGTCCGATCTGCCGGCGCTCACCGGCTGACTCGAAGGACTGGTCGAGCAGCTGGCCGAAATGCGTCTCGCGGCCGAACGAGATCAGCGGGTGCGACGCGAGATCGCCCGGTGCGATCGTCTCGCGCTCGAGCAGCGGATGGCCGAGCGGCGCGATGAACACCATCTCCGCGGAGCCCAGCGTCCGTACCGTGAGGCCGGGAAGCTGCACCGGCGAGAGCGTCAGGCCGAAGTCCGCTTCGCCGGCGGCGACGGCTTCGGCGACTTCGCGCGCCGGCAGGAGATGCGAGGAGAGGCGGACGGCCGGGTTGGCTTTCTGGAACGGCGCCGTGGCCGCCGGCAGCAGGGCCGTCGCGCTCGATGACGAAGCGACCACCCGGACGAGTGCGGCGCCCCCGGTCTTGACCTCGCCGGTCAGGCGCTCGAAGGCCGACAGCTCGCTCATGATGCGGTCGGCATCGGGCAGCAGGCGTTGCGCCTCCGGGGTCGGGTAGAGGCGGCCCTTGATCGGGCGCAGCAGCTTGAAGCCAAGCTGTTGTTCGATCGCGCGCATGGATTTGCTGACGGCCGGCTGTGAAATACCGAGGAAGGCGGCTGCGCCCGTGATCGTCCCGCTGCGCATCACGGCATGGAAGATCTCGAGCTGTCGGGCGTTCATCGCGGGACCATAACCGGTGGTTATGGGCCTGCTCAATGTCTTCTATCGACGGCCGGGTGCCGCCCGTCACAATCGGACGCGCAGCAAAAGGAGCTCCGGATCGACATGGGCATGCGCGTTGGCGTCGATATCGGCGGCACCTTCATCGACTTCTGCCTGTGGGACGAGGCGAAGGAGGAACTGCACAGCCTGAAGGTGCTGACCACGCCGCAGACGCCAGGGGCGGAGCTGCTGCGCGGCCTCGACCTGCTGCAGGAACGGCACGGCATCAGCCCCTCCGACATCACCAGCTTCGTCCACGGCACCACCGTCGGCATCAACACCGTTATCCAGCGCAAGGGCGCGTCGCTGGCACTGATCACCACCGAGAACTTCGAGGACGTGATCGAGCTCGCGCGGCTGCGCATGCCCGAGGCCTACAGCCTGTTCTCGCGGCGCGGCGCGCCCTTGGTGCCGCGCGACCGTATCTTCGGCATCCGCGAGCGCATGCTGGCCGACGGCACGGTGGAGCAGGCCGTCGACGAGGCCTCGGTGGTGAGGGCCATCGAGAAGGCCCTGGCAAAGGGCGTCGACGGCATCGTCATCTCGCTGCTCAACGCCTATCGCAATCCGGCGCACGAGGCCGAGGTGGCGGCAATCGCCGCCCGCGTCGCGCCCAAGCTGTTCGTCTTCCGCTCCAGCGAAGTGTGGCCGATCATCCGTGAGTACGAGCGCACGACGACGGCGCTGATCAACGGCTATGTCCATCCCAAGGTCAGCGACTATCTCGAGAAGCTGATCGACGGCCTGAAAAGCCGCGGCGTCGTGGCCGAGCCGCTGATCACCAAGTCCAACGGCGGCATCATGCGCGCCGAGCTGGGCAAGCGCGCCTGCGTCAGCATGGTCCTGTCGGGCACGGCGTCGGGCGTGATGGGCGCGGCCTGGGTCGCCCGGGAAACCGGCCATGCCAACGTGATCACGCTCGACATCGGCGGCACCAGCGCCGACGTCGCGCTGATCATCGACGGCCAGCCGCAGTTCGGCCTGGGTGAGAAGATCGGCGATCTACCGCTCTACATCCCGAGCGTCGCGGTGTCGTCGATCGGTGACGGCGGCGGCTCGATCGCCTGGGTCGACGGCTTCGGTGTGCTCAAGGTCGGACCAGAAAGCGCCGGCTCCGCGCCGGGACCGGCCTGCTACGGCTGCGGCGGCACGCAGCCCACCATCACCGACGCCTTCGCCGTCTGCGGTTTTTTAGGCCAACACGACCTCGCTTACGGCGCGTTCCGCCCCGACGTCGCACTCGCACGGGCGGCCATCGGGTCGCTTGCGAACCGCATCGGCCTCGGGCTGGAGCAGACGGCCGAAGCGATCATCCGCATCGCCATCTCCGGCATGTTCGTCGAGGTCAACAAGCTCGTGGCCCGCTACGGCGTCGACACGCGCGACTTCGCCCTGCTGCCGTTCGGCGGTGCCGGCCCGATGCTGGGCTGCTTCCTGGCGCGCGAGCTCGGCATGCAGCGCGTCCTGATCCCGTCGCGCCCTGGCGTGGTGAGCGCGCTGGGCGGCCTGGTCGCCAACGTGAAGAACGACTTTATTCGCACGCTCTTCATCATGGCGTCTGGTGCCGACTCGGCTCGGCTGCGCGACGCGGCCGAGACGCTGCGGGCCGACGGCACGGCCTGGCTGCGCGACGAGCAGGAATTCAGCGGCGAGGCCGCCTATGCCTGGTTCGCCGACATGCGCTATCGCGGCCAGTCCTTCGAGATCGAAGTGCCGCTGGGGCAGGATCTCATCGAGGCCGGCGACATGGTGGCGATCGCCGAGGCGTTCCATCGTGCCCATGAGGGCATCTACGATTTCTGCGACCGCGATTCGCCCGTGCAGATCATGAACCTGCGCCTGGTCGTATCGGGCGCTTCGTCGAAGCCGTACCTGCGTCCGCTGCCGAGCGCCGCGACTGCCGCGCCGGTGGCGGAGCAGATGCTGAAGGTATTCTTCGACGGCGATTGGCACCTCGTTCCGTTCTACCGGCGGGCGGCGCTCGAGGCGCATCACCGCTTTTCCGGTCCCTGCGTCATCGTGCAGGACGACACGACGGCCTGCGTGCCGCCCGGCTTCAGCGCCATGGTCGACGGCGGCGGCAACATCGTTCTCGAGCGGGCGGAGCAGGGGTCATGAAAGTCGACAAGGTAACGCTCGAGATCCTGGCCAACCACATGCGGGCGGCGGCCGAGAGCATGGCCTATACGCTCTATCGCACCGCGCATTCGACGTTCGTGAAGGAGACCGAGGACTTCACCATCCAGATCCTCGATGCGGCCGGCCGCACGGCCGCCGTGCCCATGGATCTCGGGGCGACCTGGTATCCCGGTCTCGACTACGGCCGCGCCATTCCGATGATCCCGCACTACGAGCCGGGCGACATCGCGCTCACCAACGACCCTTATTCGGGGTTTCTCGCCACCCATACGCCGGACCTCGTGCTGTGGAAGCCGATCTTCCACGAGGGCGAGCTGCTGTGCTTCACCGCCGGCCACATCCACAACACCGACATGGGCGGCGCCGTGCCGGCCAGCCTGTCGCGCGCCCTGACCGAGATCCATCAGGAAGGCATCCGCTTCAAGCCCAGCAAGCTCTATCGCGCCGGCGTGCTGAACCAGGAACTGCTGGACGTCATGATGACCAACGTCCGCAAGCCGGATCTGAACGTCGGTGACCTGAAAGCCTTCGTCGGCGCCATGAACACCGGCGAGCGCAAGGTCCGCGAGCTTTTAGCCAAGTTCGGCGCCGACACCTTCCGCCAGGGCATGAGCGACCTGCTGGATTACGCCGAGCACCAGGCCCGCGAGATCCTGCGCTCGATCCCCGACGGTGAATACTTCTTCTCCGACTATGCCGACGAGGACGGACCGGAAGGCTATCCCGCACGGCTCGTCGTGACGCTGCGTATCCAGGGCGACTCCGCCATCCTCGACTTCACCGGCAGCGACCCGCAGCTCACCTCGTCGCTCAACGTGCCGACCGGCGGCAACCCGCATCACACGCTGATGCTGGTCGGCGTCTACTACATCCTCTATTCGCTCAATCCCAACCTGGTGCTGAACTTCGGCCTGACGCGGCCTTTCCATTGCATCCTGCCCGAGGGCACGGTGGTCAACCCGCAGTTCCCCGCCGCGGTCGGAATGCGCAGCCTGACCTGCGGGCGCATCCGCAGCCTGCTGTTCGGCGCGTTCGGCCAGGCCATGCCCGAGCGCATGCCGGCGGCGCCCGCGGGCTCGAGCTCGATCGTCAACGTGATGACGCACGACGATCGCACCGGCGAGGCGGTGATCGCCGCCATCAATCCCGTGGTCGGCGGCTCCGGCGGCATGCCGACGGGCGACGGCACCAACGGCAGCGGCGCCGACGCGGCCTATCTCAAGAACACGCCGGTCGAGATCACCGAGGCCGAGGTGCCGATCCGCTTCCGCCGCTATGGCCTGGCCTCGGGAACCGGCGGCGCCGGCCGCTGGCGCGGCGGCCTCGCCACCCACATGGAGTTCCAGGTCTTCACGCCCAACACGCGCATCACCGCGCGCAACCGCGACCGCTGCCGCTTCCAGGCCTGGGGCATTTTAGGCGGCAAGGCGGGCCGCGGATCGGCGATGTCGCTGAACCCCGGGCGGCCCGACATGCGCGTGCTGAACAACATCGACACCTTCACTGCCAATCCTGGTGACATCGTCAGCATCGTCTCGCCGGGCGGCGGTGGTCGCGGCGATCCGCTCGATCGCGAGCCCGAGCGCGTGCTGCGCGACGTGGTCTGCAACTATGTCACCTTGGCCGATGCCGAGGCTGAGTACGGGGTGGTCCTGACCGGCATGGGCAGCGACCTTGCGGTCGATCTGCCTGCGACCGAAGCGTTGCGCGCGCAACGCCGCCGCAACGAACCGCATCCGCACTTCCACTTCGGCGCCGCGCGCGAGGCCTACGAGCGCGTGTGGACGCGCAGCGCCTACGACGCCATGACGGCGCTGCTGGCGAGCCTGCCCGTCCATTGGCGCTACTTCGTGAAGCGCAAGCTGATGGAGGGCTTGAAGCGCGAAGGCAGCGATGCTGCCGACGTGCACGCCGTGTGGCAGGCGCTGCTCGTCGAGCTGCCGTACATCCGTCCGCAGCGGGCTGCCGAGTGAAGGGGAGGGTCATGGGCAACGTCTTCAAGGCTTCGCGGGCCATCGGCCGCCGCTCGTTTGTCCTTTCGGCCGCGGCCAGTGTCGCGGCGCCGGCCATCGTCCGCGCAGACGCATGGCCCGGCAAACCCATCCGCTTCATCGTGCCCTTCGGGCCGGGAGGCTCGACCGACATCTCCATGCGCATCCTGGCGCCCAAGCTCGCCGAGGTGCTGGGCCAGCCCTGCGTCGTCGAGAATCGCGCCGGAGCCGGCGGCGTGGTCGGCACGGATCAGCTCAGCAAGTCGCCGGCTGACGGCTACACCCTGGGACACTGCACCGTCTCCCAGGTCGTCATTGCGCCTGCCTTGTACGAGCGCCTGCCTTTCGTGCCGGAGAAGGATCTGACGGCGATCGCGCCCACCGTGTTCGTGCCGATGTGCCTGTCGGTCACGCGCAAGGGCCTCAAGGTGAATTCGCTGCAGGACCTGATCGCGGAGATGAAGGCCAATCCCGGCAAGCTCAGCTACGCCAGCAACGGCATCGGCGCGACCAGCCATCTCGCCGGCGCCAACCTGCTGCGCCTCACCGGCTGCCAGGCCGAGCACGTCCCCTATCGCAGTGGCGCCGAGGCGATCCAGGCGCTGGTCAACGGCGACGTGCAATGGGCCTTCGACGTGCCGGTTCTGCATGCCCCGCACGATCGCGACGGCAACCTGCGCATCCTCATGGCCTCTCCCGACCGGCAGCCCCTGATCCCGAACGTTCCTGATCCCACCGAGGCCGGGCTGCCGGAATTCAAGGCCTACTCATGGTTCGGCATCTTCGGCCCCGCTGGCCTGCCTGCACCCGTCGTCGCCAAGCTCTCGACGGTCATGGCCGAGATACTGGCCGATGCGGCGATCGCCAAGCGCCTGAACGACAACGGCCTGCCGCCCATGTTGCAATACGCGACACCGGCGAAGTTCGAGCAATTCATCGGTCAGGAGCGTGTCTTCTGGCCGCCAATCGTTCGTGCGTCCGGCGCTCGCGTTCAATAGCCAGGCATAAACACTGCCTGCCGACTTCAACTTGGTGAATTTCACTCCTGTCGGCGGGCTAGAAAACCCGGATGCCTGCACCGCTGCTCCATATCGAGACCACGCCGACCGTGCCGCCGGCCGCCGATGCCGTGGTGATCGGCGGCGGCATCGTCGGAGTCTTCGCCGCCTACTACCTCGCCCGCCGCGGCCTCAGCGTGGCGCTGGTGGAGAAGGGCCGCATTGGCGCCGAACAGTCGAGCCGCAACTGGGGCTGGTGCCGACAGCAGAACCGTGATGCGCGCGAGCTGCCGATCTCCATCGAGAGCATGGCGCGTTGGGATCGGCTCGCCGGCGAGATCGGCGAGGACGTGGGCTTCCAGCGCTGCGGTCTGCTCTATCTCAGCGACGATGAAGCAGAAATCGAGGGCTGGGCACGCTGGCGCGATCTCGGCCGACGCTTCGGCCTCACGACACAGGTGCTCGGCGCGGCCGAGGCGGCGGAACGCGGCAAGGCGACCAAGCGGTCGTGGAAGGGAGGCGTCTTCTCGCCCTCCGACGGCATTGCCGATCCGGCGCGTGCCGCGCCGATCGTGGCGCGCGCCATCCTGGCCGCTGGCGGCAGCGTGCATCAGATGTGTGCGGCGCGCGGGCTGGAAACCCAGGGCGGCCGTGTCAGCAGCGTGGTCACCGAGGCGGGCACGATCCGCACGGGTACCGTCGTGCTGGCCGCGGGCGCCTGGGCATCGGCCTTCTGTCGCCAGCTCGGCATCCGTTTTCCTCAGGCCTCGGTCCGCGCCTCCATTCTCGCCGTTGGACCGGTCGTCCAGGAGCTGCCCGCCGCCCTTCATACGGCCGCCGTCTCGGTGACGCGCCGCGGGGATGGCGGATTTACGCTCGCGATCAGCGGCCGTGGCCGCGTCGACCCGACACCGCAGAAGCTGAGGTTCGCGCGCGAG
Organism: Reyranella sp.; assembly: GCA_019750135.1. Taxonomy (GTDB): domain Bacteria; phylum Pseudomonadota; class Alphaproteobacteria; order Reyranellales; family Reyranellaceae; genus Reyranella. The sequence continues at coordinate 93,509 of JAIEOV010000029.1, read as the reverse complement.
TTCGTGCCGATGTTCGCCCGGCGCTGGCGTTCATTGGCGCCCGGCGGGCTCGAAGGATGGCGCGCCGGCTTCGAGACGCTCGATCGTTGGCGTCCGGACGCGCCCTCACCGATGGAGCGCGTTCGCACGCTCGATCCGCTGCCGGATCGGTTGCAGGTCGACGAGACGCATCGGCGCGCCTGCCGCCTGTTGCCGGCGTTGCAGGGCGCGCCAGTCACCGCGGCCTGGGCGGGCTACATCGACAGCACGCCCGACGGCATCCCGGCGATCGGCGAGGTGCCGGGCCTGCCCGGCCTGATCCTGGCGGCAGGATTCAGCGGCCACGGCTTCGGCATCGGCCCAGGTGCCGGACACCTCGTTGCCGACCTGGTCACGAGCGCGCGGCCGGTGATCGACCCCGCGCCCTACCGGGTCGAGCGGTTCGCCGGTTCGGCCTGGGGCAAGGTCGCGGACTTCTAGTAGCCGCGCTCGGCTTGATAGAGATTGGGCAACGCCTCACCGCGCTCCTGGGCTTCGAGCGCCGCGGCCACGGCGCGCGATCGGGCACGGCGCGAGGCGAAGCCCGCCACATGCGACGTGACGGTGATGCGCGGATGCCGCCACGCTGGATGATCGGCCGGCAATGGCTCGGGATCGAAGACGTCGAGATAGGCGGCACCGAGATGGCCGTCGTCGAGCGCGGCGATCAGGTCGGGCATCACGATCAGCGAGCCGCGCCCGGCGTTGACGATTCCCGCGCCGCGCGGCAGGCGGCTGATGCGCTCGCGATCGATCAGACCGCGCGTCTGCGGCGTCTCCGGCAGCAGACCCACGAGGATGTCGCTCTCTGCCAGCAAGCTATCGAGGCTTGAATGGACCTCTATGCCGTCCAGCTTGCGCGGCGTGCGCGCCCAGCCCGAGACCGTGAATCCCAGGCCGCGCAGCATGCGCGCCACGACCTGCCCGATATTGCCCAGCCCCATGACGCCGACCCGCTTGTCGAGCGCGGTGTGCGGCTGCTCGAACGAGTCCCAGCGCCGGTCGGCCTGGGCGGCGGCGAGCCGGTTGCCATCGCGCAGGATCGAGAGCGCAGCCAGGCAGACATACTCGCCCATGCTCTGCGCCGTCTCCTCGGTCGCCATGCGCACGATCGGCACGCCGCGCGGCAGCTCGGGATCGCAGGTGATGTGATCGACGCCGGCGGCGCTGCTGAAGATCACGCGCAGGTTGGGATAGCGCGCCAGCCGACCCGGCGTGGGTTCCCAGACCAGTACATGGGTGACGGCGTCGCGATCGACCGTGGGATCGTCCCACCAGCGCACGGTCAGCCCAGGCGCCGCCTCGGCGAAGCACGCCTGCCACTCGGGCAGTGCGGCAGCGCCGCCGGACTTCACCAGCAACAGGCCGCGCGTCATCGCTTGGGGCAATCTACGATTCGGGTTGCTCGATCAGCTCGGTCAGCGGATAGCCCGTGCTGCGCTTGACCTGCTTGATGGTGACGTAGCTGAAGTACTTGTCGACGCCCAAATCGCGGTCGAGCAGGCTCTCGACCGTGGTCTGGTAGTCGTGGATGTCCTGGGCGATGAACTGCGCCAGGTAGTCGTAGCCGCCGGTCACCAGGAAACAGTTGAGAATTTGCGGGATTCGCCTCGATACCGCGCTCGAACTTCAAAAAGTCCTCGCGCCGGTGGTTGCGCAGGGTGATTTCGGTGAACACGACGATGTTGCGGCATATGCGGTCGATTGCAAGTTGCGCGCCATAGCCGCCGATATAGCCCGCCGCCTCCATGCGCCGCACCCGCTGCATGCAGGGTGTGGCCGACAGGCCGACCGTGTCCGCCAGCTCGAGGTTGCTGATCCGCCCGGCCGTCTGCAGCGTCGCCAGGATTTTCAGATCGAGCCTGTCGAGACGGAGCGTGCCGCCGCGATGTTTCATACTGCCTGCCCCCGTTGGGTGGCGCAGGCCGACGGCCGCGCCTCACGCAGATTCGCCACGAAGGTGGGCCTGATGCAAGACCACGAAATCGGCCATGCTGGCGACCTCGATGTCCGGCGTGGTGAGCGCGCCCGGCGCCTTGGGCGCAGGCGTGGCGCCCCAGCCGCCGACCGACTTGCGCCGGTTGATCCACATCGTCGCCAAGCCAACGGAGCGGGCCGGCACCACGTCGTGGAAGATGCTCTGGGCGGTGTGCAGGATGTCGCCCTTCCTGGTGCCGAAGGTGCGCTCCAGGTCGCTCAACGCATATTCGAAATTGCGCGGGCTGGGCTTGTAGGAACCGATGTCCTGGGCGGTCAGGATACGGTCGAACTCGACGCCGAGCTTCACGTTGCTCTTCGCGAAGGAGGCGCGGTCGACGTTGGAGAGGATCACGAGCTTGTAGTAGCGCTTGAGGTACTGCAGCGAGGTCGCGCTGTCGGCGAACGCGGGCCAGCGTCCGACCGATTGGCCGAACTCGGCCGCTTCGCCTGCATCTGCCTTGATGCCCCACTTGTCGGCCAGCCGGCGAAGCACCTCGGCCAGGATCTCAGGGTAGAGCTTGCCGGGCGTCTCGGCCTCGCAGGCCGCCTCGATCGTGCCGAAGGTCTCCAGCAGGGTGTTGTCGTCGAGGTCGCGCCGGCCGTGGCGGTCCGCCCACGGCCGCAGCTCGGCCAGGATGCCGCGCTCCCAGTCGATCAGGGTGCCGTAGCAGTCGAAGGTGAGCGTGTTGAACTTGGTGACGTCAGGCATGGCAGCTCTCCAGCTTCGGTGGTTGCCAGACTAGTCGCCTCGACGTGGGATCGGGCACCGAATTGGTGCCGGTGCGTAGTGAGATTCACTGCGGGAGCGGGTCGAAACAGTCAAACTCGTCATCCCGACCGGAGCCGAGCACAGCGAGGCGTAGCGGAGGGACCTGTCTTGTTGCTGCATCGGCAAGACGAGGTCCCTCGACTGCGCCGCCCTTCGGGCGGCTTCGCTCGGGATGACGGGGCTAACCAATCAACGTTGCCGCGCGTTCCATGTCCTGGCGCATCTGGTCGAGCAGCCAGTCGCGGATCGCGACCACGACGTCGCGCATCGGCTTGCCTCGGGCGGCGAGCAGGTGGAAATGCTTGCCGGTGCGGACGCGCAACGGCGAGGCCGGGACCAGCGTGCCGTCGATCAGGGGCCGCGACACAACCGAGATCCAGCCGGGCGCCACGCCGGCGCCGCTCATCGCCGCCTGCACCACGACCGCGTAGTCGCTGAACTCCAGCAGCGCGTGGCGGGCGACCGGCGCGCTCGTGGCACCCCACAGCGTCTTGGGATCGAAATGCGCGTCCGATAGGTGCAGTAGCGTGTGACCCGATTCGCCCCGCACACCCAGAAGAGGCTTGTGCTGGGCGAGGTAGCTCGGGCTGCACACCGGGATGATCAGCTCGGGCGCGAAGTGCCAGGAGTGGTAGTCGGCGTCATGCTCGCTCTTCATGCGCATGGCGAGGTCGACCGTGCCCGGTCCGCCGCGCAGGTTGCTGGAGATCAGCTGGAAACGCAGGTCGACCGAGGGGAAGGCCTCGTTGAAAAGCGGCAGGCGCGGCACCAGCCAGTGGGTGACGAAGGCCGTCGACAGCGACAGCTCGACCACGTCTTTGCGATGGCGCAGCGCCGACAGGTCGTTCAGCGCCGCCTCCACCCGTTGGAAGCCGTCGCCCAGCGCCTGGTAGAGGATCTGGCCCTCGCGCGTCAGCTCCATGCCGGCGGCGCTGCGGATGAACAGCGGCACGCCGAGATGGGTTTCCAGCTGCGCGATGTTGCGGCTGGCCGAGGGCTGGGTGAGGTTGAATTCGCGCGCCGCTGCGCTGCAGCTGCCTGACCGAGCGACCGATTCGAAGATCAGGAGGCTGCGCAGCGAGGGCACAAGTCTGGCCAGCGCGACCATACGCGCACCGTATAGCCGTTTCGCGGCAAATGATAGCCGCCGTTGGCTTGCAAGAACGGTGCCGGGGACCGGTGCGCCCACGCCCCTAGAGGGGCTATACGCTGGGCGTATGGCCTGTCTAGGAATTGCGACCGTGATTTTCCTGCGCCGGCCGCGATCATGGCACGCATCAAGCACTGCGTACGATGGTGCAGCGAAGGGACGAAACAGGAGCAGGCAATGGCCATCAAGCGTCACCCGTCAATCGGCACGTCGGACAGTGCGATCATCGAAGCGGCCTTGGCGAAGGGCGTCAGTCGGCGCGACCTCATGCGCTGGCTCGGCGCCGCCGGCATGTCGGCGGCAACCGCAGGTCTCATCATCGGCGATGCCGGCCGCGCGCTGGCGCAGACGCCACCTCAAACGCCTAGGCGTGGCGGCCGCATCAAGGTCGCGTCGCAGACCTCCTCGACCGCCGACACCGTCGACCCGGCCAAGCAGAACAACCAGACCGACTACACGCGCTGCTTCACCTTCTACAACGGGCTCACGCGACTCGACTCCAGCCTGACGCCGCAGCTCGAGCTCGCCGCGGCAATCGACAGCGACGCCAGCGCCACGGTGTGGACGATCAAGCTGCGCTCCGACGTGAAGTTCCACGACGGCGCGCCGCTCACCGCCGATGACGTCGTGTTCTCCCTGGCGCGCCACAAGGATCCGGCGACGGGCTCGGCAGCCAAGGCGCTGGCTACGCCGATGAAGGAGATCGTCGCCAGCGGCAAGAACGAGGTGAAGATCACCCTCGAATCGCCCAACGCCGACCTGCCCGTGGTGCTGGGCACGCCGCATTTCCTGATCATCAAGAACGGCACCACGAGCTTCACCACGGCGATCGGCACCGGCCCCTATCGCTGCCAGGAGTTCCAGCCCGGCATCAAGTCGATCGGCGTGCGTAATGCCGACTACTTCAAGCCGGGCCAGCCCTATCTCGACGAGATCGAGCTGTTCGGCATCCCCGACCAGACCGCGCGGCTGAATGCGCTGTTGTCGGGCGACGTGCAGATCGCCGCCGCCATCAGCCCGCAACTCGCCAAGCGCGTGCAGGCGAGCCCGGGCTTTGCCGTGTTCGAGACCAAGGCCGGCGGCTACAACGACCTGGTCATCCGCCAGGATTCCGATCCCGGCAAGAACCAGGACCTCGTTCTGGCGCTGAAATACCTGCTCAACCGCGAGCAGATGAAGAGTTCTGTCTTCCAGGGCTATGCCGTCCTCGCCAACGACCAGCCGATCGACCCGACCAACCGCTTCTACTTCCCCGGCCTGAAGCAGCGGCCGTTCGATCCCGACAAGGCGAAGTTCCATCTGCAGCGATCGGGCATCGGCACCACGGCGGTGCCGCTGCACGCCATGGCGAGCAGCACGATGCTCGACCAGGCGGTGTTGATCCAGCAGGCCGCCCAGCAGATCGGCCTCAACGTCGATGTGAAGCGCATGCCGGCCGACGGTTACTGGTCGAACGTCTGGATGAAGATGCCGTTCACCATGGGCAGCATCAATCCCAGGCCCAGCGCCGACGTGCTGTTCACCTTGTTCTTCAAGTCCGATTCGACCTGGAACGAGAGCGCCTGGAAGAACGCGACGTTCGACCAGCTGCTGGTCGCCGCGCGCGGCGAGCGCGACGAGGCCACGCGCAAGCAGATGTACGGCGAGATGCAGACCATCGTGCACGAGAATTGCGGCATCGGCCTGCCGGTGTTCATCAGCGTCCTCGATGCCCATACGTCCAAGCTGAAGGGCCTGAAGCCGATCCCGACGGGCGGCCTGATGGGCTACGCCTACGCCGAGAACGTCTGGCTGGAAGGCTGAACTCGTGCCGGTCCGGCAAGAGGTGCGCCCGCCATGCTGATGCTGGGAATGATTGCCCGGCGCGTGCTGGGCGGCCTGTTGACCCTGCTGCTCGTCTCGGTCGTCGTCTTCGTCGGCACGAACATCCTGCCGGGCGATGCGACCGAGGCGATCCTCGGCCAGTCGGTGTCGCCTGAGGCGGTCGCCGGCCTGCGCAAGGCGCTCGGCCTCGACCTGCCGGCGCACGAGCGCTACCTGCGCTGGCTTGGCGGCCTGCTGACGGGCGATCCGGGCGTGTCGCTGATCAACCGCCTGCCGGTCGCCCAGCTGATCGGGCCGCGCTTCGCCAACTCGCTGCTGCTGACGGCGCTCACCGCTGCGGTCGCCGTGCCGCTGGCGCTGCTGATCGGCATCACGACGGCGATCTGGCGCGGCACGCTCTACGACCGCGTCGCCAACGTCACCGCCGTGTCGCTGGTGGCGGTGCCTGAATTCCTGCTGGCGACCGTCGGCGTGATGCTCTTCGCCGTGCAGCTGCACTGGGTCTCGGCATTGGCCAAGCCGTCGATCGGCTCGTTCACCGAGGCCTTGCAGAACTTCACCCTGCCCGTGCTGACGCTCTGCTTCGCCGTGACGGCGCAGATGGCGCGCATGACCCGTGCCGCGCTGCTCGGCGTGCTCGATTCGTCCTACATCGAAATGGCGCGCCTGAAGGGCGTGCGGCCGGCGCGGCTGGTGATGCACCACGCGCTGCGCAATGCCGCGGGCCCGATCGCCAACGCCGTCGCGCTCAACCTGTCGTCGTTACTGGGCGGCGTGATCATCGTCGAGGTGATCTTCAGCTATCCCGGCCTCGCCAAGCTCGCGGTCGACGCGGTCGAGACGCGCGACATGCCGTTGGTGCAGGCCTGCGCCATGATCTTCTGCGCGACCTTCATGCTGCTGGTGCTGGTCGCCGATGTCTGCTCGATCCTCTCCAATCCGCGGCTGAGGACCCGATGAGCGACGCCGCGATCTCGTCACCGCGTCGACGCCGCCTCTCTGCCGCCGGCCAGGCCGGCATCGCCCTGGTGCTGGCCTGGGTGGCCTTGGCCGTGCTCGGACCGTTCCTCGCGCCCTATCGCGCCGGCGACGTGGCCAGTGTCGGCGTGTTCGCGCCGATGAGCGCGGCTCATCCCTTCGGCACCGACTATCTCGGCCGCGACATGCTGAGTCGCATCCTCTATGGCGCCCGCTACACCGTGGGCGTGGCCATGGTGGCGACGGTGCTGGCCTGTATGGGCGGGATCGCGCTCGGCATCCTGTCGGCCGTCAAGCGCGGCTGGACCGATTCGGTGCTGGGCCGCGCCGCCGACGCCCTGATCTCGATCCCGCACCTGATGTTCGCGCTGGTCGTCGTCGCCGCCTTCGGCACGTCGCTGCCGGTGCTGATCCTGATGGCGGCGATCAGCTACGTGCCGGGCTCCTACCGCTTCGCGCGGGCGCTGGCGCTCGACATCAACGCCATGGACTTCATCGAGGTCGCGCGCGCCCGCGGCGAGAGGAGCGCCTATGTCGTATGGGCCGAGATCCTGCCCAACATGATCGTGCCGCTGCTGACCGACTTCGGCCTGCGCTTCGTCTTCGTCGTGCTGCTGCTGAGTGGGCTGAGCTTCCTCGGCCTCGGCATCCAGCCGCCCAACGCCGACTGGGGCGCCCTGGTGCGCGAGAACATCACCGGCATCTACGAGGCCGCCCCCGCGGTGCTGGTGCCGGCCGTCGCCATCGCCGTGCTGACCATCAGCGTCACTCTGCTGATCGATGGCTTCTCGGGCCGCGCCCGGACCATGGTGCGCTAGATGGCCCTGGTCGAAGTCTCCAACTTGCATGTCACGGCCACCGGCGACGGCGGCGAGCCGAGCGATATCGTGCGCGACATCGGCTTCTCCATCGATTGTGGCGAGGTGTTGGCCCTCATCGGCGAATCGGGCTCGGGCAAGACCACGATCGCGCTCGCCCTGCTGGGCTATGCACGGCGCGGCTGCCGCATCGCCGGCGGCAGCGTGCGCATCGGGGCCGAGGAGGTGGCGGCGATGTCGCCGGCCGAGTTGTCGGAGCTGCGTGGCCGTCGCGTCGCCTACGTGGCGCAGAGTGCCGCCGCTGCTTTCAATCCCTCGCTGCGCCTGATGGACCAGGTGACGGAAGGCGTGCGCATGCGCGGGTTGATGCCGCGCGCCGCCGCCGAGGCCAAGGCGCGCGACCTGTTCCGTGCCCTTGCGCTCCCCGATCCGGACCGCATCGGCTCGCGCTACCCGCACCAGGTCTCGGGTGGCCAACTGCAGCGCCTGATGGCGGCGATGGCGCTGATGACCGATCCCGAGCTGGTGATCTTCGACGAGCCGACCACCGCGCTCGACGTCACCACCCAGGTCGAGGTGCTGCGCGCCTTCCGCGAGGCCGTGCGCGAGCGTCACACGACCGCCGTCTATGTCTCGCACGACCTCGCCGTGGTGGCGCAGATCGCCGACCGCATCATCGTCCTGCGCGACGGCACCATGCGCGAGGTCGGTCCGACGCCGCAGATCCTGTCGGAACCGGCCGACGCCTATACCAAAAGCCTTCTCGCCGCTGCGGCACCCAAGCCACAGCAGCCATTGGGGAAGCCTGCAGCGATAGCCGCGCCATTGCTGGAAGTCCGCGGCCTGACGGCAGGCTATGGCCCGACGACGCCCGTTCTGCACGATGTGAGCCTGGAAATCCGCGCCGGCTCGGCGCTCGGCGTCATCGGTGAATCAGGTTCGGGCAAGAGCACCTTGGCGCGCGTCATCGCGGGCCTTCTGCCTGCTGGCGCCGGCAGCATGACCCTGGACGGCGTGTCGCTGGCGCCGTCGCTCGAGTCGCGCGGTCTGGAGGAGCTGAGGCGTATCCAGATCGTCTTCCAGGCAGCCGACACCGCTCTCAACCCGGCACACAGCGTCGAGCGCATCCTGAGCCGGCCGCTCGCCTTCTATCACCGACTGTCGCGCGGCGAGCAGCGGCGGCGGGTACGGCGCTTGATCGACCTGGTGAAGCTGCCCATGGCGCTGCTCGATCGCCGGCCCGGCGAGCTGTCGGGCGGCCAGAAGCAGCGCGTCAATCTTGCCCGGGCCCTGGCGGCCGAGCCGGCGCTGGTGCTGTGCGACGAGGTCACATCATCGCTCGATACGGTCGTCGGCGCCGCGATCCTCGACCTGCTGGCCGAGCTGCGCCGCGAGCTTGGTCTTGCTCTGATGTTCATCAGCCATGACCTCGCCACCGTGCGCGCCGTCTGCGACGAGGTGATGATCCTCTATGCCGGCCAAGTCATGGAGCGTGGCCCCGGGCGCGCGGTGATGCAGGCGCCGCAGCATCCCTATGCCGACCTGCTGGCCGCATCGATGCCCGAGCTCCGGCCGGGCTGGCTCGACGGCATCGACGCCGTGCGCCTGGCCGAGGCACGCGGCGAGGCGGCGCGTCCCAGCCTCTCCGACCATTGCGCCTTCATGGCGCGCTGCCCCGTACGCGTGGGGCCGTGCGCCAGCGAGGCCCCGCCGATCCGTCCCTTCGCCAAGGGCTCCAGCGTTCGATGCCATCGCACCGAGCAGGAGCTTCTGGCGCAGCAATCCGCCCGATCGGATGACGCCGTCGTCGTGCCCCTCCGTCGAGCCTAACCAGAGAGCGTAATCATGCCGAACACCCACACGTCGGATCTCCTGGAGAAGGCGCCGCCGCGCCTGCGCGACCCGTTGCTGCAGCCCTTTCGCCTCAAGGGCCTGAACCTGCGCAACCGCATCATGAGTACCAGCCACGCCGCCACGATCGACGAAGGCGGGATGCCCAAGGAGCGTTACCAGCGGTACCACGAGGAGAAGGCCAAGGGCGGCATCGCCCTCACCATGTTCGGCGGCTCCTCGATGGTGGCGCGCGATTCGAGCTGGGGCGGCGGCCAGATCGACATGTCGAGCGACGCCATCATCCCCGACCTGCAAGCCTTCTCGTCGCGCATCCATGGCCAAGGTGCTGCGATCATGTGCCAGATCTCGCATCTCGGCCGGCGCGCCACCTCGGCCGCCATGAACTGGCTGCCGACCCTGGGACCGAGCCCGATCCGCGAACGCCGCCATCGCGACTTCCCGCGCGAGATGGACCGCAGCGACATCGACCGCATCATCGCCGACTACGCCGCCGCCGCCGTGCGCTGCAAGGAGGGCGGGCTCGACGGCTGCGAGACCGTGACCGGTGGCCATCTGATCGGGCAGTTCCTGTCGCCGCGCACCAACCGGCGCACCGACGGCTTTGGCGGCTCGCTCGAGAACCGCGCGCGCTTCGGCCTGATGGTGCACGAGGCGATCCGCAAGCGCGTCGGCGACGACTACATCGTCGGAATCCGCTTCGTGGTCGACGAGGATATCGAGGAAGGCATCGGCTTCGAAGAATGCGTCGCGCTCGCCCGGCTGTTCGAGCGCGAGGGCCATATCGACTTCTTCAACGCCATCTTCGGCCGCATGGATACAGACCTGGCGCTGGCCGAGCACAACATGCCCGGCATGTCGCAGCCCTTGGCGCCGTTCCTGTCCACGGTCGGCGCCTTCAAGCGCGAGGTCGGCCTGCCGGTCTTCCATGCCGCGCGCATCCCCGACATCGCCACCGCGCGCCATGCCATCGCCGAGGGCCTTCTGGACATGGTGGCGATGACGCGCGCCCACATGGCCGATCCGCAGATCGTCAACAAGCTGATGCGCGGCGAGGAAGAGCGCATCCGGCCCTGCGTCGGCGCCTCGCACTGCATGTACAAGAAGCTTGCCTGCATCCATAACCCGGCGACCGGGCGCGAGCAGATCCTGCCGCAGATCGTGCAGCCCTCGCCGCAGCCCGGCCGCAAGGTGGTGGTCGTGGGCGGCGGGCCGGCCGGGCTCGAGGCCGCCCGCGTCGCCGCCGAGCGCGGCCACAAGGTCGTGCTGTTCGAGGCCGCCAATCGGCTGGGCGGCCAGCTGCTGCTGGCGGTGCGTGCGACCTGGCGGCGCGATCTCGTCGCCATCGTCGACTGGCGCGCCGCCGAGCTGGCGCGGCTGGGCGTCGATATTCGCCTCAACACCTACGCCATGGCCGACGACGTCGTGGCCGAGAAGCCCGACGCGGTGATCGTCGCCACCGGCGGCGTGCCCGATGCCGGCTGGCTCGACGGCTGGGAGCATTGCACCACGGTGTGGGACATCCTGTCCGGCGCCGTCGCGGCCAAGGACCAGCTCATCGTCTATGACGGGACCGGCCGCCACCAGGCGGTGTCCTGTGCGCTGCATCTTGCCGAGCAGGACCGCGACGTGCAGTTCGTCACCCTCGACGACAACATGGGCGTGGAGATGGAGTACAACGCCCGCGTCGTCTACCGGAAGCGCTTCGCCGAGCACGGCGTGCGCATCACCATCGACCATCAGCTCGAGCGCGTGCGGCCGTCGGGCAACGGCCTGGTCGCGACCTTCCGGCACGAGCTTACGGGCGAGCTGGTCGAGATGAGGGCGCCACAGATCGTTGTCGAGAACGGCACCATGCCGATCGTCGAGACCTTCGAGGCCTTGCGCGTCGGCTCGATCAACGATGGCATCACCGACATCGATGCCCTGCTCGACGGCGAGCCGCAGCTTCCGACGCCGCCGGCCGACGGCGCCTTCGAGCTGCATCGCATCGGCGATGCCGTCACCAGCCGCAGCGTCCATGCGGCAATCTATGACGCGCTGCGGCTCTGCATGACCCTGTGATAGTCCTCGCGTCATGAACAACGATCTGAAGGTGCGCGCCGCCGGCGCCAGGACGACGCTGCGGCCGATGCAGGCCGGCGATGTCGCGGCCATGCACCGGCTGTCGCAGCAGATGTCGTGGCCGCATCGGCTGGAGGACTGTGCGCAACTCTTCGCGCTCGGCGCCGGCAGCGTTGCCGTCGACGCGGCGGGCGACACGGTCGGCGTCGGCCTGCGCTGGAGTTTCAGCGATGTCGGCACCATCGGCCTGGTGCTGGTCGCGCCCGACTGCCAGGGCAGGGGTATCGGCCGCGCCCTGATGACGGCGCTGATCGCCGAGGCTGGCTCGCGTGCGCTGATGCTGAACGCGACGGCCGAAGGGCTGGAGCTCTACAAGAAGCTGGGATTCGTCTCGACCGGGCTCGTCCGCCAGCACCAGTCGCGGTTCGCCGAACCGCCGGCGCTGCCGCCTGTGCCAGCCGTTGCCGTGCGTCGCGCCGTGCCGGGAGATCGCGCCGCGCTGTGCGCCCTCGACGCCGCGGCCTTCGGCGCCGACCGGTCCGCGCTCATCGGCCGCCTCCTGGCCAATGGCGAGGCCTGGCTGGTCGAGCACGCCGGCCAACCGGCCGGCTTCGCCGTGCTGCGGCCGTTTGGCCGCGGCTCGATCATCGGTCCGATCGTGGCGCCGGACGAAGACGCGGCCATCGCGCTCGTGGCAGCCGCCGCCAAGGCCGCGCCCATCGGCGTACTGCGTGTGGATATCGACGCCTCAGCCGAGCGCCTCGCGACCTGGCTGACGGAAGCGGGCTTGCCGGCCATCGACACGGTGACGATCATGCTGCGCGGCAGCTGGCCCGAGACGCGGCAACGGCCGCGGCGCTTCGGCCTGGCTCTCCAGGCCTGGGGCTAAAGGCCGGAAAGGACCCGTCGATGCGCTCCAGACTCGTCGTTTGGTACAACACCAAATGCCCGGTCTGCGACGGCGGCATCGACTGGCAGCGCAATCGCCTGGCGCGCGCCGCCCGCGCCGGCGTCATCGAGTTCCGCGACATCAATCTCGAGCCGGACGCTCTCGCCCGCTTCGGCGCCAGGATCGAGGACATACGCCGCCGGCTGCACGCGGTCGATGCCGAAGGCCGGCTGTTCGTCGGCGCCGACTGCGCCGCCGAGATCTGGCTGCGTACGCCGGGAGACGCCTGGCTCGGTCGGCTGACGGGCCTGCCCCTCGTGCGCCAGATCGCCCGCTTCATCTATGACCGCTTCGCCGACATTCTCTATGCTTGGAATCGCCGCAAAGGCCACTGGTAAGACCGTCATGCGACAAGGCAGCGAGCTTCTTCGCGAAAAGATGAAGGGGAGGCTTTGGAGCGGGCCGCGTTGGCCGAGCTTCTCGGCAAGCGGCGTTCGCGCCCATCCATATCGGCAACAAAGCTGGACAGTCTGCTGTCCAAGATGATTGCAAATAAACGTCGGGTGCAAACGGTTCGCGGCTGAGCTCTCAGCCTCAGCTGAAGTCCACGGCCGACAGCGCCCGGTCCATCGTCTCGACGATCCGGTCGCACTCGGCACGGGTGATGACCAGCGGCGGCGACATGGTGATGGTGTTGCCGTAGCGCCGGCCGCCGCCCGCCCGGCCCACCAGGAGGCCGTTGTCGCGGCAGAAATCGACGACGGCCGTGATGGCCTTGGCGTCGACCGGCTCCTTGCTGGCGCGGTCCTTGACCAGCTCGACGCCGATCAGCAGGCCCTTGCCGCGGACATCGCCGACGACCTTGTGCTTCTTCATCAGGGTGCGCAGCCCGTCCAGCAGATACGCGCCGACGTCGGCGGCGCGGTCGGCCAGTTTCTCGGCTTCCAGGATCTCGATGTTGCGGACGGCAACCGCGGCCGAGACCGGGTGCCCACCGTAGGTGTTGACCTGCGCGACCTGCCGGTTGTCCGACACCTCGCCGTAGAAGCTGTCGAACACGCTGTTCTTCACCACCGTCGCGGCGATCGGCAGGTAGGCGCTGGAGATGCCCTTGGCGATGGCGACGATGTCGGGCGCCACGTCATAGTGCTGGTGGGCGAACATCTTGCCGGTGCGGCCGAAGCCGTTGATCACCTCGTCGACATGCAGAAGGATGCCGTACTTTCGGCAGAGCTTCTCGACCTCGGGCAGGTATTCGTCGGGCGGCACGGCGACGCCGACGGCGCTCATGATCGGCTCCACGATCACTTCGGCGATCGTCTCGGGGCCCTCGCCGAGGATGGTTGTCTCCATGTTCTTGACGCAGGCCATGCCGCAGCTCGGATAATCCAGGCCGAGCGGACAGCGATAGCAATAGGGATGGGCGACGTGCACGAAGTCGCCCGAGTAGGGCTCGAACTTCGCCTTGCGTTCGCCCATGCCGCCGGCATCCAGGGTCGCGAGCGTCGTGCCGTGATAGGCGAAATAGCGGCTGATGGTCTTGAAGCGGTAGTGCCCGGGATGCTCGTGCTTCATGTATTGGCGGGCGATCTTGAAGCCGGCCTCGTTCGCCTCGGACCCCGAATTGACGAAGTAGGTGTGATAGCCGCCACCCATCAACTCATTGATCTTCTCGGCCAGCGCCGCGGCCGGCACGTTCATCGACGTGTGTGGGAAATACGCAAGCTGGCGAAGCTGCTCGGCCGCCACGCCGGCCAGCTCGTCGCGGCCGTAGCCGATGTTGACGCACCACAGCCCGGCCATGGCGTCGAGATAGGCGGTTCCGTCGGCATCGTAGATCGTCGAGCCTTCGGCGCCGGTCACCACGATCTGCTTGGCCTCCAGCGCCTTGTGCTGGACGATGGGATGCAGGACGTTTTCCAGGTCCTGCTTGACGACGGCCTGGCGGATGGCGGGATCGGGCGCGTTGGTGAGTGACATCACAGCCTCTCGCGGTCGGTTGGCGGGCAGCTACCAACAGACGATACAGACGCGCTGTGTCTTGTCCAAGCGCCGCCGGGAATACCTGTCGCGCGCGGCGCGGCGCTAGAAGGCCTTGTTCGCCTTCGGCCGGTGCCTGTTGCCGAGCTTGAAGCCCGACCGCTCGGCCTTGCGCGGGTCGCGGACCCAGATCTCGCGGTTGGGATGCAGCCCGCCGCCGCGCGTGGCGGGAACGGCGGTGGCGCGGGCGCGGTGCAGCAGGCGGGTGTCGGCCGCGCCGCAGTTGGGATGAATGCCGCCATTGCCGGCGACGATCTTCTCCCAGGCGGCCTTGCGCTTGGCGAGGGTGGCCGGATCGGCGAGCGCCGGGCAGTTCAGCTCGTTGGTGTTGAGGTCGACCACGATCTCGTCGCCGTTCTCGATGAAGGCGATCGGGCCGCCCAGTGCCGCTTCGGGGCCGACATGGCCGATCACCAGCCCGACCGAGCCGCCCGAGAAGCGGGCATCCGTCATCAGGCCGACGACGATGCCACGCTCGCGGCACAGCGTGGTGATGCGCGAGGTCGGATCGAGCATCTCGGGCATGCCCGGGGCGCCGCTCGGCCCCTCGTAGCGCACGATCACCATGTCGTGGTTCTGGAACTGCTGGGGCGCCTGGTCGAGGGCATCGAGCAGGCCCTGCTCGCCCTCGAAGACACGGGCCTTGCCGCGGAAGGTGTTGTTCTCCAGGCCGCCCTCGACGCCCGCGAGCTTGAGGATGGCGGAGAAATCCGGCGACAGGTTGCCGCCCAGCACGCGCAGGCCGCCGGTCGGCTTGTAGGGCTTGTCGACGGTGTAGATCACCTTGCCGTCGGCGCGCTTGGCGCCCAACCGCTGGACCTGCGCCGCCAGCGTCTCGCCGGTGCAGGTCATCACGTCGCCGTTCAGCAGGCCGGCGTCGAGGAATTCGCGCACGATCACCTGGATGCCGCCGACATTGTCGATGTCGACCATGGAGTACTTGCCGTAGGGCCGCGCGTCGGTCAGCACCGGCACGACGTGCTGGGAGAGGTAGTTGAACTCCTCCGGCGTGATGATGTCCTTCCAGAAGTCGGCATAGCCTGCGGCGCGCGCGATCTCCGGCGCGTGCAGGGTCACGTTGGTCGAGCCGCCGATCGCCATGGCCACGATCGTGGCGTTGCGCAGCGAATCGCGCACGACGATGTCGCGCGGCTTCAGGTCCTTGGCCATCAGGTTCTCGAGATGGCCGACCAGCTCCTTGGGGAACTCGTTCAGCCGGCGCGGATCGTCGGACGGCGGCGCCACCATGTGCAGCGGCTCCATGCCGACCACGCCGATGAAGGTCTGCATGGTGTTGTAGGTGAAGATGCCGCCGCAGCTGCCGATGCCGGGGCAGGCATGGCAGGCGATGTGATGGCGGTACTCGGCGTCGGGATGGCCCGCGACCTGATAGGCGGTGACGAGGTCGATCGGCTCGCCGGTCTTGGGGTCGCTGCCGGGATGGATCGAGCCGTCCGACATGATGATGGCCGGCCGGTTGTGCTCGAGCAGCGCGGCCAGCGTGCCGACCGGCGGCTTGTCGCAGGCGACGACGGCGATGGTGCCGGCGAGCCCGGTGGCGCTGAGATGCTCGCACAGCGCATCGTTGGTGACCTCGCGGCCGATCAGCGAGTAGCGCATCTCGCGCGTACCGTTGCGGATGCCGTCGGAGGTGGCGATCGTGTACTCGGGCTGGACCAGCCGGAGCTTGAGCTGGCCCTGTCCGGTGCCGACACGGCCCTTGAGCTCGTTATGGATGGCGTCGACCTTGGACATGACGCCGAGGTAGCACTGGCTGTCGCCCTTGGTGCCGACGACGCCGACCGACGGCTCGTGGATCAGGTCGATGTCGGTGCCCAGCGCGCGCGCCACGCCGATCGACTGCGAGCTGCGGCCGGGATGGCGGTCGATGAGGACGGTGCGCGAGGTCATGGCAAAGGCCCTTGGCTCTGAGGTCGGGGCGCGAAAATGCGCCAGCGGGCCTCGGCCTGCAACCGGTCAAAATGGCCCGCCGGCGCGGCCGAAAATACCGCTGGGCGGGCCTTTTACCCTACGACCGCGCGATCTGGAGCTCGTCGCGGCAGGCCTTGCTGAAGGCGAACAGCGGGTCGAGGTCGCCGGCAGGGGCGATTTCGGCGAACAGCCGGACGTCCTTGTTGGGCGCGAAATAGGTCGCACCGATCTCCGTCATGACCTTCTCCGCCTCGAGCAGGGTCGCGGGGTTTCCGAACAGGCGGATCGTGCTGACGATGGCATAGAGATGGACGAGCTTCGCCGGGTCCTCCAGCTCATGCTCGAAGGCATCGACGAAAAGCCGTGACGCCTCCTGGATGAACTCGCCGTAGAGAGCTTCGCGACGGGCGCGGTCCTGCATGCGACGAGCCGCGCGCGCCTGCGACGCCTGGGTGGCCCAGGTCGTGACGAACGATGCCAGGGCGCCGATCGCTGATCCGGCCAAGGCGAACACGGCGGAGGTGTAGGACGCGTCCACGTCTCGATATTGGCATGCGGCAGCGAGAGGCGAACCTGTCTCAAGGTGCAGGTCGTTCTGCTCTTTGGCTGGCAGGACCTAGCACGCGGCACGATATCGCGCGCTCGTCACGTCCGCGATCATGCTCACGCCACGAGCGGAGCAACGCAGGAGATGAACATGAGCTTGGACACTGCCTCACACCCCGGTGGACCGGGGCCCAACGAACTGGTTCCGTCGCGCTATGCGCTGCGGGTCGGCGAGATCGACGTGCTGGTGATCAGTGACGGCGTGCTCCCGCTGCCCGCCAAGACGATGGCCACCAACGCCGACCCGGCTGCCCTGGCGGCCTGGTTGGACGACATGATCCTGCCGCGGGAAACGTTCGACTGGCCGCTGAACGTGCTCGTGGTGCGCAGCGGCAGCCGGACCATACTCGTCGACTCCGGGGTAGGGGTGGAGTACCCGGGCTTCCCGCGCGCCGGTCAGCTGGCCCTGCGGCTGGCGGGCGCCGGCGTCGATCCCGCATCCGTGACCGACGTGATCCTCACCCACCTGCACATGGACCACGTTGGCGGGCTGTTCGGTGACGGGGTGAAGGACCGCCTGCGGCCAGACGTTCGGATTCACGTGGCCGCCGCCGAGATCGCGTTCTGGGCAGCGCCCGACTTCTCGCGCACCGTCATGCCGCCGTCGATACCGCCCGTGCTTCGGTCGGTCGCCAAGCGGTTCCTGAGCGAGTACGCCAGCCAGCTGCGGCCGTTCGACCAGGAATACGAGGTGGCGCCGGGTGTTGCCGTCCGGCGCACCGGCGGCCACACGCCGGGACACAGCGTGGTCAGCCTGGCGTCCGGCGGCGACCGGCTGACGTTCCTCGGCGACGCCGTGTTCCCGGTCGGCTTCGACCATCCCGACTGGCACAACGGCTTCGAGCACGACCCCGAGGAGGCGGCCCGCGTCCGCATCCGTCTTCTGAAGGAGGCGGCGGCGACGGGCGAGCCGCTGGTGGCCGCCCACCTGTCGTTCCCGTTCGGCCGGGTCGCGGTCGCCGGCGACGCTTTTCGCTGGGTGCCGGCCTACTGGGACTACTGAGACGATTGCATCTGGCTAAATGCCCAACAGCACCCTGGCGGCACGCAGATCCGGCGTGTCGAATCCCTCCGTGAAGCGCCCGTAGACCGGCGCCACCAGGGGCGGCACTTCGTCCTGGCGACCTTGGCCGATGCGCAATCGGGCAAGGCTGATTGCAACGCGCAGCTCGCAGAACAAGGCTCCCTGCTCGCGGGTGATTTCTGCTGCCGTCCGCAAGCAATCCTCGGCCTCGGTCGTGCGCGACTGCCGCACCAGCACTTCGCCCTTCATGCGCATCAGCTCGGGCCGATACCAGGCCTCGCCGTTGCTGTGCGCCCACAAGAGAGCGTGTTCCAGCTTGCCGCCGGCCTCCTCGAGATGACCAAGCCTGGTCAGGCCATCGGCGATCCAACCGAGGAACTGGACGTAGCCCATCTGCCAGCCCGTCTGTTCACAGGCGGCCAGGGCCTGCGATATCAACTCGGTCCCTTGCGCGATCTCACCCCGCTCGACGAGCAGCCGGCCTTTCCAGCAGCTCGCCATCACCTTCCACAAGGCCGCGTCGATCCGCGTCGCCCAGGTGCTCATCGTTGCGGTAGCGGACTCGGCAGCATCCAGGTCGCCCATTGCCAGCGCGATGGGACTGAGCGCATCGTGTATCGCCCAGCACACGGTGATCGCGGCGCCCGACGCTTGAGCCATCTCGAAGCTGGTGCGTGCCTCCGCATAGGCACGGTCCAGGTGGCCGCGCAGGCCGAGCACGCGCGCCAGCCTCACACGCGCCAGCACGTGGGGGTCGCGGCGGAACAACGGCGAATGCTGCCCACCCGAGGGCGTGCCATGAAAGTCGACCACGCGCTGCAGGCAGTCCTCGGCGTCGCCGAGCTTGCCGGCAGAGAGCAGGGAAGCGCCGAGGATGCGGTCGGCCGTCAACCTCATGATGTCGCCGCTGGGTGCCATCGCGGCGAGCCGCTGAGCCCAGATCAGTGCAGCACTTTGGTCGCCGGCCATGAAGTCGAGTGACCATTGCAGGTAGTGCAGGCCCGCCTGCAATTCCACGTCATCGAGGCCGGCAGCGAGGTCCATTACCTTCTGGCATGCATCGCGCGTGCGTTCGACGGACGCGAAGGTCATGGTGAGGGCTTCACCATAGGCGAGCCACATGCGCAGCGCCGTCGTCTGGTTCAAACGGCTGTCGGGCGGCCCGGTCGCCAGCATGCGCTCGACACGAGCGCGACACTCTCCCATCAGCGACAAGGTTTGCCATATGGGAGCGAAGGCGATGGTCAGCCCGACGCCGATGTCGGGATCGCCATCGGGTCCGAATGCCCAGTCGAGCGCTGCCCGGACGTTGTCGAGCTCGCTGCCGCACCGCGCCACATCCTCGCGGCTCAACCAGACGGTCGAGTTGGCCGTTACCTGGGAGATGAGATCGCGGAAATACGCGGCGTGCCGCCGCGCCGCGGCTGCGTACTCGCCATTCTCCGCGAGCTTCTCCAGGGCATAGGCGCGGATCGTCTCCAACAGTCGCCATCGCGTCAGCGATGTCGAATTGATGCGTTCACACAGCGACTTGGAGACGAGGCTGGACAGCTCGTCGACGACCGAGTGGGTGTCGAGGCTGCCTACGGCCTCGGCGGCCTCGAAGGTGAAGCCAGCCGGGAACATCGCAAGATGGCGCAGCAGGCGCTGCTCTTCCGGCGACAGCAGCCCATAGCTCCAGTCGAGCACGGCACGCAAGGTCCGGTGTCGCGGGATCGTGGTGCGGCGTCCGCTGGTCAGGAGGGCGAAGCGATCGCGCAGGCCGGAGGCCACTTGTTCGGTTCCGACAAGGGCGGCACGGGCGGCGGCGAACTCGATGGCGAGGGGAATGCCGTCGAGATGCCGGCAGACCTCGACGATCGACGAAAGATCCGCCGGCTGCGCCGCGAAGCCCGCGTCCAGCGCCTTCACCCGGGCGACGAACAGCTCCACGGCGCTGTGATCGAGGATGATGTTCGGCGCTTCCTCTCCGGCGGCAGGCACATCGAGCGCCGGAACCCGGTAGACCGATTCGCCCTGGATCCGCATGATTTCCCGGCTGGTCGCCAGGACCGTGACGCGCGGGCAGAGGCTCATCACGGCTTCGGTGAGGGCGGCCACCGCATCTATCAGGTGCTCGCAATTGTCCAACAGGAGCAGGAGATGGCGGTCGCCGATCGCATGCGCCAGGGTTTCCGCGGTGACCTGGTCGCTGCCGAGCTTCAGCCCCAGCGCGGCGGCGACCGCTGACGGCGCGAGAGCCGCGTCGGACAGCGACGCCAGCTCGACCAGCCACGCGCCGTCCTCGAAGTCGGGCAGCAGGTCGCGCACGGCCTTCAGGGCGAGGGCGGTCTTTCCGATCCCGCCCGGGCCGGTCAGGGTCACGACGCGGTAGGCGGAGACGAGGTCGCGGACGCGTTGCACTGCCGTCGATCGGCCGACCAGCCGGGTGACGACGACCGGGAAATTGGTGGCCGGGCGCTCGGCGGGCGGCATACGGCGCGGCGATGGGGATGGCGCTTCGGCCGCCTCGCCGCGTTGGCCAATCCAGCCGCCGACCAGCCGATAGCCGCGCCCCGGCGCCGTCTGCAGCATGGCGCGATCCGAGCCCAAGGCCTTGCGGACCGCGGCGATGTGAACGTGGAGCGTGTTGTCGCCGACGATGGCGCCCGGCCAGATTCGCTCCATCAGGTCGTCCTTGGTGACGAGCTGCCCCGCCGCCCCCGCCAGCACCTCGACGATCTCGAACGCGCGGTTGCCGAGCGCTACCGGTGCGCCGTTCGATCGCAGCTCACGCCGGCCGAGATCCACTTCCCAGGGACCGCACGTGAAGACCAGATTTTGGACGGATGCGGGCATCTCTGGGTCGAAAATTACACGATGGCGGCGTGTGTCTGGCGTCGCTTAACCACTCTTAAGGTCGCTTCAGGTCGAGCCCAAGGAACCTTCAGACCGGACGCGGGTAGAACGCCTTCACGCTGGTGGAGGTGTACTATGCCGAACTCCGAGGCTCCAGACACAGTCCGGTCCTTTGGCCATCGGACCTATCCGATCGTCCAGCTTGACCGGTCGTTCCTTGGACTGATGGACGATCGGGTCCGGTCTGAGAAATTGCCGGCGTTCAAGGAGCAGTTTGCCCACGCCGGCAGCGACGGCGGCGCGGCAGCGCATGCGGCGCAAGCCGCTCTTGCCCAGGCTGGCCGTATGGCAACCCTGGCGGAGATGAGCGCGACGATTGCGCATGAGGTCAATCAGCCGCTCGCCGCCATCGTCATGGGCGCGGAAACCAGCCTGCGCTGGCTGTCGCGCGATGAGCCGGATATGGCCAAGGTCGAGCAGCTGCTGCGGCGCATCGTGTCGAGCGCCCGCCGCGCCAGCGACATGGTCCAGCGCATCCGCAACATGGCGACCAAGCACGCCCCGGAGCTGAACCCGGTCGATCTCAACGAAATCGTCGAAGAGGCGGTGCAGTTCGTTCGGCCCGAGCTCGCGGCCAAGTCGATCACCCTGTCGGTGATACCGGGCGCCGGTCTTCCTGCCGTGCTGGGCGACCGCATCCAGTTGCAGCAGGTGATCGTCAACCTGCTCGTCAACAGCATGCACGCTGTCACGCAGGCCGATGCGCCGAAGAAGCGTCGGATAGCGCTCGAGGTCGGCGTCGGCGAGAACGACGCCGTCGGCTTCGCGATTCGCGACAACGGCAGGGGAATCCCGGACGAAAACCTCGATCGCGTATTCGAGAGCTTCTTCACGACAAAAGACGACGGGATGGGGATCGGTCTCGCCATCTGCCGATCGATCATTGCGGCGCACGGCGGAAGCATTTCGGCTGCCAACGTTCCTGGGGGCGGCGCCCAGTTTCAGTTCATCCTTCCTGCAGCATCCGGAAAGGAGAACCAGCCATGACCATGAGCCACCAGAGCCGAGTGCTCGATCGATCGGAGCCCGCGGGCAAATCGGCGGCAGCGGACCGTCCGCTGGTCATCCTCGTCGATGACGACGACGACTTCCGCCAGGCGCTGCACGAGCTCATGCTCTCGGTCGGGCTCGAGGCGATCGGCTTCGCTTCCACGCGCGACCTGCTCAAGGCCGAGCTACCGGATCGGCCGGGCTGCTTCGTCTGCGACGTGCGCATGCCGGGGGTGAGCGGCCTCGATCTCCAGAACCAGCTGGCCGAAAGCGGCGACATCAAGCCGATCATCTTTCTCACCGCCCACGGCGACATCCCGATGTCGGTGCAGGCGATGAAGGCGGGCGCCGTCGATTTCCTGACCAAGCCGGTGCGCGACCAGACGCTGCTCGATGCCGTCACCGCCGCCATTCAAAGGGACATTGCCCAACGGGCCGAAGCGCGGCTCGTGAAGCAGCATGTCGAGCGGTTCGCCATGCTCACGCCGCGCGAGCGCCAGGTCCTGCGCGATGTTGCGCTCGGCCGCCTCAACAAGCAGATCGCCTTCGACCTCGGCATCAGTGAAGTCACCGTCAAGCTCCATCGCGGCAACGCCATGAAGAAGATGCGCGCGTCGTCCGTCGGCGATCTCATTCGGGCCTGGGAGGCACTGCCCGTCACGCTGCGCGAGGGAAGGCTGCCGGCAGCGAGGTCGGAGTCCTGAGCTGAGGAAATTGGGGCTGGGTCGCCCCTGTCATATCTCGAGGGTGGATCGGTTGCCCAAGGCACCAATGATAGCGATCGTCGACGACGACGATGACATGCGCCAAGCCCTCTCGGATCTGCTTCTTGTGTTGGGCCTGTCGAGCAGCACCTACGATCGGGCGGAGGCCTTCCTTGGCGAGTACGAGCGCGGCGTCTTCGCCTGCGTCGTCACGGACGTGCGAATGTCGGGAATGAGCGGACTCGAGCTGCTGCGGCACCTGCGCGGGCTTGGCGATTCCGTTCCGGTCATCGTCATCACGTCCGACGGCAGCCCGAACACCCGCCGCCAGGCCCTCGAAGGCGGCGCGCACGCCTTCATGACGAAGCCTGTGGAGGACGATGTCCTGCTCGGCCATCTGCAGTCGGCGCTAGGTCGCTGAGCCGGTTTGCTTTCTTGACGCGGTACGACCTGGTATTACCGTCAGCAATATTCGACCCGACTGATCGGTAGGCCCATGGCGGTAAAATCTTCGATTTCGCTGACCGACGATCAACACTCCTTTGCCAAGACGGTCGTCGATTCGGGTCGCTTTC
Organism: Reyranella sp.; assembly: GCA_019750135.1. Classification (GTDB taxonomy): domain Bacteria; phylum Pseudomonadota; class Alphaproteobacteria; order Reyranellales; family Reyranellaceae; genus Reyranella. The sequence continues at coordinate 70,399 of JAIEOV010000029.1, read as the reverse complement.
CCAGCGTCAGCGCCGTCGTGCAGCAGGGCATCGAGCTTCTTCGCGAGAAGATGGAAGATGAAGCCCTGGAGCGGGCCGCGTTGGCCGAGATCCTCGGCAATCGGCCGTCGGGCGCGTTCCTGTCAGCCGCGACGATGGACAGCCGGCTGTCCAAGATGATTGCAAAGAAACGTCGGATACATGCGGTTCGCGATTGAATTCTCAGCCGACGCCGAGCGCGACTTCGATCTGATCTTCGATCACCTGTTTGAGAGCTACCTGACCTTCGGCGAGAATACCGAGCCCGCCTTGGACCACGCCGCGCAGCGGACAATGGATATCCGCAAGGCAGCCGATCCGCCGGCAAGCTTTCCCTTACGGGGCGCGGGCCGTGACGACATCCTGCCGGGGATCCGCTTTCTCGCCATCGGGCGGGCGATCTACTGGTTCGACGTCGATCAGAACCTACGCAAGGTCCGTATCCTTGCCGTGTTCTTCGGGGGCAGGACCACATCAGACATATGCTGGTGCGTCTCCTCGGCGGAAGAACGGAGGACTGACCGGCCGGGTCAATGGCGATAAGGCCGGCTGCGTTTGAAGCGGCTCAGGATTCCTCTCTCTGTTCGAAAAATTCGATCAGACGGGCGAGGTGGTCCAGCAGTTCGGCGGGCACGGCCGTCCGGTCGATCAGTCCGGTCGCGATGGCGTGGGCCAACGCGGGTTCAAAATCGCGGCTCACGTATCGGATATAGATCTCTCGCGAGGCGCCTTGGTGAAATCGATGGATGAGTTCGTTGAGCTCGAAGCTGTCGAGTTCGCCGCGCTCCCATCGCTTGAAGGCTTCGGCCAGGGGAACCAGGGCTTGATGAAGTTCGGCCTCATGAGCCCGCCCGGCGTATTCGCGTAGCAGCCGTTTCAGTCGCTTCGGGACATCGGGCATGTTCGCCTGCCTCGTCGGGAACGGATGTTGGCCTGCAGCGCCGACCGCTTTGGGCCGCACCTCCCATCATATCCGATTGTACTCTCACTCGACCAACCCCCAAAACCCGCTCTTGCGGCCGTGTTCGGCTTGAAGGCGGGCCGCGTAGGTCTCGTGCGTCTCGAAGGCGACGTAGTCGTCGATTGCCGATGTGAGCATCGCGCATTCCCGGAGATGGCGGGGCGGCGGGGCGATAGCGGCCTGACGCAACGCCTCTTCCGCCCGACCGGCCGCAAGCAGCCGCTGCGCGATCTGCGCCGCGACGATCGCGCCTTTGCGCGCGTTCTCGTCGTACTGGGCGATGTAACCGTCGACATCGCCTTGGGCCGTGGCGATCTCCTGCGACGCACTGCGAATTGTGGAAGCTCGAGTGCTCGCCTCCCGTTCATCTTCGTAGAACGGGCCGCGGATGCCCCAGCTGCGCACTTTGCGCTCTGCCTGCGGCGGTGTTTCGACCGGCATCTGCGACAGCTCGACGAACCGTGCCTTCAACCGCTCGAGACCGGGCGCGCCCAGGGCTGGAGCGAAGGTCGAGATCAAGTAGTCGTATTGGCCATAGCCGTTGTCGAGACGTGCATCGAACACCCGGTCGGCCAGATCGGCCGGGTCGGCGCGCACGTACGGCGAGCGGCCCCAGGTCATCGCAGGCTGCGGCGAAGACGCTGCTGATCTCGCCGTTGCTGTCGTCGGCGCGATCGTGAAGGTCCGGGGCGAGATCGAGCAATCGCCACATCAGCTCCAGCGCCTCGCCGGCGTCGATCGTCGCCACGCGGTCGACGATCGCACGGCGTTGCGTCTCGAGGTCGAGCGCAAGCTCGCGTGCTTTTCGCCAGTCGGCAAACGAGCTGGCGCGGCCGATCTGGGCGAGGCGCTTCCTTACATCTGCGGCCACCTTGCCCGGTGTATGCTCGACGGCCAGTTCCAGGCGTAGTCGACGTGCGATCGGCGCATTCTGTCCCGCGATGTCCATGAGCAGCTCGGCCAGGCGGCGCGCGCCCAGCGCTTCGAGATTGTCGGGCGCTCAACTCTTCTTGGCCGCCATTGTCCACTTCCTCGCACGGTGAGCAGTAAAAGCGTGGGCGTGACTGGAGGCAATGCCAGGAAGCCCGCCGGATCAAACGTCCGGTCTTTGATCGGCGGGCTTTTTGCTTGCATTGTCGCATCGCTGAACCACCCAGGACCCGCACCATGCGCCGTCGTCGCCTGCTTGCCGTACCACTCCTTGCCGCGCCGTTCGCCGCGCCATTCGTTGCGCCGTTCGCAGGGCGGGCGCAGTCGCTGTTCGGCGACCGGCCGATCCGCATGATCGTGCCCGTCGCGGCCGCCGGCGCGTCCGACATCGTGGCCCGCATCATGGCGGATGCCATGTCGCCGCTGCTGGGGCGTCCGATCGTCGCGGAGAACATCGCGGGCGCCGGCAGCACGCTCGGCGCCAACGCCTTCCAGCAGACGCCGCCGGACGGACAGACGATCTATGTCCCCACCAACAACCACGCGCTGATGAAGCTGATCTATCCGCAGTTCGCCTATGACCCGGCGGCGGATTTCGTGGCCGTCGCGCTCGTCTCGCGCCAGCCCTTCGTGCTCGCCGTGCATAGTTCGGTGCCGGCGCAGACCGTGCCGGAGTTCGTCGCCTGGCTGCGCCAGCGCGGCGCGGCGGCCAATTGCGGTACCGCCGCGCCGGGGGCGGTCAACTACATGGCGGCCGAGCTGTTTCGCCTGCGCGCCGGCGTGGACTTCACCATCGTTCCCTACCGCGCCGCCGCCGCCTCGGCGCAGGATCTGGGCGAGGGGCGGCTCGACTTCAGCATCGACAGCCCGAGCCTGCTGATGCCGCTGGTCCGCCAGGGCAAGCTGCGCGCGCTCGCGGTGACGATCGCCGGCGGCTCCACCCTGTTGCCCGGCCTGCCGGGGCTGCAGGAGGCGGGCGTACCGGACTACGACAACGCCGCCTGGACCATGATCTTCGTCCGTCCCGGCACACCCGAGCCGGCGCTGGCAGCGCTGCGCGCCGCCGCGGCGCGAGCGGTGGCCGATCCGGCCGTGCGCGAGCGTCTCGCGAAGGCGGGCTTCGAGACCTGGCCCGACGCCTCGCCGGCCGCGGCCGAGACGCTGCTGAAGTCGGAGATCGCGCGGTGGACGCCGATCGTCGCGAAACTGAACCTCAAACCCAGCTGAAAGGCCTGACCGTGGGCGAACAGATCGAGAAGCTCGCGCAGTTCATCGCGCGCACCGAGTGGGACGACATGCCCGAGGCCGTGCACCGCCGCGCCAAGCTCGTGCTGCTGGACACGGTCGGCGTGACCCTGGCCGGCGCCGCGCGGCCCGAGGTGATCGGATTGACCAAAGGGCTGCTGCACGGCGCCGGTCGCGGCGCCACCGTCGTCACGTCTGGACTGCCGCAGGCCGACATTCGCACCGCGGCGCTGCTCAACGGCATCGCCGCGCGGTCGGTGGAACTGTGCGAGGGCGTGCGCGGCCTGCAGCCGGCGCCGCACATCCTGCCGGGGGTGCTGGCCATCGCCGAGCAGCGCGGCCTCGGCGGGCGCGCCATGCTGGGCGCGTTCGTCCTGGGCTACGAAGCGGCAGGGCGGCTGAACCGCGGCTACGTGCAGCGCGTCGTCTCGCATCCCAACGGGCAGCTCTCGCTGCTCGGCGCGGCCGCGGCCGGTGCACGGCTCCATGGGCTGGATGGCGCCGGTATCAGCCTCGCGATGCGCATCGCCACCAGCATGTTGATGACGGCGAGCTACGGCAACACCGTCCAGGGCGGCACGACGCTGAACCTGCCGGCCGGCCTGGGGGCGGTGGCCGCGACATTGGCGCCGGAGATGGCGATCGCCGGCTACGCCGCGCTGGACGACGCGATCGAGGAGGCGCCCGGCTTGATGGCGAGTGCGGGCTTCGACCCGGCGAAGCTGACCGACGACATGGGCCAAAGCTGGGAGATCACGGAGAACTATTTCCGCTTCTACGCCTGCTGCAATCCGATCCATTCCGCGCTCGACAGCCTGGCGGAGGCGCTCGCCGTGCTGAAGCCGAGGCCGGAGGAGGTCGCGTCGATCGACGTGCAGACCTTCGACTTCGCCTCCCTCATGCGCAATCCGGCGCCGCCGAATTACTTCGCGTCGAAATACTCGCTGCCGCATGCCGCGGCGGTGCTGGTCGCGCGCGGCGGACTGGGCTTCGCGGACATAGACGACAGCGCGCTAACGGATCCGGTCATCGCGCGGCTCCGGCCGCTGGTGAAGATCGCGGCCGATCCGGCGATGACCGCGCGCAGCACGCCGACGCTGCGGCCCGCGCGCGTCACCCTGACCCTGAAGGACGGCCGCAGCGCCACGGCGGCGCGGGAGAATTCCGTTCGCGACACGCTGAAGCCGGACTACGAGCCGCAGGTCCGCGCGAAGTTCCGCGAACTGGCGGCGGGGCATCTGACACCGGCGGGGATGGATGCGATCGAAGCGGCGGTGGATCGCTGCGAAGCATGGGAGACGATGGGGGAACTGATCGAGCCGTTGCGGCGGCATGCCCGATCATGAGCCCCAGCCGAGGTCTCAACATGCCCACCAACGACGTCTCCCAATCTTGCGCTGCGCTCGAGCAACTGATGCGGAAGGCCGGCAACTTGACTTAGGAGCGGTCGCGCCAACTCGCCCGCGATCCGATCGACCACAAGGGTCACCTGGACGTGGTGACCCCGGCCGATCGCGAGGTCGAGCGCTTTCTTGCCGACGGGCTGTCGCGACCTTTCCCGCACGACGGCGCGCGATCAGCTGTTGATCGGCGGCCGCGGCTTGAAACCAGCCCGGAACGGCCGGGTTCTCGGCCCACCGGCGGCGCTCGAGCGCAGCAGCGCCGTCGTCGCCGTCAGCCTGAACCCTGCGTTTCCGGTATCCGACCGATTGGCTGTGATGGAGTTCATCATGGCCGACGCGCGCATGGCGTTCCGTAACTACGGTTCGGCGGCCATCTCCCCGGTGGAACTGGCCGCGGGGAAAGGTCGACGGGTACGAAGCGCTGGACCGCCGTGTGGCGAGCGATTTTTGATCGGTTCCAGCCTTCAGACTGGCAACAGGCCATGCATCGATGGTAACCCTGTCTCTGGCCAGGGAGGCTTCCGGGGGCACCCGCAAAAGACGGGAATCGCGGAAGGTTGGTCAGGCGGCGTCCGGCACGTCGGAGGCCGCTATTCCAAGCTCAGATTGCCATGAAGCATCAGTAGCGATCGGCGAACTTTGTTTGCAATCACGGTAATTCGCCCTTGTGCACCTCAATCACATCGGGGAACAGGTAATGACCGCGGATGATTTTTTGCTGTTGTCCATCGCATTCGGTGGATTCTTGATCTTCGCAGTGGTGCTCTGGGGGGGCGCGCGCATTGCTGATCGAAAACAGAATGAGAGGCGCAGCCCGGATGTCTCGCCCGACATCGATTCGGCGAGCGCTTCCGACGGTCATGGGCGGAGGGAGGCTACGCGGTCGGAGCCGTCAAACGATGTTCTGCATCGCTTGACCGGTTAGAAGGCTGTCGCAAGGCATCGCTTCGATAGGCATAGTCGGACTTGATCAAAGCACAGGAGTGCTGCTTGCCATGATGCGTCCCCTGAACCTGGTGGCTTTGGCCATTGCAGCACATTGCGTGGCGTTGCCTGCCGTTGCTCAAACGGTCGTCGATGGCGATTCTATCGAGCTGAATGGCAGGATGTATCGACTTTACGGGATAGACGCGCCAGACGACGGACAAGTCTGTCCGGACGGTTGGCCGGCAGCATATGAGGCCGAAGCGTACCTCGACCAGCTGATCGGAGGAAAGACAGTCACCTGCATGCCGCTTGGCCTGGCGCAAAGGAACGAAGCGGAAGCGATCTGCCGGGCGGACGGCGTCGATGTCGGCGCGGCGATGGTGACAGGCGGCATGGCTTACGCCTTCGTTCCACATTCGGCTCGATACATAACCCAGGAGGCAGCGGCAGCCAGAGCAAATCGAGGCGTGCACCGGCACAAATGTCTGCCGCCGTGGGCATGGCGATCGCAGATCAAGCTTTCTGACTGATTGCTTCCGACAGCGGACTCATGCAGTGCGCTTCGGACAGACTCAGGCACCTTCGTCCGTCATTTGGAAACGAGATTTAGATGTCATATGCGGCCAGGGAGTTCGGGGCCAGACCAGTCCCATCGCTGCTCTTTGATGATGCTGCGGTTGGATCTCCGAATCCGGTGATATCAGACGTACTCGAGCCATGCCGCCGGGGGCTTCGCCACTGTCGAAGTTCGCACTGACGGCAGATGACCAGACCGCAACAGTCTCGTCCGCTCTGACATTGGGCTCCGGGACATTGGCGCAACTCAGAGCCAATAGCCTGAGGGTAGTCGCTGTTCTATCGTGGGATCAGGCTTTGCGCTTTTCGGTACTTCAAACATTCCGCGATGGCTGCGTGATCGGCAGCCTGATCGTACTCGGACCTGTTGACCATCGCCACGAGGTGAAGAATGAGCCGTGCTTTCCATTGCATCCTCCGCCTCCTGCCGGCTCTCTTCTTGCTAACCGGGTGGCATGCGCATGCGCAAGAGATGGTCAGCGTGTCCGGGGACGAAGTGAACCTGCGTGCGGGACCTGGAACCAAGTACCCGCCAGATTGGATATTGGATCGAGGCTATCCCCTTAGGATTCTGCGGAACCAGGGCGCTTGGCTTAAGGTGATCGATTTCGAGAATGATACGGGCTGGATTCATCGGTCGCTTACCCGCAGCACGCCCTATCACATCGTAAAGGTCAAAGGAGCCAATATGCGCAGCCGGCCCTCGGTCAACAGCCGCATCGTGGCCAAGTTGGTCTACGGCGAGGTGCTGAAGACCCTTGAGCACAGCGGGGGGTGGGTCCGATTGCAACGTGACGGGCTTCGGGGCTGGGTAGCAAAACGTTTGTTGTGGGGTTGGTAATTGTGCGCTTCGTGGCGCCGCGCGACGAAGCGCGGCGGCCACAACAGTTACCCAGTCTCCAGTCACGGGAGGGCGTCCGTTGATCCGCCCGTGAAGATCCGGCCAAGGCTCAATAGAAGCGATGGTAATTGTTGGCGCTCGATCTCGCCTACGCACCGGTTCTTGCAAGCTGCGCTCTATTTCAGCGGAAACGGAAAGTACGTCCTGTTGAGCTCCTTGTAAGTGCCGTCACTCATGATCTCGCCGAGTGCGTTGTTCAGCGCCTCGCGCAACTTGGCGTCTTCCTTGCGGAGGCCGGCGGCGACTCCAACGCCCAAGGTTTGCCTGTGTTTGACATCATCACCGACGATGGCGCAGCAGATCCCTTCCGGTGTTTGGCTCCACAGCCAAAGCTGGGCCTTGTCGCCAAACACCGCATCAACTTCGTCTTTGGACAATGCATCTAACGCATCCGCAACGGTGCGGTAGCGCCTCAGCTGAGCGGACCGCCGAAAGCTCATGTCAGCCCAGTCCGCATGCATCGAATCAACCTGGATACCGATCCGTTTGTTCTGCAGGAGTGAGGGCGGACCATCGAAAGGTGCGCCCTTGCGGGCGATAAACGCCCCGGGCGAAAGGTAGTAGCTGCGAGACATGCCCATCCGCCGGCGCCGCTCACTTGTGATTTGCATGGACGACATGATCACGTCGAACTTCTTGTCCAAGAGGCCGGGGACCAGTTCGTCCCACTTCACGGCCACAAACTCGCACTCGGCCTTTATGCGCTGGCAGACCTCCTGAGCCAGCTCCATCTCGAACCCAGCCGGCAATCCCTTGCGGTCGAGGTAGTTGAAGGGCGGGTAGCCGGCCTCGGTCGCAACGATGATCCTGAAGGCAGGCGGGGGAAATCTTGAAGACGCCTTGGGGGGCGGTGGCGCCGGCTTGGTCGGAACTGCTCCAGATGGTGTGGCGGATCTCGCTGGACGGTGCTTCTGGTTTTGCGCCACAGCGGCGCTGCTGACGGCGATCAGGACCAGAAGCAGAAGATCCAGTCGCACGCGATCAAGTCCACGGTTCGACCGGAGGATCCGGCCTGACAGGGCTTTCGCCGATCGCATAAGGCCCGGTCGGCGAGCTGCGAAGGTCCAGTCAAGCAAGCTCATGGAACGCGTCCGTCACCCGCGCACGTGTCCAGGCCCGGCGTCAAAGTGCGGTCCAACGTACTACTCGCTTGATACGGTGCCGTCTGAGTCGACCGTTAGAAATACCTCGGCTACGCCCCTGCAAGCCTTGGCGTGCCAGGCTCCATTGCTGGCTTTGCCCAGGACCATGACCTTGTTGTAGCCATCCCGTTCTTGTAGCCATCCCGTTCGATGGCCGCTTTGGCGTCTTCTTTATCGAGTGCATCTGGCGACTGGTGTTCTGCAGTGTCCTCCGGCACTTCCTGATGAGCTCGCGAGGAAGCCGGTGGTGGAGGTTGTCGCCAAAACGGCACTGGGAGCCGGGGAGCCGGCAGATCGGAACCGGCGACAGTCGCAGATTCAGGCGGTCCATCGGGAGACCTCTCCGTTGAAGTCGCGTCATCTCGAGTTGGCCCGCCTTCCTGCACTCGCGGAGATGCGTCCGCCCGTCCGGCGTCCGCCCCCGCTGAAGGCAGGGAGCGTGTCTCTAGGCCTGGAAGACCAAGCGCGGCGACCATGCCTAGGATAGCGATCTGATTCGCCATATCCCCGACCTCCGCCTTCGCCGCATGGCATGATCCATGTCCGCGGTTTCTCCCCAGGCTGGCCTGCTGCCGCCGTTCTGCGCGCCATATCCAAGGTGGCGTGCATTGATGACCGTGGATTCCCAGCCGCTGCTCTTTCGCGCTCGCCTGCTGGTCGAAGTACTCTTCGTCGTGTTGCCTTGACGGCCAAGCGAGGCCCTCGCGCACGAGCGCCGCGCCCAGATCCCTGCCAGACGCTGTACATGCGGCGATGCTTTGGCCATAGATGTCGCGCTCTCGTTCCTCGCAGTGCACAGCGCCACTCTGCATCAAGGTCTGAAGGCGCGCTTTCGCAACGGCGCCTGCAGGCCATCCGTCGGCGCAATGTTGCTCGCTCTCCGGCGCGTCGATGCCCCAGAGCCGATAGAGCTTCCCGGCCAGTATGAGCGTGTCGCCATTGATCACTTGCCCGCTAGCGTGTGCGCTGATCAGCGCAATGTGGGTCGCCAGCAGCCAAGCGGCGGATCGGTAGCGCACTACGGGTCGCTCAAAATGGTTGGACTATCGAACAGGTCATGAGTCGCCTCGATCGCGCCACTAACTTCCATTTCGCCAGTGCTCTGAAACAGCAGCAGGTCCGTTCTACTGGCCTATCCAGAATGTATCGGGCTGATAGAGCCCGATGTATCCGCCTGGATCCCAGGCGAAGTAACCTTCCTTTGGCACGTTGCGGACCTTCGGTCCGACGACGATGGGTTGGCGTATCCCGTTCACCGTCCCGATAGAGAAGACCTCGTCGGCGTTGGCGGTGAGGATCTGGTCCCAGGCCTTGCGGCGAACCGCGGGATCGGCCGAGGTCTCCCAGTCCTTGAGGTAGTCCAACAGCTTGCAGGCCGACGGCATGTCGCACTTCTCGCCTTTCGTGCCTTTGGATTCCACGAACATGCCCCAGCGCGACCACTGAAGGCCGCCCTGCATGGTCGGCGCGAACTCCTTCGGGCTGGTGTTGACCGTCGGCACGGCCGTCACGGCGCCAGCGAAGGCCGTCATGATCGCGTCGCCGGAAAAGGCCCTCAGGCGGAAGTTCTCGCGGGTTTGCGGCTTCGTAAGCATCTTGATGCCGACCTTCTTCCAAAACTCGCTGATCAGCTGAAGGGCATCGGCGTCCTCGGTCTCCTCGCTCGCATGCTCGACGACGATGGTTGCCGATCGACCGTCTGGCAGGAGGCGGATGCCGTCGGAGTCACGCTTGTCCAGGCCGACCTCGTCGAGGAGCTTGCTCGCGAGTTTCGGATCGTATTTGGCCCACTTCGTCGCGTACTCGGGCTTGAACAGGTTCGAGCGCTCCATGATCGTGTTGTTGGAGGGCTTGGCCAACCCCAGGTAGACGGCCTGGTTGAGCTCCTGCCGATCGATCGCCAGAGACAGCGCGCGGCGGAATCGGACGTCTCGCATCAGCTTGCGCCATTCGACATCGCTCGCCGTGAGGTTGGGATAGAGCGCGAGCTGTGAGCCAGATCCGGACTCCCACAAGCGAACGGTTACGGCCGATGTCTTGGCGCTCGTCTGCAGGAAGGTGTAATCGCGCATATTCAGATAGCGCGGCTGCAGGTCGGCCTCGCCGAGGCCCGCCTTGGCGGGGATCAGGTTGGTCGCCGCCACGGTCATGATCACGTCGTCGATGTAGGGGAGTTGCTGTCCCTTCTGGTCGATGCGGTGATAGTAGGGATTGCGCGCGAAGACGAATCGCTGGGCCGGGGGGACGGTCGTGAGCACCCATGGGTTGAGCGTGGGCAGGTCGACATTGCTGTTGCCGTACATGACGTCCTGGCGCTTGAAGATGTTCGACCAGCGGCTGCCCTTGTACAGCTTCAGGATCTCCTCCTCTGGCGTGTACTTGCCGTGGAGCTTCTTGAGGTAGTGTGCCGGCCGGAACAGGAACAGCGGCGCGGCGCGCGCCTGGCTTTCGATGAAGTAGGGGTTGGGCTTGTCCCAGCTGTAGCGGATCGTCAACTCGTCGAGGATCTCGACCTTGGGCGGCTGGCCATCGACCATGAGCTCGACGGACGGGCCGGACGGCGACAGTTCGCTGTTGTTGGCGATGTCCTCCCAGAAGAAGCGGAAGTCGTCGGTGGTGAAGGGATGGCCATCCGACCATTTATGGCCGGCGCGCAGCTTCAGTGTGAACTCGCGACCCTCCTTGACCTCGAAGCTCTCGAGGATGTCGGGGTGCAGCTTGAACTGGTCGTCGTAGGCGATCAGGCGGGTGTAGCTGTAGACCGTCATCAGACGGGTGTCGCGTGAACCCGAGATCAGCATGTTGAGCTGACCGCCGGGCTTGCCCGGGCCGTCGCCGCCGGCGAACCGCGTGACCACCAGGGGCTGCTGGGGAATGCGCTTGTCGACCGGCGGCAACGCGCCCGACTTCACCTTCTCCACCAGGCTCGGCGTCTCCTGCATCGCGGGCAGTGGATCGGCGGCAAAGGCCGGTGCGCCGACCCAGCCAATCAGCAGAGCCTGCGTCAGAAGACGTCGTTTCATCATGAGCCTCACTGTTTGTGTCGACGGCACTTTCCGTTTCGAGCCGGCCGTTCCGACCCGGCGGCGGATGTGCCATCCATTCTGGTGGAGCGCAGTGTCACTGGTCACATACCCATTACGATGGGCCGACTACTTCTTTGTAAGCGGGCCTTCGAAGAGGCAATAACCGTCGAGCATGATGGTCGAAGCACCCTCCTTCAGGGAGCCGACGACGTCCATCTTGTTGCCACCGCCGACGATGGCCGTCGTCTTGAACTTCATATCCGCACCCAGCGTCGCCTTGAAGTTCCGCTCCGGACGGCCTTCCTGCTGGAAGTGGCCCTGGACATCCGTGCCCACAACCGTGACGTCGATGGTCATCTTGTAGGTGGGACACTTGCCGCTACCGGGGACGTTCAGGCCATATCCTGTCCAGGTGAAGATAGCCGGCTCGGCCATCGCCGGCGCGGCAAGGAGCAGGCTGGCCGCCGTGGCTTCAGCTAGTCGTTTCAGCATCGACATTCCCCATCAGAAGGATTTCGCAACTGTTGCTCGCGAGTAGATTTGGCGTCGAAATCGCGGCATATTCGAGGCGGAGTGAGACGTGAGCTGCCGGCGGACGCAAGGGCGTCGCACGTCTGCAGGATCATCCGGCCAAGCGCATCGCAGAGTTCCAGCCGTGGAACTGGAAGCGGCAACGACCGCAGAAGCCTGACGAAAGAAGGCCGACTAGACATCGGAGTAACGGTCAAGCCGGAGCCGTGTGGCCAAGCGCGCGGGCGGCTTCGCCTGGGGCTTCATCAACAGCCGCAAGATCTTGGCACGCCGCAGGAGATGAACCGGCTGACGGACGTGCACCATACGACACGCATGGACGCCATCGCCGCGGCCCTCCACGCTCCTTGAGTTCTGGCGTGAAGCTCCGCGGCTATCCGGACATGACCGCGGCAAGGCAAGCCTTGACGCTCGGGCAGCGAGGAACGGTGTCGGACGTTCATTCGACACCGAGCCATCAGGGGTGGGTCAGGCCGGACCGTCTGTATGGAATTATAGCACTGAAGTCATCAAAATGGAGGGTGTCTGCGCGTATGACCGGCTATCGGCACCCCTTCTGGAGACTCAAAAGTCGCAATATTCTGACTCGCCCACCACGCCCGGCGTACGGGCGAAGTTCTTGATGCGTTCATTTACTTGAGTTGTATTAAGCCCATGACCGCAATGGGCCGTCCCAACCGCTTCGGACCCGAGATGTCCGCGCAGGCGCACAACTACTGCCTGCTCGGCGCCACCAACGAAGATCTCGCCGAATTCTTCGGCGTGCATCCCAGCACCATCGATCGGTGGATCGCCGAGCGCGGCGAGTTCGGCGACGCCGTGAGGCGAGGCCGCGTTGTCGCCGACTCACAGGGAGCGCGCGGCCTTTGTGACCGGGCCGTCGGCCATGATCGCAAGGTCGAGCATTCGGTCATCGTCGACGGCGCGCTGAAGCCCGTCACCAGCACAATTCACTATCCGCCCAACGTCCAGGCCTGCATCTTCTGGCTGCGCAACCGCCGTTGCTAGACATGGAGCGACCGCCCTCCGGCATCGAGCATCGATCCCTACGATCCGGTCGCCGAGCTCGAGGCCGCCAGCGAGCGAGCGCGGCATCTGCCCATCCCGTCGCGGGGCGAGGTTCCTTGAGCGGAGGGGGTAGCGGAAACTGCGGGAACTGCGCTAACCCCTGGTCGACGAGCGTGTCACGCCGCAGATGCGTAGATCCGGTCGAGGTCGCGGTCGTCGTAAGCGTATTCGGTCGAGCAGAACTCGCACTTCACGGCGACGCGTCCGGTCGAGTCGCGCAGGTCGTCAAGTTCCTCGCGCTTGATCGAGCGCAGCACGCGGTCGATGCGCTCGCGGCTGCAGCGGCAGCGCGCGACGAAGGGGCGGCGCGGGAAAGCCCGAGCGCCGTCCTCGTAAAACAGCCGGTGCAGCAGCGTCGTGCCCGGCAGGCCGGGATCGAGCATTTCCTTCTCGGTCGCCGAGGCCATCAGGATCACGGCCTTGCGCCAGTCGTCCTCGCGCTGCTCGCGGTCGACATCGATGCGGCCGGCGTCGAACTCGGGCATCTGCTGCACCATCAGCGCCGCGGCGCGCCAATGATGCGTGCCGCCGTCGCTGGTACGCCGCGCCTCGATCTTGATGCCGGTCGGCAACTGCTCGGACTGGCGGAAATAGGTGTGCGCGCAGTCGGCCAAGGTCGCGCCCTCGAGCGGCACGACGCCCTGGTAGCGCTGGGTGTGCTGCCCCTGGTCGACGGTGAAGGCGAGACGGCCACGGCCGAACAGTTTCGGGACGTAGCCCTCGGGCGCGTCACCCCCCAGCAGCGTCTTGTCCTGGCCGGCGCCCAACGCCACGGCGAGCTTCCAGGAATCGAACTGCGCATAGCCGCGCAAGGCACCGTCGGTCGTGAGGTCGGTGACGAGGAGTCGAATCGGCCCGTCGCCCGAAATCTGCAGCGTGAAGATGCCGTCGTATTTCAACGACGTCGCCAGCGCCGCGCACAGTACCATCGCCTCGGCAAGCGGCCGCGCCACGGCCAGCGGGTAGCCGTGGCGCTCGATCACTGCGTCCAATGACGGTCCGAGCCGGACCAGCCGGCCGCGCACGCCCAGCGCATCGAGCTGGAAGGGCAGGGCCTGATCGTCGTCGGAAGCGTGGGGGTCTTCCGACGAGGCCATCAGGAAAGACACCAGGCGAGGATGGACTTCTGCGCGTGCAGGCGGTTCTCCGCCTCGTCGAACACCACCGACTGCGGCCCGTCGATCACGTCGACCGTGACCTCCTCGCCGCGATGCGCCGGCAGGCAGTGCATGAAGATGGCGTCCTTCTTGGCCTGCGACATCAGCCGCTGGTCGACCTGGTAGCCGCGCAGCAGGTTGTGTCGTCGCGCGGCGCCCGGGCTGTCGGGATCCTCGTCGCCCATCGACACCCAGGTGTCGGTGACGACGCAGTCCGCGCCGCGCACGATCGACTCGGGGTCGTGGCCGATGGTGATCTGGCCCTTCGACTTCTCGGCCCACGCCAGCACGTCGGCCGGCGGCTTGAGCTCGGGCGGGCAGGCGACGCGCAGCTCGAAGTCGAACTGGACCGCGGCATGGATCCAGCTGGTCGCCATGTTGTTGCCGTCGCCCGACCAGGCGATCGCCTTGCCCTGGATGTTGCCGCGATGCTCCTCGAAGGTCATCACGTCGGCCATCAGCTGGCAGGGATGCGTCTTGTCGGTCAGCCCGTTGATCACCGGCACGGTCGCGTACTTCGCCATCTCGAGGAGTTTCTCCTCGACCGTCGTGCGCATCATGATGATGTCGACGTAACGGGAGAGCACGCGCGCGGTGTCGGCGATGGTCTCGCCGCGGCCGAGCTGGGTGTCGGTGCGGCCCAGCATGATCGTCTGGCCGCCGAGCTCGCGCATGCCGACCTCGAACGACACGCGGGTGCGTGTCGACGGCTTCTCGAAGATCATGGCGAGCGTCCTGCCGCTCAACGGCTTGTCGTGGCCGCCGTTGAGCCGCGCCTTCTTCATCGCCTTGCCGTGATCGAGGATCTGGCGAAGCGTTTTCGGATCGACCTGATCGAGGTCGAGGAAATGTTTCGGTGCTGCCATGGTGGCTTACTCAGCCGCCTTGTTTGCACCTTGGGCCGCCGCCTCGAACGACTGTGCCGCCTTGCTCAGGATGTCGACGCCTTCGTCGATCGCCGCCTTGTCGGCGATCAGCGCCGGGAAGACGCGAATCACGTTCTCGCCGGCCGGCGGGACCAGAAGCCCGAGCGACTGCAGGCGGTTCACCATGTCGCCCGCCGGCACCGCCGGCGCGCACTGGATGCCCTGCAGGAAGCCCATGCCGCGCTGCTCGACGAAGACCGTGGGATGCTTCTTCGTCAGCGCTTCGAGCTGGCCCTTCAGGTACTCGCCCTTCTCACGCACGGCGTCGATGAACCCGGGCTTGAGCAGCTCGTCGAGCACGGCGTTGGCCACGCCGGTCGCCAGCGGATTGCCGCCATAGGTCGAGCCGTGCGTGCCCGGCACCATGCCGACCGCCGCCTTCTCAGTCGCCATGAAGGCGCCGATCGGGAAGCCGCCGCCCATGCCCTTGGCGATCGCCGCGACGTCGGGCTTCACGCCCGACCAGTCGTAGCCCCACATCTTGCCCGTGCGGCCGAAACCCGTGTGGATCTCGTCGTAGAACAGGAGCAGGCCGAACTCGTCGCAGATGGCGCGCAGGTCCTTCAGGAACTGCGTGGTCGTGGCGCGGATGCCGCCCTCGCCCTGGATCGGCTCGACCAGGATGCCGGCGGTCTCGTCGTCGATCATGTCGCGCACGACGTTGGTGTTGTTCAGCGGCGCATGCTTGTAGCCGGGCGCCGGCGGGCCGAAGCCCTCGAGGTACTTCTCGTTGCCGGTGGCGGCGAGCGCGTTCAGCAGGCGGCCGTGGAACGCCGCCTGGAAGCAGATGATCTTGTAGCGCCCGGGCTTGCCGTTCATGAACTGGTACTTGCGTATCAGCTTGATGCCGCCCTCGATGGCTTCCGCACCCGAGTTGCAGAAGAACATCGTGTCGGCGAACGACACCTCGGTGAGCCGCTTGGCCAGCTTCTCGCCGTTGCCGATGCGGAACAGGTTGGAGGTGTGCCACAGCTTCTGGCCCTGCTCGGTCAGAGCCTTGACCAGGGCAGGGTGGCAGTGGCCGAGCGCGTTCACGGCGATGCCCGAGGTAAAGTCCAAGTAACGTCGGCCGTCCGTCGCGTAGAGGTAGTTGCCTTCTCCGCGTTCGAACACGACGTCCTTGCGACCGTACGTCGGCATCACAGCCGTAATCACGAGCTTCTCCATGAAAAAAAGAGCCCGCTCTTCGACCTCGGCTCCGGGACGGATTTACCGGGGTTGAGCGGGGCCGGGCACTATCTTATCCGGGTGGGGGTGTGTCAACTTGCCCTCCTTCGCGCCTACGGCGCTATGGCGGGCAAGCCCGCCGTAGCCTTGGCGAAGGCGGGAACATGAGTTAGGAACGCCCGCCTCCCTATGAACCCCCTGCCAACCCGCAATTCCCAGCTTGTCTTGCGCCGCGCCGACTTCGGCTCGGTGCCGGAGATGCTCGACTATGCGGCCCAGGGCGAGACCGGCGTCACCTTTTATAGTGTCCGGGGCGAGATTCTCTCGGCCTTGAGCTGGCGCGAGATCCGCGACCGCGCCCACGTCACCGCCCGCCGCCTGATCGGCGCCGGGTTCGCGCGCGGCGAGCGTATCCTTATTACGGCAGACACCTGGCCTGGCTTCTTCGATGCCTTCTTCGGCGCCCAGTATGCCGGGCTGCTGCCCGTCCCTGTCTCGGTGCCGGTCGGCATCGGCGGCAAGGACGCCTACCTCGACCAGCTGCGCCGACAACTGGCGGCCTCGGGCGCGGTGGCCGCCGTGGGCATCGAGGATCTGGCAGGCTTCCTGGCCGACGCGGCCGCCGAGTTCCCGGTGGTGCGGCTGCATGGCGGGATGTCGGTCGTCGACGCGCTGCCGGAGAAGCCGATCGATCTCCGGCCGCTCGGCCCGTCCGACCTTTGCTACATCCAGTTCTCGTCAGGCAGCACGCGCCATCCGCACGGCGTGCAGATCACCCAGGCCGCGCTGATGGCCAACCTCGCCGGCATCACCGGGCCGTCCGGCCTGGAAGTCGTGCCGGGCGATCGCGCGGCGAGCTGGCTGCCGCTCTATCACGACATGGGGCTGATCGGCTTCCTGATGGCGCCGCTCTCGACCCAGATCTCGCTCGACTACCTGACGCCGCGCGACTTCGCGCGCCGGCCGATGCAGTGGCTGAACATCATCTCGAAGAACCGCGGCACCATCGCCTACAGCCCGAGCTTCGGCTACGACCTCGCCACGCGCCGCGCCGCCAGCCAGGTGCCGGAGGGTCTCGACCTGTCGTGCTGGCGCCATGCCGGCATCGGCGGCGACATGATCCGGCCCGACGTGCTCGACCGCTTCGCCGACGCCTTCGACAAGAGCGGCTTTGACCGCAAGGCCTTCATCCCGAGCTACGGCATGGCCGAGGTGTGCCTCGCCATCACCTTCAGCCCGCACGGCACCGGCGTGCGCACCGACACGATGCCGACCGACGACGGCCGGCGGACGCGGCGCTTCGTGCTCTGCGGCAAGGTGCTGCCGGGCCATCGCCTGGAAGTGCGCGACGAGGCCGGCAAGGTTTTGGGCGACCGCGAGGTCGGACGGATCTTCGTCGCCGGGCCCAGCATCATGCCGGGCTACTTCGGCGAGCCCGAGGCCTCGCAGGAGGTCCTGTCGGACGGTTGGCTCGACACCGGCGACCTCGGCTACACGCTCGCCGGCGAAGTCGTCGTCACCGGTCGCGCCAAGGACCTGATCATCGTCAACGGCCGCAACATCTGGCCGCAGGACATCGAATGGGCGATCGAGACGCGCCGCGTCGTGAAGAACGGCGATTCGGTGGCCTTCTCGGTCGAGGGCCCAGATAGCGAGGGTGGGGGCGAGCGCGTCGTCGTGGCCGTGCTGGCGCGTGTGTCGGGCGAGGAGGGACGCAAGACATTGGCCAGCGACGTGGCGCAGGCGGTGCGCGAGGCGATCGCCGTCGACTGCGAGGTCGTGCTGGTGCCGCCGGCCATGGGCCTGCCGACCACCTCGTCGGGCAAGCTCTCCCGCTCGCGCGCCAAGGCCAATTACCTGGCCGGCCTGTACGCGCCCCCCAAAGGCGCGGACAAGACCGCCGCGGCGTGACCAAGCTGGTCGCAGTTACCGGTGTCACCGGTTTCGTCGGCCCCCATCTCGTCGCCGCTCTGGCCCGTCGCGGCTACAAGCTCCGCCTGCTGGTGCGCCGCTGGTCGCCCCTGCCATCGCTCGAAGGCGTCGCCGCCGACATGGTGCTGGGCGACCTTCTGGACGAAGCGGCCCTCAAGCGCCTGGTCCAGGGCGTCGACGCCGTCGTCCACGCCGCCGGCCTCATAAAGGCACGGCGGTCATCCGACTTCTTTACCGTGAACCGCGACGGCACGGCGCTGCTGTCGGCGCTGGCCCCGGACGCGCGCTTCCTTCTTCTGTCGTCGCTGGCGGCGCGCGAGCCCCAGCTTTCGCCCTATGCCGCCAGCAAGCGCGCCGCGGAGGAGGTGGTGGCCGGCCGATCGGGACCTTGGCTCACGGTGCGTGCACCGGCGGTCTATGGGCCCGGCGACCGCGAGACCCTGGCCTACTTCAAGGCCGTCGCCCGCGGTCTCGCCCCGCGACCCAAGGTGCCCCGCGCGCGGCTGTCGCTGATCCATGTCGCTGACCTCGTCGAGGCGCTGGCGCTCGCCCTCGACCGGCCGCCGCCGCCTTCGACTTACGAAATCGATGACGGCAAGGAAGGCGGCTACTCCTATCGCGACATGGCCGACGCCGCCGGTCGCGCGCTCGGCCGCAAGGCGGTGTCCCTCGCCGTGCCGCGGGCCGTCATGGCGGCAGTGGCCCGGGGCAATGCGATCGGCCAGTCGCTGGGCGGTTCCGTGCAGATGCTAACCCCAGGCAAAGTCAGTGAAATCTTCCATGGTGACTGGACGGCCCACGATCGGCGGCTCGCCAACGCACTCGGGCTGCATCCGCGGTTCGACCTGGCCACCGGCTTCGCCGAGACGATCTTGTGGTACCGGGCCCGGGGGTGGCTCTAGAGGTTGTGAAATACGGCGTAACAAATTGTCATTTCACAAGGAATCGCCCTTCCGGCATCTCATGCGTTGTCTTTCCCCGAGACCTTTGGAGCCGCTTTTGCGCACCGCCCACGAATTGACCGTCGAAAACGACGGCATCGCCGATACCCTTACCCTGACGCGCGGCGTTTCGCGCGCCGAGGTGATTCGGGAGATCTGCGTCCATCTCGAACCCTACCAGACCGGTGAGAAGCCGATCACCGGCGACACCGTGATCGCCAAGGACCTGACCATCGATTCTCTTGCGATCATGGACATGGTCATGGAGCTGGAGGATCGCTTCGACGTCTCCATTCCGATGAGCGTCATCGCCGAGATCCATACGGTCGACCAGCTCGCCGACACGATCCGGGACCTGCGCGCCTGATCCTGGGCGTCAGGGCTTAGTCTCAACTACAGGGAGGCCTGGATAGAATGGGCCTTTTCGACCGCCACGCCGGCCTGCTCGACGCGTATCGCGACGTCCGCACGACCGGCTACGACCCGTTCCAGATCCGCATGGAACGGGTGCTGTCGCCCACCAAGGCGATCATCAACGGCCGCGAGACCCTGCTGGTCGGCACCAACAACTACTTCGGCCTGACCTTCGACCGCTCGTGCATGGACGCCGCGATCGAGGCGATCGAGGCCGAGGGCACCGGCACCACCGGCTCGCGCATCGCCAACGGCAGCTACTCCGAGCACGTGGCGCTCGAGAAGGAGATCGCCGAGTTCTACGGCAAGAAGCACTGCATGGTCTTCACGACCGGCTACCAGGCCAATCTCGGCGTGATCTCGACCCTGGCCGGGCCGGACGACTTCCTGCTGATCGACGCCGACAGCCACGCCTCGATCTACGACGCCTGCAAGATGACCCAGGCCGAGGTCGTGCGCTTCAAGCACAACGACCCGTCGAGCCTGGAGGCCCGCCTGCGCCGGCTTAAGGACGCCAAAGGGGGCGACAAGCCGGGCAACCGCGTGGTCGTGCTGGAAGGCATCTACTCCATGCTGGGCGACAGCGCCCCGCTGCGCGAGTTCGTCGACGTCTGCAAGAAATACGGCGCCTACGTCCTGATCGACGAAGCCCATTCGCTGGGCGCGCTCGGCGAGCATGGTCGCGGCCTCTGCGAATCGACCGGCGTGATCGACGACTGCCATTTCATCGTCGGCACCTTCTCCAAGACCCTGGGCGCGATCGGCGGCTACTGCGTCTCGGACGACCCGGACTTCGACATCCTGCGCGTCACCGTGCGGTCGTACATGTTCACCGCCTCGCTGCCGCCCTCGATCGTGGCCTCGGTGCGCCAGGCGCTGCGCGTGGTGAAGGCCAGGCCCGAGCTGCGCACCCAGCTCTGGAACAATGTCGCCACGCTCTATGACGGGCTGAAGGCGCAGGGCTTCACCCTGGGACCGGAGCATGGCCCGGTGGTCGGCGTGCACCTGCCCGACCGCATGACCGCCATCGGCTTCTGGCGCGCCATGCTCGATGCCGGCATCTATGTGAACGTCGCCGTGCCGCCGGCCACGCCCAACGGCGTGTCGCTGCTGCGCTGCTCGCTCTGCGCCGTGCACACCAAGGAGCAGCTCGACCACATGGTCGAGGTCATGACCGGCATCGGCCGCCAGTTCGGCGTCCTCCCCGACAAGCAGCTGCGCGCCGCCGGCGCGCGCTGAGCCTTACTGCAGCTTGCGGGCGAACAGCCAGGTGGCGTAGCCGAGCGTCGCCGCGGCGATCGCCATCATCGGCCACAGCATCGGCCACGCCAGCGACCAGCTGAGGTCCTGCAGGAAGACGCCGCGCGACAGGGCGATCATGTAGCGGATGGGATTGACGTAGGTCAGGGCCTGGCACCATTGCGGCATGTTGGCGATCGGCGTGGTGAAGCCCGACAGCACGGTGAACGGCGACAGCAACAGGAACACGCCGAGGATCGCCTGCTGCTGGGTCTTGGCGATCGAGGAGATCACCAGGCCGATGCCGATGGCCGACAGGACGAACAGCACGATGCCCGCGTCGAACAGCAGGATGTTGCCGACGAACGGCACGCCGTAGGCGGTCACGGCGATGGCGACGATGACGTTGGCCTCGACGAAGCCGACGCAGAGCGCGGGCGCGGTCTTGCCGATCAGGATCTCCATCGGCCGGAGAGGCGTCACCAGCAGCTGGTCGAAGGTGCCGAGCTCGCGCTCGCGGGCGACCGACAGCGCGGTGATCAGCAGGGTGGCGACCATGGTCAGCAATACCGCGAGGCCTGGCAGGATGAACCATCGGCTCTCGAAATTGGGGTTGAACCAGGCGCGGGTCTGGATTTCCAGCCCTGCGCCGCGGGCGCCCGGCGGCGCGTGCTCGAGATTGAAGCGCTCGACGATGGCGGCGGCATAGTTCTGGATGAGCAGCGCGCTGTTGGAGCGCCGGCCGTCGAGCAGGAGCTGCAGGCGCGCCGGCCGCCCGGCCGCGATGTCTGCCGAGAAGCCCTGGCCGACATGCAGCACGGCCTTGACGCGCTGGGCCGAGATGTCGCCCTCGACGGCGCGCGGGTTGTCGTAGGTGGCGGCGATGCGGAAGGTGCCCGAGCCGGTGAAGCGGCTCACCAGCTCGGTCGCCGGGCCGGCGCGATCCTCCTGCCAGATGCCGAGCGCGACGTCGCGCACCTCGAAGGTCGCGGCGTTGGCGAACAGCACGAGCTGGATGAGGGGCGGGACCAGGAGCACGAAGCGGCTCTTGCGGTCCTTCCACAACATCAGGAATTCCTTGACGATCAGCGAGCGGATGCGGCGCCACATGGCGGCTACTCCAGGCTGCGCCGCGTGCGCACGATCGCCACCGCCAGGAACAGGACGGCGAAGCCCAGCAAAGCCAGCAGGTCGGGCATCAGGATCGGCCACACGGTACCCGCCAGGAACAGCGTTTGCAGGCTCGAAACGAAATAGCGGGCGGCGAACACGGTAGTCACCGCCTGCAGCCAGTGCGGCATGCTGGCGATGTCGAACATCATCCCCGACAGGATCAGTGCCGGCATGAAGGTGACCAGGAAGGCGAGCTGGGCGGCCACGAACTGGCTGCGCGCGACGGTCGAGATCACGAGCCCCATGGCCAGCGCGACCACGAGAAACACCGAGGAAAGCAAGAGCAATACGAGGAACGAACCGCGGAACGGCACCTCGAAGAGGAAGATGCCGAGCCCGACCGAGACGGCGAGACCGCCCAGCCCGAGCACGAAATAAGCGCAGAGCTTGCCCATGATGATTTCCGGCATGCTGGCCGGCGAGACCATGATCGCCTCCATCGTGCCGCGTTCCCATTCGCGGGCGACCACCAGCGCCGTCAGCAGCGCGCCGATCATAGTCATGACCATGGCGATCAGGCCGGGCACGATGAAGTTGGCGCTGCGGATCTCGGAGTTGAACCAGTAACGGTGCTCGACCGTCACGGCGGGCGCGCTCCTCTGGCCGCGGTGGTGGCGATAGGCCGATGCCCAGTTCTCGATCGTGCCCAGTGCATAGCCGATGACGATGCGCGCGTTGTTGGCGTCGACACCATTGACGAAGACGCCGATCTCGGCCGGCTGCAGCGGATTGGCGACCTTGCGCGAGAAGTCGCCGCGCAGCACGGCGAAGCCCGCAATGTCGCCGCGCATCAGCGCCGCCTCGGCCTGCTGGGCGTCGACGAAGCGCGTGGGACGGAAGTACCGCGTGCTCGCGAAGCTCTGGTAGAGACCCGCCGACTCGACGCTGGGATTCTCGTCGACCAGGCCGAAGCGGACATCGCGCGCGTCGAGCGAGATGCCGTAACCGATCAGCAGCAGCAGCACGACTGGCATGACGAGTGCGATGGCGATCGACGAAGGGTCGCGCACGATCTGCAGGAACTCCTTGCGCAGCAGCCCGCGGAAGCGGCGGCCGGGTAGATGCAGGGCAGTCATGACGAGCTCGTTGCGGCGCCGTTGTCATGGGCCTGGATCAGGGCCACGAAGGCGTCCTCGAGCGTCGGCTCCACGAGATCCGCGCCGGCATAGCGGCGCTTCAGCTCGTCGGGGCGGCCGATCGCGATCAGCTTGCCGGCGTAGACGATGCCCAGGCGGTCGCAGTACTCGGCCTCGTCCATGAAGTGCGAGGTCACGAGGATGGTCACGCCCCCGTCGGCTAACGTACCGATGCGCTGCCAGAAGGCGCGCCGCATCAGGGGGTCGACGCCGGACGTCGGCTCGTCGAGGAACAGCACGCGCGGCTCATGCAGCAGTGCGCAGGCGAGCGCCAGCCGTTGCTTGAATCCGAGCGGCAGGCTGCCGGCCTCGGCGCCGGCAACGGCCATCAGCTCGAAGCTGCTCAACGCCCAGTCGATGCGACGCACACGCCGGGCGCCGGCGAGACCGTAGACGCCGCTGAAGAAGTCGAGATTGTCGCGCACCGAGAGGTTGGCGTAGAGCGAGAAGCGCTGGGACATGTAGCCGATGCGCTCGCGCGCGGCGGCGCGGGCGCGGCCGAGATCGATGCCGGCGACTCGCGCGCTGCCATGCGTCGGCTCCAGCAGGCCGCACAGCATGCGGAAGGTCGTAGACTTGCCTGCGCCGTTGGGGCCCAGCAGACCGAAGATCTCGCCCGGGGCGACGCTGAAGCTCACATGGTCGACAGCGCGGAAGCGGCCGAAGTCGCAGGTCAGGTCCTGCGCCACGATGGTCGCGCCGTCGGCGGGCAGGGGCAGGCTCTCCGCTTCCTCCTCAGCCGCCGGCGGCGCCTCGCCCTGCAGCAGGCTCACGAAGGCATCCTCGAAGCGCGGTTGCACCGCCCGCAGCCCTGCCGAGCCCCCCAACGCATCGGGCGAGGGCGGGGACGCCCCGGCGCGCAGCACGAGGCGCAGGCTGCCGCCCTGGATGGTGGCGTCGGCCACCTCAGGCTGGCGGACGGCCTGATGCTGGGTGCGGTGGCGCTCGATTTCCGGAAGGTCGAGCAGGAAGGTGCGGTCGCGCAGCCGGCCGGTGAAGGCGTCGGGCGCGCCCGACGCCAGGAGGCGACCGTTCTGCAGCAACATGAAGCGGTCGCAGCGCTCGGCCTCGTCGAGATAGGCCGTGCTCCAGACCACGGCCACGCCCTCGCCGGCCATCTCCTTGACGATGCGCCACAGCTCGCGCCGCGACGCCGGATCGACACCGGCGCTGGGCTCGTCGAGCAGCAGCAGCTTCGGCCGCGCGAGCAAGGCCATGGCGAGGGCGAGCTTCTGCTTCATGCCGCCGGAGAGCTGGCCGGTCAGCCGGTCGACGAATGGTGCCAGCCGCGTGAAGCCGAGCAGGGCCGCGAAACGCTCGCGCCGCGTCGCGTTGTCGAGTTCGTGCAGGTCGGCGTAGAGCCGCAAGTTCTCGCCGACCGTCAGGTCGTCGTAGAGGCCCGAGCGCTGGGGCATGTAGCCGATATTGCGCTGGAACAGCGCGACGCCGCTCACGCTGTCGTGGCCGAGCACCGAGATGGTGCCGGCGTCGGGCTTGAGCAGGCCTGCCACCAGCCGCAGCAGGGTGGTCTTGCCCGCACCGTCCGGCCCGACCAGACCGGTGATTGCGCCTGGCACGATCCCGGCCGAAACGCCATCCAGTGCCGTGCTCGCGCCGAAGCGCTTGACGACGCCGTCGAGGACGACGGCGGGGAGCGGTTCGGGCGCCACGCTACGTCCCGAGCGGGACGCGCACCGTGACAGGCATGCCCTGTCGCAGACGATCGTCCGGATCGCGCACGAAGACGCGCAGCCGGTAGACGAGCTGCGTGCGCAGCTCGGTCGTCTCGACGGTCTTGGGCGTGAACTCGGCAGTCGGGGAGATAAAGCCGATCCAGCCATCGTAGGTGCGGCCGGGATCGGTGTCGGTGGCGATCTTCACCGCCGCGCCGGGCTTGATGCGGCCAAGATCGGGCTCGGCGATGTAGGTGCGCACCCACACCTTGTCGGTAAGGGCAAGCGTATAGACCGGCGTGTTGGGCCCCACCATCGCGCCGGGCTCGACGATACGGCTGAGCACGATGGCGTTGGACGGCGATTTGAGCTGGGTGTCGGACAGGCGCTGCTCGGCCAGGGAGAGCGTCGCCTGCTGGGCGTTCAGCAACGCCTTGGCCTGGTCGATATCCTCCTGCCGCGGTCCTATCTCGGTCAGGCGGGAGATTTGATTCGATACGTCGAGGCGCGCGCGGGCCGTGTCATAGGCATTCTTCGCCTCGTCGTAGAGCTCGCGCGACACGTTGCCGGTTTTCAGCAGATCGGTGCGCCGCTTGAGCAGCAGCTCGGCATCGACGACGGCGGCGCGCGCTGCCTCGACCGAGGCCTTCTCGCGCGCGATCTCCTCGGGACGGCTGCCCGTCTGCAGGCGTTGCAGGGCGATGCGCTGGGCTTCGACGCGCGCGCGGGCGAAATCCGCCAAGTCTCGATAGGTGTCCGGATCGAGCACGGCAATCGTCTCGCCGGCCTTGACCGAATCGCCCTCCTCGAAGCGCAGCTCCTGCACGCGCCCGATCGCCTGGAAGGCCATGTCGACCTGTCGGATGTCGACGTTGCCATAGAGGGTGAGCGCGTCTGACGGGGGCGGCGACCACGGCCATGACGACAGGGCCCTGCTGGCGACCACGATGATCAGGGCCGCCACGCCTGCAGCCAGCACGAACAGGACGCGCCGCTTGGAAATCGTCATCCGTTGCTCCCGTTGGCCTCGGTTCGAATCTTAGTCCGGAGCAGTCCGCGGGCTTTGACACCCATCAAGCCAGCGGCGACGTCGACTGGCGTCGCTTGGCATGACTCCGTCGTGCGCGGCGAGCATCACGCGACGCCGCGCCTGCGCCTTGATCCTCGTCAAGTTCGTCGCGCAACCGCAGGACGGTGCCCGAGGGCGATCTTCTTCATCAGCTCGGCAGAAATCAGATAGAACAGCACCAGGCCGCAGATGCTGGCGACGACGGTGAGCGGCGGCGGCGCAAAGCCGAACCAGCCGCCGATGCTGGAGTAGGGCAGGACCAGTGCAACGGCGAGCGCTGTCAGCGACGAGGCGGTGAGCGTTGGGTGCGGCCGGTTGTTCCACGGATGGCCGTTGGTGCGAATGATGAAGATCACCAGGATCTGGGTCGCCATCGATTCGAGAAACCATGCGGTACGGAATTCTTCGGGCGTCACGTGAAAGACCAGCAGCAGGCCGGCGAAGGTCAGGAGGTCGAACGCCGAAGACAATGGCCCCATCACGCCGGCGAAAAGCATGAGGGCGCGCAGGTCCCAGACCTGCGGTGCCGCAGTCGCTTCGGGGCGAACGGTGTCGAAGGGAATGCCGACCTCGGAGAAATCGTACAGGAGGTTGTTGAGCAAAATCTGGGTCGGCAGCATGGGCAGAAAGGGCAGAAAGAGCGATGCCACCGCCATCGACAGCATGTTGCCGAAGTTCGAGCTGGCACCCATGCGCACGTATTTCAGGATGTTGGCAAAGGTCCGCCGGCCCTCCTCGACGCCATCGGCCACGACCTCGAGGTCGGGTGCGAGCAGGATCATGTCGGCTGCGGCTTGCGCCACGCCTGTCGCGCCGTCCACCGATAGGCCGATGTCGGCGGCCTTCAGGGCCGGCGCATCGTTGATGCCGTCGCCCAGGAAGCCCACGGCTTCGCCGCCGGCCTGCAGAGCCTTGATCAGCCGCGACTTCTGATCCGGTGTCAGGCGGCCGAAGGCGTCGACGGTGCGCACCTGCACCGCCAGTGCCTCGTCGCTGAGCTGCGCCACCTCCGAACCGGACAGCACGGTCGTGACGTCGAGGCCGACCAGACCGGCCAGCCGCCGGACGACGACCGGATCGTCACCCGACAGGATCTTGACCTGCACGCCGGCCGCCGCCAGTCGCGCGATGGCGCCGCCGGCGGTCGCTTTGGGCGGGTCGGCGAAGGTGCAGAGGCCCTCGAAGATCAACTCGGTCTCGTCGGCGGCGGCGATGTCGCGCGGTCCTTCTCGCCATGGCCGCGAGGCGATGGCGACCGAACGCAGCCCTTGCTCGGCGAGCGCATGCACGCGGTCGAGCGCCCGCACGCGATCGGCGGTGGCCATCGCCGCCACGCCGGCCACACCGCGCTGGGTCGTGCACAGCGCCAGCACTGCCTCGGGCGCACCCTTCACGATCAGCAGCCGGCCCTCGGCCGGAGGTCCGTCGGTCAGCACGGCGCCCAGGCGGCGGCTGAAGTCGAACGCAAGACGGGCCAGCAGCTTCCACGAGCCGTTGGTCACGGTGGCCCCGGCGACAAGCGCCGCATCGAGCGAGCCGCGATCTCCGCCCAGGGTCGCCGAGACGGCGCCCAGCCACGCCGCGCGCCCGCTGTCCCGGCCGTCGGCGTCCAGGCTCTGCACCAGCGTGATCTGGGCCGAGGTCAATGTGCCCGTCTTGTCGGTGCACAGCACGGTCATGGCGCCGAGATCGTGGATCGAGGCCAGCCGCTTCACGATCACCTTGCGATCGGCCATGCGCAACGCGCCGCGCGTAAGGGTCACGGTGGTGATCATGGGCAGCAGCTCGGGCGTCAGGCCGACCGCCAGGGCCACCGAGAACATCAGCGATTCCAGAACGGGCCGGCCGAACAGCACGTGCGTTGCCAGCACGACGATGATCAGGGCGATCGACAGGCGCGCGACCAGCAGGCCGAAGGCGCGCAGATCGCGCTGGAACGGCGAGGGCGCCTGCTGCTCGGCGAGCGCCGCTGCGGCCGTGCCGAATAGGGTCCGCGTGCCCGTCGCGACCACCAGTGCCACGGCCTCGCCGGTCTGGGCGACGGAGCCGCGGAACACCGCGTTGGCGGCGTCGGCGGCGTCATGCGAGCCGACCGGCCCGCAGCGCTTCTCGACCGGGTAGGGCTCGCCGGTGAGGGCAGCCTCGCTGGCGGTGAAGGCGGACGCCCCAAGCAGCAGCCCGTCAGCCGGCACGATGTCGCCGGCGCGGATACGCACGACGTCTCCCGGCACGACGTCGTCCACCGCCACCTCGACGAAGGTACCGTCGCGCCGCGCTTCGGCCTTGAGCGCCACCGAATGGCGCAACAGGTCCGCCGCCCTGACCGCCCGCCCCTCCTGGAAGGTATCGAGGCCGATCGACAGGATGACGATGGCGACGATGATGGCGCCGCCGACGCCGTCGCCGGTCAGGGCGGAGACGATGGCGGCGACCAGCAGGATCAGGCACAGCGGCTCGAGCAGACGCCGCGCGACGGCCGCGACGATGCCGGCGCGCCCGGCCGGCTTGTCCGTGTTCGGACCGTAGCGCTCAAGGCGCCGCCGGGCCTCCTGCGTGGTCAGGCCCTCCGCACCGCAACCGAGCTCGCCGAGTACGACGCGCCTGTCGAGCGTCCAGAAAGGCGCCTGCGCCGTATCCCGGTCAGTGCCCGGCAAAGGCCGTGCTGCCTGACGGGCCAGCCGGCGGGCGGGCGCAACGCCGGACGGCGGCGATCGCCGCCGATCCAAGCTCAATCACCGCCTCGCCATCGAAGGCGGCCGCGTGTCCTGGCGCCTCGGCGACCAGGTCGAAACGCAACTGCAGGTGCTTGCCGCCCTGCAGGGCGTCGAGCAGTCTGTCGGAGAGCAGGGGCGTTCGATCATGCTCGCCATCGGCCAGTACGACGTATTCGTCCGCGAACAGGAGGCTGGTCGGGAAGACACGGCCATCGATCGAGACCTCGACGCGTGGGTCGTCCTTGAGCTGCTCGGTGGCAGCGCGGCCGGGGCGCAACGGCCCCTCGTCGGTGAGGTAGATCTTGAGCTGCAGGACGGTGGCGTCGCCAGCCGCCTCGCACATCAGCACCACGCTGTCGATGTTGAGGTTGGAGCTGACCGGTTCGGTCACGGCATAGCTCGGGCTCTCCACGCCGTCTTCGACCTCCCACGCCGCGGCGCCTTCAGCGCCACCGAGGAATGAGAAGGCCAGCGCCAGGAGGGCGGCGATGGTCCGGCGGTTGCGACGATGTTGGGTGCGCGAACTCATGCGAGGCTCCGATCCACTTGCAGCACGCTAGGACCGTGATGCCTGTCAAAGGATGATCTGGATCAAATCGGCCGACTTCGTAGCTCTTGCCGCGTCGAACACGGGGTTTGACGCACATCAAGGACCGTCGTTGCCGGAGCTGTCAGGATGACGTTGGGAGGTGAGCCATGCCCAGAAAGGTTCCCCTGACCTGGGTCGTCGTTGCCGACGGTGCGCGCGGACGGTTCTTCATGCTCGACGGGCAGACCGGCAAGCTCGTCCCGGCCGGGCGGGCCGACTTGGTCGCGCCTCAGAGCCGTCAGAAACCGCGCGATCTCAAGAGCGACAAGCCGGGCCGCAGCTACAGCTCCGCACGTAGCGGCATGCGGCATGCGCTGGAGCCGCCGCACGACTACCACAAGCTGGAGAAGCACCGCTTCATGGCCGTGCTGGCCGATGCGCTCGAAGGCGCCTGCGAGAAGCGCCAGTTCGACGACATCGTGCTGGTGACGCCGCGCCGCAGCCTCGGCGAACTGCGCGGGCTGCTGTCCAAGCACGTGCTCGATCGCGTGCGCCTGGAAGTGCCCAAGGACCTGACCAACAAGACCGCGGCTGAGATCTGGCGACACCTCGCGCCGCTCGCCCGAGGCTTCTAGGCTTCCTTGCCACCGGCGCCACCCCACGCGCCAATCGGCCAGCGCCACGGCCAGTGCAAAACCGGCGGCAAGTCGGAATTGAGCTGGATCAACCGCGCTGTCACATGCGCCGCCTAAGATGATTCGATGAATCTCCCCGTCCTGTCGGGCAGTCCGACCGACGCGACCCTCCCGACACGCGATTCGTACGTCGTGACGGCGCTTGCCGATGTCACCGATCGTGCGCTGCATGCCACGCTCGCGCGCTTTACCATGGGCCTGTCGCCTGCGGCCCTTGCCGCCGCCCACCTCGATTGGCTGGTCCACTTGATGGCGACACCCGGCAAGCGGCTGCAGCTGGTCGACAAGATGGCGCGCAAGATGATGCGCTTCCAGGCCTACGCTTGGCGCGCGCTGCTGCAGCCCGGCACGTCGGCGCCCGTCATAGAGCCGTTACCACAGGACAGGCGCTTCGCGACCGACGCTTGGCAGGCCTGGCCCTTCAACGTCATCTACCAGGGCTTCCTGCTGCAGCAGCAGTGGTGGCACAACGCCACTTCCGACGTACGCGGCGTCGCGCGGCATCATGAGGAGATGGTGAAGTTCGGCGCCCGCCAGGCACTCGACATGTTCTCGCCCGCCAACTTCCTGGCGACCAATCCCGAACTGCTGCAGCGCACGCTGGAATGCGGGGGGCGCAATTTCGTCGACGGCCTGCAGCACCTGCTGGAGGATTGGGAACGCGCCGTGAGCGGCAAGAAGCCGGTGGGCAGCGAGGCCTACAAGGTGGGCCGCGATGTCGCCGCCAGCCCGGGCAAGGTCGTCTTCCGCAACCGCCTGATCGAGCTGATCCAGTACGCCCCGACGACCGAGCACGTGCGCGCCGAGCCGCTGCTGATCGTTCCGGCGTGGATCATGAAGTACTACATTCTCGACTTGTCGGCGCAGAACTCGCTGGTTCGCTACCTCACCGGCCAGGGCTTCACGGTATTCATGGTCTCCTGGAAGAATCCCTCGGCAGCAGACCGCGACATCGGCATGGAGGACTATCGCCTCGGCGGCGTCATGGCGGCCCTCGACGCCATCACTGCCACCGTGCCCGGCTGCCGTGTCCACGCGTTGGGCTATTGTCTCGGCGGTACGCTGCTGTCGATCGCCGCCGCCGCGATGGCGCGCGACGGCGACGATAGGCTGCGCACCATCACGCTGCTCGCCGCGCAGGCCGACTTCACGGAAGCGGGCGAGTTGATGCTGTTCATCGACGAAAGCCAGATCGCCTTCCTCGAGGACATGATGTGGGAGCAGGGGTTCCTCGACGCCAAGCAGATGGCGGGGGCCTTTCAGATGCTGCGCTCCAACGACCTCGTGTGGTCGCTGATGCTCAATCGCTACCAGATGGGCGAGCGCGAGCCGTTGAGCGACCTGATGGCGTGGAACGCCGACGCCACGCGCCTGCCGTATCGCATGCACGCTGAATATCTGCGCCATCTCTTTCTGGACAACGATCTCGCCGAGGGCCGCTATGTCGCAGGTGGTCACCCGGTCGCCCTGACCGACATTCGCGTCCCCGTGTTCGCCGTGGGCACCGTGCGGGACCACGTGGCGCCGTGGCGCTCGACCTACAAGATCCACCTTCTCGTCGACACGGCGGTGACCTACGTGCTGGCGAGCGGCGGCCATAACGCCGGCATCGTCTCGGAGATCGGCCAGCCTGGCCTGTTCCACCAAGTCATGACCAGGAACGCCGAAGACCGTCATGTCGACGCCGAGACTTGGCTGGCGACGGCGCCGCGCCTCGACGGATCGTGGTGGCCGACCTATCTCGATTGGCTCGGACGCCATTCCGGCGAGCCGGTGGCGCCTCCGTCGATGGGCAACGATGCCGCGGGCTACGCTGTCCTGTGTGACGCCCCGGGCCTCTACGTGCTGGAGGATTGAGCCAGCCAGCGCGCTGCCGTCGCCCAGCCGCCGGCCAGGCTCCGGGCGCCGATGAACAGGGCGAGGTGGTTGCATGGCTCGACCAGACTCTCGATCTGGCCGGCTGGCGTGCCGATCAGCCGGCGCGTCGCCAGGAGCTGGTCGGCCGCGACCAGTTCGTCGTCGCGCGCCGCCAGCAGGAAGACAGGATGCCGAATGCCACCGAGATCGATGCGGCGGCCGAGCGCCGTCAGACGGCCGGTCGCCAGCCGGTTCTCCTTGAACAGCCACAGCACGGTCTGATGGTAGTAGGCGCCGGGCAGGTCGACGGTCCATTCGAACCAGTCGCGGAAGCGCTCCATCAGGGCCTCGCTCGCCTTGTCCTGCAGCGCCGCGGCGTAATCCGCGCCATGCATTGCCGGTCGCCAGAGGTCGATGACGCGCTGGCCCAGCACGCGGCCATCGCCCAGCCGCACGACCTCGTCGAACACTTCCACCGGCAGGTGCCTGGCCGTGAGCGACAGCAGCGAGTGGCCGGCCTCGACGTCGACGGGCGCGCCGGCCACCGCCAACTTGCGCACCTTCGCCGGAAACCGTGCGGCGTAGATCAGGGCCATGACGCCGCCCTGGCAAAGTCCTACGAGATCGACCGGGGCGCCGATCTCGTCCACCGCGACGTTGAGCTCGGCCAGGTAGTCGTCGATCGTAAGCAGGCGCATGTCGCGCGTCGCCGACCGCCAATCGGTGACGAAGAGCCGTGGGCAGCCGTTGCTGGCCAACGTCTGCACCAAGCTGTGGCCGGGCGCGAAGTCGGCGAGGGTGGCGCCGTGCAGGGCGAACGGAGCGCAGACCAGCGTCGGCGCGCCGCGCGCGGCGGTCGAGAAGTCCCGAAGCTCCATGGTCGGCAGGTCGAGGCGCACGCGATTGGCCGTCGTCCAGGCGGGCTTCACCGCCTGCGTCGGCGTGATATTGGCCGTCGCCATCAATTGGGCGAAACCGCTGGCCTGAGCCGCGGCGAGCTCGCTCGCCGCGCGCAGGGGCCACAGGAAGAGATCCAGGCCGGATACGATCGTCTGCTTATCGGGCGGTGCCCTGGTCATTTGGATTTCCATGAAAATCCGCAAACAGGGTCGGTTGCTGCCCGGCATGCTGCCTTGATCCAGCGCAACCCGGCGACCGCCGGCTTGACAAGCCGGCGCTATCTTGCGTTTTGAGCCGCCGAAGCGCCGCGATGTTCAGGCTCGCCCATCTCTCCGATCCGCACCTGCCCATGCCGCTGGCTCGGCCGTGGCAGCTCCTTGGCAAGCGCGCCACGGGATACCTCAATTGGTGGCGGCGCCGGGCGCAGTTGCATGTGCCCGAGGCGCTGGCTGGCATCGTGGCCGACATCAAGGCCCAGCAGCCCGACCACATCGCGCTGACCGGCGATCTGGTGAACATCTCGCTGCCGACTGAGTTCAGCCGCGCCGTCGAATGGCTGCCGAGGTTGGGAGGGCCGCGCGATGTCACCATCGTTCCCGGCAACCACGACGTCTATGTGGCGACTGCCTGGCCGCAAAGCCTCGGCCTGTGGGGCGCCTATATGGCGGGTGACGGACAGCCACCGGCGGCCGACTTCGGCATCTTTCCGACTCTACGCCGGCGCGGTCCGGTCGCCCTGGTCGGCCTGTCGAGCGCTGTGCCAAAGCCGCCCTTCTTCGCCACCGGCACGCTGGGCGCCGCACAGATCGACAGGGCCGAGAAGCTGCTGGGCGATCTCGGGCGCGAGGGTCTGTGCCGGGTCGTGCTGATTCACCATCCGCCGCTCACGACGGAAAGCCGCTTCAAGCGGCTGACGGACGCTGCGGCCTTCCAGGCGATGGTCCGCCGTGCCGGCTGCGAACTCGTGCTGCATGGCCACAATCACCGGAGTGAGGTCGCGCGTATCGCCGGGCCGGAAGGCCCCGTGCCCGTCATCGGGGTGACCTCGGCGTCAGCTGCGGCCGGCAGCAAGTACGGCCGCGCCCGCTACCATCTCATTCGCATCACCCGTGATGCGACATGCTGGCGCTTCGATATCGAATTGCGTGCCCTGCGCGCCGATGGCACAGGCTGCGAGACCGACGGGACGCTTTCATTTCACAGTCGCCCGCCGCTGGCCATGGTAGCCTGAGCAAGCAATGGCCTCTTCCGACATCGTCGTCACGCCCGTCGCGGGCAAGTCCGACCTCAAAGCCTTCATCGACCTGCCCAAGCGCCTCTATGCCGGCCACAAGGGCTACATCCCGCACCTCGACTCCGAGCGGCGCGAGGCCTTCACGCCGGGCAAGAACCCGCTGTTCGGCCATGTCGAGGTCCAGTTCTTCCTCGCACGCCGCGGCGGCCGTGTCGTCGGCCGCATCGCCGCCCAGGTCGATCGCGCCTATCTCGAGCGCTACGCCGACGACACCGGCCATTTCGGCTGCCTCGCCGCCGAGGACGATCCCGCGATCTTCGCCAACCTGTTCGCGGCGGCCGAGAGCTGGCTTCGCGGCAAGGGGCTGAAGCGCGCGACCGGGCCGTTCAGCCTCTCGGTCAACGAGGAGGTCGGGCTGCTGGTCTGGGGCTTCGAGAGCCGGCCGATGCTGCTGGTGCCCTACGATCCGCCCTACGCCGGCGCGCGCGTCGAAGCCCAGGGCTACAGCAAGATCAAGGACGTCTTCTCCTACGACTACGACGTCCAGAACGCGCCCGAGACGATCGGCGCCAAGCTGATGGCGCGCGCCGGCATGGCCGGCCGGGTCAAGGTCCGCACCGCCAACATGAAGATGTTCGACGCCGAGGTCAGGACGCTGGTCGGCATCTTCAACGACGCCTGGAGCGACAACTGGGGCTTCGTGCCTTTCACCCAGGCCGAGATCGACCACGCCTCCAAGGCGTTCGGCCCAGTGATCGTGCCGGAGCTCGCCGTATTCGTGGAGGTCGACGACGAGGCGGTGGCCTTCATCGTGGCGCTCACCAACCTCAACGAGGCGATCGAGGAGTTCAACGGCAGCTTGAACCCGATCAACCTCGTGAAGCTCCTTTGGCGGCTCAAGATCGCCGGCGTCGGCAGCACCCGCGTGCCGCTGATGGGCGTGAAGAAGAAGTTCCGCAACCATCCGCTGATGGGGGCGGGACTCGCCATGATGGCGATCGACCATCTCAGGGCCAACGGCAAGCGGCTGGGCAAGACCAGCGCCGAGCTGGGCTGGATCCTCGAGGACAACAAGGCGACCAACAACATCATCCGCTCGGTCGGCGGGGTGCACTACAAGACCCATCGGATCTACGAGAAGGTCTTGTGAGCCATCCCACGGCGTTCGCGCCGCTGGCCAACCGCGCCTTCCTCGCTTTGTGGACAGCCAACCTCCTGTCGAACACGGGCGGCTGGATGGCGACCACGGGGGCCGCCTGGGAGATGACCAGCCTGACCCCGGAGCCGATCTTCGTGGCCCTGCTGGCGGCGGCGAACATGCTGCCGATGTTCCTGTTCTGCTTTCCGGCCGGCGTGCTGGCCGACCGCTTCGACCGCCGGCTCTACATCATCGTCTGCCAGTTCTGGATGATGGGCATGGCGGCGGCGCTCGCCGTCCTGGCCTTCCTCGGCCTGCTCAACCACTGGACCCTGCTCGGCCTCGTCTTCCTCATGGGGCTGGGCAACGCCATGAACGCCCCGGCCTGGCACGCCGTGGTGCCCGAGATCGTCTCCGGACCGATGCTGCGGCCGGCCATCGCGCTGAACAGCGCCGGCTTCAACCTCGCCCGCACCGTCGGCCCGGTGATCGGCCAGATCCTGCTCAGCCTGGTCGGCGTCTTCCTTCTTTTCGCCATCAACGCCGCCACCTACATCGGCGTCGTCTTCGCCATGACGAGCTGGAAGCGCTCGGCCGAGGCGCGCGCCAGCCAGCGCCGCGAAGGCTTCCTCGAGGCCGCCCGGTCCGGCATCGCCTTCGTGCGCAACTCGGGCGAGCTCAAGGCCGTGTTCGCCCGCGGCCTCTGCTTCTTCACGCCCGGCATCGCCATCGGCACCTTGCTGCCGGTGATCGGCCGCTTCGAGCTCGGCCTCGACGAGTTCGCCTTCGGCATCCTCTACGGCGTGTTCGGCGTCGGTGCGGTGGCCGCCGCGATGGCGATGCCGCTGATCAACCGCCTGCTCGGCCCCGATCGTGCCAACATCTGGGCAATGGGCGTGCACGCCGCTGCCACATTGGTCGCTGCCCTGGTCATGACGCCCTACGTCGTCGGCGCCTGCGTGGCGCTCTCGGGCGCCTGCTGGATCACCGTCATCGCCAACAACGGAACCTCCGTGCAGATGATCCTGCCCAACTTCATGCGAGCGCGAGGCATGGCGGTACACCAGATGGTGTTTTTCGGCTCGATGGTCGCGGGCTCGCTGCTGTGGGGCAAGATCGCCACGCTGATCGGCACGCAGGCGGCGCTGATCCTCTCGGCCGTCTTGCTGGTGCCCTTCACCGTGCTCGCCGCCTGGATCCGCCTGCCGCGCTCGACGCTGCCGCGCACCTGATGAGAGCGCCCGATGAGAGCGCTCGTGTGGTCTTGCCAACACAAGACACACAAAAATTCGCCAGTAGACCAAGAATCTTCTTGTAACCGCGTCGATTAGTTGTATTTACCACTCAAGACGCCCAACGCACGTGCCGCTGGCCCATAGTGGTTACGCAACGACGGAAAGTGTTCTTTTTGGCAGCGCCGGCTTCGAGCCGGGTCCGGGAAGGAGCTTCTGATATGTTTGCTTACCGCGCGGGGCGTGCTCCCCGCTATTCCGTCATTAGCCCGGTGAATTCTGGCCGGGCCGCTTCGTTCGATTGTCCGCCCCTGCGGACCACAGAGACCCCGTCGAGTATCGGCTGACGCACGCCGCCTGTTTGGCGCCGTACGTCCCGTTCGACCTCTTCACCGAACCCAGCTTTGACTTGAATTGACGGGGAACCCCCCAGCGATGACCGAGCGTATTTTTCGTTATCTCCGAGAGCAGCAGCCCGAGACGCCGTGCCTGGTGGTCGACCTCGATGTGGTCGAGAACAACTACCGGCGCATGCGTGAGCTGCTGCCCGCGGCCCACATCTTCTACGCCGTGAAGGCCAACCCGGCCGCGCAGGTCCTGTCGCGTCTCTCCAATGCCGGCTCCAAGTTCGACACCGCGAGCCGCGGCGAGATCGAGCTCGTGCAGGCGACCGGCGTGTCGATGGACCGAGTCTCCTTCGGCAACACGATCAAGAAGGAAAAGGACATCGCCTGGGCCTACCAGCAGGGCGTGCGCCTGTTCGCCTTCGACAGCGAGGCGGAGCTGCAGAAGCTCGTGCGCGTCGCGCCGGGCGCGCGCGTGTTCTGCCGCGTGCTGGTCGACTGCGGCGGCGCCGAGTGGCCGCTCAGCAAGAAGTTCGGCTGCGCGCCGGAGATGGCCAAGGACCTGCTGCGCAAGGCCAAGGAGTGGGGGCTCGATCCCTACGGCATCTCCTTCCATGTCGGCAGCCAGCAGACCGACCTCGAGCAGTGGGACAAGGCGCTGGGCCAGGTCTCGCAGATGTTCTTCGCCCTCGCCGAAGAGGGCGTGGACCTGCGCATGGTCAATCTGGGCGGCGGCTTCCCGGCACGCTATCGCGCCGAGGTCAACTCGATCGAGGCCTACTGCGAGGCGGTGACCCGTGCGCTGGTGCGCCACTTCGGCAACCGCATGCCTGAGGTGATCATCGAGCCGGGCCGCTCCATGGTGGGCGATGCGGGCGTGATCCAGAGCGAGGTCGTGCTGGTCTCGCGCAAGGCGGCCAACGATCGCAAGCGCTGGGTCTACCTCGACATCGGCAAGTTCTCGGGCCTGGCCGAGACCATGGGCGAGAGCATCAAGTACCGGCTGCGCACGGGCCGTGACGGCACGCGCGTCGGACCGGTCGTGCTCGCCGGCCCGACCTGCGATTCGGCCGACATCCTGTATGAAAAGACCGAGTACAAGCTGCCGCTGTCGCTGAAGCCCGGCGACAAGGTCGAGATCCTGGCCACCGGCGCCTACACGACCACGTACTCGTCGGTCGCCTTCAACGGCTTCGCGCCGCTCAAGGCGATCTGCATCTAGGCCTTTTTTCCGTAACGGAACGACTGTAACGGGGCCTTGAGAAGGGCCCCGTTGCCGTTTATCGACCACACTCAGACAAGACAGGGACGCTGAAATGGCGAAGAAAGTCGCGCGCAAGAGCAAGAAGAAGCTCTCCAAGAAATACGCTTCGTTCTCCGGCCGCATGGTCATGATCGGCTTCGGCTCGATCGGCCAGGGCGTCATGCCGCTGATCTTCCGGCACATCGACATCAAGCCGGAGCAGATCACCGTCATCTCGGCCGAGGACCGCGGCGGCCTGAAGGAGCTGAAGAAGTTCGGCGTCACCTTCATTCGGAAGCGCCTGACCCAGGAGAACCTGCGCCAGACGCTCGACAAGCGGGTGGGCAAGGGCGACTTCGTGGTCAACCTGTCGGTCGAGGTCGCCTCGACGGCCCTGGTCGAGTTCTGCCAGGAGAAGGGCGCGCTCTACATCGACACCTGCATCGAGCCGTGGCCGGGCGGCTACACCGATCCCAACCTGTCGGTCTCGCTGCGCTCCAACTACGCGCTGCGCGAGAACATGCTGAAGCTCGCGCCCAAGTACCGCGGCGGGCCGACCGCGGTGATCGCCCACGGCGCCAACCCGGGCCTGGTCTCGCACTTCGTCAAGAAGGCGCTGGTCAACCTCGCCAAGGACACCGGCATGGGCGTGGTCAAGCCGACCACCCGCGAGGGCTGGGGCGAGTTGGCGCGCGACCTCGGCGTCAAGGTGATCCACATCGCCGAGCGGGACACCCAGGTCTCCAAGAAGCCCAAGAAGGTCGGCGAGTTCGTCAACACCTGGTCGATCGACGGCTTCGTGTCGGAGGGCAGCCAGCCCGCCGAGATGGGCTGGGGCACCCATGAGAAGGGCCTGCCGTTCGACGGCGCGCGCCACGAGTTCGGCTGCGGTTCGGCGATCTACCTGAACCGGCCGGGCCTCGTCACCCGCGTGCGCACCTGGACGCCGCTCGAGGGGCCGTTCCACGGCTTCATCATCACCCACAACGAATCGATCTCGATGGCCGACTACTTCACGCTGCGCCAGGGCGACGAGGCCACCTACCGGCCGACCGTGCACTACGCCTACCATCCGTGCGACCAGGCGATCATGTCCATGCACGAATGCGCGGGCAAGAACCTGCACCAGCAGAAGAAGCAGCGCCTGATCGTCGACGAGATCACCGAGGGCCGCGACGAGCTCGGCGTGCTGCTGATGGGCCACGCCAAGGGCGCCTACTGGTACGGCTCGCAGCTCGACATCCACGAGGCGCGCGAGGTCACGCCCTACAACAACGCGACCTCGATCCAGGTCTGCGCGCCCGTGCTCTCGGGCATCATCTGGGCGCTGGAGAACCCCGAGCGCGGCATCGTCGAGGCCGACGAGATGGATTTCGACCGCAACCTCGAGATCTGCATGCCCTATCTCGGCCCGGTGGTCGGCAAGTACAGCGACTGGACGCCGCTCAAGGACCGCGGCGGGCTGTTCCCCGAGGATCTCGACACCGACGATCCCTGGCAGTTCAAGAACTTCCGCGTGGTGTGACGTCCGAGTCGGGCTGGATGGGGTCGCATGAGCATCGTTCTTCGCCGAGGAACTCCGGCAGACGCCGCCGCTTGCGGCGCCATCTGCTACGAGGCGTTCAAGTCGGTCTGCACGGCACACAACTTCCCGCCCGACTTCCCATCGCCGGATGCGGCGAGCGGGCTAATGTCGATGCTGCTTGCGCATCCGGGGTTCTATTCCGTCGTGGCCGAAGCGGACGGGCGTGTCGTTGGCAGCAACTTTCTCGACGAGCGCGCCTTTATCATGGGCGTCGGGCCGATCACGGTCGATCCGACGGGGCAGAACCAGGGAGTCGGTGGGCGCCTGATGCAGGAAGTACTCGACCGTGCGGCTGGGCGGCAGGCCGCAGGCGTGCGCCTGCTTCAGGCTGGCTTTCATAACCGCTCCCTTTGTCTTTATACCAAGCTCGGCTTCCATACCCGCGAGCCCGTGTCGATCCTCCAGGGCAAGCCGCTCGGGCAAAAATTCGCGGGCTACGAGGTGCGCAGCGCCGCCGCGGACGATGTGGCTGCCTGCAACCGGATTTGCCGCCAGGTCCATGGTTTCGATCGTGAAGCCGAAGTGCGTGATGCGATCGCCGGAGGGACCGCATCGGTTGTCGAGCATCTCGGGCAGGTCGTCGCCTACACGACAGCCATTGCCTTCGTTGGCCACAGCGTGGCGGAGACCAACCAGGGCTTGATGGCTCTGATTGCCGCATCGCCTGAATTCGGCGGACCCGGATTCCTGGTGCCGACACGCAATCACGAGGTCTTCAGCTGGTGCCTGGGGATGGGCCTGAAGCTGGTGTACCAGATGACGTTGATGACCATCGGTCTCTACAACGAGCCCGAAGGCCCCTATCTGCCGTCGATCCTTTATTAGAAGATGCAATCCGGCCGAGCGGCGGGCTCGATGGGATCTGCCGGCATGTTGAGCTTGCAGTGATAGTCGAAGGCGGCTCGATACGGCGCCGCGATCCGCTTCTTGGCCTGGACGGGCAGGACGATGCGGCCGCCGCGCCGGTCGACCTGCTGGCGGCCGTAGGCGATGTTGTTGCCGTCCGGGAAATAGGCTTCGAAGACGGAGTGTCCCGCCGAGGAGGTGAACTCCATGACCAGGACGGCGCCGTCGATGCATTCGAAGCGCGGGCCGCTGCGCAGGGCGCCGGTCTCGGTGGTTTTCCCCGAAGGTCCGGAAATCGTCCATTGCGACGTCGAGGCCGTGCGTGAGGAATCACCCTTCAAGGTGCCGCAGGTCAACGAAGCTGGCGCCGGCGCGCTGGCCGCCTGACCATTCGCCTGTCCCGCGAGGACCATCGACAGCAACACAAGACCTGTTCTTCTCATCCGAGCAGACTAATCGAGCCACCGGCATCGATCCAAGTCCAGGCGGTTGTTGGCGTCGAATTTGATGCCTTCCTTTTCCAGCAGGCGCCGCTGGAGGGCATCGCCGCCATTGCGGGACAGGCTATATGAGATCTCGCCCTTGGCGTTGACGACACGGTGCCATGGGATCTTGATCGCCGGGTCGAGGCGCTGAAGGACGCGACCGACAAGGCGGGCGCGCCTCGGCATGCCGGCCATCGTGGCAACCTGGCCATAGGTCGCCACCCAGCCCCGAGGGATGCGGCGGATCATGTCGCAGATGGCTTCGACGGCTTCATCGCCTTGGTAGGCAGGGTGCAGCGGCTTGCGCTTCGGCAGCAGCCGCAGCTTGCGTTTGTCAGGACGGCGCATCCCGACAATCTTGATGGAGTCATGCCTTGCCGTCGAGGGCGAGCACCGACCAGTCCGTCGACAGCGCGCGATAGAGACACTCGGCGATCCAGTAGTTGCCGTACGGCATCACGTCCTCCTGCGGAAACCGGCCAAGCCGCGGCTTGCCGGGTTCGACATGCCGCATGCGGCCCCACGAGCCGTGCAGCACGATGCCGCCCGGTGTCAGGAAGTCGGCGAGCAACGCTTCGAGGGTTTCGCGAGCGACATGCCGGTAGCGCTCCGCCCGGTCGGGCAGCCAGCGCGCCAATCGCATCAGGACGGCGGTGGCGATGCAGGCGGCGCAGGAATCGTAGGGAAGCTTGTCGCGCTCGGGATCGTCGTAGTCGTAGCGCGGCACCCAGCCTTTGGGTGCGTGGGCGACGTACCAGTCCGCCGCCGATCGGGCCGCCTCCAGATAGTGCGGCTTCTGGCTGGCCTCGTAGCCGTGGGCGTAGCCCAGCATGGCCCAGCCCTGGCCGCGCGCCCACACGCTGTCGTTCGACCAGCCCTGCAGGCTGAACAGGCCCGTCACGGCCCGGGTCTCGGGATCGAGCGCCGCCGCGTGGCAACTGGAACCGTCCGGCCGGACGAGGCCGACCCCCAGCACCCTGTCGAGATGGCGATAGGCGAGGGCGGCGCGCTCCGGCTCCCACTGGGATGCCCACAGCATCGACGTAAGGTTTAGGCCCGTGTCGATGACGATGCGGTCGGCGCCGGCGATCTGCAGGAACGCGCCGGCCTTGCGATCGAAGATGTTGGCGAAGTTGTCGCCGCCGGCCAACGCCCACGTCTTCAGCTCGCCGTCTCCGGTGATCTGATGGCCGAGCACCAGGGCGTAGTACATGTCGATGCCGGTCGACGAGAACACCGTCGGATGCTGCGCGAGAACGGGACCGATCCGCCGGCAGAGCTGAAAGGCGGCGTCAGCATAGCGCTGCTCACGCGCCAGCAGATGCAGCAGCCACAGCCGACCCGTCAGGAAACCGACCCACTGGAAGTCTGCCCAGCTGTTCCACACGTAGTCGTCGTCCCACGTGTATCCGCCGGTCATGTAGTTGAGGCGCGGCACGCCGCCTCCGGCCTCCAGGCTGTCGCACACCGCGTCGGCGCCGTTGCAGAGATGGCGGACGGCCCGCTCGAGCGTTAGCCTGTAGTCCTGATCCATCGTCGGCTACGCACCGACGACGCTACCGATGGCGCGGTCGAGAAGGTCCAGGCCTTCGTCGAGCTCGGCGTCGGTCACGGTGAGCGGCGGGGCGATCCGCATGGTTCCGCCCGACGTGCCCGAGCGCACGAGGTTGGCGGCCAATCCGATGTCCATCGCCGCTTCGGTGACGGCGTTGGAGATGCTCGTCGCATCCCGCGAACCGACGTTGGTGAATTCGATGCCGCGCAGCAGGCCGCGGCCGCGAACGTCGCCGACGCTGGGGTGACGCTGTTTCAGGCGTAGCAGCCCTGCCGCGAGCCGCTCGCCGGCCTGGGTGGCGCGCTCGGCCAGGCGATCGCGCTGCACGATCTCGAGCACCTTCAGGCCGACCGCGGCGGGCAGCGGATCGTTCACATGCGTGGTGTAGAAGAAGAACTTGCGCTCGTCGGCGACGGCCGAGACCTCGTCCGTCGTCATGACGGCCGACAGCGCCATGCCCGCGCCGAGGGTCTTCGACAAAGTGAGGATGTCCGGCGAGACGCCGTCCCTCTGGAAGGCGAACATCGTGCCCGTGCGGCCAAGCCCGGTCTGCGCCTCGTCGAGGATGAGGAGCATGCCGCGCGCCTCGCAATGCGCCTTGAGGGCGGCGAGGTAGCCCAGGGGAAGGTCGATGACGCCGCCGCTGCTCAGGATCGGCTCGGCGATGAAGGCCGCCAGGTTGCCGGT
Organism: Reyranella sp.; assembly: GCA_019750135.1. Lineage (GTDB taxonomy): Bacteria > Pseudomonadota > Alphaproteobacteria > Reyranellales > Reyranellaceae > Reyranella. Next base: position 27,800 of record JAIEOV010000029.1, on the reverse strand, counting down.
GCACTGCGCGTCGACCTGGTCGAAGGCATCGTCCAGCTCGCGCCGCCAGTCGACGCCGGCGAAGCGCGGCCGATAGGCGTTGGGCGCGGGAATGGCGAAGTACCCGGGGGCCATCGGCCCGACCCCCGTCCGGCCGACCTTGAACGTCGCGGCCGCCGATCCCGCCGTCACGCCATGGTAGGAGCGGGTGAAGGTCACGATCTCCCATTTCCCGGTGACGGTCTTGGCGAGCTTGATGGCGGCCTCGTTGGCCTCGCCGCCGGTCGACAGCAGCATCGCCTTGGGCAGCTCCGGCGCCTGCTTGGCGAGCTCTGTCGCCAGCCCGACGACGGGCTCGGAGATCATCGCGGAATAGAGATGGTCGAGGGTCCCGGCCGCGTGCCGGATCGTGGCGACGATCTCCGGATGGGAATGGCCGAGAATGGCGCTCATCTGGCCGGACGTGAAGTCGAGCATGCGCGCGCCGCCCGCGTCGTACAGGTAGCAGCCGCTCGCCCGCACGGGCACGAAGCGCGCGAAGTCGCAGCCGAAGCGAAGCAGATGCCGGTCGGCTCGGGCCTGGAAGCTGATATCGGGCACACCACACCTCTGTTGGATCACGAACGACAGTAAGCTTCCTGCAGGGCAACCAGCCGGTCGACCGCAAAGAATTTGTCAGCCAGGTGAATTTTTTGCATCTTATGCCTACGCTCACTCATGAGGACCGGATGACGCGGTCGAGGTTGCCGCTTCGAGGGATCGCCGTCTTCGCGGCAGTCGCCCGCCTTGGCAGCTTCAAGGCGGCAGCGAACGAGCTCAACCTGTCGCCCTCGGCGGTCAGCCATCAGATCCGGGCGCTGGAAGAAGAGCTGGGCGTCGAGCTGTTCAGGCGTGTGAGCCGCGGCATCAGGCTCACGCCCGACGCTTCCCGGTATGCCGACGTTCTCGACAAGCTGTTCGAGCGCATACACCGGGCCACGGCCGACGTGGCGGCCCCCGGCTGGACCAAGCCGTCGACCAATGTCGTCCGCATCATGACCCCGCCGTCGCTGGCGACGCACTGGCTGACGCCGCGCCTGCCGGCGTTCATCGAAGCCCATCCCGGCGTCGACCTGCGCGTGTTTGCGGTGCGGACGGCGGACGGCAATGCCGACGACTTCGACATCACGATCCGCTACGGCGACGCCGCACGATGGAAGGGACAGGCGAGGCCGCTGTTGAAGGAGATCATACAGCCCTACTGCGCGCCCAGGCGCATCCGCGGCCGAAAATCTCTCACCGCGCCCCAGCTCCTGGCCCAGCCGCTGATCCAAAGCCGGGAGAATGCCTTGTCGTGGGAGGCGTGGTTCGGTCAACGTGGGATTCCCTTCGACAAGGGGGACGTGCGCCCGCTTCAGCTCGATCCGTCCTATGTCGCGATCGAGGCGGCGGTCAAAGGCGTCGGCGTCATCCTGGAAAGCAGTGTTCTCACCGAGGAGCATGTGCGTGCAGGCAGGCTCGTCGCCCCGTTGCGGGAGTCGAAGTCACCGTCGACCTCCTATTGGCTGGTGCCTCTGCGCAAGGGCGCCCGGCAGGCGACGGTCAAGGCGCACAAGTGGCTGACCGAGCAGGCCAACCTCGCTTGAATCGTATTTGAACTGCGTTGCGGTGCAGGCCAATCTCGGGCCCTTCGATCGGATTGGAGGCACAGAGTTGGGCGACGAGTGGCGCGTAGGCCGGCGTGGACTGATGCAGGCGTCGTTGGCTGCCGCGATGGCAGGGTGCTCGACGCGCGACTCGTCCTTCGAGCCTGCGCCGGCCCTGGCGCCCATACGCGCGCGCACCGACCGCATCTTCGATATCGCCGTCTGCCTGCGTCCGTTCCGCCCCGCCGGTCCCCGCGTGGAGACTGAACGGCTGGGCGATGTGCTGGTGGTGCACAATTACGGACACGGCGGCAGCGGCTGGTCGCTGTCCTGGGGATCGAGCACCCGCGCCGTGCAACTCGCCATGCAGGCCAGCCCCGCCGAGGTGGCTGTGGTCGGCTGCGGTGCGCTCGGGCTCACCTCGGCGATCCTGGCGCAGCGCGCCGGGGCGCGCGTCACGATCTATGCCCGCGATCAGCTGCCGGAGACGACCTCAGCCCGGGCGACCGGCGAATGGACGCCCGATTCGCGCATCGCTTTGGTCAATGCCGCAGCACCCGGCTTCGCCGCCGTGTGGGAGGAGATGGCGCGCACCTCCTTCAAGCGGCATCGCGATTATCTCGGGCTGCCGGGCACGCCGGTGGAATGGATCGACCAGTATGCCGTTTCCGGGGACACGCCACGCACTGCCCAGAGCGCCGAAGCGAGCAGCAGAACCGCCACCGAACCGGCGCCTGAGTTCGCGAGCTACGCGCGTTCGATTCGCGACCTGACACCGCAATGGCGCAAGGTGCCGGCCGATGCGACGCCGTTCAAGGCGACGTCGGTCGCGCGCGGCGAGGTCATGGTGTTCAACATCGCCGACTATGGCCACACATTGATGAACGACTTCTTCATTGCCGGCGGCCAGTTCCGGCGGGCCGACTTCCGGTCGCCTGCTCAGATCGCGGCCCTGGGCAAGAGGGTGGTGATCAACTGCACGGGCTACGGCGCGCGGGCGCTGTGGAAGGACGAGAGCCTGGTCCCGGTGCGCGGGCAGATCGCCCGGCTGATCCCGCAGCCCGAGGTGCGCTATGGCCTAGTCTACCGCCATATCATGACGGTGCCACGCCGCGACGGCATGGTGGTCCAGTCGTTCACCGGCGGCGAGAGGCAGGGCTATGGCGATGCCAACGAGGTCCCCGACCGCGCCGAAGCCGAACAGGCCGTGCGGACGCTGGCCGAGCTGTTCGTGCAGAGCGCGTGAGGCGCGTGCATAGAAACGGCGCATCGATCCGATAGGCAGTCGATATTTCAGTCGCGGACGGTCTCCCGGCAGTGTGCCCGCACCCGAAAGGGACACTCACTTCAGGAGACGTCATCATGAACCCCACACTGACCATCGCCGCTGCGCTCAGCGCCGCCCTGCTTCTGGCCACACAGGTCCAGGCCCAGGGGCCGACCACCGAGAAGTGCTACGGCGTCGCCAAGGCCGGCAAGAACGATTGCCAGACCGCGACCTCGTCGTGCGCCGGCACCTCGAAGAAGGACCATGAGGCCAGCGCCTGGCTCGCCGTCCCGAAGGGCACCTGCGAGAAGATCGCCGGCGGCTCGCTCAGCGCCGCCAAGGGCTGAGGCCCCCAACCCTCGGCCGCCGCGCCCGCCGCAAGGTCGGCACCATCCCCCGCCCCACCTGTCCGGCCATTGCCCGCGGCCGGCGGCCGAACCAGCCCGCGAGACCATCATGACCACGACGACCTTTGACCCGCTGCAACACGAGAGCCGACTGATCACGCGCCTCGACAGGTTGCGCACCGCGGCCGGCCGCTTTCCGCTGTCGTTGATCGAGCTCGGCATGCGGCTGGCCGTCGGCGCCACGTTCTTCCGCTCAGGCATGAACAAGGTCGAGAGCTTCGACACGGCGATCACGTTGTTCCGCGACGAATACCGCCTGCCGCTGCTGCCGCCGGAACTCGCCGCCTACATGGGCACCACGGTCGAGCTGACCGCGCCGGTGCTGCTCGTGTCCGGCCTGTTCGCCCGCTTGGGCGCGGTGGCGCTGCTGGTCATGACGCTCACCATCCAGTTCCTCGTCTATCCGGAGAACTGGCCGGAGCACCTGATGTGGGCGTCGATCCTGGCCTACGTCCTGAGCCGCGGCGCGGGCAAGCTGTCGATCGACCGCCTGATCGCCTTCAACCTGTTCGGTCGGAAGTAGCCTGAGGAATCGCCATGGCCCGGCCGCACATCGTCATTGTCGGCGCGGGCTTCGGCGGCCTGGCCGCGGCCCACGGCCTGGCCGGCGCCGCGGTCGACGTCACCGTCATCGACCGGCGCAATTACCATCTCTTCCAGCCGCTGCTCTACCAGGTGGCGACGGCCGGCCTGTCGCCGGCACAGATCGCGTCGCCCATCCGCGCCATCCTGCGACGTGCTGCCAATGTGCGGGTCATGCTCGGCAAGGTCGATGGCATCGACAAGGAGCGTCGCCTCGTCATGGTCGATCAGGGCACGATCGCGTATGACCATCTCGTCCTGGCGACGGGCGCTCGACATTCCTATTTCGGTCGAGATGACTGGGAAGGCGCGGCCCCAGGGCTGAAGAAAATCGATGATGCCATCGGCATCCGTCGCCGCCTGCTGACGGCGTTCGAGGAAGCCGAGGCTGCGACTTCTCCCGAAGCGCGCCGCCGCCTGCTCACTTTCGTCGTGATCGGCGGCGGGCCGACCGGCGTGGAAATGGCCGGCGCCATTGCCGAGCTGGCGCGCGTTGCCCTCCGCCGTGACTTCCGCAACATCGATCCGGCGGATGCACGCATTGTCCTCGTCGAGGCAGGCCCGCGCCTGCTCTCGACGTTTCCGGCGATGTTGAGCAACGCTGCCTGCGAAGCCCTGCAACAGCTCGGGGTCGAGGTCAGGCTCGGCAGTGCCGTCACGCGGTGCGACAGCGAGGGCGTCGCGATCGGCGAGGAGCGGGTGGCGGCCGCCACCATCGTGTGGGGTGCGGGCGTGATGGCCTCCGCGGCGGCGCACTGGCTGGGCGTGGCCAAGGATCGCGCCGGCCGAGTCGTCGTCGGACCCGATCTTACCGTGCCGGATCATCCAGAGATCTTCTGCATCGGCGATACGGCCTGCGTAATCGACGCAGCCGGCAAGTCGCTGCCCGGCCTCGCGCCCGTCGCCAAGCAACAGGGAGCCTACGTAGCGCGACGCTTGCGCGCCGCCTTTTCAGGTAAGGCTCCTCCCCGGCCGTTCCGCTACCGAAGCTGGGGAACCATGGCGACCATCGGCCGCCGCGCCGCCGTTGCCGACCTGGGATGGGTGAAGCTGGACGGCACGCTGGCGTGGCTGCTGTGGAGCGCGGTCCATGTCTCTTTCCTGATCGGCTTCCGGAACCGGCTGGTCGTCATGCTGGACTGGCTGTGGTCTTACTTCACCTTCCAGTCCGGTGCGCGGCTCATCACTGGACCGGGCTCGCATTGAAGCGCCGGGCGCCGGCTTACGCCAGCCGGTGCCGTTCGGTCGCCGGGATCATCGTCAGGTTGCCCAGGATCTTGTGCTGCGGATCGTCGCTGGCGGCTAGCTTCGGCTGCAGTTTCAGCAGAGCGCCGGCAAGCTTCGTTTCGTCCCAGAACCACTTCTTGCGTGTCGCCGGCGTGCCCGCATCGGGAAAAGCCGACGCGGCCTCCAGGTAGTAGGCACGCAGATCGTCGATCGCTTCCTTGAGCGTTTGCGCGGGCGGCAGGTGGCCGTTGAGCGCTTCTGTCACGAGCTTGCCCGCCGCAGGCATGTCGAGGCCCGACACACCGACCGTGGTGCGGGCCAGTGTGGAGACGGCACGATCGTACCAGGTCGCCAGTCGATCGATCTCGGCTTCGAGCGAGTCGACCTGATTCGGGGCGAGGTTGATCGGGCAGGCCCAGCCGCTGAAGTCGGCCGGCTCGTCGATATGCTCGGGATAGTCGGCGATCAGCGGACCATCGGTGCGGGTGAGCAGGTCGAGCGCCGCCCGGGCGACGCGACGTTGGAACGGCGCATCGTCGGGAATTCCGAGCGGGCGGCCGAGCTCGAACGTCACCCATAATGCGCGCGGCGGGCGAACGATCTCGGTGTGCTCGCGGACCAGGCTGATGCCGGTCGTCGGGATGCCCTGACGCTCGAGGAAATGGCCGAGCGCGCCCACGGCGCGCGTGCAGGCGGGTCAAACCGGGACAAGCAGCACGGCGTCGACCTTGTCTGCTTTCAGCAGTCCCGCGAGGTGCTGGGCGTGCGGTTCGGCCGCCGCCGGCGGGAAGGCGCCCATGAAGGAATAATGCACAGATGCCATCGAGCCGACCGCGCCGTCGGCCACCAACTCGCGCAGGCGATCGATCGGGAACACGACGTTGAGATCCTGTTGGAAGCCGGTGCGGTCGAAATTGACCGAGATGTGGCTCATCACCAGCTCGTTGGCCGCTGTCTCGGCGGGTATGACGCGATAGCTGCCGTCGCCCGGCCGGAACGGTCGGTCGCCGCGCTTGTGCAGGCCGGCCGTGGAGATGATCGCCACCCGCCGCTCGGCCAGCGGCTTGCCGGCAAGCGCCGGCGTGTCGTCGTAGGTCGGACATTCGAGACGGCGCAGGTGGCTCGCCTCGACTTCGGGCATGTCGCTCAGACGCTTTACCATGGCAACCCTATGTGAATTTCCGATAGGTCTCGTTGACGGCGATGATGGCGTGGTCGGCGCAGCCGTTCTCGCGCTCGACATTGGCTGCCGCGTATTCGGAGGATGTCATCATGTCGAGGAACGCGGCGCGCGATGGATAGCGCACCAGGGCGACGTAGTCCCAACGGTGCCGGTCGGGCACGCCGAGCGCCACGGCCTCGGCGTTGCCGGTCCAGATGATGGTGCCGCCACGAGCCTTGATCAGCTTGATGGTGAGCGCGCTGTAGCGCAGATAGGCGTCCCAACCGCTGCCGTTGCCGTCGAGCGAGCGCTCGCGAAAGCGCATCAGGTTCAGCATGGTGACAGGCCCATCGTCGGGCAGGGCCTTGAGCGCCTGTTCGTTGAGATGGCCGATCACCGCCGGCCCTCCAGCACGTCGAGGGCGGGACGCGCGACAGCCTCCAGCAGCTTGCGCTTGGCGCCGGTGCGTGCCAGCACGCGGATACCGGTCAGGACGCCCAGCAGATGGGCCGACGCCTCCTCGGCATCGATGGTGTGCGGCACTTGGCCCGCCGCGCGCGCCGCTTCGATGTTGCGGCGGAAGAAGGCACGCAGCTCCTCGAGGTATCCGCCGACGACCTTGCCGATCTCGGCGTCGTGAGGCGCAACGTCGAGCGCGGAGTTCACCAGCAGGCAACCCTTGCGGTCGGGATCCTTGAGCGAGCGGTCGATGATCTCGGCGAGGAAAGCCCGGATCGCCTCCTTCGGCCGGTGGTTTGCCTCCAGCCGGGCAATGCGCTCACGCATCGAGCGTTCAGCGTAGCGCTGCAACGAGCGCGAGAACAGCGCACGCTTGTCGCCGTAGGCATTGTACAGGCTGGTGCCGCCGATCCCCATGGCATCGGCAAGGTCGCGCACGGAGGTCGCCTCGTAGCCGCGCAGCCAGAAGCAGTCGACGGCGGCGTCGAGCGCGCGGGTCTCGTCGAAGGCTTTCAGACGGGCCATGGTCCGATGAAAGCGCGATTTTGGATCGACCGCTACAAAATTCTTTGGGTCCATGGCGCGGTCCGTGCTAGCGGCGAGGTCATGGCGCAAACGACGATCGACCCGCCGCGCACCGCGAAACACGAGCGCTGGGGCTTCCTGTGTGGGGCCACCATGGCGCTCGGCGCCTCGCTGAGCTTTGCGGCCGCCCGCGCCGGCATCCTGGGCGGCCTGCTGGCGATCGACATGATCTTCGCCCGTTTCGTCGTCGCGGGCCTGATCATGCTGCCGCTGCTGGTCCGTTTCGGCGTTCGAGATCTCGCCGGATTGGGCTGGCGGCGCGCCCTGATCCTGACCCTGCTGGGCGGCGCGCCGTTCGCGCTGCTGCAGACCGGCGGTTACGGCTTCGCGCCGCTTGCCCATGGTGCGGTCATCGCGCCGTCGACGGTGACCATCGTCAGCACGATCGGCGCCGCCCTGTTCCTGCGCGAACGGATCGGTCGCAACCATCTGGTCGGCGCCGCTGTGGTGTTGATCGGCATCGTGCTGATCGGCTGGGACGGGCTCAGGCAACCGAGCGGCGAACGGGCCTGGGCGGGCGATCTCATGTTCTTCGCCTCGAGCGTGCTGTGGGCGGGCTTCACCCTGCTGCTGCGCCACTGGCGGGTGCCGGCGCTGCGCGCCACGGCCGTGGTGTCCGTGCTGTCGTTCGCCGTCACGACACCGGCCTATCTTTGCATTGCAAGCGCGGCTCACCTCGCGGCGTTGCCGCTCGGCCTTCTCGCCTTCCAGGGCATCGTCCAGGGCGGGCTTCAAGGCGCCGTCACCATGGTCGCCTACAGCCAGGCGGTCATGCTGCTCGGCGTGAGCCGGGCCGTGCTGTTTCCTGCCATCGTGCCCGCGGTTTCGGTCTTGCTCGGTATTCCCATCGTCGGCGAGATCCCAAGCGTCCTGCAGGTCGCGGGATTGGGCCTTGTCACGCTTGGGTTGTTCATCACCATACAGGCCTTCCGCTGGTTCGCTATCCGCTGACCTTGCGTAACGGCCGCTGCTGGACGCCTTCAACAACCATCGGCGTTTCCCAATCCTGGCGTTGCGGAGCCGCTGCCCAACGCCGAGTCGCCATCGCCAGCCAATCGGCCGTGTGGAATGCGTTGGCGGCCGCCGCGCTTTCCCAGAGATAGATTCCGACGAGTGAGCCTTCGTTGGATGCGATCCCATAATACTTCCGGATCAATCCGGGGACGCCCTCGTAGGTGTGGGCCGTCGCGGCGATGGTTTCGATGAGCTGGGCTTTGGACGTGCCCGCAGGCACGTTGAACGTCCACATGAGCGTACGCATGGCGTGCCTCCTTCCGGGGTTATTCACCCGCTTCGTGAATCACCACGCCCGCAAGCACGCCGACGGTGCCTTGCCACGGCTTCTCGGCAAGGACCTTGCGCGCTTGGTCGTATCCCGCCTTCCAGCGCCGCTCGATCCCGCCGCGCGTGAAGTCGATGTCCTTGGTATGGTCTTCGCCGTCGAGCCGCGGCGACAGGAGTCGCATGAGATGCATGAGTGTGCCGCAGCCATATTCCGCCAGGTCCTTGACCTCGGGATCGGCGCGCTGGTCGGCCGGCAGGCGATTGGCGAGCTCGCGCACGACGTGGCGCAGGCGATGGATCTGTGCCTGCCGGGCAACGTGGCTTTTGCCGCGGCTGGCGAACTGGATGTCCTTGTGGCGCGTCATGACCTGCTGCAGGGTCCTCGGGTGCTCGCCGCTCGGCCGCCACACGTTGACCGAGAAGATCAACGAGTCGCGCCGCGGCACGTCATCGAGCACGACCTCGATCGGCGTGTTCGAATAGATGCCGCCATCCCAGTAGGACTCGCCGTCGACGGCAATCGCCGGGAAGGCCGGGGGCAGCGCGCCCGACGCCATGACGTGCGCGGCGGAAAGCGGCATCGTTCTCGAATCGAAGTAGCGCATCTCGCCTGTTCGGACGTTGACCGCCCCGACCGACAGGCGCACTTGCCGGCGGCCGAGATGCTCGAAGTCGACCAGGTGCGCCAGCGTCTGCTTGAGCGGTTCGGTCGAGTAGTAGGCGGCTCTCTCGATGCCGAGCGGAAAGGTCGGGCCGAAAGCCGCGAGCGGGTTGGGCGTGAAGAAGCCTGGGACGCCGTTCATCACGGTCGAGAGGTTGGCCAATGCATTGCCGAAGATCGCGGTCGGCCAGAGCTGGTCGAGCGGCGCGTTGCGGCTCACTCCGTTCCAGAACTCCTGCAGGCGGGCGATGCGGTTTGCCGGCTCGTTGCCCGCGATGATTGCCCCGTTTATGGCGCCGATCGACGTTCCGATGACCCAGTCCGGCTCGATGCCCCCTTCCATCAGGGCCTGGTACACGCCGGCCTGGTAGGCGCCCAGCGCGCCGCCGCCCTGAAGCACCAGGACCACCTGCTCCTTGATGGCGCGCTCCTTGGTCGGAGCGATCGTGGCTTTCACACTTGTCGGAGGAACAGGGGTCATGGCGTTCATGGCCGGTCCTCCTAGTGGCCGGCAACGCTGCTGGCGATCGAGGCGGCAACCTCCGACGCCATGTGGAACTGAGCCTCACGCATGGTCACGCCGTGCCGCTTGGCGATCCAATCGAAGTCGGTGTAGGCGACCCACACTGCGCCGTCGGTATCGCGATAGACCAGCATGCGCACCGGCCAGTCGAGGCCGGCCTGCGGGTTGGCGGTGATGAACTGCGTGCCGAGCGGCGGATTGCCGAAGATCAGCAGTACCGAAGGCTTGAGCTCGATACCGGCCTTGGCCGCCAGGGCCGCCTGGTCGATTTCCTGGAAAAAAGTGATGCCCTTGGCGGCGACGTCCTTCTTGAGACGAGCGACGGTTTCGTCCATGCCATAAGCGCTCTTGGCGGCGATGACGCCCGATGCGGAGACGGCGGGCTTGACGCCCTCGGCCTGCGCCATCTGGGCGGAGCCCGCCATCAGGGAGAAAGCGAGCAGGGCCGCCGCGCAGGCTTGGGTGAAGCAGTTCGACATGGAGCTCTCCTGTTTGTGGATTCAGCGCGATGGGGCGAGCGCGGGCGCTGATGCCGCGCGATCGAGGGTGAGGCGCGCGGCGAGTGCAGCGCCAAGGACGAGCGAGAGGCCGATGCCGACGACGCAAGCCGTCCAGCCGAAGCGGTCGAAGACCTGGCCCAGCACGGCGCTGCCTGAAAGGCCGCCCAGGAAGTAGCTCGCGAGGTAAAGGCCGCTCGCCGCCCCACGATCGACGGTCGCCGCACGGCCGACGAAGCCGGTGGCCGTGGCTTGGGCGAAGAACGTGCCCACCGCCACCAGGCCGAGCCCCAGCAGCAGGGCGCCGATGCTTGCGCTCAGCATAAGGGGCAAGCCCAGGATGGCGACGGCGAAGGACGCCCACAGCGTCGGCCGCGTGCCGAAGCGCGCGACTGCGCGGCCGGCGAGCGGCGTGGTGACCACCGAGGGCAGGAACACGAAGTAGACGATGCCCAGCATCATCATGCCGACGTCGAAGGGCGGGCGCACCAGCACGAAGTTCACGTAGGTGAAGGTGCCGATGAAGGCGAACAGGATCAGGAAGCCAATGGCGAAGGCCGCGCGCAGCGCCGGACTGGCAAAATGCGTGAGCCAGCTCGAGAAGGGCGAGCCGTGGCTCATGTCCATCTGGCGCATCGGTGGCGTGCGCTCGATGGTGAACCAGACCAATACGGCGCCAGCGAGATTGAGGGCCGCGAAGACCCAGAAGTTGGCGGCCAGTCCCAGATGGTCGACCACGCCGGCAGCCAGCAGTCGTCCGAACAGGTTCGAGGCGACGTTGCCCGTGATGTAGGCGGCGAAGGCGCTCGCGGTATCGGCGGCACTGGTGTGTTCGCCGAGATAGGCGAGCGTCAGCGCAAAGGCCGTCGACATGCAGAGGCCTTGAACGATGCGCAGCAGGGTGAAGAGCGGCAGGCTGGGCATCGCGGCGAGCAATGCCGTCGGCACGGCGAGGATCGCCAGGCTGAGCAGGATGCCGCGGCGCCGGTCGATCGAGCGGCCGAACAGCGCCACCGCGAGACCGCCCAGGGCCATGCCGAAGGTCGTAGCGTTGACGGCGAAGCCCATCGCGGCCGGCGTCACGCCATAGGCCGCGGTGAGCGCCGGCAGGATGGCCTGCGTCGCGAACAGATCGACGACCGTGAGGAACGCCGTCAGCCCGATCGTGAACGCGCGCAGAGCACCTGACATGATCCGGTCCTCCCGATCACATGTTGTGGTCGTTGGGATCGTGCTGGATGTCGAACGACAGCAGCACCACCGGCGCCTTGCCCTCGTTCTTCCACCAATGGGCAGTGGCGTGGGTCTCGCGCGCGACCTCGCCCGCCTTGTGCAGGATCGGCTGGGCGCAGTTGCTGGCATGCTCGTAGATCTCGCCGGTGACGACGTAGATCAGCGCCGGCCGGTCCTCGTGGCTGTGCCAGGGCACGATGCCGCCGGGCTGGATTTCCAGCTTGCGTACGCGCATCAGGTGGCCCTTGAGCGCGACCTTCTCGCCAGCGAGGTCGATCTGCGACAGGACCTTGTCGGTCACGCCCTTGGCGGCGGTGGTGACGGGCTTGGTCGCGTCGGCGCGCATCTGGTTGGCCGGGCATTCGCCGGCGAAGGCGGGAGCGATCAGGCTGGCGCCGATCACCGTCGAAAGCAGAACACTGCGAAGGAACATCGGTATCTCCGTGCGGTTGAAAGCGCAGGGAGCATCGGCGTTCGTTCGATACGTTTGAAATGCCGACTGGGAATTGAATCGATAGCTGCGCTGGGGGCGCGCCACTCCAGTGGCGCGTCATCTGGTAGCGCGGACCTCCAGGTCCGCTCATGATCATGATGCGGACCTGGAGGTCCGCGCTCCGGCAAGACATGACGCGCCACTGGAGTGGCGCGCCCCCAGCGCTAGACCGCGTTGGCCCAGGGGAAGGCGAGGATCTCGCGGACGAAGGTGCCGACGGCGGGAACGTGCGGGCGGCCGCGCACGGTGACGACCTGGATGGTGCGGGCGATCTCGGGATCGATCAGCGGGCGCACGCGCAGGCCGGGCATGGTCACGGCATGCTCGGGAATGAAGCTGAAGCCAAGCCCCGTCATCGCCATCGCCTGCACCCAGTCGTCGCTATCGGAGCGGAACACCATCTTCACCTTCGACCCGTGCTCGCGCCAGACGCGCCCGGCATGGTCGAAGAACTCGCACTGCAGGCGATTGACGTAAGCCTGTCCGTTCAGGTCGGCGACCCGCACGACATTCTGGCTTTCGAAGGCGTGACCGGGGCCGACGCCGACGACGAAGCGCTCGTCGTAAAGGCGGCGCGCATGGAAACGCTCGTCGATCGCCTCGGGCTGGCCGTAGACGGCGACGTCGAGCTCGCCCTGGGCCAGCCGATCCTGCAGTTGCCCATGCGAGCCGTCCTGCACGATCAGCCTGACCTTGGGATGGCGCTCGCGGAAGGCCTGCAGGAAGGGCACGAACCGGCGCGGGCCGATGGTGCACATCATGCCGAGCTTCAGTTCGACATCGTCGAGCCTGGCAAAGCTCTTGGCCCGCTCCTTGGCGGCGTCGGTCTCGATCAGGACCTGCGACAGGTGCGGTCGCATCATCTCGCCCAGTCCCGTCAGGTGCGTGTTGTTGCGCTCGCGGCGGAACAGAGGGCCGCCCAGCTCGTCCTCGAGCCCCTTGATGGCGCGGGTCAGCGACGGCTGCGACACGTTGCAGGCCTCGGCCGCGCGCGTGAAGTTCAGCGTCTCGCAGACGGCCAGGAAGTAGCGGATCTGATGCATTTCCACGGCAAGGGTCCCCCGCAGGCCCGCCCATTGTGCCCGAAGCCATCATAGCCTGCGGCTATGGACTGCCATACCGGAAGGTATTTCCTGCGGCTTGGTCCGTGCAGCAAACTTCAGCCTGTATGTCGCTCTCCCAAACGCTGCTCGAGCTCAGCCGCCGGCACCTGGCGGAGCTTCCGCCGCACGAGCGGGCCGAGTTCGAGGACGAGCTCGACCGCCTGCGCATGATGCGGGTGACAGAGGACGGCCTCGGTGTCGGCGATTCCCTGCCTGACTTTGCCCTGGAAGACGGCGCCGGCCGCACCTGGACCTCTGCCGAGCTGCTGGACCATGGCCCGCTGGTGCTGGCCCTGTTCCGCGGCGGCTGGTGCCCTTACTGCGAGCTCACCATGCTGGCGCTCGAGGACGCGCGACCCGCCATCGCGGCGCTGGGCGCCACCGCGGTCGGCATCATGCCGGGCGGCCGCGACCAGGTCGCGAGCACGGCGGCCAAGCGCGGCGTCCGCTATCCGTTGCTTGCCGATCCGGCGAATGGCTTTGCCCGGATGTGCGGGCTTGCCTACGAACTGTCTCCCGGACACGTCCGCATCCATCAGGCGCGCGGCCGAAATTTCCCCGTCCTGCACAACGACGCGATCTGGCGCCTGCCGGTGCCGGCTGTGTTCGTGGTCGAGCCGAGCGCGCGTGTCGCCTTCGCCTTCAGCGATGTCGACCCGTCGCGGTGGCCCGACCCCGATGCGCTGCTCGCCTCGCTCGAGCAGCTGCGCCATGCGCACGCCGTATCGCATCGGTAGGTCCTTCACGCTCGCTCCAGAATGTCCAACGCTGAAAGGCGTGGGACTGCAAAGTCGAGGAAGACGCGGACGCGCGGCGGCATGAGGCGCGCCGTCGGCACCACGAGCTGCACCGGAATCGGCGGGCGCTCGAAGCGACGCAGGATCCGCACCAGAGAGCCATCCGCCAACTCCGAGGCCACCTGATAGGACAGAACGGACAACACGCCGTGCCCCTCTCGGGCCGCCGCGATTGCAGCCTCCGCCCGGTTCACACTAAAGCGCGCATTCACCCGTACTATCTGGTCCCGCTTTGCGCGATCGACGAAGCGCCAGTCGGCGCTGTTCGCGTGGTTGAAGAACAGGACGATGTCGTGGGCAACGAGGTCTTCGGGACGCCTTGGTGTCCCTGCCGTCGCGAGGTATTGGGGGCTGGCGACGCGAAGCCGGCGAACCATGCCGACGCGGCGCGCCACGAGGCTCGAATCGGTCAGATGAGCGATGCGCAGGGCGACGTCGACGCCCTCTTCGATCAGGTCGACCGGCCGATCGGAAAGGGTGAGCTCGATCGATACCTCGGGATAGGCATTGAGATAGGCCATTGCCACCGGCGCCAGATGGCGACGTCCGAAGAGCAACGGCGCCGACAGGCGCAGCAGTCCACGCGGCGCACTCGACTCTCCCGACGCATCGCGCATCGCGTTCTCGAAATCGGCCAACAGGGTGCGGGCATGGCTTGCCAGACGACGCCCGGCCTCGGTTGGAGCGATGCGCCGTGTGTTGCGTTCCAGCAGGCGCACGCCCAGCCGTTGCTCGAGGGCACCGAGCCGCCGAGTGACCGAGGCCGGCGACAGACGTGTCCGGCGGGCCGCTCCAACGAGGCTGCCGGCATCGATGATCGAGACATAGAGGGCGAGGTCGTCGAGCCGGTCCATTCGGGTATTCCATATATTGGAACAATCAATTGCAAACTGTCGGCATTATTGAGGATATTCACGATGTGTAAATGGGCGTCATGAAGATGCTCCGTCGCAATCTCCTCTTGGGTGCCGCGGCACTCGCCTCGGTCCGATCAGTCGCCCGTGCCCAAACCGGACCTTCGTTCAAGGCCATCGCCTTCGACGGCTTTCCGATCATCGATCCACGACCGGTGGCTTCCCGGGCAGAGGAAGCCTTTCCCGGACGTGGCGGTGCGCTCATGCACGCATGGCGAACGCGGCAGTTCGAATATACATGGCTGCGCACGCTCTCGGGGCGCTATGCCGATTTCTGGCTGGTCACACAGGAGGCGTTGACGGTCGCGGCCAAGGCGACCGGACTCGAGCTCACCGCCAGTACGCGCGACCATCTCATGCAGACTTTCCTCGAACTCAAGGTCTGGCCTGACGTCGAAGCGACGCTGAGAGAACTGAAGGCGCGCGGGGTGCGCATGGCATTCCTCGCAAATCCCACCGAACAGATGCTGGAAGCCCCCCTTCGAAACTCAGGATTGGACGGCCTGCTCGAGCCGCCTCTCAGCGTGGATCGCGTGCGCGCCTACAAGCCGGATCCACGGGCCTACCAGATGGGGCTCGACGCGTTCGGCCTGCGGCGGGAAGAGATCGTGTTCGCGGCTTCGGCGTCGTGGGACGCCGCAGGCGCAAAGGCTTTCGGCTATGCCTCGTTCTGGGTCAATCGCGAGAAGCTGCCGGTCGAAAGCCTCGGCGTCGAACCCGACGCAATAGGCTTCGGCATGGCCGACCTGGTCAGATTCGTCGTGGCTTCGCACTAGTCGGGCGGCGACGTGCTGGGCGATGCGCAGGCGCTATCGAAACAGTAGGCACTCGGCATTTCAGCTGACGCGCTGGTAAAGCGAGAGTGCGATCACCACACATTGGGAGATCGCACATGCTTCAGGGCAGAACCGCCATCGTCACCGGCTCGACCAGCGGCATCGGCCTCGGCATCGCCGAAGCCTTTGCCCGCTCGGGCGCCAATGTCGTTCTGAACGGCTTCGGCGACACCATGCAGATCGAGAAGACGCGATCGGAGCTGGCGCAGCGCACCAACGCCAAGATCGTCTATTCGCCGGCCGACATGTCGAAGCCCAAGGCGATCGCCCAGATGGTGCGCCAGACCAGCGAGACATTCGGCGGCGTCGACATCATGGTGAACAATGCCGGCATCCAGCACGTGGCGCCGATCGAGGAATTTCCCGAGGAGAAGTGGGACGCCATCATGGCGATCAATCTCTCCTCGGCCTTCCACGCCACCAAGCTGGTGCTGCCGTCGATGCGCGAGAAGGGCTGGGGCCGCGTGATCAACGTCGCCTCGGCGCACGCGCTCGTGGCCTCGCCCTACAAGGCGGCCTATGTCGCGGCCAAGCACGGCGTACTTGGGCTCACCAAGGTGACGGCGCTGGAGACCGCCGAGGACGGCATCACCTGCAACGCCATCTGCCCCGGCTACGTGCGCACGCCGCTGGTCGAAAAGCAGATCGACGACCAGGCGAGGGCGCACGGGATTCCACGTGAGCAGGTGATCAACGACGTCCTGCTGAAGAACCAGCCCAACAAGCGCTTCATCGAGGTGGCCGAGCTTGCGGCGCTTGCGTTGTTCCTGTGCAGCGACAACGGCGCGTCGGTGACTGGGGTTGCGCTGCCCATGGACGGCGGCTGGACGGCGCACTGAGGAGGCGGGGGAGTGATCAAGCGCATCAACCTCGCCTTGCAGGGCGGCGGCGCGCACGGCGCCTATACTTGGGGCGTGCTCGACCGGCTGCTCGACGACGAGAGGCTGGAGGTCGAGGCGATCTCCGGCACCTCTGCGGGAGCGATGAACGCGGCTGTGTTCGCCGACGGCATGGGGCGCGGGGGCCGCGCCGAGGCCAAGCGGTCGCTGGAGATGTTTTGGCAGAACATCAGCAAGGCATCCCAGTACGGCCCGCTGCAGCCCAGCGCCTTCGATCGCGCCACGACGGGCTGGAACCTCGATCATTCGGCGGCCTTCGTGGCCTTCGACATGCTGACCCGCATGCTGTCGCCCTATCAGTTCAATCCGATGAACTACAACCCGCTGCGCCAGGTGCTGGAGAACTCGGTCGACTTCAAGCGCCTGGAAGGCTGTCGGGCGGTCAAGCTCTTCATCTCGGCGAGCAACGTGAAGACCGGCAAGGTGCGCGTCTTCAAGTCGGGCGAGATTACGCCCGACGTGCTGCTGGCGTCGGCCTGCCTGCCCTTCCTGTTTCAGGCGGTGACGATCGACGGCGAGCCCTACTGGGACGGCGGCTACATGGGCAATCCCGCGATCTTTCCGCTGATCTACGGCGCCGAGACGCCCGACGTCCTGATCGTGCAGGTCAATCCGCTGGGTTGCGATCGCGTGCCGACGACGGCTTCCGACATCATGAACCGCCTGAACGAGCTCAGCTTCAACTCGTCGCTGATGCGCGAGATGCGGGCGATCGCCTTCGTCACCGACCTGATCGACGACGGCAAGCTCGATTCCAACCAGTACAAGCGCGTCAACGTGCACTGGATCGAAGCCGAGAAGCAGATGCGCGGGCTCGGCGTCTCGAGCAAGCTCAACGCCCGCATGGACTTCCTGCTGCACCTGAAGGCGATCGGCCGCGAAGTGGCCGATTGCTGGATCCGGAACCACTTCGACGCGATCGGTCATCGTTCGACGATCGACGTCAAGGAGATGTTTCTTTAGCTAATCACGCGTCAGGCGATGGACGAACGCCCGGATGACGGGCGCGGCCATCAACACCACCGGCAACATCGTCAGCCAGGAGATCAACCAGGACGCCAGCCAGTGCTCGACGAATCTGGCTGTGCCCGAGTCCGGGTAGCTCGCGATTCCAGCAGCGACCAGACACGTCAGGCCGGACTGGATGACGCCAAAGACAAAATGGCCATGACGGCGGGGAATGCGAAGGTTCACAGCGAGGTCTCATGACGCAAGGGACGTGCCAGTGCCGTGGCTGAGCAGGCGGAGCCCGAGCATCCGGCCGAATGTCGTAGCCAAATCAAAATCCTTAGTTGTCTGCAAGGCATATTGAGCCGCGGCGGTCAGGGGATGGCCCAGGGAAAGGCTCTCGATGAAGGCCGTCTCACCCGGGCCGAGCACGGCGAACGCGGCGTCTTCGCGTCGTCGGAAGACCACCAGGCAGGCCGGGCCTGCCGCAAGATCGACCTTATCGACCGAAGTGCCGGGTTGGGAGGCCTGCCAGATCAGATCGAGAGGCCAGGCCGATTCGATCAACGATGAGCCGGCGGGCAATCTTAGCGACAATTCCGGCACCGACTCCTCCGGCCACGCGGCCAGGTTAGCAGCGGAGAGCCGAGGGTCCCACGGCGCATGGAACGCGACGTTCAGCGCCCAGTCGAGGCGCGCGACGTCCGCCAGGTACGGCAGGCCGTGCCTTTGCTGCGTCTCGGCGACAAACTTGGGGAAGTGCTCGCCGTATCGGCTGAGGACCGGGTCCTCGAGCGACGCGACGGCCATGAAGTCGAGGGCCAGCAAGTCGAAGAATTCCTGGCCGACGACAGCCTCGACTGTCGGGAAAGAGGCGGCGAGGGCGGCGGCGATGCTCTTGGCGACATGATGCCGGTGCAACTGCAGTCGCAGCAGCGCGGTGCGGGAATCGCCGGCGATGGCGGCGACGAGGTCGGCGCGGCCGTGCCCGGCAAGATGGGCCGCGAACGCGGCCTGGGTCTCACGCAGCGAGCGCAACATCCATCGGATCCGCCTGCGCGAGGGCGCGGTCGGCACGTGCCGCCTCGTCGAGAAGGACGGCGAGCGGCGGGATGTCGGTGTCCCATTCGATGAGGGTTGGTCGCGGGCCGAACCGTTGCAGGACGTCGTCGAACAAGGACCAGACCGTGCCATCGACGCGCCTGCCGTGGTCGTCGATCAGGATCGTCGAGCCGTCGTCGAGTACGTTCCGGGCGTGGCCGGCCAAATGAAACTGAGTGATCGCCTCGCCGGGAAGCTCGTTCAGCCAGTCGGCCGGATCCAGTTCGAGATTGTGCGCCGTGACCGTCACGTTGTTGATGTCGAGCAGCAGGCCGCATCCGCTTCGGTGCACGAGCTCGTCGAGGAACTCCGCCTCGGTCAGGGTCGAGTCGCGGAAGCCGAGGTAGCTCGATGGATTTTCGATGGAGATCTGTCGTCCCAGGCGGTCCTGCACGCGACCGATATTGGCCGCGACGATCTCCAGCGCCTCCTCCGTGTAGGGCAGGGGCAGCAAGTCATTGAAGTAGCGTCCCTCGAAGCCGCTCCACGACAAGTGCTCCGAGACCAGGATCGGCTCCAGTCTTTCGACGAGCCGGGCGATCTGTTCGAGATGCTCCTCGTGGACTCCGTCGGTGGAACCGAGCGACAGCCCGACGGCGTGCACTGAGAACTCGAAATCGCGCCGCAGACGCAACGCTTTCTCGAACGACGGGGAGGGACGCACATAATTTTCCGCGTGTACTTCGAGAAATACCGGGCGAATGGGCGTTCTCAGCAACGCGTCGAGATGTTGCGAGCGAAGACCGATGCCTGTCGCAGGAAGCATGTTGAGGCCTTTCCTTCCCTGCGCGTTCTACAGGGAGGTCGGGCAAGTGGCATTGCCGTGGGTCGTATCGGTTCGATGCAGACGGGCTATTGCCTGAAGCGCATGACCGCGAAGACGCCGACCAGCACCACGGCGCCGGCCACGTTCACCATCGTCGAGCCGATATAGAGCCACATCGCGAGATAGGCCGACGACATCAGGAGCGTCAGCCCGGCGACGCGCGCGCCGAAGGCGGTGAACTCGTTGAACGAGATGCGCTTGCCGTCCTTTTCCGCGAGGCCGGTGACCGTGACGTTGGCCGAGGCGCCGATCAGCGTGCCGTTGCCGCCGAGGCAGGCACCGAGCGCCAGCGCCCACCACAGGACCTGGCCGTCGGGGCCGGCGTTGAGCTGGCCGAGCAGGCTCGCCACCAGCGGGATGGTGACGGCGGTGTAGGGGATGTTGTCGATCACCGCCGACAGGAAACCCGACACCCAGAGGATCAGGAGGGCCGCGACCAGAAGCGTGGCCCTCGGCGACAGGCCAAGGCCGCCGGACGTGCCCTTGATGATCCAGGCCAGTGCGTTGGCCATGCTTTCGATCAGCCCGGTCGCCACCGCCGCGCCGACCAGGACGAACAGGAAGATGAAGAAGGCGAGGGTCGGCCACTCGATGTCCTTCTCCAGGATGTCGAGCACGCCGTGCCGGCGCTCTTCCAGGGTCGGCCTGTGCTCCTTGAGATAGTAGTAGTCCTGGGCGAACAGGATGGCGGCGATGCCGATCACCGCCGGCACCGCCACCGGCATGTGCGTGAAGGTGTGGGTCATGAAGCCCAGGAAGATCAGCACGGTGATCCAGCAGGTCGTGCGCAACAGCGCAACGTTCTGCAGCCGGGCGCCGGTCGGTCGCGCGGCGTCGGCATGGTCGGCATCGGAGCTGCGGCCGATGTCGCCCGGGAAGTAGCGCCGGCTGTACCAGACCAGCACGAACATCATGAACGTGCAGGGCACGGTCAGATGGTAGATGAAGTCCATGAACGATAGGCCGGGACGCGGGTCGGCGCCGATCAGCACGTTGGGCGGATCGCCGATCAGCGTCGCGGTGCCACCGATGTTGGCCGCCATCACCATCGGCAGGAAAAAGGCCGAGCCGTTGATCCTGAGCCGGCGCGCCATCTCCGACGCCATGGGGTAGGTGAAGATCACCGTCGTGACGTTGTCGAGGATCGCCGACAGGATGCCGGTGAACCAGATGATCAGGCGCGCTGCCAGGCTGGGGTTGCCGCGCGAGCGCTCGAGCAGCCGGTCGACCGCCCAGGGAAAGACGTTGGTGGTCTTGAGCACGCCAACCAGCGCCATCATGGAGAACAGCAGCAGGATGACATTGAGGTCGATCGCCTGCTGCGCCGCCTGGAACGAGATCAGCTTGTAGGGCGTGAAGTAGGTGATCAGCCACACCACGGCCACGGCGCCGATCGGCACCAGCACGCGGTGCACGCGGTCGGCTGCCAGGAAGGCGAACATCGCGACCAGGATCGCCGCGACGATGACCTGGCTGACGGCGTCTCGGGTCGAGTCGAAGCCGTGCATCACGCCATGTAGGTCGCCGACACGCCGCCGTCGACGGTGAGCGTGTGGCCGTTGACGTAGGACGCGGCAGGCGAGGCGAGGAACAGCGCGGCGCCCGCGATCTCGTGCGGCTCGGCCCAGCGCTTGGCCGGGCAGCGCAGGCGATTGCGCTCGCCGGCCGGCGAGGCAAGGTACGCCGCGTTGGTCTCGGTGGCGAAGAAGCCCGGCGACAGGGCGTTTGAGGTGACGCCGCTGGCGCCGAGTTCGGCGGCGAGCGCGCGGGCCAGCGCCGACAGGCCGCCCTTGGCCGTGGTGTAGGACGAGGCGCCGGGCGTCGCGAGGTCGGCCACGATCGAGGTCACCAGGATCAGGCGGCCCCAGCCGCGCTCGATCATGCCGGGCGCCACCAGCTTGACCAGCGCATGGGCGGCCACGAGGTCGACATCGATCAGGCGGGCGAAATCCTCGGGCTCGATCTCGGCGAAGGGCCGGCGATCGCGCTCGCCGACATTGTGGACCAGGATGTCGATCGGGTCCGAGCTTCCTACCGCCGCGCGCATCGCCGGCCGGTCGGCCATGTCGAAGGCCATGGCGTCGGCGGCGAAGCCTGCGGCGCGCAGGGTGGCAAGCCGCGGCGCCAGCCGCTCCGCCGAGCGGCCGTGCAGCAGGATACGGGCGCCGGCCTGGGCCAGCGCCTGGGCGATCTCCCAGCCCAAGCCGCGGCCCGAGCCGGTGATGAGAGCGGTGCGGCCGTCGAGCCGGAACTGATCGGGAAATATCGACACGGGATAGGACATTCGTCTATTGCGGGGCGCCTGAGTTAGCTTTGGATTGACGGATGCTGCAACTGCCCAGAGTCATCGGCCATCGCGGCGCGGCGGCCTATTCCCCGGAAAATACTCTGGAATCGTTCCGCGAGGCACGCCGGCGCGGCGCCACCTGGGTCGAGACCGACATCAAGCTCACCGCCGACGGCGTGCCGATCGTGATGCACGACGAGTCGCTGAAGCGCACCACGGGCGTCGATCGCCTGGTGGCCGAGACACCGCGCGCCGAGTTGCCGCCGGGCGTGCCGACCTTCGAGGAGGCGATTGCCTGTTTCGGCGAAGAGGGGCTGGGCTGCAACGTCGAGATCAAGCCCTGTCCCGGCCGCGAGGCCGAGACGGGCCGCGCCGTGGTCGAGACGCTGCGCCGCTGCTGGCCGGCCCATCTGCCGCCGCCGGTGCTGTCGAGCTTCAAGGACGCCTCGCTTGCGGCCGCCTATGCAACTGCACCGGAGTTCGCACGTGCCCTGCTGATCGGCCAGGTCGGGGACGATTGGCGCGCCCGCGCCGAGGCCGT
The DNA here is from genome assembly GCA_019750135.1 of Reyranella sp. Classification (GTDB taxonomy): domain Bacteria; phylum Pseudomonadota; class Alphaproteobacteria; order Reyranellales; family Reyranellaceae; genus Reyranella. The sequence continues at coordinate 5,564 of JAIEOV010000029.1, read as the reverse complement.
CGCGGCCGGCGGCATCAACACCAACGGCGAGAAGCTCACGGCGGTGCGTGCCGTGGAGATCCGCAAGGCCGGCTATACGCTCAGCGTCTACACGATCGACGACGGCGACGTGGCGAAGGCTCTGGTCGGCATGGGGGTGGATTGCGTCATCACCGACGCGCCGGACGTGATATTGGCGGCGATCGGCTGAGGATGCGACACCGCAGTCAGCGGCAAATTTTGGGTTGCGTTCTTCACATAGCCTTGGTGGACTGTCATCAGACTGCAATAAAACAGACACATCGCAGTCTTGGCGCCCATCGATACATCGGCGGGGTCTTAGGGAGGTTTTGGTTATGACACGGATTCTATGGTCTTCCGTCGCAGTGGCGGCTGTCCTGGCAAGCGCGCCAGCGGCCTGGGCCCAGACGGAAATACAGTTCTGGCACGCCATGGGCGGCAACCTCGGCGAGACGGTCAACGAGCTGGCCGAGGGCTTCAACAAGTCCCAGAAGGATTACAAGGTCGTCCCGGTCTACAAGGGCTCCTACACCGAGACCCTGACGGCGGCGATCGCCGCCTTCCGCGCCAAGCAGGCGCCGCACATCGTGCAGGTCTTCGAGGTCGGCACCGCGAACATGATGGCCGCCAAAGGCGCTATCTATCCGATCTACCAGGTGATGGCCGATGCCAACGAGCCGTTCGATCCCAAGGCCTATATCGGCCCGGTCTACGGCTACTACTCGACGACCGACGGCAAGCTCCTGTCGATGCCATTCAACTCCTCGACGCCGGTGCTCTACTGGAACAAGGAGCTGCTGGCCAAGGCCGGTCTCGACCCCAACAAGGGCCCGACGACCTGGCCGGAGCTCGGCGAGATGGCGAAGAAGGCGGTTGCGGCCGGCGCCAAGTGCGGGTTCGTGCCGCAGTGGCAGACCTGGACGCTGATCGAGAACTACGGCGCCTGGCACAACCTGCCGTACGCGACCAAGGCCAACGGTTTCGGCGGCACCGACATCGAGCTCAAGTTCAACGATGCGCCGCGTATCAAGCTGATCCAGATGATGCAGGAGTGGACCAAGGACAAGACGTTCGTCTACGGCGGCCGCGAGGGCAAGTCTGACCCGATGTTCAACGGCGGCGAATGCGCCTTCCGCATCGGCTCGTCGGGCTCGGCTGCAGGCGCCGACAAGGCGCTGGGCCAGGACAAGGTCGGGATGGGCATGATGCCCTACTCGCCGGACGTCATCGCCAAGCCGCAGAATTCGATCATCGGCGGCGCCACGTTGTGGGTGCTGCAGGGCAAGCCCAAGGACGAATACAAGGGTGTCGCCAAGTTCATGACCTACCTGTCGACCACGCCGGTCCAGGCCAAGTGGCACCAGGAAACCGGCTACGTGCCGATCACCACGGCCGCCTATGACGAGACCGAGAAGTCGGGCTTCTACAAGAAGTTCCCGGGCCGCGACATCGCCGTGAAGGAGCTGACGCTCAACCCGCCGACGGAAAACTCCAAGGGCCTGCGCATCGGCAACTTCGTGCAGATCCGCGACGTCGTCGACGAGGAGCTGGAGCAGGTCTGGTCGGGCAAGAAGGACGCCAAGACTGCGCTCGACGAGGCCGTCAAGCGCGGCAACGAGCTGCTCAAGAAGTTCGAAGCCGCGAACAAGTAATCGCCTGGTCCGGCTCCGCCTCGGGCGCGGCGGAGCCGGCAAGGGTGAACGGGGGACATTGGCCGGGGGATGGAGAAACGCGTCACCTTCAATGAGCGATGGCTGCCCTACCTGCTGGTGGCGCCGCAGATCGTCATCACCATCGTGTTCTTCTTCTGGCCGTCGGGCGAAGCGGTCTGGCAGTCGGTGGTGACCGAGGACGCCTTCGGCGGCAACACCAAGTTCGTCTGGTTCGACAACTTCGCCCATCTCCTCAACGATCCGAATTATTTCGCCGCGGTGCGGGTGACCCTGGTGTTCAGCGCGCTGGTGGCCACCCTCGGACTCGCCGCCTCGCTCCTGCTGGCGGTGATGGCGGACCGCGTGATCCGCGGCGCGTCGGCCTACAAGACGATCCTGGTCTGGCCCTACGCCGTGGCGCCGGCGGTGGCCGGCGTGCTGTGGGGCTTCCTGTTCAATCCCTCGGTCGGCGTCGTCGCCTGGCTGCTGGCCAAGATCGGCATCGAGTTCAATTACGTAATGAACGGCAACCAGGCGCTGCTGCTGGTGGTGTTCGCCGCCGTCTGGAGCCAGGTCAGCTACAACTTCCTGTTCTTCCTCGCCGGCCTGCAGTCGATCCCCAAGTCGCTGATCGAGGCGGCCGCCATTGACGGCGCGGGTCCCGGCCGGCGCTTCTGGGACATCGTGTTCCCACTGCTTTCGCCGACTGGCTTTTTCCTGCTGGTGATCAACATCATCTACGCCTTCTTCGGCACCTTCGGCATCATCGGCTCGCTGACCCAGGGCGGGCCGGGCCAGGCCACCAACATCCTGGTGTGGAAGGTCTACAACGACGGCTTCCGCGGCCAGGACCTGGGCGGCTCCTCGGCGCAGTCGGTGATCCTGATGATCGTGGTGATCGCGCTCACCTTCGTGCAGTTCCGCTTCATCGAGCGCCGGGTGCATTACTGATGGTCGAGAACCGGCCCTTCGTCACCTGGCTGAGCCATATCGTGCTGATCATCGGTCTCGTGGTGATCGCCTTCCCGGTATGGATGACGTTCGTCGCCTCGACGCATGACCAGGCGACCATGCTGCGTTCGCCGGTGCCGCTGTGGCCGGGCTCTCACCTGATCGAGAACTATAAGGAAGTGCTGATCGACGGCTACAACGCCAAGCGCGGCACGGTCCCGATATACATCACCCTGACCAACAGCCTGGTGATGGCGATGGGCGTGGCGATCGGCAAGATCGCCATCTCGATCATCGCGGCCTTCGCCATCGTCTATTTCCGCTTTCCCCTGCGCATGGCCTTCTTCTGGGCGATCTTCGTCACCCTGATGCTGCCGGTCGAGGTGCGCATCGTGCCGACCTACGGCGTCGTCGCCAGCCTCGGCATGCTCGATTCCTACTCCGGCCTGATCATCCCGCTGATCGCCTCGGCGACGGCGACCTTCCTGTTCCGGCAGTTCTTCCTCAGTGTCCCCGACGAGCTCACGGAGGCCGCCCGTGTCGACGGCGCGTCGCCGATGCGCTTCTTCTGGGACATCCTGCTGCCGATGAGCCGTACCTCGATCGCGGCGCTGTTCGTCATCCAGTTCATCTATGGCTGGAACCAGTATCTCTGGCCGCTGCTGATCACCACCAAACAGGATTTCTACACCGTGGTCATGACCGTCTCGCGCCAGGCCAACGTGGTCGATGCAGTGCCGAGCTGGAACCTGCTGATGGCCATGGCGATGCTCGCCATGATCCCGCCGGTGCTTGTCGTGGTGTTCATGCAGCGCCAGTTCGTGCGCGGTCTGGTCGAGACGGAGAAATAGGACATGGCGCAAGTCCATCTGCGCGGCGTCAAGAAGACCTACGACAACAAGGTCGAGGTCATCCACGGCATCGACATGGAGATTGCCGACGGCGAGTTCATCGTCATCGTCGGCCCGTCGGGCTGCGGCAAGTCCACCCTGCTGCGCATGGTGGCGGGGCTCGAGCGCATCACCGGCGGACAGGTGGCGATCGGCGACCGCGTAGTCAACGAGCTGGAACCCAAGGACCGCGACATCGCCATGGTGTTCCAGAACTACGCGCTCTACCCGCACATGAGCGTGTACCAGAACATGGCCTACGGCCTGAAGATCAAGGGCATGGTCAAGGACGAGATCGAGCGCCGCGTGCAGAAGGCGGCTAAGATCCTGGAGCTGGGCACGTTCCTGCAGCGCCTGCCGCGCCAGCTCTCGGGCGGCCAGCGCCAGCGCGTCGCCATGGGCCGCGCCATCGTGCGCGAGCCGGCGGTGTTCCTGTTCGACGAGCCGCTTTCCAATCTCGACGCCAAGCTGCGCGTGCAGATGCGGCTCGAGATCAAGCGCCTGCAGCGCGAGCTCGGCGTCACCTCGATCTACGTGACCCATGACCAGGTCGAGGCCATGACGCTGGCCGACCGGCTGATCGTCATGAATGCCGGCGTGGCCGACCAGATCGGCACGCCGATGGACGTCTACGACCGGCCGGCCTCGGTCTTCGTGGCGGGCTTCATCGGCTCGCCGGCGATGAACTTCCTGGCAGCGAAGGTCGGACAGGACGGTAGGTCGGTCGATCTCGCCGGCACCAATCCCGGCGGCGCGATCAACATGCCGTTGGCGCGGCCGACCTCGGCGCCGGTCGGCGCGGCGGTAGCGCTGGGCGTGCGGCCCGAGCATCTGCATCCCGCCGCCGACGGGCCGTTGCAGTTCGAGGTCGAGCTGGCCGAGCCGCTGGGCGCCGACACGCTGCTGCATGGCCGCTTCGGCGCGGCGCGCGAGCTGGTGACGGTGCGCCAGGGCGGCCACGTCATCGCCCGGCCGGGCGAGATGCGCCGCTTCAAGGCCGAGCCCGACCATCTGCACCTGTTCGATTCGCAGACCGGCAAGCGCTTCGCCGAAACCTGAGATGGCCGCCGGCGGCAAGCGTTACGGCACGGCGACCGTCGAGGAGCGCGCCAAGGCTGGCCTCGAGTTCGTGCGCGGCCTGGTCGACGGCACGCTTCCCCTGAACACCATGGCGCGGACCTTAGGCTACGACATCGTCGAGGCATCGGAAGGACGCGTCGTGGTGACGGCGGTGCCGACGGCCGAGCAGCTCAATCCCGAAGGCACGGTGCATGGCGGCCTGGCGGCGACGCTGCTCGACAGCTGCATGGGGCTCGCGGTGCGCACGCGGACGGGCGCGGGCGTCGGCTCGACGACGCTGGAGTTCAAGATCGCGTTCGTGCGGCCGATCACGCCGGAGACCGGCCCGGTGCGCGGCGAGGGCGTGGTGCTGAGCATGGGCCGCCGCGTCGGCTCGGCCGAAGGCCGGCTGACCGATTGCAATGGCAAGCTGCTGGCGCACGCCACGACCACCTGCCTGGTCTTCGAAAGATAGATTTTCGGCGGCTTTATCCGGGGCATCCGGAATGGATCCAGATTGGACCGTTGGGCGCGCGATGGCCGTCAATCTGAAGCCATTGGCTGCAGACCGCGGGCAATCCCGTCGGTAGGGTGCCCTCAGCCTTCAGTTTCCTTCCCACTCCCGAGGAACACCCCAAACTGAAGGTCTGAAAGCAGGATCGGCAGCATCCCCAACATCACAGGCTGCCGATCCTGTTTCACTCCACTCCGCACATGTCTGCTCGATTGCGCCCCTTCAAAGCGCTCACCACGTCATGCGCACGCCGGCGGTGATGGCATGGGCGCTGTCCTGGCCCGAGATGTTGCCCTCGTAGCGGAGATAGACCGAGGTCGCGTCGGCGATCGCGGTGTTGGCGCCGAGGCCGATGACGACGCCGTCGCGCTGCGGGGAGATGCCCCAGGTCGTGAACGGCATCGCCGGTGCGCCCGCCAGGGTCGCTGTCACCGGGCGGCCGACATCGGCATATTCGTGACTCCAGCCGAGGCGAAGCTGCGCAAAAAGCTTCTCGCG